>NZ_AQUZ01000032.1 GCF_000372465.1 Kribbella catacumbae DSM 19601
AGATGGTCTGCGGCGGGGTGAGCGTGAGGGTCTGCGGATCGCTGGGCCAGATGGTCTGCGGCGGGGTGAGCGTGAGGGTCTGCGGATCGCTGGGCGGGGTGGGTGAGAGCGCCTGCGGATCGCTGGGCCAGATGGTCTGCGGCGGAGTGGGCGTGAGGGTCTGTGGATTGCTGGGCGAGATGGTGTGCGGCGTACTGGGTGGGGCGGGGTGCGGGGGGTGGGGTGGTCGAGGCTTGTGAGTTGTTGGTGAGGCGGGTCATTTGTCGCCCTTTGACTCGCGGTAGTTGCCGTAGGGCTCGGTGTGGGAGGCGGTGATGTGGATGGCTGGGCGTTCGCCGCCGAGGGCGTCGGGGATCAGGGGCAGCGGTACTTCGGTGTTCAGTTCCACGGTGACGGTGGAGCCTGGCTCGAGGCAGGCTGGGGTGCAGGTGATCTTGAGTTGCTCGGCGGTCAGGTTCACGCCCTGGTCTTTCATCGCCAGACGCGCTGCCTCGAACGCACGCGCCCGCGCATCCTCCTCCGACCGTCCGGCCGGCACGATGATGAAAGCTCGCCCGGCCGCGCGGGTGGCGGCAGTCGCGCCGTACGAAGTTCGCTGTACGTCGAATACGCCGAGCATCACGTACACGAGCGGCACCAACAGCAACAACGCGAGCCAGGAGAACTCGACCACCGCGTTGCCCTCCTCGTCCCGGCGGTGCGACCGCCGCATCATTCGCCGGTCTCCTTGATCGCGTGCCCTTCGACGGTGAACGCGATGCCAGGGCCCCACAGTCCGAGCGGCGGCATGTGTGCTTTGACCACGATCAGTACGCCGGGTTGGCCGCTCACGTCGGTCGTTTGCGCCTCGACCGAGTCGATCAATTCGCTGCGTACGACGCCGTCTACCAGTTCGCGCGTCCGCGCCTCGCCGTCCGCCGGCTCGCGATTCAGTACCGCCGCATAGTGCGCGCCCTCGGAGGCGGCTGCGGTGATGTTGTTCCGCACATACAAGAACAAGCCCACCTGCAGAATCCCCAGGAACAACGGCACGACCAACATCGAGACCAGCACAAAATCCACCACCGCAGCCCCATGCTCCCCGAGCACACGCTGCGGGAGGACTGACGATCGCCGAGCGCCGGGCCGCTGCCGGTCAACTGCTGGACACCCAGCACCGGCCCATCGCCGCTGGATCGGCTCGCTGACCGGCCGCGCGTGGGACGGGCCGTGGGGTCGTGCCACCGCCGGTTCGGGGGCAGCCGGTGCAGCGCCGGCCGGCCCTGGTGGGTGGTGGGGGTGGGGTGGAGTCACTTGTTGGAGACGGAGTCCAGGGCTTTCCCGAGCATGTCTGCGAGTTTGGGGCCGGCGACGGCCCAGATTGCGACTACCAGGCCGGCGGTCATGACGGTGATAAGGACCCAGCCGGGGACGTCGCCGCGTTCCTTGCTAGCGGGTCTGGGCTTTGTTACCAGCGCTACGAACAGTCTGGTCATCAGCAGGGACATGGCATCTCCTCAATTCACCCGGCGATCAGCCGGATCCCGACAGCGCCTGGATAGAAGGCGAAGGCAATGGTCACCGGGAGCACGAGAAACACCACCGGAATCATCATGGCGACCTCGCGGCGCGCACCCGACTCGATCAGCTCGCGACGGCTCGCTTCACGGATGTCGCCGGCCTGAGCACGCAGCACGTCGGCCAGTGGGGTGCCGCGTTCCAGCGCGACGGCGAGGCCGTCGGCGAAGCGCGACAAGGCAACCAGGCCGCTGCGGTCGGCCAGTGCGTCGAGCGCTCGCACCAACGGATCACCCGCTCGCGTCTCGGCGAGGACTCGTTGCAGCTCGTCGGCCAGTTCGCCGCGGCAAGATCTGGCGACTCGATCGAGCGCTGCCGCGGGCCCTTCGCCGGCCGCGACCGACAGGGCCAGCAGTTCGGCGACTGTCGGCAACTCGGCCAGCAGGCGGCGTTCGCGGCGGCGCACCTGGCTGGTCAGGTAGGTGTCGCGGGACAGTACGCCGATGACTGCGAGGAAGCAGCAGAGGACGAGCAGACCGATCGGGTTGCCAACGCCAAAGGACAAAGCGATCAGGGCGGTCAGCAGACCCAGACCGAAGCCGGCCGCGCCCCACAGGACCTGCTCGATCCGGAATTCCTCAACGGTACGGTCGATTCCGGCGCGCGCCAGCCGTCGGCGGATCGTCACAGCGCCGCCCAGGATCCGCTCGAGCCGCACCGCGCCGGCGCGCAATGACGGACCGAACAGCCGCAGGATCGCGTAGAACGGCGAGCCCGAGTTCACCACGCCGAGGAAGACGTCCGAACCGCCGAGGTCGCGCAGATACGGTCCGATCCGGTCGTCGACGGACGGTTTGCGCAGGAACGGCAGGCGTCGCAGTACCAGCAGCAGACCGCCGCCGAGCAGTGCGCCGAGGAAGGCACCCAGCATCATCGGACTCATCGCAGCACCCGCTCAGGCTCAGGCAGTCGGCCGATGCGCAGCATCAGGCGGTAGGCGACGACACAGACGACCGCCCCGATGCCGATGATCAAGGCGCCCACAGGCGAGTTGTAGCGCTGGATCACGTCGCCCTGGAAGGAAAGCATCGCCAGCACCAGCCACGGCGCGGCCACGGCGACGCGAGCACCGTTGACCGACCAGGCCTGCCGTGACTCCAGCTCGGACCTGGTGCGTGCGTCATCGCGCAGGAAGCTCGACAGCGACCGCAGCAACCGGCCGAGATCGCCGCCGCCGACCTCGCGCGCGATCCGCAGCGCCTCGATCACCCGATCGCCGACCGGATCCGCGAGCCGGGCCTTCAACCGGTCCAGCGAATCCGCGAAGCGCCCGGTCGACGCATAGTCCGAACCGAACCGGCGAAACGGCTCCCGCAACGGCAACGGCCCGCGCTCGCCCACCTGGGCCAGCGCCTCCGACAACGACAGACCGGCCCGTACTGCGGACGCCACGTTGTCGACCACATCCGGCCACAGCTCGCGGAACTCGGCCAGCCGTTTCCGCGCGCGACTCTTCAGCAGGGCCACCGGCAGGCCGCCGGCCATCACGCCGAAGACCACGCCGATCGGCAAGGTGGCCGAGACGAGGAACATCAGGACGAAGGCCACGAACCCCGTGATCGCACAAGCACCGATGAACGCGGCCGGTGTCACGCCTTCGACCCCGGCGGCGGCGAGTAGGTCGCGGCTGCGCGTGGTCAAGCGTCCGTCGGCACTGGGCCTGGTGTCGCGCGGTGAGACAAAGGACCAGATGATCAGCAGCAGGCCGATCCCGAAGACCAGGCCGAGCAGGAGTCCCATCAGCCCACGCCCCGCGGCAACTCGGTGAGCAGCCCGGACGGCGAGTAGCCGGCTTGCTGGAACCGCTCGGGATGCGGCAACTGGCCTTCGGCGCGGCGCAACTGTCCGTCGAGGGTGGAGAACAGGTTTTCGGTCTCGATCGCCTGCTCCTCGATCCGGCCGCTGACCGCGACGATCTCGCGCACCCGGCGTTGGCCGTCGTGGCTGATCCCGAGGTGGACGACGAGATCCACACAGCCGGCGACGGTCGGGAGCACGAACCGGGAGCCGATGTTCTCCCCTGCCAGCAGCGGTAGCGTGCACATCTTGGTCAGTGCCTCGCGCGCGGAGTTGGCATGGATCGTGCACATGCCGGGAAGTCCACTGTTCAAAGCCAGGAGCAGGTCGAGGCACTCCTCGCCGCGGACCTCACCGACGATGATCCGGCTCGGCCGCATCCGCAAGGACTCCTTGACCAGGTCGCGCAGGCGCACCTCGCCGGTGCCTTCGAGACCGGCCTGCCGGGTCTGCATCGAAACCCAGTCCGGGATCGGCAGCTTGATCTCGAAGACCTCTTCGCAGCTGATCACGCGTTCGCTGCCGGGGATCGAGCCGGACAACGCGTTGAGCATCGTGGTCTTGCCGGCCTGGGTGCCGCCGGAGACGAGGATGTTGAGACCGCAGGCGACCGACGCGTCGAGGACGGCGGCGGCGTGCTGGGTCAGCGAGCCGAGCGCGACCAGGTCGGCCAGCCGGGTGGCGCGGACGGTGAACTTGCGGATGTTGATCGCCGCATAGCGCTGGGTGATTCCGCCGAGCACGATGTGCACGCGGCTGCCGTCGGGCAGCCGGGCGTCGGTGAACGGCTGGGAGACGTCGATCCGGCGGCCGGTCGTCTTCAGCATCCGCTCGACGAGGTCGCTGACTTCCTCCTCGGTCAGCACGGTCGTGGTCAGCTCGTGGCGGCCCTCGCGGGCGATGAAGACGCGGCTCGGCTCGTTGATCCAGATCTCCTCGACCGCCGGGTCGTCGAGATACCGCTGGAGTGGGCCGAAGCCGGCCACCCGGTCGTGCACCTCACGGCTGACCGCCTCCAGGTCGCCGATCGGGGGCACGATTCCCGTCAGGCTGCGTTCGTCGTACTCCTTGACGACGGTGGCGACGATCGCGTTCACGGCGCCGGGGTTACGCAGCGGGTCGATGCCCTCGCGGCGGACCACGTCACGGACCTGGGCGTCGATCAGCTCGACCGCGCCGTTCCAGCCGGACCGGCGCGGGGCAAGTCTGTCGGCTGTCATCGTCTCCCCGTGAGCGTCTCGTCCGGCGACCCGTGCGGTCACCCTGAGCGACATCCTTTCAACCCGGGGCCCACCGGCGCCAACCCGATCCCCGCAGCCTGTGGATAACCCTCACACGCCGGGGGTTCACCGACCGTATCCACCCGCTCACCACCGGATCCACCAAATTGCACGTTGTTGCAGTTCCCTTCTCCGCGCCGCCTCCCGCCGGAACGCATTTCTGCGGGCTCAGCCCCTCGACAGAGGATTCGGCCCTTGGTCTTATGGACGAACCCCGCGAGGAGCCGCTAACCCCAAAGTCAGTTAGTTGAGGGGTTCGGGAGGCGCTTCGCCGGGACAGACTCGCAGGCAGGGCCTGGAATCAGCTGGTCGGGTGCTCGACCGTGCGGCCGCCGTGGCGAGGGCGCGGACGGCTGCGCACGCACTGACCGGCGCTGATGCCCCGACACGCCGGGGGAAACGTTTGCTGGCCGGACAGGGGTATGCGTGGGCGTCCGGACCATTCGGCACTGCGCCCCCAGCGGGCCTCGTCGCCGCCGACCCTCCAGCGTGACGTCCGGCAGCCTGGTACAGGAGGTGTCGTGTCCCGACCGACAGGTAGTGCACCCCGTGTACGCCGTCTCGCCCGCACTGCCCACGCGTGAGACAACGCCACCCACCCGACTATGTCCTGTCCATCGGGACACAACCCTCGCCCGGCCGACACCACCTGATCATCCGCCCCCCTTTTTGACCACCCCAGCCACCTTGTGCGCCGGCCAGGCACTCAACCTGCCCAACGACGCCCACCCCGTACCCAAGGTCGATCACCTCTTGCCGAGGCAGATCCGCCCCGCGAACCCCACAGTTCGCAGTACCGGACGGGGCGCGCGGCAGGGGCAACAGCGGCGGCGAGGGCGGGGTGCGGCAGGCGACGGGTTCAGGTCGAGCCGGTTGCGGACGGTACGCCGAACTCCCCGGCACGCGCCCCCCGAGCGCATTCTGCGGGCTCAGCCCCTCGACAGAGGGTTCACCCCTTGGTCTAGCAGGGGGCGAACCCCGCGAGGAGCGGTTAACCCCACGGTTCGCGGTACCCGATGGGGCGAGGGGGCCGACGGGCAAGCGGGCAGAGTCGACGGGCGGGCCGGTGGGGATGGCGGGGTGCGGGTGTGGCTGGGGTGGGGGCGGACCTCTGGGTGGGGAGACTTGGGGTGTAACGCGGGGGGTGGGGTGGGGCGTCGTAGAGGTGAGACCACGACGGAGAGGCCGGGATGAGATCTACGACGGACGACTTCGAGGAGTTCGCCAGGGCGCGGACTCCACAGTTGTATCGGACGGCTTGGTTGCTGACCGGGGATCGGCATCATGCCGAGGATCTGGTGCAGGAGACGCTGGCGAAGATGTTCCGGGCCTGGCGGGGTCTGCAGCGGATCGACAACCCGCCGGCCTATGCGCAGACCGTGCTGGCCAGGACGTTCATCTCGCAGCGGCGGCGGCGCAGCTGGAGCGAGCAGCCGACCTCGTCGCTGCCGGAGCGGGCCGAGCGGCCGGGTGATCCGGCGTTGCGGATCTCGCTGCAGAACGCGCTGGCCGAACTGGCTCCTCTCGACCGTGCGGTGCTGGTGCTGCGGTTCTTCGAAGATCGCAGCGTCGAACAGGTCGCGCTGGATCTCGGCAAGAACGCCGGTGCGATCAGGACCAGAACGTCACGAGCACTGGAACGGCTGCGCGCCGTCCTGGGCTCGGACGCCGACCACCTGATCGCTCTCTGAGGACAAGGAACCTGATGAAGAACCTCGACGACACCCTGCCCGAGCTGATGCGCCGGGCCACCGAGAACCTCGAACCCGAGTCCACTGACCTGGTCGAACGCGGCATGCGTCGCGGCGTCACCCTGCGCCGCCGCCGGACCGCCCTGATCAGCTTCAGCGGCGCTACCGCAGTACTGGCCACGGCCGGCATCATCGTCAGCGGCAGCCAACTCTTCGGCAAGGACGCCCAGCCGCCAACCGCCGGTACTACGACCGCGCCAGCGACCCCGAAAGCCAACGGCGTCGCGGCGAAACCGGTCACCCAGAAGGAGACCCTGGCGACGCTGCTCAAGCTCCTGCCGCCGCACCTGAAGGTCACCAAGACCGAGACCCACGGAGATACCTTTGGCAACGGGGTGTCCTTGCTCGTGAGTGACGGCAAGGGACTGTCCAAGCTCTCGCTGTCGGTGAATGCGCCTGGTATCGAGGGAAGCTGCTACGAGCCTCAGCCGGGCACCTGCCTGCCCCGCCCTGACGGCTCTCGCATCACCGTCTCCAAGGAAGAGCCCACCTACGAGCCGGACAACAACCCTGGCGGGGTGCTCCGTAATTCGGTCGCCGTCCATCGCCGGGGCGGTGAAGCGATCAGTCTGATGAGCTTCAACGCGACGGAGGAGAAGCAGACCGAGAAGACCAGGCCGAAGCCTGCACTGTCGGTGGCCGAGCTGACCAAGATCGTGGACAGCACGCTCTGGCGCTTCCCGCCGAAGCAGCCGCTGCCGACCGGCGGGCCGGACAAGCCGGAGCCGAAGGATCCTGGCGCAGGCAAGCCAGGCGTCCCAGTGCAGCTGACGCTGCAGACGCTCAAGAACGTGTTGCCGACCGGCCTGAAGCTCACCCGGCCGGAGACCAACGGCGGCGGGACCAACGGCCACAACGGCGCGGCGTACGTCATCAACGACGGTAAAGGCCTGTCGCGGATCATCGTGTTCGTGACGTACGAGCACCCGGTCACCAAGTGCGGACCCGAAGGCATCTCGAATTGCAAGGTCCGGCCGGACGGATCCGTGACCGGCTGGGGCAAGAACGTGCCGGAGTACGCCGACGCACGTCAGGCCAAGGACGGAGTCGTCGCCAACAAGGCCGAGATCCACTACCCGGACGGCCGGACGATCGCCATAACGAGCTACAACGCCACGGCGGAGAAGGGCTCCAAGCACACCCGGGTGACTCCCCCCTTCACCCCGCAGCAACTGCTGGTGATGGCTGGGAACAAGTCCTGGAAGTTCCCCGGGACCGGCACGAAGTAAAGCTCCCCGCTGGTCCTCTGAGGGGTGGATCAGCGGTGGACGAGAGTGTGCTCGAAGGCGTAGCGAGAAGCACGGAACAGATGTGACCCGTACTCCACTGCGCGCCCGTGGTCGTCGTACGTGATCCGCGTAGTCGCCAGTAGCGGTGAGCCCGGCTCCTCCAACAGGAGCCGGGCTTGCTCTGCTGTGGCCGGCTGGGCCGAGATGGTCTGGTGCGCCACCTTCAGCCGGACCCCCTCTGCCCGGAGCAGTTCGTAGAGGCCGCGCTCGGCCAGGGTGTTCGGGTCGGTGTCGAGCATCTCCGGGGGAAGCCAGTTGCGCATCAGGGCCAGCGGCTCGCCGTCAGCG
The DNA here is from genome assembly GCF_000372465.1 of Kribbella catacumbae DSM 19601. Taxonomy (GTDB): domain Bacteria; phylum Actinomycetota; class Actinomycetes; order Propionibacteriales; family Kribbellaceae; genus Kribbella; species Kribbella catacumbae. The sequence goes on from NZ_AQUZ01000032.1 coordinate 7,963, forward strand.
CGGCGGAGCCGCTCCAGGCGCAGTACGCGATCCCCCTGCTCGCACTGGAGGGCAGCGGCGACGTCTGCGGTCGCGGAGACGATGCCGAAGCGCAGTACCTCCGTCTGGGGCTTGCGGTGCGCGGCGGCCAGGTCGTCGTACAGGCTGGTGAGTTCGAGGCTGCGGCGGACCTGACCCGAGTTGCCGACCACCTGGGTGCCGACGCCGCGCTTGCGGACCAGCAGACCCTGGTCGACCAGCCGGGCGATGGCCTGCCGGACCGTCGGGCGGCTGAGGCCATAGGCCTCGGCGAGGTCCACCTCGTTGCTGAGCCGGGAACCGACCGGGAGGTCACCGCCCTGGATCGCCGCTTCGAGCTGCTGCGCGAGCTGTACGTGAAGCGGGGTGCGACTGGTGCGATCAACACTGACCTGGACGGTGCTCATGGGCACATCTTGGGGTGTCCAGGGCGCACCGTCGAGTCGGAGCGTGGGTTTGATCAGATCTCTTCGTTTCTGAAGGTGCCAGAGGACCGGCACAAGGCGAGTTCGTCATCGCTGTGGGCTAACTCAGCCGATCTCCGTCAGCTGGACCGGACGGTGCTCCTCGTGGGACTTCATCGCGGCCAGCGCGACGCGAAGTGCCCTGCGGGCGTCCTCGCCGGTGACGGGCGGAGTCGAGCCGGTCCGGATCGCATCGGCGAACTGCGAGACCTCGGCGACATACGCGTCGCCGAACATCTCCTCGTCGCTCCTGAGCGTCTGCTGGCTGATCCCCTGCTCGCCGTACTGCAGCATCGGGCTGCTCGCATGCCGCCCCGCCGTCACCATGCCCTTCGAGCCGAACACCTCGCCGCGTACGTCGTACCCGTACAGCGCCGAGAAGCTGGCCTCCGCGGTCGCGATCGCGCCGTTGTCGAAGCTGAGCATGACCGACGCGGTGTCGATCAACCCACTGTCCTTGTACTGCGGGGCGACCAGCGCGTCGGCTCGCGTGTAGACCTCGATCGGCTCGGCACCCGGGTTGAGCCAGAGCAAGGTGTCGAAGTCGTGGATCAGCGTCTCGCGGAAGATCGTCCAGGGCTTGATGTTGACCGAATTGCTCAGACCGCCCGGCCAACCAGGATCGCGAGTGACCGAGCGCAGCTGCTGCGGCGTACCGATCTCGCCTCTGACGACCGCAGCGTGCGCGGCCGCGAAGTCAGCGGCGAAGCGGCGGTTGAAGCCGACCTGGAAGGGGACGCCGGCCTTCCGCGTCGCCAGGATCGCCCGGTCCATCTCCACCAGGTCGAGGGAGGCCGGCTTCTCGCAGAAGACCGCCTTGCCCGCCTCGGCCGCGCGGACGACCAGCTCGCTGTGCACGTCCGCGAACGAGGTGATCGCGACGGCCTCGATCTCGGGATCCTTGAGCACATCGTCGAGCTCGGCGGTCGCCTTGGCGTCGTACTTCGCCGCGACGCTCTCGGCCACGTCGAGCCGCAGGTCCACCACGGCGGCCAGCTCGGCGGCCGGGACCCGGCGCGCGATGTGGCCCGCGTGCATGGTGCCGATCCGGCCGGCACCGATCAACGCGATCCGGATGACTTGCAGCCCATGATCGGTACGCATGTGGTCGATCCCCTCATGACGTGTGATGTACCCCGTTGTGACGAGCAACTACTACTAGAGCGCTCTAGTCACGAGCAAGCGAACACTGGTTTGATGGACCCGTCAAGAGTTCTGCCAGGTAACCCCAGCTGATCATTCGCCCCTTTTTGATGCTCTCGACCGACGCCGCAACGCCGGGCTTTGTCCACAGAGGGTCAAAAAGGGGCGAATGATCAGGTGGGTTGGTTGGAGGCAACCGGATGGATCGTCCCCCGACGATGGAGGACGTGGCCCGGCTGGCCGGAGTGTCGCGCGCGCTCGTCTCGATCGTGTACCGCGATGCGCCCGGCGCGAGCGATGCCACCCGGACACGGGTCCTGGCTGCCGGCAACGATCTCGGCTACCGGCCCGATCACCGGGCGCGGCTCCTCGGTCGCACCCGGACACGGTTGCTCGGCGTGACGTTCGACGTACGGGCTCCATTTCATGGCGATCTGGTGGAAGTGCTGTACTCGGCGGCCGAAGCAGCCGGTTACGACCTTGCCCTCAGTGCTGTTGCTCCTTCGCGAGGCGAGTCCCGCGCGGTTCAGTCGCTACTCGACTATCGCTGCGAGGCTTTGATCCTGCTGGGTCCGCAGCTTTCCCCTTCGGCTCTGTCAGCGCTTGCAGAGTCACAGCCCGTCATCGTGATCGGCCGCAAGGTCCGCGCTGCCGGCGTCGATGTCGTACGAACGGATGACAAGGGGGGTTCGCGGTTGGCTGTGGAACACCTGCTGTCGTTGGGACATCGGGCCATCCTGCACATCGACGGCGCCAAGTTCCCGGGCTCCGCGGAACGCCGTACCGGCTATCGCGCGGCCATGCGGCATGCCGGCCTCTCGCCTTTCATCCAGCCGGGCGGCCGCACCGAGGCCGATGGATCCGACGCGGCCAAGACCTTCCTGAACGACTCACCGCCCGTCACCGCGGTCACGCTCTTCAACGACCGCGCAGCCACGGGCTTTCTCGACACGATCCGCCAGTCATCCCTGGAGATCCCCCGGGACCTCTCGGTGGTCGGCTACGACAACTCCACCATCGCGGCGCTCTCCCACATCAGCCTCACCACCGTCGCCCAGAACACCACCGCCCTGGCCAACCAGACCATCGCGATAGCCCAGACCCGCCTCACCGACCCCAACGCCACAACAGCCGCCGTCGTCATCCCCCCAACCCTCGTACTCCGCTCCACGACGGCCCCACCGCGCTCGGCAGGTTGTACGGGCTGATCGGGTGGATGTTGGACGGCAACGAGTGGGGTGCATTGGGGAGCAGGTGGTGAGCTTGGAGTAGAGCGTGGCAACTGCGGCGGAGGTCGGCGGGCAGGTCGTGGTGGAGGACCAGGGTAAGGGCGCCGGACCGGAGTAGAGCGTGGTTGTCGGGGTCGAGGTCATGGGCGATGAAGCAGCGGTAGGGGCGACCCAGAGCTGCGAAGGCGTCGACGATCGCGCTGTTGCCGCCGCCGATGGAGTAGACGGCGTTGATGCTGGGGTCGGCGATGAGTGCCTCTAGCGCCAGGTCGTGCATGGTGGCGTCGAGCCCGTCGGTGTTGTTGAGCTCCACCAGTGCGCGGTCGGGGGCCAGGCGGCGGAGCGCGGCACGGAAGCCCATTTCGCGTTCTTCCTCGCCACGGAAGGTGTCGCGGCTCAACGTCACCAGGATGTTGCCGGGCGCATCGCCCAGCCATTGGGAGACGAAGTACGCCGCGGTGGCGCCGGCCGCGCGATTGTCGATGCCGACGTAGGCGACCCGGCGGCTGGTTGGGAGATCGGTCACCAGAGTCACCACGGGGATGCCGGCGGCAACCAGTTGGTCGACGGCCTCGACGACCTCGGGTTCGTCGGGTGCCTTGAGGATCACGCCCTGGGAACCGCGGCGGCGTACCCGCTCCAAGGCCTCGACCATCGCCGGAGCCGAGGCGGTCTCATCCAAAGAGAAGCGGGCGCGGATCACTGCGGGACGCAAGCCGGGCAGTTCGCCCTCCAGCGCCGCGCGGACGGCGCCGGTGAAACGCGACGGGGCTTGCATGACGAGGTCGATCACGAGTGTGCGACCGCCGAGGCGGACCTGGTCCTGTTGGCGTTCCAGGTCGCGGACGGCCTGGTCGACCTGGCGCTGGGCGCGGATGCTGACACCGGGGCGGCCGTTGAGAACCCGGTCGACTGTCGTCTCGCTCAGGCCCGCCTGTACTGCGATGTCGCGCACGCGGAATGCACGGCCCACGGGAGCACCTCCGCGAATGACGGGTTTTTGACGGATTCTAGGTGTACCAATCCCGTCAGCCAGGCGCCAGGCTGAAGCGAAAGACGAGAGGAGCCCACCGATGACCTGGCTGAAGCCCGAGGATGCTCACCTGCCGGACCTGTTGAAGGTTCTCCAGGACCGAACCGACCCGGCCGACTACCCGTTCGCGGACGTGGTCGAGCAGGAGGTACCGCTGTACGACGCGGCCCGGATCCGCAAGGAGGATCCGCTGGAGGTGCAAGCGGAGTTCGCCAGGGCGCTCAGTGACGGGCCGGGGATCATCGTCCTGAAAGGGGCCTTCGGCAAGGAAGTGGTCGACGCCACGACCCACGAGTTCCGCGCGATGATCGACGACCAGCAGCGGGCCGGTACGGCGGCGGGTGATCACTTCGCCAAGCCCGGCGCCAACGATCGCGTCTGGAACGCCTTGGAGAAGCTGGCGATCAGAGCACCCGTGGTGTTCGCCCGCTACTACTCCAACGATCTTCTCGCGCTGGCGGCGAAGGCCTGGCTCGGACCGGCGTACCAGGTCACGTCGCAGGTGAACGTTGTGAATCCGGGAGGTGAAGGCCAAACGGTGCACCGCGACTACCACCTCGGCTTCCAGTCGAACGAGGTCGCCGCTGCCTACCCTGCCCATGTGCACAAGCTGTCCAGCGTACTGACGCTGCAAGGGGCGGTCGCCCACTGTGACATGCCGGTGGAGAGTGGGCCGACGCTCTACCTGCCGCATTCGCACAAGTACGAGCTGGGATACCTCGCCTGGCGGCAGCCCGAGTTCGGCGAGCACTTCGTTGCCCATCACGTGCAGTTACCGCTGAGCAAGGGCGATGCTGTCTTCTTCAACCCCGCGCTGTTCCATGCGGCCGGCAGCAATCACTCCACCGACATCTTCCGGATGGCGAACCTGCTGCAGATCTCGTCGGCGTTCGGGCGCGCGATGGAGAGTGTCGACCGGGTCCGGATGGCGGTCACCCTCTATCCCGTACTGCGTACTCTGCGGCACGATAACCCCTTCGCTTTGGACAACGTCATCGCCGCGAGCGCCGAGGGATACGCTTTCCCGACCAACCTGGACCGAGATCAGCCGATCGGCGGACTCGCTCCCCAGACCCAGGCCGACCTGGTCCGCCAAGCCCTCGCCGAGGACTGGCCCGACGGTCGTCTGCAGCAGGCCCTCGACGAGCACGCGGTCCGCCGCCGTACGGATGACATCTGAGCAAGGGAGAACGTATGGAACCGCTTCGCATCGGAATCCTCGGCGCCGCCCGTATCGCGGGTAGGGCGATCGTCGAGCCGGCCCGGCTGACCGGCGCCCGGCTGGTCGCGGTCGCGGCCCGGGAGACCGAACGGGCGGAAGCCTTCGCGGCTGAGCACGGCGTGGAGCGGGTCATGGCCAGCTACGACGACGTGATCAACGATCCCGAGGTCGAGGCGATCTACAACCCGCTGGCCAACGGGTTGCACGGGCCGTGGAACCTGCGGGCGATTGCCGCGGGCAAGCATGTGCTGACCGAGAAGCCGTCGGCGAGCAATGCCACCGAGGCGGCCCAGGTGCGGGACGCGGCGCGCGAACAGGGCGTCGTACTGATGGAGGGCTTCCACTACGTCTTCCACCCGGTGACGCGGCGACTGCACGAACTGCTGGCCAAGGGCGAGCTCGGCGAACTGCAGCACGTCGAGGCGACGATGGTGATGCCGCCGCCTGCCGACGAGGACCCGCGCTGGTCACTGGCGCTCGCTGGTGGTGCTGTGATGGATGTCGGCTGTTACGCACTGCACGCGCAGCGGATGCTGGCGCCGTGGGGTGGCGGTGCACCCAAGCTCGCCAATGCCCGCGCAGGTGAGCGCAAGCGTCTCCCTGGTGTCGACGAATGGCTCAACGCCGACCTGGTGTTCCCCAACGGCGCGACGGGCGCAGTACGGACGAGCATGGCCGGCGAGGACCTCGACTTCAGTCTGCGGATCATCGGCACCCGCGGCGAGGCCTTCGCGCCGAGCTTCGTGCTGCCGCATCTGGACGACAGCGTCACGGTGAAGACCAAGGAGGACACCTGGGTCGAGCGGCTGGGCACCAAGTCCTCCTACACCTACCAGCTGGAGGCGTTCGCCGCGCACCTGCGTGACGGCGCTCCGCTGATCACCGACGCCGACGACGCCCACGCGACGATGGAACTGATCGACGCCTGCTACCGCGACGCCGGCCTCCAGCCGCGGCCGACTACGACCATCTAGTGCCGTAAGTTGCCGTGGACGACGCCTTGACGCGCAGTTATGCGCAATGGCTAACTGGCTGAAGCCGCCCAGCCACGAGGAGACTCGATGCGTCGTCGACCGCTGCCCTTTCTGTCCGCCGTCGGCGTGATCGCGCTGACCGCACCCCTCGCCCTTGCCGCACCAAGCGCCACAGCCAGTACGCCGTACGCCGGGCTCGTCTCGCCGCAACCCCAAGAGCTGACTCGGCGCGGTGACGGGTTCCCGATCCCGCCCGTCGTGGGGCTGGTGCGTGGCAAGGATTCCGACGCGGACAGTGAGCGCGTAGTACGGCAAGTACTCGAGCGTGCCGGTGTGACGAGGGTGAAGGCCACCGACGGCGCCGACCCCGGCACACCGACCACTATCTGGCTCGGTCAGGCCAACACGACTCTCGCAACCCTGCGCGTCACCAGTAGCACCGGGCTGCCCGCCGAGGGGTACGTACTGGCTGCAGGGCAGGACCGTAGAGGCCGCAGCCACGTCGTACTGGATGGCGTGGACACAGACGGCACGTACTACGCCGCGCAGACGCTCTCCCAGCTCATGCAGCCTCGGCAGGGAACGGACTGGATGCCTGGCGTGGCGATCAGGGACTGGCCGACCATGCGCTATCGCGGCTCGATCGAAGGCTTCTACGGCACGCCCTGGTCGCACGCCGACCGGCTGGATCACGTCGACTATCTCGGCGCCCACCGGATGAACACCTACGAGTACGCGCCGAAGGACGACCCGTACCACCGCGAGAAGTGGCGTGAGCCCTACCCCGCCGACAAGCTCGCGCAGCTAGGCGAGCTGGTCAGCCGGGCCCGGCAGAACAAGGTGGACTTCACCTTCGCGCTCTCCCCCGGGCTCGACATCTGCTACACCTCGGAGTCCGACTTCCAGGCCTTGGTCGCGAAGTTCGAGGCGCTCTATGCGCTCGGCGGGCGGTCGTTCAACGTGCCGCTCGACGACATCAACTACAACGTCTGGCATTGCGACGCCGACCGGGCGAAGTACGGGACGGGCGGCGCGGCGGCCGGTCGCGCGCAGAGCGAGCTGCTCAACCGCGTGCAACGTGAGTGGGTCGAGACCAAGCCGGGGCTCGCGCCCTTGCAGATGGTGCCGACGGAGTACTACAACGTCTCGGAAACGCCGTACAAGAAGGCGTTGCGCGAGTTGATGGACACCGACGTGGTTGTGCACTGGACCGGAGTCGGCGTCGTACCGCGCACGATCACAGCCGCGCAGGCGGCGCAGGCGAAGGCGGTCTTCGGACACGACATCCTGATCTGGGACAACTATCCGGTCAACGACTACGCGGCCGGGCGGCTGCTGCTCGCCGACTACAGCGGCCGCGAGCCTGCCCTCGCGTCGCATGTCGCCGGGGTCATCTCGAATCCGATGAACCAAGCCGCGGTCAGCAAGGTCGCGCTGTACTCCTTCGCCGAGCTCGGCTGGAACCCTGCCTCGTACGACGAACGGGCCTCGTGGCTGCGTGCCCTCGCCGAGCGCGCCGGCGGTGACCGGCGCACGGTCGAAGCCCTGAAGGTGTTCGCCGACCTCAACACCTACGACGGCACGCTGCACCCGGAGAGCGCGCCGGAACTGCAAGCCGCGATCGACACCTTCTGGCAGACGTGGCGCACGGGCGACCGGGCTCGCGCCATCGCCGTACTGCGTCCGGCCGTGAACGCCGTCGCCGCCGCGCCGGCCGTGATCCGGGCCGGTATGGTCGACCCGGCCTTCACGGCCGAGTCGGAATCGTGGCTCAAGGCAACGGAATTGTGGGGTCGGGCGATGCAGCGCGGACTCTCGGTGCTGGCAGCTGACGGTGCCGCAGCATGGACCGCACGTCAGCAGATGACCGACCTGGTCATGCAGGCCAAGGCGATCCGTGACGGCAGGCTGCCGCACAGCGGGACCTATCCGCGGATCGGCGAACGCGTGGTCGACCAGCTGATCGCCGAGATAGGACGCGTCCACGACGGTTGGCTCGGCGTGGTCCCTCATCGCGGAGCGTCTACCTCGCTGGGCACCTATCAGGACTACGTTCCGGCGCGGATGGTCGACGGCGACCCCAACACCTTCTTCTGGAGCAATGGCAGCCCGGAGCCGGGTTCCGAGGTGCGCGTCGACCTCGGGGAGACCACGGAGATCGGTGACATCGCCGTACTGATGGGCAAGGCGAGCAGTCCTAACGACTACATCCCCTCCGGCGTCCTGGAGTACTCGGTCGACGGTTCCCAGTGGACCGAGCTGACGCGGGCGACCACGGCCGAGGTACGGGCCACGGCGCCGGCTGGGACGAAGGCTCGCTATGTCCGGTATCGGGCGTTGGCGGCTGGCGACTTCTGGGTCGTGGTTCGTGAGTTCTCCGTACAGACCCTTGGTGCTGGGAGGACTGAGCTGACGATCAACGGTACGCCGGCGCCAGCCAGCGGTTCGTCGTACGCGGCAGCTGTAGATGGCAACGTCGAGACGGCGTATCTGGCGGGCGGTGTGCCTGCGGCGGGCGACTCTCTCGTGGCGACCTTGTCGGCGCCCCGTGCGCTCGCTGCTGTCACAGTGCTCCAGCGGACTGGTGCGGCTGCTGCTGCGGACGTAGAGGTCCTAGTGGCCGGCTCGTGGCGTCAGGTGGGTCAGGTGGCCGGGTCCTATGCCGAGATCGACTCCCAGGGTCTGCGGGCCGAGGCGATCCGTCTTGTGTGGAAGGGCGGCAGCGTGGCGCCGCAAGTGGCCGAGCTGGTGCCGCGGTGGGCGTCTGGACTTGCATCCGGTACCTAGGTCCAGGCCTACTGTGGAGACATGAGCACTCATGAGTGGGCTCCGCAGGCGTGCACGCTGCCGACTGCGGAGCAACCGTTGCGTGTCGCCGAGTTCGACGACCTCTTCGCCGGTGGCCTTCGTGGTCTCGACCGCGTGGCGCCCATTACGTTGCAGCTGCGACTCGACGCTGAGGTCGAAGCTACTGCGCGGGACTTGACCGCACGGGAGTCGAGCTGCTGCTCGTTCTTCAGCTTCGACTACACCGCGACCGCCGATGGCGAACTGCTGCTTGACGTGACGGTGCCCGAGTCGCAGATCGACGTACTGGACGGCCTTGCCGCGCGAGCGGCCACGGCTCTGATCCATGACGACCGTTAGGTCCATCGCGCTGTTCGTGCTGGCCGCCATCGCCGAGATCGGCGGCGCCTGGCTGGTCTGGCAAGGGTGGCGCGAACACCGTGGCCTGTGGTGGATCGCCGGCGGCATCCTCGCGCTGGGTGCCTACGGGTTTGTCGCCACCTTCCAGCCCGATCCGCATTTCGGCCGGATCCTGGCCGCCTACGGTGGCGTCTTCGTCGCCGGGTCGCTTGCCTGGGGCATGCTCCTTGACGGATTCCGCCCGGACCGGTGGGACCTCGCCGGCGCCGCGATCTGTCTGGTCGGGGTCGCTGTGATCATGTACGCGCCGCGGAGTGCGTCATGAATCCGGCCGCTGCTTGAGCGAAGGCGCGGATGATCGGGTGCGGCTGCGACCCGTCGCCGGCCAGTTCGGGCTGGAAGAGGGTGGCGAGGAAGAACGGGTGAGTGGGGAGCTCAGCGATGCGCGGGTCGCCGGAGTCGTCGAAGGCGCTGAAGACCAGGCCGTTGTCGCGGAGTAGGTCGAGCCGGCTGGTGTCGAGCCCGTACGAGCAGTGGTAGCGCTCGACGGAGCGTTCGGAGCCGACGATGGCTGCGGCCGCTGTGCCAGGGGTCAGCCGGATGGCGCCTTCGTGGCCGACCAGTGAGCAGGCGAGCGGGACGATGAGGAGGTCGTCGGCGTCGGGGTTGGTTTCGCCGTGCTGCGCGTCTGTTGCGCCACAGACGTTGCGGGCGAACTCCAGGAGTGCGTGGTGGAAGCCGGCGCAGGTACCGAGGAACGGTACGCCGCTCTCGCGAGCCCATTGGACGGCGGCGAGCGCTCCCGACTCGCTCGCGTACGGGCTGCCGGGCAGCAACCAGACACCGTCGAAACCCTTGAGTTCTTCGGCCTCGCCCGTCGGCACCCAGTAGACGTCCAGGTCGAGCTGCTCACGCTCGCGCAGGGCGTCGAGCAGCAGCGGCACCCGCGCATGTGAACGGACTTGCGGCGAGCGATCCGCGACGAGCGCGATCCGGGCGGTGTAGGCAGTGGTCATGCCCTCATCGTCGCCTTTGGCTGGCAATCAGCGCCAACGATGATCTGTGCAGTCGCTATAAGCAATACTGATCGACGTGGATCCTCACCTGCTGCGGACCTTCGTTGCCGTCGCCGAACACGGCTCGTTCTCGGCTGCTGCCGCCGAACTCGGCTACACCCAGTCAGCCGTCTCCCAGCACATAGCCGCCCTGGAACACGACCTCGGTACTGCGCTGCTCCACCGCCGCCCAGTGACCCCGACTCCCGCCGGCGAGCGCCTGCTCGAACACGCAGCCCCGATCCTGCTCCGCCTGGACGCCGCCCGAGCCGACGTACTGCGAACCGTCGGCGAGCCGGCCGGGACCCTGATCCTCGGCGCGACTCCCCTGGCTGCCTCGCCCGCGACCGCATTGACCGAACTCCGCAGAACCAAGCCAGGCCTCGACATCACCGTCGCGATCACCGGGCGAGAGGCCGTCGCGCAGGGAGTCGCCGCCGGCGAGTTCCACCTCGGCCTGATCGACGGCGTCGCCGCGCCCAGCGACCCACTCCGACTCTTCGACCTCGGCACCCTCCGTACTACGGCAGTCGCCCACGAGCCGCTCGTCGTGGCATTGCCGGCCGACCATCCACTGGCCGGGCGCAAACGGCTCAGCCTGCATGCTCTGGTCGACGCGCGCTGGATCGACGCCCCCGACCTCGCAGCACCTCTAAGCGACCTACGAGCCGCCACCGAATCGGACGCTCTCCGCGCCGCCCTCACCTACCACGGCGCGGATACGCTGACCCTGCTCGAATTGGTTGCCGCAGGCCACGGCCTCGCAGTACTCCCAGCCTCGATCGCACCGCTGCCGGGTGTGTCAACGGTCCTCGTCGACACACCCCGCCTCGTCCACCGAACCGAACTACTCCACGGCCACATCGAAGAACCGGCCGCAACCACGCTTGCCGCAGTACTGGCTCTTCGCAGTTGACTCCGCGATCCACCAGCTCTCCTGACATACACGACACAGGGTGTCGTGATTCGCTGAGAAGCTCATCAGGAGGCCGTGGCAGTGGCCGCCTCGGCAGGAGTAGCAGGAAGGTGGGTGTTTCCGGTGATCAGGTTGGTGACAATCGGCGTTTACGGGTTCACCGCCGAGACCTTCCTCGAGAAGCTCACTGACGGGGGCGCCGGGCTGCTGCTCGACCTCCGCCAGCGCCGCGGCGTTCGGGGTACCGACTATGCCTGGGCGAACTCGGCGCGGCTTCAGAGCGCACTGAGCGCGGCGAAGATCGGCTATCGGCACGTGAAGGGCCTGGCACCGACGACCGAACTGCGCCACCTCCAGTACCGCGAGGACGACCAGCAGGGCGTCGGCAAGCGCAACCGCATCGAACTCGCGCCCGCGTACGCCGAGCGCTATACCCGGGAAATCCTCGAACCGTTCGATCTCGACGCGCTCGTGGCGGAACTCCCGGCGGACTCGGTGACGGCTCTCCTCTGCGTCGAGCGCGACCCAGAGGCGTGCCACCGCTCGCTCATAGCCGGGCGCCTGCAGGCCCAGCACGGCATGTCGCTCTCAGACATCCGCCCGGATTGAAGGGACCGCCGGGGGTGTGGCCCCGGCGGTCTGGCCATTCGCCGACGTCAGTCGTGGGTGGGGAAGCCTAGGTTGAGGCCGCCGTGGGAGGGGTCTAGCCAGCGGGAGGTGATGACTTTGCCCTTAGTGAAAAAGTGGACGCCCTCCGTGCCGTGCGCGTGGGTGTCGCCGAACAGCGAGTTCTTCCAGCCGCCGAACGAGTAGTAGGCCATCGGGACCGGGATCGGCACATTGACGCCGACCATGCCGACCTCCACCTCGGTCTGGTAGCGCCGTGCGGCGCCGCCGTCGTTGGTGAAGATCGCGGTGCCGTTGCCGTACGGGTTCGAGTTCACCAGCTCCAGCGCGGCGTCGTACGACTGGACGCGGACCACCGAGAGCACCGGGCCGAAGATCTCGTCGGTGTAGATCGACATGTCCGGAGTGACCTTGTCGAACAGTGTCGGGCCGAGCCAGAAGCCGTCGTCGCCACCGTCGAAGGGGCCTTCGCGGCCGTCGACGGCCAGCTCGGCGCCGGCCTCGACCCCGGCTTCGACGTACCCGACGACCTTGTCGCGGTGTGGTCCGGTGACGAGCGGGCCCATGTCGCAGCCGCGGGTGCCGTCGCCGGTCTTCAGCGTCGCCATCCGCTCGCGGATCTTGCCGATCAGGTCGTCCGCGACCGGCTCGACCGCGATCAGCGCGGAGATCGCCATGCAGCGCTCCCCCGCTGAGCCGAAGCCGGCGTTGACCGCGGCGTCAGCGGCGAGATCGAGGTCGGCGTCCGGCAGCACGACCATGTGGTTCTTGGCGCCGCCGAGGGCCTGCACGCGCTTGCCGTTCCTGGTGCCCGTTTCGTAGACATACCGGGCGATCGGCGTGGAGCCGACAAACGAGACGGCCTTGATGTCCGGGTGCTCGAGCAGCCGGTCGACGGCCTCCTTGTCACCGTGCACGACGTTCATCACACCGTCGGGCAGGCCGGCCTCCTTCCACAGCGCGGCCACCGCGTTGACGGCGGACGGGTCCTTCTCGGACGGCTTGATCACCACACTGTTGCCACAGGCAACGGCAATCGGGACGAACCAGAGCGGGACCATCGCCGGGAAGTTGAACGGCGAGATGACCGCGACCGCGCCGAGTGACTGGCGGATCGAGTAGACGTCGACGTTGGTGGAGACGTTCTCGCTGAAGCCGCCCTTCAGCAGGTGCGGGATGCCGCACGCGAACTCGACCACCTCCAGGCCGCGGGTGACCTCGCCGAGCGCGTCCGAGAGCACCTTGCCGTGCTCGGCGGTGATCAGCGCGGCGATCTCCTCCTTGCGCTCGTTCAGCAGCTCGCGGAAGGCGAACAGCACCTGCGCGCGCTTGGTGAGCGAGATCCGGCCCCACGCCTTCGAGGCGTCATGGGCGACCTTCACCACCTCGTCGACGGTCACCGCCGAGGCCAGGTCCAGCTCGCCGGTCACCTCGCCGGTGGCCGGGTTGTAGACCTTGCTGGTGCGTTCGGAGACTCCCGTCCACGGGGTCCCGCCGATCAAATGGGTGATTCGCTCAGTACTCACAGCTGTATCCCTACCTCGGTGATCTTCTTGCTTGTGAACGTGCTCGCCTCCGGGGTCTTCACCCGAACACCTCGCTCCGGCTGACCATCTCGACCGCCACCGGGCGGCCTTCCTGCAAGGACTGGACGCCGGCCGTGCAGACCGCGGCGGCGGCGTACCCGTCCCAGGCCGTCGGGCCGTCGATCTCGCCCCGCGCCGCGGCATTCACCCAGCGCTGGACCTCGATGTCGTACGCGAGCCCGAAGCGAACCCGGAAGTCGTCCGGCACCGCACCACCCCAGTGTCCGGCCTGCCTGGTCAAGACGTCGACCCCGAGCCCGATCGTCGCGCTGCCCCTTTCCGCGACGGCCTCGCAGCGCACCTCGTACCCGACCTGGAAGTTCACGAACACCTCCACATCGGCCATCGCCCCGCCGGCCATCTCGAACACGGCCAGCTGCGGATCGAGCACGCCCTCGCCGACCAGGCTGGTCGGCTTCGGGGCGTGCACGGTGATCCGGGTGATCTCGTCGCCGAACAGCCAGCGCGCCACATCGACCTCGTGCACCAGGGAATCGCGCACGATCATCTCGCTGCGGAACGTCGGCGCGACCGTCTTGTTCCGGTGCACGTTGTGCAGCAGCAGCGTCCGGCCGAGCTCCCCGGAGTCCAGCAATTGCTTCAACCGCGCGTACTCCGGGTCGAAGCGGCGCATGAACCCCACCTGGATCAACGACCGCCCGACCTTGTGCTCGGCCTCGACCACCCGCAACGACGACTCGGTGTCCATCGTCAGCGGCTTCTCGCAGAGCACCGGCTTGCCGTGTTCGAGGCACGCCATCAACTGCTCGGCGTGCGCGAAGCCCGGCGAGGCGATGATCACGGCATCCACCTCGGCATCACCGATCAGCGCCAGCGGATCCTCAACCACCCGAACCCCGCCGAGCCTTCCATCCGGGGCCGCACCCGGGCTTCCGTCTAGCGCGCCGCCCAGCGTCGCGGCCAGTGTGGCTGCCCGGGCCGTGTCGGGGTCGGAGACGGCGACAAGCCGGGCGCCCGAGATCCGCCGGGCGACCCGCTCGGCATGATCGGCGCCCATCATCCCGACGCCGATGATGCCGATCCTGAGGTCTTGGGTCATGTGCTCTCCAGAGGGGATTGGATCCGGACCGGCTCGTCGGCCGGACGCACCACCACCGCCTCCGCGTCGATCCCGCGGAGCTCGTGGCTGAGCGCTTCCAGTTCGGACCCACCCGCCATCTCGTTGGTCAGCTGCTCCAGCGTGATGTCGGCGCGATGGGTGTCGAGCGCGACCCGGCCCAGCTTGAGGACGACGAAATGGTTCCCGACCAGGTACGCGTGGTGCGGGTTGTGGGTGATGAAGACGACGCCGAGACCGGCGTCGCGCGCCTTGACGATGTACTTCAGCACCACCCCGGACTGCTTCACGCCGAGCGCGGCGGTCGGCTCGTCCAGGATCAGCACCTTGGCACCGAAGTAGATCGCCCGCGCGATCGCGATGCACTGGCGCTGACCGCCGGACAGCATCCCGACCGGCTGTTCCAGGTTGGGGATCGAGATCCCCATCTTGGTCAGCTCGCCATCGGTGATCTTCTTCATCCGCGTCGCGTCCAGCGTTCCGAACGCCTTGGTGAGCTCGTTGCCGAGGAAGAAATTCCGCCAGACGGACATCAGCGGGGCGAGCGCCAGATCCTGGTAGACGGTCGCGATCCCGCTGTCCATCGACTCACGCGGCGAGGAGAAGTGCCGCTCCTCGCCGTTCACCGACAGGGTGCCCGCGGTGTGAGCGTGCAAGCCGGCGATGATCTTGATCAGCGTCGACTTGCCCGCGCCGTTGTCGCCGAGCACGCAGGTGATCTCGCCCTGCCGCACCGACAGCGACACTCCACGCAGCGCCTGGATGTTGCCGTAGCTCTTGCCGACGTCCTCCAGGTGCACCACCGGTGTGGTGGGACTGCTGGCGGCCTCGCTGGCGAAGCCCTTCGTGGTAGTCATCGTGCATCCGCCTTCTTCTTGACGACGAGGTTCACGATGGTGGCCAGCAGCAACATCACGCCGAGGAACGCCTTGAACCAGTCCGGGTTCCAGCCGGCGTACACGACGCCGAGCTGCACCATGCCGAAGATCAGCGCACCGACCGCGGCACCGACGACCGACCCGTACCCGCCGGTCAGCAGGCAACCGCCGACTACCGCCGCGATGATGTAGAGGAACTCCTTGCCGACGCCTTCACCTGACTGCACCACGCCGTTCTGGTTGAACAGAAGCTGCATACCGGTGAACCAGGCAAAAAACCCGACCGTCATGAACAGCCCGATCTTGACCTTCTTCACCGGTACGCCGACCGCCCGGGCGGCCGCCGCGTCCCCGCCGACGGCGAAGATCCAGTTGCCGACCTTCGTCTTCAGCAGCACCCACGCGGCGAGGGCGACGAACAGGATCCACCACACGATGATGATCTTGACGGTAATCCCGCCGAGCTTGAACTCCGACGCGAATACCGCCTTCGCCGCGCTGAACCCGTCCATGTCGCTGATCGAGTTCGAGGCGACGGCTCCTGAGGTCAGCCGGGTTACGGCGATGTTCACGCCCTGCAGGATGAAGAACGTGCCGAGCGTCACCAGGAAGCTCGGCAGTCCGGTCCGCATCAGCAGCCAGCCGTTGAACAATCCGATCAGCAGCGCCAGCGCCAGCGACACGGCCATCCCGACCCAGACGTTCAGGCTGAACTGGTAGGCGACGATGCCGGCGGTCAGGCCCCCGGTCGTCACCGCCACACCAGCGGACAGGTCGAACTCGCCGCCGACCATCAACAGCGATACCGGGACGGCCATCACCCCGATGAGCGCAGCCCCGTAGAGGATCGTGCCGGTGTTGTTGATGTCGCGGAACGGTGCAGCGGAGATCAGGAAGAACACCAGGATCACCGCTGCGCCGACCAGCGACCCGATTTCCGGGCGGCTCAGCAGCCGGGCCCCGATCGAACGCGTCGAGACGCGGTCGTCGACGCCTGTGGGTGTCGCGATCGTCGAAGCCACGGCGATACCTCAGCGGGTCCCGGCCGTGGCGAACTTCTCCACCGCGTCGACGTTGGACTTCTCGACGAACGAAGGACCCGTCAACGTGGCCTCACCGCCGCCGATGGTGTTGCCATTGGTCTTGTAGAGCCAGACCGCGTCCACAGCGAGGTACCCCTGCAGGTACGGCTGCTGGTCGACGGCGAACTGCACGGTGCCGTCCTTGACCGCCTTCGCCATCTCCTTGCTCATGTCGAAGGTGGCGACCTTGGCGGCTGAGCTGGCGTCCTTAGCTGCCGTCACCGCGGTCAACGTGATCCCCGCGTTCAGCCCGATCACGTAGTCGATCGCCTTGTCCTGCTGGAGTTTCGAGGTCACGGTCGCCTGCGTCCCCGGCTGGTCCGTGCCGTTGACGTTCAGGTTCTCGACGGCGCCGAACTTGTCCTTGATGCCCTGGCAGCGGGACTCGAGCCCGACGTTGCCCTGTTCGTGGATGACGCAGAGCACCTTCTTCGCACCCAGCGCCTTCACCTTGTCACCGACGGCCTGGCCCGCGATCCGCTCGTCCTGACCGAAGTACCCGATCGCGCCGGTCTGCCCCTGCTTGAAGACGTCGAGGCCGCCGTTCAGGATCGTGACCGGGATTCCGGCCGCGATCGCCTTCTTGACGTTCGGCAGCATCGCGTCGGGCTTGCTCAGGGTGACCGCGATGCCGTCCACCTTCGAGTCGATCGCCGTCTGCACGAGGTTCGCCTGCGCTGCCCCGTCCGGATCGGAGGAGTACTGCAGCTCGACGTTGTCCTTCTGGGCGGCGGCTTCCGCGCCCCGGCGGACGATGTCCCAGAAGGTGTCACCCGGGCCCGAGTGCGTGATCATCGCAACCTTGATGCGCGGAGTGTTCGCGACATTGCCCGAGCCGGAACCGCTCTGCTGCTCTTCCTTCTTACCGCCCGAGGAACTACAAGCACCCAGTGCCGCGACCAGCACGAGCGCCGCCCCCGTGGCCACCGCCTTCTTCTGCCACCGAACCATGACTACAACCAGCCTTTCAGACGTTTCCGCGGTAACGCCGCGGCGTTTGGGTGTGACCAGAGAGGAATACTCTGCTGGTCGTCAAACGGTTACACCACCCCCGTGGCTCTTCAGGTACGCCAGCGTCCGCTCCGCGATCGGCAGCGGGACATCGGGTGGGCACGGATACATATCCTGCTCCACGATCGCGAACAGGTCCGCGTCCAGGGCGGCCAGCGCGTCGAGCACCGGCGGCAACTCGGGCACGCCGAGCGGCGGCTCGCACATCACGCCACGCCGGACCGCCTCGTCGAAGCCGACGCCGTCGGCCTCCACCTGCGCCAGCACCACGGGATCGACCTGCTTCAGGTGCACATAGCCGATCCGTTCGGGGTACTTCCGGATCAGCTCGAGATTGTCGCCGCCGCAGTAGCTGATGTGGCCGGTGTCCAGGCAGAGGTTGACGTGCTCCCCATCGGTCTCGGCGAGGAAGCGCTCGACCGTCTCCTGACTGTCCACATGCCCGTCCGCGTGCGGGTGGTACTGCGTCTTCAGCCCGTACTCCGCGGCGATCCGCCGGCCCAGCTCGGTCACCTGCCGGCCGTGCCGCGCCTGGCCCTCGTGATCCAGCCGCGGCTCGACGACCTCACCGTTCGAACCCCGCCACATCGACGGGATGACGACCAGATGCCGGGCGCCCATCGCCGCGGCCAGCTCGGCAGCGGCCGAAACATCGCTCCAGGTCGACTCCCACGAGTCGGGGCGATGCAGGTGCTCGAAGATCGTGCCGGCCGTCACCGCGAGGCCGCGCTTGTCCAGCTCTTCCTTCAGCTGCGTGGGATCCGTGGGCAGATACCCGTACGGGCCGAGCTCGATCCGGGTGTAGCCGGCTGCGGCGACCTCGTCGAGGAACCGCTGCCAAGGCGTCTGCTGCTCGTCGTTCGCGAACCAGACGCCCCAGGAGTCGGGCGCGCTGCCAATGGTGACGCTAGCCACGGCTGTCTCCTTCGACTGGTGCCAGGTACGGCCGTTGCGCCTTCTTGGATTCCTCGTACGCCGCCGATGCCGTGCGCGTCGACTCCAGGTCGGACACCTGGCTGACCGGCACGTCCCACCACGACTCGCTGTCCGGCGCACCGATCAGCGGATCGGTCTTCACGTGGATCGCGATCGGCCCGTCGGCGGCCTTCGCAGTACCGATCGCCTTCTCCAGCTCGGCGCGGCTATTCACGTCGAGCACCTCGACACCGAGGCTGCGCACGTTGGCCGCCAGGTCGACCGGCAGGTAGTCCCCATCGAGTCGCCCGTCCCCGCCGCGCCGCCGGTACGCCGTACCGAAGCGCTGGGAGCCGAGGGATTCGGACAGGGCCCCGATCGAGGCGAAGCCGTGGTTCTGCACCAGGACGACGATGATCTTGACGTTCTCCTGCACGGCGGTGACGAGCTCGCTCGACATCATCAGGTACGACCCGTCGCCGACCAGGACGAAGACGTCGCGCTCGGGTGCGCCGAGGCGGACGCCCAGCCCGCCGGCGATCTCATAACCCATGCAGGAGTAGCCATATTCGACGTGGTATCCCTTCGGATCGCGGGTCCGCCAGAGTTTGTGCAGGTCGCCCGGCATCGAACCGGCCGCACAAACCACCACATCAGACGCCGCCGACAATTCGTTGACGGCACCCAGAACCTCGCCCTGGGTGAGCAGCCCTTCGGCCAGCTTCCCGGTCACCTCTGTGGATGGGTTGTAGGTGTTATCCACAATCGCGTCCCACCGGGTTGCGAGCTCGGCGGTCAATGTTCTGTACTGGTTCTGCACAGACCAATCGCCTACCGCAGACGCCAAGGAAACAAGGGCTTCCCGGGCATCTGCGACGACAGGGAGACCAGCATGCTTGCCACCGTCGAAGCGCGCCACGTTGATGTTGACGAACCGCACGTCCGGGTTCTGGAAGGCCGTCCGCGACGCCGTCGTGAAGTCGGCGTAGCGGGTGCCGATACCGATCACCAGGTCGGCCTCGCGGGCCAGCGCGTTCGCGGCCGTCGTGCCCGTGGACCCGACCGCGCCGACCGACTGCGGGTGGTCGTAGCGCAGAGATCCCTTGCCTGCTTGACTTTCCGCGACCGGGATACCTGTCTGCTCAGCGAACTCGCGCAGCGCGTCCTGGGCTTGCGAGTAGGCCACACCGCCGCCGGCGACGATCAGCGGACGCTGCGAAGATCTGATGAGTTCTACCGCTTTGTCGACAATAGATGCCTCGGGCAACGGACGCGCGACGTACCAGGTGCGCTCGGCGAACAGGTCCTCGGGCCAGTCGAAGGCTTCGGCCTGCACATCTTGCGGCAGGGCGATGGTGACCGCGCCGGTCTCCACCGGGTCGGTCAGCACGCGCATCGCGTTCAGCAGGGCCGAGGGCAGCTGCTCGGGGCGCCAGATCCGGTCGAAGTACTTCGAGACCGGGCGGAAGGCGTCGTTCACGGAGATGTCGCCGGCGGTCGTGCTTTCCAGTTCCTGCAGCACCGGCGTCGCCACCCTGGTGCTGAACACGTCAGAAGGAAGGAGAAGAACAGGTAGCCGGTTGACCGTCGCCAGGGCCGCGCCGGTGATCATGTTGGTCGAACCGGGGCCGACGCTCGCCGTGCAGGCGTAGGTCTGCAGGCGGTCACGGGTCCGGGCGAAGGCGGAGGCGCTGTGCACCATCGCCTGCTCGTTGCGGGCGAGGATGTACGGCAACGCCTCGGGGTCCTCGAGCTCGGACTGCAGCAACGCCTGGCCGATGCCGGCCACGTTGCCGTGCCCGAAGATGCCGAAGCATCCCGCGAACAGTTTCTGCCGCTGCCCGTCGCGCTCGGAGTACTGAACGCCCAGGAATCGCACCAACGCCTGCGCGACCGTGAGACGCACCGTCATAGCTCTCCTCCAAAACCCATCGTCATCCCGTCAACCATCCCGCACCCGACAGCCCCACCCGAAGCCATCCCCCTTGCCCCGAGCCCATTCCCAGTCACCGCCGTGACACCGGCCCCACACCCGACCCACGCCGTTGGACCGACACCGCGTCCAGACCTCGTGGTCGCCTCGGCGCCGCACTCAGTCCCCGTCGTTGCGACGGATCTACGTCCAGCCAGCGCCGTTGCGCCGGAGCTACCCGCGGCTTTCATTGGTTCTTCCCGAAGGGGAGGCGGGGGTCGATCTGTTCGGCCTTCCACAGCTCGCGGACCCAGCCGTGCTGTGGGTCGTCGCTGATCAGCCACTCCCGCTCCGTACCGGGGCCGGCCATCACGTTCAGGTAGTACATGTCATAACCAGGAGGCGCCATCGCCGGACCATGCCAACCGTGTGGCACCAGGACCAGATCCCCACTGCGCACTTCAGCCAGTACGTCGATGGGGCGGTCGTCGGTGCCGTAGACCCGCTGGTAACCGATCGGGTCGTTGCCCTTGACAACCTCAGGGGCGGCGTCGGAGAGCCGCAGCTCGAAGTAGTAGATCTCCTCGAGCTCACTCTCCTTGCCAGGCTTGTGCTCGTCGTGCTTGTGCGGCGGGTACGACGACCAGTTCCCCGCCGGGGTGAGCACCTCGCAGGCGATGATCGAGTCGGCCTCGAGCACCGCGGGCGTACCGAAGTTGCGCACCTGCCGGGAGGCGACACCCGCGCCACGTAGCTCGGTCTCGACCTGCTCGACACCGATCCGCCGGAACGGGTAGTCCGATGCCGCACGAGCGTGTGGGAAGGCGATTCGGGCACCGCCCGCGCTGACGACGGCCATGGTGGAGCCGCGCGGCACGTAGGCGAGGTCGGTCGCGCCGGAGAACACATCCGCGCGCCCAGCCAGTGGCACGGTCTCACCGTCGACGATCACCTCGGCCGACCCCGACAACGGCAGCACGAGCCATTCGGAGTCACCCGTGTCGATCTCGACGGACTGCCCCGGCTGCAACGTGGCGACGTACAAACCGGTGTGCTCCCAGCCCTCCTCCCCCGGGCTCACCGCCACGTCAAACCCATCCCGCGCCGTAGACCCCGCACCCCGAAACCACTCAGTCATGCGACACCTCCGTCGGCACCGGCTGCTGGCTGGAGCTCGTCCGGGGTCATGCGGCGCCTCCGTGGACGAGGGTGGCGGCTTGGTCTACGGCGGCGGATACGTTGCCGTCGGGTGGGAAGAGGAGGGCTCGGCCTACGACCAGGCCGCGGACCGAGGGGAGGCTCAGGGCCTTGCCCCAGGAGGCGTAGGTCTCCTCGGGGGCGACGGTTGGGTCGCCCCCGAGCAGCAAGGTCGGCAAGGTGGTTGCGTCCATTACCCGAGCCAGGTCGTCGA
The DNA here is from genome assembly GCF_000372465.1 of Kribbella catacumbae DSM 19601. Classification (GTDB taxonomy): domain Bacteria; phylum Actinomycetota; class Actinomycetes; order Propionibacteriales; family Kribbellaceae; genus Kribbella; species Kribbella catacumbae. The sequence goes on from NZ_AQUZ01000032.1 coordinate 29,664, forward strand.
CGACCGGCAGCTTGAGCCAGGTGTAGGCGCTGGTGGCGCCGAGGCCGGAGGCGATGTGTACTGACTTGATGACCGAGTCCGGGTCGAGCAGGTTCGTCACGCGTCCGTCGCGGCGGACCGACCAGAAGGGCTCGACCATCGCCATCAGTTTGCGTTCGGCCAGTTCGGTCACCGCCTGGGCGCTGCTCTCCAGCGTCGCCACCGTGCCGGGATCGTCGAGGCAGATCCTGGTCAGCATCTTGCCGCCGTCCAGCCTGCGCCCGGCGATGTCATCCGCCGTACCGTAAGCCGTGAACCGGTCGTCCAGTTCGAACGACGCGCCTTGCAGCCCGCCCCGGTTCATCGAGCCGATGACGACCTTGCCTTCGAGCGCACCGAGCAGCAGCAGGTCTTCGAGTACGTCGGGAGTCGCGAGTACGCCGTCGACGCCCGGGCGGCGGAGCGCAGTACAGAGCCGGTCGATCAGCCCCGCCCGGCTCGCCATCGCCATCCGGTCGTCCCGGACACCGAGGGCACCGCGCGCTGGGTGATCGGCGGCGACGATCAGCAGCCGGCCGTCTTCGCCGACCAGTTCGCGCCGACGCCTCCCCTGCCAGGCCTCGGCGATCCGCTCGGGATACCGCACCCTGATCTCAGTCGGATTCACATCAACCCCCAACTCAGCCCCACCCACCCCAGCTCCACCAGACACGGTTCCACCCATCCCGGTTCCCTGCCCGGCTCCACCCGGCACGGTTCCACCCATCCCCGTTCCCTGCCCGGCTCCACCCGGCACGGTTCCACCAGGTCCGGCTCCAGCCGGCACTACTCCGCCCGACCCGGATCCGGGGCCTCGGAGGTTGTTTCCGGCGGTGCTCATGCGGACTCCCCCAGGTCAGACCCAAGCAACGCGGTGCCATGTGGCAGTGCGGTCGGGATGGTGGTGGAGCAGCAGCGCCGTGAAGCCGCAGGCCAGGCCGGCAGTAGCCGGCAGGTGTGGGACAGCGGGTTGCTTCCGATGGCGGTCATGCGGACTGCTCCAGGAGGGCCAGGACCTCGGACTCGGTGGGCATTGCGGTCGAGCATTCGAGGCGGGAGGCGACGATTGCGCCTGCGATGTTCGCGAAGCGGATCACCTTTTCCAAGGGCCAGCCTGCCAGCAGGCCGTGGCACAAGGCGCCACCGAAGCCATCGCCGGCACCGAGGCCGTTGACCACCTCGACCGGGAACGGCGGCACCTCGACTCGTTCGTCGCGGGTTCGTGCCAGCGTTCCCTTCGGGCCCTGCTTCACGACAGCCAGGTCCAGCCCGCGGTCGAGCAGCGCCTGGGCGGCCTTGTCCGGGTCGGTCTCGCCGACCGCGACCTCACACTCCTCGCGGTTGCCCACAGCAACAGTGCAGTGCTGGAGCGCGCGGTTGACCTGCTCGTGCGCCTCGCTCGGATCCGCCCAGAACATCGGCCGGTAGTCCAGGTCGAGCACGGTCAGCGGGCGTCGCTCCCGCGCTTCCCAGGCGGTGAAGTGCGCGGTCCGGCTCGGCTCGGCCGACAACCCGGTCACCGTCGACCAGTAGATCGAGGCGTCCTTGATCGCGTCCAGGTCGAGCTCGGACGGGTTGATCACCAGGTCCGGCGCCTTCGGGAACCGGTAGAAGTACAGCGGGAAGTTGTCCGGCGGGAAGATCTCGCAGAACGTGATCGGCGTCGGCAGGCCTTCGACCGGCGTCACGAACCGATCGTCGACGCCGAGTTCCAGCAACGTCCGGTGGATGAAGGTGCCGAACGGGTCGTTGCCGGTCCGGCTGATCACCGCCGACTTCCGCCCATGCTTGGCGGCCGCGACAGCGACGTTGGTCGCACTTCCGCCGAGGAACTTGCCGAAGCTCTCGACGTCCTCGAGGCGCGTCCCGGTCTGCAACGGATAGAGGTCGACCCCGATCCGCCCGATGGTGAGTACGTCGTCAGCCATCAGACCGCCCCGGCGATCCGCCGCAGATGCTCGATACTCGCCCGTACGTCGGCCAGCGGCCCGTCGTCCTCGGGGCGCCCGGCCAGGATCGTGTCCTGCTCGAGCACGTACCAGCCGTCGTACCCGGACTTCTCCAGCGCGGACACGATCGTGGTCAGGTCGATGTCACCGCCACCGAGCGGCCGGTACATCCCCGCGCGTACGGCGTCGGTGTAGCTGACCTCGCCAGACTGGACCTTCGCGGCCCATCCAGCGTCGACGTCCTTCAAGTGCGTGTGCAGGATTCGCGACGTGTGCTTCAGCGCCAGCGCCACCGGATCGACGCCGCCGATCAGCAGGTGCCCGGTGTCGAGCGTGAGGCCGATCGTCGAGCCCTGCAGGACCCGGTCGACGTCATCCGCGTTCTCGACCATCGTGCCGACGTGCGGGTGCAGCGTCGCCGTGATCCCCTGCTTGGCGGCCAGCCCGGCCAGCGCGTCGAGATTGGCCAGCAACGTGCCCCAGCCGACCGAGTCGAGCACCGGGCGATCGTCGTACCCGTCCTGCCCGGTCGCCGCGGCGAGCACAAGCGTGCTGGCCCCGGCAGCGACAAAGCCCTCCAACGCGCGAGCGACCTCAGCAGACGGGTCGTGCGAAGGATCATGCAGTACTACGGGCACGAACCCGCCGACCGCACGCAACCCCAGATCGGCGAGCGCCTTCGCCTTCTCGGCCGGGTCGTCCGGCAGGAACCCGTCCGGCCCGAACTCGGTCGCGGCGATGCCCACGTCGCGCATCTGCGCGAGCACCGTGTCCGGGTCGTACTGCCAACCCCAGTCCGGGACCTCACAGACCCCCCAGGAGATGGGCGCTCCGGCGATCCGGGCAGCAATCTCAGTCATGCGCCGATCTCCTCCAATGAAACAACGCGGTTCTCGTGTCGGGACAGTTCGCAGGCGTCGGCGATTCGGAAGGCCTGGAGGGCGTCGCGGACCGTGCACGGTACCTCGCGGGTGCCGGCGACGACCTCGGTGAAAGCGGTCAGCTCGGCGATGTAGGCCGGCCGGAACCGGTCCATGAAAGTGGCGTGCGACTGACCGTCCGGGAAGGTGATGCCCGGCTCGGCCGACCGCAGCGCGGTGTGTTCGTCCAGCCCGACTGCGATCGACCCGAGCGAGCCGAGCACCTCCATCCGGACGTCGTGGCCGGCCGCGTTATAGCGGGTGCCACTGACCGACACGAAGGTGCTGTCGTCCAGCGTCAACAGAGCCGCGGCCGCGTCGACGTCGCCGTACTCGCCGAAGAAGGTCTCGCCGCGGTTGGCGCCGGTGGCGTAGACGCTGACGACCTCGCGACCGGTGACGAAGCGGATGATGTCGAAGTCGTGCACCGTGCAGTCGCGGAAGAAGCCGCCACTGGTCGGGATGTACTCGCGCGCCGGCGGGAACGCGTCGTTGGTGTTCGCACGGATGTGGTGGATGAAGCCGAGCTCCCCGCTGACGACCTGTTCCCGGGCCGAGCTGTACCCGGCGTCGAACCGGCGCTGGAAGCCGATGTGCACGGGCACGTCCGAGGCCTCGACCAGCTCGACGATCCGCTGCGTGTCGCCGAGGTCGGTCGCCACCGGCTTCTCGCAGAAGGTCGGGATCCCGGCGGCGACGGCCTTCGAGATCAGCTCGGCGTGCGCCGACGTGGCCGCGGCGATCACAAAACCGTCGATCCCGCTGGTCAGCAGTTCATCGGCTGAGGCCGCGAACTCCAGGCCGAGATCCTTGGCGACCAGTTCCGCCCGGGTCGCGTCGACATCCGCGACGACGACCTGCTCCACCGCCGGCAGACCCTTCAGCGTCGCGGCATGGAACGCCCCGATCCGCCCGGCCCCGACCAACCCGATTCGCATCCTGTATGCCCTCTCGTCAAGGCGCTCGTGAGTGCCGCCGGCGCGGTCCACCGGCGGTCCTGGTTCGTCCCGTCAGCTTCGCGGTCCAGCCCAGGAGTGTCAATACTTTGTAAGCACATTTTCACGTTGGGACATACAAACCTCCTTCCTGTAACATCCGACCATGGCCGCCCTGCCGATCCAGATCGATCGGTCGAGCCCGGTGCCGCTCTATCACCAGCTCGCCGAGCAGCTGACCGCTGCCGTCAGCGACGGCACGCTGCGCCCGGGCGACGCGTTCGAGAACGAGCTGGCGATGTCCGACCGGCTCAACCTGTCCAGGCCGACCGTGCGCCGCGCGATCTCCGAGCTGGTCAACAAAGGCCTGCTGGTCCGCCGCCGCGGCATCGGCACCACCGTCGCGAACCAGATGGTCCACCGCCGCGCCGAACTGACCAGCCTGTACGACGACCTGATCCGCGAGGGCAGGACCCCGCGCACCGAAGTACTCTCGCTGATCTGTTCAGCGCAGGACGATCGTGCCGCCGAGGCGCTCGGCCTCCCGCCCGGCACCCCGCTGGTCTCGATCGTCAGGCTCCGCTACGCCGGCGACCTGCCGCTCGCGATCCTGCGCAACTGGTTGCCCCCGGCAATGGACGACCTGACCACAAAGCAACTGGAGACCGACGGCCTGTACGCCGTACTCCGGGCGCGCGGCATCCGCCCGACGGTGGCGCGGCAGCGCATCGGCGCCCGCAACGCCACCGCCGAGGAGCGCCGGACGCTGCACATGTCCAAGGCCGAGCCGCTCGTCACGATGACCCGCAGCGCGTACGACGCCGACGGCTCGCCGGTCGAGTTCGGCGACCACTGCTACCGAGCCGACCAGTACTCCGTCGACGTCATCGTCAGCGAACGCTGAGATCAGCGACCGCCGCGAGCAGTGAGCACCGAGAGCAGTGATCGCTGAGGTCAGCGCGCCCGGGCGATCGCGTCCTCGAAGGTGTCCGTGAGTAACGGGATGACGACGAGCGCGACTCGCAGAGCCGGGTTGAGCCGGTCCCAGAGCAGGTCGGGGAGGGTCTCCCACTCCGCCTCGACCGAGACGACCACCGGGTAGCCATCGGTGACCACCTGGTCGGCAGACCCGGAGTACGTGGTGACGACGCCGGCGGTGGCTTCCTCGGAGCGGCGCAGGAACAACGACGGGTGCTGGACCTGGTCCGCGGAGTACGACCGCGCGGAGCCTACGACGAGGTCCAGCAACTCGGGGCCCTCGATGACGGCGCCGCCGACGATCCGGGGAGTCCGGATCGGCGGGTCGGGTTCGTAGTCGATGTTGCGCAGCGCCACCTGGAGATCCACACAGTCGGCGTGCGTCCCGGCGAGCTCGCTGACATGGGTCCCGTTGCCGACGATCACCCAGTCCTCGTCGCGGATCGCCGCCGTGTAGTGCCGCAGCTCGTCGGACGCGCCACCGCCCACGTCCTGCACGACGACCTCGCGCTCTGACACCACGAGTTGCCGCTGCTGGGAGGCGGCACTCCGCCCAGTCAGCCAGTAGGCGACGAACGGCGCGCCATCGCTGTCGCGCCCGATCGCCAACCCCCGGCCCGGGTACTCACTACCACCAACCAAATCCACGAGGGTCGCCACGCCCCGAAGCCTAACTGGCCGTCCCGACCGACAGGACATAGTGGGCAGTTCGGCTGACCGCCACGCTCACGAGAGCGGCGGCCGAGCCCATTTCGAGCACTATGTCCTGTCGGTCGGGACAGTTACCAGTCGAGGTTCAGCTTGCCTTCGCGGAAGGCCTTCAGGGTGTACTCCGCGCTGATCGCATGCAGGTCCCGAACGGACTGGATCTGCTCGAGCACCGGTACTGCGGCCTCCGGTGCCCACCTCAGAGTGTCTGTCGCCGCCAGCAGGCGGACGCCGATGACCGGATGGGTCAGCAGAGCCTGGATGCCGAGTCGACCGCCCTCGATGTCCCGGAGTTGCTTGGCGACCTCGTGGTGCTGGTCGAAGACACGGTTCGCCCGCTTGGCATCGCCCTGCTTCTCGTCCCACTCCTCCGCGAGGAGCCGGTACCGCTCGACGAGCGCAGCCACCTCGTCGCCGCCCGGCGTAGCCGTCATGTGATGACTCCTGCCTTGATCTTGGCCAGCACATCCATCCCGAAGGTGTACTGATCTTTGAAGCTCTGCCCGGTGAGCCAGTCCCGAACCGTCTGTCCACCGGTGAAGGGTTGCTTGGACGAGTAGTAGTTTGCCTTGATCTGGTTCGTCCGGGCACTGACGGGGTTCATGTTGAACGGATGGTTGATCTCCGTCTTCGCGAACCCGCTCCGAGCCGCCTGCGACTGCTCCACGACGTGGTCGTACACCTTGCCCTGGCCGGGTGAACCCAGAGCGCGCTTGGCGGCGCTGAAGGACCGGTAGCCAGGCAGCGTCGAGGCGTCGACCCTGGGGGTGGGCACCGTGCAGGAGTTGTGGACCAGCAACCCGCGCTGCCCGACCTGGTAGGTGTGGATGCCTTCCACGCTGAGGTTGTAGGCAGTGGCCGTCCGCTGCGAGCCGGGCACCAGACCCTTGACCCGGACCTTGCGGCCGTCACTGGCGAGCACCTCGTCGCCCGGGTCGAGCCGGTCGGCCCGCTGGAACTCGTGGTCGGTCGCGTTCCAGAACGGGTGGTCCTCGGTGGTCGTGATCACCTCGCCGTCGACCGCGAGGTCGACCAGCGTGTCGGTGTGCGCGAACACCTCCTTGACCTTGCGCGGCCCTCGCTCGCCGGTCTCCGGATCAGCGGCGATCACCTCGTCGCCGGGCTTGACGTCGGCGATCGCCTTCGTCGCCCCGCCGGCCATCACCACGGTGGTGGCTGCCGCGAAACTGCAGGCCTTGGCGGCCGTCCGGCCGGTCGATCTCGCGGCAGAGGCGACCTTGCCCGCGCCGGCCTTCACGGTGTCTGCCACTGCCTTGCCACCGGCCCGGACCGCTTGGCCCGCGGCCGAGTTCGCGGCGGACGAGCCAGCCTTCGACGCAGCCGCGGTCACTGCCTTGCCAGCAGTCGAGCCGGCGACCGCCCGGGCTCCCGCGCCCAGCCCGGCGCCCGCACCCGCGGTCAACCCGCCGATGGCGGCGCCGGTAGCGACCTCGGTGGCCAGACCACCCCAGGAGAAGTCCTTCTTCCCCTCTGCGACGTCGACGCCGTACCCCGCTGCGGCACCCGCCGCACCCGCGGCGACCCCAGCGGCGATCAGGCAGCCGACACCGGTGGCACAGACCGCGCCGATCGCTATGCCGACGCCGATGCCGACGGCGACGTTCGCGATCAGGCCCTTGTTCTCGTCGACCCAGTCGACGGCCTTGCTGACCCCGCTCTTGACCGCGTTCCAAGCACCCGACAGGCTCCACAGACCGGTCGGGTCCATGTAGGTGATCGGGTTGTTGGCCCCGTAGGAGTACGGGTTGGCCGTCTGAGCCGACGACAGGTCGCTGGCCGGGTCAGTCGACAGGAACCGGCCGAGCTGGGCGTCGTAGTACCGGGCACCGAGCGCGTTCAGCCCGGTGGTCGGATCTTTGGTCTTGCCCAGCCAGCCATGCTCGGTAGGTGGTGGCAGCAGCAGGTCACGGATCTCGCCGTACGGCGAGTAGTAGCTGCGGCTGGCGATTCCGGTGCCATCCGGTACGGCGATCTGGGCCGAGCCCTGCGTGTCGTTCAGCTGCCAGATGACCTTGCCGAGCTCGAGCCGCTCGGCGACAGTCACGCCGGCCTGGTCGTAGAAGCGGGTCGCAGCCTTGATGACACCGGCGACGACGAGGATCTCCTGACCGTCGATGTACAGCGTCGCGGTCAGTCCGAGCGGATCGACCCGGGCCATCCGGGTGCCGTCCGGCGCGTAGACGAACTCGGTCTTGCTGACCAGGGTGCTGGTCTCGGACTCCAGCTGGTTCTGCGCGTCCCAGGCGAGCTTCGTCGGAATCAGGCTGCCGAGCAGCCCGGGACGTTCCACCATCGAGCCGTTGGCGTCGTACTTGAACGACTCCGCGCCGGCCTTCGTCACCCCGTGCGGGTGCTTGGCGTCCCCGTAGCTGTAGTTCTTGGTGGTGTGCAGCGAGCGGGCCGAGGTGATGTTGCCGTCGAGCGAGTACGTCCACGACTGGTTGTAGCCGACCGGCCCGTCATGCGTGAGGGTGGACTCCGCGTCGCTGCAGTCGGTCTTGTACGTGGTCCAGCCGTGCGTCAGCCGCTGCAAACCGTCGTAGTCGAAGCAGGTCGCCACCGGCTTGTGTCCGGTGCGGTCGGTGATCTGCTGGACGTTGCCGGCCTGGTCCCAGCTGTACTTGTCGTCCTGCTCCGTCTTGACGTCGTTGTTCAGCGGGTTGCCGACCAGCGTCTGGATCGCGGACAGCCGCTGGGTGTCCTCCTCGTAGGAGTAGGCGCGACTCAGCGGGAAGCCCTTGTTCGCGTACTGGCGTCCACCGAGCTTGCCGTCCGCGGCGTACGTCGTCGCCGAGAGGTACGGGTCCGTGTGGGTGTTCCCGGTCAACGGGTCGGTCAACGTGCCAGTCAGCGTCGTCGGGTTGCCCAGCTCGTCGTACCCGGTCCGGACCGTCTCCTTGGGTGCACCGATCACCGCGTTCTCGTAGGTCTTCTCCACGCGATGGTCGGCGGCGTCGTAGCCGTAGGAGACCGTGTACGACGAACCGTGCAGCAAGCCGCCGACCCCGGCCGGGAAGGTCCACTTGCTGCCCAGTGCGCGGCCACGCTGGTCATAGCCGGTCGCCGCCTGGACGAAGGCCTTCCCGTCCCGGAAGGTGGTCTGGTCGGCACCGCGGCCGATCCCGTTGCTGATCTCGGCCGAGTCGTAGGACCACGACGCGATCTTGGTGCCGGTACCTGCCTTGCCTGCCCACCTCTCGAGCGGACGGTTCAACACGTCGTACCGCATCGAGAGCGTCGGGCCCGCTGCGCCGGAGCCCAGCGTCTTGGCGTCCCAGGAAGCCACCTGGTTGCCGACCGCGTCGTACTGCGTCCTGGACTGGCCGGCGTCGGGGTCATTCGACTCCGTCCGCCTGTCGAGCAGGTCGTACCCGAAGGTCGCCTTGTGCCCGCCCGGATCCGTGACGGACGCGGCCTGACCCGACGGGTGGTAGGTGTACGTCGTGGTGGCCTTGGTCGCGCCGGTGCCCTCCTCGTTGCGCAACTGGCGACCGCGTACGTCGGTCCAGGTCGTCTTGACCACGCCACCGGGCGGCGGCGTGGTGCGGACGTGGTCACCGAAGTACGCCGTCGACGAGTCCCACAGCTGATTGCCTTGGGCAACATGGGCGGCGCGGATGTTGCGGCCGAGATCATCGTAGGAGTGCCGGGTCTCGACCACCTTGTCGGCCGGAACCGCCTGCAGTGCGTTGCCGGCCGCCGCGGGCACCACGACCGGCAGCGACTCCGCCACCACGTGACCGGCGCCGTCGTACCGGGTATCGGTCAGGATCGTGCGGGGCTCCGCGGAACTGGAGGCCGGTGAGACTTCCTGCTCCTGGCGTTCCCTGCCGATCGAGTCCAGCAGAGTCCAGCTGGAGATGTAGTTCGTGCCGGACTGCAGCACCTTGGTGAGGATCTTGGGCGGCAGCTTGTGGTCGGGATCGAGGGAATACTCAAAGGCCTTCGCCGCCGGAGCGTCAGCCGCCTGCTCCGGAGTACGGACCGACAGCAGTCGCCCGAGCGGGTCATACCCGCTCGTTGTCACCTGACCGTTCTCGTCCTTGACCGACAACGGCTGCTGGCGGTCCGGGTCCATCGTGGTGACCTCGGCGTGGCCGAGCGCGTTGGTCTCGGTCACCGTCGCCGGCCGGCCGATGGTGGGCGCGTACGCCGTCTTCGAGACGTTGCCGTTGGCATCGGTCTCGGTCAGGGTCCGGCCGTAGTCGTCGAAGGTGGCGGAGGTGGTCACGGACGAGGTGATGGTGTCCGGACCGGAGGCGGTGAGCGCGGCGACCGTCTTGGTCACGTCGCCCTTGCGTACCGGTGCTTCTGGAGTATCCGCGCCGTCGTAGTACTGGTCCTTGCCGGAGATCAGGCTCTTCGGGGCCTCACAGCTGCCCTCGTAGTTCCGCACCCGATAGGGGAAGGCCAGCATCCAGCCGGTCACGGTGGCGGCGTCGCGCGCGTACGACGTACGGGTGCAGCGCACATCGTCGCCGGCGGCATCGACCACGGCGGTCGGCTGCCCGTACTCGTCGAACGTGGTGGTCATCCGGGTGGTCCGGGTGGAGCGCGCACCGTTGCCCTCGGCAATGACCGTCTCGCGCTTGAGCGACTCGCGCTCGACGACCTGGTGCGCGTCGTCATCAGGATCTGTCTTGCCGGGCTCGGCTGGCGTCGTCCGAGCCGACACATAGGAGTGCAGCGACCCGCCGAGCTCGTACGACGGGGCGGCGTCGGCGTCCAGCTTGAACTGCTGCTGCTCGCGTTCCTTGCCTCGCAGCCAGGGCGAGTCCTCGACCACGGTCCCCTGCGAGTCGACGACGTCGACCGACTTGGTACCGCCGCCGGCCAGCCGGTCACCGTCCATGCCCTGGAAGAACAGGTTCCGGGTCGCCTCGACGGCCCGGCCGCCGTTCAGCTTCGCGACGTCGACGCTGCCGAAGCCGCGCCAGTCGCTCCAGGTCTTCCGCTCGATCGGGGTGACGTCGTCATCGTCGAAGTGCCAGGCCGGCTTGCCGCGGTACCGGTATTCGGTGACCTGGTCCGGGCTGCCGCCGGCCTGGTCGACCACGGTCACGCTGGTGGTCAGGTACCGGTGCCACCAGCCGAAGCCCGAACTGTTGTCGTTCGATCGCCAGCCGGGGAAGCAGGTCTGGGTGTTGGTGTCCGCCTTCCCCTCTGGGAAGTTGTCGATGGTGCAGCCGCTGGGTTGTCCGTAGCCCACCTCGACGCGGCGGCCGAGCTCGTCGGTGACCGTGGTGACCCGCAGCTTCTCGAGCTTCGGTACGCCGGCGCCGGGTGCGGCGTCGACCCGGTTCGGCGACTCACGACCGGCGATCACCACCGCCGGCAGCGACTGCTCGCCCGAGCCGTTCATGCCGACCTGCTGGAATTTCTCCAGCCAGAGCGAGGCACTGGTCCCGTCCGACGGCTTCGGGAACGAGTAGGTGAAGTCCACCCGGTCCACGTCGACGAAAGTGTCGCCCTCGTTGCGTTGCGCCGTCACCGATCGCAGCAGCTTGCCGGTGAAGAAGGTCGGCGACTTCTGCTCGTCACCGGTACAGCTCCCGGTGCACACCTGGTCCATCGGGACATCGGGGTACGACGAAGCGTGGTCCTTGTCGAACGCCGGGCAGGTCCCCGATCCGTCGGCGGCCTCGATGCACCGGTCGTTCGTGATGAAGTGCAGCCGGGCCGGCGCCGTCGTACCCTCTGCGCCGGAACGCTGCGAGTAGACGATGTCGCGGACGTGACCGCCGCGGACGTACTCGATCGACTTCCCGGACTCGCCGTTGCGGGCGTACTTGTTCTTCTCCTGGTCGTAGAAGTAGGTGGTGGAGTTGCCGTGGGCATCGACCACGCCGTCGAGGTTCCAGCGCCAGGCCTGCGTGCACCACGAGTCCTCGACGCTGCTCTTGTGACACGGTTCGCCGTCGTCGTCACCGAAGACCGGCACGGTGAAGACCGAGTCGGTCGCAGTACCGGTCCTGGCCTGCTTGCCGCGACCGAAGGTGAAGGTCATGCCCTGCGGGGTGGAGACCACCCAGTACTCGCCGTCGTTGTCGCCGTTCCCGGCGTCCTTGTGCCGCTCGACCCGCCAGCCCGGGTCCTGCTTGGCCCGCCAGATGTCGCCACCGGCGGCCTTGTCCTTGACCAGCTCCGAGGACGTGCCTTCCAGCGACAGCATGAGTTGTTCGCCGGCCCAGCACAGGTCCCCGGTGTCGCCGCCGTCGTCGGAGCAACCGTTGTACCGGCGTTCGAGGTACGGCGTATCGAGGCTCCAGCCCAGACCCGCCCACGAGGGTTGCGCGTTCTCGGAGGCCGTCATGCCGTCGACGGACTGCGAGGAGTAGCTCAGATCCAGGTCGGGCGCCTTGCCGGAGATGGCGGGCACCTTGGGGATCGGGTAGCTCCAGTTGAAGTCACCTGACTGCAGGCCCACCGACCACTTGCTCGATGAGGAGAGCTTGGTGGCCGTGTACGAGCCGGCGTCACCGTTGGGGGCAGCGGCCACGACATAGACCGAGCCCTTGCTGCTGGTAGTGCCCGCCGGGTCTGCCGGGACGTCAGCGATCAGCGTGTGCCGGGCGAGATCGACTCGGCTGCGTACGGGCTTGGCGCTGTCGCAGCCAGCGGCGGTTGGAGTGGTCAGGGCACAAGCCGGCTTGGCGAGCAGCCTCAGCCTCGACTCGAAGTTGCCGCCGTACGCGCTGGCGAATCCGGAGACATCGACCTGGACGCCGACCGGAGCGGAGGTCCGCACGCCATCAGCCCGCGTGAGCCGCAGGGCGAGGCCGTGACCACCCAGCCGCTCGGCGACCTTGCGGTCGAACGTCGTGACGGCAACCTCGTCAGGTCCGGCCGCTCGGGCAGCCGACGGCGTCACCGACACGGCCGTATTGCCGGCCTTACTGCTGGCCTCGGCCTTGTTGCCGGCCTTCGCTGGCGCCGGCACCTTCACCGTGGCCGTACCGGCCGCCGGCCAGACGACCTTGGCCGGCGTGGCTTGCGGACGCTCGGTGCCGGCTGTCGCCGGATCCAGCTGAGGCTTCACGGAGTCGGCCGGGACGGTGACGGCCGACTTCTCCGCGGAGACAGGTGCGGGCTTGGGCCTCTTTGGCTCGGCGGCCTCGACTACTGGTGGTTTCACCCCACCCAGCAAGACCGCGATCGCTACTACGCCGACAGTGACCGTACGCAGGCGTGACAAGTGCATGCCTCACTCCCCCAGAGCGTTGTGACGTGGTGTACCAGGGCGGGAACACAACGCGTTCGAATCTGGCCGACCAGGCAAGCTCTGTCAACAGGAACTTGCTGCCACTGTCACTTTCTGTCCACGACCGGCTACCCGGCTGACGCCCTGCTAACAGCAGCACGCCCCGGCCGCATCGGCCGGGGCGTGCTGGTCAGGTACTGCGGGTCAGCCGACCGTCAGGATCTTGGTCGCGCTGAACGCCTGAGCGTGGTCGGCGTCGGCCGGGAACCACACCCGGTAGGCGATCTGGCCGCGGATCGCCGGCTTGATCCCGAACGCGTACGCACCCGAGGAACTCAGCTTCACCGAGGCGATCGACTTCCAGACCTTGTTGCCGTACTGCTGCAGGTAAACGGGCGCGCCGTAGTGCGCCGGAGCGACGTACCCACTGAGCTTCGTCAACTGCCCAAGCCGGATCGACACCGGCGACAACGCGGCCGAGACCGTCGGCGCGACCTGCACGGTGACGTCCGGGGTCCGGGTCCCCATCCGATCCTCGTTACCGGGATACGTCAGCATGTAGACCGACGACACCAACGGCTTGTGCACGAACGACATGTTCCCGGTCGTCGAGGTGTTCAGCGTGGCGAGCAAGGTGAACTTGGTGCTGTTCTTCGGCCGCACGTACAGGTTGACCGGAATGATGCTGCCCACCCCGTTGGCGGGAATCGTGCTGCCCTTGATCGTGACCGAGCCGCCATAGTTGAGCAGCGTCGTCGACATCGCGATGCCTGTCTTCACACCCCACAGTCGCGACACCGCCACCGGGCTGACGTTGCCGGTGCGGTCCTTCACCCAAGCGCCATAGGTGTACGTCGTGTTCTGCGCGAGCCCGGTGTTCTTGAAGGCGGACGCAGTACCGGCGTAGACGAGCGCGCCGGTGGTCAACGTCGGCACGGTGTTCCCGGCGTTGCGGCGGACGATCACCTGGTCGAGATCCGACAGCGGCGCGAGCTTCCACGTCAGCGTCGCGGCCAGGTACGCGCCCGTCGCGTCGAACGTCGGCGCCGCGGGCGGGTCGTCTCTCGTCGAGAACACGCTGCTGAACGGCGCAAGCGGAGTACCGCCGGCCTCCTGGACACCACTGACGACGATCCGGTACGGCGCGTTGTCGAGCAGCGGCGCGGTTGGCGTGAGCTCGGCCTTTTTGGTGGCCTCGTCGTACGCGACCGTGGCACCCACGCTGGAACCGGTCTTGCCGTTCACCAGTCGCACCGTGCTCGGCGTGACGCTGGTCGCGAGCACCGGACGGGCAAACGTCACCACCGGCTTGGTGGTCACGAGCTGGTACGTCGTCATATCGGAAGGCTCGACGTCCCGCACCGGGTACGCGATCCCGGGAGTGGTGCCACCCGGCCCTTCCTCGGTGAAGCTCAGCGTGTACTGACGGGTGTCCCGCGATCCGTTGTTGTTGCGTACGGCGATGTACGTGGCGCCTGCCGCCACGCTGACATTGGCGGTCGCGGTCAGCGGCGCCGGGACGGCCGGGTTCGCCGGGAACGGGTTCACGGCAGTCGCCAGCGGCTCCAGGTCGGAGTTGTACACCTCGATGCGCGGAGCGATGTTCACCGGGAGGTCGAGATTGAACTCCGAGCCGGTGAGCGACACCTTGAGATTGCGGGGAGCGGTTGACCACACCGAGTACCAGTCGACGTCGCCCTCGACGTTGAACGTGGAGCTGTAGGGCGTCGTGAGCGCCCGGGCCGGAGCGGGCTGGTCGTACGGGTCGGGGCGGACCACCGGAAAGTCGGTGGTCCACCTGCCACCGAGGGCTTGGTACGCGTCCAGGATGCCGGCGCCGTAGTACGGGTCGATGCCGCGCGGACCGGCGTCCCGGGCGGTCGCCTTCAACCGCGCCATCACCTGGGCCGGCGTCAACGTCGGCCACTTGCTCCGCACTAGTGCGGCGACACCCGCGACGATCGGCGAGGAGAACGACGTACCGGAGAGGCCCAGCCAGTACGGGTCGTAGCCGGCTGGCGTCTTCGCCCGCGGCGCAGTACTGGTGATGTCGAAGCCCGGGGCGGCGATGTCGACCGAGTCGCCGTAGGTGCTGAAGTCGGTCAACGCGCCGTACCAGTTGGTGGCGCCGACCGACAGCACCTCGGGGTAGCCGGACGGGTAGTGCGGCGCGGAGAGGCCGGTGTTACCCGACGAGGCGACCAGCACGACGCCCTTGGCGACGGCGTTCTGGATCGCGGTGTGCAGCACCGGGTTGGATTCACTGCTGCCGAGCGACATGTTGATCACCCGGGCGCCGTTCTTGACCGCCCAGTTGATGCCGTTGATGAGGTTGGCGTCGCTGCCCTCACCGTTGTCGTCGAGCACCTTCACCGGCCGAACCTTGGCATTCCAGGCCACACCGGCGATGCCGATCGTGTTGCTGGTCCCGGCCGCGATGATGCCGGTGACCGCCGTACCGTGACCGTCGCCGTCGTTCGGCGGCAGCGCGGTGTTGAACGTGTTGTAGCCCGGCAGCAGGTGACCGGCCAGATCCGGATGACCGGCGTCGACACCGGTGTCCAGTACGGCGACAGTCTGGGTGCCGGCCGACTTGCTCAGATCCCAGGCCTGGTTGACCCGAACGGTCGGCAGGTACTTCTGGTAGTTGGCGTAGAGCCAGTCGTTGGGCGTCGCAGTCTTGCGCCGAATGTAGTTGAGCGAGGCCTGCGCGACCGCGGGGTCGCTCTTGACCTTCTTCAACAGATCGGGCGCTGTGCCCTCGCCGGTCACGGTGACGATGTCCGAGGTGACCGACACGTCGGACTTGCCCTTGACCTTGGCCAGCGCGGCCTTACGGGCCGAGGTGGTTGCCTTCGCTTTGAACTGCACGATCACGGACTTCGCGTCGTACGCGGGTTTCGCCGCCCCTCTCTCGGGACGGAAGTCCGCCTTGAACGGACGCGGCTCGGCCGAGACGTCGGCAGTACCGGACGAGCCGGTCACCGCGACCAGGGTCGCCGCAACCATGGCGGCGGGCAGACCTAGGCGGAGTAAATGGGCAGGACGGAGTAACACAGGGGACCCCCCAGGGCCTCAAAGCAATAGTCGCCCGGAGTATGCCAGGGTCTGCTCGGAACCGGCAGCCATCTCACCTGTCAAAAGCTGCAAACGGAAGACTGGCCGGGCGCTATTCGGGCTTATCGCTCCCAGCCGGCGGCAGGGTATGGCCAGTCGGGGTCGTCCCAGCGAGCGGGGCCTGTGATTGTGAGCCGGTTGAGGATGTTGAGCAGGCGATCGTGACCGGCCAAGCGGCCGGGGGCGTGGGTTAGCAGCCAGGCGGTCAGTTCGCGGAGCTTTTCGTCCTTGCGGTCGATGGTTGACCAAGGCAAGTCGTCCGACAGCAGGATGAGGCCCCACTCATCGACGAGCTCGGCGAGACGCTGAGTAGCCAACGGGTGATCGAGCGTTTCCCAGAATGCGAGCCAAGGGCCGACTGTCCCCGCTGCCCCACCACAGAGGGTAAGTGCTTGGTGGGCAGGCAGAGCGGCAGGTGAGGTAAGGCTGCGTACCCACCACGCTTCCAGAAACGTCCCAACGGCTGCTGCTTCGTCGATGGGCCACTGCTGCCAGTTGCCCCTCGCGATCCACTCACCCAGGTGTGGCAGGTCGTAATCGTCGACGCCACCCTCGGCCATCGCGACGGCGAGCTGGGGCAGGACCCTGCGCAGCACGGATGCTTGGTCGGCCCAGTCTGTGGCCCACACGGTACGGCGCAACAAGTCAGGGTCCAGCACGACGTCGGGAACCTTGAGGCTGGCAAGTTCCTCCGCACTGCCCCAGTGGCATTCGCACTGGATCTCGTCGGCGTGAGCGGTGGCCCCGCGGAAGTTGCGGGTGATCCGGGCCAGCGCATCATCCAAAGCCAGCGGGCCCGATGGGGCAGTCATGAGCTCAGCCTTTCGGATGGCGCCAGATCCACGCCGCGCGCCTACCGCGTCGCAACATGCACGACCCAGACCGAACGACATGACGACAGGCGGACAACCTAACAGCCAACCATCAGACCCGCTCCGAAGCCGGCTACACCGCCCTCCCCATCGCAGGCCTGGCGTTCCCGGCATCCCGCGCTCGCCAGACAGATGCTCGACGGCCTTGGCGAGCTCGAGCTTGACCGGCCCCACTGAGCGCAAATCAGCTCGTACCGTTGGGAGTAGGCGTTATCGGATTCTGCACTATTCGGTGTGTGGCAAGGGATAGCCGCTTGTCACCGGCCTGGGCAGGCAACGGTGTTTTGGCGGGACTCTGGCATGTAGAGAACTCGTCGTGGATCATGAGCCCGTGCAGAGCAACTTCTCCGACCCGCCCAGGTGGCTGGTGGCCGTCTGGATCGGTCTGATCGGCGGGGNGGGGGNGGGGNTTTTCTTCAAGACTGATGGGACGGGCTGGGCACCATCCGGAATCATCGCCGGTATCGCCGCAATTCCGTTTGCCTTGGTGACTTGGAGGTTGGAGCCCAGCTGGCGACGTAAACGCGAAGAACTTGAAGGCGGCCTGCCAGCTGACAAGCTGCAGCTCGCTCGTCGCGCTTCCATGCGTGGGCCAGTACCGGTCGATCCTGAGGTCCGCGCCGCGGCTCTCCGGATCGCCTCCGATGGCCTTGCTAGATCCCGCTGGCAACCGGGTCCCAGACTCACCACTGCTCTCGGCGTCGTCATGGCGATCGCCGCCGTTGGAGCGGCATTGTCCGGTTCGCTCTGGGCCTTGCTCTACGCGTTCTCGGCCAGCGCGACGCTCCACTCAGGTTGGTACCTTCCCAGGCAACTTCGTCGACGCATCGAACTGCTGTCTGCAGCACCAGCGACGGGAAGAGTCGGAACGTCTTCCGGCTGCAACACCGAGGGGCGGGACGGCTGACAGCCCCGGCGTCACCCACGAATTCGGGTACCGGCCGCAGCAAGCGCACCCCGCTTGTACTGCGGAGCGGCGACGAAGGAGCCGCGGACCAGGGCGGGCGGGAGCTGCGACGCAGGAGCCGCGTGGGGATTTCCCGGGCCCGAACGGGACCCGGGGATCATCTCCGGTAGGACCTCGGCGCGCCACGCCCGTGGTTTCAGCCGCGACGGAGGAGCGGCGTTCTGGGGTGGGCGGGAGCTTGCGACGGAGGAGCGGGCGTAGGGAGAGTCAGGCCTGGTTGGTGAGGAGGGTGCGGACCAGGCGGAGGCCTACGGAGAGGTGGGCCAGTTCTGGGCCTTCGGTTTCGACGATCTCCTCCATCATCGTGGCGGCTCGGGACAGGGCTGTTTCGTTCATGTCCTGCCAGGCGATGACACGGTCCTCGGGCTCGGCGGCGGCGTCGGTTGTCTCCAGGACCTGGGCGGTGAGTCGTGCGTGGACCGCGTGCAGGTCGTCGCGCAGAGCCGCGCGCGCCATCGTCTGCCAGCGGTCCATGCGGGGCAGACCGATGATCCGCTCCAGGAAGAGCCCCAGGTGCAAGCGCTCACCCAAAGCGAAGTGGACCTTGGCGACCTCCAGTACGTCGAGGTCGTCGCGATCCGCCGTCTCCACGATGCCCAGTGCCGCGTACGCCGGCGGCAGGACCGCGATCCGGGTGGCGAACTCCCCCGAGACGCCCTTCGAGACCAGCGCCTCGCGACGCTGTTCGAACAACGCCAGCTCGCGCCCACGCAGTACGTCGGGAAGGGCGGCGGTGAGCTTGGCGATGCCGGGTGCGAAGAAGTCGATCAGGTCGGCGATGTCGACCGGTGGGCGCCGGTTGGACACCAGCCAGCGGGTGGCCCGCTCGACCAGCGTCCGGGTCTCCAGCCGCATCGCGGTCTGGGTCGCCGCGTCCACCACGTTGTCGAGCTCGGCGTTGCTGGCCAGCAGCTCGGGCTGGCCGAAGATCCGCGACGCGGCCAGGTTCGCCCGGACCACGTCCTCCACCGACCCGCCGGTCTCCAGCGACAGCCGGTGGTACGCCGTGATGCCGGAGGAGTTGATGAACTCGTTCACCACCTGGGTGGTGATGATCTCGCGACGCAGCTGGTGCGATTCCATCGGCTCGGCGAACCGGTCCTGGATCGCCTTCGGGAAGTAGCTGACCAGCTTCGCGGCCAGGAAGTCGTCGTCCGGCAGCGACGTCTTGAGCAGCTCGGCCTCGAGCACGATCTTCGTGTACGCGATCAGCACCGACAGCTCCGGCGAGGTCAGCCCGCGTCCGTCGGCCTTGCGGCGCTTGAACTCCGCGATGCTCGGCAGGAACTCCAGCTCCCGGTCGAGCAGCCCTTCCTTCTCCAGCCGCCGGACCCAGTCCTGGTGGACGTGCATCAGCGCCGGGGCCTGCGCGGTCGCGTTGGCCAGGCCGATGTTCTGCCGGTAGTTGCTCTTCAGCACCAGCCCGGCCACTTCGTCGGTCATCGACGCGATCACGTCGTTGCGCTGCTTCTCGGTCAGATCGCCGGCCGCGACGACCTTGTCGAGCAGGATCTTGATGTTCACCTCATGGTCGGAGGTGTCCACGCCGGCCACGTTGTCGATGAAGTCGGTGTTGATCCGGCCGCCCTTGGCGGCGTACTCGATCCGGCCGAGCTGGGTGAAGCCGAGGTTGCCGCCCTCACCCACCGCACCGGCGCGCAGGTCCTTGCCGTCGATCCGGATCGCGTCGTTGGCCTTGTCGCCGACGTCTGCGTGCGACTCCGCGACGGCCTTCACGTAGGTACCGATTCCGCCGTTCCAGAACAGGTCGACCGGCGCCTTGACGATCGCCTGCATCAGCTCGTTCGGCGTCAGGGACGTCGGGTGACCCTCCAGCCCGAGCGCTTCGCGCACCTCCGCCGAGATCGGGATCGCCTTGTCGGTGCGCGCGTAGACGCCACCGCCGGCCGAGATCAGCGACGCCTCGTAGTCCGCCCACGACGACCGGGGCAGGTCGAACAACCGGCGCCGCTCCACAAACGACACCGCCGCGTCCGGCGAAGGGTCGAGGAAGATATGCCGGTGGTCGAACGCCGCGACCAGCCGGATGTGCTCCGACAGCAGCATCCCGTTGCCGAATACGTCACCCGACATGTCACCGACGCCGACGACGGTGAAGTCGGCGTTCTGGCAGTCATGGCCCATCTCGCGGAAGTGCCGCTTGACCGACTCCCACGCGCCGCGCGCGGTGATGCCCATCGCCTTGTGGTCGTAACCGACCGACCCACCCGAGGCGAAAGCGTCCCCCAGCCAGAACCCGTACTCCTTGGCGACCCCGTTGGCGATATCCGAGAACGTCGCGGTTCCCTTGTCAGCGGCAACGACCAGATACGCGTCGTCTCCGTCGTACCGAACCACGTCGCGAGGCGGAACGATGTCACCGGCAACAATATTGTCGGTGATGTCCAGAAGCCCCGAAATAAAGGTCTTGTACGACGCGATGCCCTCGGCCAGCCACGCATCCCGGTCGACCAGCGGATCCGGCAACTGCTTGGCGTAGAAACCGCCCTTCGCACCCACCGGCACGATCACCGAGTTCTTCACCATCTGCGCTTTCACCAGGCCCAGCACCTCGGTGCGGAAGTCCTCCCGGCGGTCCGACCAGCGCAGCCCACCACGCGCGACCGCGCCGAAGCGAAGGTGCACACCCTCGACCCGCGGCGAGTACACGAAGATCTCGTACGCCGGCCGCGGTTGCGGCAGTTCCGGGATCGCCTTGGGCTCCAGCTTGAACGAAATGTACGTCCGTGGCGTCCCGTCGGTGGCCGGGAGGAAGAAGTTCGTCCGCAGCGTCGCCTTCATGACGGTCAGGTAGGACCGCAGGATCCGGTCCTCGTCCAGGCTCTTCACCGTGTCGAGCGCGGCGACGATCTCCTTCTCCAGCTGAGCCACCGCGTTCGCCCGGTCGGGGTCGTCGGCGGGACCACGGGCCGGGTCGAAGCTGGTCTCGAACAGCTGGACCAGCAGCTTGGCCACGTCGACGTGGTTGAGGAAGGTGTTCTCGATGTAGGCCTGACTGAAGGGCGTGCCGCCCTGGCGGATGTAGCGCTGGTAGGCGCGCAGGATCGAGACCTGCCGCCAGCTGAGGCTGCCTCGCAGTACGAGCGCGTTGAGGCTATCGCTCTCCGCCCGGCCTTCCCAGACCGCCTGGAAGGTGTCGGAGAAGAGCCCGCGCAGTTCCTCCCGCTCCTCGTAGCCGCTGGGCGCCCGGAGGCCGAAGTCGTAGATGTACGCCGTCCCCGAGGGCCGGCGGAGCTCGTACGGCCGCTCGTCGATCACCTCGACGCCCATGTGCGTCAGCAACGGGAGCACCTGGGACAGCGACAGCGCAGTACCGGTTCGGTAGACCTTGAAGCGGCGTTCGCCCTCCCACTGCTCGTCGATCGGGGTGTAGAGCGACATGGCCAGCCCATTCTCGGCGGGCAGGCGGTCGAGGATCGTGACGTCCCGTACGGCGACGCGGGCGTCGAAGTCTTCCTTGTACGCCTCTGGGAAGGCCGCGGCGTACTGGCTGCTGAGCCTGGTGACGGCGCCGTCACCGCCCTCGGCGTGCAGTGCGACGTTGAAGTCGTCCTGCCAGGCGCGGGTGGCCTCGACGACCTTCTGCTCGAGGATCTCGGAGTCGAACTCGCCGACCGTCTCGCCCTGCTTCATCCGGACCACGAAGTGCACCCGGGCTAGTACCGACTCAGTCACGTAGGCGGCGTAGTCGACCGACTCGGCGCCGATCGCGTCCTTGAGAATCTGCTGCATCTTGAGCCGGACCGCCGTGGTGTAGCGGTCGCGCGGCAGGTAGACGAGGCAGGACAGGTAGCGGTTGTAGACGTCGCGCCGGACGAACAGCTTGACCGCGCGACGCTCCTGCAGGTGCAGGACGGACTGCACGATCGGCAGCAGGTCTTCCACCGGCGCCTGCAGCAGCTCGTCACGCGGGTAGGTCTCCAGCACGTCCAGCAAGCCCTTGCCGCTGTGGCTGTTCGGGTCGAAGCCGGTCTGGCGGAACAGCTCGATCGCCTTGCGGCGCAGTACCGGCACCTGCATGACGCTCTCGGTGTACGCCGTGGAGGAGAGCAGCCCGATGAACCGGCGCTCCGAGACGGCCTCACCGTTCTCGTCGAACTGCTTGATGCCGACGTAGTCCAGGTACGACGAGCGGTGCACCGTCGAGCGCGAGTTGGCCTTGGTCAGGATCAGCAGCTTCTTCTCTCGCGCCTTGGCACTCACCTCCGGCGGCAGCAGCCCGGCGTTCTCGTCCAGCTTCGGGTCCGGCCGGAGGATGCCCAGGCCGGTCCCGGGGATGCCGCGCAGGATGCCCTGCTCGCCGCGCATGGTGAAGCTGTACTCGCGGTAGCCGAGGAAGGTGAAGTGCTCGTCGGCGAGCCACTCCAGCAGCTCCCGGGTCTCCTCCACCTCGTTCTCGCCGACCGGCAGTTGGGACGCGTCCAGCTCCTCGGCGATTGTGACGGCCTTCTCGTGCATCTTGGGCCAGTCCTCGACCGCCTCGCGCACGTCGCCGAGTACGCGTTGCAGGGCCTGCTCCAGCGCGCGGTGCTCCGCGGGGTCGGCGATCCGCTCGACCTCCAGGTGCATCCAGCTCTCCCGGACCAGGTCGTGCTCGTCCGCGGCGGCCGCGTCGTCGAGCACCTCCTGCAGGGTGCCGGTGACGTCACGCCGTACGACGAACTGCGGGTGCACCAGCAACTGCAACTCGAGGTTGTGATCGGTGATTACCATCGCCGCGCTGTCCACCAGGAACGGCATGTCGTCGATCACGATCTCGACGACCGTCCGGCCGTTCGCGGACCAGCCGTGCTCCTCCACCGTCGGGGTGAAGACGTGCACCTTGGCGGTGCCCTGCGGCCGGGTCAGCGCAGACTTGTAGTGGTGTTTCGCGGCGCCCAGACAGTCGGTCGGCTGGCGCGCGGCGACGTCCTCCGCGGCGACGTACCGGTAGTACCGCTCCAGAAAGGTCCGCAACTTGACAGAATCGACCTCGTGGCCGTGTGACCCCGCGGCCACCGCCTTGGCGAGAACATCCGCCTTCTGGACGTCCAGCTTGCTCTGCATTCCCCACCGTCTCCACGCGTGCCAAGCGGCGCTCTGCGCCGGGCGCACGACGTTGTGCGCCTCCCTCAGACATTAGTCCACTTCGGTCACTGGTGTGATGTCGGGACGGTCCTTTCACTGCCCTTCGAATCACGGTTAACAGTCGCCGCGAGTCGCAGAGCGAGGGCCGGGCAGGCCAGTACTGCGCGGCGCGCACTCGCCAGCTCACCGCGGGTGATCTCGCGGCCACGGAGGACCGGGAATCCCCACTCGTCAAGCCAGACGTCGTCGGGCAGCAGCGTGCCGCAGAGCCCGTGGCCGTCGCAGCGGGTCCAGTCGATCTCCAGCTTCTTCACCACTTACCTCCAGGTACCGGCAGTACTCCCCGGACCGGGCGGCCGCAGCCGCCGGCCAGATGCTGCCGGACGTCGTCGTCGAAGACCTCGAGTGCCGACACGAGGAACCTTGCCGATCCATCGGGGTGGGCGCAGGCGCCTCTCCCCGGTACGAGCCCGAGGTGGCGCTGGGCGTCGTGCCAGCCGGCTGGGTCTCCTGCAAGCAGCCGCTCAAAGTCGTCGACCAGTGCGGCGAGACCGAACACACAGGGACCGCACTGACCAGCTGACTGGCTCGCGAGCCACTGGGCGACCCGGTGCGCCTCGCCGAGCGGGCAGGTGTCCGTACCGAGCGCGAGGATGATCCCGGCGCCGCCGGACGTCTCTGGTCGACTCGAGTCATTGGGCAGCCACTTCCCGTGGTAGCCGCCGACCAGAACAGGGCCCTGCGATGCGCCGGCAAAGCGTAGTAGTGCCTCCAGCGGTGTCCCGGTGGGAGTCTCGACAACTCCTGGGCGCTCTACCGAGCCATCGATCGTCAGCAACTGAGTGCCGGGCTCGCTGATCAGCCCGGTACTACTGAACTCATGCGAGCCGAGTCTGGCCAGTACTGCGAGCTGGGCGAAGGTGTCCACGTTCGACAAGAAGGTCGGGCGCCGGTGGTACCCCTTCCTCGTCGGCAGCACCTTCCGCCCGGGCGGAACCGATGGGCCGCCTTCGAGCACACTCAGCACGGCCCGGGCCTCACCGGCGACGAACCGCCCGGGTGTGTCGGCTACTTGAACCTCCACACCATCCTGGCGCTCCAGTAGCGCAGTACGAACCGATGCGGCGGCCGCGGCATCGTGGACGGCCACTATGACCAGCGGAGCCTTCAGAGCCCGCGCGAGCCCGGTGGCGCCATCCAGTACCAGGTGAGGCGCCATGGTCAGCAGCAGACGGTCCTTGCGGCTGACTGGCTCGCTCTCGGAGCCGTTGACGACTACTGCCTCGATGCCCCTGGCTGGGAGGTCGGCAAGCTTCAGTGCGACCGGGAAGGCGGCTCCTCCGCGGCCACGCAGACCAACAGCCGTCGCCAACTCGCTGTAGGACTCCCTGGTGAGCTCGGGCAGCGGACCGTGCGTCTGTAGATGCCTTTGAAGGTCAGCGCGCCCGTCCTGGAGCCCGGCGAGGAGTCGCGGCTCTCCGATCGCGCGGAGTGGGGTCGGCGTCTCTTGCAGGATCGTCATGAGGCCCTCACTAGGCGAGCTGTGGTCCTATTCCGAAGGCGTACAGCGACAGATGCACCGACGGCCGCCATGCACGCGACAGTGATCGCGAGCATCCAGGGCGTCCCCCGATCGGTGCCGGCCAGCAGGCTGTGGCCGATCGACAGGAGCCAGCCGACGGAGGCGGCGATGTGGATCGAGCGCCAGTGCCTGGTGAACGCTTCGGATCGAGCCAGCCGTCCCCTAGCCGCTCCGACGACCGCAGCGACGACCAGTGCGTAGAAGGCCAGTACCCCGACCGTCATGGCCAACGGCCGGTAGCCGGAGCCGAATGGCCACACGATGACGGCGGCGCTGATGTCGACGAAGCTGTCGCAGATCACGGCCACCACGTGAGCAATCAAGAGCAGCAAGCCGGTGACTGCTGCCGACCGATGCACGTACTGCAGCCAGAACCGTCGCTCTGGCCCTCGGCTGCCCGATCCCAGGGCGCCGAGGGAGGCAGCCAGGGTGAAGAAGATCAGGGCCATCACGCCGGCGGCGCGGGCCAGGTACCAAAGGGTCATCAGGCGGCCTTGCTCGCGGCGGGCCAGCCAGACAGCTCGGTGACCTCACCATCGTCGGCCACCAGACGTGCCGGGTGCCCGGCCAGAGTCAGGCGCCCAAGAGCCGCCTCGCCGGTGGCGACGAGCGCAGTACTGAAGGTGTTGGCTCGTACTGCGGTCGGCGCCCACACCGACGCTGTACGCCAGCGGCCGTCTGCGGGCCGTCCGGTGCGCGGGTCGATGACGTGGTGGGCATAACCGCCGGGGGTTGCCCAGCTCCGCGCAGTACGGGTTGAGGTGGTCAGGCCTCCGTGGGCGAGGGTTACTGCGACACCTTGCTCGCCTTCGCGTTCTGCTACCCGGATGACCCAGGGTTCGGCCGGCGTACCGGCGGCACGGAGGTCACCACCGATCTCGACCAGTACTGCGCAGCCGTGGCGCTTGCTGAGGACCAGGGCGGCTCTGTCAGCGGTCCAGGCCTTGGCCGTGGCACCCAGGTCTAGAGAGGTTCCCTCGGGGATGCCGACCATGGCGACCTTGCGGTTGAGCCTGACCTGCTGCCAGCCGGGTGCCGGGCTCGTGGGTTCGGTGGGCTTGGCCAGCCGGGCCCGGACAGTCTCGATGTCGCTGTCGTAGCCAGCGGCCAGTACTGCGGCTCCTACAGTCGGGTCGACTGCACCGCCGCTCATGGAGGCCGCGACGAGGCTTACGTCGACCAGGTCGACCAGCAGGCGCGAGACGGGGACCATGGAGCCGGCGCGGGTGTTGACCGCCGACAGCTCGGAGTCCGGTCTGAAGCGGCTAGCTGCTTTGTCTACGCGATCCATCAGTGCCTTGAGAGCACCAGCGGCCGCACCGAGTACTACGGGGTCGTCGACAGTCAGGCGGACTGTGCAGCTCCAGGCCTGCCAGGTGCGTGAGGCAGTCATGATCCGTTGCTCCCGCCCTGTACCGGCGCGTCCTGCTGCGCCGAACCGAGGCCGCTGCTGCTACTGCTGCCGCTGTCGTCGCTGGAGCTGCTGCCGCTATCAGAGCTGGTCGAACTGTCGTCGGAGCTCGAGGCCTGGGTGCCGCCGGAGGTGTCGGGCTGGCGCGCGGTCAGGATGCCGACGGCCAGGCCGGTCCCGGTGATCCCGAGGACGACGGTGGCGATGGCGGCCGCCGCCGATCTGCGCAGCCAGCGGGTGCGTTCTGGATGAGGATCGATCGCTGTGGTGACCATGCCCAGAAGCCTCGCGGCGGGGGCCTCAGGCGCACACCAAGAGAACCTCAAGCCGAGGTCAAGTTCTGCTGAGACTCGGCTGAGAAGCCCTCTCAGCCGACGCCGCTCAGCAGAAGCCGCGGACCTCCGGTGAGCAACTGGTCCGCTCATGCTTCTCGACCGCGTCGACCACCTCGGCGGACGCCTCGCCGAGCGCGACCATCCGGTCCTTGCCGAGGACATCGACGAACAGCTCGCGCACCCGGCCGGCATGAATCGGCGCACAGGCCTTGATCGCGGCCAGCCCTTCGTCGGTCAGCACGATCTCCGGGTAGCGGGACTCGCAGGCCTCCTTGCGGATCAGCCCCCGCTTCTCCATCCGGGTCAGGTGATGCGACATCCGGCTCTTCTCCCACTGGGTCGCCGCGCCCAGCTCGTACGCGCGCATCCGGCCGGTCTCGGACTCGGACAGGTTCACCAGGATCTCGAAGTCCGAAGCGGACAGGCCGAACTCCCGCTGCAGGTGCCGGGTCAGGTGCGTCTCCAGCGTCCGGCGCATCAACAGAAAGTTGCGCCAGGCCTTCTGCTCGTCGTCGTCGAGCCACGGTTCGTTCGCCACATCGATCATCCTACCCGATGGGGTTGACACATCAACCTAACGAGCTATGCTCATTCCGAGTTGACGCATCAACCTAAATCTCACAGCGCTGGATCAAGGAGAGTTCGGATGACAGACAAGAAGCTCATCGCCGTAGTCGGGGCCACCGGTTCGCAGGGCGGCGGGCTGGTGCAGGCGATCTTGGCCGACGCGGGCCAGCGGTTCGCAGTACGGGCGCTGACGCGGAACGCGCGGTCCGAGAAGTCGCTGGCCCTGGTGGCCGCCGGCGCCGAGGTGGTCGAGGCGGATCTGGACGACGAGGCGAGTCTGCGGAAGGCGTTCGACGGCGCTGATGGCGCGTTCGTGGTGACCAACTACTGGGTCGAGCGGACTCGGGCGGAAGAGGCTGCCCGGACTCGTGCGGAGATGGAGCTCAAGCAGGCGGAGAACGCCGCCCGGGCCGCCAAGGACGCCGGCGTCGCGCACGTGATCTGGTCGACGCTGGAGGACACCCGGCTGCACTTCGGCGAGACCGATCGGGTGCCGAGCCTCGATGACGGCCGCTACAAGGTGCCGCACTTCGACGCGAAGGGCGAGGCCAACGAACTGTTCACCAAGTACGGCCTGCCGACGACGTTCCTGCAGACCACCTTCTATTTCAACGCGCTCCTGCAGGGCATGGGCCCGGTCCGCGGTGAGGACGGCAAGCTCGTCCTGACCCTGCCAATGGCGGATCAGCCGCTGTCCGGCATCGCCCCCGAGGACATCGGCAAGGCGGCGCTCGCCATCTTCGCCCGCGGCGACGAGTTCATCGGCCGGACGGTGAGCATCGCCGGCGACCACTCGACCGGCCAGGAGTACGCGACCGCACTCAGCGACGTACTCGGCGAGCAGGTCACCTACCAGCCCTACACCTGGGACGCCTTCCGCCAACTCGGCTTCCCGATGGCCGTCGAGTTCGCCAACATGTTCCAGTACTACGCCGAAGACTCAGCCCGCTTCACCGCCAACCGCGACCTCGAGGTAGTCCGCGAACTGACCCCGGAAGTCCAGTCCCTCACCACCTGGCTCGACCAGCACAAGGACGAGCTCAAAGCGACCGTTGCCTGAGGCCCCGATCGCGTTCGTGGTTGTTGGCGCACAGCCGGGCCGCGAGCTCTAGCTCTGCGCGCGCCTCTGGTCGCCGTCCGAGCCGGGCCAGCAGTTCCCCGCGCACGGTCGGCACCAGATGCGAACCGGGGAGCCGATCCAAGGCGATCAGTCGAGCGCGCCACGGATCGATACGCCCCCGCAGAATCTTTCGCCCCGACGCAGCCGATCCCGCCGCCCTCGCGGCTTGCCGTGGTCGGGTGCGCCGGCCTGATCCTGTACTGCGTGGATCTGGCCGGCGCGTTGGCTCCATGAGAGTCACTTCAGCACATCGGCGGTCTCCTTGCTGTTGGTGGACTTGGCGGTGCGCAGCGTTGCGGCGGCGAGGACGGCGCCGGCTGCGGCGATGACGGCGGCGCCGAGGAATGCGGCGGAGTATCCGCCGGTCAGCGCGCCGGGGTCGCCCAACTGGTCGGCGCCGGCTGCCGCGGCGACCGCTGTCATGGCTGCCAGGCCGAGCGCGGAGCCGATCTGGTAGCTGGTGTTCACGATTCCTGAGGCCAGGCCTCCTTCTTCGGGCCGCGCCGAGGAAAGGGCGATGCCGAGGCTGGGGATGAAGGCGAGCGACATGCCTGCCGCGGCGATCAACGAAGCCGGCAGGACGTCGACCCAGAAGGACCCGGTGGATCGGATCAAGGACAGGCCGGCCAGCCCGGCGGTGAGCACCGTCATGCCGGTGATCAGGGTCCGCTTCGGACCGAAGCGGGCGATGAACCGCGGTGCGACCACGATCATCCCGAGCATGATGAAAGTTGTCATCGGCAACAAGGCGGAACCGCTGGGGAAGGCGCTCAGGCCGAGCACCTGCTGGAGGTACAGGTTCAGGAAGAACCACATCGGTACCCAGGCAGCTCCCAGCAGCAGTTGGGCGACGTTGGCCGCGGCCAGGTTCGGGGCGCGGAAGATCGCGAGCCGCATCAGCGGTTCGGAGCGACGGGCCTGTACCGCCACGAAGGCAACCAGTAGCGCGACAGCCGCCGCTCCGACCAGCAGAGTCTCGCCGCTCGCCCATCCCGCTTCCGGTGCGCGGACGATCGCGTACACAGCAGCACCGATACCGCCCGTGGCAGTCAGTGCGCCTACGAGGTCAACGCTGCCGCGTCGAGCGACCGCGGCCGGCATCAGGGCGGGAGTGGCCAGCAGTACGGCGATTGCGATCGGGATGTTCAGGTAGAACACCCATGGCCAGCTCGCGTACTCGGTGATCACGCCACCGAGAAACACTCCAGCCGTACCGCCGGCCGGTGCCGCGGCGCCATAGAGGGCCAGCGCCTTGGTCAACTCCTTCGGCTCGGAGCCGAACAACATCATCAACAACGTCAGCGCCGATGGGGCAATCAGTGCCGCGCCAACACCCTGGACCGCCCGGCCGGCCAACTCCAGGCCGACACCGTTTGCCGCACCGGCGAGAACCGATCCCGCAAGCAGGACGATCCAGCCGGCCGAGAAGATCCGGCGTGCGCCGAAGAGGTCGGACAGCCGCCCGCCAAGGAGCAGCAGGCCGCCGAACGCGACCACATAGGCATTGAACACCCACGACAACGCCTGTGGNGNGAAGCCAAGATCCGNCCGTATCTCNGGNAGCGCGACTCCGATGATCGACGTGTCCATGATGACCATGAACTGCGCCGCGGCGATCAGACCGAGCGCCCACCAGCGACGCGACGCCGAACGCGTGACTCCAGCTGTAGAACTCATGACAACATCCTCTCTAGTACCCCAGGGGGGTATCGAATCGAGAGGAATTTAGCATGCCGGAGCTGATACCAGTAGGGGGTATCCAAAAGGCGCGACGTCGACGGTCCCGGACGCATATCGTCGGCGTATCGAGAACCGCATACGTGCGGGCAACACCGCGCTGCCTTGACTGGAGCGATGTCCTACAGAAGATCAAGGCGCTGCTGCTTGGGGTTGCGGGCGTGAGGGTGACCGTTGGGCCTATCAGTGCCGCTGAGCACCTGGCGTTCACACAGACGCAGCGGTCGGTCAGCTTTCTGCAGACGCCGGCGTGGGGGCGGGTCAAGACCGAGTGGCGTAGTGAGTCGCTTGGTTGGTACGACGGTCGGCAGCTGGTCGGTGCTGGGCTTGTGCTGCATCGGCCGGTGCCGCGGCTTGAGCGGTTCACGCTGGCTTACCTGGCGGAGGGGCCGGCCATCGACTGGACCGGCGAGATCGGTGCGTGGCTTGACCCGCTGGCGGTTTATCTCAAGGCGCACGGTGCGTTCGCGATCCGGCTTTGCCCGCCGGTGCGCACGAACACCTGGGCCGCCGGGCAGGTCAAGGACGGAATCGCCGACCCGGACATCAATCGGCTTACCGACATGCCCAGCCTGCAGACCGATTCGGTCGGGGCCCGCGTGACCAGCCAGCTCAGGGATGCCGGCTGGTTGCCGCAGAGCCCCGAGGACGGCTTCGGGGCCGGGCAGCCGCAGTACATGTTTGAGATTTCGCTGTCTGGCAAGACCGAGGCCGACTTGCTGAAGGGCATGAACCAGCAGTGGCGCCGAAACATCAAGAAGGCGGCCAAGGAGGGCGTCGAGGTCAGCGTCGGTGAGGACCTGAAGGCGTTCCACGACCTCTACGTCCACACCGCCGAGCGCGACCACTTCACTCCCCGGCCGCTGAGCTACTTCGAGACCATGTTCGCGGCGATGAGCGCCGAGGACCCCGAGCGGATCAAGCTCTACCTGGCCCACCACGAGGGCAAACTGGTCGCAGCGACCATCCTGGTTCGCGTCGGCGGCCACGCGTGGTACTCCTACGGCGCCTCCTCCACTGAGAAGCGCGAGGTGCGCGGCTCCAACGCCTGCCAGTGGGCGATGATCCGCGACTCGCTGGCAGCCGGCTGCGACGTCTACGACCTCCGCGGCATCACCCCCACCCTCGACGCTGACGATCCGCACGTCGGGTTGATCCAGTTCAAGGTCGGTACCGGCGGTCAGGCGGTGAGGTACGTCGGCGAGTGGGACCTGCCGCTGCGACCGATGGCTTACCGGGCCTTCGACCTGTACATGACGCGACGCGGGGCCATCAGGCGGCGTGGACGATGACCACCGGAACACGTTGACAGGGTGAAGAAGGCACTTCGAAGGTGAGGGCTCCTGGGGCCGGATCGTTGCCAACGACCATCAAGCTCAACTCCTGTCAGAGCGTTGACTGATGGCGCGCTCGCGCCGCTGCCGGGCCCGGATGTACAAGACGCGGCTCACGAACCCGGCGGCGAGAGCGAGAAGACAGAGGTTGTAGGCCACGCCTCCAGTCAAGACAGCGCGGTGTATCGCCGGCATATCGGAAATCTCATACGTACCGGCTACATCTCGTTGCCTTGACTGGAAGGCATGACCTACAGCGAACCAGCACGAACAGCGGCCCGCCGCACCGGATCGCTGGCGGCCTGGTCCTCCTCGGCCGTCCTGACCACGCGAATCACCATCTATGGCTGCGAGCCGGACGAGGAAGTCTTGTTCCGGGAGTTGGCGCCTCGCTTCGGCGTCATGCCCACCATCACCGAGGAAGCGGTATCCGAAGCCACCGTCGACCTGGCATCAGGCAGCCGATGCATCAGCGTCGGCCACAAGGCTCAGATCACCAACTCCACTCTCCTTGCGCTCAGCCGGGCCGGCGTCGCGTACATCTCCACCAGAAGCATTGGTTACAACCATCTCGAGGTGGAGTACGCGGAGAGCGTCGGCATCTGTGTCGAGAACGTCGCCTACTCCCCCGACAGCGTGGCCGACTACACGCTGATGCTGATCCTGATGGCGGTACGAAACGCAAAAAGCACCCTCCGCCGGGCCGATGTTCATGACTACCGGCTGAACGAGGTCCGCGGGAAAGACCTCCGCGATCTGACCGTCGGGGTCATCGGAACAGGACGCATCGGCGCCGCAGTCATGGACAGGTTGCGCGGTTTCGGCTGCCGGGTGCTGGCCTATGACACTCACCCCAGGACGTCTGCAGACTACGTTCCCCTCGATGAATTGCTGCGGCTGAGCGACGTGGTGACACTGCATACCCCGCTCACCCCCGAGACCCACCATCTCCTGAATCGCCAACGGATCGCGCAACTGAAACCCGGCGCGTTCATTGTCAACACCGGACGCGGGCCGCTTCTTGATACCGAGGCCCTGGTTGCGGCCTTGGAAAGCGGCCGCTTGGGTGGCGCGGCTCTGGATGTCCTCGAAGGAGAGGAAGGAATCTTCTACGCCGATCGCAGCACCAACCCCATCGACAGCAAACCACTGGTGCGGCTGCAAGAACTGCCGAACGTGATCATCAGCCCGCACACCGCCTACTACACCGACCGCGCCCTGAGCGACACCGTCGAGAACTCCATCATCAATTGCCTGAAGTACGAACGCAGAAAGCAGCAGTGGATATGAAGATCGGAATCATCTTCGGAGGCTTCTCCGAAGAACACGACATCTCCGTCAAGTCTGCCCGGGAGGTCGCGAAGAACCTCGATACCGACGTCTTCGAGCCGTTCTACCTCGGGATCACGAAGAGCGGCGCCTGGAAGCTTTGTGACGGCCCCGGCGAGAACTGGGAGAACGGCAACTGCCGTCCGGTCATGCTGTCACCGGACCGAAACGTCCACGGACTCCTCGTCCTGGACCAGGGGAAGTACGAAACGATCCGCCTGGACCTGGTGTTGCCCGTGCTGCACGGCAAACTCGGCGAGGACGGTGGGATCCAAGGTCTGCTGGAGCTCTCCGGCATCCCGTACGTCGGCTGCGATATCCAGAGCTCGGCGCTGTGCATGGACAAGTCGCTGACCTACCTGGTCGCCAGAAGCGCGGGAATCGCCACGCCGAACTTCTGGACCGTCACGGCGGACGAGAAGATCCCCACCGACCAGCTGACCTATCCCGTCTTCGTGAAGCCGGCCCGCTCGGGGTCGTCTTTCGGTGTCAGCAAGGTTGCCCGGGAAGAGGACCTGCCGGGTGCGGTGGACGCCGCCCGAGAGTACGACTCGAAGGTACTGATCGAAGAGGCTGTCATCGGCACCGAGATCGGCTGTGCCGTCCTGGGGAACGATCAGGATCTGATCACCGGTGAGGTGGACCAGATCACGCTGTCGCACGGCTTCTTCAAGATCCATCAGGAGAGTACGCCGGAAAGCGGTTCGGACAACTCGGCAGTGACCGTCCCTGCCGACATTTCGGCCACCTCGCGCTCACTCGTTCAGGACACCGCGAAGGCCGTCTATCGCGCACTGGGATGCAGAGGGCTGTCGCGGGTGGATCTGTTCCTCACCGAGGACGGAAAGGTCGTCCTCAACGAGGTCAACACCTTGCCCGGCCTGACCTCGTACAGCCGCTATCCGAGAATGATGACCGCGGCCGGACTGTCGCGTGCCGACGTGATCGACCGGCTGGTGTCCTTGGCTTTGGCGGGAAAGAGCCGATGAAGGCGGACTTCGTTTTTGTGGACGAGTTCGTGCCCGGACTGCGCTGGGATGCCAAGTACGCCACCTGGGACAACTTCACCGGAAAGCCGGTGGATGGCTACCTCGCCAACCGGATCGTCGGCACGAGTGCGTTGTGCGTAGCCCTGGAAAGCGCGCAGGAGAAGGCCGAATCCCTTGGCCTGGGCTTGCTGCTCTGGGACGGCTATCGCCCGCAACGCGCCGTGGACAACTTTCTGCGGTGGTCCAGGCAGCCGGAGGACGGCCGGACGAAGCGGCGGCACTATCCGAATATCGGCAGAGCCGAGATGGTCCACAAAGGATATGTGTCCGCCAGGTCCGGCCACAGTCGCGGCAGCACCGTCGACCTGACGCTCTATCACCTGGATTCCGGTGAGCTTGCCGCCATGGGCGGTGACCATGACTTGATGGACCCGATCTCACATCATGGAGCCCCGGGAATTACGCCGGCCGAGGCGCAGAACCGCCACCATCTGTGTTCTGTGATGGAGGCCTGCGGTTTCCATCGGTACGACTCCGAGTGGTGGCACTACACCTTGAATGATGAGCCTTACCCGGACACCTACTTTGATTTCCCGATCACCTTGAACCGGTACCAACTCGGCCGGCGCGCGTGACGGCGCCGCGGGTCGTGGTCGCCGGCGGCCATTCGGCCGGGCACATCGAGCCCATGATGAACTTCGCCGACGCGCTGCGCCGGCTGGAGCCGACGGCCGAGGTCACCGCCCTCGGCACCGTCCGCGGCCTGGACACCACGCTCATCCCGGCCCGCGGTTACCCGCTCGAGCTCATCCCGCCGGTGCCGCTGCAGCGCAAACTGAACCGGGATCTACTGCGAACGCCGGGCAGGCTGCGCGACTCGGTACTGGCGGCTGGGGCCGTGCTCGACCGTGTGCGGGCCGAGGTCGTGGTGGGCTTCGGCGGCTACGTGGCCGCGCCGGCCTACCTCGCCGCCCACAGGCGGGGCTTGCCGATCGTCGTCCACGAAGCGAATGCCCTGCCCGGCGTGGCCAATCGGCTGGCGGCCCGGATGACGGCGCACGTGTTCACCGCCGCGCCGAGTGTCCGGCTGGCTCATGCCACCGCCATCGGGATCCCGCTGCGGCCGGCGATCACTGGGCTCGACCGACCCGCGCTGCGCGACGCAGCCCGGCAGCGGTTCGGTCTGCGACTCGACCGCCCGGTACTGCTGGTCACCGGCGGTTCGCAGGGTGCCCGGGCGATCAACGCCGCGGTGTCCGGCGCAGCAGCGGCGTTGCGGGCGAGCGGCGTACAGGTGCTGCACATCACTGGGCCGCAGCATGTGGTCGAGGTGGAGACCGGCGATACGCCGTACGTCGTCCTCCCCTACGTCGACGAGATGCAGTACGCCTACGCCGCGGCCGACTTCGTGATCTGCCGCTCAGGGGCGATGACGTGTGCCGAGCTGGCCGCTGTCGGTTTGCCGGCCGCGTATGTCCCGCTGCCGCTGCGCGGTGGTGAGCAGCGCCTGAACGCCGAGCCGGTAGTCGCGGCCGGCGGGGCACTACTCGTCGACGACGCCGACCTTGCCCCGGCCTGGATCGAGTCCACGCTGATCTCAGTACTCACCGATCCCGCGCGGATCGCGGCGATGTCGGCCCGGGCGTCGGCGGCCGGCGCGCTGGACGCGGACGTCGTCCTGGCCCGGCACGTGCTCAGAGCGATCGCCGGACGACGGACGTTCGCATCCTGAGCATCACGGCCGCCACGTACGACGTACCGGAAGGTCAGTGAGCTGGCGCGGCGGGGAGTCGCACCGTGATGCGGAGCCCGCCATCGGGCCGGGGCTTCATGGTGAGGGTACCGTCGTGCGCCTGGGCGATGCTTTTCACGATCGCCAGGCCGAGGCCGACACCCGCGTGGTCGGTGCGGACGCGTTGGGTGCCGCGCTGGAACGGTTCGGTGAGGGTCGAGACCACCTGCGGGGAGAGTTTCTCGCCGGTGTTCTCGACTTTGAGCACCACGGACCCGGACCGAACGCTCGTCGTGACCCACACCATGCCTTGTTCCGGCAGATTGTGGACGACCGCGTTGTGCACGAGGTTCGTTGTCAGCTGCAACAAAAGCGGGTAGGAGCCGATGGTGGGGGCCGGCTCACCGGAGGTCTCGATGGTGACGCCGTGCTTCTCCGCTTGCGGAAGCAGCGTTTCGGTGGCCTCCTCCGCCGCGAGGGACAGGTCGACGTCTTCCCGGGTGAAGGAGCGCTGGTTGGCACGGCTGAGCAGCAGCAAGGCCTCGGTGAGGTCGATCGCCCGGGTATTGACGTGGTGGAGGCGGTCGACGAGGTCGCCGGGGTCGCGGCCCGGATCGTTGCGGGCCACCTCCAGCAGGGTCTGCGTGATCGCCAGCGGGGTGCGCAGTTCGTGGGAGGCGTTCGCCGCGAACCTCTTCTGCTCGGCGTCGTGTGCTTCGAGCTGCGCGAGCATGGTGTCGAAGGAGTCGGCGAGTTCGCGGAACTCGTCATTGCGGCCTTCCAGCAGGACCCGGTGGGACAGCGATCCGTTCGCGGCCAGCCGGGTGGCATTCGTGATGCGGGTCAGCGGCGCGAGCATGCTGCCGGCCAGGAGCCATCCCCCCACCAGACCGAACACCAGCAACAACGCCAGCATGACGCCCACCCTCGGGAGGAACGCAACCACCAGATCGCCGCGGTCGGGAGAGGCTGGCCAGGGGCGGAGGCCGCTGCCAGGCTCGGGCTTGGCGATCACGTCAGGGACGTAACGCAGGAGGAAAACCCACACCGCCGCAAGCAGCACGGCGCCGGAGATCATGATGACGCCGGCGTAGCTGAGAGTCAGTTTGAGGCGAACACTCCAACCCTGCTCCCTATCCACGATCCCCATCCTCGCGTCCGGTGCCGGACGCTGTCTCGATGCGGTAGCCGACACCGAGCACGGTGGCGATGATCGAAGGTTCTCCGAGGCGTTTACGCAAGGCCGAGACTGTGATGCGTACGGCGTTGGTGAAGGGGTCAGCGTTCTCGTCCCAGGCCCGTTCCAGCAGCTCTTCCGCGCTGATGACACCGCCCTCCGCGGCGACCAGGACCTCCAGTACGGCGAACTGCTTCCGGGTGAGCGCGACGTACCGACCGTCCCGATAGACCTCGCGGCGGAACGGATCCAGCCGCAGGCCCGCGATCTCTCGCACCGGCGGCCTGCTGAGGCTGCGCCTGCGGTCGAGTGCCCGGAGCCTGAGCACCAGCTCCTGCAGCTCGAACGGCTTGGTGAGGTAGTCGTCGGCACCGAGCTCGAACCCGGAGGCCTTGTCGTCGATCCGGTCGGCGGCGGTGAGCATCAGGATCGGCATACCGGTGCCGGAGGCAACGATGCTCTCGGCGACCTCGTCACCGGAGGGACCGGGAATGTCCCGGTCGAGGACGGCGATGTCGTAGGCATTGATACTCAACAGCTCCAGAGCGGTGTCCCCGTCACCGGCGATGTCGGCCGCGATCGCCTCCAGCCGCAGCCCGTCCCGGATGGCCTCGGCCATCAGGGGCTCGTCTTCGACCACCAACACACGCATGTCCCCCATGCTACGAGGCGAAACATATCGTCCGTATATCGAAAACCCCCTACGATCCGACAACACCGCGGTGCCTTGACTGGCAAGCATGACTCAAACCGCGACAGCTCGAAGAACGACCCGCAGGACGCTCAAACCGTACGCCGTCGGCCTGGTGGTCGTCACTGCGGCCATCATCGGAGTCGTCCACCAGACCTCGGCGCTCTCGTTCAGTGACGTCCTTCGCAGCGACCCCGGGACTACGGCTACCGAGAAGGACGGCGTCCTCCCCGCCAGCGTGACCGTCTTCGATGACCGGCATCCCGGCGTCGCCAACCTCGACACCGACCTGCTCAAGGCGCTGCGCGAAGCGGCGACGGATGCCTCCGCCAACGGCATCAAGTTCTACGTCAACAGCGGATGGCGCTCACCGGCGTACCAGACTCAGCTTCTTCGCGAGACGGTCGCCAAGCGCGGCTCGGAGGAGGAAGCTGCCCGATGGGTCGCCACTCCGGACAAGTCTGCCCATGTGGCCGGGAAGGCGGTCGACATCGGGCGCTCCGACGCCACGGCGTGGCTGTCGGAACACGGCGCGAAGTACGGGCTGTGCCAGATCTACGCCAATGAGCCTTGGCATTACGAGCTGCGCCCCGAGGCGGTCGAACATGGTTGCCCAGCCATGTATCCCGACCCCACGCACGATCCGCGAATGCAGCATTGACAGCTGACGCCACCACGGCGTTAGCCCAGCGGAGTACCGGAGCTGCTCTAGGGGGCTGCCAGGGTCAGGTGGACTGAGGAGCCGGTGGGGAGGTTGGGGTGGATGGTGAGGCGGCCGCCGGCGGCTTCGGCGCAGCGGCGGGCGATGTCCAGGCCCAAGCCAGTGGAGCCGCGATCGCTGCGGCCCCGTTCTCCGGCTCCTAGCGGGATACCCGGGCCTTCGTCGGCCACCACGATCAGTACGCCGTCGCTGCCGCCGACAGGCTGGCGGGTGAGGATGATGCGCGCAGGTGTGCCGTCGGGAGTGTGCGCGACGACGTTCTCCACCAGTGCGTCGATGGCGGCGGCCAGGTCTTCTGCAGAGGCCCGGACCATCGCCGGTGGCTGCAGTTCGAGGACGAGCTCACGGCCCTGGTCCTCGAACAGTGGCTCCCAGAAGGCGGCCCGCTGCCGAGTCACCTCCACTGCGTCGCAGTGCGGCACCCGGCCTTCGCGTTGCGGGCGGCGGGCCGCTTTGATGACCGCGGTCAACGTGCGTTCGAGAGTGTTGACCTGAATGTTGAGTTCTTCGGCTCGCTCACGGTCGGGCAGGGCTTCCACCTGCAGCCGGAGCGCGGTGAGCGGAGTACGGAGTCGATGGGAGAGGTCTGCGACGGCTTCGCGCT
This sequence comes from Kribbella catacumbae DSM 19601, assembly GCF_000372465.1. Lineage (GTDB taxonomy): Bacteria > Actinomycetota > Actinomycetes > Propionibacteriales > Kribbellaceae > Kribbella > Kribbella catacumbae. Next base: position 67,767 of record NZ_AQUZ01000032.1, read on the forward strand.
CTACTGCGATGACTTCGTCGATGCGGTCGGCGAGACCGTTGAGCGCGGCCCCTACTTTGGCGACTTCCGCCGGGCCGGTTGTCGGGGCTCGTGCGTCGACGTCGCCCTTGGCCAGGCGTTCCGCAGTACGGGCTGTCTCTTCGAGGGGCCGGGCTAGGCGGCGGGAGACCAGCTCTGCGCCGAGGATGCTCAGGAGCAGGACGAGCAGGCTGCCGGCCAGGAGGACGAGGATGCGCGGGACCAGGCCGTCGTACAGCTCCTCGGCGGTCAGGTAGAGGCAGATGGAGGCGGGGCCGGCCGCAGTACCGACGCTAAGCTCTGCTGCCTTGCCGCCGCCGACACTGCGCAACGAGGTCGGCGTGAGCTTCGGCGGACCGGGCTTGTCCTCGCCACCGTCGTAGCCGGCGGGCAGTGGCTTGGGTGCCGTGACTCCGCCGGGTGGCGGGTCGCCGAGCGTCGTACCGTCGGGCATGCGGACCGAGACACGGCCGGGGGCGTCGCCTTGGATGTCATCGATGTACGCCTGGATGTCGGCTGCAGTGTGGTCCTTGTCGCCGACGTAATTGGCAATGGTCTCCGCCCGGTAGCGAGCGGCCTTCATAGAGTCGTCAGCTGCCGCGTTCCGCATCAGGATGGTCAGCGGTACTGCGAACGCGAGCACCACCAGGGTGGTCATACCGACCGAGAGCAGCAGGATCCGGCGGCGCATGGTCAGCCCGCCTCTGGGGGTGCGAGCTTGACGCCCACGCCGCGCACGCTGTGCAGGAAGCGTGGCTCGGCAGCGGTCTCACCGAGCTTGCGGCGCAGCCAGGAGAGGTGGATGTCGACAGTACGGTCGCCGCCTCCCCAGGGCAGGCCCCAGACCTCGGCCAGCAACTCCCGCTTCGTCACGACCGCGCCCGCCCGTCGCGAGAGAGCCAGCAGGAGGTCGAATTCCTTGCGGGTCAGATCGACGGGCTGGCCGTCGACGGACACCTCGCGGCTGCGCGGGTCGATGGAGAGCGCGCCAAGGCTGAGCACCGACTCGCCTGGCTGGTCGGGACCGCCACGGCGCAGTACGGCCCGGATCCTCGCGTCGATCTGAGCGGAACTGAACGGCTTGATCACATAGTCGTCGGCGCCGGCGTCGAGCAGTTTCACCACGCTCGCGTCGTCGTCCCGGGCCGTCGCGACGATCACCGGCACGTCGCTGACCGCGCGGACCATCGCGAGCACGTCCCGGCCGTCGAGATCGGGCAGCCCGAGATCGAGCAACATCACGTCGGGCTTGTCCCGGGCGACGGACGCGACTCCGTCCGCTCCACTGGCGAGCGCCGTGACGGCATGCCCGGCAGCCGTGAGCGACTTGCTCAGCGACGTCCGGATCGCGTCATCATCCTCGACCAGCAGCACCCTCGCCATGGGGTGAGCGTAGTGCGCCGGACCGCCACCACTCATGAACCTCTGGTTCGAACCGCCCGCCCCGCTCAGCCAGGCGGGCGCCACGGCCTTCGCCGGAGGTTTGTGAGTGGTGGCGGTCCGGGACCTCAGCCGTCTACCGCTGGGAGTGGAGCCCGGAGGCCGGTACTGCGGAGTTCCAGGTCGGCCAGCCGGGCGATGACGGCTGAATCGCCCTCGCGCCAAGCGGTGACCGGGTCGTCGGAGATCTTGGCGAGCCGGTGCATCGGCTGATTGGCCATCGCCCGGAGCGCGAACAGGTCGAGATCGGCGGCATCGTCGATGAACTTGCGCGCAGCCGTCGCCCGCCGGGAGAACCTGATCCTTCGCGGAAGCCAGATCAGCAGCGCGAAGAGCACCGGCAAACCGATCGTCACCCCGGCCAGCAGATAGGCCAACTGCTCGACGGCATGCGCCTGATCCCGACCCGCCTCAGCCATCCTCGCCGCCGCGTTGGCCGCTCCATCGATCGGCGCCCGCAGCTGATCGCCGACCGCGGGCACCTTTCCCACCGGCTCGGACATCTTGTGCAGATCAGCCGCCAGCCCGTCGCCGGCCTCGGCCGCCTTGCGCCCCGGGTAGCCGAGCGCGTTGGTGATCTTGAAGACGGTCAGACCGAGCGCGGTACAGAACGCGATCCACCCCAGCAACATCAAGTCCCCGAGAACCTGCCCGAACCGCTGCACACCCACATCGGAGTAGAGCTTCACACCGGTCATCTCCTCGATCGGTTCTCAACCCAGAGCAGGCTGACACTAGTACTGTCGCCGGATGATCGGGATCGAAACGGACGGCGTGTTCGACGGGGAGCGGTATTCCGGCGGCGGCGCGGTGGTCGTCGTCGACGGCGACCGGATCGTCAGCGTCGGACCGGCCGGTACTGCGCTGCCGCCCGGCTGCGAGCTGACCCGGTTCGAGGGCTGCACCGTGTTGCCGGGGCTGATCGACGCCCACGTGCACCTTTGCTGCGACAGCGGGCCGGGTGCGCTCGACCGGATCCCCGACTTCAGCGCGGCCGAACTGGACGACGTCATCGAGGAATCGCTGCGCAGGCAACTGGCCAGTGGCGTCACAACCGTACGGGACCTGGGTGACCGCGACTGGGCCGTCATCGACTGGCGAGCCCGGTACGCCGATGCCCTGCTGCCGACTGTTCTCGCGAGCGGGCCGCCGATCACCGTTCCGGAGGGCCACTGCTGGAACATGGGCGGTGCCGTGCTGGGCGTCGACGCGTTGCGCGAGGCTGTCGCCGAGCGCGCGGCACGTGGGGCGGACGTTGTGAAGATCATGGCCAGCGGTGGCGTCAACACGCCGGGCAGCGACCCGGCGTCCGTGCAGTTCAGTACCGAGGAACTCCTCGTGGTGGTTGAGGAATCCCATGCCCGCGGGCTGCCCGTCACGGCGCACGCGCACTCCCTCGACGCGATCCGCTTCGCCCTCGCCGCGGGAGTCGACGGAATCGAGCACTGCTCGTTCATCACAGCTTCCGGACTCGCCGTGGATGACACCGTGGTCGCCGACCTCGCCTCCACCGGTACTGCGATCTGCCCGACGCTTGGCGCGGTGCCCGGGGCGACGCCGCCTCCCGCAGTACTGGAGATGATGCGGAGGACCGGTTCCGACTACGAGACTCGCATCCAGTTGTTCGGCCACTTGCACGCAGCCGGCGTCCGTCTCATCTCTGGCTCGGACGCCGGGATCAACCCGGGCAAGGCACACGGCATCCTCCCCGAAGCAGTTATCGGCCTCGTCGAGGGCGGCGTCGCCCCAACCGCAGCCCTCACGACCGCCACGGCCCAAGCCGCCGCCACGCTCAACCTCCCGACCAAGGGCCGCCTCGCCCCAGGCTCCGACGCCGACCTCCTGGTCGTCCTGGGCGACCCCACCACCGACATCACCGCCCTCAGAACACCCCAGGCCGTTTACCTCCGCGGCAGCCGCATCTGAACTTTTCGTCGGTGGGGCTCGTTAAGGTGACGCTGTGGTTGAGATGTCGCTGGGACCGCTGGGATATCACCGGGCCGTGCTTTCGCAAGTACGCCGGGTGGACGAGCGCGCCTGGGCGGCTTTGCGGGACGGGGAGGCCCGGGATGCCGGGCTGAGTGACGCTCTGCTGCGGAACACCTATCGTTTGGCAGCGGAGAGTCACCCGGAGTTGCACGCGGCCGGGCGGCGGGCGGCTGAGGCGTTGGGGCTTCAGGCGGAGGTGGAGTTCTTCCAGGCACAAGGTGCTGGGCAGCCGAATGCTTCGCTGCTGCATCAAGGGGATCGGGCGGTGATCCTGTTCGAAGGGCCGCTGCTCGAGCGGCTGGATCCCGACGAGCTGACGGCGGTCTGCGGGCATGAGCTGGCGCATCGGGTGCTGTGGACTCTCGAGAACGGCGCCTATCTCGCGATCGACCGGTTGCTCGACGCGGCGGCGGGTGACGCGCGTACGCCGGCGCAGTACCTGGAGACGCATCGTCGATGGGTGATGGCGTGTGAGCTGTTCGCCGACCGCGGCGCACTCGTGGCTTGCGGAGACCTCGGTACTGCGGTGCGCGCGTTGCTGAAAGTCCAGACGGGCTTGGGTTCCGTCGACCCGGCGGCCTATCTCCGGCAGGCGGATGAGCTTGATCTGAGCGCGGGCAGCCGCGGGACGAGCCACCCCGAGGGAGTCGCGCGCGCCTGGGCCTTGCAGAACTGGCTGGCCGGCGAGGACGTCGAAGTACTGCTGACCGGGCCGCTCGATGTGGACGCGCCGGATCTGCTGGATGCCGGGTTGCTTCGCGAGCTGAGCATGGATTTCGCCGCGCATATCGCCCAGGCCGAAGGTTTGCGCGCGCACACGGTCGCCACCTACGCGGCCGGGTTCGCGGATCCGCCCGGGCCTCTCGGCGTACCGGGTGGTGCGGTGCCGCGGTTCGATGAGCCGCTGGCGATCCGTCCGGTTGATGGTGCTCCGATTCCACGGCCGCGGGCGTTGACGGCCGCGACCCGGCAGTACCTCTGCTATTTGCTGCTTGATCTCGCCACGGCCGATCCTGAGCTGGGCGACGACGCACTGATCGCCTCGATGTCGCTGGCTCGGAGGGCGGGGCTTTCGGAGTACGACGATCTGGCCGACGACGAGCTCGGCTGGAGCGATCAGCGCCGGGCCGAGCTGACGCAGGCGGTGACGCCATGAAGGATCTCGTCGCGCTGGCGGTCTCCCAGGGCGGGCTCGGCAATGACGCGTTGCTTGCGGCCGTGTTGCCGCTGTTCCACGCGACCGCGGAGGTGCATGAGCGTGGTCTCGTCGCACCGCTGCGTGGGCTCGACCGGATCACTGTGGACGACCGGACGCGACTCGGCTTCGCGGCGGAGGATGCCTCGCGGCCACTGCTGCAGCCCGCCGAAATCGCTGCCAGGGAAGGGCATCGAGCCGCCGCGGTCGAGGTCGTCGCCCACCGGCAAGTCGAGCTCGACCTCGGTGAGAGTGGCGGCACTGGTCGCCTGCAGGTAACCGAGCCGGTGCCTGAGGCAATCACTGCACCGGTGCTGGTGCCCGGTTGGCAGAGCTGGGAGCACGTGCTCGGCCACCATGACCCGCTGACCGACATCTTCAGCCTCGGCCAGCTCCTGATCGCTTTGGGCTGCGGGCTCGACCTGTCGCGCACCGAGGATGTCGCACGACTGATCGATGCCCGAGGCAACTTCTACACGTTGACCGGTTCGCTGCATCCGGTGATCGTCTCGGTGGCGGCACAGATGGCCGAGCCGGACCGCCATCACCGCGCGCAGGATCTGCGCTCGCTGATCGAGCAGCTGGAGAACTATCGCGACCAGCCGCTCGACTTCGATGTCGACGCGATCACCCGCGGCACGGCGGACCGGCGCGCCGCGGTGCTGAAAGCCTTGCGGGACAGGCTTTTCGACCTCTCCCGGCGCAACCGCCTGGTCAGCTTCCGGCACACGGCCCAGACGATCAACCTCACCGAGGTCTCCGTCCCGCTGATGCTCGACGTGCGCAACATCCGCGCGGAGCAGCTCTTCACCTGGAACGCCGATCTCGCCGCACGACTCGTCGACGGCAAACCCCAGCCCGTCGGCCGCTGGATCCGGTACGACGAAGCGCCGTACGCCGCGGCCGCGTTGGGCAAGCTGATCTCGACGGCCAGACGCGACCGCGCGGAGTACGGGCAGGATCAGTTGCGGTTGGTCCCGGCGTTCCTGCGCTGGCACGATCTGAAGAACGATCCGGCGACTCGGCTGACCTCTCCCCTGGTGCTCGTCAAGGTGGAGGTCGCGAAGAAGCGTGGGGTGCGCGACTCGTACACGCTGCGGATCACCGATCCGGTCGCCGAGATCAACCCGACACTGCGGCATCACCTACATCAGCTCTATGGGATCAACCTGCCGGACAAGGTGGATCTCACCGAGCCGGACGCGATCGGCGTACTGCACGAGCGGCTGCGGGCCGAGCTGCAGGCATCGGAGCCGGGGCTGCAACTGCATCTGCGGGAGAAGCCGCGCATCGATCTCGTCCGGCAGCGCGCGATGGTGAAGCTGCGCAACTACCGGCGACGGCAGCATGGCAACACGGCGAACGAGTTCGGCGGGCGGCACTACTCGTACTCCTACCGGCGGCCGGACTATCAGCCGCTCGGGGTGCAGATCTTCCGCAATCAGCTTGCTGTGCAGGAGTTGCCGCTGAGTGTGGTGTTCGGCGAGCCGCGACGGCCTTCGGCGATCGAGACCGACACCTATGTGCTGGAGGCCGGCGACGACGGCAGTCCGTACTCGTGGGACGTCGATCTGTGCGCGGTCGCACTGGCGAACTTCAACTACCGGACACTCGGGCTGGTCCGCGACTACGACGAACTGCTGGAGACTGGGCGATCGTGCCCGTCGTTCGACCAGTTGTTCTCGGATCGGCCGCGGCCTTTGGTGAGCGAGCCTGCGGAGCTGCCGACGGCAGCGCGGCATCTGGTGGTGCCGGCGGACGGGTCGCAGGTCGCGGCCGTGGCTCGGGCTCAGCGCGGCGAGAGTTTCGTGATCCAGGGACCGCCGGGGACGGGCAAGTCGCAGACGATCACCAACATGATCGCGGACTTCGTGGCCCGCGGTCAGCGGGTGCTGTTCGTCTGCCAGAAACGCGCGGCGCTCGACGTCGTCCATGCACGGCTGGTGAGTCGGCGGCTCGATGGGCTGTGCACGCTGATCCATGATTCGCAGGCGGACAAGAAGGCGTTCGTGCACGGGTTGCGCGACACCTATGAGACTTGGCTCGCGGCCTCGGACGATCTCGAAGGCGTGACCGTACGCCGTGACGCGCTGGTGGCGCGGGTGGATCGGTTGCTGGCGACCGTCGGTGAGTTCGAGACGCAACTGGCCGGTGAATCGCCTTCGCTGCGGACTGTCGTGAACACGTTGGCCGAGTTGCGCGAGCATGAGTGGGGTTCGGCGCTGGAGCCGTTGCAGCGAAGGCTGATCCCGTCACCGGGCGATTGGTGGGCGGCGCGGGAGGTCGTCGGCGAGCTGGCGTCGGGGTTGGCCGCTGCGGATCCGGGCAGTGGCGGAGTACTGGCTCGAAGTCCGCTGAGTCTGGTCGCGCCTGCGGTCTGGTCTGCGCCGGGTGCTGATGCTGAGATCCCTGTTATCGCTGCCGATGCGCGCGATGGGTGGACGGCTGTTGCTGACGCTCTCGCCGCGACCGGTCTGACGGCGCCCGATGGGTGGGACGGCGTTGGTGTGCGGGTTGTGCGGCGGTTGGGTGAACTCGGGGTGGTGATGTTGCCGCTGGTTGAGCGCGGCAAGGGCGAGGTGCTCGAGAGCGGGTCGCCGCTGGCCCGGGAGCTGCGCAGTGTGGCGGGCGAGCACGAGGCGCTGCTGGCGGCTGAACGCGCCGCTTGGTCGGAGGCTGCGGGGTGGACGGAGCCGCTGGGTGTTGCTGATGCGCGGGCCGCGCTGACTGTTGCCCAGAGCAAGGAAGGTGGCGTGCTCTCCTTCCTGTCCGGCGACTGGCGCCGGGTGAAGTCGCTGATCCGCGAGCGCTTTGATGCATCCGGGCGAGCCGTGCGCCCGTCGGTGACCGAAGTGCTCACCACCCTGGTCGCCGCCCACGACGCGACCGCGGCCGTCGGCTCCCACGCCGAGAAGTCACTACGCGACTGGGGCACAGAAAACCCAGCCGAACTAACCCAACAACTCCAACACCTAAGCCAAGACCCAACCCTCACCCCATGGCTGACCGCCCTAACACCTACCACCCACTCTCCGAGGGACGCGCCCACCGCGCCTTCGTCGGCCGACGCACCTTCCCCTCCGGGCGAGGCACCCGCCACCCCCTTCGCTCTTCCTTCGGCTGCAGCGCCTGCTGGTGTGGGGGTTGTGGAGGGTCTTGCGCGGGTTGATGAGGTGTTGAAGCAAGCTGACGGGGTTACCGGCGGCTTTCTGGTTGAGGAGTACGCGGAGCGGACGTTGGGTGGGGTGCGGGAGATTGTCGACGTACTGGCTTCGCCTGGGTTGGTGCCGGTGGTTCAGCGGCTGATCTCCGTGATGCGGCGGTTGGGTGAGGCGCCGGCGACGGTGCAGACCGCAGTACGGGCGTTGGAGGCGACACCCGAGCAGTTGGAGTATGCGGTTTGCGCCCTCCACTGGGAGCGGGCGCGGTCGGCGACGCCGCTGCTCACCGAGGTGACGTCAGCGCGACTCGACTCGATCGTCGGCGAGCTGAGCCTCGTGTACGACGAGCTGACCACGGTCAACGCCGACGTGGTGGTGGCCGGAGTACGGCGGCGATTCCTGGCGGAGCTCGCGCATTCCGAGGCGAGCGCGACCGGGATGTCGGCGGTGGATCGCGCGCGGAAGAAGAACTTCAGTACCGGGCGTCGCGAGCTGGAGCACGAGTTCGGCAAGGTGATGCGCTACAAGTCGATCCGCGATCTCGCCTCCGGCGCACCCGGCGAGGTCGTCTCGCTACTGCGCCCGGTCTGGCTGATGAGCCCGTCGTCGGTCTCGGACACGTTGCCGCTCGACACCTCCTTCGACGTGGTGATCTACGACGAAGCGAGCCAGATCCCCATCGAGGAAGCGATTCCCGCGCTGCACCGAGCGCCGCAGGTGATCGTCGTCGGCGACCAGATGCAGTTGCCACCCACGCAGTACTTCCGCGTCACCACCCCGGCCGCCGACCCGGACGACGAGGCCGAGCAGATCGGCGTCGCGTTGTCGGACGACAGCTTCCTGGCCATCAGCGCGCTGCGACTCGCTTCGACCATGCTGACCTGGCACTACCGCAGCCGTTCCGAGGCGTTGATCTCGTTCAGCAACGCGGCTTTCTACCAGGGCAAGCTGGCCACGATCCCCGATCGTCTGCCCGCTCATCCCGCACCACCGTGGACCGTGCGCGCCGGCGACGACCTGACTTCGCGCGGGGGCACCCAGGTCGCAGAGGTGGCCGACGGGATGCTGGCGGGCAGCATCACAGCGGTACGGGTGGTCGACGGCGTCTACGTACGGCGTACCAATCCGGCGGAGGCCAGCTGGATCGCGGGGCTGGTCCGCGAGTTGCTGGCGCGCGAGACCGGCAAGAGTCTCGGGGTCGTGGCTTTCTCGGAGGCACAGCAGGGCGAGATCGAGCGGGCACTCGACGAGCTCGCCGAGGCGGATCCGGAGTTCGGCGCGCGGTACGAGGCCGAGCAGGTGCGCACCCGGGACGAGCAGGACGCCGGGCTGTTCGTGAAGAACCTGGAGAACGTGCAGGGCGACGAACGCGACATCGTCATCATGAGCGTCTGCTACGCGGCCGGCGCCGACGGGCGGATGATGATGAACTTCGGCCCGATCAACACCTCCGGCGGCGAGAAGCGGCTGAACGTCATCTTCAGCCGCGCCCGCCAGCACATGGTGATCGTCAGCAGCATCGAACCGGAAGCAATCACCAACACCTACAACGACGGCGCCAACACCCTGCGCCGCTTCCTCACCTACGCCAACGCGGTCTCCCAAGCGAACCCGGAAGCCGTTCACGCGGCCCTCGCGCAATACCCGGCCCACCACACCAACGGCGGCTACCGACCGCGGCATCTCCCCCACGGCAGCGACACAACGGGTGCGCTGAGGTCTGCGGTGGTTGAGCAATTGGCGGAGCGGCTTCGGGAGCAGGGGGTTGTGGTGGAGACGGCCGTTGGCGAGTCGGTCTTCCTGTGCGACCTGGCGTTGCGCCGGCCGGACGACGAAGGGCACCGGCTCGCAGTACTGGTCGACACACCTGAGCGAATCGCTGCCGACTCACTCCTTGAGCGCCTGACCACACACCCACGCGCCCTATCCACCGGCGGCTGGCGAACCCACCACGTCCTGACCGGCGACTGGACCAGCAACCCAGCCGCAGTAGTAGCCCGCCTACTAGACACCCTCAATCGCCCTACCGACTAACACTGGCGAAGCGTTGGGTGTGAGTTAGAGGGAGGTGCGAAGGGTCCAGAGGAGGGGGTAGTAGCGGAGCTCCAAGCGGCTGCGGAGGTAGCCGGCGCCGGATGAGCCGCCGGTGCCGGGCTTGGTGCCGATCATTCGCTCGACCATCACCACGTGCCGTGCGCGCCAGGCAGCCGCGAGCTCGTCGTGCTGGACCAGCGCCTCGGCCAGTTCCCAGATCTCCGCATAGCTGCCGCGATCGCTGGCCACGGTTTGCAGCGCCTTGCGGAGGTCGTCCTCGTCGGCGGTCGAGAAGCCTGCCTGCTCGAGTACCACCAGGAAGGCGTCCCAGAGCGTCGGCTCAGCGAGACGCTGCTCGAGCCGGGCCTTCTCGGCATCGCTCAGACCCCGGAAGCGCTTCACGAACGACGGATCCTTGGCGCCGGACAGGAACTCGATCTCCCGGAACTGCACCGACTGGAACCCACTCGCCGGCGACAACCGGTGCCGGAACTCGCCGAAGTCCTGCGGCGTCATCGTCTCGAGGATGTCGACCTGCTGGGTCAGCGTCCGCTCAATCGTGTGCACCCGCCGGAGCAGATGCTGCGCCAGCCAGAGCTGCCCCGACAGCATCGCATCCCGCGACGCCGTCATCTCGTGCAGCACCTGCTTGAACCACAGCTCGTAGACCTGGTGGATCGTGATGAACAGCAGCTCGTCATGCGCCGGCGGATCAGACTCCAGCCGCTGCTGATCGAGCAACTCCCCCAGCCGCAGATAGCTGCCATAGGTGAGGCGGCCACCCTCCTCACCGAAGTGCACATCAACCCCATCCCACCGGCCGGTCACCGCTTCACCACTGGGCTGGATCCCGCTCGTCTCACTCACGGCCCGAGGATAACCGCGATCACAACCGGTAACGTCGACTACACAACGTGTCAGTCGGAGAAGCCCACATCCACCAGTACTGCGTCCAGCCAGATCTTCTTGATGCCTGTTGCGGAGGTCAGCTGGTTCCAGGGGGTGGGTGAGCCTTGGCTGCTGAGGGTCAGTGCGTCGCCGTTGAGGGACGTGTAGGTGTGCTCGAGGCGGACCCCATCGATCGACCGCACCTGCGTTTTCGCCGTGGGCTCGTGCGCTTGGTAGGCCACGATGATCGCGAGGCCGTCCTCGTTCTGCCGCCTGTACTCCGGTCGGGCCAGCAGCGTGATGTCGAACAGCCGCGGATCAAGAGCACCGCTGGTGATGAGAGCAGACGCGTCAGCCGGTACGACGTACAGGTGCTCGCCGGAGCGACGGACGGTCAAGCCGATGCGCTCGCGGCCGGTGGCTGGCCGGATTGCGAGCAGTGAGCCGTTCGCGTCGACTGCGACCTGGTCGCCGGTGATCAAGCTGATCCAGTCCGGCCGTGGCTCGGCAGCCGAGCTGGAAGCCGCAGCGATGAGACTCACCGCGAGGGCCACGACCGCGCCGAACACCGCCGAGCTGCGAGTGCGCAACGTATCGACCTTCCTGTCCATGACCCGGTGCGGAGATCCTCCCGCGACCCTATGAAGGCGATGTCAGAAACTTGTCAGGAAGCCGTCGCGATGCCGTCCGTCAGCCTGCCGATGCCAGCAGCAACAGCAGCACCGGCAGCACCGGGAGCAGCAAGGTGTGACCCTCGGCGCTGTCGCTCGTTGGGTGATCGGTGGAGGCTTGCACCGATCCGAGGAGCTGAAGTGATCGACATCCAGACCCTGCCTGACCGCAGGACCGTCACTCCCGCCGAGGTCGAAGCAGCGCTGCTGGACGGTTACGCGGCTTTCGTCCGGCTCGCCTACCTGATCTTGCCGCCTTCGCTCGGGCGCCATCGGCGCGTCCTCGCCGCGCACGGAGTCGTTCAGCACTCACTTCCCGACCGCCGCCGGCTGGAGCGGCAGTTGGCCGGCGAGAGCGACGCCAGTGGCTTCCTCCGCCGCCGCGTCGTCCAGGACGCCATAAAACAAGCCGATTCCCGTACTCCGCTGCGGTTGCTGCCGCAGGCCTGGGGACGTCGGCTGTTCCCCCAATCGGAGGCCGTCGACGACCTCGCGTTGCGCAGACTCACTCCCGACGCCCGGGCAGCATGGGCGTTGGTGCGGGCCGAGCGGCTGTCGGTGGATGACGCGGAACAGCAGTTGCGGGCCATGGGCATCCAGCACTCGCAAGCCGCGATCAACGAGGCCGCGTTGACCGACGAGGGCGCTGGCGACGGTTCGCGGGCCGACTCGGTGTTCGACCCGTGCGCGATGCGCTTGGCGCCGACAGACCTCATGCGCCGCAAGGCCCGCGGCCGAGCCGTGGCCATTACCGTCACCGCTGTGCTGTCCGTAGCGATCCTGATCTCCTTGATCGCCACGGCAAGGTAGGTACTAGGATCCGGCCGGCGAGGCAAGCAGTCCGCCCCGGATCCAGCGATCGAAGTCCGACGGCGTCACGTTGCTGCCGCACAGAATCGTCGCGACGGTTTTGCCGTCGAACCGCCCTCCACCCTCCAGGATCGAAGCGACTCCCAGCGCCGCGGCTGGTTCGACCACCAGGCCCGCGTGCAGGTAGAGAAGGCGCATCGCTTCGACGATGCCGTCTTCGGTGACCAGCACCGCGTCGTCCACGACCGCCGAGAGATCGTCGAGCACCTCCGGGATGACAGAGCGGCCCGCAACGCCATCGGCGATGGTGGCCGGAATCCCGACCTCAACCGGCCGTCCCGCGCGCAATGCCAGCGTCATCGCCGGTGCCTTCTCGGGCTGGACGCAGATGATCTCGACGTCCTTGCGCAGATTCTTCAGCGCGAAGCCCACACCCGACGCCATCGCGCCGGCGCCCAACGAGATCAGTACCGAATCGAGTGCACCGGGCAACTCCGAGAGCTCGACCCCGATCGTCGCCGCTCCCTCACAAGTACCGAGGTCCTTGCTGTCCTCGACCAGGAACGCGCCAGTCTCGGCGGCAATCCGCGCAGCGGTTTCGAGAGCTTCTTCGATTTCCCCGTCGACCAGGACCACGGTGGCGCCGAGCGCCTTCATCCGCTCGAGCTTCAGCGAGTTGGCGGCCGACGAGGCGACCACCGTGACTCCGATTCGACGGAGCCGGCCGCCGAATGCGAGCGCCTGGCCGAGATTCCCCGCGCTGGCGCAGACGACGGCGTCCGCGGTCCCGCTTGCTTGCAGCCGGGTGAGGACGGTCTCGGTTCCCCGGCCTTTGAACGAGCGGGTGGGGTTGAGGGTTTCCACCTTCAGGATGACGCGGCATCCCAGGGCCTCGCTCAGGGGCTCACATTCGTACTGCGGTGTGCCCAGGAAGATCGGACTGATCTGGGTACGCGCGAGCAGGATTCTCGCCAGGTCCAATCGCACCGCAACCTCCAGCGTCGTTTCATCAGCTGAGTGGACACACCAAACTACAAACTGCGGAGGTCTTGGGAGCAAACCGCCCTAGCCTGGTCTCATGACCACGGACTGGCGGACTATCGGCGGCGGTGCGAGTGCCTGGTTTGAGGTGCCGTCGCTGACGGCGGGGGCGGCGCTGATCGAGCGGATCGCGGACTTGATGGACGGCGACGATCTGCCGGCGCTGGAGCTGCGCGCCAGCGGGGTGCGCGTGCGGATCAGCATGGCCGACGTGGAGCTGGCTCGCGCGATTTCGGCGGCGGCTCAGGAACTCGGGCTGACGGCGAATCCGGCGGCGCTGCAGATCGTCCAGTTGGCGATCGATGCGGCTGACAAGACATCGGTGGTGTCGTTCTGGCAGACCGCGCTCGCCTATAAGCCGGTCGGGGACGGCAGTCTCGTGGATCCGTTGCGCCGGGATCCGGCCATCTCGTTTCACCGCCAGGATCAGCCACGGCCACAGCGCAACCGGATCCACGTCGACGTCGCCCGGGTCCCCGAAGCGGTGGAGGCGGTCAAGGCGGCGCTCGGCCAGGCGGCGTACGGCGTCTATCAGCTCACCCTCGCCGACGCCGACGGAAACGAGATCGACCTCGTTCCCGGCAGTGAACTCTCGAAGGAGACCTACGACTGGCATGCGCTCTTCGGCGCAATGACCTTCTACCCGACTACCTCCCCTGCGCAGGCGGTCGAGCTCACCACCTCCGTTGCCGGTCTGGCTGACGACGCGGGCCTGCCGCTGCTGGTGGATCTGCGGCCGGACGGCGTCACGATCGACAGCGGGAAGGACCAGTGGGAGGACGAGGAGGGTGCGGCCGAGCCCGGCTTCGTCGACCTGGCCGGCCGGATCCAGACCGCGGCGTACGACCTAGGCCTCGCCGCTGACCCGACGCGCTTGCGCTTCGTCCAGTTCGGCATCGACGCGGTTGATGTTCCCGCGGTACGGGCGTTCTGGACGACCGCGCTCGGCTATCAGCACGACCCGCGCCCGCATGCGTCCGACATCTACGATCCGCGCCGCCTCAATCCGGTCATCATCTTCCAGCAGCTGGACGCAGCCGAGGAGGACCGGCGCCGGCAGCGCAACCGCATCCACCTCGACCTCCTCGTCCCGTCAGACCAGGTCCAGCCCCGCATCGACGCAGCCGTCGCCGCCGGCGGACGAGTCGTCACCGGCACCACCCTCACCGACCCAGAGGGCAACGAGCTGACCATCACCACCAACAGCTAAAGCCGCAGCCTGACCAGCTCTTTCAGATCACCTGGCGTATTGACGGGCTCACACAGAGCGCCTTACCTTCCCTGAAAGCGCTCTCTTCCTTCCGCCCCAGGGAGAACTCATGATCGTTGGAATCGTTTCCGTCGCCGTCCTGACCACTTTGTCCATTCCGGCCGGAGCTCCACCACCGGCTCCCCCGTCCACTCCGGCGGTGACCATGTCGACCCAAGCGACCATCTGCAACAAGTACTGCGACGCCCGCGACCCCGCACTGTCGCCAGGCGACCGGTCACCGGTCTCGGCCGCGGTCTTCGGCCGCACGCTACGGCTGCATTTCGACGATGCCGACGCGATGGGCTGGGCCTCGATCGAGAACGGCAATCCCGGCGACGAGGTCTGGCTCGACCGTTCGATGGACGGCGGCCGCAGCTGGGCATCCGGCAGCCGGCTCGGCAACACCGGCGTACCGGCCGGGCAGCGTGGCTGGCGCACGCTGATGTTCAACGTCGACGACTGGAACAACCACGGCGTCGGCGCCCTCCGCGCCTGCGGCAAAGCCGGCGACCGCCCCGACATCGCCTGTACTCCGTGGGCACGGACCACCTGGAACGCAGGCGACCGGCGTACGGCGGCTGCCACTGCGCAGATGCAGTTCTACAACTACTCGACCGGGCTGTTCGACACCACCGGCTGGTGGAACTCGGCCAACGCGCTCAACGCGATCATCGACAACGCCCGGGTGACAGGGATGGGGAGCTATCGGTACGCGATCGCGCGCACCTACGATCTCAACCTCAACGCCCAGCAGGGACAGTTCCGCAACGACTACATCGACGACACCGGCTGGTGGGGTCTCGCGTGGATCGCCGCCTACGACCTGACCGGCGAAACGCGGTACCTGCAGACCGCGAGAGCCGATGCCGACCACATGGCAGCGTACTGGGACAACACCTGCGGTGGCGGCGTTTGGTGGAGTCAGGCCAAGACGTACAAGAACGCGATCTCCAACTCGCTCTACATCCAGCTGAGCGCGGCGCTGCACAACCGGATCGCGGGCGACACGACGTACTTGCAGCGGGCACAGAACGGCTGGGCGTGGTTCCAGCAGACTGGGATGATCAACAGCTCGCACCTGGTGAACGACGGGATCAACCTGTCGACCTGCAAGAACAACGGAGACGTTGCCTGGAGCTACAACCAGGGTGTGTTGCTCGGGGCACTCACCGAGTTGTCGCGTGCCACCGGCAACAGTTCGTATCTCACCACCGCCCGCCAGATCGCCGACGCCGCCACGACCTCGTCCGGTTTGAACACCGCCGACGGCATCCTGCGTGAGCCCTGCGAGGGAGGGGACTGCGGCGGCGACGGGCCGTCGTTCAAGGGCGCACACGTCCGCGGCCTCGGCAAACTGAACGCGGCTTTGTCCGACCGTCCCTACACGACCTACCTGCGCAAGCAGGCCGACCGCGCGTTCGCCGCCGACCGGACAGCAATGGACCAGTACGGCCTGCGCTGGTACGGCCCGATCGACAAACTCGACGCGGCCCGCCAGCACAGCGCCCTCGACCTCCTCAACGCGACGCCCTAAAGCTCAACCAGGCAGCCGCAGCCATCCGAGGACGTCGTCGCCCGGCTCCCACGCCACTTTGGGCACCGGCTAGTCGCTCTACTCGCAAGTACGTGCTCAGCCGGTGCCCAAAGTGGGGGGTGGGTCAGGCTTTGCCGACGAGGATCCACATGTAGTCGTGGTTCTTGACCGGGAAGGTGGCGGTTTTGTTGCTGACCTCTTTGGTCTTCTTGCAGTCCGAGGTGGTGTAGCGCCAGCGAACGACCTGAACCCGCCAGGACTGCTTCAGCTGGTGCAACCGCCGGACCTTCCCCGCCGGCACTTCCGCCGTGTACGACCAGCTGTCCGAAACCGAGTGCGACTTGCCGACGGTCTTGGAGTACTTGTTCTGGATCTCGCCGATCACCACGTTGATGCTGACCCCGAGATCCCCACTCCAGGAGGAGTTCGACTCCGACGTAGCGGTCTTCGAGTAGGTGATCCGGCCGGGGCCCTCCATCCAGTCGGAGTACAGGTTGGTCCCGACATAGACCTCCTTGCCACCGCGGACGTACCAGTTGATCTCCTTGGTGTTGCACTTCTTGGCAGCCTCAGGCGCCGCCTCCGCCTGGAGCGGAACCACTCCCGGCGCCACCAACCCTGCGATCCCCGCCACCACACTCACCAGCCGACGCATACCGCCTCCTACCTAGAAGCCATCCCTATTGGTAGGAAACTTACGAAGCCTAGCCACTCCACAACAATCATTTTCAGATCACACTGTGTCACGAATCTGTTTCAGGAAGACGGTCCGGCTGGTGACCGAGCGGTAATGCCATGATGTGCGGCATGGAGCTGAAGATGTCGGCGTCTTATGACGCCACCCCTGAGGAAGTCTTCGCGATCGTCACCGACGCCACCTTCCGCGAGCAGGCCTGCGAGAAGACCAAGGCGCTGTCGTACGACGTCAAGGTCAGCGAGTCCGGCGGCGACACCGTCGTCCGGGTGCAGCGGGAGATGCCGTCGGACGACGTACCGGATATCGCTCGCAAGTTCGTCGGGGGGACGCTGACCGTCGTCCAGACCGAGACCTGGCACCCGGCCGCCGCGGACGGGTCGCGGAAGGCCGACGTGAAGGGCGAGATCACCAACACCCCGGTCACCCTCAAGGGCACCGCCAGCATCACCGTGACCGGCGGCGAGACCGTCCAGGCGATCGAGCTCGACGTGAAGGTCTCGGTCCCGCTGATCGGCAAGAAGATCGAGCCGTTCGTGGTCGACGCGATCCGCTCCGGCCTGCAGAAGGAGCACGACCTCGGCCGCGACTGGCACAACGGCACCAACTGACCGCCTCGCACTACCGTGTCGCTGACCCGGTGAACCCACCTCCGATGGCAACCTGAAAAGGACTATCGGAGGTGGGTTTCTGATGCGTACCCGACGCCGCACACCGATCGACGACACCTGGTACTGCGTCCTGTGCGAGGACGTCATGCCTTTCGAGCAGGTCCGGACCAGGGATCACCCCGCGACCGACCCCGCCGACGAGTGGATCTGTGTCGCCTGCGGATCCGCGGTGCTGATCGGCCCGGCCGCCGCCCAGCACCGCATCGCCTGAAGACCTACACCGCCTGCGGACCTACACCGGCGGGCCGAAGCCGCACAGCACCCGGGACGCATGCGCCGGGTCGAGCGCGTTCGCGACCAACTGCGCGACAGTCGGGTCGAACGCGAGCCCGACATGCCCGACCGGGTCGAGCGGGCAGGTGTCCTGGACGAACTGGTTCTTCACCCCGGACTCTCGGATGAACGACGTCTCGTGCGGCGTCACCAGAGCATCGAACCTCGACGCGATCACCGTGTACTTCACGCCCGGCTGGGCGATCGGGCCGGTCGTCAGTCGTGCCACCGCGGGACCACCGACGATGATCTCCTCGCAGGCCGGGCAGCCGAACTCCCGGAGTACCTGGTCGACCAGCGGGCGCAGGCCGAGGTAGTCGCCGACGCTCACCAGACCACCGAACGTCGTACCGTGCGTGGGCGGCGCGAGCGCGATCACCTTGCCGACCTTGCCGGCGTACCCGCGGATCTTCGGCCCGTAGATGCTCTGGAAGCCGCCTTCGGAGTGACCGACGATGTCGACCTTCGCGGCCCCCGTGCTCTGCCGGACCTGGTCGACGAACGCCTCGATCTGGGCCGACGACTGGACGATGGAGACCGTGCCGCCGACCGGGATGAGCGGCGTGGCCTGGCCGTAGGTGAGCGTGAAGGCGCAGTACCCCTTCGCCGCGAGGTACGGACCGAGGTACGAGTAGTTGCCCGGGCCGTTGCCGCCCAGACCGTGCAGCAGGACGAGCGGGTTCGGATGCGCGGCCGAGGGCTTGCAGGACCAGTTGTCGAAGCCGGAGCTGGGCGGCGCGGCCTGCGCCGAGGCGGTGACGGAGGTGGCGAGCAGTGCAGCGGCCACCAGTGCTGCTGCGGTTCGCCGGAGGACATTTCTCATGACGGCTCCCGAGGGGCTGTGTCGTTCGGTGACGACGGGATGACCGACAGTGGAGCACGTCTGCGAGTTAGGAACAAGAGCTCGTGTTCATAACTCGCACACTGGTTACCAACCCGCCACCCGGGGTAACGTCCACGCCATGGGGCGAGTGATCAGAGGTCTGACCGGCGAGCAGCGCAAGGCGGAGCGCCGGGAGCAGTTGCTGGACGCCGCACTCGACCTGATCGCGGCCAACGGGTATCTGGGCACGTCGATCGAGCAGATCTGCACGACGGCATACGTCGGTACGAAGAGCTTCTACGAGGTGTTCGACAGCCGCGAGGACTGCTACGTCGCGCTGCTCCAGCGCACCTCGGAACGCCTGATGGCCGCAATGATGGCCGTCGCGGCACGGGCCGAGGGCAACGAACGCCAGGCGGTCCCGGGCATCATCGCGGCCTTCGCGCACGCCCTGCTGGACGATCCGCGGGTCGCCAAGGTCACCTTCGGCCAGGCCGGCGGCATCTCCAAAACGGTCGAGCGGCAACGGCGTACCAACCGGCGCTGGGCAGCCGGCTTCCTGGAGCAGATCTGGGACCGGTACGACGCGGCGCCCGACTCCGCCGAGGAGCTGGAGCGGGACGAGCCGGACCGGCGGGCGCGGCACGCGATCGCGATCGGGCTGGTCGGCGGGCTGTTCGACCTGATCGCCGACTGGCTGCTGGACGCCGACGCCGAGGCCCCCGATCAGGTGGAGACCCTGATCGAGGACCTGACTTCGTTCTACATCACCGTCCGGCGAGGACTGTCGGCCTGATCAGCCCTGGTGCGGGTAGCGGTAGTCGGTCGGCGGGGCGAAGGTCTCCTTCATCGAGCGCGGGCTGGCCCAGCGGATCAGGTTCCACATCGAGCCGGCCTTGTCGTTCGTGCCGCTCGCGCGGGCGCCGCCGAACGGCTGCTGGCCGACGACCGCGCCGGTCGGCTTGTCGTTCACGTAGAAGTTGCCCGCGGCGAAACGCAGGTAGTCGGCCGCCTCCGCGACCGCAGTACGGTCCTGCGCGATGACCGCACCAGTCAGCCCGTATGGCGCGGCGCTCTCCATCTGCTGCAACACCTTGGTGTAGTCGCCGTCCTCGTAGACGTGCACGCCGAGGATCGGGCCGAAGTACTCGGTGCTGAAGATCTCGTCGGTCGGGTCGTCCGAGACGAGCAGGGTCGGCCGGACGAAGTACCCCTCGGAGTCGTCATAGGTGCCACCGGCAAGGACCTCGATCGTGCCGGACTGCTGGGCCCGGTCCAGCGCCGCCTTGTGCTTGGCGAAGGCGCGGTCGTCGATCACGGCGCCGATGAAGTTCGTCAGGTCGGAGACGTCGCCCATCGTCAGCGAGTCGGTCTCGGCGGCGATGTCGTCGCGGATCTTGTTCCACACGCTGCGCGGGACGTACGAGCGGCTCGCGGCGGAGCACTTCTGGCCCTGATACTCGAAGGCGCCGCGGACCATCGCGGTCCTCAGTACGGCGGGGTCGGCCGACGGGTGGGCGAGGATGAAGTCCTTGCCACCGGTCTCACCGACCAGCCGCGGGTAGGTCTTGTACGACGCGATGTTGGCGCCGACCGTCGACCACAGGCTCTGGAAGGTCTTGGTCGAGCCGGTGAAGTGGATGCCGG
Organism: Kribbella catacumbae DSM 19601; assembly: GCF_000372465.1. GTDB lineage: Bacteria > Actinomycetota > Actinomycetes > Propionibacteriales > Kribbellaceae > Kribbella > Kribbella catacumbae. Next base: position 87,908 of record NZ_AQUZ01000032.1, read on the forward strand.
CCAGGTCGGGGTGGGTCAGCGCGGACTTGCTGACGTCGATGCCGTCGCCGGTGACCAGGTTGATCACACCGGCCGGCAGCCCAGCGGCCTCGAACAGCCGCATCGTCCAGTGCGCCGCGAACTGCTGTGTCGGGGACGGCTTCCAGACCACGGTGTTGCCCATCAGCGCGGGCGCGGTCGGCAGGTTGCCGGCGATCGCGGTGAAGTTGAACGGGGTGATCGCGTAGACGAACCCCTCGAGCGGGCGGTAGTCGACCCGGTTCCAGATCCCCGGCGAGGAGATCGGCTGGTCGTTGATGATGTTGCGCGCGAACGCGACGTTGAAGCGGAGGAAGTCGATCAGCTCGCAGGCGGCGTCGATCTCGGCCTGCTGGGCCGTCTTGGACTGGCCGAGCATGGTCGCGGCGTTCAGGGTGTCGCGCCACGGGCCGGCCAGCAGGTCGGCGGCCTTGAGGAAGACGGCGGCGCGGTCGTCGAACGACAGCGAGCGCCAGCCCGGGGCGGCCGCGAGGGCGGCGTCCACGGCGGCCTTGCCGTCCGCCTCGGTCGCGTTGCCGAGGGTGCCGAGCACGTGCGCGTGCTTGTGCGGCTGGACCACCTGGAACCGCGCACCGCCGCCGAGCTTCTGCTCGCCGCCGATCGTGCAGGTCAGGTCGATCGCACCGGCCGCGTTGAACTCCTTGAGTTTCGCCTCCAGACTGCCCCGCTCGGGCGAGCCGGGCGCATACCCACGGACTGTCTCGTTGATCGGAGTGGGTACAGCGGTGACGGCATCCATGGTGTGTGGTGCTCCTCGGTCGGCTGGACTGGTTCTCAGCGGCACGGTGCGCCCGATCGGGGCCTGCCGCGACACGCTCGCGCCTTCATGTTGCCATGTCCAACCCCAGACCACGAACCTGACAGGTCCAGTCCCCCAACAGCCCCACCAAAACACGAGGAGGGCTAACTCCAGAACGCGAGGGGTTCAAACTCCAACACACGAGGAGATTGAGCTCCAAGGCGCGAGCGGTCTCGGCGGGGCACGATCCTGGGATTCGCCGTCACCGGGACGGCGATGGATCGGCCGCGCCGAGCCTCCACTGCCAGGTCAGGCGGTCTTCTTCGCGGCGGTCTTCTTTGCTGGGGCCTTCTTGGCGACCGCCTTCTTGGCCGGGGCTTTCTTGGCCGCCTTCTTGGCGGGGGTGGCGTCGCCTTGGCCTCCGCCGCCGGAGCCGCCAGCGGCGCGGCGGGCCTTGGCGGCTTCGACGGAGGCGCGGAGTGCGGCGACCAGGTCGACGACCTCGGCGCCTTCAGTCTCCTCTTCCTCCGCCTCAGGCAGCGGTACGCCGGCTGCCTTCGCCTCGACGACCTGCTCCAGCGCGTGCCGGTACTCGTCGTGGTACTGGTCCGGGTCGAACTCGCCGCGCAGGGTGTCGATGTACGACTCGGCCATCGCCTTCTCCTGCTTGCGGATCTCCACGTCCTCGTCCGGTGCGGCGAAGGCTGAGTCGCGGACCTCGTCCGGCCAGAGCATCACCTGCAGCACGAGCACGTTGTCGTGGGTTCGCAGCAGGCCGAGGCTTTCCCGCGACCGCAGCGCGACCTTCACGAGCGCATACAGCTCGGAGCCTTCGAGCGCGTCCCGGAGCAGCACGTACGGCTTCGCGCCCGGGCCCCCGTCGGCGGCCAGGTAGTACGACTTGCCCAGGTAGAGCGGGTCGACCTGGTCGGCCGGCACGAACTCCAGGACGTCGATGACCTTCTTGCTCGACAGTGGCAGGTCGGCGAAGTCCTCCGGCTCGAGGATCACCATCCGGCCGTCGGCCATCTCGTAGCCCTTGCCGATATCGGAGTACGGGACCTCCTCGCCGCACTCGGAGCAGACCCGCTTGTACCGGATCCGGCCGCCGTCGGCGACATGGACCTGACGGAAGGAGATGTCCTTCTCCTCCGTCGCCGAGAACACCTTGATCGGGATCGTCACCATCCCGAACGAGATGGCGCCCTTCCAGATCGCCTGCATCGCCATCAGCTCCCTGTCAGCTCGTCGCCCGGCCGGCCGGGCAGTCCTCCACGCGGCCTCTCCGCCGCGAGGACGTCCGGGATCTCCTGTGTCGCGTACCACAACAGGTCTTCACCTTCGCACGAGTCGAGGGCGAAGACAGCGTCCTCGTGGGCGGGATTCGCGGTGTCACCCTGCGCCACCTCCCAGAGCTCCGCGGCCTGGCGGACCACCTCGACGGCGTCGTCACCGTCCAGATGCACCGCCGCGACCGCTGTCCACGGGATCACCACATGCAGCTCCAGCCGCGCGTCTCCCAGCTGGACGCTGCCGTCTGCCGGCGGGACCGCTGCAACCTCGCAGGCGACTACGACCCGCTTCCTGGGCGCCTTCGGGTCGGCCGCGAGCAGCCCGATCGATGCCCGGGCCGCCTGCGCCAACGCGGCGTACTCGAGCTCCTCGTCGTCGCTGGCCGCGAACCACTCGCGCAGCGCCGGCGTCACGGCGTACGCGAGCTGGGGCGCCGGTCCGAACTCCCCCGTGTGACAGGCGGCGTCGAGCAGGGGGATGGTGGATGGGATATAGACCCTCATGAACCCGCCTTCTTCGGACTGCGAGGTTTTTTCCGGCCGCGCGAGGCACGGCTGCGGCTCCCCTTGGTGGTGTCCAGCAGCTCGTCCAGCGCATCCGTGACGCATTGGGCGAAGACGGCCAGGTCGGGCATCGCGGTTCGGTCCGCGTTCAGCCCGAAGGACACCTTGCCGTCGTACGACGTGACGCCGACCGACAGCCCCTGACCCGGCATCAACGGCACCACCGGGTACGACGCGAGCATCGGCGCACCCTGGGCGTAGAGCGGGAACTGTGGACCCGGCACGTTCGTGATCACCACGTCGTCGATCGGCCGCACCGTCGCGGTCGCGACCCGGGCCGCGAGCGCATGCAGCGTGGTCGGCGCGAACCCGGCGATCCCGACCAGTGAGCGGGCGCTGACGGCTCGCCCGGTGTCCTTGTGCACCTTCGTCTGGTACGAGATCTGGTGCAGCCGCATGACTGGCGAGTTCTCCCCGACGGGCAGGTTCACCGTCGAGGCGATCACCCGCGAGCCGAGCGAGGTCGGCTCCTCGTCATCGTCATCCCGGATGCTGACCGGTACGACGGCTCGCACGCCGCGGGTCGGACTGACCGACTCGCCACGGGTCATCATCCAGGCCCGCAGTGCCCCGGCGACGACGGCCAGGATCACGTCGTTCACCGTGCCGCCGTGCATCGCCCGGACCGCTCGGTAGTCCTCCAGGTCCGTCTGGACGGTGGTGAACCGGCGCTGGCCGGACGTCTTGACGTGCAGCGAGCTCTCCTGGACGTGCCGCTGAGCGACCACCGACCCGACCACGTCGCCGAGCACCTCACGCACGGACGTCGAGCCGGTCAGGCTGGCCATCTCGGCCCGCGCCAGCTCCAGTACTGCAGTCGGATGGCGGGTGGCGTCCGCGAACACGCCCGCGAGCAACTCCAGCGCCGACGGCGGGTGTGCGGCCTGCCAGGTGTCGGTGGGGGTGTCCCGCGGATGCGCGGTGGCGTCCAGGACGACCTGCCCGATGTCGACCGTGCTGTTGCCGTCGACAAGCGCTTGGTGGGACTTCGCGATGATCGCGAACCGGTCGCCCTGCAGGCCCTCGACCAGGTACATCTCCCACAGCGGCCTGGCCCGGTCGAGCCGGCGGGACATGATCCGGGCGACCAGCTCCAGCAACTGGGCATGCGTGCCAGGCCGCGGCAGCGCGGACCGGCGTACATGGAAGGTGATGTCGAAATCCTCGTCGTCGACCCAGATCGGGCCCGCGAACCGGCCCGGGATCTGCTGGATCCGCTGCCGGTACCGCGGGACGAAGGCGATCCGGTCCCGGATCAGCGCGACCAGACTCTCGTAGTCGAACCCGTCGTCCCCGTGCACCGGTGGCTCGAAGATGTCCACGGTGCCGACATGCATCGGCGTGGCCGGACTCTCGGCCTTCAGGAAGGTCAGGTCCAGCGACGTCAGCCGGTCCGGCATCCGGGCCCTCCTTCGCTGTCGTGGTTCGTGTTCAGTCACCCTAACCGGGTCTACCGACAGTCGGCTGCGACACTGGCTGTCGACGACGGACGTGGCTGTCAGCGATCGTGACACGACTGATGGTGCATAGCGGGAACACTGACGCCTGCACGTTCGTCAGGCAAGAGGGCGTGTCCCACGTCCTGCTCGTGTCAGCGACCTTTGAAAGGCCCCTCGTCTCATGCGTTCGACGTTCTCCCGCGGTACCGCGCTCGCGCTCCTGCCCGCTCTCGGCATGCTGGTCCTGGCCGGCTGCGGCGACGACTCCGGCACCGGCGCCACCCCGTCGACCGCACCCTCCTCCGCGCCGACGCCGACGCCGACCGAGACGCCGAGTGGCACCCCGGGCAGTACGCCGAACACGAAGTCGCCGTCGAACACCGCGGACCCGTCCGGCGAACAGGCCGACGTGACCGTCGACGTCACCGTTGCCAACGGCAAGGTCAACCCGAGCGGCTCCAGCATCAAGGTGAAGGCCGGCCAGACCGTGCTGATCACCGCGGTCAGCGACGCCGAGGACCAGCTGCACGTCCACGGCTACGACAAGGAGCTCGAGCTGAAACCGGGCAAGCCCGTCTCGGTGAAGTTCACCGCGAACATGAAGGGCACCTTCGAGGTCGAGACACACGAGAGCGGCAAACTGGTCGCCAAGCTCGTCGTTTCCTGACGCTCGCCGTGATGTCACTTCTTCTGCCGCTGCACGGGATCGGCGGCCGGCAGGACCTGCCCGTCCCGTTCGCCCTGGCCGTCGGCGGCGCCGGCCTCGCGATCGCACTCTCCTTCGTCATCCTCGGCCTGGCCTGGCGCAATCCGAAGTACCGGGGTAACGCCTCTGGCAAGCCGTTGCCGGACGCAATCACCCGGATGGTCGACTCGGCCGGCTTCCGCTGGTTCGTCCGGCTGGTCGGGCTGGCGATCTTCCTGTACACGATGGTGGCGCTGCTGTTCGGCGTCGACCGGCTGACGAACCCGATCTTCGGGTTCATCTACATCCTGGTGTGGGTCGGCCTGGTACCGATCTCGCTGCTCCTCGGCCCGGTCTGGCGCACGCTGAACCCGCTGCGCACGGTGCATCTGCTGCTCAGCAAGGCACTGCGTCAGCCGCCCTCGCAAGGCGTGCTCACGCTGCCGAAGTGGCTGGGCCTGTGGCCGGCCGCGCTCGGCATCTTCGCCTTCACCTGGCTGGAGCTGGTCGCGCCCGACCGCGCCACGCTGCCGGTACTGCAGGCGTGGCTCGCGCTGTACGTCGTGATCATGCTGATCGGCGCGGTCCTGTTCGGCGACCGCTGGTTCTCGACCGCCGACCCGTTCGAGGTCTACGCCACGCTGATGGCGCGACTGTCGCCCTGGGGCCGGCGCGACGACGGCAGGCTGGTGCTCCGCCGGCCGCTGGAGAACCTGGACGGGCTGAAGGCGCAACCAGGACTGGTCGGCATGGTCGCGGCGCTGCTCGGCTCAACGGCGTACGACGGCTTCTCGAACTCGACGGCCTGGATCGGCTGGGCCCAGAACTCCGACTACTCGATGACCATGCTCGGAACCCTCGCGCTACTCGCCTTCATCCTCTTCGTGCTGGTGACGTACTCGAGCGCGACATTGCTGGCGGGGCGGCTGTCCGAGAGCTCCCGTACTGCGCTTCCTGGGTTGTTCGCGCATTCCGTCGTACCCATCGCCTTCGGGTACGTCGTCGCGCACTACCTGACGCTGCTCATCCTGGAGGGCCAGCGGACCCTGATCTACCTGAGTGACCCGCTGTCGAACGGCGCCAACATCTTCGGCACCGGCCTCCTCGGCCTGAACACCGGAATCACCAACCACAGCACGACAATCTCCGTGATCCAGGTCCTGGCAGTCGTCTCCGGCCACCTGATGGGCGTCATCTCCGCCCACGACCGAGCCGTAGCCCTCTTCCCGCGCAACAAGGCCCTCGCCGGCCAACTCCCGCTGCTGGTCGTCATGGTCGGCTACACCGTCGGCGGACTTTTGCTGCTGTTCTCCGACTAGTACTGCGTCCTTCCCAGGCGCGCTCCGGACCGCCATCACACACCAACTCCTCACTTGAGGCCAGCGCCGAGCGCTGGTGAGCGCTCGGTTCGGCCGATTGGCGGGGTTGGTGTGTGGTGGCGGTCCGGGAGCCGCGGCGCTAGCCGGCTTTCGGGATATCCGCGGGAGCCTGTGGCGTCGGCAGGGAGCGGCTGGCGTAGGCGAGGGTCAGGAAGGCGATCATCCCGAGGAGCAGGTGGGAGTTGCCGGGTATCGACTGCCAGAACGACCAGCTGAGTTCGCGGTCGTCGCGGAAGGGGACCCACCAGATGGACCTGAGGACGAAGAGCCCGTACCAGAGGATGCCGGTGACGAGGGCCGGCTTCGACCCCCATTCGCGGTGGACCGCGCGGATCAGGCTGATGCCGAGCGGGATGATCCAGACCCAGTGGTGGCTCCAGGAAACCGGCGACGCATAGAGCACGGCCAGCGCCATCACCGAGAGGGCGGTCACCCGCTCGTCGGCCAGCCAGTACTTGCGGGCCAGCCAAAGCACCAGCAGGCCGAAGGTTGCTGAGAGCAAGAACCAGACCGGCTCCACCCAGGACGCCTCGTCGCCAAGCCGGCTGAGGAAGCCCATGAACGACTGGTTCGCGGTGTACGCCAACCCGCCGACCCGGTTGGCGTTGCGAATGACAACGGTCCAGTACTCCCACGACTGGTTCGGTACGACGGCGAAACCGATCGCCACCGTCGCCACCAACCCGAGCAGTGCGTTGCGGAACGCCCTCCACTGCTTGGTGATCAGCAGGAACGCCAGGAACGGCAACGGAGTCAGCTTCACCCCGATCGTCACGCCGACCCAGAATCCACGCCACTTCGCCCCGGTCGGCCGGACCAGGTCGAGCAGAATCATTGCGGTCAGCAACAAATTGATCTGACCGAACTGGATCGTCTGCCAGACCGGCTCGAGCAACAACGAACCAGCAGTCAACGCAGCCAGTACTGCGATCCGCCGGTCGCGCCACTGATCGCCGACGAGGTTCCAAGCGTTCGCGGGCAGCGCCACGCGCCAGATCAGCGCGATGCACAGCACCGAGATCGTCGTCCAGAGCACCAGCGCGACGCCCCACGGCACGGCGGCCAGCGGGACCATCGCGATCGCCGCGAACGGTGGGTACGTGAACGGCAGACCCGAGCCCGGCAGCTGTGCGTCGTACAGGGAAGCGCGGTCGAGCAGGACCGAGCCGCCCATCCGGTAGACGCGTAGGTCGATCATGCCGTCGAACAGGCCGTAGGCCCAGGCGCCGAGGGCAACGAAGGCCGCGCAGCCGAGGACGGCGACGAGGAGCCAGCGGCGGTCGGTGTGCGGTGAGGTCGAGGTCATCGTCACGTCAGGTCGACCCCGAAGAGGGTTTCCAGTTCGCGCCGGGTCTCGTCGTACGACGTGTGCACGATCCCGGTCATGCCGAGTTCGCGGGCGGCGACGACGTTCAGCTCCATGTCGTCGATGAAAACGCACTCGGCCGGGCGGAGAGCGAGCCGTTCAGCGGCCAGCAGGTAGATCTCCGCCTCGGGCTTGCGCAGTTGGACCTCGCCGGAGATGACGAGGTCGTCGAACATGCCGTCCCAGGTCTCGCGCGGATAGCTGTTGCCCCAGGAGTTCGAGAGCAGTGCGGTCTTGATGCCGTGTGCCCTGGCGCGGCGGATCAGCGCGGACATCTGCGGCTGGTGCTCGAAGTGCGCGAACATCCGCTCCAGCAGTCCTTCGGCCTGGACCGGGCCGCCGTCGCGGCGAACCAGCATCGAGGCCAGCTTGCGCTCGAAGTCGGGAACCGCGAGCTGGCCGCGCTCGAGCGCGTGGATCGGGTTCACCTCAGCCTCGACCGGGCTGGCGGCCAGCCAGTCGACCATCGCGCGGTAGTACGCCTCGAAGTCGAGGCCGTCCAACTCGGCCCAGCGACCCAGGGCGTCTTCCAGACCGGAGGTCAGTACGCCACCCCAGTCCACCAGCAGGCCACGGAGTACAGGCGTGTCGTCAGGCATGCGCGCAAGACTACTCAGGACATGGTCAGCGGCCCCGGCCGCCCGCTCACCCGCCGTACATGACGGTGGCGTCGCCCGAGGACGTCTCGACCTTGATCGTGCGGGTGGCGGCCGGGTCCGTCTTGACGGTGGTGTTCTCGTCGCCGGAGCTGGTGTCGGCCTCGACCTTGTAGGACTCCTCGCCGGCCGGCAGCCGCACGGACACGTCCCCCGAGCTGGACTCCAACTGCACCTTGGTCGGCGCCGTCCGGAAGAACAGCTGGATGCTGCCCGAACTGCTCTTGCCGGTGACCGAGCCAGAGCTCAGATCGGTCGCCTCCAGGTCACCGGACGACGACTCCAGGGAGAGGTCGCCGGAGATCTGCCGCGCCTCGATCCCACCCGAACTCGACTTGAGCGTGGTGCTTCCGCTGAGACCGGCGACCTTGAGATCGCCGCTGCTGCTGTCGATCGTCACGCTGAGGTCCCTGGGCACGGTCACGACGTACTCCGTGTCGCAGCCGAAGGACAGGAACCCGCAGCCGCTGTCGCGGATCTCCAGCTTGCCGTCCTCGTACTTCTCCTTCGGGTCCGAGCCCAGTGCGTTGCGCTCGATCCGCCGGTGGACCGTGATCTGGCTGACGTCGCCCGACTGCACCTGGAGATTGGCCGATCGGGTCTCGATCGACAGCGAAGTACCGACCACCGGGTAGGTCTGCTCGCTGGTCTTGGTGTTCTCGGTCAGGCTGGTCAGCGCCCAGTAGACACCGCCCAGGATCAGGGCGACCGAGATCGCGATGCCGTAGCGGCGCTCGGTGCTCATCGTGCTGGCCGGACGGCCCTCGACCTCGGACATGGCGCTCCCTGGTGGTGCCGGCGCCACAGTTGACGCCCTGATGCCAACCCTGGCATATCCCCGGACGCTTGTCGGTGGGGTTAACCCCCGGAAATCAACTGAGGAGATCCCTGATAACCCCGGCTGCCAACTGCTGCATTCCCTTACGCAGCTTGCTGGATTTCGCGGCCTCCACGAGGCTCCGGCCGTGCGTCAGCGCCGCATCACACGCCGCCTGGTCGAACGGCAGCAACGCCGCAGCCTGTACGCCGGCGTACTGGCTGAGAGCCTCGTTCACGGCCTCGGTCGGGGAGCTCCCTAGCGACCCTGAGCGAACCCTGTTGACCACTACGCGCGTGTTGGCAGACGGTACGACGGCCCTGAGCTCGTGCAGGGACCTGATCAGCCGGGTGAGCCCGACTGGGTCGGCTGTCCCGACCACGACCACCTCGTCGGCCTCTTCGAGCGTTGCGAGAGTGGCGCCGTTGCGGCGCGGCGCAAGCGTGTCGAACGAGATCTCCTCGTCGCTCTCAATACAGAAGCCGGCGTCGATCACAGTGCAGGGCGCGAGCATCCTGGCGGTCGACCAGACCGACTCGATGGCGGTTGGCCGCAGTTCGGTCCACCTGTCGGCGCGGCTAAGGCCGGTGAGGACCAACTGGTTCGGCCCTACCTGCCTGGCGTGCCGGGCGAGCACTGCCACGTCCAGGGAGCCACCGCTGGCGGAACGAGCGGCTGCAGCGAGTCCGGAGGTCTCGTCGAGCATGCCGAGCAGTTGAGCCACAGTGCCGCCGTACACGTCGGCATCGGCCAGCAAGGTGGACACGCCACGCGCTGCTAGCTCCGCAGCCAGACCGACTGCGACCGTACTGCGGCCTGGCGCGCCCGTGGGCCCCCAAACCGCAATCACCCGGCCGGTGCCCTGGCCGTAGGGCTCGCCGTACGCCTCGGGGTTGGCCACCGACTCGCTGTTGAACGGTACGAAGCCGCCTGCGAAGTGGGAGACGGTCACCGGTGGGCCCGAGTCGACCGCGTCGATGATGGCCCGGCCGAGGTCATCCGCGCTGACGTCTGCCGGGAGGATCCGCTCGATGCCCATCCGGCTGAGGCGGTCCTCGGCACCGGAGGGTTCGCCGTTGTCGGACGGGTCGACCAGCGCGACTACTGCGATCCGGCGAGCGTGGAGAGCTGCTACTGCGTCAGAGGTCAGCCGGGGCAGGTCTTCTGCGAGCAAGACGGCCCGCGCTTGCCCAGTGGCTGCTGCGGCCATCACGTCGGCGATGTCGACGCATCTGCGGACTACCCGGATGCCGTTGGCTCTTTCGGCCCGGCGTACGACGTCGGCTTCCCACGGCGCACCGGTCACTGCTAGCAGTACGGGTACAGACATCAGCGGCCCCGCCGGATGAGCACGGGCTCGCCAGCACTCATCAGTGCGAGGGTTGCAGGGAGTCCCCTGACGTACTCGGCTCCCAGGCCGACCAGTACCTGTCTCCGCGCCGAGCTGCCCGCGACGCCCTTCACCGTATCGATCTGTACTACGCGGACCTCGGCCCAGAGCTTCGCAGCCGGCCGATCCTTGGGAATCACCCAGACGTCGACATGGTCGCCTACAGCGGTGTCGGACGGGAGGCGGCCGGTCGCGACCGACAGTGGCAGCTCAGTGCGCTCGTTGTCGGATTTGGTGGTCGCTGCCTGACGCGGGACGAACTCGCCCTTGCTGATCGCACGCGTGGTGACCATGCCCTTGAGATCCGCGTCGGCGGCGACGTACTGGCGGGCGGCGTCGTCGCTGGTGAAGCGGACGTTCACGGTGGTCAGGTCGTCGCCGGTGATCGTGACGCCGATCGGCATGTCGCGCTTGGCGGCCCAGACCGCCGTGGTGTCGTCGGCCGCCGACAGGATCTTGGCGCCGGCCAGCGCGGCGATCGCGACCAGCAGCACGCCGAGCAGCAGCCGGCCGTCCTTCCAGCGCGCCCGCCGGGTCCGCAGGGTCGGCGTGGACGGCGCCGCGAACCCACTCCGCAGCATAGGACTGTCGGCCACTCGGAACTCTCCCCAGTTTGGTTACCACTTGAAGGTCTTCGGTCGCGCTCAGTGCACTTGGTCGCACTTGGTCGCGCTTGGTTGCCGTTGGTTTGCTCTTGGCGACCGACATTCTGCCGTGTCCGCGGTCCGGGCGTCGTTCGTCATCCACAGGCCGGCCGCGGTTGGGGACAAACAGGCTCATCCAGATGCCAACCGTGGCAAACTGAAGCAATCAGCCGCCGCCGACCCGAAGGGACCCAGCACGCATGCCGGCTCCGCGCTTTCTCCAGCTGTCCGACGTCGCCGAGGTCCTGAACATCTCAGCCAATCAGGTGTATGCGCTGGTCCGCCGCGGCGACATCCCGGCGGTCAAGATCGGCGGCCGCGGGCAGTGGCGGGTGGAGTCGTCGGAGCTGGAGAAGTACATCGAGCGGCTCTACACCGAGACCAAGCAGTTCATCGACTCCCACCCCTTCGGCGAAGAAGCCGAAGCCTCGGAGGACGCGCAGCTCTGACAGCCCCCGTCGCGTGGACTCGGGGCGGCCGCTGGCGGGTTGTGACCGCTGGCCTCTTTTAGGGCGCTAGCGAGCCGATAAAGGGCTAGCGGCGACGGACGGCGTCGAGGGCTTGGGTGGGGACCAGGCGGGAGTTGTAGACCTCGGTACGCCGGCGCGGTGCGTCCAGCGGGTGCTCGGCCAGCTCCAGGAAGTCGGCGCCGACCCGGTCGATCGTGCCCGTGATCGGATTGCCGCCGCAGAACAACGTCACCGGTGAACGGTCCCGGGCGATTCCGCGCAGCAGATGCGCCAGGCCGAGCTTTGCCGCGACTGCCCCCTCGGCCGGCTCCGCCCACGGGCCGAGCCCATGGATTCCGGTGAGTGCGGTGTCGGGGATCAGCCACTCCTCGTAGCGCTCCGCCTCGATCAGCAGACAGTCCTTGCCGACCCGGCTGAGTGTCCCCTGAACCGGCTCGGCGCGCCTCAACTCCACCCGGATCACCGTCCCGACGGCGCCGCGCAGGCGGTCCAGCACGGTGATCTTGCCGACCTCGGCACGGATCCGGTCCGCGACCTCCCCGAACAGATCACCCTCCTGCAGGGCCTCGAACTGCGACTCCAGATCCTCGAACAGGGCTTCCAGACGCATGCCGCGAACCTACCCGCCCTAGCGGTCATCGCCACTCTGCGTCGATGACTTCCACACTGCGTGACACACTCCGCCCACTTGTCGACTTGCCAAAGCCGGTCTAGGCAGGTCTATATTGATCAAGCAGACGCAAACTCACGCAAACTCATAGGTCGGAGGTCAAAACGGATGAATGCGACGATCCGTGGACTGAAAGGGCTGGTCGCCCTGGGCGCACTGGCCGGCCTCGGCCTACTGCTCCGCTGGGTGACCGCGGGCTCGATCGGCGCCGGCACAGCCCAGGACCTGACCGCAATGGCCTCCTTGGCGGTCGGCGCGGTGGCGTGGGTCGCGTACTGCTGGCTCGTCGTCGCGGTCCTCGCGACGGTCCTCGAGCAGACCCCTGGCGCAGTCGGCCGCGGCGCCTCGGTCGTCGCCGCCTGCATCACATCCCAGAGCTCCCGAGCCCTACTCCGCTCGGCTCTAGGGGTAGCCGCCGTCACCCCACTCACCATCGGCGTAGCTCAAGCAGCCCCAACCGACAGCACCCACACCTTCACCACCCCCACCACCACCTCAACCACCCAGCCAACCGCCGCCGCCCCCTCCGGCACCCGCCCCTGGAGCTCCGTCGAACCCCGCTCAACCATCCAGCTGACCGGCACCTCACTAACCGACTCCCACCCGCGGACCTCCCCCCAGCCGCACTCGACCAACCAGCCGACCGGCACCTCACTAGCCGACTCCCACCCGCGGACC
>NZ_AQUZ01000033.1 GCF_000372465.1 Kribbella catacumbae DSM 19601
CCGCTGACCAGCCCATATCCACCGGGTTCGAGCTGGCAAGAAATCAAGAGGCGTAACGGCACCGGTTCCTCACGTATACCTTCCCGTCTCGTTCACCGGGCCCGACCCATCCGGCAGTGCCAGGCCGACCCGACTTTGTCGAGGCTGCTCCCNCCCTCCCGGCGACCCCCGGCTCAGGCTGCCCCCAACTTCACCCCACCGCTACGACGATGAAGCGACGGCGGTCTCTCACCTCCGTACGGACAAACAGCGCCTCGTGGCGCACTGACAGCGTTCTTACCGACACCCCTAGTCGCCTAGCCCTCCCCGCCAGACATCCCAGTGGTCGCCACACCGCCAGCCGACAACGCGCGTAGTACGCGAGTAATGCAGAACCACACCCGGCGCGGGGCGCGGGTGTGGTTCGGAGGTGGGTCAGGCGCTCAGAGGTCTTCGTCGCGGCGGCGTCGCCAGCGGTCTTCCATCCGCTCCATGAAGCTGCCGGACGAGTCGTGTTTGGTCCGGTGCCGTTTGGACTGCGGCGGAGGCGGCGGCAGGTCGTCGCTGTCGCTGGTGTTGCTGATCCGCTTCATGCTCAGCGCCGCGATGTAGAGGCAGGCGACCATCACGACGAAGCCGATCACTCCGATGATGGTGTTGGGGATGATCGCGCCGGTCATCAATATCGCGATGCCCAGCACAAATCCAACGCCGGCTAGAACTGCCCGGCGCTTGTAGTACAAGCGCACATTGGTCCCTCGCATGGCGGAAACAAACTTCGGGTCTTCCGCAGCGAGGGCGCGTTCGAGCTGCTCGAACTGGCGCTGCTCTTCTTCCGAGAGGGGCACCGTCGATCCCTCCATGGTGAGCGCGATCTCGATAGGCCGAGTCCAGTCTAGGCCGACCATGCGGTCCACGAAACCCTGACCGCCTGTCCCGCGCGTCACGGTCCGGCAACTCCGCCCTGTAACTGCCCTCCAAGCACCCGATTTCACCGTCCCGACCGCCTACTCCCCGGCGTGTCGCACCCGTTTGCGGACCAGGCAGACACACCGAGTAACCACGCCCAGAGACGTGGCTTCCTTCGCAGCCACCGACCCCTGCCCGGAAAGCCGTTCCCATGGCCCTCCGGGAAAATCCAGCGGCGATCAGCGGGTGGCGAGGATGTGGAGCTGCGGGGCCAACGCCCGGAACGCAGGGTGCTGACTGGCGGCTCGTTCGAGCTCGGCCAGCGCTTCGGGAGCTCCCGGCTCGGAGTCGACGAAGGCGGCCGGGACCAGATCAGCGAACGTACGTACGCCGTGCACGGTATGCACCATGAACCCGGCCTCTGCGAGCTGGGCGATGATGCCCGCCTCGTCGAACCGGCGCGGCATCGGGTCGTTCGGTCCCCAGCGTCCGTGCGCATCCTGCAGCGCGACGCGTGCTTCGGTGAGATGACCGGCCAGCGCCCGCGCCAGCACCACGGCGTTGCGCTGGGCAACCAACAGGCTCAGCACGCCGCCAGGCCGCAGTACGGATCCCATCGCCTGCAGAGCTTGGACCGGGTCGTCGACCACTTCGAGGACGCCGTGGCAGAGGACCGCGTCCGCACTCGACTCCCCCGCGATTTCGTGAAGCTCGGCGGCATCACCCTGTACGCCGCGGACGAGTTTGCTCACACCCTCGTCAGCCGCCCGCCGCTCCAGCGACGCGAGAGCGTCCGGGCTGGGGTCGACCACGGTCACGCGGTGCCCTTCGACAGCGAGCGGTACGGCGAATCCGCCGGTACCACCGCCGAGGTCGACGATGTCCAGGCCAGCTCCGGGATCGATACGCGCCCGGCCCGCAAGTGCCACTCGCAGAACCTCGGCGACCAGCGCCGTTCGCACCGAGCGCCGACGTCGGTCGACCATCCTGAAGCCCTCCTCGACTACAACACCACTCCGAGCCACACCCTACTTGCCAGCCACCCACCGACCTGACCACCACCGCCGTTTCCGCGCCGCTCGGATGCACGCAAGGGCGTTCAGCTGTGGCTAGAGAGTTGCTTCACGTGTAGCCAGAGAGTTGCCTGCCGAGGCGATCGATGGCTTCCTCGGCATCGTCGAGCATGACGACCGCACTCTCCGCCGAGCGTTCAGCAGTCGCGCCGACGAACATCGCATTGCTCACAGCAGTAGCCCAGGCCTCGCCAGTCGCCGCTTGCCACTCGTCCATCGCCGTGCCGGCCGCCACACCCCACGCTTCCTTGTACGCCGCGACACCGGCCGGTCCACCAGCCATCATCACGTCCAGCATGGCCGGCCCAACCCGAGCACTCCCCCAGTCGATCAACTGTGGAACCGCGGTCGCAGCTGGATCTGGGGACGGCGCGATGACGTTGTCGCCGTACACATCGCCGTGCAGAAGAGTCACCGGCAGTACCTCGAGGCCGACCCGCAACCGCTCATCCTCAGCAAACCGCGCGAGCAGACCGAGTGCCCGCTCGTGGACAGGATGAGGTGCCTGGCGAGCCGCGCGAGCGATGCAACTCGGAGCAAACCCGGTGAAGGTCGATCGAAGGAACTGCTCATCGACTCGCGGGAGCTGCGGTGGCAGCTCGTCAGTACGACCGAGATGCCGCAGGTGAAGGCGCGCGAGAGCGGCGTACACAGCAGGCGGCGGCTCAGTCATCCAGCCGATCGACTCACCCGGCTGGAAAGGCACGACAATCCAAGGGCCGTCGTCGTCCGTGCCGGAGTCGATCAACTGCGGGAAGACCGGATCCACGAGATCGAGGCTGCTCAGCGCAGCCACCTCACCAGGCATCGCCCGCTTGGCGACCACGTCGATCTCGTCGGCTCGCCCGGACTGTTCGTACCGCACCGAAACCCGTTCAACCACAGGCGCCGTCCCACCACCACTCAACGCCACCCGCCGCCCGACGCCAACCACCACCGCGTCATCACCCAGCCACCTCTGGAGTTCGCCGACGCGGACCGGCACGGACACACTCACCCGCCTGAGAGTAGTCCTCACCCGCCCACTCTCAACAGCAGTTTTCGCCGAGGCACCGGGCGCGGGAACTCGGCGAGCGCTGGGGGCGGGAAGCCTTCCCTCCCTCTTCGCGGAAACTAATTTGCGCCTGGCGACTAAAAGTTTCCGCCTAGTCGGCTGCCACGGTGGAGATGGAAACGTCCGTCTCGCCCGCGTCAGTTCGTACGACGCCCTCGGCTCACTCCTGATGTCACCCCTCGGCCTGATGCTCGCCGGCCCAGCCGTCGCCATCCCCGGCGCCCGCCCCGCAATGCTCGCCTGCGGCCTACTACTCGTCATCATCACGATGGCATCCCTGCTCTCCCCCGATGTGGACCAATGCCCTCGTGGCGAAGACGGTGGCGCACGCGGTGACGCCAGGATCCAAACTGCAGCGACAGGGACTTCCCGCCGGGCCTGACGCCGGGTTTGTCAAGCTGTGAAAGACGGCCTGGATCTGTGGCCGTGGCCGGTTGAGTGGGGCAATGATTTCCCGGATCTTTCAACGAGCTTCGGCTCTCGTCCACTGGAGGAACATCGTGGCCTACGTCCGGCACGTCACCGCTCGACTGCTCGGTACCACCCGCATGGGAGGCCTTTACTGGTACTGGGACATCTCGAACTGACCTTCGCACGGGGCGGGCCGTCCGGCCCGCCCCGGATTTCTCTAGGGAGAGTTCGTTGAAAGCCAAGACGAGGTTGCGTCCCCCCGGGCCGAAGGGGCGCCCGTTGGTAGGCAACACGATCGAGTACGACCAAGACCGGATGGGATTCCTGCGTCGCGCTCGCGCGGAGTACGGCGATGTCTTCTCCTTCGACGACCGAACGATCGTGGTGTTCGAGCCCGATCTGGTGCACGAACTCCTGGCGAGGACGAACGGTGACTTCTCCAGCGAGAGCTCGCCGGTCGCGAGCCGGTTCGATGCCGAGCGCAGCGCCGAGGACGCCCGGCTGTGGATGGCTGCCCGCCGGGCGGGCTGGCGCGGCCTCAACCGCGCATCGACCCAGGCGCATGCGTCCCGCCTGGGAGCCCTCTTCGAGCAAACGGTCGAGGAGTCACTCGGCCGTCCTGTGGACGTTCTGTCAATGATGAAGTCCTTCTCGGGCCGGGCGACCGCCGACTTCTGCCTCGGTCATGACGCGGTCGGCATACCGGAGGTCGTGGAGGAGAACACGGCGGCACTCGCGCCACTGGCGGGCAGCTCACAACTCTTTCCAGAGTGGCTGCCGTCGAGGAAGATCGCACGCTTCCGCCGGGCCCGGGAGCAGACGCTCGACAGCATTACCGACAGGATCCGCCGCCGCTCGGCCGAACCCGCTCCCGAAGGGCCGCGCGACCTCCTCGATGTGCTGCTCGCGGTGCCTGACCTGACCGAGCTCCAAGTGCAGCGGCTGATCCGCGGAATCCTGCTGGCCGCGTACGGCGTACCGGCAGCGGCGATGACGTGGACAATCTGGACGTTGGCGGTCCGCCCCGATCTCTGGGACCGGGTCGCGAGCGAGGCAGCCACCTGGAACGGTCCGGGCATCCCGCCGATCGCCGCGTTGCCGCAGACCGAGGCAGTAGTGAAGGAGGTACTGCGTCTGTGGCCGCCCACTTGGCTGATGGGTCGCACCGCAATGCGCCCCACCGCGCTGGGAGAGTGGACGCTGCGGGCGGAGGACCAGGTGATGTTCAGTCCCTACCTGGTCCACCGTGACCCCCGTTGGTGGCCCGAGCCGAACGAAGCACTGCCGGAACGCTGGCTCGATCCGACGAGGACCCCGCGACGGCATTCCTACCTGCCCTTCGGTGCGGGCCCGCGCGTCTGCGTCGGGACGCAGCTGGGCATGCTCCAGCTGACGCTCACCACCTTCTGGCTCGCCCGGGGGTTTCGGGTGTCCGCCCCGGCCGCCGCCGAGTCCCGTCCGGAGTTCCACAACCTTCTGGTCCCCACGGATTTCACAGCCTCATTCCAGCGCGCACGGTAGCGAGGCCTCACCGGCGCGCGTTCGATCAACTGAACAGCTCGATGATCTCGTCGAGGAAGATCAGAAGGACGCCGCCGATCAGGCCGGCGAACGCGGCAAGTGCCCAGCCCGCAGTGGAGGGACTGCCACCCGGCAACGCGGTAAGCAGCCCGATGATGGCAATCAACAACAGCAGACCGTTGCGGACAAAGTGTCTTCGGGAGACTCTCCTGTCAGTCCCGCCGAAGCAGCGGCAGGTCGCGCCGGTGTCTCGCAGAACCGCACGGACAGTCCCCACCGTGAGCGGCACGAGCAGAAGCGCAGCCGCCCCGATCCCTGGAAGCGCCGAACCGATCAGGCCCGCCAGAGCAAGTAGCACCACGATGGCGACCTCTGCGCCGGTGACAAGTAACGCGACGCGCCGGGCGTACCCGGCGGGGATACCGAAGGCAGGTACAGAGGTCCTGAATCGGCGGAAGCTTTCGCGACTTCGGAGCTTACTGCTGGACGACGTCAGGAAGACGAGACCGAGAAGCACGGCCGCGGCACTAGTGAAGGCGGTCATCTCGAGCTCCGGGCATCTGTCGGACGGCAATCCCGACCACCGCGCGGCCGGGAAGATAGCCCAGCTGGCGGGAGTCCTGGCTGCGGGAAGCATTGTCCCCGAGGACGACGAGCCGGTCCGGCGGGACCAGATTGTCGCCGGCTGACCACAACCAACTCGGTGCGGGATCCCCCGGAACGGCGGCGGCGCGTTTCACCAGCCGCGTTCGATCGGTCGCGCTCCCGTCAGCCTCCAACTGGACCACGACGACAGCACCAGGCCGGACGGCGCTCAGCCCACTCCTGCGCACAAGCAGGCGGTCTCCAGACCAATAGGCCGGTTCCATGCTGTGGCCGCGGACGGTGACGATGAGAAATGCGCGGCGCAGCCAGATCAGCAAGGCGACAGACAGGCCGGCGAGCAGGACTGCGGCAATGGTCATCGGCCGGCCGAATCCGTCAGCTCGTATCCCGAGGCCTGCAGCCGAAACAGGTCCGCATACCGCCCGCCGGCCCTCATCAGCTCATCATGAGTCCCCTGCTCACCCACCACGCCGTCGTCCAGCACGACGATGAGATCGGCATCACGAACAGTACTGAGGCGATGGGAGATCAGGAGGCTGGTCGAATGCTCACGCTGCTGGCGAAGCCGGGAGTGGATCTCGTACTCCGCTTCGGCGTCGAGGCCGGAGCTGGGCTCATCGAGGATCATCAGGTCCCGGCGATCGCGCATGAAGGCACGGGCCAGTGCGATTCGCTGCCATTGGCCGCCGGACAGGAGTACGCCACTGCGGCTGCCGTCGGCGGAGATATCCAGAAAGGCCTTGGACAGCAGCGTGTCGTAGCCGTACTTCAGCTGGCCGACCGTCTCGTGAACGCCTGCGCGGACCGCTGCGGCGGCGATCGCCGGGGAATCGTCGAGCCGGCCGACATCGCCGATGCCGATATTCTCCAGCACGCTGAGATCGTAGGTCATGTAGTCCTGGAAGACCGCGCCGATCCGTGCTCGCAACTGCTCGACCGGCAACTCCTGCAGCGGGCGTCCGTCCCAGCAGATACTGCCGAGGCTCGGCTCGTGGAATCGGCACAGAAGCTTGACCAGGGTGGACTTCCCGGCGCCGTTCAGACCAACCAGCGCGACGGTCGCTCCGGATGGCACGGTCAGATTCAGGCCCTTGAGAATCCAGGGCTCGTCCGCACCGTAACGGAACCAGACATCGGTCAGCTGAATACCCTCGGCAAGCGGCGGAACCGGCGCCAGGCTGATGGGCTCCGAATCCGGTGACACCGCCGTGAGGTCCAGAAAGGTCTGGAAGACCACCAACGCCCGATGCGCCGTCCCGACGTGATTCACAGCAGCCTGGATCGCGCTCTGAACCCCGGCTACCGACGCGACCAGTACAGAGAGGTCGCCCACTGTGAGCCGCCCTTTGGTCACCAACCACACCGCCCAGGCCAACGCAGCCGTCGCGACACAGGCCGCCAGACAGACCAGAAGGCCATGGATCCGGCCTTCCCGGCGATCCTGCGCCGCTCTCCTGCGGTTACCCGTGTCGAGTTCGCTCAGCATCCGGCGACGGAACAGTTCGCCGGTGCCGAGCAACCGGATCTCCTTGGCGGCCTCGAGACTGGTGAGCAGGTGTGCATAGAACATCTCGCGACGATCGGTGGGAGCCAGGTGCCAAAGCATCGCGACATGCTCGCGGTTCAGACGGAGCTGGGCCAACAAGCCTGGTGCCGCGGCTGCCAGCACCAGGACCGCCAACGAGGTGTCGATGAACACCAGAGCGGCGAGGAAACCGCCCGCGGTGATGACTGCTTGACCTACTCCGATGGCATCGGCCACCAACGCTCCGGGCGCGGCGCCCTGCGCCATCCGGAGCTGGTCACGGAACCGCGGATCTTCCAGCCGGCCAAGTCCGGTGATCCGATTGGTTGCGAGGTACAACGCATCCATGGCAGCAAGCCTCAGTCTGCGATCGACCGAGGCTTGCACTATCTTGCCGAGCACCGGTGCGATGCCAACCGTCAGCCCAGCCAGTGCCAGGCCGGCGATCAGCCAGACCAGTTCGGACCAATGACCCTGATCGACCAACCGGTCGATCAGGGTCTTCGTCAACCACGCGGCGATCACCGGCAGCACCGCTGCGATTCCGGATGAGACCACCAAGCAGACCACCGAAGCCGGCGCCGCTTTCCAGGTCATTGCTGCGGCCGCCCGCAGTGAGCCGAACAGTTGTCTCACGATCCAGCGACAGCTTCAGCCTTGGGCCGGATGGCCGAAAGGTCCCACCCGCTGGCAACGACCTTGCCGGCCGCGTCGACCAGAGCCAGCGCCGGGTAACCGCTGACATCGAGGGCTTCGTGCATCGGGCCCCCTTTCTCCTCGACGATCACCTCGCCAACCTCGCTCAGCGCCTCGACCAGCCGATCTGTAGCGAAGCCCGCGCCAACCGCGACGGCGAGAACCGAGCCGGGGAAGGTCGCCGCATGCTCGGTGAACTGCGGCAGCCTCTCCTCGCAGGCACCGCAGTTCGCGGAGAAGAACCCGATCAGGCGTAGCCCTGTTGGCTCCTCGAGGTTGATGACGCGTCCAGACTCGGCGGTAGCAGCGAACTCTCCGACCGCGGAACCCGCGGGCAGGATCAACTCGGGTGAGCCGATCCCGCCGAGCGATGCCGTCAGTTGCTCCGTGTGGACCCGCAGACGCCGGATGACGCCGATCGTCAGTACAAGATTCAGAGCTGCCAGCAGGCCGATCATGACGACGGCGGCGCTGAGAAGTTCCACTACTGACCTCAGCAGTACTTGTAGAAGCCGCAAGACCCGTAGCTGATGGAACAGTCGGGCCTCGTGTAGACGTACCGCCAGTACTCGACCTTGGCATCGCAGAAGCAGTATTTGTAGTACGGGTCGGGAGGACATCCGGCGCTAACGTCGGCCTTCGGCACGAACCGATCCAGGAAGGCATCCGCGACTCGTTCGACGAGCTGCGTTGCGCTGTTGCTCATACTGGTACTCCTTTTCGTTGGCCTGGCGCAACAGTTGCAGTTCGCTCTGTCCTCTCGCTGTCGTTGCCCTGTCGCGGGTGGTGCGACTCAGAGCGCGCTGGGTGACCTGGCCGACGCGACGCATGGGTGAGCGCCCGCAGATCGGGGCTGCGGGCGCTCGGTGGGTGTGGAGGCTGGGTTAGCTTGCCTGCATCCAGGGTTGGGCTAGGACTGATTGGGGGTCGGTGGATCTGGGGAGGACGGGCTGGGTGGTGAGGTGGAGGCTGGATTCGACCAGGGCGTAGAAGGTTTCGACGGCTTGCACCAGGTCGTCGGCCTCGCGGGGAGTGACGGCTCGCTCCAGGCCTGCTTCGGCGGCGGCGCGTTGGGCGGCGCCCGCGGCGAAGTAAGTGGCCCATTCGCCGAACTCGGGGGCTACCTCGGACAACAGCACCCACGCGTTGCGCTGGACCCGGCGGCGCGCACCTGAGCGGACCGGGCGGGCTCGGACGGCGAGCACCGCGGCGGCGACTCGGAGGGCGGCCACGTGGGCGCTCGAGTAGCGGAGCAGGTGGTCGTCGGCCTCGTACGCCTCGGTGAGCGCGGTACGAGCCCGGGAAAGATCGCGGCTGGCCGAACCAGCGGCCGCCGGTGAAACCGGTGAAACTGTCATCGGTCCGTCACCCTCTCCAGTTGCCAGCGTCCGGAGTCCGGGTCGTGCGCGAGATCGAACATCTCCCGCCGGCCGTGCCGGCCGCACCCCGCCTCCACTCGGTAGACCGCCCGCTGCGGCCCCCAATCTGCATCCAACACACCGACGGCCGCGGATGATCCCGCGACGGCCGTCGCTGCCGCCGCGCCGACGCCGGAACCGATCACGCCGCGCTCCCACCAGGCCGCCGTCTCCACCCACTGGGCTTCGACCGAGCAGACCCGCCACAACCGCCCACGCCACAGGAACTGCTGTGGAGTCTCGATGCCGTCCACGTCGCCTGAACGCACCTCAACGGCTTCGTCGAACTCCCACATGCTGCATCGCCTCCTGTGTGCGAACTTCTTCCCCTGGTCAGCGGCCCGGTGGGTGGGCGCCAGGTGGGGGTCGAGGTCCACCTCGGCGCCCGGCCCACCGGGACCACCGGTTTCCGATGCGGCCGCAACTCCGCACCGGAGTCCTTCAGTTGCTCCGATCGCCCGCGCCCGGCCTCCCGACGAGTCCGGCGCTGCGGCAATCGAACATCTGTTCGAACACTGGAAGGGTAACCCTGCCCGCCGACAATCGTCAACGGGCCGTAATCGCCGGGCGGCCCGCGGCGCGGACTCGGAGGTCCAGACTGAATTCGTCGCCCGGACCGGCCGGACGACGGACTGGAGACGACCGATGCCGAGAATCCGCCGCCGCACCCTGATCGCCGCCACGGCGGCGGCCGCCGTCGTGGTCACAGCCGTCGCGCTGCCGCTCTTCCAGCCCTGGCGGCTCTTCACCGGCAAGGTGGTCGACGAAGCGCTGCCTGGCGCCGATCCGATCTCCATGACCACATCCTCTTCGGCGGCACCGACAATTTCCGGCGATGGCACCCGGCCCACCGCGAAGACCCCAACCGTGACCCCACCCGTGACCCCACCAGTGACCCCGGCCGCCGGCCCTCAGCGGCTGGCCACCGGCCGCTTCATCACCCATGAGCACGACACCGAAGGCACCGCGTCGATCCTCCAGCTCGCCGACGGCTCCCGGGTACTCCGCCTGGAAGGCCTCCGCACCTCCGACGGCCCCGACCTCAAGGTCTGGCTCAGCGACGCCAAGGTCGTCGCGGGCAAGGCCGGCTGGCACACCTTCGACGACGGCAAGTACCGCAACCTCGGCAACCTCAAAGGAAACGAGGGCAACCAGAACTACGCGATCCCGCCGGACGTCGACCCGGCCATCCTCCGCAGCGTCTCGATCTGGTGCGACCGCTTCAACGTCTCCTTCGGCGCCGCCGCGCTCGCCTGACAGAACCAGATGTGGCCGGCCGGCCCTGACGCCCACGAGGTCGACCACGTCACCAGGGCGATCGACCAGGGCCTGCCTGCGCAGTACCGCGGGTACGCGCTGACGACGGCGTACCGGAAGGTCGCGGTCAGGTACAACGCGCTGAAGCTGACCGAGCCTGTCGATCCGGAACCACGCCCGTACTTAACTGATCAGCATCTACCAGAAGTAGGGTTCGCCCGTGAGTACTCATCCCAATGTCCAGCGGGTCGCCGACGCTCTGGCGGCGGCCGGCGCCACCGGTGAGATCAAGATCCTCGACGACGCGGTACCGACGGCGGCCGCCGCTGCCGCCGAGCTCGGCTGCGAGGTCGGCGCGATCGCGAACAGCCTGATCTTCGACGGCGACGGCTCCCCCGTGCTGATCCTGACGTCCGGCGCCCATCGGGTGGACACCGCGAAGGTCGCCACCGAGCTGGGCATCGGCAAGCTCCGCCGGGCGACGCCGGAGTTCGTGAAGGAGCACACCGGCCAGTCGATCGGCGGCGTCGCACCGGTCGGTCATCCGCACCCGGTGCAAACACTGGTCGACACCACTCTCGACCAGTACGCCGTGGTCTGGGCGGCCGCCGGCATTCCGCACTCCGTCTTCCCGACCACGTACGCCGAACTCCTCAAGCTGACCAACGGAACGCCGGTCACCGTCAACTAAAAGAAGCCGGACCGATGAGTCCGGCGCCGAGCGGGAGTCTCATCTGGTGACTGGGCCGACAGCGGCTCGGCAGCCGACGGATGGGAGCCCGCAGATGGCTACGGAGCAGGGACCGCTCGACCACGAGTTCACCGCGGTACTGGAGAAGGACGGGGCCTTCGCCACCTTCCTCACGGTGCCCGGTTCGGCCGAGTTGCTGGGGACCAGACGAGCGGTGAAGGTGAGTGG
This sequence comes from Kribbella catacumbae DSM 19601, assembly GCF_000372465.1. GTDB lineage: Bacteria > Actinomycetota > Actinomycetes > Propionibacteriales > Kribbellaceae > Kribbella > Kribbella catacumbae. The sequence continues at coordinate 11,369 of NZ_AQUZ01000033.1, forward strand.
GACGATCGAGGGCCAGTCGTTCGACGCCACTTTGATGCCTTCAGGCAACGGGCCGCACTGGTTGCCAGTGCGTGCCGCCATCTGCCAGCAGATCGGCAAGAGCCAGGCGGGCGAGCAAGTACGGGTGCGCCTCACCCAACGGCACACCTGAAGCAACGAAGCCGTCCAGCAGACACACTGGACGGCTTCGTTGAAGGGCGCGGTTAGTGGGCTAGCTTCAGGTCGACGTCAGCCGCGCGGACGTAGGCCATCCGGTGGCCGAACCAGATCTGGTAGTAGCGGTCCTTGCCGAGTACCTGCACGTGGTCCGTCGGTGGCTGGCCGGCGAACATGACGGCGCGGTAGTAGTCCGTTTCGATGTCCGCGTCGCCGACCGGGTAGGCCTGGCCCGTGCCGATCGAGTACTGCAGCGGCGTCACGGTCTGATACGGAATGCCCGCCGGGTAAGCGGCCTGCTCGGGGTAGGCCCGTCCGTAGACCGGCACCGACGTCTTGCCCGCCTTCGGCTTCACCACGAGGCCCGGCTTGGCAAACGCGTCAGGAGCACCGGCAGGGCTCTTGAACCAAGCCTTCGCGCCCAGCCACCAGACAGCCACCCAGTCGCCCGAGCGCTCAGCCACCACGTACTTCGAACCAGCGGCCGCCCGCGCACCGATGTCCGAGACCTGCGTGGTGCTGTCGGCGCCGTTCGGCCGGAGCCCCAGGTCCTTGACCAGCGGAGCGGCGTCGTCCGGAGCCTGCCGGAGGTAGACGAAGTTCGAGCCCTGCGGCGTGCAGGTCGTCCCGGCGCCGCTGCAGTTGGTGATGACCTGCATGTTGTCGGCGAAGCCCGGCTTCACCGTGACGATCGTGCCGGCCTTCACCGGGAACACGCTGTGCCCGTAGATCGGCGCGCCCAACAGGTCGAAGTAGCGCTCCCAGTCCCAGTACGGTCCCGGATCCCAGTGCATCCCCTTCACGTTCGCCGGGATGGTGCCGGGCACCTGGTCGTGGCCGATGATGTGCGCCCGATCGAGCGGGATGTCGTTCTTCTGGGCGAGGTAGCGGACCAGCTTGGCCGAGTTGCGGTAGAGCGCCTCGGTGTACCAGGTCGCGCCCTGGGCGGCGAAGCCCTCGTGCTCGATCCCGACGCTGTGCATGTTCACGTACCAGTTGCCCGCGTGCCAGGCGACGTCCTTGGAGTTCACGTGCTGCCAGACGTGGCCGTCGGACGAGCGCATCGTGTACTGCCAGGACACGTAGTTCGGGTCCTGCACCAGGTTCAGCGTGCCTTGCCAACCGCCCTCGGTGTCGTGGATGACGATGTAGTCGATCTTGCCCGTCTTGGGCCGGTTCGCGAGGTCATGGTTGCCGTAGTCCCCGGGCGTGGTGCCGGTGCTCTCGTACGGCGCCGGCAGCGACTCACAAGCGAGCGAAGCCGGGCACTGGACGGCATCAGCGGCCGCAGCAGCTCGGCCGGCTGGCAGTGCGGTCTTGGCCAGCTGAGACTTGTCCGGCGTCACCTTCAGCGGCGGCATGACGAGTTGCTGGCCAGTGTTCGTAGTACGGGCTGCGCCGCGAGCCAGGATCGCGTAGACATCGTCGGCAAAGGCAGAGGCGCTAGTACGGTCCGCTGCTCCGGCGTACGTGCTCACTGCGCCGTACCAGGAAGCGGGAGAGGTCGCGGCACCCACAGGCAGGTTCAGTGACCGCTGATAGGAAGCCAGTAGCGCAGCGCCGCCGGCGATGTTGGCAGCTGTGTCATTGCGCAGGGCAACGGGGTCGAGGCCGGTCAGGTCCGATGCCTTGTACAACGTCCGCAGCGAGTCGGGCTTGGCCAGCTTCTGGCCAGTGGAGCGGTCCACCAGCGTGCCGGCAGCGACAGCCGTCAGGTGCATCGGCCCGAAGCCGCCCGACGTGCTCGACTTGCCCTGGTGGTCGTCCCACCGGGTCTCGGCATAGGACACAGCCATCAACACGGACTCCGGTACGCCGTACTGGGCAGCGGCGGAGCGGAATGCCTCAGCGGCGGCAGTAGACGCGGGGCCCGGCGTGGCAGCGGTCGCCGCGTGTTCACCACCTGACGACACGCCGGTCACGGTTATGGGCAGCGCAACCGCTACCAGTGCGGCGAGAATCTTCGGACGACGACGCATGTTGTTCTCCCTGAACCTGAGGGGATACCGGTCACGCAGACCGGCAGCCTGTTCACTTTGGGTCGCGGAGATCCGGATGTCAACGGTTAACCAAACTTGGAGTCAGAAGGTTCGATTCTGACGGCAAGTGAGGTCCCCATGGGGTAACGACACAGGGTTACGGAGCAAGGCGATGGAAGCGTTGCCGTTGGCGTTCACGACGGGCTGGGCGAGCGGTATCAACGCCTATGCGTGCGTGCTGATCCTCGGACTGCTCGGCCGTTTCGCGGACGTCGACGAGATCCCGGACTCCCTCACCGGCAACGCCGTCCTGATCGCGGCCGGCGCCCTGTTCGCCTTCGAGTTCGTCGCCGACAAGATCCCGTACATCGACTCGGCCTGGGACGCGATCTCCACGGTGATCCGGCCGACCGTCGGCGCGATCCTCGCCGCGCTGCTGTCCGGCGAGGCGAGCACCCTGAACCAGGCGGTGATCGCCACCACCGGCGGCGTGGTCGCCCTGGTCTCACACCTGGTGAAGTCGAGTCTGCGGCTCGCGATCAACACCTCGCCCGAGCCCGTTACCAACATCGCGGCCTCCTCCGGCGAGGACGTCGCCGTCGCCGGGGTCGTGACGCTGGCCGCGTTCCACCCCACGGCCGCCCTGATCATCGCCGCGATCCTGCTGCTGATCGGGCTGATCTCCGTGTACTTCGCGTTCCGCGCGATCCGCCGGGGATTCGCCAGGTTCCAGGCCTGGCGCGAGAAACGAAGCAATCCAGCAACTGGGAGCAGTGCAGTCTGATGGCCCGCGTGATCGTCATCGGGGCCGGACTGGCCGGTCTCGCCACCGCCGTACGGCTGGCCAAGCTCGGCCACCAAGTCACGATCTGCGAGAAGGACGACCGCCTGGGCGGTGCCCTCGGCCGGATCGAGGCCGACGGCTTCAGCTGGGACGCAGGAGCAGCCAGTACTACGCTGCCGGCCGCCCTGCGCGACCTGTTCCGCAAGAGCGGCCGGCCGATCGAGAGCCTGGCCCAGCTGGAGCCGATCACCGAGCCGCGGCGCCACCTGTTCGGTGACGGCTCAGTGCTCGACCTGCCGGTCGGGGATCGCGCCTCGCAGCTCGAAGCCTGGACACACCTCGCCGACGACAAGACGGCGCAGCAGTGGACGGCTCTGGTCGACAAGTACGGCGAGACCTGGCAGATCCTGCGCAAGTCCTCGCTGGAGCCGCCGTTGATGGACAAGCTGCCGCTCTCCGCGATCCGCGGCCTCAAGCCGTGGCAGTCGCTCGAGCGCACCGCGCAGCGCAGCCTCGACGACGACCGGGCGCGCGCAGTACTGCGGTACTACGCGACCCAGCACGGCTCTGACCCGAAGCTCACTCCCGGCTACGTCGGGGTGTGGGCCTACCTGGAGCGCACGTTCGGCCGGTGGACCATCCAGGGCGGGTTCGGAGTACTGGCCGATGCCCTGGCGCAGCGGGCGAGCGAGCGCAAGATCGACATCCACACCAGCACAGAGGTCGTCGGAGTGGACACGGCCCACGGCCAGGTGACGGGTGTCCGGCTGGCGGACGGCAAGACGCTGCCGGCCGAGATAGTGGTCAGTGACATCGACCCACGGGACCTCTACGGGCAGCTGGTCACCGATCCACAGGCCAAGAAGGTCCGCCGCAACGTCCTCTCCACACACCAGGCCCAGGCCGCGTACGTGGTTCACCTCGGCTTGCGAGAGCCGCTGGAGTCGCTGCCGTTCGAGACCGTGCTGCACGGCAGTCCGACGGTAGTGGTCCGCACGGGCGGACAGGCACCGGCCGGACACCAGGCGTGGTCAGTACTGGTCCACGGCTACCCCACTGACGACGTACTGGACCTACTGGTGGCTCGAGGCCTGCACATCCGGGACAAGGTCGTCTCCCGGCAGACCTCTCCCTCGTGGTGGGCCGGAGTGGCCTGGGAGGGCTACAAGACAGCCAAGCGGCGGGCAGCCAACATCTCCCCCATCAAGGGCCTGTACTGCGTTGGCGCGGGCGCGCATCCCGGTGTCGGAGTACCGGCGACGACCCTCGGCGCGGCCGTCGTGGCGGACGCCGTCGGCAAGGCTTGATCGCGGCGCACTAAGATTGATCGTTCATGTGTTCCGTGTCGGGGCCGACTCGATGATGAGCAGGCCCGGCAGTAGAGAGGACCCCGGTGGATCAATCCCCCACGTCGACCGACCTGGAGAACGTCGAGCGCACTGAGCTCGAGGCCGAACAGCAGCACGTCGACCGGGTCTACACCCGGGTCGCCGAAGCCGCCCGGTCAGCGTCCCGGATCGCGGTCGAAGGGCACCAGCGCGGTCAGGCCCAGAACGTCGGCCGCGTCCGCGACGAGGAGCAGACCGGCCTCTACGAGCGCGATGTGCTGGTGTTCGCCGCGGCGCGCAGGATCGCCGAGCTGGACGCCGAGCACGAAGGCCTGGTCTTCGGCCGGCTCGACTCGGACCAGGGCGACGACACCGACGTCGCCGCTTCCGCAGCGGGCCTGGAGAAGCTGTACGTCGGCCGGATCGGCGTCCGCGACTCCGAGTACGAGCCGCTGGTGATCGACTGGCGCGCCCCGGCCGCCGAGCCGTTCTACCGCGCCACTGCGACCGACCGGCTGAAGGTCGTCCGGCGGCGCGTACTGCGCAACAAGGGCCCGCGGATCGCCGGCCTCGAAGACGACTTGCTAGCGCCCGAGCGCGCTCCCGCCGACCTGCCGGTACTCGGCGAAGGCGCCCTGATGGCGTCCCTGTCCCGGGCTCGCGGTCACACGATGCGCGACATCGTCGCCACCATCCAGGCCGAGCAGGACGAGGCGATCCGGGCACCTGCCCGTGGCGTCACCGTCATCGGCGGCGGCCCCGGCACCGGCAAGACGGTCGTGGCGCTGCATCGTGCGGCATACCTCCTGTACTCCGACCGCAGGCGGTTCGAGCGCGGCGGCGTCCTGGTGGTCGGCCCGTCGGCCGCATTCATGGCCTACATCGAGCGGGTCCTCCCGAGCCTCGGTGAGAACACCGTGTCGCTAAGGGCCGTCGGCGAGCTCGTCGACGGCGTACGGGCGACTGCTGTCGACGAGGCTGACGTTGCCGCGATCAAGGGCTCCCTGCGGATGCGTGGCCTGCTCTCGCGGGCAGCACGCGATCGGGTGCCCGATGCGCCGACGAGCCTGCGAGTGTTCGTCAACGGCGCGACTGTCGAGCTGGACGCGAACCAGCTCGACAACATACGCCGCAACGCACTGCGCCGTACGCCGCGCAACCGGGCCGGTTCCGAAGCCCGCAAGGGCCTGGTGGCGGCACTGTGGCAGCGGTTCCCCGACGACCTCCGCAACGGCGTCTACGGCGACCGCGAGTCGTTCGGCGACATCGTCACGGATCTGCCCGCCTACAAGTCGTTCTACGCTGCCTGGTGGCCAGTACTCACGCCCGGCGCCGTACTGCGCTGGCTGGGCGACTCCCGCCGTGCCCAACGCTGGGCCCGTGGAGACTTCAGTCCGGCTGAGATCGACAAGCTGTCGGCTGCAGTACGCAGTACGCGAGAGTTCACCATCGCGGACGTCGCACTGCTCGACGAGTTGAGCACAGTGCTCGGCAGGGCGCCTGTGGTCGAGGCGGGCAAGGACGAGGAGTTCGACTGGCTTGAGGGGCTCTCGGACGGGGTCAACGAAGTACTGACCACGTCAGAGCGGCGTGCACGCGCAGCAGCAGCGGCAGACGCCGACGAGCCCGACGAGTACGCCCACGTGCTGGTGGACGAGGCGCAGGACCTCTCCCCCATGCAGTGGCGCATGGTGACGCGCCGCGGCCCGCAGGCCAGCTGGACGATCGTGGGCGACCCTGCCCAGAGTTCCTGGCCCGACCCGGCCGAGGCTCGCGCTGCGATGGACTCGATGCTGTCGCACCTGCAGCGGCACACCTTCCGGCTCTCGACGAACTACCGGAACTCGGCGGAGATCTACGCCTTCGCCGGCCAGGTGATCCGTCAGCAGATCCCAGACGCCGACCTGCCGAACGCAGTACGCCGTACTGGCGTGGAGCCGGAGCACCGGACGTTCGACGCGGGCAAGGTGGCCGAGGCAGCTGCCGACGCGGCCGGCGAGCTACTCCAGCTGGTCGAGGGCACCGTCGGAGTCATCGTCCCGCCCAAGCTCCGTCCCGCGATCGACTCGGTGCTCGCAGAGCTCGGTGACGCCCGCGTGGTGGCCCTGAGCCCACTGGACTCCAAGGGCCTCGAGTACGACGCCGTAATAGTCGTCGAGCCCGACCGAATCGTCAGCGACACATTGGGCGGCGTCCGAGCCCTGTACGTAGTCCTGACCCGAGCCACTCAGCGGATGATCACCATCAACAGCACGACCAACTGGCTGCCGCCCGCGTCTCCTGACCAGGTCTAGCCGCAAGGCCGGTTAATCGGGGTGGATGGCGAGCGGCGTCCAGCATGATGTACGAGATGGCAGCCGACCCCGATCCTCACCATGCCTGCGATCCCGCGCCACCCCCTGTGATCATTCGCCCCCTTTTCGCCCGAGTCGCCGGTTGGGGAGGATTTTCGCTGGACCCGCGGAGGATTTTGCCCCCGTCCGGGGACATTTCCCTCCCCATCCGGCCAGGGGTGATCGACCGTGGGCACGGGCCGGGCGGCGTTCGGCGGCTAGGGCGCCTGACCGGTGCACAAGGTGCCCGGAGCGGGGCAAGAGGGGGCGAATGATCAGGTGCTGTCGGGCTGGCGCGGACCGAAATGGCAGACACGAGACCTCGTACACCACTCTGCCGGGCGTCACGCCGAAGGGGGTGGCGCCGGCGAGATGCGTGAGGGCCCCCGGCGGGGAGGGACCGGATGCCCGCGCATACCCTCTCCGGGCAGCAAACGCTTCGCTCGGCGTGTCGGGGTGTCGGGGCCGCGGGGTGCGTGCGCAGCCGTCCGCGCATTGGTCTGGCTTTGGGGCTAGCCGCGAGGGATGACGTAGTCGACCAGGTCGGCGTCGTCTGGGGTGAGGTCGGCCCAGCGGCTGGTGTGGTGGAGGACTGTCAGGCCTGACGTCGGGTATTTCTGGGTGAGTTCGACGCGGTTCGGGCTGGTGCCGTCGAGGGCCAGCTCGTCCGCGAGCCACGGGATGCCCGGCGCATGGCCGACGATGACCACCGTCCGGAGGTCGGCCGGTACGTCGTGGATGACCTCGAGTAGCTCCTCCGTACCGGCGCTGTAGATCCGCCGGTCGTACCAGATGTCGGTGGCGATCGCGCCGGCCTCGGCGGCGTACTGCCAGGTCTCCCTGGTCCGCATCGACGGCGAGCACAGGACGAGCTCGGCTTCGATGCCTTGGGCAACTAGATACCGGCCGGCCGCGGCGGCATCCGCCTGGCCGCGGGCGGCGAGTGGCCGCTCGAGGTCGGGCATCGATTCGGGCGGCACCGCTTTCGCATGCCGGAGCAGGACCAGAGTGCGGTCGATCAGCAGATCGGACGGGTCAGCCATCGGCCCAGGATAGGGCTTAGACCCGATCGGGGCGGTGGGGCGGGGAAGGTATAAGAACAGCTGACTGCAGGTTGCGGTACACCTGACGCGTCGCCGTGGATCGGTTCAAGGTGATGAAGTGGATCCCCGGCGCGCCACCGGCGAGCAGCTTGTCGGACAGCTCGCTGGCGACCTCGATGCCGACGGCCCGGACCGCGGCCGGATCGTCCGCGACCGCCTCCAGCCGGTCGGTGACCAGCTTCGGCAACGCCATCCCGGTCAGCTCGGCCATCCGCTCGATCTGCTTGATGTTCGTCACCGGCATGACGCCCGGCAGGATCGGGATGTCGCAGCCGAGCGCCGTCGCCCGGTCGACCAGCCGGAAGTAGTCGTCCGCGCCGAAGAACATCTGGGTGATCGCATAGTCGGCCCCGGCCGCCGCCTTGGCCGCGAGCACCTGGGCGTCGGCCTCGAAGTCCGTCGCCTCCGGGTGCTTGTCGGGGAAGGCCGCGACGCCGACACAGAAGTCGCCGAGCTCGCGGACCAGCTCGACCAGCTCGACCGCGTGGTTCAGTCCCTCGGGATGCGCGACCCACGGCCGCGACGGACCGCCCGGCGGGTCGCCCCGCAGAGCGAGCACGTTGCGCACCCCGGCACCGGCGTACGCGCCGATCACCGAACGCAGCTCGTCGCGCGAGTGCGACACGCAGGTCAGGTGCCCGAGCGGCGTCAGCGAGGTGTCCTGGGCGACCCGCTCGGTGACCCGGATGGTGCCGTCACGAGTCGTGCCGCCGGCGCCGTACGTGATCGAGACGAAGGTGGGGCGCAGTTGCTCGATCTCACGGATCGAGCGCCACAGCACCTCCTCGGCCTCGGGCGTCTTCGGCGGGAAGAACTCGAACGAGAAGGACGGCTCACCGGTCGACAGCAGTTCACGGATCGTCGGCGTACTGCCGGGGAGCGTGGACGGGAGACCGGTTGCCATGCCGTCAAGGCTACCGGGGCGTGGGCGCCGGCGTCGGGACCGACTACTCTCCGAGACGTGTATGCCGACGCAGACATCCCAACCGAGATCCAGCACGCTCTGACCAGCTTCCTGGACACCCAGCAGGAGCGGCTCGCCGCGATCGGACCGGAGCTCGCGGAGCAGGTCCACGCCGCGCGGGACGCGACCAGCGGCGGCAAACGGCTGCGTCCCTCCTTCTGCTACTGGGGCTTCCGCGCCGCGGGCGGCGATCCGCGGCAGCCGATCCTGAAGGCGGCTGCGAGCCTGGAGATGCTGCACGTCAGCGCACTCGTGCACGACGACGTAATGGACTCCTCCGACGTGCGCCGGGGCGCCCCGGCCGCCCACCGGCGTTTCGAGGCGCTGCAGCGAGCCCGGTCGGAGAAGAGCGGCAGCGGCGGCGACCCGGTCGGCTTCGGCATCGGCGCGGCCATCCTGCTCGGCGACCTGTGCCTGATCTGGGCCGACGAGATGATGCACACGTCCGGTTTCGACGCCGCCGCGCTGGCCAGTGCGTCCAAGTTCTTCGACGCCGTCCGGGTAGAGGTGATTGCCGGGCAGTACCTCGACCTGGTGGCGCAGGCCTCGGGTGAGGCCGACATGGACCGGGCCCTGCGCGTACTGCGGTACAAGTCGGCCACCTATACCGTCGAGCGCCCGCTGCATATCGGCGCAGCTCTCGGTGGCGGCGGGCAGCACCTGATCGACTCGCTGTCGTCGTACGGGCTGCCGTTGGGTGAGGCGTTCCAGTTGCGGGACGACCTGCTCGGGGTGTTCGGCGATCCGGCGCTGACCGGGAAGCCGGCCGGCGACGACCTGCGCGAAGGCAAGCGGACGGTCCTCACGGCGTACGCCGTCGAGCACGCGTCGGAGGTGCAGCTGATCGAGTTCGACCGGCTCTTCGGGCGGCCCGATCTGGACGACGACGAGATCCAGTTGCTCCGCGAGATCCTCCAGGACAGCCGCGCGGTACAGGCTTGCGAGGACCTGATCACCGAACGCACCGAGGACGCCCTCGACGCTCTCGACCGCTCCCCCATCGACGACGAGACCTCTCGCAAGGCACTCGCCGACCTCGCCATTGCGGCCACCGCCCGGCACCTCTGAAACTGTAGGTATGTGGCCACAAGCGCCTGAGCTGTCCCGGCCTCGGATCCTCCGGCAGAGCTGGCGCGATCTGTCCTTCATCCATTGGGCAGTCGAGCCGGCAAGCGTCGCGCACTCCTTCCCGGCCGGTACTGAGCCCGACACGTTCGAGGGACGAACGTACGTCGGGATGGTGCCGTTCCGGATGGTCTTGCTCGGCGAGTTCCTGGAGACCAACATCCGGCTGTACTCCGTCGACAGCACCGGCCGGCGAGGCGTGGTGTTCCTCAGCCTCGACGCGAGCCGCCTAGCGGTCGTGGCAGCGGCCCGGAGCGTCTTCGGCATCCCCTACCGCTGGGCACGCATGCAGCACCACCAGCAAGGCAACCACCACACCTACACCTCCCTACTGCGTTGGCCTGGCGTCACGGCCAGCAGCAAGATCGAGACGCGTGTCGGCGAGCAACTCGAGCCCGGGCCGCTGGAGCACTTCCTGACCGCCCGTTGGGGTCTACACCTCAGCAGAGCCGGGCGGACGTGGTACCTGCCCAACGAGCACCCCGCTTGGGTCCTCCACCACGCAGAGCTCCACAGCTTCGAAGACCAAGGCCTACTCGCCTCTGTCGGGCTGGGCGAGCTCAGCGGCCGCCCACCCGACCACGTGGCCTTCAGTGCCGGAGTACCGGCTTGGTTTGGCCTGCCTAGAGGACCGGTACCTCGGTGACGAGGGCCGGCACGTCGTCGGCCTCGCGGAGGAAGACCCGTAGCTGACCGGACTCGTTGGCGTCCTCGGTGAAGATCTGCAGGGCTACGTCGACCGTGTCGTGGTCGTGGTCGAGCAGCTCGCGCCAGCCCTCCCAGAGCACCACCTCGGGCTCGCCGGTCGACCTGTCGCTCAGTGAGTCGGCCAGAGCATCCCAGTTCCGCCCGAACCAGCGCGGCAGGTCGAAGGCGGTCGCACAGACGTCGAGCAGGCCCGCCTTGTCGTGCACGCCGGTCGTGTCGAGCAGAACGAAGTTCCAGCCGGCCGTGGCCACGCTGCGGCGTACCTGGTCGACGGTGAGCTTGGAGTTCCACCGGTACACGCCGGGGCGCAGGCCAGCGCTCAGCAGCGTGCTCAGGTCAGTCATCCGCCGGTCCCCCCGTCCGCCTGGATCCGGCGGAACGACTTGTAGTGATCGTCGGTGTAATAACGCTCTTCACCCTTCCCCGTCACGATCCGGCGGGCGCCGCGATCCTTCTCGCCGGGGGTCTTCACGGTGAACTCGCGGTAGTAGCCCCGGTCCTGCTTGGGCAGGATCTTCTCGAAGTTGCCGAACACGGCTCCGTCCCGGCTGTACGGGTACGGCCCGCCCTTGCCGATCAATTCGAGCGTCTGCCGGGCCTCCTTGGGAAGGTCGGCCACGGGCACATAGGCAAGTCCGCTGACCGGATCCTTGGTCGGCGCCGCCGCGGCGGGCTTCGAAGCGCCGCAGCCGAACAGCGAGGCGGCGAGAGTGATCACGAGCATCGCGATCAGCACGGCGGCGACGATCCGGGCCGCCTTCGGGTTGTTCAACATCCGGCGGCTCGCAGTCGCCTGCTGAACTCCCCCGCCGCTGCGGCCGGGTCGTCCGCCTCAGTGATAGCCCGTACTACGACCACTCGGCTCGCGCCGGCTTCGACTACCTGATCCAGCCGGTCGAGGTCGATCCCGCCGATCGCGAACCACGGCTTCACCGGGTGCCGGCTGGCGGCGTACGAGACTAGCTCCAGCCCGGCGGCGCTGCGGCCGGGCTTGGTCGGGGTCTCCCAGGTCGGGCCGACGCAGAAGTAGTCCGAGCCCTGCTCATCGACGGCGGCGTTCACCTGGCTGAAGGTGTGAGTGGAGCGGCCTATCACCGGCTCCATCCCAGTGATAGCCCGTGCCGCCCGCACTGGCAGGTCGCGCTGGCCGAGATGCAGGATGTCGGCTCCAGCGGCGAAGGCGATGTCCGCGCGGTCGTTGACGGCCAGGAGCTTGCCGTGCCGCCTACAGGCGTCCGCGAACACCTCTAGGGCCGCCAGTTCGTCGGCGGCCTCCAGGTCCTTCTGCCGCAGTTGCACGATGTCGACGCCACCACCCAGGGCGGCATCCAGGAACTGCACCAGGTCGCCCTGCTTCTCCCGTGCGTCCGTGCACAGGTAGAGGTAGGCGTCGGCAAGTCGGTCACGCAGTCCAGCGTCAGCGGTGTGCTCAGTCACAGGCCCAGCCTGCCATGTAGCAAGCGTCGTAGTCTTGGCGCCATGGCTGAGCGAACCTGCGATGTCGTCATCATCGGTGCGGGGCTGATCGGCCTCGCGACCGCCTGGCGACTCGCTGTAGACGGTATCCAGGTGACGGTATGTGACCCGACACCCGGCAGCCAGACCTCTTCGGTGGCTGCCGGCATGCTCGCTCCCGTCACCGAGGTCGAGTACGGCGAAGACGCCCTGCTGGCGCTCAATCTGGCCAGCGTGGCCGCCTGGCCCGGCTTCGCCGAGGAGCTGGAAGCCCTCACCGGCCAGTCCGCCGGGCTCAACCGCACCGGAACTCTCTCAGTCGCGTACGACGTCGACGATGCGACCGCGATCCGCCGGCTGGCCGACTACCAGCGAAGGCTCGGCCTGGAGGTCGAGGAGCTGTCCGGCCGCGAGGCCCGCAAGCGCGAGCCCCTGCTCGCGGCCGGCGTCACTGCCGGTGTCTGGGTGCCCGGTGACCACTCCGTGGACAACCGCCAAGCCGTCGCGACCCTCCTGCGCGCCGCGGAGCTGACAGGGGTGCAGCTAGTCCGCCAACGCGTCAGCCGAGTCCTGGTGACCGGCACTACGGCCGTCGGGGTCGAACTGGAAGACGGGTCGGCCATCCACGCCGGCCAGGTCATCGCAGCAGCCGGTCCCTGGTCAGGACAGCTGGAGGGCGTCCCGGCAGAGCTGCGGGTGCCCGTCCGGCCTCTAAAGGGCGAGGTCCTGCGGCTCCGCGTGCCTGAGGCCTACCGACCGGCGCTCAGCCACACGGTGCGGGCGACAGCGCGTGGCTTCGCCGTCTACCTGGTCCCCCGGCCGGGCGGCGAGCTAGTGGTCGGGGCGACCACATCAGAGCTCGGCTACGACACCCGCGTGCTCGCTGGCGGAGTGTTCGCGCTCCTGCGGGATGCCCGGATGATCCTGCCGATCACCGACGAGCTGGAGCTGGTCGAGGCCGTAGCTGGGCTACGACCGGCCACCCCCGACAACGCACCGATCCTGGGCCCCTCCGGCCTCGACGGCCTGCTGTGGGCAACCGGGCACTACCGCAACGGAGTACTGCTGACGCCTATCACTGCCCAAGTCATTGCCGAGACAGTGCAGACCGGCGTCCTTCCCTCAGTGGCGGCACCGTTCCAAGCGAGCCGCTTCGCCGAAGTTAAGGTCAAGCTATGAACGTGCTCGTTAACGGCAGTACCGAGCAAATCGAGGCAGGAACGACGGTCGCCGATGTGGTCGAGCGCTGGGCGCGCAGCCCGGTGGGTGTGGCAGTGGCAGTGAATGAGGCCGTAGTGACCCGGACAGAGTGGCCCGGGACAACGCTGGCCGAAGGCGACCGGGTGGAGATCCTCACCGCGGTCCAGGGCGGTTGAGGAGAGACATATGAGTGACGACACCCTGGTGATCGCCGGTCGCGAGCTGACGTCCCGGCTGGTGATGGGGACGGGCGGTGCGCCGAGCCTCGAAGTACTGGAGGAAGCGCTGGTCGCGTCCGGTACGCAGCTGACCACCGTGGCGCTCCGGCGGCTCGACCCGACACAGCAGGGGTCTGTCCTCGACGTGCTCCGCAAGCACGACATCGCAGTACTGCCGAACACTGCCGGCTGTTTCACCGCTGGTGAGGCCGTACTGACTGCTCGGCTGGCCCGGGAGGCTTTGCAGACCGATCTGATCAAGCTCGAGGTGGTTGCGGACGACCACACCCTGCTGCCCGACCCGGTGGAGCTTCTGGACGCTGCTGAGACATTGGCCGCCGATGGGTTCTCAGTGCTTGCCTACACCAACGACGACCCGATCCTGGCTCGCCGGCTGGAGCAGGTCGGCTGCGTTGCCGTGATGCCGCTCGGTTCCCCGATCGGCTCCGGCCTGGGCATCCGCAACCCGCACAACATCAGCATGATCGTCGAAGCCGCCAACGTACCGATCGTGCTCGACGCCGGCATCGGTACGGCGAGTGACGCTGCCCTGGCGATGGAGCTGGGCTGCGACGCCGTGCTGCTCGCTACTGCCGTCACCCGGGCCGAGCGGCCGGCCCTGATGGCTGCCGCGATGCGCGATGCCGTGACGGCCGGCCGGAACGCTCGCCTGGCCGGGCGGATCCCGCGCCGGTACCACTCCGCCCAGGCCTCGTCACCACTGGACGGACGCGCCGATCTCTAGCGGTTAGGTGCCCTGAGCACCAGTTGCCGGTGGCAATCGACCGGCCCGGATCGCCAATGACTGAACGTGTTCCGTGAGCGCTTGATCGCGGCGCGTCGAACGATTGTGAACCACAACCGTGTAGTTCAGCCTTAAATTGTAAACATTGGGTTACAGCCGTAACAACTGACCCATCCGCACCTGTTGTCACATCTGTACCACCACTTACCGTCAAGGGACGTTCACACGGGGAGATGGAAAGATGAGCAACACGTGGCGAAAGGTCCTACGGGTAGCGACCGGGTTTTCGGTCCCGCTGATCGCGGCGGGGGTGATCACCGCCGGGTCGCCGGGCTTCGGCCAGTACAAGGTGAAGGACGGCGACACGCTCAGCCGCATCGCGACGGCGTACGGGACGGACGTCAGAACGCTCGTCGCGCTGAACCAGCTCCCGGGCAACGGCAACGCGATCTACGCCGGCGAGGTGCTCAAACTTCCGGGCAAGGCCCCGAAGCACGGCAAGACCACTCCGGCCCGGCGCTCCCAGCTCGGCCGCGTCACCTACGTGGTCAAGCCGGGTGACACGATCGGCAGGCTCGCCAAGCGGTTCCACTGCTCGCAGGCCAACCTGCTGGCCGCCAACGGGATGCGGGCCAGGGATCACATCTACGTCGGCAAGCCGATCCTGGTCCCGGTCAAGATCCACCAGAAGCCGGTCGCCAAGAAGCCGACCAAGAGCAAGGGCAAGAAGAAGAACAACACCTTCGCCGGGCGCACGTACGCCGACCACATCGTCTCGGCAGCGGACAGAAATCGCGCCGTGCTGCGGAAGCGCAACCTGCCGACCCGGACCCAGATGCGGTCGATGATCATCGCCACGGCCAAGCGGCACGGCGTCGACCCGGAGCTGGCGCTGGCCATCTCCTGGCAGGAATCCGGCTGGAAGCAGCGGGTCGTCTCCCCCGCCAACGCCGTCGGCGCGATGCAGGTGATCCCGTCGACCGGCAAGTTCGTCTCGAGCCTGGTCGGCCGCAAACTCGACCTGCTCAAGCCGCAGGACAACGTCACAGCCGGTGTCGTCCTGCTCAGCCGGCTCACCCGCGCGGCCCAGCTCGACATCGCGGTGGCCGGCTACTACCAGGGCCTGGGCGGCGTCCGGCGGAACGGGATGTACCCCGACACGAAGCTGTACGTGAAGAGTGTCCTACGCCTCAAAGCACAGTTCGAGAAGGGCTGGAATCCGGTCGGCTGAGCCTGGAATCCGGTCGGCTAGGCCGGAAGCGGCGCGGCGACGGAGCCGCTGCCTTGCGCCTTATTTACACTCTCAGAGCAGACAGCTTCGAGAGGCGGCTCACCGCACGTGACGGATGACGTAGACACCCAGGTCGGCGACCGCCTTGCCGGGCGAGTGCTCGACGGCCGGTACCGGGTGGGCTCGCGCGTCGCCAAGGGCGGCATGGCGACCGTCTACGAGGCGCTCGACATGCGGCTCGATCGCATCATCGCGCTCAAGGTGATGCACCTCGGGCTGGGCGACGACGCCGAGTTCGGCCGCCGGTTCGTCGCCGAGGCCCGGGCCGCCGCCAAGCTCTCGCACCCCAACGTGGTCGCGGTCTTCGACCAGGGCGATGACAACGGCACGCTGTTCCTGGCGATGGAATACGTACCGGGCCGCACGCTGCGTGACGTCATCCGCCAGCAGTCGCCGCTGCCACCCGCGCGGGCGCTGAACCTGCTCGCGCCCGTCCTCTCCGCGCTCTCGGCCGCCCACGACGCGGGCATCGTGCACCGCGACATCAAGCCCGAGAACGTACTCATCTCCAACGACGGCACCGTCAAGGTCGCCGACTTCGGCCTCGCCCGCGCGGTCACCACGACCGGCAACACGGCGACTCAGGGCCTGCTGATGGGCACGGTCTCCTACCTCGCCCCCGAGCTCGTCACCGACGGTAGCGCCGATGCACGCTCCGACGTCTACTCGGCCGGGATCCTCCTGTACGAGCTGCTCACCGGCAGCAAGCCCCACAGCGGCGACACACCCATCCAGGTCGCCTACGCCCACGTCCACGCCGACGTACCGCCGCCTTCGCAACTCGTACCGGGCATCCCGCCGTACGTCGATGCGCTGGTGCAGCGGGCGACGGCGCGGGATCGCGATCTCCGCCCGGCCGACGCGCGGGTGTTCAGCCGTCAGGTGCACCGGGTGCGCAGCGCGATCGAGGAAGGTCTCCCGGACGATCCTGAGCTGACCGGCGATCTGACCATCCCGATCAAGCAGATCCGCGAGGAGAACGAGTACGACGACGGCTATGCCCGCGGCCATGGGTACGTGGAGCAGCAGCCTCGCAACGACACGATTGTCGTACCGTTCGAGCCGCAGTCCTCGCTGTTGCGGCCTGCTGCATCAGCTGCTCCTCCTAGGCCAGTGGTCCGGCAACAGCAACGGCGAGGGCGCGGGCTGATCGCTCTGTTCGCAGTACTGGCGCTGGCGATCGGTGTCGGCTCGGCGGCGTGGTTCTACGGCGTACACCGCTACACCTCCACTCCCCTGCTGGTGAACATGACCGCGGCCCAGGCGAGCACCAAGGCCACCGAGGCCGGGCTGACGACGACGCTGGCCAACCAGGACTTCTCGGAGACGGTGGCGAAGGGCGACGTCATGAAGACCGACCCCGAGCCAGGCGCCCGGATCCGCAAGAACGGCGAGGTCGCGCTCACGATCTCCAAGGGTCCTGAGCGGTACCGCGTACCGCAGCTCGCTGGGCTTGACGAGGAGGCCGCCAGGCGTGCGTTGGAGTCGATCAAGCTTGTCGTCGGCCAGGTCAGCCAGTCGTACAGCGAGACCGTGCCGACGGGTCGGGTGATCGTCTTCTCACCGAGGTTCGACTCGGTGATGAAGCCCGGCGACGCGGTCAACCTGGCGATCAGCAAGGGCCAGAAGCCGATCGCCGTACCGGACCTGACCGGCAAGCCGGTCCGCGAGGCGACCAGGACGCTCAAGAAAGCCGGCTTCACTGTCGGCCGCACCGACCAGTTCGACGAGAAGGTCCCCGAGGGCTGGGTCATCAGCCAGACGCCGAACAACGGCACGCTGTTCGCCAAGGACAAGATCCAGCTGGTCGTCTCGAAGGGCCCGGCGCTGCGCGAAGTACCCAACGTCCGCAGCAAGAAGCTCGCCGAAGCCCAGAAGATCCTCACCGACGCCGGCTTCAAGGTGAAGGTCGAGAAAGCCCCCTTCAACCTCGGCCTCAACCTGGTAGCCGGCCAAAACCCAGCCGCCGGCCAAAAAGCCAAACCCGGCACCACGGTTATCGTCACGGTGCTCTAACTACCCCCACACCACCTCGCCGCGCGCTCCTACTGGGTCAGCTCCGGCGACGTGGCCCTCGCCGAACCCCGCACGCGTCTTTGAGCACCGGCCAGTCGGCCTACTCGTGAGTAGATGGCTGGCCGGTGCCCAAGGTGGGCATGCGGTCGGGATGGAGCGATCCGCGAGGCAGGGTGGGGAGTTCCTCCGGCTGGGCGATTGCTGGGAAGTGTCAGGGGTCTGAGAGGCTTTGCGCGTGAATCGGTCGCGTGTTGCTGTGTTGGCCTTGCTTGCGGTGGCGGCGGCTTGGGGGTCTACGTTTTTTCTGACCAAGGACTTGCTGGACCGGATGGACGTCGCCGACTACCTGGCGTTGCGGTTCGCGATCGCTACGGTGGCGTTGATCCTCATTCACCCGCCGGCGATCTCCAAGCTCAGCCGGCTGGATCGTGGCCGGGGTGTTGCCCTCGGCATCACGTACGGCGTCGCGCAGCTCGTGCAGACCGAGGGGCTGCGGCATACCTCGGCGAGTGTGTCCGGGTTCGTCACCGGTATGTACGTCGTTTTCACCCCGCTGCTCGCAGCCGTCATCCTGCGCCACAAGATCGGCCGCTGGGCCTGGGTCGCGGTCGTCCTCGCCACCGTCGGTCTCGGCGTACTGTCTCTGCGTGGTTTCAGCATGGGCACGGGCGAGCTCCTGACGCTCGCGGCCGCGGGGCTGTATGCACTGCACATCATCGGCCTCGGTGCCTGGTCGACTCCATCGAACGCGTTCGGGCTGTCGGCGTTGCAGATGGTCGTGATCACCGCGGTCTGCGCGGTCGGCGCCGTCCCCGGTGGCTTCTCGCTGCCCACCGGTGCGGGAGACTGGATCGCGGTGGTCTACATGGCGTTGGTCGCGGGGGCGCTCGCGTTGATGGTGCAGACCTGGGCACAGGCACACCTGACGCCGACCCGGGCGGCGATCGCGATGACGATGGAGCCGGTGTTCGCGTCCGCGTTCGCCGTACTCTTCGGGGCGGAGAGTGTGACCGCGCGGATGCTGATCGGTGGTGCACTGGTGATGTCGGCGATGTATCTGGTCGAGCTGGCACCACGGCGGAAGTTCGAGGCCGAGGTCCAGCATCTCGGGCAGTGACGGTCTTCAAGAGGGGAGGGATCGGATGCGGGACGACAGCGCACGGCGCGTGCGGTGGTTCCCGTACGCCGTGATCGCGGTCCTGCTCGCCGTGCTGGCCGCCGGTACCGCGGTGAACCTCGACCGCAACCCGCAACCCCAACTCGTTGCCGAGGGCATCACCGGGCGCTCGGGACCGACCGTGATCGAGACGCCGACCAACTCGGCCGACCTGGCCCGGCCGGAGCTGATCCGCGACGCGCTGGCCGATCTGGACGCGCTCACCCTGCCGGACGGCGCGACGCTGGCCGGCTGGGACGGGCCGTGGCGATTCGTCTGGCCGCGGGACGCGTCGTTCGTCGCGGCCGCGCGCTGCTCGGTCGGTCAGTACGCCGAGGCCGACAAGGTGCTCGAATTCCTCAACAAGATAAGGCCGGCCGCGGGTCGCTGGGCCGCCCGGTACTCCGCTCCGGATGGCACCGAGCCCCAAGACGGCCGCCACCCCCAACTCGACGGCTCGGGCTGGGTCCTGTGGGCCACCTGGTTCTGCGCCGAAACCCGTGCCAAGACGGACGGGCGGACTGGCGCTGAGGCGGTCGGACGCTCGACCGGCACCCCGCTGGCGGAGTACTGGCCGATGGTGCGGGAGTCGGGCGACCAGATCGTCAAAGAACTCGGTGAAGACGATCTCCCCGCGCCGTCGCCCGACTACTGGGAACGCCCGGAGTCGAAGGTCACGCTGGGCACCATCGCACCGCTCATCACCGGGCTGCGGTCCGGCCTGGCGATCGCGTCCGCGCTGAACCGCAGTGCCGAGGTCGCCTCCTGGCAGGACGCGCTCAGAAGGTTGTCGGCGGCAACCGATCGGGAGTTCGGACCCGACTACCCGCGCACCCCCGCGGAAGCGGTCAGCTTCGTCGACCCAGGCGTCGAACCAATCGGTCTGCAAGGTGGCGCCGACGCGATCGTGACGATCCTCGGGCCGCCCTTCGCCCCCGCCCGCGACGCCGTGACGAAGGCGATCGAGCGGACCCGCGACGTGCTCACCCAGCCCAACGGCGGAGTCACGCCAGGCGAGCAGTGGCGCACCGACGGAGTCGCCTGGACCCCACAGACCGCCCTGTTCGCGCTGAGTGCCGCCGCGCGCGGCGACCGCAGTACGGCAGAGGACCTGCTGGCCTGGCTCAACACCCATCGCACTGCCACCGGCTCCTTGCCGGAGAAGGTCAACCGCGACCTCAAGCCAGCAGGCGAAGCGCCACTGGCCTGGACTACGGCGCTGGTGGTCCTCACCGCCTCGGCACTGGACCACCCGCTACCGATCCCTTAGCAAATCTCCATCACGTCATGCGTCGGCGCTTCCGGCCGCGCAGTACTGGTCGCAGTGGAGTAGAAGAACGCAGTCGACGCGATGTCGTCCTGCAGCGGCAGGTAGCGACCACCGGAGCGCCAGCCGAGTGCCTGTACGTCGACCCGCAGCTTCGTGCGGAAGCGAATCGGGTCAGGCAGGTGGAACCGGTACATCCCGAACCGCTGCTGGCTCTGGTACTGCCCATCCGGCCGGATCACCTGCGGCAGCCCGAGGTACGGCGTACTGAACTCCGTGTAGCCGCCACGGTTCTCGCCGAGGTCGAAGTTCCAGGCACCGCCGAAGTAGTCCTCCGTGCCCGTGCCACAGATCGTCGGGAACTCCTCGTCGTCGTCCACGTAGAACTTGACCTCCCCCTCACCCCACCAGCCGGAGCTGTTCACACCCCAGGCCAGGTAGGTGCCGACATAGTGCCCCGGACCCTCGACACCATCGAGCAGGGTGTGGACCGTCTTCGAACGCAGCGGGTTGCTCCGGCGCCACTGCGTGTGCAGGTACGCCGATCCCTCCGCGACCGCGCCCAGCCAGTAGTCCACCTGGAAGTACACGACCACCGACTCGTCATGCGTGTTCTCCAGCGTCAGCTGGGCCTGCGAGCGGAACGGCATCTCCCAGTAGCAGTTGAAGCCGCCATTGGGGTTCACGGCGACCGGCAGCGAGTTCACCTGGGCGAACCGCCCCCAGCCGGAGCAGAAGAAGTCCCCCACCGGCGCCTCGATCGCCGGTGACTCGTCGCCGTCCCAGTGGCCGCGGAGGACCAGGCGGCGCCAGTTGTCGCTGTGGGTGGTGAGCCAGATGTGGGTGATGCAGCCCGGTCCGGCGATGTCCGCGAGCGTCACGGTCTCCCCCACGGCGATCTCGATCGACGGCGAGACCTTCCAGCCGACCCCCAGGTCGCGGGCGGCGTGCGCGCCGGTTCCCTCGGTCCGCCGACCGCCCTGGCCGGGCTCGCCGGTCGGGTTCTCGGCGCTGATGGAGCGGGTCTGGACATCGACGACGGCGCTGATTCCGGACAGGTTCGGAAGAGTCATGCCGCCGAGCCTAGGGTCCGGAACCGGCCATGAGGAGGGTTGGAAATCGATTTCTCACACTGTGGTCACGATGCTAGTGCCCTGATGATCAGCAGGGGCGGATCTCGGCGTCGAGGCCGTGCACGAAGGACAGGCAGGCCCACGGGCGGCCCTGGTCCTTCTTGGCGCGGATGATCAGCGGGTAGGCGTCGGCCTGGCGAACCTCGGGGGTGCGATCGGTCTTGAGCGAGCCGATCGCACCACCGCGGGTCTCAGCGGCGGCCTCCACGTCGGCGACCGTGACGGCACTGCTGGCCCGCCGGTTCGCGGCGGCCAGGGCGTCATCGGCGACTGCGAGGGCGAACTTGATCTCCGGCGGCTCGGACCAGGTGGTCGACGTGACCGGGAAGACCAGCCCGAACATCAACAGCCCGACGAACGCGATGATCGGCCGCGCCTTCCGCCCCTGGCCGGTCCACAGCACTCCAGCGCAGCAGAATGCGAGAAAGAGCGTGATGCCACGCAGGAGCCAGTGCCGATCCAGCCAGCTGTCCACCGCGAGCGCGGCGGCCAGCGCGATCACCAGACAGATCACAGCGGCGGCAATCGCCCGGAGCGGCGGCGACACAGATTTCATGCGCCGACGATAGAGGCCGCCCGTCCACAGCGGCCAACCCGGTCTCCCCCGCGGTGACCGGTTGACCTTTCAAGGATGTTCGAAGCGTTTGGTCCCACGAAAGCACCGGGAATAGAGTCGCGGCACCGCACAGCTGGCCGCCGCCCCGGAGCTGATCCCGCAGGCACCCATCGAAGGGGCTACTGACTTGCTGACCAAGGAAACTCCCACAGACTTCAGTGCCCAGGTCTCCGCGCGGATGCTGGAGCTGGCCGCCGCGCTGCCCTCGTCCTCCCAGCAGGTCGTCGTCTCGCCCACGGGCGAAGACTTACGCCGTACTCTCGTCGAAGCCTGCGCCGGCCACGCACCGAGCGCCGCGCTGCCACCTGTCGTCACGCTGTTCGCGGTCCGCGTCGCCTCGATCGTCGAGTTGCTGCACCTGGCGTCCTTGCTGCCCGACGACAGCCAGGCGGTCTTCGGACTGGCCGCCAAAGAGGCAGCCGAGCTCGGCGGAGCGGTCAAGCGGGCGGTCGCTGCCACAGCGGCCGACCTCAAGCGCGGAGAGCTGGTGCAGCAGAGGACCGGACAGCTCTTCCGGCTGGCTTGCGTTCTCGGCGGCCAGCTCGCGGGGCGGAGCGAGGCCGACCTCGAAGTACTGGGGCGGTTCGGGATGGATCTTGGGGCTGCCTTCCAGAGCCTCGACGAGACCTCGGACCTGGAGGAAGCCCGCGACTGCTTCCGGCGTGCGCTCGCCCAGCTGGACGAGCTGAGCGATCAGCGGGTGCGGGAACGGATCGTCGGCATCGCCCAGACGGAATGGTCCAGGCTGCAGTGAGGGCACCCACTCCCGACGTACTGGTGATCGGTGGTGGCCCGGCGGGCACCGTTACCGCCACCAGGCTGGCCGGGATGGGCGTCGAGGTGATGCTGGTCGACTCGGCTGCCGCCTTCCGGGCGCCGTACGACGTGGTCATCAGCGAGTCGACGATCAGCAGTCTCTCGCTCGAACTGCCTGCCCGGCCGGTGACCTCGTTGCGGTTGCGGTTCGATGACCGCGACTCACGGGTCGTGCCCGTTCCTGAGCTGTACAGCTGTGATCAGGCGATCTTCCGCGAGCGGCTGATCCAGGCCGCCATCGCCGCCGGCGTCACAGTGATCGGCGGTACGGCGACGCAGGACGCTGAGGCCCGCCTGATGGTCAAGGACTGCGACGGGGCGGTCGTCATGCCGAACGCGGCCCATCTCGTCCTCGCGACCGGTAGCTCGGGGCTGGGGTCCGTGACCTCACAAGCGGTTGGCTTCACGTATTCGCGGGTCATCTACGGTTCTGAGCCCAGCCCCGAGACGACGTTGTACTTCGCCACGCCACCAACGACGACCTCTGCGTGGGTACTCCGCGGGCCTGGCGACAGCTGCACCCTGACGATCACCGCCTCGAACGGGGAGAGGTCAGGCGAACAACTCTTCGCCGACACAGTGGCCGAGCTGGCGACTGTCGAGCCGTACTTCGCAGGCATCAGGGGTACCTGCCCGGGGATCGGGTCGTTCACGAACCTCGGCTTCAGCCCGCAGACCTGCCTGGACCAAGGCCGGATCCTGGTCGGTGACGCCGCCGGGCTGACGAACCCGTTCACCGGCGAGGGGATCAGCTACGCCGTGCAGAGCGGTGAGATCGCCGCGAGCTGCATCGCCGCGGCGCTGGACGACCCGGAGGGCGCAGCAGCGCAGTACCAGCAGGAGATGGCCCGGACCTTCGTCGGGTACTTCGAAACCTCTCAGCACGCCGACCATCGCTACCGGCTGGCCTGGCGCACGATGGCCGCCACGCTGACCGACGACAGCCCTTTCTTCGCCAAGGCTCGCCGCGCGATGATCCTGCCCGAGGGACCGCGGAAGGCCGGCAGCCGCCAATTGGTCGCTCGGTCGGACTCCGCGCTGGTCGAGGCGTTCACCGCCGCCTGCGACTCGCTGGAGGTCGCCGCCGTCCGTACGGAGTGGCCGTTCCTCGCCCGGCTGATGGCCTCCAACGAAGGGCCATTAGCCCATCAGCTCCGTCCGGCCGTGCCCTTCCTGGCCGCTGTTGTCGCCGGCGGATCACCACCGCCGGCTGCTGCAGCTCCAGTGGCTGCCGGCATCGAACTGGCGACGCTGGCGGTACTCGCCTCCGTCGGCTCACCTCAGGCACAGGACCAGGGAATCGACTGGCCCCGCGCCGCCACCGTCATGGCCGGCGACTTCCTGCTCAGCGTTGCGGGAGACCTGGTCGCCAGCGTCGGCGAGCCGTCGTTGTCCGGGGCGTTCGCCGACTGGGTCCGCGAACTCACCGCCCTCCGGGCCGGCCGGCTGCAGCCCGAAGGACTACTCCCTACGCCTGCGGCCGAGCTCTTCGGTGCGCTCTTCGAGTTCCCCTGCAGAGCCGGCGCCGAGCTGGCCGGGCTCCCGCCGAGCCAGGCGCGGCAACTCCGGGACCACGGCTACCACAGCGGTCAGGCGTTCCTCTTCGCCGAAGATCTGCGCGCCCTGCATGGGCGTCCCACCCGGCTCGACACCACTCTCGACAATCTGCTCCGCAGCGAAGTCTCGTCACTACCCGACCTGCTGCCTGGCGTGACCGCCGAGGCCGAGCTCGATCGCGATCTCGCCGACCGGCTCCTGCGCGAAGCCCTGGCCAACCAGGTAGCCCGGACAACTCTCAGCGGCCTACCCGATCGCTCGACCAGGATCCTGACCGCCTTCACGCAGGCCCTGGCCGAGGCCTGACCGATCGGGCTGCCGTTCGTCGCAGCGAATCAGCCGTTCACCGACGGGCACGCCGGACAGGGTCAAGGACGGTGGACGCTGCTGGCAGATTCGGGGTTGTCCCGCACCGCCCCGAAGGGATTGGAAACCGCTGTGGATCATTCTGAAGGCCCCGGCCCCTGGAGCGTCTCGCGACGCCGCGCCTTGCAACTGACCGGCGGTGTGGCCGCGGTCAGCGCCTTGCCGATCACCTCCGCCACTGCCGCGTCTCCTGCCACCAGTGGGCAGGCGGTGTTGACCGAGGGCACCAACTTCATGGTCTCGGTTTCGCCTGACGGGCAGTGGCTTGCCTTTGATCTGGTGACAGCCATCTGGGTGACGCCGGTCGCCGGTGGACGGTCGCGGCGGCTCACGGACGACTTGCAGGACGCGACCCGGCCGCGGTGGACGCCGGATGGCTCGAGCATCGTCTTTCAGTCCTATCGCGACGGCAACTTCCATCTGTGGTCGATCAGGCCCGACGGGTCCGGGCTGCGGCAGTTGACCACCGGGCGCTTCGACCATCGCGAACCCACCGTATCGCCGGACGGGAAGTCCGTGGTGTTCTCATCGGATCGCGGTAGCAGCGGCAGCTACGGGATCCATCGGCTCACGGTGAGCAGCGGCGCGATCGTCGCGGTGACCGACGATCCCAGCGAGGAGGCCGAGCCGGTCTACTCCCCCGACGGCAAGAAGCTTGCCTTCACCGTCGACGCGAGTTCCATCATCGAGCTCGACCTGACCACCGGCCAACGCCGTACCGCGGTGCCGGCGCGGACCGGGAGCAGCCTCTACGGGCCGGCCTATTCGCCGAGCGGGCAGCTCGCCTACGTTCGGCTGACCGGGCCGGCCAGCGAGCTCATGGTCGGCGACCAGGCGGTGACGACCGGCAAGGACGTCTTCGCAGTACCGCCCTCGTGGGCCTCTGCCGACACGATCTTCTACACAGCCGACGGGTTGGTACGGAAGCGCGCGGGCACCACAGACAGCCAGATTGCCTTCACCGCTGTCGTCCCGGTGACGTCTCGGCGGCCGCGGCCGAAGTCGCCGGACATCGAGTCGGTCAAACGCCGGCCGGTGTTCGGGATCGCCAGTCCGACGGTCTCGCCCGACGGCCGCTGGATCGCGTTCCGGGCCCTGAACGCTTTGTGGCTGGCGGCAACGAGTGGCCGGGGGCAACCACGCAAAATTGTTGCTGACGGCTACTTCAATTCCGACCCGGACTTCTCGCCGGACGGTACGAAGTTGCTCTACGCAAGCGATCGCGACGGGACCGCCGATCTCTGGTTGCACGATCTGGCGACCGGTGCCGACAGCAAGCTCTCGTCGTTGCCCGGGGCCCAGACCGCGCCGAGATACTCCCCCGACGGCCGGCAGGTCGCGTACCAGGATCAGGACGGAATCGCCTGGGTTCTCGACCTGGCGTCGGGTGAGGTCCGCCAGCTGACTCCGACACTGTTCCAGCCCGGCCGGGTGAGCTGGTCCGCCGACGGGCGCACGATCGTGCTCGCCGCCGTCAAGCCGTTCTCGAAGCGCTTCCGCGAAGGCACCAGCCAGCTCCTGTACGTCGATGTCGCGACGACCGCTCTCGAATACGTCGAGCCGATGCCGTTCCGCTCGCTGGCCACCAGAGGTGATGACGGCCCGGTCTTCTCCCCCGACGGCAAATGGCTCGCCTTCGTCGTCGAGAGCCTCCTGTACGTCGTACCGGTGGATGGCCGGGGGCGTTTCGCCGGCCAGCCGAGGGCGGTCACCTCGGAAGTCACCGACTCGCCCACCTGGCAGGACGGTCAGACGCTGCTCTACCTGCACAACGGACAGATACGGCGTACCGATGTGCGCGGGTCTCGGCCGCAGACGGTCAAGGTCGACCTGCACTGGCAACGCGCGACGGTGAACCAGCGTGTCACGATCCATGCCGGTGCTCTCTGGGACGGACGCGCCGAGGCGCTGCAGCCAGATGTCGACGTCGTCGTCGACGGCTCGAAGATCGTCGCGGTCCGGCCGCATCAGGGCAAGGCGGACATCGACGCGAGCGAGTTGACCGTGATGCCGGGCCTGATCGACGCGCACGTTCACTGGCACTTGCGGGGACGGGCCTGGGGCGCGCGGCAAGGGAACCTCTGGCTGGCGTACGGGGTCACGAGTACGCGCTCTCCCGGCGACCCCGTCTACCAGATGCAGGAGACCCGGGAAGCGCTCTCGCACGGGTCGCTGACCGGGCCGCGCTACTTCGCCACGGGTGAGGCGATCGACGGCTCGCGGGTCTTCTACAACTTCATGCGCCCGACGCTGTCGCTGCAGCAGCTCGGGCTGGAACTCGACCGGGTCGAAGGGCTCGCGTACGACTTGGTGAAGACCTATGTGCGGTTGCCGATCGAGTACCAGCGGCGGGCGATCGCGGCCGTTCATCGGCTCGGTCTGCAGTTGTCCTCGCACTACCTGTATCCGGCGGAGCATCTCGGCATGGACGGGATGGAGCACACCGGCGCGACCAACCGGCTGGGCTACTCGCACACCGTCAGCCGGCTCGGGCGCGCATATGCCGACGTCGTCACGCTCTTCACGAAGGCCGGGCTCTCGGTCACGCCCACCCTGTTCAACTCGACGATGGCGCACGTCGATGATCCGTCGCTGCTCACCGACCGGCGGACCACAACACTTTTCCCGGCCTGGGAGTACGCCGCGTTGCAGGCCGAGGTGACCACCGCGTCCGGGCCGGCTGGTGCGACCACGAGGGCTCTCCTGGCCGGCAACGTCGACATGGTGTTGCGGATCCACCGGGGTGGCGGCCTGGTGATCGCGGGCACGGACGCGCCACTCGACAACGTCGGCATCTCCCTGCACGCCAATCTGCGCTCGATGGTCGCAGGCGGCTTCACGCCGTACGAGGCCTTGACGACGGCGACTAGGAACCCGGCGAAATGGCTGGCCTTGGAGAACAAGCTGGGCGTCGTACGGGCTGGGGCACAGGCCGACTTGTCGTTCGTGCAAGGCAATCCGCTGGCGGACATCACCCACGCGGCAGCGGTTCAGCAAGTGATGGTCGCCGGGAAACTTCACACCATCGAGCAGCTACTCGCGCCTTTCGCCGTGACCAAAAAGGCCACGGCCGCAGGGCCGCAACCACTCACTCGCGAGAAGGCACACTCCCACGACCCGGAGTACTGGTGGCACGAGCCCGAATGGCTGCGCCGGTTGTGCTGTGAGGGCTGAATAAGCTCTCTGCATGAGCGACCTGGGGATCACGGCGGCTAGTGCGGAAGACCTTTTGACCATGCGGCAGTGGGCCGCCGACGAGGGATGGGACCCGGGGGTTTCGGACGTACTGGCTTTCGGTGCGGCCGACCCTTCGGGCTTCCTGATCGGCCGGCTGGACGGCGAGCCGATCGCTTGCTGTTCCGGCGTCCGCTACGGCAGCGACTTCGGCTTCCTCGGTTTCTACATCGCCCGGCCGGACATGCGCGGTCAGGGGTACGGGATTCAGCTCTGGCGCGCCGTGATGGAACACCTCGCTGGCCGGACGGTCGGGCTCGACGGCGTTGTCGACCAGCAGGACAACTACCGCAAGTCCGGGTTCGAGCGCACACACAATCACATCCGGTACTCCGGAACTCCCGCCGGTGAGGCGCCGACGGGGGTCGAGTTGGTCGATGCGCGAGCGGTGCCGTTCCGGCAGCTGGCCGATTACGACCGCCGGTTCTTTCCCGCCGAGCGGGATGCCTTTCTGTCGCTTTGGGTGAACCTGCCCGCGCACCGATCATTGGTGGCGATCCAGGACTGTCAGCTCGCGGGCTTCGGCGTACTGCGGCCGTCCGAGTCCGGTTCGCGGATCGGTCCGCTCTATGCGGCGACGGACGAGATCGCAGCGGCTGTGCTGGATGGGCTGGTGCGGCCGGGCGAGGAGGTGGCGATCGACGTACCGGATCTCAATGCGCCGGCTGTGAAGCTGGCTGAGCGGTTGGGGCTCGTGCCGACCTTCGAATGCGCGCGGATGTACGCGGGTCCGGCGCCGGTCGTCGACCAGGCCGGCATCTTCGCGACAACGACACTCGAACTCGGCTAGCGGTGCGGCGTTTTCAGTCGACGGCGGCCTTGATCAGGCGGTTGGCCAGGGTGCGGAGTGCCTCGCGGAGTTCGGGTGGGTTCAGGACCGCGAAGGGCACTTCGAGGGAGGCGAGGCGGTAGGCGTACCAGTCCGGGTCGTCGGTACTGCCGGTCAGGCGGGTGTGGGTTTCGTCGATCGGCTCGAGACGGCCCAGGTTGCGGGCGAGGGCGATGTCGGCGAGTGGGGCGTCGATCACCACCTCGACGGCGTACCGCCAGCCTTGGGCGAAGTGGTCCTGGATGGCGGTGACCGGGTCCAGGTTCTCGGGCGGAACGAACGTGTCGGCCAGCATCTCGGTCGTGGCGACGCGGTCGACCCGCAGTACTCGCTGGGCGTCCTTCGTGTGGGACCAGCAGAGCAGGTACCAGAGGCCGTGACGCACGGAGACCGCCCAGGGATCGACCTCCATCGTCGCCGTGTCGCGGTCTCCTCTGCGATAGCCGATGCGCAGCCGGCGACCCGCAGTACAGGCTCGGACGAGTGCGGCGGTCGTCTCCGGATCCGGGTAGGTGCCGTTCGCGGCCTGCGGCGGGGTGATCAGCCGGCGGAGCGACTCGGCCGGCTCGGCGACCGGCTTCGGCAGCACCCGGATGATCTTGTTGAGCGCGCTCCCGGCCGGATCCTCCGGGTCGGACGCCTGGTGGTGCCCTTCGAGCGCGGCCATCATCAGCCCGAGTGCTTCGGCGGTCGAGAACATCAGCGGGGGCAGCCGGAAACCCCGGCCGACGCGATACCCGCCGTACCGGCCTGGGGTGGACTCGATCGGGATGCCGGCCTCGCGGAGGATGCCGACGTACCGCCGCGCGGCCCGGTCGGTGACGCCAAGCCGGACGCCCAGCCGGTCGCCGGTGATGCCCGGGTTGTCCTGGATCAGCTCCAGCGCCAGCAGGGCCTTCGCTGTCGGGCTTAACTCGTCCACGCTCACAGTCAACCCGCATTCCCGGAAGCAATACGTCCGCATTCGAGACTAACCTGCTGCGCGTGACAGGACATGACCTCCCCCGCGAAGCACCGATCGCCGGCACCGAACTCGAAACCATGCTGGGCTCGCTGGAGCGGCAACGCGCGATCTTCATCTGGAAATGCGGAGGCCTGGACGCCGCCGGTCTCCAGGCTTCCCATCCGCCGTCGACGATGACGCTGGGCGGCCTGGTCAAGCACCTGGCTCTGGTGGAGGACGAGTACTTCACCCGGCGCCTGCTCGGCCACGAACTGGGCACGCCGTGGGATGCCGTGGACTGGGACGCCGACCCCGACTGGGAGTGGCACTCCGCCGCCGACGACACACCCGAGCAGCTCTACGCGCTATGGCAGGCCACCGTCGAGCGGTCCCGAGCAGCCGTCGCCGAAGTACTGCCGGACGGCGGGCTGGACCACCTCGCGCAGTACAAGACCCCACTTGGCGAGTCGCCCAGCCTGCGCCGGATCATGATCGACCTGATCGAGGAGTACGGCCGCCACGCAGGCCACGCCGACCTGATCCGGGAGACCGTCGACGGCCTGACCGGAGAGGACCCACCACGGTGACTCCTTCTAGAAGGGCAGCTTCGGCTGTGGTGGGCCGTGGGTCGGGTCGACGCCGTCGAAGAGGCTGCTGACGGATTCGCCGCCGTGGATGCGCTTGATTGCCTCAGCGAACAGGCCGGAGACCGAGCTGACCTGCAACTCGGGGAAGCCGTCCGGGCGCGGGACCGTGTCGGTGCTGATCACCTCGGTGATCGACGGGTGCGACCGCAGCCGCTCGACCGCCTTGCCGGCGAACAACCCATGGGTCGTCGCCACCGCGGCCTGAGTGCAGCCGAGGTCCTTCAGCCGGTCGAGCAGTTCGATGATCGACCCGCCAGTGGCGATCTCGTCGTCCAGGATGATCGCCTTCTTGCCGGCCACGTCGCCGACGATCGCGTCGATCACGACCTTGTCATCCGACAACCGCTGCTTGCTGCCGGCCGCGACCGGCAGGCCGAGCAGCCGCGCGAACTGGGTCGCTGTCTTCGCGTTGCCCAGGTCCGGGCTGACCACGACCGTGTCCGTGAGATCAGTACCGCGGAAGTGGTCGGCCAGTACGCCGATCGCCGTCAGGTGGTCGACCGGGACGGAGAAGAACCCATGCACCTGCGGCGCGTGCAACGTCATGGTGAGCACCCGGTCGACGCCCGCCGCGACCAGCAGATCGGCCACCAGCCGGCCACCGATCGAGATCCGTGAGGCGTCCTTCTTGTCCGAGCGCGCATACGCGTAGTGCGGCATCACCGCGGTGATCTGAGCGGCCGAGGCGCCCCGCGCGGCGTCGATCATCAGGAGCAGCTCCATCAGGTGCTCCTGGGTCGGCGGAACCAGCGGCTGGACGATGTACACATCCCGCTGGCGACAGTTCACCTGCAACTGGACTTGTAGGCAGTCATTGCTGAACCGGTGGATCTCCACCGGCGACAGCTCCACGCCGAGATCGGCACAGATCTGCTTGGCAAGGCTGGAATGGGCACTTCCGCTGAACACGACGATCTCTCGCACGGCTCTCCCCGAATGCTGCGACCCGACAGCGATGAGCCTACCTGCCGGCCTGCGAGCTCCAGCAGCCGGCAGGTGGCACCTGAACCTTGCGAACAGCTATCAGTGCATAAGGCCGGCGACCACTTCGGCCGCCTGGCGGCAGTCCGTGGCCGAGGCATCCAGATGAGTGACGAGCCGGAGCTGCGTGGTGCCCACTCCGCCCACCAGAACGCCTGCGGCTCTCGCGCCGGCGACCACCTCAGCGACCGTCTTGCCGGTGGCAGCGACATCGGCGACGACGATGTTGGTCTCGACCTGATCCGGCTTCACCGAGCCCGGGGCCGCGTCCGCGAGGATCTCGGCGATCAGGCGAGCATGCGCGTGGTCCTCAGCGAGCCGCTCGACGTTGTGACGGATCGCATAGAGCCCAGCAGCAGCCAGTACGCCGGCCTGACGCCAGCCCGCGCCCAGTCGCTTGCGCCAGACTCGTGCCTCCTTGACCAGCTCCGCCGAGCCGACCAGCACCGACCCGATCGGGGCACCCAGGCCCTTCGACAGGCAGACGCTCACCGCCGCGGCCCTGCTGGCGTAAGCCTCCATCGGTACGCCGGACGCCACCGACGCGTTCCACAGCCGGGCACCGTCGAGATGGAGCGGCAGGCCGACCGAGTCCAGCTCGTCGGCCAGGGCGTCGTACGACGTCTGGATCGTGCCGCCACCGAAGTTGTGCGTGTTCTCGACCGAGACGGCTGCCGTCGTCACGAAGTACCGGCCGAGGTCGGGGGCGATGAGCGCGCGGATCTGCTCCAGATCGATCTGGCCGCCCGGCGCGCTCCACGTCCGGGTGGTGATCCCGCTGACCACTGCGTGCGCGCCCAGCTCGGCCCGGGCGACGTGCGCGCTCGCCTCGCACAACACTTCGGAGCCCGGCGCGGCCAGCGCCCGTACGCCGAGGATGTTGGCCAGCGAGCCGCTCACGGTGAAGAGCGCGGCCTCGTGCCCGAGCAGCCCGGCGACGGCTTCCTCGAGCTCGGTGACCGTGGGGTCCTCGCCGTACACGTCGTCGCCGACGGGAGCGCTCGTCATCGCCGCCAGCATCCCGGCCGACGGCCGGGTCACGGTGTCCGAGCGAAGGTCGATCATGCCCGTGCGCCGCGCAGGCGTTCGGCTACCAGGAAGGCGAGCTCGAGGGACTGGTGCCGGTTGAGCCGCGGGTCGCAGGCCGTTTCGTACCGGTTGACCAGGTCCTCGGCCACCAGCTCCTCGCCGCCGCCGAGGCACTCGGTGACGTCGTCGCCGGTGAGCTCGATGTGGATGCCGCCAGGCCAGGTGCCGACCTGCTCATGCGCGTCGAAGAAGCCCTGCACCTCGTCGATCACGTCGTCGAAGTTGCGGGTCTTGTAGCCGTTCGGCGTCTCGTAGGTGTTGCCGTGCATCGGGTCGCACACCCACGCGATCGGCGAGCCGTGGTCGCGAACCGCCTCGAGCAGCGGCGGCAGCCCGTCCCGGATCTTGCCCGCGCCCATCCGCGTGATGAAGGTCAGCCTGCCTTCGATCCCCTTCGGGTTCAGCTTGTCGATCAGCGCCCGGATGTACTCCGGGGTGGTGGTCGGGCCGATCTTCACGCCCAGCGGGTTGCTCAGCGACGACAGGAACTCGACATGCGCGCCATCCAGCTGCCGGGTCCGCTCCCCCACCCAGAGCAGGTGGCCGGACACGTCGTACGGCTGCTCGGTGCGCGAGTCGATCCGGGTCAGGGCGTGCTCGTACTCGAGGATCAGCGCCTCGTGCGAGGCGTAGAAGTCGACCGTGTGGAACTCCTCCGAGTTGGCTCCACAGGCGCGCATGAAAGCCAGCGCCCGCTCGATCTCGGAGGCCAGCTGCTCGTACTTCTGCCCGACCGGCGAGGACTTCACGAAGTCGGTGTTCCAGGCGTGCACCTGGTGCAGGTCGGCGTACCCACCGGTGGTGAACGCGCGGGTCAGGTTGAGCGTGGCGGCGGCCGCGTTGTAGACACCGCGCAGCCGCTGCGGGTCAGGGATCCGCGACTCGGGCGTGAAGTCCAGCCCGTTCACCGCGTCCCCCCGGTACGACGGCAGCGTGACCCCTTCGCGGGTCTCCTCGCCGCTGCTGCGGGGCTTGGCGTACTGGCCGGCGATCCGGCCGACCTTCACGACCGGCACGCTCGC
Organism: Kribbella catacumbae DSM 19601; assembly: GCF_000372465.1. Lineage (GTDB taxonomy): Bacteria > Actinomycetota > Actinomycetes > Propionibacteriales > Kribbellaceae > Kribbella > Kribbella catacumbae. The sequence continues at coordinate 44,430 of NZ_AQUZ01000033.1, forward strand.
GGCGTACTGGAGGACGACGGCCATCTGCAGCAGGACGCGGAGCTTGGCCCGGATGTTCTCGGCGGTCACCCCGTCGAACGTCTCGGCGCAGTCACCACCCTGCAGCAGGAACGCCTCACCGCGCGCGACGGCACCGATCTTGGTGGTCAGATCGTCGCACTCACCCGCGAACACGAGCGGCGGCAACGTCCGCAACTGCCCGATGACCTGCTCCAGCACGTCCTGGTCCGGCCACTCCGGCTGCTGCAACGGCTTGAGACCGCGCAGCTCCTCCAACGAAGGAACCCCCGGCACCAACCCAGCACTCAACTCCGCAAATTGCATACCCCAAGCCTATGGGAGCCCCACCACCCCCCGCCCACCCGTCTCACCCCGTCCCACCACCCAACCACCCACGAAGGCAATCCACCCGCCGCCCAAGACCCTCCACAACAACCTCGTCGCCGCCCGCCGCGGCGGCACTTGAGGAGGGAAGTACCCCCGATCAAGGCGAAAACACTCCGCAGGGTTCGCCAAAATCCTCCCCAGGCTGAGTTGTCCACAGGCTGCGGGCGGAAGCCGCCGAGCGCGGAGGATGAGGGCATCTTCACTGGTGTGGACATTCAGGAGTTGGGACAGGACGGGGCAACGGCGGATGGCGGAGGAGGTGCGCCATCGGTGCGGTTGTTTGTGGAATTGCGGAAGCGGCAGAAGGGGGCTTTCAGCCGGGCGCAGGCGTTGGAGCACGGGATCTCGGACAAGGTGCTCCAGAGTCGGTGCCGAGCGCGGCAACTCCAGCGGGTCCATCAGGGCGTGTACGTCGACTTCACTGGCCCGTTGCCCTGGGAAACCAAGATGTGGGCTGCCTGGCTCGCGTGCGGGCCCGATGGAGCCGGCGACATCCCGGCAGGCATCGCTCATCCTCGACGCATGCCGCCAGCGCCGGACCACCCCGCAGCGGCTGCTGGCCGAGCTCGAGTTGCTGGGTTACCTACCCGGTCGGGCGCCCATCCACCAGATCCTGCTCGATGCGGCGGACGGCGTTCACTCGTTTCTTGAGCAGTGCTACCTGCGCCGGGTCGAGCGCGCTCACGGGTTGCCCGCTGCCGAGCGGCAGGTCCATGTCGTGACGGCTGCGGAGTCGGCGGACAGTTCGGCGGAGCAAGTCGTCTATCGCGATGTGGAGTACACGCCGTACGGGCTGATCGTCGAGCTCGACGGGCAACTGGGGCACTCCGACGCGCTGTCCCGCTGGCGTGACATGACCAGGGACAACGCCGCCGCGACGAGCGGGAAGCTGACGCTGCGGTTCGGGTACCAGCTGGTGAGTCTGCCGTGCGCCACGGCCGCTCAGGTTGTCACCGCGCTCCATCACCTCGGCTGGAGCGGCTCGCCCCNCCGTTGCTCCCCCACCTGCCGGCTTGGGGAGGATCTTGTCGGCACCCGAGGAGGCGTTTCTCCGGATCCGGGCGCAATTTCCTCCCCAGGCCCGACCTTGCCCTAGGCGAGGGAGCCTGGGTCTGGTGGGACGTCGACGGCGTGGGTTCGGAGTACTGAGAGGGGGATTGTGTCGAGGGAGCGGGCGTTGGTGGAGGCCAGTACTACGGGAGCGGCCGCGCCTGCGTGGTGGGCCTGGAGCCAGCGGGCTGCGACGACGCACCAGCGGTCGCCGGGGCGGAGGCCGGTGAAGTTGAACTCCGGTCGTGGAGTGGTCAGGTCGTTGCCGACGCTGGCCTGGTGAGCCAGGAACTCGGCGGTCATCACCGCGCAGACGGTATGGCTGCCGAGATCCTCCGGGCCGGAGGTGCAGCAGCCGTCGCGGAAGAAGCCGGTGACGGGGTCGGTGCCGCACTCCTGCAGGCTCTCGCCCAGGACGTTCAGCTCGTCGTCCATCGGAGCGGGGTCAGGACGCCTTGGTGTCGCCGAGGCGGGGCTTGATGTGGTCGTCGACGGATTCGCCGGCCTTGATGAGTTCCTTGGCCTTCTCGGCGTACATGTCGACGTACTCCTGGCCGGACAGCTCCATCAGGGCGTACATGATCTCGTCGGTGACCGAGCGCAGTACGAACCGGTCGCGCTCCATCCCCTCGTACCGGGAGAAGTCGAGCGGCTCACCGATCGACACCCCCGGGCGGATCAGCCGGGGCAGTCGCCTGCCGGGCTCGCGGTACAGGAACTTCGGCCAGACGGTACCGGGCGGGTTCAGCTTCTCGGTGTCGATCATCGCCACCGGGATGACCGGTACGCCGGCCACGATCGCCATCCGGGCCACGCCGGTCTTGCCCTTGTAGAGCCGGCCGTCGGGCGAGCGGGTGCCCTCGGGGTAGATGCCGAACAGCTCGCCCTTGGCGAGGATCTCCAGCCCGGTGTTCAGCGCGGCCAGCGACGCGCGCCCGCCGGAGCGGTCGATCGGGATCTGGCCGATCGAGCGGAAGAAGGTCGCCATCACGCGGCCCTTCAGCCCGGGCGCGGTGAAGTACTCCGACTTGGCCGGGAAGATGATCTGGCGCGGCACCGCGACCGGCAGGAACACCGAGTCGGTGAACGCCAGGTGGTTGCTGACCAGCAGCGCCGGCCCGGTCGAGGGAATGTTGTCCAGCCCCTCGACCCTGGGACGGAAGAGGAGCTTCGCAATCGGTCCGACGAAGAACCGTCTGAGGAACAAGTACAGCAACGCCTTCACCTCCGTCACTCGGCCGACACCCTACGGTCCACTCTCCCCCTTCAGCAACGTCACCGCCAGGAATAGGCGGATTGCGGTTCGTGTTGATGCCAAGTTGCAGACTGGGTGCGATGTCGGTCACGAGACCCGAACGACACCCACGCCGGGGTGGGCGGGTGGCCTTGGGGCTGCGACCATTGGCGTTTCAGGATCTACGCGACCCGTCTAGGAGTACCCGTGCCAGTGCAAGCTCACGCGGAGGAGTTCCGCAGCCCAGGATCCGGTGCGAACGCCGCGACCGGGGTGCTGTTGAGCCACGGATTCACCGGCTCGCCGCGGTCGATGCGGCCGTTCGGCGAGCACCTGGCCGCCGAGGGGTACGGGGTCGCCGTACCGCGGCTGCCCGGGCACGGCACCCGCTGGCAGGAGATGAACAAAACTCGCTGGCAGGACTGGTACGCCGTCCTGGACAACGAGCTGGAGCGGCTTCGCAAGGAGCACGACCGGGTCTTTCTGGTCGGGCTGTCGATGGGCGGCTGCCTGGTCCTGCGGCTCGCCGAGCAGCACGGCTCCGACATCTCCGGCGTGATCCTGATCAACCCGTCCGTGCAGACCGACGACAAGCGGCTGGCGCTCCTCCCGGTGCTGCAGCGGCTGGTGCCCTCGTTCCCGGGGATCTCGAACGACATCAAGAAGCCGGGCGTCGACGAGGGCGCCTACGACCGGATGCCGTTGAAGGCGCTCTACTCGCTCTCCCACCTGTGGAGCGCGACCCGGGCTGATCTGGCCAACGTGACGCAGCCGGTGCTGCTGTTCCGCAGTACTGTCGATCATGTCGTGGAGCCGAGCTCGGGCCGGGCGATCCTGGCGTCGATCTCGTCCCGCGACGTGACCGAGACCCTGCTCGAGGACAGCTTCCACGTGGCCACTCTGGACAACGACGCACCCCGCATCTTCGCCGACGCGAGCGCCTTCATCCACCGGGTCGCCGCCGATGCGTGACAACGGCCTGACCGCCGCGACCTACAAGTCAGCTGGCGCCATCGACCCCCAGATAGCCGAACCAGTCCTCACCGCCCTGGCCGAGGCAGGCATCGCCGCGTACTGCGCCCCGCCGGGCGAGTCGGCAGCGTCGAAGGACGCACCTGCCGAAACGGAAACCGAGCCTGCGGAGTCCACCGCCGAGCCGGAGAGCGCCGCGGCGTCCGCGCCAGCCCCCGCGAAGGCTGACGAAGCCGTTCCTGCGCGGATTCCGGTGGGGTTTGAGGAGATTTTTGTGGCTGCGGAGTCGGAGGAGCGGGCTCGGGCGGTGATTGCCCGGAGTACTGAGGACGCTGAGTGGAAGTCGTTGGTGGAGCAGTTCAACGCGCCTTCGGCCGAGGGGCATGACGCGAGTCCGGTACCGCGGTGGCCGGCCAGCGAGGACGTGGACGAGAACTCCTACGAGCCGCTGATCGACGTACCGGCCGGGCTGGTTGTCGGCGACACCGACGAGGACCCGCCCGAGGAGCCGCCGGCCCGGCGTACCGAGGACAGCCACGACCACTTCGTCCCACCCGAACCGCCGAGAGGCCCGCGGCTCGACTGGATCAGCCGCGCCGCCTGGCTCGGCCTGATCGGCGGCCCGCTGCTGCTGATCGCCGCGGCCGTCCTGGACTTCGGCACCGGCCGGACCACCACGATCGCCGTCGCCGGCTTCATCGGTGGCTTCCTCACCCTGGTGATCCGGATGAAGGACCGGCTTCCACAGGACGACACCCCTGACGACGGCGCGGTCGTCTAGCGCTAGGCTGCGGATCGTCGGACAATCCGACGAGCCGAAGCGAGGGAGGCACCCGTGCAGGTCACCGAGACGGTCGAGATCACCGGCCACCTGATGGATTCCGGGTTGCTGTCCCGGGTTCTGGACGACATCCGCGGGTACGGCGGTGAGTACACGCTGGACAAGTTCGACCTCGGCTACGACAAGGACGACCCGTCCACCGTGCGGATGACGGTCGGCGCCGAGGACGAGGAAGCGCTCCAGCGGCTGCTGATGCGGATCCAGACCAAGGGCGCGAACCTGGTCAACCCCGGTACGCCGGAGATCTCCGAGGTACTCCAGGACGGCGTCTTCCCGGACGGCTTCTACTCGACCACCAACCTGCCCACCAGCGTCCGGCTGAGCGGCCACTGGGTCTCGGTGCGCAATCCCGAGATGGACTGCGGCCTGCTGGTCGAGGGCGAGGACGTCCGGACCATCCCGATGTCCGAGGTGAAGGCCGGGATGAAGATCATCTCCAGCGCCCAGGGCGTCAAGGTCACTCCCCCGATCGTCGCGAACAGCGAGGAGTCGTTCGGCTTCATGGAGTCGGACGTGTCCAGCGAGAAGCCGCAGCGGGTGATGGTCAAGCAGGTCGCGGACGGCATGCGGGAGGCGAAGGCGGCCGGGCTGAAGGTGCTCTGGGTCGGCGGCCCGGGCATCGTGCACACCGGCGCCGCGCCGGCGATGGTCGCGATCGTCGAGGCGGGCTTCGTCGACATCATGTTCGCCGGCAACGCGCTCGCCACCCACGACATCGAGTCCTCGCTGTACGGTACGTCGCTCGGCGTCGACCTGGCTCGCGGCCGGGGCGTGGAGCACGGGCATGAGCACCACATCCGCGCGATCAACACGATCCGCAAGGCCGGCTCGATCGCGGCCGCCGTCGAGTCCGGGCTCCTCACCTCGGGCGTGATGCACGCGCTGGTGAAGAAGGGCAACAAGTTCGTCCTGGTCGGCTCGGTCCGCGACGACGGCCCGCTGCCGGACGTCTACACCGACGTCCTCGAAGGCCAGCGGGCGATGCGCGCCGAACTGGCCGGCGTCGGCTACTGCCTGATGGCGGCAACCATGCTGCACTCGGTTGCCACCGGCAACATCCTCCCGGCGTCCGTACCGCTCACCTGCGTGGACATCAACCCGGCCACCGTCACCAAGCTCGCCGACCGCGGCTCAGCCCAGGCCCGCGGCATCGTCACCGACGTCGGCCTGTTCATCGAGCACCTGGCCCGCGAGCTCTCCCCGACGTACGCCGACACCAAGTAGCATGCGATCGGGGCCGGCGCCGAGCTGGCGGCGTACCAGCCGCAGGACAACGTTCGTGTGATGCTCGACCCAGATGGCCATCCGTTCTGCCTCTATCTCGACTGAGCAGGCAAGATGGGCGCCATGACGGAACTGGTGCACCTGGAAGCCGCCGACGGGGTCGCGACGATCACGCTGGACTCGCCACCCAACAAGAACGCGCTCTCTCAGCAGCTGACCAGCGAGCTGCTGGCTCACCTGGCGACGGCCGACAAGGATGACGCCGTCCGGGTGATCGTGATCCGCTCGGCGCTGGACGTCTTCTGCTCGGGAGCCGATCTGTCCGAGGCGACGACCGTCGGGATGGGCGTCGGGGCGCAGCGGATGGTCGACGTCCAGCGCGCGATCGTGGCGAACTCCAAGCCCGTCGTGGCCCGGGTCGCCGGTCCGGTGCGAGCCGGCGGAATCGGGATGGTCGCGGCCGCGGACATCGCGGTGGCTGGTGAGAGTTCGACCTTCGCGCTGACCGAGGTGCGGTTGGGCCTGGCGGCGGCGACAATCTCGCTCACTGTCATCCCGCGGCTCACGGATCGCGCTGCCTCGTTGACGTTCCTCACCGGCGACGGGTTCGGTGGCGCCGAAGCGGCCCGCCTCGGGCTCGTGACGCAGGCGGTAGCCGACGAGGAGCTGGACGCGGCGCTCGACGCAGTACTGAAATCGCTGCTCAAGGGTGCGCCACAAGGCCTGCGGGAGAGCAAGAAGCTGCTCAACCGCGAACTGCTCGCCGACATCGATGCCCGCGGCACCGATCTCGCCGAACTCTCCGCCAGCCTCTTCGGCTCCCCCGCAGCTCAAGAGGCCATGCTCGCCTTCCTCAACCGCAAGAAGGCCTAACGCCAACCACCGTTGCTGTGCAGGAGTTGCGCGTTCACCCAGCCGCCCTCGGCTGAGCAGAGGAAGGCGACCAGGTTGGCGGTGTCGACCGGTCGTCCCGGGCGCTTCAACGGGTTCTCGGCGACGAACCGCTCGACCAGCTCCGGCGTCATCCACCCGGTGTCGATCGGACCGGGGTTGATCACGTTCGCGGTGATCCCCAGATCACTCAGCTCCTGCGCTGCGGCGAGCGTGATCCGGTCGAGCGCACCCTTGCTCGCCCCGTACGGGAGGTTGCCAGCGGTGTGGTCGCTGGTCAACGCGACGATCCGGCCGTCACCGTACGGCGCCTTGTACTGCTCCGCGAACGCCTTGATCAACAGCCACGTCGCCCGCGCGTTGACCGCGAAATGCCGGTCGAAGCTCTCGATCGTTGTATCGAGGATCCCGCTGTCCACCGACTCACAGTGCGAGATCACCAGCGCCTGGGCCGGCCCGAGCGCTTCGCCGGTGGCGCGGAACACCTCAGCCGGAGCGGCCACATCCTCGAAGTCGGCTTCCACGGAGAACACCCGCGCTCCGTGCCCGGCCAGCACCGCCGTGATCTCGTCGCGCGCGGAGGTGTCCTGCCCCCACGGCATTCGGTCGTCGTACCCGCTGAAGTAGGTGAAGGCGACGTCCCAGCCCGTGGCCGCCAGCTGCTCGGCGAGGCCGGCACCGATACCGGCGCGACGGCCGACCCCTGTCACTACTGCCACCGGTCTCATCCCATCATCCTGTCGGCGATTTCCCCAACACACAAAGGATTTATTCAGTTGCGGGCAGCACTCGGAGACTGCTGCACTGCAGATCATGACGATGACCGCAGCGATGCGTACGACGTTCCGCGAGCAGGGCTTTGTGGTGGTTCCCGGAGTTCTCAGCGCGGAGCAGATCGCGATCGGGCGGAGAGCCGTCGCGGCGGAGCTGGACAAGCAGCCGCCTGAGCCTGGCGACGACGATTCCGCCGTGGTCGCACCGGCCGGGCCTGCCTCATGTCGACGGAGTGGCGCACTACCTGCTCGGCCACAACATCGGCGGCAACACCGGTCCGGAGCGACGCGAGACGATCTACTACCGCTTGCAGGCCCACGGGCATCGCGATCGCTGGCGCGACGTGGTGGTCGACCCGCTGAGCGAGTTCAGGGCAGGCTGAGCTCGATCAGCATCGGCAGGTGATCTGAGCCCGCGGCAAGGTCGGCGCGGGTGACTCCCTCGATCGAGTCCAGGGGAATCACCCGTCCGGCCAGCCCCGGTGACAAAAGCGCGCCATCGATGCGTTTGACCGGGTTGTCGGAGTGGAACGTCGGACCCGCGTCGACACCGAGGTCGGTCAATCCCTCCACAGCAAGGCGATCCCAGACCGGGCCGCCCGGTTCCTCGTTGAGGTCGCCGACCAGCAGGTAGGGCAGGTTGAACGACTTGCAGCCGCGCAGTACCTGGTCGAGCTCGTGTTCCCGGCCACGGATGTGCAGCCCGAGATGGCAGACGATCAGCGCCAGCTCCACCCCGCCGAGCGAGGTCCGTCCGCCGACCGATCCGCCGGGCAGCTGAGTAGCGATGAAGCGCAGACGACGGCGTACGAACGGTCGCCAGACCCTCCAGTGCAAGGGATCCAGCAATTCGGTGCCATCGGCAACCAAAACCGCGTTGCGCGCCGAGGCAGCGACGTACCGGAGGTTGAACGTCGCCGCCATCGCCATCCGCTTGCGCCGCGTCCCCCACCACGTCGGCGCCTCCTGGATCAGCGCGACATCGGGTGCACAGGCGCGGACGACGCGGGCCAGTGCTTCCCGATCGTCGCCCCAGCGGTGCACGTTGTACGACAGCACCCGCAGCGACGGGCCATCACTCATGCCTCGGAGTCACCGTTCAGCTCGGCAGAGGCTGGCTCTTTCAGCGAGGTATCGGGCGCGGCCGTCCGCATCCCCGTACGCCGTCCGACCGACTTGCGAGCGGCCCGCTCCAGCCGGGTTGACCGGCCACCGCGGGCAGCGGCCGTCTTCGCCGTGACCGCGGTCGTCTTGACCCGCACCCGCCGCAGCCAGGTCGCCTCTTCGCGAGCCAGGTCGGCAGCACCGACCATGCCGGCCTCCGGACCCAGTACTGCGCGCACGATCCGCGCCTCGGGCCGGAACCCGCGACCGGTCAGAGTCCGCTTGAACGCCTCCCGCGCCGGAGCGAGCAACAACTCCCCCGCATCCGAGACGCCACCACCGATCACGAACGTGCCAGGGTCCAGCGCGGCGGCCAGGTTGGCCAGGCCGATGCCGAGCCAGCGTCCGACGTCCTCCAGCAACTCGACCGCGACCGGGTCGCCGTCCTTGGCGAGCGCGGTGACCATCGGCCCGTTGATCTTGCGAGGATCGCCATCCGCCGCGCGCAGCAGGTTGTGCGCCACCGGCGAACCGGACAGCGCCAGCTCACGAGCCTCGCGGGTCAACGCGTTGCCCGACGCGTACTGCTCCCAGCAGCCACGGTTGCCGCATTCGCAGCGATGCCCACCCGGTACGACCTGCATGTGCCCGAACTCGCCCGCGATGCCGAACTTGCCGCGCTGCAAGGCGCCGTCGTTCAGGATCGCGCCACCGATGCCGGTACCGAGCGTGACGCAGACCAGATGACTCTCGCCCTGACCGCCGCCGAACCGCCACTCCGACCAGGCGGCCGCGTTCGCGTCGTTCTCGACCACCACGGGCAACCCGAGGCGACGCTCGACGGCGTCCCGCAACGGCTCGTGCCGCCAGGCCAGGTGGGGCGCGAACAGCACGGACGACCGGGTCCCGTCGACGAAACCGGCCGCACCGATCCCGACCGCGATCACGTCGTGCCGCGACTCCAGGTCATGCACGATCTCGGCGATCGCGTCCTCGGTCTCCCGGGGGTCCTTGGTGGGCGTGTCCCGGCGCAACCGGTCCAGGATGTTGCCTTCGGGGTCGACCACGCCGGCAGCCACCTTGGTGCCACCGATATCGATCCCGATCGTCAGTGCCTGTGTCAGAGCCATCGCACGACCTTCCTGGCGGATCCCCCAGAACCCCTTGAAAGCCTACTCAACGCCGGTTCTCCGCTACCGGAACCGGGCGGCGGGCGAGGTCGGCGGCGCCGATCAGGCCGGCGTCGTTGCCCAGCTCGGCCAGCCCGAAGGCCGGGTGCGGCCGATTCGCCTTGGCCGGCAGGTGCCTTTCGAAGGCGACCTGGGCCGACTTCAGCAGCAGCTCCTTGGCCGCGCTCACGCCGCCGCCGATCACGATCGTGCTCGGGTCGAACAGCGTCGCGATGCTGGCCAGCCCTTCGCCCAGCCAGCGGCCGAGGTCGTCCAGCAGTTCGGTGGCGCACGGGTCACCTCCCGCAGCGGCCTCGGTGATCATCGGCCCGGTCAGCTCGGCCGGATCGGTGATCCCGCAGACGCTCAGCATCTGCGCCGCCGCCAGCGAGCCGGACTCGGCCTGCGCCCGGCCCTCGCGGACCAGCGCCCGCCCGGACGCGTACTGCTCCCAGCATCCACGCGCTCCACAACCACACCGGTGCCCACCCGGTACGACGCGCATGTGCCCGAGCTCGGCCGCGACCCCGTGCGCGCCACGCAGCAGCTCGCCGTCGATCACCACGCCGCCACCGATACCGGTACCGACGGTCACGCAGACCATGTGCTCGACGTCCTTCGCGGCGCCGAAGGCGAACTCGCCCCACGCGGCCGCGTTGGCGTCGTTCTCGACCACCACCGGGACCTTGAGCGCCTCGGCCACCCGGGCCCCGAGCGGTTCGTCCCGCCAGGCCAGGTTCGGCGCGAACAGCACGGTCGAACGGTCCGAGGAGACGAAACCGGCGGCGCCGATCCCGACCGCCTCGACCTGGTGGTCCTTGATCAGCTCAGCGGCCGCGTCGATGATCGCCTTGGCCGTCTCGTCCACCGAGTCGGCCGGGGTGTCGCGATGGGTCCGCGCGCCGATCGTGCCGTCCGCGTCGACGACGCCCGCGGCGATCTTGGTCCCGCCGACGTCGATGCCGATGCTCAATCCCATGGTTCGGGGTCCTCACTCACGTCGATCCGGTCCACACGGGACCGGGCGGGCCGTTCGGGTTCCTGCGCCTTGGCGGTCCGCGACTCTGCGTCCTCCCGGGCCTGCCGCGCGGCCTCCGCGGCAGCTTCCAGCAGCGACCGTACCGATCCCAGTACGCCGGCCGCGGCCGTCGACAGTTGCTCGATCGTCTCCGGGCTGGTGTTGCGCACCTTCGCGATCAGCTGGCAAACGGGGCACCACTGGCACTCCTGCCCGCCACTGCTCGCAGTACCGTGCTCATGCTCGTCCCGTACGGCGCCCTCCGGCGCCGCGCCTTCCGACCAGCTGTCCTCCGGTACTGCGTGCGCCGGCTCAGCGTCGGCCTCGGCTGCCTGCCGCGACTCCGCTGACTCGTGCGGCGACTCCTGGCGCGCAGCCTGCTGGAGTACGGCGAACAGCTTCGCCGCCTCCTCCGCGACCGACCCCACGGGCTCCTTGCTCATCTGGTGCCCTCCGAGATCGCCGTCGGCTCTGTGTCGAACTGCTGGCTCATGTGTTCGCGGATCTCCTGTGCCAGCCCTTCGACCGACTCCAGCGACCCGTTCACGGCCGGCAGCTCAGTCGGCTTCGGCAACGGCTCGCGCGGAGCGAAGCGCACCTGCAGGCGGCCGTCGTCGAGCCGGGCTCCGGCAACCACACCGCGCGCCAATGCAGCCGGCAGCGGCAGCACCCTGCGGTAGGAGCCGACAGTGATGATCAGCTCATCGCCGTGCCTGGCGAGCTCGAGGTCGCTGGCGGAGGCGAGCGGCAGCGGCATGGTGAGGGTGTAGGTGCGCCCGTCGGTGTCGATGTGCCGATCGACCCACAGCGAGGTCTCGTCCGTGGCGCGGGTGAACGGGTCGTCCTTGCCATACATCTCGACGGCGAACGCTGCGAGCTCCTCGACCCCGACCGGCTCACAGGCCCGGTACGGCGACTCCCAGATCGGCAGTGGCCGGAACGAGTCGGCGACGTCGTCGAGGATCCCCCGCTGAGCTGCGACCCACTGCTGCCGCCAGTTGTCGGCACCAGCGGCCGGGAAGACCCGGTTCGCGATGACGCCGTCCACGCGGTAGCCGTACAGGGACAGGGTCGTCAGCGACCGCCGGGCCTCGGCGACCACGACGGCCTCGGGAGTCAGTACAAGCCGCACGGACGCGTCCGGCCCGGTCAGCAGCGAGCGGATGTCGGCCAGGTCGCGCTGCAGGCGCCGCAACGCGTCGAAGACGGTGTCGTCGGGCATCGGCAGCCCGGACGCCCTGCTGAGCAGCGGCCGGAAAGTGCGGACGACCTTGCGCTCGGCATTGAAGATGCGATCCATGTACCAGCTGAGCGCCTCCGGCAGCGCGAGCAGCCGCAGCGTCTCGGCGGTCGGCGCACAGTCGACCACGATCACGTCCCAGCGGCCGGAGCGGACGTGGTCGCGCACCTCGAGCAGCGCGAGCACCTCCTCGGCACCCGGCAGCACGGTCAGCTCTTCGGCCTCGATCGGGTCGACGCCGATCACGTTCAGCACCGAGCGCAGATATGCCTGGATGTCACCCCAGGACCGCTCGAACCGGCGCTGCGCATCGATCTGCTGAACGAACAGCAGGTCGTCGATCTCGGTCGGCTCACCACCGACCTCGCTGTCGAAAGCATCCGACAGCGAGTGCGCGGCGTCAGTGGACAACACCAGCGTGCGCAGCCCCCGCAACGCGGCAAGCGTCGCGGTACCGGCCGCGGACGTGGTTTTCCCCACGCCGCCTTTACCTGTGTACAGCAGGACTCGAGTCACTGGAATCAGGACTCGACGCGCTTCTTGAGCCCCTTCAGGGCCGTGTCGATGATGACCTTCTCGGCCTTGCGCTTCAGCATGCCGATCATCGGGATCGCCACGTCCACCGCCAGCCGGTACGTCACCTCGGTGCCCTGGTCACCCAGGTCACGTAGTACGTAGGCGCCGTCCATCCCCTTGACCATCTTGGCCTGCACGAGCGTCCAGGTGACCTCGTTGCGGGACCAGACGTAGTCCAGCGTGTACTCGTCGGAGATCGCCCCGGCATCCACCTTGAACCGGACCTGTTTCGGCCGGCCCGCCTCGTCCGTGGACAGCACCTGGGTCTCCCGCATCGAGTCGGCCCACTCCGGATACGCCTCGAAGTCCGCGATCACCGCCATGATCGCCTTCGGGGTCGCGTTCACGACGATGGTCGAGGTGGTCTGCTCTGCCATCGATTCACCTCTTCGCTGCCGGGACGGGTTCTGCCGGGGTGGTTCCGGGGTCGCTCGCGCGTCCCCGGGGTCCACGCGAGAGACTATCGCGGGTTCGGAGCCCGGCCTGCCCTCGCCCGCGGCGCGGCCCTGTTCGAGTTCGTCCTTGAACCGCCAGATGTTCTCCCGGTACTGCGCGACGTACCGCTCCCGGAGCTTGCGCAACCGCCGGGGTCCGACGGGCCGGCTGGGGTCGACCCGGAGGTACCAGTGCACGACCACTCCGTCGCGGACCTGCTCGAGCCACCACTCCGCAGTACCGATCGCTGCGCCCGTGACCGCCCACCTGACCCCCTCCACGCCGCGGAGCTCCGACGGTGTCAGGGTCAGCTCGGGCCACCATTCACGCCACAGAGTGTCCGCAGCGAGTCGCTGGGCGACGTAGGCTGGATCAGCAACGACCAAGTCGTCGCAACTGAGGTCGAGCGCCGGCATACCTGGAGTCCTAGGTGTTTCGTGTCCCGTGGGTCACATAAATCTGGCTACTTGTGGGTAAGTGACTGTAGCGTGCGCCGGAATCGACCCCTTCTTGACCGACCCCGTCGTGACCGACTGAGGAGACGCGGATGCGTGAGTACACCAGCCCTGCTGTGACCGAGCCGCCGATTGCCGGCAGCCTGACCGATCCCGTCTGGGCGAACGCGTCCTCTCATCCTGACACTGCCGTGTTCACCCGCCGCGTCGAGGGCGGCTGGCTGGACATCACCGCGGCCGAGTTCGCCCGCCAGGTGACCGCGGTGGCCAAGGGCCTGATCGCGGCCGGGGTCCAGCACGGCGAGCGGGTCGCCCTGCTGAGCGCCACCCGGTACGAGTGGTCACTGATCGACTATGCGATCTGGAGCATCGGCGCGGCCACCGTCCCGATCTACGAGACCTCGTCGGCCTCGCAGGTGCAGTGGATCCTGACCGACTCCGAGGCCGTCGTCGCGATCGTCGAGAACGCCGCCCACGGCGCCGTCGTCGAGTCCGCCCGGGCCGAGGCGCCGGCCCTGCAGGAGGTCTGGCAGATCGAGTCCGGCGCGGTCGAGGAGCTGACCGTGCTCGGCCAGGACATCACCGACGCCGAGCACGACAAGCGGCGTACGGCGGTCGCCCCTGGCGATCTGGCCACGCTGATCTACACCTCCGGCACCACCGGCCGGCCCAAGGGCTGCGAGATCACCCACGGCAACTTCATGCACGAACTCGAGCCGGCCGTGAAGGTCCTGCCCGACCTGTTCAGGCTGGACGGCGCGACCACGCTGCTGTTCCTGCCGCTGGCGCACGTGTTCGCCCGGATCATCCAGGTCGGCTGCGTGATGATGCGGGTCAAGGTCGCCCACACCGCGGACGTGAAGAACCTGGTCGCGGACCTCGGCGAGGTCAAGCCGACCTTCATCCTCAGCGTGCCGCGGGTGTTCGAGAAGGTCTTCAACTCCGCCAGCCAGAAGGCGCACTCGGACGGCAAGGGCAAGATCTTCGACGCCGCCGCCGAGACCGCGATCGCCTACTCGCAGGCTTTGGACAAGGGCGGGGCCAGCTTCGGGCTGAAGGCCAAGCACGCGCTGTTCGACAAGCTCGTCTACTCCAAGCTACGCGCCGTACTCGGCGGCAACGTCGACTACGCCGTCTCGGGCGGAGCGCCGCTGGGCGAACGCCTGGGCCACTTCTACCGCGGCATCGGCGTACCGGTGCTCGAGGGCTACGGGCTGACCGAGACGACCGCTGCCGTGAGCGTCAACCTGCCGGACGACATCCGGATCGGTACCGTCGGCAGGCCGCTGCCCGGCGTGACCGTGGGCGTCGCCGACGACGGCGAGCTGTGCTTCAAGGGCGGCCAGGTCATGATCGGCTACTGGAAGAACGACGAGGCGACCGCGGCGGCGATCGACTCCGACGGGTGGTTCCACACGGGTGACGTCGGTGAGTTCGATGTCGACGGGTTCATCAAGATCACCGGGCGGAAGAAGGAGATCCTGGTGACGGCGGGTGGCAAGAACGTGGCGCCCGCAGTACTGGAGGACCGGCTCCGGCAGCACGCACTCGTCAGCCAGTGCATGGTCGTGGGCGACGGCAAGCCGTTCATCGCGGCCCTGGTCACGATCGATCCGGAGACGATCGGCGACTGGGCCGGCAAGCACGGCAAGGCGAACGAAATGTCGAGCCTGGTGGACGACAAGGACCTGATCGCCGAGGTTCAGAAGGCTGTTGACGATGCCAACGCGGCGGTGTCGAAGGCCGAGGAGATCAAGAAGTTCACCATTCTTCCGACCGACTGGACCCAGGAGAACGGCGAACTGTCCCTCAAACTCTCCCTGCGGCGGCACATCGTGATGCAGAAACACGAGTCGGACGTGGAAGCCCTCTACCAGAAGTAACTCCCCCCATCGCGCCTCCTCGGTCGGCGCTCAACCCACCCACCCCGGGTCGCGGCTCCTTCGTCACCGCTTGGCAAAGGCGAAGCGATTCGCCATGCCCACGGGCGATTCGGGGTGCTGCGCGTCGGCACCTCCGGCGGGTAGCGCCGGCGAACCCGGCCACTCCGCACGGTTGAACCGCTGATCCGGCCCCTGGCGCTTCAAGGCGCAACAGCTGAGCGGGGTTACCAGTACGCCGGAGGGGTTCGCCCCTCCGCGCGGGGTTCACCCACTGCTCTACCAATGGGCGAAGCCCCACACCCGGGGCGGAGCCCACCGACTGACGGGCGGAGTCCACCGACCGGCCGCGGTCGTTCAGGGCGCGAGCCGGATAGCGCACCTACGGCAGGGGTCAGATGCCGTCGGCCGTGTCTTCGTAGGTGTTCTCTGTGGCTTCCTTGAGTTCTTTGAGGGCCTCGCCGACTCCTGCCGCCGCGATGATGCTGCCGAGGATGGTGTTGGCCCAGCGGAAGACGCTGCGGAAGCCGCCGATGGTCGGGAATGGCCCTTCGATCAGCCTGCGTAAGGAGCGGGTCCAGCCGGTCAGTTTGGCTTGGAGGTTGGCGCCGGTCAGGCCGCAGTGCCGTAGGCGTTCGTCGTAGCCTGCGTCGCCGAGTACGTCCCGGACCTCGTCGAACGCGCCTCGTTCGACCAGTTCGCGGTACGCCGCTCGGAGGTCCGCGGCGCGGTCGGGTGGTAGGAGTGGTGACGGCTCGACGGCGCGCGCGATGAAGCCTTCGAGCTCGTCGACAAACAGCTGCAATGCGGCGCGATCTTCAGCGGACACGATTCCTCCCGGGCAGGACGACGTACCGGTGGAGGGCCCACTTGATACATCGGCTGCCTCTAGCCCGCGTTACCTCCAAAACGCACGTCGGCGGCGTGTTCCACCAATTCGAGTTGGTCGCCCAAGGCCCACTCGGCGACGCGGGCGACGATCTCGGGAGAGATCGCCGGGCCGCTCGCCGTGGCAGGGATGCCCGTGGTGGTGTGGGCGTCCTGCGGCAAAACCACCCGGAAGCCGCGAGCAAGCGCAGTACGGGCTGTTGCGCTGACGCACATCTCGGACATGAGACCGCAGATCGCCAGTGACCGTACGTCGTGGTCGGCGAGGAGCTTGGTGAGTGGGGTGCCGGCGAAGGAGTCGTCGTTCAGCTTGCGGATGACAACCTCGCGGTCGCCTGGCGCAACAGGCAGATGGAGTTCCCAGCCGGGGGTGTTCGGCTCATCCGGCGTACTAGGTCGGCCGTCGTTCTGTACGTGGACGATCAGCGCGCCACTCGCCCGCGCCTCGTCCAGCAGATGACCAGCTCGATCCACCAGGCGCTCCGCATCCGGTACTGCGCTGTCGCCCGCGACCCCGCCTTCCTGAAGGTCGATGATCAGCAGGGCCTGCACGGGTTCCACCATGCCGCGATCATCGAGACCGGCACGGCCCCGGGTCAACTCAATTCATGGAGCGCAAGGAAGCGCGTGATGGAGCTGATGCGATCGCCGCTGACAGTGATGACCAGCCGCCCCGTATCCCTGCGACCCAACCGGTTGACGAAATAGCAGGTGAAGGCCGGATGGAGGTTGGCGCCGGCAGGCTCAAGCTCCAGGTCCGAGCCAGTACGCGCAGCGGCGCTGGCTTGGAGGAAGGCAGCGATCGCCCGCGGGCCGTAGTACTCGTGCGGTGCTGGTGGCATCGCCAGCCAGGCGTTGTCGGAGAGCAGCGTGGTGATCGTCGCGATGTCGTCGGCGACGAAGGCTTCGGCGAAGCGTTTGGCCAGCTGGCGTTCGGTTTCCGCGTCTCGTGCCGGCGGCGCGGGAGCGTTGCGGGAGGCTCGGGCGCGTTGCAAGGCACCCTTGACGGCGGTGGCCGTGGTGTCGAGGAGGTCCGCGACCTCGGTACCGGAGAAGTCGAGGACGTCGATGAGGATCAGTACGGCGGCCTGGCGGGGTGGCATCCGTTGGAGGGCGGTGATGAAGGCGAGTTCGATATTCTCCCGCTTGACGAGTTGGTCGTCCAGGAGCGCGTCGGGGTACGGCTGGAGCCAGGTCACGTCGCCGTGGCGCGTCGGTGCCGGTGGGTCGAAGGGTGGCAGCGGTTCGGGTGGCGGGCGGCGTTTGCCGTCGCGGATCGCGTTGAGGCAGCGGTTGGTGGCGATCTTGTAGAGCCAGGTGCGCAGCGATGAGCGGCCGGCGAACGAGTCCAGGCCGCGCCAGGCGGCCAGCAGGATCTCCTGCATCACGTCGTCCGCGTCGGTGACCGAGCCGAGCATCCGGTAGCAGTGCAGGTGGAGTTCGCGCAGGTACGGCGCGGTGATCTCGTCGAAGGTCTGCTCCCGCATCGCCCCATCGTGCCAGGCCGGCCGTTCCGATCGCGGTGGCCGTGGTGTCTATCTGGTCATCACCTACCGAAAGGACCGCGATGACCCCGCTGGAAACCGTGCTCGCCTACTACAAGGCCTGGACCTCGCACGACTTCGACCTGGCGATGGAGTACGTCGCCGACGACATCGTCTGCCACGCACCCGCCGGGCAACTCGTCGGCGCCGAAGCGTTCCGCGCGTTCATGGAGCCGTTCTCGCAAATCCTGCTCAGCTCCGCGATCCACGGCTCCTTCGGCGACGAGACGACGGCGATGCTGATGTACGGCACCAGTACCAGACCAGTCGCCGACGCTCCGGGTGCCGAGCTCCATACCGTCCGCGACGGCCGGATCACCGAGCTGCGCATCATCTTCGACCGTCTCCCCTTCGAGCAGGCACGTAACTAACCCTGACCCAGTGGGTCGTTGATATGTTGCGGCCACCACGACCGATAACCCACGCTCCGTACTGGTGGTGCAGCACGTTCCTTGGGAGAAGCCTGCTGCCCTCGGCGACTACCTCAGCGCCGAGGGCGTGCCCTGGCGGCTCACCAACCTCCTCGGACACCAGATCGTCGCCACCGCACTCGGCGCCGGCCTGTACTCCGGTACTGCGGCTGAAGTCGGCGTCGGCGAGGTCGATGTGGTTGCCGATGGCATCTTCGGCCGACGCGGCGGCTGATCGGATCGAGCCTTCCGCCAAGCGGCTCTTCCAAGCCTTCGCGGCCGGTCTGAAGCGGTAGCTGGAAACTCCTCAGAAAAGTGCTCACTTGGTGAGCACTTCTCCGTCGCATGATGGTTTCAACGAGGTGGAAGACCACCTGAAGACCGACCCAGGGAGTACCCGATGTTCCGCGGATTCGCCACCATCAGCTTCTACGCCGACGACCTCGCCGCCGCCCGCGACTGGTACGCCGAACTGCTCGGCACGGACGTGGACTTCGCCTTCCCGCCCGCGCCCGCCCCGCCGGCGTACATCGAGTTCCGGGTCGGCGACGACGCCGACGAACTCGGCTTCATCGATCGCAAGTACGCCCCGCCCGGCGCCTCCAACGTCCCCGGTGGCGCAGTCATGCACTGGCACGTCGACGACCTCCCCGCCACCTTCGAAAAGCTCCTCGCAATGGGCGCCAAGGAGTACCAACCCATCACCGCCCACAGCAACAGCGACTTCACCACCGCCTCGGTAGTCGACCCCTTCGGCAACATCCTCGGCATCATGCACAACCCGCACTACCTCGAAATCATCGAGGCCCGTCGGCAGTCTCCGACCGAATAGCCCGGTGAGTGCGGACGGCCACCACTACCGAACCCGGCATGCAAACGCTTCCCCTCGGCGTGTCGAGACATCCGGGCGGGTTTCGGTAGTGCTGGCCGTCCGCGGCCTATCCCGGCCGCCTCGTCACCGCCCCCTTGATCAGCGCACGCCTGGCCAGGAGCAGGGTCACGACGGTGCCGACGATGCCGGCCAGGCAGATGGTGAGGTTTGGGCGGATCAGGGTGCCGATCGCGCCGGCCAGGGCGATGCTCAGACCCTGGATCGCCATCAGTCCGCTGGTCTGGACGGTGAACACCCTCCCCCGGTACTCCGGTCCGATGGCGTTGAGGATCAGGGGATCGATGCCGTGGTTGAACGCGTAGCCGCTGCCGGAGATCGCGAGCAGCACCGCTGCCACCGGAATCGAGGGCTCGGTGATGAACGCGATCGCCGGGATCTGACTCAGCACGATCAGCGGGATCACGAGTCGCCGCCTGGTTGCCGGCGTGAGCCGGGCTGCCGCGAACTCGCCAAGGACGCCCCCGACGGCGTACCCGGTGAAGAGGGCACCGGCGGCGGCCGTCGCGGCACCGGTCTGGGCTGCGTAGGCAACCGCCAGCCCATCCGGCATAGATGAGAACGCCGGCACCACCCACGACAGCAGGATCAGCCTGCGCAGCGGAACATTGCACCAGAGATATCTCAAGCCACTCAGAGAATCCTGGAGGGTGCTGCCGATGCGACCGACGGCCGCAGTGTACGGAGTACCGAAGCCGATCAGCGCGGCGGAAGCCAGGAAGGTGACCGCATCCAGGGCAAGCAACCAGGTCGGCCCGATCGCCGCGACCGCGACCGCACCGAGCGCGAAACCGGTCAGCAAGGTCAGCTGACCGATTGCCCTGAGCAACGAACGGCCGACCGGGAACAGGTCGGCGCCGAGCAACTGAGCCAGGCTCGCGGCCCGGGCGCCGGCGAAGATCGGGGCCACGATGCCGGTCAGCAACAGCAGGCCGAGCAGACCACCGACCGGGATCCCGGGGATCAGCATCGCGGCGACACAGGCACCGCTGGCCAGATCGCAGCAGACCAGGACACGGCGGGCCGGGAAACGATCTGAGATCGAGGAAAGTGCGATCCCGCCGAACGCATACGGCAGAAACGCACAGACCAGGACAAGAGCGGACAGCAGTGGCGAGCCGGTGCGCTCGAAGATCAGGATCGACAACGCGACCTCGGCCGCCACGGTGCCGGCCATCGACACGGCGTGGGCGATGAAGACGCTGCGGAGTCCGCGGAGCTGCAGAACAGCGCGGTATCCAACAGCCGGGGATGTAGTACTCACGTCGGCGAGCGTGAAGCCGACGTACCCAAGAGGAGTATCTTTTCGGTTGTGACCGAAAGCCGGGAGCTGCCGTGGCCGTGCTGAAAGCTGATCTGGTCCCGGGATGCACTGAAGAACCCGGGCGGTCCGGTCATCGATCGGATGCTCTCGGATCCGGCGGGAGCACGAGAGCAACTGGCGGATCAGCTCGAGAGCGCGTGGGAGACGCTGATCAAACCGGACTGGCCGATGATCAGCCGGGTTCTCGACGACGACATCGCCCATCGCGGTGAGCAGCTCACCTCAGGTGGACTGGCGAGGCTCTTCGAGGACCTCCACCCGACGCTGACCTGGGAGGACGGCCAGCTGATCGCGGCCCGGCACCGGTCGCCCGACCACGAACTGACCGGGCAAGGCCTGTTGCTGATCCCGGGCGTCTTCGCCTGGCCGTACCTGGTGATGGTTGTTGCCCCCAGCTACCAACCGACCCTGGTGTATCCGGCCCGTGGCGCGGCGCGGCTCTGGTCCGACGCGCCGGCTCCGCCTGATCCGTTGGCGACGCTGCTCGGCCGGACCGGGCGACTTTGCTGGTCGCTCTCGATCCGCCCGCGACGACGAGCGGGTTGGCGGCGCAGTACGGGCTGGCACTGGCGACTGTGGCGGAGCACCTGGCCGCGCTGCACGGCGCCGGGCTGGCGACTCGGCGGCGCAGCGGGCATCAGGTGCACTATCGGCGTACCGAGGTCGGGCAAGCCGTGGTCGATGCGTCCATCGGCTGAGTGACAATGCTCGGATGAGCGAGCTTCCGGAGGCTGCCGCACCCAGCAATCGTCATACCCGCAGGTGGCCGGCCTCGCTGGCGGTGATCGTGGCGCTCGGCCTGCAGCTCGCGGTACCGCCGGAGATCATGGAGGCGCCGCGCTGGATCATGCCGGCCTGTGGAGCCGCGCTCCTGGTTCCGCTGATCTGGACCAACCCGTTCCATCTGCGCCGGGACGAGGCCTGGCTGCGCTGGATCGAGATCGCGTTGCTCGCCGTACTGGTCGGCGTCAACGCCCTCTATCTGAGCAGCCTGATCGTCCTGCTCGCCTCCGGCGACCCCGCGGACGGCAAGGTGCTGGTGAAGGCGGCACTGCTGATCTGGGTGACGAACGTGGTCGCTTTCGCGCTCTGGTACTGGGAGATCGACCGCGGCGGGCCGTTCGCGCGGATGCCCGAGCATGAGCACGAACCGGAGCGGGCGGATCTGCTGTTCCCGCAGATGACCGTCGACCTGCCCGGCTGGGAACGCTGGCTGCCCGGCTTCACCGACTATCTCTTCGTCGCCTTCACAGCCGCCACGGCGTTCAGCCCAACCGACACGATGCCGCTCACCGCCCGGGTCAAGACGCTGATGGCGATCCAGTCCGGTATCTCGCTGCTGACCATCGCGGTCGTCGCCGCGCGCGCCGTCAACGTGCTCTGACCGCGCGCTGTCCAGCTGGCGGCCAACCCCCTCGACGGCGATGTAATTAGTGTGACATGGTTATGCCCATGTACAGGATCTCGGCCGGGAGGCCGGGGACAGTGGATGGGGAGGTGGAATGGGGATGGCGCAGGATGCTGCTCGGACCAAGTCCGTCGGGCTGGGGTTCGCTGTGTTCTCGGCGATCACTTTCGGCGGATCGGGGCCGTTCGCGAAGGCGCTGATCGGGGCCGGGATGTCGCCGCAACAGGCCGCCTGGCTGCGGATCCTCGGCGCCGCCGCACTCCTGGTCCCGCTTGTGCTGATCTTTCGCGGGAGCGCCGGTCTGCGCGCGGCCAAGGCATCCTGGCCGCAGCTCGTGCTCTACGGCCTGACCGGGATCGCCGGTTGCCAGACACTGTTCTTCATCGCGGCCAGCCGGTTGCCGGTCGGCGTCGCGCTGATGCTCGAGTTCTCCGGTCCGCTGCTCGTCGTCGGCTGGCTCAAGTTCGGCCGCAAGGTGGCGGTGCCCAAGTCGGCCGTGCTCGGCGTCGGGATCGCGCTGGTCGGACTCGCGACCGTGGTCGAGATCTGGTCCGGCCTGAAGCTGGACCTGATCGGCCTGCTCGCCGGCCTCGGCGCCGCGGCCTGCCAGGCGACGTACTTCATCCTGATCGACAAGCTCACCGGCCTCGCCGATCCGCTGGTGATGACGGCGGCAGGCAGCGTCGTCGGCGCGATCGCGCTGACCGCGATCTCGGCACCCTGGTCGATCCCGTGGCACACGCTGACCGACACCATCGCGATCGGCGAGCGGTCCGCGCCGGGCTGGACCTTCGCGGCCTGGCTGATCGTGGTCAGCACCGTGGTCGCGTACCTCGCGGGAGCAGCCGCCGTCCAGCGGCTGTCGGCTGCCATCGGTGGAGCTGTCGCGTACGTCGAGGTGGTGGCAGCGAGCCTGTTCGCCTTGCTGCTGCTGGGTGAGAAGCTCTCGACCAACCAGATCATCGGCGGCGTCATCGTGCTGCTCGGTGCGTTCGTCGCTCAATCCTCGGTCGGCAAGGTGACTCCGCCGAACGTGCCGGACACCGTGGAGGACGAGTTGGACGGACTCGTCGGGGCGGCGCCGGGGAACGACCGCTGACCCCAGACCCGGTTTGGTCGTCCCGACCGACAGGACATAGTGCCCATACTGCGGCCGGCCGCCGCTCCCGTGAGCGTGGCGCCCGGCCGAGCAGCCGACTATGTCCTGTCGATCGGGACAGGCACCCCTCACCCGACCAGCGACCGGACCAGATCGCGCGGCAGGCCGTGAGTCTCGTGCAGGTACTCGAAGTCGCCGTCGTCGAGCGTCTTCTGGAACCGTTCGTGGCTGAGGATCCGGCGACCCCGGTCGAGCAGGTTGCTGAACCGGATCTCCTCGTCGATCAGGATCCGGCGGACCAGGCTGCGCAGTTCGCCCTGGTGGAAATGCTCGAGAGTGTGCTCGAACAACTCCATCGGCAGGTCGGACAGTGTCCGGTTGTCATCGGAGCGCCAGAGCAGCGTGAGCACGCGGCGGATCAACCGGCGCAGCACGTAGCCACGGCCGGTGTTCGACGGGTGCACGCCGTCTCCGATGATCACCATGCTCGACCGCAGGTGGTCGATCACGATCCGCTCGTGCTCCTCGTCGAGCTTCCACAGCTCCGGCACGATCCGCCGCCAGGGCTCGAACAGCTCGATGTCGTAGACCGACTTCTTGCCCTCCAGCAGCATCGACAACCGCTCCAGGCCCAGGCCGGTGTCGATGTTCTGCTGCTGCAGCGGTTCGAGCGAACCGTCATCGAGGCGGCGGTAGCGCATCATCACGTGGTTCCACACCTCGACCCAGCGGTCATCGGTGGTCGGCGTGCCCTCGGGCGATCCGTCGCCGGTCCAGACGAAGATCTCCGAGTCCGGGCCGCACGGTCCGGTCGGGCCGTTCGACCACCAGTTGTCGTCGGTGGTCAGCTCGATCGGCAACCCGAGATCCTGCCACGTCCGCAGGGATTCCTGGTCGAGCGGGACCTGGTCGTCGCCGCCGAACACGGTCACATACATCCGGCCTGGCTCGACGCCGAGGCGCTGGGTCAGCAGTTCATACCCCCATCGCAGCGTCTGCTCGCTGCCGTAGTCGCCGAGCGACCACGAGCCGAGCATCTCGAACACCGTCAGGTGGGTCGGATCCCCCACCTCGTCGAGGTCGGTGGTGCGCAGACATCGCTGCACCCCGACCAGCCGGCGGCCTAGTGGATGGGGATCGCCTTCCAGATAGGGCGTCAGCGGATGCATCCCCGAGGTCGTGAACAGCACCGGGTCGCCGGGTCGCGGGATCAGCGAGGATCCCGTGGTCGGGATGTGCCCGCGCTGGGTGAAGAAGTCGATGAAGTTCCGGTCGATGGTCATCGCGGTGGTCCTTGTCTGTCAGATGACCGGAAAGGGACCGCGAGCCGGGACAACAAAAACCGGCGGACCGTTTCCGGTCGCCGGTTGGAGTGAAGCAGATGTCAGGCAGCGGCAGCCGGAGAGCGGGAAGCTCGTACGGCTGCTGCGATTCGGGACATCTGATGCATGGGAGCCACCCTACACGGCGTCCCCGGACCGCCACCACACACTAACCACCGCCGGAGGCGATCGAGCAGCCGGCGCTGAGCGTGGACCAGGCCGGAGCGATGAGGTTGGCATGTGGTGGCGCGCCGGGGTCACTGCAAGTCGAGCAGATCCCGCAGCAATCGCCCGGACCCGGCCCAGGTCCAGTCGGTTTGCACCCAGGCTCGGCCGGCCTCGCCCATCGCCTTCGCCCGGGCCGGATCGGTCAGCAGTTCGATGAGTCGTACTGCGGTCGGGACCGGGTTGTACGGGTCGACCAAATAGCCCGTCTCGCCGTGCCGAACGGTGTCAGCAGCTCCGCCGGAATCACCGACGACGACCGGCTTGCCAGTCGCGGAGGCCTCCAGGGTGACGATGCCGAGTGCTTCCGGTTCGAGGCCGAAACGCCTTGTTCTGCAGGGCATTGCGAACACGTCGGCGGCATCGACGTACGGCGGGATCTCGTCCCACGGCACCGCGCCGGTGAAGCGCACGGCGTGAGCCACGCCGGTCTGCCTCGCCAGTTCCTCCAGCCGATCCCGATCCGGCCCGCCACCGACGATCAGGAGAACCGCCTCCGGCACCGCGGCGAGCACCCGCGGCCAGGCCCGGATCAAGGTGTCCTGCCCCTTGCGCGCCACCAGCCGCGAGACGCAGGCGACGACGGGCACACCCTCGAGCCCGAGGCCCTTGCGTACCTGCTCTCCCCCGCAACCCGGGAAGAACCTCGACGTGTCGACACCGGGAGTCAGCCGCCGCATCCGGTTCGCCGCGTCGACCGACAACGCGGCCGCGATCTGCTCCTGGCACCACGACGACACCGACGTCATCGTGTCGGCGGCATCACCGATTCGCCTCAGCGCCTGGCGCGCTCCCGGCGTACCGGCCCACCAGGTCTCGTGCCCGTGCGTCAGCGCGACGATCCGCCGCGCCCCTGCCTTGCGCAGCGCCGGTCCCATCAAGCCCAGCGGAGCCGCCGCGCCGAAGACAACCCGATCAGCGCCGTACTCCCCCATCACCCGTACTGCGCTCCGCGTGACCCGCCGCGTCGGCAGGAGCATCGTCGTCCGGTCCCGCACAACAGGAAAAGCCAGACCTGCGTCGTACTGCGTATCGCCGGGCATCCGCGAAGTCAGCACGACCAGGTCAGACAACTCGTCGCACAACGACCGGACGAAGGTCTCGATCCCGCCTTGCCGCGGCGGGAAGTCGTTGGTGACGACCAGGACCGTCATTTCTTGACCAGCGGCGGAACCGGCTCGCCGTGCTCCGCCGCCCAGACCCGGCCCATCACGATCCGCTCGGGTGGCGTCGGGTGGCTGGCGAACAGCCAGTACCGCCAGCGGCTCGGCTCCAGACCGGAGATGTTGCGCACCGAGAGCTGGTGCTGCATCTCGATGAAGTCCGACGGATCGTTCGTCAACCGCAACGAGTGGTAGTCGGCACGCGCCTCGATCCGCCGGCTGACCAGGTTCTGCACCGGCGACGCGAGCGTCGTACCGGCGACGATCAGGGCCAGCAGCAACGCGGTACGGCGTGGATCGGACATCCGGGCCCCGAGCAACAATCTCAGCAGGACCACAGTGAAGGCCGACCCGAGCGCGCCGATCAAGGTGCCGTGCAGGACGTCGCCCTCAGCGGCGTGACCGAGCTCGTGCGCGACCACCAGCCTGACCTGAGCCGGCGACGCGTCCTTCAGCAACGTGTCGTATACGACCAGCCGCCGGGTCGAGCCGAAGCCAGACACATAGGCATTGAGGGTCGTCGTCCGCTTGGACGCATCGGCAACCAGCACATCCCTGACCGGTACGCCGTCCTGGCGCGCGAGCTCCATGAACTCGTCCCGCTGCGAACCCGGCGCCATCGAGGTGAACTCGTTGAAGCGCGGCTCGACCAGCACCGGGTACGCGAACGAGACGCCGAGCACCAGCACCGCCCCGGCGATCGCCGCGGGCGCCCACCACCAGGTCTTCCAGCGCTTGGCCAAGGCAATCAATCCGAGGCTGATGGCAACCAAAGCCAGTGCCATCAGCAACCAGTTGGTCAGCCGGTCACGCAGCCACAGGCTCCAGGGTTCCGTCGACAGACCGTACTTCTGGGTCACCCGCTCGGCCATGACGTCGGTCGGCAGGGTGATCACACTCGCGATCAGGCCGAGCAGGAGGACGACCACCGGGACGGCCAGGTACCAGCGGCGGATCCGCGTCACGGCGTACAGGCGACGGCCGAGAGGGGTGAAGCCGATCGCCAGTGGGACGAGCAGCGACAGCGCCCAGGAGGTCGTTGACCACGGCAACAACTCGTGCCGGAACTGTTGCTGGCGGTCGATCTCGGCGGTGGTGAAGTCGAGCGCGGCGTCCGGCTTCGGCAGATCGATCAGGTGCCACGGCGTGGTCGTGATGATCACGACAGCGAGGGCGGCGGCGAGCAGCAGAGCGGCCGCCACCGGAGCCAACCTGGCGGCTCGCGCTGGAGCCGGCCCGGCGGCTCGGTCAGACACCGGCGAGCCTCTTCAGGTACTTCTGCCAGTCAGCCACGAACTCCTGCTCGGTCGTCCCGAGCACGGTCCGGAAGGCGTCCGCCAGCCCGGTCGGGCTCTTCGACGCGTGCACGGCCCGGTAGAACTTCACCAGCTTGCTCTGCCCCTCCCGCTCGCTGATCAGCCGGCAGGCCAGCCAGCCCGATTCATAGGCCAGGGGCAGCTCGGCCGACGAGGCGGCGAACGCTTCCGGGGCGGGCAGCGACTTCGGTACCTTGCCGGCCCGGACCGCCTTGAACAGTTCCTTCGCCGCCGATTCGTCCTGGACGGACACGGCGGTGAAGGCGACGTAGTCGGCGAACCCCTCGGCCAGCCACAACGGTACCGGCGAGGCAGTAGCGATCGAGGCGACGTGAGTGGTCTCGTGGGTCAGCACGATCCGGCGGCCCTGCTTGCCGAGCTCCTCGAACAGCTTCGGATTGGCGACGATCCGCAGCGGCGCACCGACCAGCGGGGTGTCCAGCTCGGCCATCGTGACCGCGGCGATCTGCGTGTAGGTGCCCGGCTGGGCGCCGAGCACGGACTCCATCTGGGTCTGCTTGGCGGGCAGGTAGACGACCGCCTTCTTCTTCCAGTTCTTGCCCCAGACCTTCGTCACCGACTCGACCGCGCGATCCGTGACGGTCGCGTACTCGTCCGCGTCGGCCTGCGAGTCGAGGCTGATCACCAAGCTGTGCTCACCCTTGGCGACCTCGATCCCGCCGAGCGCCCAGATCGGCCGCCGCTGCCCGGCCACGAACCGCTCACTGAAGGACGCCGCGTACGTCGTGTCGTCGCGCGTGACGAAGGTGACGGGCAGGGTCTCCCGGGCCGGTTTGGTGTCGAAGCCCGTCAGTTGCCAGGACACCTCGACCTGGGCCAGCCAGGACTCCGTGCCGCCGAGTTCGCTCTTGCGGTCCGGCGGGAGCGCGCCGGTGTCATCGCTCACGTAGCGCAACTGGAAGGTGGCCAACGGCAACTTGCCCAGGTTGCTGTAGATCGTCCGGGCCAGCTCGTCGAACTCCGTCGCCTTCGGGTCGATCGTGGACAAGAAGCTGGCCTTGCTCTCCTCCTGGATCGCGTCGGCCATCTTCTGCAGGACGGCCTGGCCCGCGGCGGCCCGGCGTACTCCCTCGGCTGCCTCGTCGGGGGTCGTGGAGTCGGACCCCGGAGTCTGCGCGGTGTTGCCGGGGGCCCCTGGATCGGCCGGAGCGTCGGCGATCTTGCGGAGACCGGCAAAGCCGGCGACGCCGACCAGGCAGACGGCCATGCCGAGCGCGACCTTCTTGACGATCGGGCCGTGCGCCGACGTCCAGGTGCTGGCGACCCTGAGCGCCTCCGCCAGCGGCGCGCGCTGCTCCCCAGCACTCGCGGCATGCTGTGCCGGGATCTGGATCGTGGTCTGCTCCGACGGCGAAATCCGCTCCCCACCATCCGAGGTGGGCAGCGTGCCGCCGGGTTCGTCGACCACCTCAGCCCCTCGCTGCTCGCCTGCCCCAGTCAGGGAGGTCACGTCAGGTGCCTCCAGGGACAGTCAAACATGGGCGTGGGCGGGTGGAACAAACGAGGCGGCTCCGGGGGTGTTTGTCCCCCGGAGCCGTAAAGCATGTCTGAACAGCAGGTCAGCCTGGGCGGACCGCGCCGGTGTAACCGCTCATGTAGTCGATATCGTCGGTCTTGACCGGCTTGCTCGGATTCGGCGCGTGCACCATCCGGCCGTTGCCGATGTACATCCCGACGTGCCAGATCGGCGAGCCGTAGAAGACCAGGTCACCGGGCATCAGGTCGCCCCGGCTGATCCGGCGGCCTTCGCCGTACTGCGCTTTCGAGGAGTGCGACAGCGAGACGCCGGCCTTGCCCCAGGCGTACTTCGTCAGGCCGGAGCAGTCGAACGAGTTCGGACCTTCGGCGCCCCACACGTAGCGGTCACCCGCCTGCGCCATCGCGGCCTGGACTGCGACACCCGCCCGGCCATTGGCCGGTACCGGCACGTCGCCGCCCTTGTCGTCCATCCGGTCGTCGCCGCGGCTCGGGCGCTCGTCCCGGGCCTCCTGCTCTTCCTTCTCGTTCTCCTGCCGGATCCGCGCGCGCTCCGCGTCGCTCAGCTTGCCGAGGACCTTCTCGGCGGCGTCCAGGTTGGCCTGCAACTGCTTCTTCAAGTCGTTCTGCTGGGTCTGCACGGCCTGCAGCGCGCCGAGCTCGCTCTGCTCGCTGGCCTGCAGGTCGGCGAGCTTGCCCTGGGCGGACTGGAACCGGCGCAGTGCCGAGTTCTGCTGACCGGCGAACGCCTGCGCGGTAGAGGCCTGACTGAGGAACTGGTCGGGGTTCGTCGACAGCAACAGCTGCGCCGTCGTCGACATCCCGGAGGTCTGGTAGCCGGCCACCGCGAGCGAGCCGATCTGCCGCTTGACTGTGTCGACCTGGGTCTGCTGCTTCGCGATCCCGGCCTGCAGCGCCTTGACCCGGATCTGCGACGCGGAGATCTGGCCGCGGAGATCGTTGGCCGCTTCACCGGCGATCGACGCCTTGTTCTGCAGTTCGGCGACCTGGGCCTTGGCTTGTGCCAGGGTCGGCTTCGGATCGGCGTCCGCGCCGGTCTGGATGAAGATCACTCCAGCGACGACGGCGGTGGAGGTGATAGCGGCGAGGGCAATTCCCTTGAAGCGCTTCGTGCGGCCGATGGACACAGCCCGGTCGGTCCCTTCCTCTACTCGATGCCGTCCCCGTCAACCCCCCGGTCACGACCGGTCGGCCTACCCTCGGCGCTGAATCTTCGCTGCCCGGCCGGTCTGGTCAACCGACACTGCGAGGCAACGAGAGGTAACAGTAGTAACCGATTCGTGACCGGTGCAATTCGCCCCTCTGGTTTGATCCAAACTTAACGTCGGGAAAGCCCTTCCAGGACCGCTCTCCAGCCTCTGCAGCAGCGTTCGTTCCGACACTCCTGACCGAGCACCCTCTGGGCCGGTACTGCGCCCGCATCGCAAGGGCCCCTCCGCGGAGTCCTTGCGCAGTAGTCGCGTGCCGTCGGCGTCGTAGACGAACGAGGTCGCCTTGCCTGCCTTGTCAACGTTCTCGAGATGTCCTTCCGCGTCGAAGGTGAAGGACTCGCCCGTCCCCGCGACGGTGCGGTTCTCGAGGTTGCCGCTCTTGTCGGACTGGTAGGTGTTGCTCGTACTTCCGGTCGTGACCTTCTGTACCGCGTGCGGATAGGCCTGCCCGGGCGCCGGGTGCTCGTAGGTGCTGTGACCCGGACGGCGACAACCTCACCAACCAGGCTGGCCATTCACCGCGAGGCGCCGCGCCCGAAGCCGGCCCGAGGTGACATCAACAACGACGGAGCCGACGTGAGTAGGGTGCTCGACCACGGGTTCGGCCGGACCGCGGTCTGGAACCTGCCCGCGAAGGTTGCTCGAACGACAACGGAGGCCAGATCGCGCCGGTCCCCGTGGATCGCTCCGACTGCCAGGCCTGGCGGATCGAACCGGCGAACGGCAGCTACACGATCACCCAGGTGAAGACCGGCAAGGCCATGGATGTGCCTGCCTGTAGTACGGGTAAGACACCGACCCTGAACATCTGGCCGTACTGGAACGGCCCGGGAAGCGTCCGGAAACCACGGACGAAATCGATCCGGCTGATCGCGAGCGCGCTCGACCTGTCCGCCGAAGAGACCGGACAGTTGCTCGCACTGATCGCCGACGCCCGCCCGCGTCCGGCCACGGGATCGCGGCCGCCCACCCGCCTGCATCAGCTTCCTGCCGCCGACGAGCATTTCACCGGCCGGTTCGCCGAACTGCGGGAGCTCGATGACCTGGTCTCGGACCACCCGTCCGCGCGCGTCGTCACGATCTCGGCCATCGCCGGCAGCGGCAAGACCGCGCTGGAAGTCAAGCCAGCCGATCAACCTGCCACTCTGGAAGAACGCTCGGCCCTGTACCGATCCCTGGTCACCGAGCGCCGGTTGCTTGTCCTTCTTGACTACGCGGCCACAGCTGACCAAGTCCGGCCGTTGCTGCCCGGGTCGCCCAGCTGCGCGAGAGTGCGAGCAGATCGCGGCGGAGGACGAGGACCCGTACGGCGGGATGCTGGCTGTCTTCAACACGGCCTTCGCCTATCTGGAGGCCAAGGATCACGACCACGCTCAGGCCTTCTTCGAGAAAGCCCTGCCGATGGGTGATGCGCTCGGTGCGACAGACGTTGTCGCCGGCTGCATCAATGCGCTGGCGCATATCATGCAGGCCAACGGACAGCTTGAGCCGGCTCTCGCCCGTTTCCGCGAAAGTGCCGCCTTGGCCAGGGATACGAGCAACCTCCTCGGTCTCGCCCACGCTAGCGGGAACATTGCCCAGACGCTGGACGAGTTAGGCCGACCGGCTGAGGCAAGGTCTGCTTTCTGGCCGCCCTCGAGGCTGCCGAGCAGCTCGGCGATCCGCACCTCCAGGCGGACTTTCAGTCTCAGGTGGATCGACTGCACGCTGCTGAGACCATCGCGTGACCGTCGATATCAGCCGAACTGCCGAGCCAGCAGACAACCCGCTTGGAAGCGGGACGTAGCGCCAAGTCCTTTGATCAGCGCGCTGATCTCGGAGCGGACGGTCCGCAGCGAGACATCGAGCTGGCGCGCAATCGTTGCGTCCTTGGCGCCCGTGGCCATCAGCCGGCCGATGGTGAGCTGGCGGTTGGTCAGCCTCGATGGGCAGCGTCCGTTGTCGAGGTCGAAGGCCCGGAACTCGGTCTGTGTTGGGCGCGCTGCCTGAACCGACTGCTCTACTGACATCGTGTATCTCCCCAGTTGTCGTCAGGCCCAAAAACTATCCAGGGTGATCAGTCGGGAACAGGCGGTTGACCGGCAGTTGGGAGGCAATCAGGCGGTGTCCGCGGAGGTCTGCGGTCTCTGCCGGTGGTCTGGCTCCAGGTCGACGTTGTCGACGGCGTGCACCAGGCGCAGGGGTGGCACGAGACCGGACTGGGCCAGTACGTCGAGGGCGGCGAGCTCCTCGTCGTCGATGCGCAGGGAACTCTGCTCGGGTGGCATGCCGAGCACCACGCTGACCACGCAGTCCCGGCAGCCGGGACCTCTCATCACACACGCGTCGCAGTCGATCAGCACAACGTCCTCCAAGGTGGGGAAGCACCCGGACTTGCATCCGGCTGAGAAGAACGCTAAAGACCCCCACCGACAGTTTCCATCGACCGCCGGTCACCACCCCACTACGGCACAGCACGCCTCGCTCGCCTGGCTCGGCTTGGCCGAGTACACCGGTGCGCAGCCCCGGACCCGACTCATCCACCACCACGCCCGGCTGCGACCGGGCCGACTTCTTCGTCAGCCAGTCGACCAAGCCCACCAGTGGTGGGCATGAACACCTTCTTGCGTCCTCGAACAGGGCACACCTTGTTCACGGTCATCGTTAGGGGTCCGAGCCCACCACCGGTGGGCTCGGCCGACGGTTCGCCTTCGGAGCCGCCGCGTCGGCGAAGTCCGTCGCCGAGCCGCTTGACCAACCGGCGTTGGGTTAGGCGCGGGCCAGGCGGGCTATCAGGGTGGTTGCGGACAGCGCGCGGGCGCCCATCGTGATGGTGCTCTCGGCAACTTCGCGGTCGGTGGAGACGACGACGATCGGGCGGCCCGGTGGTTCGGCACGGACCAGTTGCCTGATCACCTCATCGGCGATCACGCCGGCCGGGCTGAAGCGGACCCGGACGCCGCGTGGTGGGTTCAGCTGGACCGGGCCGGACAGCTCGGCGCCGTCGAAGACTACCGTGACCTCGATCCGCCGCTGCGCCACCAGCGCGCCCAGTGCGGTGACGAGGCGCTGGCGCTGGGAGTGCAACGGCGAGTTCGGCCAGGCGGTTTTGGTGACGTTGTAGCCGTCGATGATCAGATGCACCTGCGGCAACGCGAGCAGTTCGTCGAACAGCGCGGGATCGTCGTCAGGCGCAGTACGGCCGACTGGTGCGGTCGACGGCTCGACGCCGGCGACTGTGTCGGCCGGGCGGAGTTCTCCCCCGGGCGGCAAGGCCAGCTCGCGACGGAGTCCTCCCGCTGCTTCGACCAAGGTGTCCAGCAGCAGGCGCGTCCGGGTCGAGGCCATTTCGCGTTCCTGCCCCGCAGTACGGCGGGCCGCGTGCTCCACTGCCTCCAGCTCGGTGATGCGGGCGCGGAGCTTGCGCAGTTCGCGCTCGACCTCGGCGCGGGCCGCGTCGACGCGTTCGTCGGCCGTCGCGGCTTCTGTCGTACGCAGTTCGAGATCGCTCTGCAGGCCGCTGATCCGCTGACGCGCCTCGTTCAGCTTGCGGCGCAGCGTGACGTTCTCCGCCTTCAGCTCGGTCACCTGTTCGCGCAAGCGTTCGCGCACCTGGCGCGTCTCGGTCCGGGCCTGATCGAGTTGGTCCTGCAGACGGCTGACGACGTCCTCGTCGATGCCTGGCTTCTCCGGCGGCAGCTGCGCCGCGTCAGCGACCCGCTGCTCCCAGTCATCCGGGCGGAGCAGATACGCCAAGGCGGCCACCTCGGTCGGCTCAGCCGCCGGTACTGCCAGCCCGTCCGCGACGGCGTCACCGAGCTCCGGACGCTCCCGGCGTACCTCGAAAGCGACCAGTTTGCGGAAGTGGTCGTCGGTCTCGAGGATCGGGCCGAGCACAGAGGCCGAGAGTTTCGCGCGCTTGCCGGGCGCGAAGCTGGCGAACCGCCGCAGCGGGAGCGGGATGTCTGTCGCGGGCAACTGCCCCAGTGCCTGGGCGGCCAGGCTCAGAACCCTTTGCCGTACGGGTTCGGGCAAGGTGGTAGCAGCGGAGCTCGCGGCGGTGCCTGCCTCAGCCACCGGTCCGCAGTCCGGTCGGAACGGCCCCCTGGCACAGCCAGTGATGCAGACCACAGCCACCGGGCGCAGGGCCCGGAATCGCGGTGATCGCTTGTGTACGCATATGGAGAGCGTAGTCGCTGGTGCGCCGTCAGCCATGTTGTTTGATCGATGGCGGCGTCCAGGTGCGTGCATCGCAAGGCGGAGGAGCGCCCTCGATGCGGGGTTCATCGTGGGCGTTCCTCCAACGCCGCGAGGTGCGTGCCTGGGCGTCGGCAGCGACAAACAACATGGCTGACGGCGCACCCACGCGTGTCTGAGAGCGGAATTGTCGGTGGGGGCTTCTAGCGTCGTCGTCATGAGCAGCCCACTGCCGGATCGAGCCGCTGCCCCGGCGTCCGGCCCGGTGACGCCGATCCGTGGCGTGCAGCCGAGTTTCGACGACCTCGGTACGCCGTTGCGCGACGTCACCTTCTGCGTCGTCGACCTGGAGACGACCGGTGGCGCGCCCGGCGAATCGGGGATCACCGAGATCGGCGCGGTCAAGGTCCGCGGCGGTGAACTGGTCGCCGAGTTCCAGACGCTGATCAATCCGGCCGAGCCGATTCCGCCATTCATCGCGGTACTGACCGGGATCACCGACCTGATGGTTGCCTCGTCACCGCGGATCGAGTCGGTGCTGCCGGCCTTCCTCGAGTTCGCCCGCGGCTGCGTGCTGGTCGCGCACAACGCCCCCTTCGACGTCGGCTTCCTCAAGCACGACACCCAGGTGCACGGGTACGACTGGCCCGACTTCGCCGTCGTCGACACGGCGATGCTGGCGCGCCGGGTGCTGACCCCGGACGAGACTCCGAACTGCAAACTCGGCACGCTCGCGAAGTTGTTCCGGGCAACGGTCACGCCCAACCACCGCGCTCTGTCGGACGCCCGCGCCACGGTCGACGTACTGCATGGGCTGTTCGAGCGGGTCGGTTCGCTCGGCGTACAGACGCTCGAGGATCTGCAGACGTTCTCGTCACGGGTGGCACCGCAGGTGCGGGCCAAGCGGCATCTGGCGGAGTCGTTGCCGCACGCCCCTGGGGTGTACCTGTTCACCGACGATCGCGGCGAGGTGCTGTACGTCGGCAAGTCGAAGGACCTGCGCAACCGGGTCCGGTCCTACTTCACCGCCTCGGAGACCCGCACCCGGATCGGCGAGATGATCGGCATCGCATCCGGAGTCCGCGGGATCGAGTGCGGTACCGCGCTCGAGGCCGAGGTACGCGAACTGCGGCTGATCGCGGAGCACAAACCGCGGTACAACCGGCGTTCCAAGTTCCCCGAGCGGCAGCACTGGCTCAAGGTCACAGTCGAGCCGTTCCCCCGGTTGTCGCTGGTGAAGCAGGTCCGCGACGACGACGCGGGATATCTCGGGCCGTTCAGCTCGCGCAAGACCGCCGAGCGGGCGATGGCGGCGCTGCACGAGGCGTTCCCGATCCGCCAGTGCACGGACCGGATGTCGCGGGCGCCGCAGGGATCGCCTTGTGTGCTGGCCGAGATGGGCCGATGCGTGGCGCCGTGCGACGGGCGGATCTCGCCGGAGACCTATGGCAATTTCGTGACCGGGCTGCGGGCGGCGCTCACCGACGACCCGGCGCCGGTGGTCGCCGCACTCGACCGGCGGATCGACGTACTGTCGGCGGACGAGCGCTTCGAGGATGCAGCCGTGCAGCGTGACCGCTTGAGCGCCTTCGTCCGGAGCAGCGCGAAGATGCAGCGGATGGCGTCGGTCACCGGCTGCGCGGAGATCTGCGCGGCGAAACGGACCGAGGACGGCGGCTGGGAGCTGCACGTGATCCGCCGTGGCCGGCTGGCCGCGGCCGGGATCAGCCCGCGCGGCACGGATCCCCGCAAGTACCTGGAGATGCTGCGCGCCTCGGCCGAGACGGTCCTGCCAGGCATCGGCCCGGTCGCGTCGGCCTCACCGGAAGAGATCGAGCTCGTACTGCGCTGGCTCGACTCCCCCGGCATCCGCCTGGTCGAGATGGACGGCACCTGGACCTGCCCGATCGGCGGCGCCGGCCGCCACGTCGCCCGCCTCGACAACTCCCACTCCGACGAGCACCACCACCCCAGCGAACGCCGCCGCCGAATCCGCCCCCTCGGCGTCACCGCCCGCTGACCCTGCGGGGTAGCCCCTTATGTCCCGATCGACAGGACATGGTCCGGCGGGTGTCCTTGTCTCACGCCCGGACAGTGCGCGCGAGACGGCGTACACGGGATGCACTACCTGTCGGTCGGGACACCGCCTCTCGGTGCAGGGCCGGCGGGCGAGGTTGGTGGGTGATGGCGGTCCGGGGTGTCGGTGGGGCGGCACTATGCTTCAGCGCGGTAGGGGGCTGGTTTCGAGGAGAGGACGACATGGTCACCGCGATCGTGTTCATCAAGGCCGACGTCGCACGCATCCCGGAGGTCGCTGAGCAGGTAGCCGCGATCGAGGGTGTCAGCGAGGTGTACTCGGTGACTGGCGGGCTCGACCTGATCGCGATGGTCCGGGTCGCCCACCACGAGGACCTGGCCTCCGTCATCCCCGATCACGTGAACCGGGTGCCCGGCGTCCTGAGTACTGAGACGCACATCGCCTTCCGCGCCTACTCCACGCACGACCTGGAGGCGGCCTTCAGCCTCGGTGAGGAACAGGGTCTCTGAGCGCGGAATTCGGGCCCAGACTGACACGCGCTGAAGTTACGGTGAACGCATGAGCAACCCTGCCGCCGGCTGGTATCCGGACCCCACCGGGCAGCCCAACACCATTCGCTGGTGGAACGGGACGCAATGGACCAACAGGACCGAGAAGGAAGAACCCGAATCGGAGCCGGCCACCGAAGCCGCCACCGAGCCGGACGACACGGCCACCGCGTCTGCTGCCTCGACCACCTCCACCCCGGACCTGACTCCCGCGGAGAAGGCCAAGTCGACCTGGATGGCGCCCGCGGAGCTTCCGGAGGCGGCGAACCACTGGACCCAGCGCCCGGTATCGCCGGAGGGCGCGGAGCCGGTCGCTGCTGAGCCGGCCGAGGCTGCTCAGTCTGCCCCGCAGACCGGGTGGACGCTGAAGCTGGCGAGCGACTCGACCAGTACTGCGCCCGTGCCCGCTCCCGAGCCGGAAGCCGAGTCGTGGTCGACCACCAACTGGACCAAGCCGCCGACCGTGGCGCCGACGCCGCAACAGGCGACGCCGGACGCGGACGCTACTCAGGAGATTGCGGACACCACCCAGGAGATCAGCACGCCTGCACAGCCCAGCAATAGCTGGGACCTGACGCCCGACACCGCGCCCGCCGACAACGGCTGGGGGGCGGCGGGTGGCTCGGGGACTGCTGATGGTGGTTGGGGACAGTCGGCTGGAGGTGCCGCTGCCGGAGGTGGTTGGGGGCAGACGGCGGAGGAGCTTCCGAGCGGCACTGAGCCGTGGGTGACGGCCGACGAGGAGACCACGCCGGCCCAGAGCGACGAGCAGACTGCTGACCAGCAGAGCGACGGCCAGTGGGGTACCGCCAGCACGCAGCAAGCGGGCGCGGGCGGCTGGGGCAACTCAAACGCACAGCAGACAAGCGCTGACGCCCCGGATGCATCCGGCAGCGCCGGCGGGTGGGGCACAGCCGAGACACAGCAGGCCAGCGCAGGCGGGTGGGGCACGGCCGAGACACAGCAGGCCAGCGCAGGCGGGTGGGGCACAGCCGAAACCCAGCAAGCCAGCGCAGGCGGGTGGGGGACGGCCGAGACCCAGCAGGCGAGCACTGAGGGTTGGGGCACCGCCGAGACCCAGCAGGCGAGCACTGGCGGATGGGGCACCGCCGAGACGCAGCAGGCAAGCGCTGACGGGCAGGCTGCGACCGGGGCCCCGCAGGCGAGCACTGATGGGTGGGGCGCGGCCGAGACCCAGCAAGCGAGCACCGACGGATGGGGCGCTGCCGAGACCCAGCAAGCGAGTATCGGTGGATGGGGCGCTGCCGAGACCCAGCAAGCGAGTATCGGTGGATGGGGCGCTGCCGAGACGCAGCAGGCGGGTGCCGGCGGATGGGGCGCTGCCGAGACGCAGCAGTCGGGTGCCGATGGTCAAGGCACGTCTGAGACGCAGCAGGGCGGCGCTGGCGGGTGGGGTGCGTCCGGGACGGAGCAGGCGGGTGCTGCCGGGTGGGGCGCGACCGGAGTACAGGGATCTACCGGGGACCAGTGGGGTAGTTCCGCTGCGCAGCAGACGAGTACTGAGCAGTGGGGTGGCTCGCAGGCGCCCGCGCAGCAGCAGACGGGCGCGGCTTGGCAGTCTGGCGAGGCTTCGCCTTGGCAGGACGGCGGCGGTCAGCAAGGCGGTGGGAAGCGCAAGGGCAAGGACACCAGCGGCGGTGGCGGCGGCGGTACGAACAAGACCCCGCTGATCATCGGCGGCGTCGTCGCTCTGGTGATCCTCATCGTGGTTGCCGTGTTCCTCATCACCAATTCGGCCAAGAAGACGACCGCTGACCCGACCACCTCCCCCACCCCGCAGCCGACCACCGGCGCACCCACCACACCGGCGACAACTCCCGGCGGCCAGGCGGGCCAGTCGAAGAACCCCAAGCTCCACGAGGGCGCCAACCGGATCAGCTCGGACGCGATCTCCTTCCCGCGGCAAGCCGGAGAGTGGTCGGACCGCAAGCGGCTGATCCCGCAACTGCTGAACTCCAGCGGCCAGTACGTCGTACTGCAGCGCGACTTCGACGGCAGCAACGACTGGTACGCGGACATGTTCGTCGGCCGGCTGGGCAACGCCACGCCGTTCGGCGGCGACCCGAAGACGACGGCCTTGAGCCTGCTCAAAAAGGTGCAGACCATCGGCTACGGCGACATCCCGGTCACCTTCAAGACGGTTGGCAGCGGCGAGGTCAAGCGTTCGGACAAGGCGGGCTGGTTCTTCCAGCAGTCCGTCACGGCGAAGTCACCCAAGGTCACCTCGGTACTCATCCTGACCGTCGCGGTCTTCGACCTGGGCGACGGTACCGCGGTCGCCTACATCAGTGACATCCCCACGAACCGGCCGGATCTGCGGAAGGCCGAAGCCCAGGTCTACAAGGGAATCAACGTTGGCTGAGAACGAGACTCCACAACAACCGCCCCGCCCACCGGCCCGCCACAGCGCCCCACCAAACCCCCCGGCCGACCGAACCACCCCCACCGCGGACGACTGGTTCAACAACCGCGAGTCCCTGGCAGCAGACCGGCCGCTTGCGGACGGCTTGCCTACAGATGGCTTGCCTACGGACGGCTTGCCTCCGGACGGCTTGCCGACGGACCGCTCGCCCGCAGTTGGCATGCCCGCCGATGGCTTGCCTTCGGATCGCTTGCCTGCGGATAGGTCGCCTGCGGGTCCGGCGCGTTCGGAACCCAATGCACTGACCGATCCGTTGTCGGCCGGTCCGCTGTCGTCGGGGCTGCCACCGACCGCGCCATCCGAGGACTGGCGATCCGCGCAGCCGCCTGCCGCAGGTCAGGCGCCCTCCACGTCATTCCCTCCTCCGTCATCCTCAGATCCACTACTCGGGCAGTCACGCGCACCCGCGCCGCCGCCCCCACCACAGCCACGCACCCCGGCCGGTACTACGCCCGCTGGCCAACCGGTGCAGACGCTTCCTCAACACGGCCCACACCCGCAGAGCGGTGCGCCGCAAGGCGGCGGGCAAGGCGATGCTCTCCGTGGAGATGCACTGCAAGACCGCACACCGCACGCCAGTACTCCGCAGTCCGGTGCATCGCAAGGCGCTGGACCGCAGGGTCGCGCACCACAGGGTGATGCTTTGCAAAGTGGCGACCTGCACGGTCGCCCGCTGCAGAGCGGCGGCCTGGAAGGGCCATCCCGCCAGCAGCAGTCCGGTTCGCAAGGGCCTGGTCCGCAAGGGCCTGGTGGTCCGCAGGGGCCGCGCGGCCAACAGGGGCAGCCTGGGCGGCAAGAGCAGCCGGGACAGTACGGGGCCGGGCAGCCGGGACAGTACGGGTCGGGGCAGCCGGGGCCGTATGGGCAAGCGGGGCCGCAAGGGCAGCCAACGCCTCATGGGCCCGGTAACCAGCAGGTGCCGCCGGGACCGTATGGGCCGACTGACCAGCAAGTACAGGCCGGGCAACAAGGACAGCCGGTGCCGCAGGGGCTGAGCGACCAACAGGCGCAGCCGGGGTCGTACAGGCCGACTGCGGCTGGTCAGCAGGCTCAGTCCGGGCCGCAAGGGCAGCCGCGGCCGCAGGGACCGAACGACCAGCAGGCGCAGTCAGGACCGTACGGAACCAGCGACCAACAAGCACCGCCAGGACCGTACGGATCGAGCGGCCAACAGGATCAGCCGCAGTACAGGCCGACTGGCCCGCAGGGGCAGCAGGGGCAGTACGGGCCGGGCGACCAGCGGGTGCAGCCGCCGTATGGGCCGGCTGGCGAGCAGCAGCCGCAGTACAGGCCGAGTGGTCAGCAGGCGCAGCCGGGGCCGTATGGATCGGGCGGCCAAGGGTTGCGTGCTGGGCAAGGGCCGGGCGGCTTGCAGGCTGGGGCGTATGGGCCTGAAGCTGGTGGGCGCGCGCCTGGATGGCAGGAGCAGCCGTTGGGTGGGCCGGGCCGTGGTGGGCAGGTGCCGCCAGTGGGTGGGCAAGTGCCGCCAGTGGGTGGCCGCGTGCCGCAGGGTGGCGCTCAACAGGAAGGCCAGTCGCCGCAAGGCGGGCTTCAGCAGGGTGGGCGGCTGCCGCAGGATGCTCAGGCGGGTGGGCTGCCGCAGGGTGGATTGCGGACCGATGCTCAGCAGGAGGTGCCGTATGGGGTTGTGGATGAGGGGGTTGACCCGGACGGCGTTGTTGGGGATGGGGGCCGCGGCGGGCGGCTTGTAGGGGTTGTGGGGTTGGTGGTGGGGGCGTTGGTGGCGACTGGGCTCAGCGTTAGCTGGATCTGGGACAAGGCCGATGCCGTCACGCCGGTTTCGTTGCCTTCGGCAAATTCGACGCCGTTCACCACGATCAGCCCGTCGGCCCGGCCGACGACGCCGCCTCCTCCGGAGGGGAAGGTGCTCGGTTCCAACATTGTTGCCTTCAACACCGACACGATGCCGGTGCTGAGTTCCGAGTGGACGGACAACGGGGAGAACACCGGGCTGCTCGGCGGCGCGGCGACCTGGCTGACCGTGCACGAGAAGTACGACGGCAAGAAGGCGAACTGGGGCAACTATGTCGCCTTCGGCGGGCTCCACCCGAAGATCAAGTTCGTGAACACCCCGGCCGGGCTGAAGCAAGCCACCAGACAGGCGGCCAGTGTGGCGATCGTCAGACTGTACGACGAGGACGTGAAGTTCATCGGCAAGGCCACCCACACGCCGATCACGGTCGACGGTCACGCCGGCCATGAACTCAGCATCAAGGTCGTCGTCAGCGAGCCGAAGCTGAAGGAGACTTTCTCGACCGTCACGGTCGCGGTGATCGATCGGGGCGACGGCACCGCCGACGTCGCGATCGGAGACTTCGCCGGCAGTACGCCGCAGTGGATCCCGATCTGGCGTGCCAAGGTCCAGGAGATCCAGATCAACCGCTAGCCGGAACAGAAGAGCCCGCCTCCCCGAAGACCAAGGGATGCGGGCTCTTCTCACTACCTAAGAACTCAAGACCTAAGAACGAACCTCGACACAAGCCGCGATCCAGCGATCCAGCACGGACTTGGCCTCGCCGGAGTCGATCGCCTCGGCCGCCCGATCCATCCCCGAGCGAATCCGCCCGACCAACGGCCCGACGCTCCCTTCGTGGGCGGCCAGCGCCGCACCCGCGTTCAGCAGTACGACGTCCCGCACCGCGCCCGGCTCGCCATCGAGCAGCGCCCGCACGACCTTCGCGTTGTACGTCGCATCCGCACCCCGCAACGCCTCTGCGGGAACCGGCGCGATCCCCAGCTCCCGCGGATCCAGCGTCTCCGGCCCTTCGACCGCTCCACGCCCGACCGTCCACACCTGCGACGTCGTCATCGTGGTCAGCTCGTCCAGCCCGTCATCGCCATGGAAGACCAGAGCGTCGATCCCGCGCCGAGCCAGTACTCCGGCCATCAATCCGGCGATCCGCCCATCCCCCACGCCGACGGCCTGCGCCGACGGGTTGCCCGGATTGGCCAATGGCCCCAGGAAGTTGAAGGTGGTCGGTACGCCGAGCTCACGACGCGGTACTGCGGCATGCCGCAACGCCGGGTGGAACGCGGGCGCGAAGCAGAACGTGATCCCCGCCCGCTCCCCCACGGCCGCGACCTGCGCAGCGGTGAGGTCGAGCGGAATCCCCAACTCCTCCAGGACATCCGCGGCACCACACGCCGACGACGCCGCCCGGTTGCCGTGTTTGAGCACCTTCGCCCCGGCGCCGGCCGCGACGATGGCCGACATCGTGGAGATGTTCACAGTGTGGGCTTGATCACCACCGGTACCGACGACGTCCAGCGTCCGGCCCGGTACGTCGATCCGGGTCGCGAACTCGCGCATGGTCGCGACCAGGCCCTCGACCTCGGTCACCGTCTCGCCCTTGGAGCGCAAGGCGATCACGAAGCCGGCCAGCTGTGCGGGAGACGCCGCGCCGGACAGGATCTGCTCCATCGCCCAGGCAGTCGCGGTGGCGTCGAGGTCCTCGTGCCGGAGCAACGGGTTGAGCACCTGCGGCCAGGTCAGCGCACGCCCGCCAGGCGTAGTACCGGCGGGGAGATCCAGCGGAGCGGACATCGTGCCGGGATCAGGTGGTCGCGGGCAGCGTGGCGAGCCGCTGCCGGAGCAGCCCGGCGGTCGCCTCGGCGAGCCGGACCGGGTCGATCGGGTGCGACACGGCTGCCTCGGCGCGCGACCAGGTCGCCAGCCACGCGTCCTGCGGGCGCCCGATGAGCACCAGGATCGGTCCGCACTGGAAGATCTCGTCCTTGAGCTGGCGGGCGATGCCCAGCCCGCCGGCCGGTACGGCCTCGCCGTCGAGGATGGCCAGGTCGATGCCGCCCTTGTCCATCTGCTGGATCACAGCCGGCTCGGTCGCGCACTCGAGGTATTCGATCTCGGGCAGATCGGCGGCAGGCCGCTTGCCCAGGGCCATCCGGACGGACTCCCGCGTGGTGCGGTCGTCGCTGTAGACCAGCACCTTCAGCGGACGCTCTGAACTCATCGATTCATCCCAAGCTGTGTGTCTGTGACGAGTGGACATGCGGACAACACCGCGAAGCCTACCGGGGACCCTGCTCGGCCCTGCGAGCCTGCTCCTCCAACCGGTCCAGCCGGCGGTCCTCACGCTTGGCCTCACGCTGCGACTGCCGCACCCACTGGACGAACAGCACGCCGAAGAAGATCAGCCCGACGATGTCTCCGGATCCCCAGAGCAGGCCGCCCGCGATGTACTGGTCGCGCAGCGGCGACGGCGGCCAGGAGCGGCCGAAAGCCGTGTACCAGTCCTCGGCGATCAGCCTGTTCGCGGACATGATCGTGATCCCCAGGAACGCATGGAACGGCAGCGTCAGGAAGGTGAGGATCAGCCGGAACGGGTAGATCACCCGGCCGGGCACCGGATCCAGCCCGAGCAGCGGCCAGAAGAACAGCGCGCCCACTGCGATGAAGTGCACATGCAGCAGGTCGTGGAGCATCGCCGAGCGCAGCGTGGCGTCGTACCAGCCGCTGAAGTAGAGCGCCCACGGGCTCAGCACGAACAGGGTGAAGCCGATCATCGGGAAGCAGATCACCTTGGCGAAGCGCGAATGCAACACGGAGAGCAACCAGCCGCGGGGCCGCTGCGGAAGGGTGCGCAGGGCAAGCGTCACCGGCGCGCCGAGCGCCATCGCCAGCGGGGTCAGCATCGACAGGATCATGTGCTGAGCCATGTGCACGCTGAGCAGCACGGTGTCGTAGGTGCCGATCGCCGACTGGGTGGCGATCACGGCACTGCCCAGACCGAGGCCGACGAAGGCGAAGGTCCGGCCGCGCGACCACTTGTCTCCCCGCGCGCGAAGGCGGTGGACGCCGTACAGATAGAGGGCGCCGACGACAACGATCACGGCGAGTAACACCGGCTCGAACGTCCAGGCGGTCAGCAGCCTGACCGTGGTGAACGGCTCGATCTGGTCGCCAGGTCCGGCGTGGAGGGGAAGCACCTTTCAACAGTAAGAACAGGAAGTCGCCGACATGCATGGGGGTGGGCGTGCTGTCAGATACCTGGACCGACATAATGACGCCGTGGCCACTGCAACCGCGCTCCCAGCGTCTCGTGAACACGGACACCACGACCGTCCCAGCATGGTCAGTGTCGGCACGATCGTCTGGCTCTCGAGCGAACTGATGTTCTTCGCCGCCCTGTTCGCGGCGTACTTCACGATCCGGTCGGTGACGACCGCCGCCGCAGCGCCGGGGGTGGAGTCCCTGTGGGACGCCTCCACCGAGATGCTGAACGTCCCGTTCGCGGCCGTGAACACGACGATCCTGGTGCTGTCCTCGGTGACCTGCCAGCTGGGCGTCTTCGCCGCCGAGCACGGCAGGGTCGGCCGGAGCGGCACGGTCGCCAATGTGCGCGGCTGGGGCATGCGCGAGTGGTTCATCCTCACCTACCTGATGGGCGCCGTGTTCATCGCCGGCCAGGTGACGGAGTACGCGACCTTGATCCATGAGGGCGTGACGATCGCGTCATCGCCGTACGGGTCGGTCTTCTACCTGACCACCGGGTTCCATGGTCTGCACGTGACCGGCGGTCTCATCGCTTTCGTGTACGTCCTCGCCAGGACGTACATGGCTCGTAAGTTCACCCACGAACAGGCTGTCTCCGCGATCGTCGTGTCGTACTACTGGCACTTCGTCGATGTGGTCTGGATCGCCCTGTTCGCGACCATCTACCTGCTCAAATGAGTGAGAAGAGACTTTCCTTGTCACCGGCGCGCTTCCTCTCCGCGCGACGACGGCACCGGTCAGCCGGCCTCGTCGTGCTCTTGTTCGGCCTCCTGGCGGTGGGTTCCGCGTACGCCGCGTTCGCCCCCGACAACGCGGTGGCGGACAACTCGGCCCAGTCTCAGCAGATCGAAGAGGGCAAGAAGCTCTTCGCGGTCGGCTGTGCGAGCTGCCACGGTCTGAACGCCGAGGGTGGTGGCAACGGCGAAGGCAAGATGGCCGGGCCGTCCCTGATCGGCGTCGGCGCGGCCGCGGTCGACTTCCAGGTCGGTACCGGCCGGATGCCGGCCATGCAGCCCAACGCGCAGGTTCCGCGCAAGGCCCCGGCGTACACGCCTGCCGAGATCGAGGCGCTGGCGGCGTACGTCGCCTCGCTCGCCC
Organism: Kribbella catacumbae DSM 19601; assembly: GCF_000372465.1. GTDB lineage: Bacteria > Actinomycetota > Actinomycetes > Propionibacteriales > Kribbellaceae > Kribbella > Kribbella catacumbae. Next base: position 89,334 of record NZ_AQUZ01000033.1, read on the forward strand.
CCGGCCCGGCGGTACCGGCCGAGGAGTCGTACGACATCAGCAAGGTCACCGACGAGCAGGTCACCCGCGGTGGCGAACTGTTCCGGACCAACTGCACGGCGTGCCACAACTTCGCCGGCAAGGGCGGTGCGCTGCCGAACGGCCGCTACGCCCCGTCGCTGATGAACGTCGACCCCAAGCACATCTACGAGGCCATGCTCACCGGCCCGCAGCAGATGCCGGTCTTCTCCGACCAGGTGCTGCAGCCGGATGACAAGCGCGACGTGATCGCGTACCTGAAGGCGCTGGAGGAGCAGAAGGACCCGGGTGGCTTCGGTCTCGGCCGGCTCGGCCCGGTCTCCGAAGGCCTCTGGGGCTGGCTGGTCGGTATCGGCCTGCTGGTCGGCGTTGCGGTCTGGATCGGCGCCAAGGGCGTCAAGGCCAAGGGAGCGAAGGCAGAGTGAGTGACGACAAGGAGAACCTGCCTGCGGTGAGCGCGGAGCAGGGTCACGACAGCCAGGTCGTCCTGGCAGAGCCGATCCCGGACCCGGGGATCGAGCCGCACGAACTGCGGATCACCGACATCGATCCGCAGGCCGCGGACCGGGTCGAGCGTCAGGTCTCGACGATGTTCGGCCTGGCCGGGCTGCTCGCGCTGGGCTCGTGCGTCGCGTACTTCGCGATCCCGCGCGACGCCACCGTCGTGATCGGGCCGCTGTCGGGTAACGCGAACAACCTCACCCTCGGCGTGACCCTCGGACTCGCACTGTTCCTGATCGGCGCCGGCGCGATCCAGTGGGCCAAGAAGCTGATGGTCGACAACGAGATCGCCGAGGACCGGCACGACGCGCACTCCACGCCGCAGCAGAAGACCGAGATCATCGACGCCTTCTCCGAAGGCGTCGCGGAGTCGGGCTTCACCCGGCGCAAGATGATCCGCCGGTCGCTGATCGCCGCGATGGGCCTGCTCGGTCTGCCGGCCATCGTGCTGCTGCGTGACCTGGGCCCGCTGCCCGGCCGCGTGCTCTACAACACCATCTGGGCCAAGGGCATCCGGGTCGTCAACGACGTCACGCTGCGCCCGATCAAGCCGTCCGACCTGGTCGTCGGCCAACTGGTCAACGCGGCACCGGCGAACCTGGAGCCGATGCTCCAAGAGAGCCACACCGAGTACCAGAACGCGAAGGCCAAAGCCGCCGTGATCGTGGTACGAATCGAGCCGGACAAGATCAGGACGCCGGCCGGCCGCGAGAACTGGGGCATCGACGGCATCCTGTGCTACTCCAAGATCTGCACCCACGTCGGTTGCCCGATCTCGCTGTACGAGCAGACCACGCACCACGTGCTCTGCCCGTGCCACCAGTCGACGTTCGACCTGGCCGACGGCGCCAAGGTCATCTTCGGCCCCGCCGCCCGTCCGCTGCCTCAGCTACCCTTGGCAGTGGATTCAGAGGGCTACCTTGTCGCGCAGAGCGGCTTCACCGAGCCGGTCGGCGCGAGCTTCTGGGAACGAGGGTGACAACCGTGTCTGAGAAAGACTTTCCGCCGCCGGTCAAGTGGGTCGACGACCGGATCGGCATCGGCAAGATCGGCAAGAAGAACCTTCGCAAGGTGTTCCCGGACCACTGGTCCTTCATGCTCGGCGAGATCGCGCTGTACAGCTTCATCATCTTGATCCTGACCGGCATCTTCCTGAGCTTCTGGTTCAAGCCGTCGATGGCCGAGGTCGAGTACCAGGGCTCGTACAGCCTGCTCAAGGGCCTGCACATGTCGGAGGCCTACGCCTCCACCCTGGACATCTCGTTCGACATCCGCGGCGGTTTGCTGATGCGGCAGATCCACCACTGGGCGGCCGTGCTGTTCGTCGCCTCGATGATGGTGCACCTGCTCCGCATCTTCTTCACCGGCGCGTTCCGCAAGCCGCGCGAGCTGAACTGGGTGATCGGCTTCGGGATGCTGTTCCTCGGCATCATCGAGGGCTTCATCGGCTACGGCCTGCCGGACGACCTGCTGTCCGGTACCGGTCTGCGGATCACCCAGGGCATGATCCAGGCGTCGCCGGTGATCGGCACGTACCTGAGCTTCTTCATCTTCGGCGGCGAGTTCCCCGGCGACGAGTTCGTGGCCCGGTTCTTCACCGTGCACGTGCTGCTGATCCCGGGGTTGATCCTCGCCCTGGTGACGGCGCACCTGTTCCTGGTCGTGTACCACAAGCACACGCAGTACCCCGGTCCCGGCCGGACCGAGAAGAACGTCGTCGGCTACCCGCTGATGCCGGTCTACATGGCCAAGGCCGGTGGCTTCTTCTTCGTCGTCTTCGGCATCACCGCCCTGATGGGCGCGCTGCTGCAGATCAACCCGGTGTGGCTGTACGGGCCGTACAACCCAGCAGAGGTGACCGCAGGCTCCCAGCCCGACTGGTACATGGGCTGGCTGGAGGGCTCTGTGCGCCTGATGCCGGGATTCGAGTCCGAGTTCTGGGGCGTCACACTCAGCTGGAACCTGCTGATACCGGCGCTCATCATCCCGCCGGCGTTCGTCACCCTGGTCGCCCTGTATCCGTTCATCGAAGGCTGGATCACCGGCGACAAGCGCGAACACCACCTGCTGGACCGGCCGCGCAACATGCCGACCCGGACCGGTATCGGCGCCGCGTTCATCACGTTCTACGGCCTGCTCTGGATCGCCGGTGGCAACGACCTGGTCGCCACCCACTTCGGGGTCTCGCTGAACAACGTGACCTGGTTCCTGCGCTTCGCGGTGTTCTTCGGCCCGATCCTCGCGTTCTGGGTCACCCGCCGGGTCGCGATCTCGCTGCAGCGCGCCGACAACGAGCGGCTCCTGCACGGCCTCGAGTCCGGCATCATCGTCCGGACGCCCGAGGGCGAGTACTACGAGAAGCACACCCCGATCTCGAAGTACGAGGCCTATGAGCTCACCGCCCGGGATCGGGTCGTTCCGTACGAGGTCGGCCCGGAAACGGACGACAACGGCGTACGGGCTCCGCGCCGGGCGCTTAACAAGGTCCGCGCTCGGTTGTCACGGTTCTACTACGCAGACGCGGTGCAGAAGCCGACTGCAGGCGAGATCGAGGAAGCCCACTCCCATGGGCATCACGACGAGCACGGGTCGGTGGAAGGCGTCACCGGCACGGTGGAACTCGACGAGGACGCGGCGCGCGAGGTAACCAGCACCAAGCACCACTGACCTACGCACCACCCAGAAGACCCCGGCTTCGGCCGGGGTCTTTCTGTTTCTCCTGTACTGGGGAGGTACCCACGCCTGCTCCGACCCACCCCGGGGCGCGGGCTCCTCAGTCGCCCGCTTGACCCTCACGTGGCGTCATGCCGCATAGTGCGCGGCATGGAGGAACACTTGACCGTGGGACGCGTGGCTGAGCTGGCCGGGGTGAGCGTCCGTACGCTGCATCACTATGACGAGATCGGCCTCGTGCACCCGTCCGAGCGGACCGCGGCCGGCTACAGGACCTACTCGGCAGGCGACGTGGAGCGACTGCGAGAGGTGCTCGTCTACCGGCGCCTGGGCTTCGGCTTACGCGAGATAGCGGGTCTGGTTGACGACCCGGCCATCGACGCGGTCGCGCACCTGCACCGGCTGCACGGCCTACTGCTGGAACAGCGCGACCGCGCTGCTGCCATGGTGACGGCCATAGACACAGAACTAAGGGAGCGGGCCATGGGGATCAAGACGACGCCAGAGTCACAACTGAAAGTCCTCGGTGCGCAGTTGTACGAAGCGATCGGGTCCGCTTACCCAGCCACTCGTCGTACCGAGCCGCGGATCGCTGCGAGGATCTGGGATGCGCTCGGGGACGCGCAAACGGTACTGAATGTCGGGGCGGGCGCCGGCTCCTACGAGCCCCTCGACCGCGACGTGACCGCGGTGGAACCATCGGCAGTCATGCGGGCACAGCGTCCAGCGGGCGCGGCGCGATGCGTGGGCGCCAGTGCGGAGGGCCTGCCGTTCGAGGACCAGTCCTTCGACGCCGCGATGGCTGTGAGCACCGTTCATCACTGGCACGACCCGATCGCCGGGCTGCGCGAGATGCGGCGCGTAGCCCGCCGCGTCGTGGTGTTCACCCACGACGCTAGTGCCCCCGGCTGGCGTCACCGGTTCTGGCTCACCCGCGACTACCTGCCTGAGGTCGCTGGCCTCGTCGCCGGCAGACCCTCGGTGGACCAGCTGGCCCGCGCTATCGGCGCCCGCATGGAGCCGGTGCTCATCCCGTGGGACTGCTCTGACGGCTTCTTCGAGGCGTACTGGCGCCGGCCGGAGGAATACCTGGACGAACCTGTGCGTCGCGCGGTCTCGGTATGGACCAGAGTCGGGCCGGATGCCGAGCAGCGGGCAGTAGACAGCCTCCGCGACGACCTTTCCTCAGGCCGGTGGGCCGAGCTCAACAGCGAGCTCGTCGCCCTCGACGCGGCAGAGCTCGGCCTCCGCCTGCTCGTGGCCTGAGCCATCGCGAGCGAACGCCGCAAAGACGCCGACCCGGTGCGGGCGGCGAGCGGAGGCGCCGGCCTGGGGAATCAGGTGAGGGCCGAGCCGGCCTTGTACTTCGCCCAGGTCTCGTTCCAGTCGGTCCAGCCGTTGCCGGGCTCCATCGTCCGCGTGGTGCCGACGACGACTACCGGGTCGCCTCGCAACGTCTGCGAGAAGTACCACTGGCCATCCTTCAGGCTCATGCCCACACACCCATGGCTGACGTTGTCGCGTCCCTGCGCTCCGCCGGACCAAGGTGCGCCGTGGATGAACTCGCCCGAGCTCGTGACCCGCTGGGCCCACTTCACGTCGTGGATGTCGTAGTACTCCGGGTCGCCTGGCTTGATGCCTACCGTTCGGGCGTCCATCCGCTTGACCGGGTACTTCTCCATGATGACCTTGGTGCCGCTGCGGGTGGTGAAGCCGCTCTTGCCGGCCGTGATCGGGATCGTCCGGGCGAGTTTGCCGTTGATCGCGACCGTCATGGTGTGCTTCTTGACGTCGATCTTGGTGACGACCGACTTGCCGATGGCGAAGTCGATCTTGCGGCTCGCGGAGCCCCAGATGTTGGCGCCGGCGTTGACGCCCTGGGTGTTGATGCTGACCGAGATCTTGGTGCCGGCCGGCCAGTACGTCTTCGGGCGGTAGTTGACCTGCTTGCTGTTCACCCAGTGCCAGCTGCCCTCGACCGGGACCGAGGTCTTCACCGAGAGGCGCTTCTCGACCGCGGCGCGGTCCTTGACCGGGTTGTTCCACCAGATCAGGATCGGCATCGCGACGCCGACGGTCTCGCCGTTGAGCGGGGCCACCGAGGCCTTCAGGTTGCCGGCCGCGGCCAGCGTCTTGAAGTTCGAGCTGATCGGCACGCTCTTGCCGTCGCTGCCCTTGGCCGTACCGGTCAGCGTGTACTTCGCGCCCGGCTTGAGCTGGGGCTCGGAGGTCCACTGGGACTTCTCGGCGTTGAGGCTGCCGTCCACCTTGTTGCCCTTGGAGTCACTCAGCGTCACGTCGGACAGTTCGCCACCAGAGGACGTCACGGTGACCGGCTTGTCCGGGCGAACCGCGGAGGCACCCTTGGCCGGCACGATCTGGACGCCCGCGGCGGCCGGGTCGTCCGACGGCGTGGTGCTGGCGCCGGGAGTCGTCGACGAGCCTGGAGTAGTGGAGGTGTTCCCCGGCGAGTTGCCGGCGTTTGGAACTGGATCGTCCGCCTTGGTGTCGCTGCATGCGCTGCCGACCAGCAGCATCGCGCAGATCCCCGCCACGGCGAGGCCGTGCTTCCGGACCGTCCTACTCAACACCTGAGCTCCCCTGAGTCACCATCTGCCGCCGCGCAAAGCCTAGCTCGCGCATCGGTCATTCCCACGCACTGAGATCGTCACCAGTACGGCGGAGCCCCCACGGCCCGCTGTACTGATGACGTCCGAACAGCCGGAAAAGTTTACTCAGTGAGCGTGATCACCGCGGTAGTACTCGAAGACCCAGCCACTCAACGTGACGATGCCGAGGCCGGTGCCGATGATGAACAGCCACCAGCCGAAGACCAGTCCGAGCACGATCACCGACAGCGTGAGCGCGCAGTACAGCGGCCACCAGGAGTACGGCGGGAAGAAGCCGAGTTCACCGGCGCCGTCCATGATCTCGGCTTCCTTGCGGTCCTCCGGGCGGGCGTCCATCCGGCGGCCGGTGATGGCCAGGTAGTAGGCCACCAGCAGCGACAGGAAGAACGTCATCACCAGCGCTGTGGTGCCGGTGGGGTCCTTGGACATCAACCAGTAGATCGGCGTCACGATCAGGACGAACAGCGTCAGGAGCCCGAAGACCCAGGCCTCCGCCTTCATGCCTTACCCTTCCCGTCCACGTCGGTATCGGCGTCCAGGTTGCGCTCGAGGTTCTCGACCCGGCCCTGGTCCTCGCCGGCATCCAGCAGGTTATCCCTGGGCGCGCCGCTGTCCGGGTACTCCGCCATGGCGATGTCCGGGTGGTGCAGGTCGAACGCAGGGCTCTCCGACCGGATCCGCGGCAGGCTGACGAAGTTGTGCCGCGGCGGCGGGGAACTGGTCGCCCACTCCAGCGAGCGGCCCCAGCCCCACGGGTCGTCGACACCGACCAGCGGCGCCTTACGCGACTTGTAGACGTTGTAGAAGAACGGCAGCATCGACAGGCCGAGGATGAAGGCACCGACGCTGGAGACCTCGTTCAGCGTGGTGAAGCCCTCGTTCGCCCCGTACGACGCGTAGCGGCGCGGCATGCCCTCGACGCCCAGCCAGTGCTGCACCAGGAACGTCGTGTGGAAGCCGATGAACAGCAGCCAGAAGTGCAGCTTGCCGAGCTTCTCGTCCAGCATCCGGCCGGTCATCTTGGGCCACCAG
>NZ_AQUZ01000034.1 GCF_000372465.1 Kribbella catacumbae DSM 19601
AGGGCGGCGGCGACGGCGGGGTACTTGTGCAGGTTCTTGGCGAAGTTGACGCGGCGGTGGGCCTCGGCCGGGTCGAGCCGGTACCGGACCGCGATCATCCGCGCGGTNTCNGTGGCACCGATCTCCTTCGCGTGACCNGTCTCCTCCATCCGGCCCAGCAACTCCGCCCCGTAGGCCTCCAACGCGGCGACCTGCTCATGCACGGCGTCGTAAGCCGACAGCAGTTCGCTGCCGCTCATCAACACCGCTGCACGATCGTCCATACCGCTAAGGCTAGACGAGGCCGCCGACAGTTTCTGGGCCTGAATCCCCTTATCCACAAGGGAAAACCTCACACTCAGGAAACGCGGGAAAGCAGTAGGTTGGTTGGGCGATCCCCGGGAAGCCGGCGGGACTTCACGGGCGGATGTTGAGGGTGTGGTGGAAGACGTTGGTGGGGTCGTACTGGCGTTTGATCGCAGCCAAGCGGGTCAGGTCGGCGGTTGAGTAGGCCCGGCGTACTGCAGTGGCATCGTCGTCGGAGATGGTGTTGACGTAGGAACCGCTGGCGAAGGGTTCCAGGCCGGCGGCGTAGGTGCGGGTGGCGCCGACTCTCGTCTCGTCTTCGGCTGCGTCGGTCCAGCCGGCGGAGGTGGTGAACTCCAGGAGGGCGTCGCGGTGGCTGTACGCCGAGGCGCCGGGCGGTACGTCGGCCATCGCGCCGCCGTTCAGGGTCAGGCGGGCACTCATTTCGTTGCCTGGAGCAAGGAAAGCGTCGATCGCCTGGTCGGGGAACTCGCGGAGGTAGAGGCCCTTGCAGTAGCGGCGGAGCGCATGTTGCTCGGCGTCGTCGTCACCCATCTGCAGGTCGAGGTAGCTGAGCTCGCGGGCGCGCTGGGCGACCGGCCGGCCGATTCCGGAGTACGACGGGAGCAGTTGCCGGCCCTCGTCCGGATCGCCGACCCAGACGAATCCGATACTCGCCATCCGGCGGCCGCCGAACTCGTCCCACTGGCCGACTCGTGCCACCGGGGTGGCCCGCCGCGGGGTGTCTGCGAACAGGTCTCGCCAGGCGCGGAGCGCAGTACGGGCTTCTTTCAGTTCATAGTAAAAGTCGGCGACGAAAGCCTGGGTGCCGACTGGATGCAGGTGGAACTCGAATTCGGTCACGACGCCGAAGTTCCCGCCACCGCCGCGGAGTGCCCAGAACAGGTTTGGGTGGTTGTTCGCGTCGACCCTCAGTACGTCGCCATCGGCGGTGACCAGCTGGTATGAGGCGACGTTGTCGCAGGTCAGACCCAGTTGGCGGCCAAGCCAGCCAGTGCCGCCACCGAGGGTGAGACCGCCAACGCCGGTGTGGGATACGTTGCCGGCCGTCGTTGCGAGACCGTAGCGCTGGGCTGCGATGTCGAGTGCGCCCAGGAGGGCACCGCCGCCGACCCAGGCTCGGCGGGTTCCTGGGTCGACGCGGACCGTCGCCAGCCCGGACAGGTCGAGCAGCAGCCCGCCTTCGACCACCGGGAGGCCGAGGAAGCTGTGCCCTCCGCCGCGTACTCCGATCTCCATGCCGGCGTCCCGGCCGTACCGGATCGCTGCTACGACGTCGGCCGTGTTCGCGCACTTCGCGATCAGTGCCGGGCGCCGGTCGACGATCGCGTTCCAGACCGATCGGCCCGCTTCGTACCCTTCGTCTTCGGGGTGAATCAAGACTCCGTCGAAACCACGGATCAGCAAGTCGGTCATCTCAGCCCTCCGCCCGGATGTGCTCACCGGCGACCTCGCGGCTCTCCGAGCGGATAGGTCCACCGGTCTCCTCGCGGCTCTCCGAGCGGATGCGTCCACCGGTCCCCTCGCGGCTCTCCGAGCGTCGCAAGCCGCCGACCAGCCTGGCGAGCTGCTCGCGGATCGCCGACCGGCGGAACCAAGCGATCAGCCCGGCAGCTAGTAGGAAAGCGAACGCCACCACAGGTGAGTAGCCGAGGACGAACACGTTGGTGACCACGGCGCCGGCCATCACGCCCGCCAGCCCGAGCGCGGCGAGACCGCACAACCGCGGTACGAGCAGCCCAAGCGCCCCGGCCACCTCGAGTACACCGACGACGTACCGGAACCAGTGGCCGGCGCCGATCTCGGTGAACATGGTGACCATCGCCTCGTTGCCGGACAGCTTCAGGACTCCCGCCATCACGAACTGTGAGGCCAGGATCAGTTGCAGGATCCACAGCGCGACCGTGCCCGGCCGTACTTTCCTGGTCCGCGTTGCCGTACCGATGGTGCTCATCTCGTCCTCCTGGTGGGTTTGGTTCGGTACGACGACGATCCGCCCGCGGGCACGACCCCGGCATCCGTGCTGACCACGGATACGGCACGGATCCAGCACGGATTCGGCACGGAAGGACCACGGATGGGTGATCATGGGCGGATGGTCCCCGACGGGCAGGTGGAGATCTCGGCCCGCGAGGCTGAGGTCCTCGACGCGGTCGCCGACCACCGCTCGAACGCCCAGATCGCTCACGCTTTCCACATCTCGATCCGCACGGTGGAAAGCCACGTCTCATCACTCCTGCGCAAATACGGCGTCACCGACCGCCGCCAACTTGCAGACCTAGTAGCAGCATCCCGAGCCCGCACCCCCGACCCCGCGGAAGGCGACGAGAGCAGCGCAGGCGCAGTAGGTGCAGGGGCTGCAGGCGCAGGGCGTGGAGGCGGGGCGGGGCCGGGCGCGGTAGGCGCGGGGCCTGGAGCCGGGGCGGGCACGGGCGCGGGCGGTGCCAGCGCTGCAGGCGCGGGCGGGATGAGCGCCGGCTGGGTGGGCGTAGAGCGCGCAAGCGCAGCAGGGGCGGGCGATGCAGGTGCGGGCGCGGCAGGCGTCGAGTATGGAGCCGGGGCCGGGGACCGCGCGGGCGCGGAAGGCGTAGGTGGAGCCGGGGTCGGCGTGGGTGCGGGTGGCGTGGGTGGGGGTGTTGTTGGGGTGCCTGGGGGGCGTACTTCGTTTGTGGGGCGGGGGGCGGAGAGGGGCGTGGTGGGTGGGGCGTTGCGGGTGGCTGGGTTGGTGACGGTGGTGGGGCCGGGTGGGATGGGTAAGACGCGGATGGCGGCGGTAGTGGCGGGGGCGGTTGCTGAGCCGGGTGCGTTTGTGGATCTGGTGCCGGTGCGGGAAGGGCTGGTCGCGCGGGCGGTGGCGACCGCGCTCGGTGTCACGGAGCGGCCTCCGCAAACTCTGGAGCAGGCCTTGGTTGAGCGGCTGTCCTCAGGCCGCTCCTTGCTCGTGCTCGACAACTGCGAGCATCTCGTGGCCGAGGTCGCCGACCTGGTCGAGTTGTTGCTCTCCGCATGCCCGGATCTGAGCGTGCTCGCGACCAGCCGCGAGCGCCTCGCAGTACCGGGCGAACGGGTGGTGCGACTCGAACCGTTGCCGGCGGCATCCGACGGCGTACAGCTGTTTCAAGATCGGGCAGAAGCCGTCGACTCCTCCTTCGCCGCCGACGCGACCGACATTGCGCGGCTCTGCGAGCAATTGGACGGCATGCCACTGGCAATCGAACTGGCCGCAGCCCGTACGGCGTCCCTCGGGCTGGACGGCCTGCTTGCCCTCGACAACCAATTGCGGCTGCTGTCCGGCGGCCGCGGCGCCAACCCGCGTCACCGTTCCCTGAGCGCGGTGATCGGCTGGAGCCACGACTTGCTGGACGATGACGAGCGACGGCTCTTCCGTCGGCTCGGCATCTATCTGAGCGGCATCGACCTGGACGCCGCCTTCGCCACCAGTCCGGAGTACTCGCGAGGCGAGATCGCCGACCTCATCGGCCGCCTCACCGACAAAAGCCTGCTGGTACGCCGAGGCGCTCGCTGGCGCCAACTCGAAACCGTCCGAGCCTTCGCTCTGGAGCAACTGGAGGCCGCCGGCGAGACCGCCACCGCCCGCGAACGACACCTCCAATGGGCCGCCGCCACCGTCGCCAAACTGGAGTCCCAGCTAGACGCGCCAACTGGTGAGTGGCGCACGCTGTTCGGCGAGGTAGTGGATGACCTGCGAGCAGCTCTGGCAGGAACAGTCACAGCGCCAGACCCGACGGCGCATCGACTGGCTCGCTCATTGGCACATTTGGCCTTTGCCAGCCAGGGATTCGTCGAGGCGGTCGACCACTACCGAGCGGCGGCTGAGCGGGCGGAGGATGGAGTGAGCGCGGCGCGGGATCTGAGTTCCGCGGCGGATACCTCGCTCATCCTGTCCGACGGACCGGCCACCGTCCGGTACCTGCTGGAAGCCGCCGAGCTATCCGTTGCTGATGGCAACGTCCGGTCAGCGATGCTGGCCTCGGCGGTGATCGCGATCAACCGCTACCCCGCCGGCTCGATGTACAGCATGCCGCGGAACGAGAGTGCTCAGATGCTCGCTGACGCGCGCGCAGCCGGCGACGCCGCACGCGTTCAGCGCCTGGCGGAAACGGCGGCCAGCCGGCAAGCCGACGACGATCCTCATGTGGCAGCGCTCTTGGCCACGGCCGAAGCCTGGGAGCACGGCGAGCGACGGATCGGCGCGGACGCCGCCCTCGCCCAGAGCGCTGTGGATGCCGCCCGCCGATCCGGCGACCCGGTCCTGATCGCCGGTGCGCTCGACGCCCTCTGTGTTGCCGCAGGCAACGCGGGACGGTTGCGCGAGGCCCGCAAGTACGCGCTCGAAAGACTCGACCTGGTCGCACCGCTGCCACGCCATGAGCCTTATGCGGCAGCCGAGATCGTCGACGCGTATCACGTGGCCGCGACCACAGCCGTTGCTACGGGCAACCTGCCCGCCGCGCTACCGGAGTACCAGAATCTTCCACCGCTGATAGCCAGCGCGGGCGAGGCGGCCGGTGATCTCCTGGCCGGTGACCGCTCGTATCTGTGGCTGCCCCGAGTGATCCGTCTCAGCGGGCTGACCGGGCGGTTCGACGAATGCATCGCCGACGCCGACACGCTCTGGGCTCGGTGGGAGCGAGCCGGTTCGCCACCCCAGGAGTGGATGTCGTCCTCTCTGGCGGTGGCGGCGATGGTCCATGGTCTGCGGCGGGACGGCTCCTTCGAGATCTGGCAGCAGCGCGCACTCGAAATCGCCCGCGCCGGACGCGACACGACAGCACCCGTGCTGAGTGCCGTGGCCGCGTTCGCCGACGCCCGCGTCGCGGTGCACAACAACACTCCATCCAGGGCGCTGGTCGAGCAGGCCTTCGCAGAGTTCGCCGAACTCTGGTGGGCGCCCTACGCCCACGCCGCCGGCGCCGAACTCGCGGTCGTGGCCGGCCTCCCCGATGCCGATCACTGGCTGAAAGCCGCCGCGACGACCGCAGCCGAAAACAACTGGGCCGAGGCCTGTCTTCTTCGCGCTACTGCAAGGCTGTCCGGCGACACAGCTGACCTGCAACAGGCTGCAGCGCGCTTCGCCGAGATCGGCGCCCGCTTCGAACACGCCTGTACTTTGCTACTGATCCCCGGCCATACCGACGAGGCCCTGGCCATGCTCAACGAGCTGGTCGTCAGCCCGCCAGATATCGGTTGACCGCGGCCACCATCTCTGGAATCCGTTCGTCGTAGACACCGTGCGCGCGGCGATCGACTGTCTTGAGAGTTGAGTTCGGCAACTTCTGGTGCAGGGCGCGTGCCCAGGCGACCGGGATGCTGTCACGTTCGGCCTGGACGATGAGCATCGGAGTGTTGTTGCCGATGGCAAGTTCAGGCTCGGTCGTGTGGTCGGTCCAGAACGCGCACGGCAGGATGGCGACGGCGAACAGCGGCTGCGTCACGTGATCACGTTGCACATCCCGCCAGTACTGCGCTGGGCCGCGCGGCCAGCCGTTGTCGTTGCAGGTGTAGGACAGCGACGCCGCGGCGAAGCGCGACAAGTTCGGGTTCGTCTCGTAGAACTGCTGCAAGAACCCCAGCAGCTCTTCAGCTGGCTGGACCGGCTTGCCTGCGGCCGCATCGACGAGCGTGCGCACGTTGCGAGCCATCAGCTCGCGATCGCTCTCGTCTTCGAGCGCCGACTGCAGAACCCAAGGCATCGTGGCTGAACCGATCCGATACTTGCCCACCACAACGGGCCGCCGGCTGTGTACCAACGCTGTCACCTTCGCGCGAACCTGCATGCCGGTCCGGCCGAGGTGGTACTCGTCATCACGCCAGGCCGCCCAAGCGGCCCACTCATCGAAGGCCGCCTCGGCGCCGAGCCCCGTCGCAAGATGCCGGTACTCCGATCCCTCGACGTCCGTGACGCTGTCGACCACCATCCGGTCCACCCGGGATGAGAAGAGCTGGCTGTAGACGACGCCGAGATCGGCACCCCACGAGACGCCGTAGTACGAGAGCTTCTCCTCCCCCAACGCGGCGCGGATCGCGTCCATGTCCCGCGCGACCGCACGGATGTTCGCGTGCTCCAGCAAACCCGGGTTCTTCGCTCTGCACGCAGCGGCGAAGGTGGCGGCGTGACGGCTCCCGAAGACGAAGTCACGGCGGGTGATCGATGAGCGGTAGAGGTCGGTCAATCGGACCGGTCCGCAGTCGAGGGGCTTACTTCGGCCCATAAATCGTGGGTCGAACCCAATCAGGTCGTACTGCGAAGCCACCTCGCCCAGCAACGGTCGCAAGTCGAGCGGGTACGCCAGGCCGGGGCCACCTGGGCCGCCCGGGTTGGAGAGCAGGACTCCACGCCGCTTCGCCGGGTCTGCCTTGATCCGCGAGATCGCGATCTCCAGCGTGCGCCCGTCGGGATGCAGATGGTCCAGCGGGACGCGCACGGTAGTACAGGTTGCTCCTGCTTCGTCGAGTGCTTTGCCTTGTTCATCGCCCGAGTCGGTTTGGCACTTGTGCCAGGCGAGTCGGCTGCCGGGTGCGCGGGCCGGCGTACGCAGTACCGGTTGGGGCTAGGAGGGCGAGCACTAGTGCAGCCAAAGTCAGTCGTCGCATGGCTTCGACGGTAGGAAAGTAGAGCCGGTGGCGCGCGTGCCTGTGAGCCCGAATTGAGGTAGCTTCCGCGCTACCACCGTCTACGAGGGGAGCTGGGGATCATGGGTGAATACGTGCAGCTGGGTGCGGTGAAGACCTGGTACGACGAGCAGGGTGAAGGCGAGCCGCTTGTCTTGATGCACGGTGGTCTGGTGGATGCGCGGTTCTTCGCGGCGAACACCCCTGCGCTCGCCGAGCACTTCCAGGTCTACGTACCGGAGCGGCGCGGACACGGGCACACCCCGGATGTCGAAGGACCGATCGGCTACCAGGTGATGGCCGACGACACGATCGCGTTCCTGGAGACAGTGATCGGCCAGCCGGCCGATCTGGTCGGGCACAGCGACGGCGCCGTCACCGCGCTACTGGTTGCGATGCAGCGGCCCGAGCTGGTGAATCGGCTGGTGCTGATCAGCGGCGGCTTCAACAAGTCCGGCGAGGCGGGCCCGGAGATGGAGTGGGACGTCCCGGCGATCACGCAGTTCCTCGGCCCGGCGTACGGCGAGGTCTCGCCCGACGGGGAGGACCACTTCCCGGTGGTCGCGACGAAGATCGGGGAGATGGCTGCGAAGGAGCCCGACCTGCAGGCGTCCGAGCTGGCCGCGGTGACGGCTCGCACCTTGATCATGTTCGCCGACGACGATCTGGTGACGCTGGCCCACTCGGTCGAGATGTACGACAACATCCCGAACGCCGAGTTCGCCGTTGTCCCGGGCACCTCACACTTCCTCGTCCAGGAGAAGCCCGAGCTCGTCAACCAACTCGTGCTCGACTTCCTCACCAACGACCCCGTTCCCACCGTCGCCGGCATCCGCCGCCCGCCCAGCTTCCCCGAGGATGCCTAGGCACTCGACAACGCCTAGGCACTCGACAACGCCTGGGCACTCGAGAACACGTCGGGCGCCGCGAATGCCATGGGGTGCCGGACCGCCACCACTCACAAACGTCACCCGATCAGGTGAGCTCCCACCTGAGCGCAGTCGCTCGACCGGCTCGCAGCATGGTTCATGAGTGGTGGCGGTCCGGGAATCTCTAGCCCTTGGCGATCATTCGCGTCAGGGGCGCTGGGGTCAGCGTGCGATGTGCGCGGAGGTACGCCGCGAAGGTCTCATGGTCGGTGTTGTTCCGGACCGGGTTGGTATAAGCCTTGAAAGCTGAGTAGCCGTCAGCACCGATCACGGTGTAGGCGAGCGCCGCGACGCGATACGTCCGCGCCGGGTCGAGTGGCTTGCCGTCGATGGTCAGGGTGCCGCGGTCGCCGACCGGTTTCGTGGTGTCGAAGGTATAGCTGGCATTGGCCGAGATCGCCATCGGCGCGAACTTGGTTGTCCCGTCCGCCTGCTTCTGCCACTGCTGTTCCAGTACTGCGTCCAGCTGGGCGCCAGTCAGGCTCACCGTGAGCACCGGATTGCCGTACCCATAGGCATCCCACGATTCGCCGAGCATGACCTTGCCCTCGGCATCACCAGGTTTGGGGCCCTTGGCAACCAGCAGATCACCACGGAGCGCAGTACTCCCGGTGGCCGGCTTGGCGGCGATCAGCCCGAGATCGGCCTTACCCTGCTGGCGCGCGGTCCAGAGGTGGACGTCGGCCGCGAGGTCCGCGAGGGTGCTCTCGCCGTTCGCGTTCGCAGTACGGGTGAAGTCGCCGGTGATGGTGGCCACCTGCTCGGCGTACTTGCGATCGCCGGCCGCGGTCCAGTAGTCGACGATCTTCTGGATCTTCGGGTCGGGAGCCACATCGCGTGTGACGGCGTGATTGGTCGAGGTGGTCTGGTCGCGCAGGACTTCGCCGGTACGCCGGTCCAGCTGGAGGTTGATCTCGTTGATCAGCCGGCCGTGGTTGGCCGCCTCGACGACCGGGCGCGGATTGCCGGCGGGATCCGGGATGCTGCAGTTGAACGCGGCATGCCAGTGACCCGTCACGATCGCGTCGATCTGCGGGGTGACCTGCTTGGCGAGCTCGATCGCGGGACCGGTCGGGTTGACGCAGTTGTCGTACGTCGAGGAGGCGTCGGTACCGCCGTCGTGCATGTTCAGCACGATCGCCTTCACGCCACGGCGGGTCAGCTCGGCGGCGGCGGCGTTCGCCGAGGCGATGGAGTCCTTGGCTTTGAGGTCGGGCTGGTACGACGTGGAGCCGACCGGGGTGTCCGGCACGGTCAGGCCGATGAAGCCCACGGGGTACGAGCGATCGCGGTCGCGGACCCAGCGGATCTGGTACGGCGCGACGATCGTCCTGCCTTTGGCGTCGACGATATTTGCGGACAGGAAGCCGAAGTCCGCGCCGTGGAAACGCCGGCCGGTGGAGTCGATGAAGCAGCTGTCGACGCCGGGTTTGCCGAAGCATTTGCCCTTGGCCATGTGGTCGACGAGGAAGCTCTTGGAGACGTCCAGCTCGTGGTTGCCGACGCTGGTGAACTCGAGCCCGAGCGCGTTCAGTACCTCGATGGTCGGCTCGTCGGCGTGCGAGTCCACCTCGAACGGCCAGCCGGAGAAGTTGTCGCCGTCGGCGAAGAAGATCGAGTTCCGGTGACCGTCGCGGATGCTCTTCAAATGCGTCCCCAGGTACGCCGCTCCGCCCACGGTGACCGGTTTGCCGTCGGCGCCGGCGATGGTGCCGCCGTCGGCCACGGACGGTGGGCGCAGGTAGCCGTGGAAGTCCGTGATCGACACCAGCTGGACTCCGACGGTCGAGGGCGCGGATTCCTGGGCCGCGGCGGTCGCGGCACCGAAGGTGGTGAGAGCGAGAGCAGTGAGAGCGGCGAGCGCTCTTGGGCGGGTCATTCTGCGCACAAGTGTCTCCTCAGGTGCATCGGCAAGCACTTACCAACACCTATAAGCCTGGCCCAGAATGAACAAGATGTCACTACCAAACGGCAGATCCGAGAAATCCGAAGGAATTTGCCGATCCGGCGCCTGCCGTCACGTGAGATGCGCGATCAGGCGAGGGCTGCGGCCAGCCGGGAGGTGATGCGGTTGACGTCGTAGCGTTCGGCGGGTGGGAGTGGGGCGTTGACTGACAGGCGGAGGCGGGTGGCCTCGGCTAACAGGCGTATGGCCTCTTCCGTGTCGCCGGCGAGCGAGTGTGCGCCCGCCAAGCCCTCATGCGCTAAGGCCAGTGCGCGTGGGTCGCCGACTGCTTGGGCTGCGGCTAGGCCTTCGGTTTGGAGTCGGAGGGCCGTGGTTGCGTCGCCGCGTTGTTCGGCGATGAAACCCAGCTCGGCCAGGACGAGCGGGACGCCGGGTTGGGCAGGGAGTTGCCGAAGCCAGTCGAGCCAGCGGCGCAGGTGATGCTCAGCCTTGTCCAGTTGACCCGCGCGGCGGGCACCCAGACCAAGCCCGAGCTCGGCAAACTCCTCCGCCGGTTTGTTGCCCTGCTCGGCGGCAAGCCGCATCGCTCGGCTGTGAAGCTCTTCGGACGCGTCGAAATCCTTGCGCAGCAAGGCGATCCGCCCAAGCCCTGACAACCGAAGCGACGCCTCACCCCACAGTCCGAGCTCCTCCGCCATCCGCAGCCCGTCCTGATGAAGCCGTACGGCGCGGTCGTAGTCGCCGGAGATCTCAGCCAGTTCGGCCAGGCTGTTCGTTGCCTTCAGCAATCCCCAGCGATCGCCCAGCTCCCGGAAGATCGCCTCGCTCTCGGTCGCATCACGCTCGGCCTTCTCCAGCTCACCACTCGCCCGCCCCAACGTCCCCCGAACACTCAACGCAGCAGCGATCCCCCATCGATCGTCAGCTTCCCGGTACTCCGAGAGCGCCTTGTCCACGACCTCCACAGTCGCGGCAACCGCTCCCCCACGATGCGCGAACCCAAGGAACCAATGCGCCCTGATCCGTTTGTCCGCAGCCATCAGCGTGCGAGCGGCCGCAGTACGGGTCGCGTCGTCGCCGAGCAATCTGATACCCGCCTGCCAGCCGACAACTCGTTGCTGACGGCCCTCATCTCCTGGCGACGCCAGTGCTGCTTCGAAAGCCCGCCCTGCCTCCGCCACACGTCCCCGCAAGAACCAATACCACGCCAGCGCATCCACTAGCCGCAGCGCCAGATCCCCCTCTCCCAGCCGTACTGCGTCGTCGAGCGCACCCCGCAGATTCGGCGTCTCCACATCCAGGCGCGCGAGCCACTCGCGTTGCGCGTGCCCGTAGAGGTGTGGTTCGGCGCGTTCGGCCAACTCGGCATACCAGCGGATCGCCGCGAGTTCCACTTCCTCCGCCTCACCCGCTTCGCTCAGCCGCTCGGCGGCGTACAGCTTGACCGACTCGAGCAGCCGGTACCGCGGGCCCTCGACGACCGTCACCAGCGAGCGATCGACAAGCCGGCCGAGCAGTTCGATGTCATCGCCGACCGCGTCGAGACTCCAGCTGTCCGCGTGGACGGAGAGACGGCGGAGCAGCACCTGCTCGGGCTCAGTGAGCAGTCCCCAACTCCAGTCGACCATCGCGCGGAGAGTCTGCTGCCGAACCGGACCGTCCCGCCGCCCAGCCGGCAACCGGAACCGGTCATCGAGTCGAGCCGCCAGCCCCTCGATCCCCAGAGCGCGAGCCCGAGTCGCAGCCAGCTCCAGCGCGAGCGGAAGCCCATCCAGCCGTCGACAGATCGCCTCGACGGTCACCACTTCGTCGCTGCTGCAGGCATACCCAGCCGCTGCCGCGCGTGCCACAAACAGCTCGGCTGCGCTGGCCGGTTCCAATGGCGGCACCGGAAACTGAAACTCCCCAGTGATTGCCAGGGGCTCCTGACTCGTTGCCAACACCACCAACTTCGGTGCCTTGCGCAACAGCTCCGCGACCACCTCGACCACGGGCGCGATCAGGTGCTCACAGTTGTCCAGCACAACCAGTACGCTCTGGTTGCTGAGAGCATCCATCAGTAGGTGCTCCCGGATTCCCAGCGCAGTAGCGATCGCCTCAAGCGGAGTACCGGCTGTGGAAGCGAGCTCAACCAGCCAGACGCCGTCACCGAACTGGTCGCCGACCTCTCGAGCCGCGGCGAGTGCGAGACGGGATTTGCCGACTCCGCCGGGACCGGTCAGCGTGACGAGGCGACGGGTCTTCACGAGCTCGGTCACGCTGCCGAGTTCCGTTTCGCGGCCGATCAGGTCGGTCAATGGTTCAGGGAGGTTCGCCCGTCGGCGGGTCGAAGCAGGCGCCGCGTCGAGGCTGTCGTCTTGACGAAGGATCGCCGCTTGCAGGCTCTGCAACTCCGCCGACGGATCCAGACCTGCTTCGTCGCGAAGCTGGTGCTGCAGCAACCGATAGCTGTCGAGCGCCTCCTCGTGACGACCCGCCCGATAGAGAGCCGTCAGGTACGCCGCCCGCAGCCGCTGGCGTAGCGGGTGCTGCCGGACCAGATCACCGAGTTCGCCGACCAGCAGGCCGTGCTCCCCCAGCGCCAGCCTCACCTCGGCCAGCGACTCCATCGCGGCCAGCCTCTCCTCCTCCAACCGGTCGGCCGCACTCATAGCGAAAGCCTCGCCCGCGAAATCGGCGTACGCCGAACCGCGCCACAACCCGAGAGCCTCGGTCAGGGACGCGGCCCGGGTCGGCAGGTCTGCGTTTGACCCAGCGAGAGCGCGGAAACGCACGAGGTCGGTGGACGCCGTGGGAGCCCCAGCGCCAGAGCGGGTGGCAGTCCGCAACAGGTAGCCCGGCGACTGCGAGACGATCAGGCCGCGAGCGCCCGGCTCAGCGGCATCGAGCGTGTGCCTGAGCCGCGACACCCGAAGTTGCAGGGCATTGCTCGGGTCGCGAGGCTGCCGCTCCGGCCACAGATCGCCGATCAGGCGATCCGCGGGAACCACCCGTCCCTCGTGGATGAGGAGGTCGGCCAGCAGAGCGCGCACCTTGAGCTCCGGGATCCGCACCGGGACACCGGAGTCCGTCCAGACCGCCAATGGCCCTAGCACGCCGAACCGCATAGCGCCCACAGTAAGACCTACAGGGGATCTACAGGCGGATTCGGGAGACTACGAGGTATGAGCGACGGAATCCTGAACGAGGCCTATGAGCGATTCGCGCGAACCGGGCCCGAGTGGGGCGAGAACACGCTGACCAATCACGGCCCGATGGCGGTCGAGGTGCTGGTACGCCGCGGGCTCGCCGACGAGGTCCACGGCTGGGTCGACCAGTACGTCGGCAAGCTCAGCGAACTCCCCTCGGTCAGCGACCGGCTCACGGATGCCACCTGGATGGACGCGTTCGGTGACGGCCGCCGGATCGGCGACTGGTCCGCGTACTTCGAGGAGCAGATGCGCGAGCACGCGTGGCGCGAGGTGCTCGTCACCTGGTGGCCGCGGCTGCTGCCTGGGATCGTGGCCGGCGCGACTCATGGGGTGATCCGCGTCAGCCACGCAGTACGGACGTTGCTGTCTGGTGACGAGAGTGCGCCTGCAGTGACCGAACTGGCGCATGGGCTGGCGTTCTGGGCGGCTCGAATGCGTGCTGTTCCGCAGGCTGTGGATCCGGCTGGATCGCTGGAGATGGAGCAGGCCCTCGACGCGATCCCGCGGATTCCTTCTCAGCAAGGCACGGTGGCGATTCGCTTCGGCCAGCTCGCCGAGATGCCGACCTGGCCGACCTCGCTGCGTTCCTTGCGTGCGGCAACCGACCCTCAGGATGTCCAAGCACAGTTGGCGGATCTCGTCGCCGGGGCGGCCGCTCGATACTTGACGCATGGGCACGGGAGCCCGGTGCTCCTGGTCCACACCGCGACGGCGCCGAACGCAGTACTGCACACACTGCCGGTACTTCCGCAGTCGCTGTGGGCGCCGAGTCTGTCTGCGGTGTGGGCTGCCAGCGCGGCCATCACCTCGGCGTACGCGCCGCCTTCCGGGCTGCCGAAGGACGAGCTGCCGGCAGCGCGGAAAGGCGATTTGATGCCTTGGGCAATTGAGCACGGCGACGAGCACGTGATCAAGTTCGCGGACACCGCCCTCGACGCCTACCGCCACTCGGGCGATTCGGATGTCCTGGCCGCTGCCCAGCGCGTCGGAGACCTAATCAAATAAGTCTCAGCTGTTCCAGCCGCTGCCCTGTTTCGAGCGGGCGCCGAGGCCGCTGGCCTTGCCGGAGTACAGGTACATGTCGCCGCTGGAGTTGATGACGGTGATGAGGTCGGGGATCTTGTCGCCGTTCATGTCACCGACGCCGGTCAGCGAGCGCAGTCCGTTCCAGCCACCAGTTCCGATCTCGACCCGGCTGGTGCCACCGGCAAACGTCAGTCCTTTGTAGAGCCATAGCTTGCCGGTCTTGGAGTCGACGGCGACGAAGTCGGCCTTGCCGTCGCGGGACAGGTCGCCGATCGCGGCGAGCTTGGTCATCGACGTCCATTTCGTACCGATCTGCTTGCGCGGACCGAAGCCGTTCGCCTTGCCCGGGTAGGCCCAGAGGGCGCCGGTGGACTTCTGGATCGCGATCAGGTCCGGGTGCGAGTCGCCGAGGACGTTGCCGATGCCGATCAGGTCGCGCATGCCGGTCCAGCCGCTCGCGCCGATCTGGATCCGGGTCGTGCCGGCCAGGCCAGGACCCTTGTACAGCCAGAGCTTGCCGGTCGACTTCTCGACCGCCGCGACGTCAGGGACCTTGTCGCCGGTCAGGTCGCCGACGCCGGCCAGTTCGGTCATCCCGTTCCAGCCGTTGCCGATCTTGACCGCCTTGCTACCGCCGTCGAACGCACCCTTGCCGTTGTTGGTGTACCGGTACAGGTTCCCGGTCGGCCGGTGGACGGCGATCATGTCCGCGAGACCGTCACCGCTCAGGTCGCCGGCGTTGGTCAGGTCGGCGTCGGAGTGACCTGCCAGGTACGACAGGCCGTACTGCTGCATGGTCGCGTTCAGCGCGGCCGCGCTCAGCGTGTGGGTGCCGCCGGTCGGCTTCCACGGATCCCAGACCGTCAGCGTCTTCGCGGCCAGGTCGTACCCGTAGATCAGGATGGCGTGCCCGAAGTGCCCGGTCATGCCCTTGTTCCAGGGCAGTTTCTCCATCCAGACGCCGATCTTCGGCGCCTTCTTCAGCGTGCCGATGTCGTACGCCGCCCAGTTGAGCAGGTTCGTCGCATTGCCAGTGGTGTCGGCGTCCCAGACGGAGTACGCGAGCGGGTTGATGTAGCTGTTGATGACCGGCAGGGCCGTCTTGTCCCAGGTGCCGGACGTCGTCGTGCCCATCTTCTTCGCCAGCGTCTCCTGGGTGACGGTGACGCCGAAGGTGCCGAGGCTGACCGCGCTCGACGCGGGCACGCAGTTGTAGTTGGTGCTCTGGTAGACGCCCTTGATCGACAGCTTGGCCTTGGTCGGCGCGGCCGCTGCGGCGCGGGCGACCTCGGCTGACGTCCTCGGCCGCGCGGCCGCACCGGGGCGCACCAGCTCGGTCGATGCGGCAGCCGGTCGGACCAGACCACTCGCGCCGTTCGGGGTGGCGGCGGCGAGCTCAGTGGTGCTCAAGGCAACTGAACCGTTTGCGGGCGGCAACTGCTCTGCCGAGGGCTTGTCGGTATCCGCGGTGGCGGCATGGACGACGCCTCCGACGACAAGTCCCATTCCCACGAAGACGGCCGTGCCGAGCTTCCACTGACGACGGAGTTTCATGCACTGTCCCTTGCACCTTTGGCGGATGTTCGAGGTCCACCCAAACACACAACAGGGGCAGACCTCGACGCGGTCTGCCCCCTGCTACCTGGCTAGTTCACGACAAGTCAGCAAGCAGCCGTTGGAGCGGCCCAGTCGGCGCGGTCGTTGTAGCCGCCGTCGCCTGCGTCGCCGACCACCAGGTCGAGCACGCGAACCCCGGTGAGCCGGCGTAGTACCGGACCAGCGACGGCGACGCGACTCCGATGCCGGTCGGGCAGGTCTGGCTGCCGAGGCCGCACTTGCCGGGGATGAAGGGGCCAGGCGTCGGTGTAGATGCCCACCTTCAGACCCTTGCTGTGGATGTAGTCGACCAGCGGCTTCAGACCGCCGAGCAGGGCGGAGGGTCGTTTCGCGTCTTCATCCTTTGGCTGGACGGAAGGTCAGTCGACAGCGGTGACGACCCAGCAGGACGAGTCAGTCGCGCCGCCCCTCGGATCTGGGACGCCGACCCGGATCAAGTAGCTGCCCGGGTGGACCTCTTCTCCTACCCGGTAGTTCTTCGTGGGATCCAGCCCCACGAGGGGAACCCTGCGGGCGCGCGTCGGCATGCTGGCTCGCACGGCGAGGTCACCGGTGTCCCACAAGAACACCACCGCGCGGTCGGCGCCGACGTACTGCAGCCCGACGGTCGTACCCTCACCGAGCCAATAGACGTTGCCCAACGCAACAACATTCCTGATCTCCCGGTACTGCGCGACGTGGCCGGCGGCCGCGGTCAACTGCTCGTCGCTCCAGTTCGTGAGGTCGCCGCCGATGCCGAGCCCACCCGACATCGCCAGGTGGAACCGGAAGTCCAGCGAGCGTTCGCGGCCGTCGACGGTGCCGGCCTCATCCGTCACCCAGGAGCTCATCAGGTGCGGCGAATAGCCGCTGAGGAAGCCGCGCTGGATCCGCAGCCGATCCAGTGGAGCCGTGTTGTCGCTCGGCCAGAGCGTGTCGACCCGCGCCGCCATTCCGAGGTCGACCCGCCCACCGCCACTGGCACAACCCTCGACGAACACCCCGGGATGATCGGTCCTGAGCCGCTCGAGGATCCTGTACAGATTGGCGACCACGCTGCCGTCGAGATCACGCCCGCGAACCTCGCCCGCATCCAGCCGAGCTCGGTTCGCATCCCACTTGAGGTAGCTGATGTCATAAGAGGACAGCAACCGGTCCAGGGTCTCCCAGATCCAGCCCGCCACGTCTTCCCGGCTCAGATCCAGTAGAAGCTGGTTGCGCACCTGCAATGGCTCGCGGTCTTCCGTCCGCAGGATCCACTCGGGATGTTTGGCGGCCAGTTCCGAGCCGGGGTTGACCGACTCGGGCTCCACCCATAGACCGAAGTCCAGGCCGAGGTCACCGAGGTCGGCGATGAACGCAGTGAGCCCGTTCGGGAAGGCTGCGGGGTCGACTTCCCAGTCCCCCAGCCCAGAGGTGCTGTCGGTACGTCCGGTGAACCAGCCGTCGTCGACCACGAACGTCTCCACCCCCGCCCGGACCGCTCGACGGGCCAGCTCGAGCTGCTGATCGGCCCGGACATCGAACTTGGTCGCGTACCAGGAGTTGTAGACGACCTTCCGCGTCAGCTCCAGCCGCTCTCCCGCGAGGGATCGCTGGTACGCGTGGAACGAGCGAGCCAGCCCGTCGGAACCTTCGGCGCTACAGGCGCCGACGGCCACCGGCGACACCCACGACGATCCCGCCTCGAGCGTCAACCCGAGAGTGGATGGAAGCCGTCCGGTCTGGATCCGGGTTTGCCCCATCGTATCGACGTCCGCGCTCAGCTGCCAGGAGCCGGACCACGCGAGCTGCACGCCCCACGTAGTACCGGCTGGGTCGCGGGTGTCGGCAACCGACAGGAAGGGTGAATAGGAGTGGCCGGTGATGCCCTGCCGGCTGTCGATCGTGAAGCGACCTCGCCGCATACTGACAGAGGCCTGCTGGAACTCGCTGTTCCACTCGCCCCACAGATAGCGGATCACAGCGCCGTTGTCGGTAGGCACCACGAACGCGGCCGAGTCGTGGTGGTGCAGCGTCAGTTCGGTTTCCCCGTCGTTGTGGATCGAGACCCACCGCTCGACGACGTCCAACTGCGCAAGCATCCGGTAGTGCAGGATCAACCGGAGCGAGGTCAACGGATCGACGAAGATCAGGTCCAGCGTGCCATTGCCTTCCACGGAATCGACGAAGACCGGGCGCGACTCGTCACTGCCGGCCGGACCGCTGACCACGAGCTCGGTCGGATTGGCATAGCGGACCCCGCGGACGGCGTACTCCAGTGGCTCGGTGTCAGCCTCGGTGAGGAAGTCGAGCCTCCCGGTCGGTGAGAGATTCGAGGGACCGTCTTCAACGCCATGCGGGCCCCAGGCAAGCAGCTGCGCCCACTGCTGATGATCGGGCACTCCGACGACATACGACGTCGTTGCGCCACGCAGTGTCCATCGCCTCATTTGACCGCTCCAATCGCCAAACCCGACACGAAATGCTTCTGGAATCTCAGGAACACCGCCAACGTGGGGACGGCTGCGATGACGGTGCCGGCGGCAATCACGTTCCAGGACGAGACGAACTGACCCTGCAGGCCGAGCAGTGCAGGCGTGACCGGCATCTTCTCGCCGGACCGGATCACCGTGATCGACCAGAGCAGGTCATTGAAGATCCAGGTGAACGACAGCGCCCCGAGCGCCGCCAGCGCAGGCCTGGTCAGCGGCAGGATCACACTGGCATAGATCTTTCCCGGTCCAGCACCGTCGATCGTCGCCGCTTCCTGGATCTCTCGCGGCAGGTCCCGCATGAACCCGTGCAGCACGAACGTGTAGAAGCCCAGGCCGAAACCCACGTGCACCGCGATCAACGCGATCAACGTGTCGAAGTACCCGGTCAGCTCGACGAAGCGTGAGATCGGGATCAGCAGGATCTGTGGCGGCAACAGGTTGCCCATCAACATCAGCAACAGGACGGTCCGCCGGAACGGAACGTTGTACCGCGCCAGCCCGTACGCCGCCATCGACGCGAACCCGAGGCTCAGAACCACCGCCGGGATCGTCACCACCAGGGAGTTGATCAGCGCGCGGAACTCGTCCGCGTCCTGCCAGGCCGACTTGTACGTCGAGAAAGTGAACGAGTGCGGCAACGACCCCAGCCCGTTGGCGGCCACGTCGTCGAAGCTGCGGAATGAGATCACCACGACCCAGAGGATCGGCGCGATCCACAGAAACGAGACGAGGCCCATCGCCAGGTGATAGCCCGACGTCTTCAAACGCTGCGTCATGTCTCCTCCCGGAAAGCGCGGATCAGGTAGCCGAGGATGACCGCGAGCGCGAGGATGAAGATCACCACGGCGATCGCGGAGGCGTAGCCCAGCTGGGTGGACTGGAACGCGGTCGAGTACATGTAGGTGCTGAGCAGTTCGGACGAGTGGTACGGCCCGCCCCTGGTCATCGACCAGACGATGTCGAACGACCGGAGCGAGTCGATCACGATCACCGACAGCACGACCGAGTTCACGCCCTTCAACTGCGGGATCGTGACGTACAGCGTCCGCTGCCAGGCTGAGGCTCCATCGACCCGGGCGGCTTCGTAGAGAGCCGGGTCGACCGCCTTCAGCCCGGCCAGGTAGAGCACCATCACGTAGCCGATCTGCCGCCACAACGCGGGCAGGATCACGGCGTACAGGGCGGTGTCGGGGTCGGCGAGCCAGGGCCGGATGAAGTCGCCCAGGCCGACCCCCCGCAGTACGGAATCGACCAGGCCGTCCGGCTGGTAGAAGACGCGCCAGATCAGCGCGGTCACGACCAGCGAGAAGACGACCGGGGTGAACAGCGCGGCCCGGTAGATGCCGACGCCGCGGCGCTCCTTCTGCAGCAGGAGCGCCATCCCGAAGCCGCCGATGACACTGAGGCCACCGAACAGGACGAGCCAGATCGCGGTGTTCTTCAACGCCGTCTTGAAGATCGGGTCGGAGAACATGTCGTGGAAGTTGCCGAGGCCAACGAACGTCGGCGCCGACAGACCGTCCCAGTCGGTCAGGGAAAGCCAGAACCCCTGCAGGGCAGGCCAGAACACCCAAACCGCTTCGATCGCGAACGGAATGAACACGAACGCGAGGATCAGCGGCGACACTCGCGAGGGGCGTCGCTCGCCCGTCCGCGCCCGAGTCCCCCGCCGAGGCGGTGGACTCGGCGGCGAGTCAGACATGGTCTCGATCGCTGTCGAGGTCACGCTTTGAAGACCTTCCCGGCCGCGGCCTGCCAGTCCTTCAGGATCTGGTCGACCTGGTCCGGCTTGTCCATGAACTTGATCAGCGCGGCATCGGCGGTCGGCTGCAGCGCGTCGCTGGAGTCCCGGTTGAAGAACTGGGTCAGCTCCTTGGCGCTCTCGACCATCGCTTTGCCCTTCCGCACCAGCGGGGTGTCCGCGGACTTGCCGTCCGGGTTCGCGGGGATCACCGTCCCGGTGGAGTTCCGCACGTAGAGTTCCTGCGCCTCGGCGGTGGCCACCCAGGTGAGGAACTTCTTCACGGCCTCGGGGTCCTTCGCCCTCTTGCTGGCGAAGTACCCGTCGATCGGCGCCTCCTCGGCCACCGGCACCTCCGGATCGATGATCGGGAACTGGAAGAAGTCGATGTCGTCCGCCGCATCCTTCGGGGCTGAGTCGGCGACAAAGGCGCCGATCAGGAACATCCCGGACCTGCCTGCCAGCAACACCGATGTCGCCTCCTGGAAGGGGATCGACTTGCCCTTCGGGTCGAAGTACGGCAGAACCTCCTGCCACTTGGAGAACACCGCCTTCACCTTCGGATCGTCGAACCTCTCCTCACCGGCCAGCAGCCGGCGGTGGAACGGCGCACCGTTGATCCGGATGTTCAGGTAGTCGAACCAGGCCGACGCGACCCATGGGGTGCCGCCGGTGCCGATGCCGATCGGCGGTATGCCCTTGCTCTGGATCGTCTCGCAGACCTGGAGGAACTCCGCCCAGGTCGTCGGAGGCTTGACCCCCCACTTGGCGAAGTTCGACTTCCGGTAGTACACGCCCCACCAGTAGTAGTTGGTCGGCACGAAGATTTTCTGACCGGAATCGCTGGTGGACAGGTTCTGCATCGCCTGCGGGTAGTTCTTCATGGTGTCCCACACACTGCTGACATCCAGCAGCAGATCCTTCTTGGCATACGAGTTCGCCACGGACCCGGCGTACCAGGTGTAGACGTCCGGTGGGTTGGCCGAGGCCAGGTACGTCGGGAGCTGGGTGCGGTAGATCTCCACCGCGACGGTGTTCACCTTGACCTTGCCGCCGGTCTTGTTGTAGGCGTCGATCATCTTCGCCAGCGCGGCTTTGGTCTGCTCGGAGGAGAGGCTCGACTGCAGCGCGAGCTCACCAGTCGCCGCGCTTGCTCCTGAACCGCTTGGCGTCGAGGTCGCGCACCCCGGCACCAGCGCGGCGGCCCCGAGCACTCCGAGCCCCTTGAGGAACGTCCGTCGGTCAGCTGCCAGACCCGTCATGCCTGCTCCTGAGATCGCGGCACCGGCGGCCCGCGCCGTGCCAGTCGGGTAAGTGGTTCGTTCTGCGGAAGATCTTGCTGCCGCTGGGGAGGATCTTGCTGCGCTCCCCTGGATGTGTCAATATTAATTCGTAAATTACGATGAAATGGCTTGACGTGGTCAGATCCTCACGATCAACTTGGGCTGCATCGTTGGAGAGTTGGAGGATCCGTGCGTCTGGCAGATCGCGTCATCGTGGTGACTGGTGCTGCCACCGGCATCGGCGCCGCCTGCGTGCAGCGACTGCTCGACGAGGGAGCCTCGGTCGTCCAGGTGGATCTTCAACCCTGCAAGGAGATCGCGGGCCGGGCGCTCGCCGTCGTCGGTGATGTCTCGTCTGCCGACACCTGGAATGAAGTGTTGTCCCGCGGTCGCGACGAGCTCGGGCCGATCGACGGACTGGTCAGCAACGCGTACACGGTCGACGTCCGGCCCGCGCACGAGCTGCCGCCGGCTTCCTGGCAGCGCCAGCTCGACGTGAACCTGACCGCGGCCTTCCTCGGATTTCAGAGCTTGTATTTAGACCTGACCGCGCGTGGCGGATCCGTCGTACTGGTGTCGTCGGTGCATGCGCTGGCCGGCATCCCTGGTCATCCGGCGTACGCCGCTACGAAGGGCGCGCTGGTCGCGCTGGGTCGGCAGCTCGCGGTGGAGTACGGCGGATCGATCCGGGTGAACACAGTGCTTCCGGGGCCGGTCGACACCGCCGCGTGGGACCGTGTGACCGCCGAGGGGAAAGCTCAGAGCGCGCGGGCTACAGCGGTCGGGCGATTGGGTCGGCCGGACGAGGTGGCCCAAGCGGTGGCGTTCTTGCTTTCGGAGGAAGCGTCGTTCGTGACGGCCGCCAGCTTGGTGGTCGACGGTGGCTGGTCAGCGGTCAAGGACTCGGCATGAAAGCGCAGAGCCCGACGAAGGCGCTGGGCTCGATCAAGGCGCAAGGGTCGGCGAAGGGGCAGGGCGCAACCGAGGCGCAGGGTCCGGTGAAGGCGAGATGCCCGATGGTGAGGGGCGCAGGAGTGAGAGGACGGGCAGCGTGACGGGGATTCAGCGCGGGGTGTCGCGGGGTTTGCATGGGCAGATCGTGGAGGTGATGGCGCAGCGCATCCTGTCGGGGCAGATTCCCGAGGGGTCGACGATCAACGTGCCCGATCTGCAGGCCGACCTCGGTGTCAGCCTGACCGCGGTCCGCGAGGCGCTCAAGGTCCTGACCGCGAAAGGGCTCGTCGACGCGCGGCAGAAGCGCGGCACGTTCGTCCGGCCGCGGTCCGACTGGAACCTGCTCGATGCCGACATGATCCGCTGGCACTTCGACGACGACGTTCGGCCCGAGTTGCTGGAGGAACTGCACGAGGTGCGCGGGATCGTCGAGCCGGCCGCCGCCCGGCTGGCCGCAGTACGGGCGTCTGATGCGCAGATCGACGCGTTGGACGAAGCACTGGCAGCGATGTCGTCGGCAACCAATGACCTCGCCGCCGCAGAGGCGGATGTCGCGTTCCACAAGGCGTTGCTCGCTGCCACCGGCAACGAGCTGCTCACCAAGATGGAGGTCGTCATAGAGACCGGCCTGGCCGGTCGCGACAGGCTGGTCCACAAGCTGAAGCCCTCCGACGATCCTGTACCGAGTCACGCGCGCGTGGTCGACGCAGTACGGGCCCACGATCCCGAGGGCGCCGAGCTCGCGATGCGGGAACTGCTGGCGAAGGCCGCCGAGGACCTGTCCGCGGTCCGGAAGTCCGCGGTCCGGAAGTCCGCGGTGCAGAAGTCTTCGGTGCAGAAGTCTTCGGGCCGGAGCCGCAAGTGAAGATCGAGCGGATCGAGACCTTCCTCGTCGCGCCGCGCTGGCTGTTCTGCCGGATCGAGACCAGCGACGGCGTCGTCGGCTGGGGCGAGCCCGTGGTCGAGGGCCGCGCCGAGGTGGTGCGGACCGCGATCGAGGTGCTGTCGGAGTACCTGATCGGCCAGGATCCGCTGCAGATCGAGCGGCATTGGCAGATCCTTGCCAAGGGCGGCTTCTACCGTGGCGGGCCTGTGCTCAGCAGTGCGTTGGCCGGTATCGACCATGCGCTGTGGGACATCGCCGGGAAGGTGTACGGCGCTCCCGTCGCGGCCCTGCTCGGCGGGCGGGTGCGGGATCGCGCGCGGGTCTATGCGTGGGTCGGTGGCGATGAGCCGGCCGAGATCGCGGATCAGGTGGCCGCGCAGGTCGAGGCCGGGATGACCGCGGTGAAGATGAACGCCAGTGGGCGGATCCAGCCGTCGCCTTCGCTGGCTGAGCTCAACTCCATCGTCTCGCGGTTGGAGGCTGCTCGGTCCGTGCTGGGCGAATCGCGGGATGTGGCGATCGATCTGCATGGGCGGGTCGGGGTTGCCGGCGCGCGACGGATCCTGCATGCGGTCGAGCCGTTGCATCCACTGTTCGTCGAGGAGCCGGTGCTGCCGGAGCATCTGCAGCACCTGGCCTCGGTCGTCGAGGCTTCGACCGTTCCTGTAGCACTTGGTGAACGGCTTTATCATCGCTCTGAATTCAGCCCTGTACTCGAGGCCGGGGTGGCCGTGGTCCAGCCCGATGTGTCTCACGCCGGCGGGATCTCGGAGTTGCGGCGGATCGCAGTACTGGCTGAGACGCATGGGGCGTTGCTGGCGCCGCATTGTCCGCTGGGACCGATCTCGCTGGCGGCCAGCCTGCAGGTTTCGTTCGCGACGCCGAACTTCTTGATCCAGGAGCAGAGTCGCGGGATCCACTACAACGTGGACAACGACCTGACCACGTACGTGACCGACCCCACGCCGTTCATCTGGGTGGACGGGCATGCCGAGTGGAATCCTCTTCCTGGGTTGGGGATCACGGTCGACGAGGCCGCAGTACGCGAAGCTGACAAGAAGGGCCATGCCTGGCGCAACCCGATCTGGACGCACGACGACGGATCCTTCGCGGAGTGGTGATCTCAATGCTTCCGGACAATGAGGTCGCGATCGACCTGGACGACGGCGGGCGCTGGACGTCGCTCATCCTCGGCGGGCGCGAATGGCTGTGGTCCGGGCCGGGACTGATCGCGGGTTCGCGCGAAGGGCTGACGGAGTACGTCGACGTCGGCGGGCTGGACGAATGCTTCCCGACCGTACGCGGCGTGCCCGACCACGGCGGCTTGTGGAACCAATCGTGGGGCTCCCTGGATGAGGATGAAGATTGGGACGTCGTCCCGTACGGCGAGGCTGTGCTGCTCCGCCGCTTCAACGGAGGCGAAACACCAGTGGAGGCGGGCGATGCCGGGGCGATCTGGGTCGACTATCGCCTGATCGCTCCCGCCGGGTATCGCTTCATTTGGGCTGCTCACACGCTGCTCGATTGCGCGGTCGGAGCATCTGTCGAGGTTCCGGCCGACACTGTTTGCCGCTTGTATCCGCAGGATGGTTCTGATTGGGCGGAGAGCAGTAGCTGGTCGGAGCTCGACCTTGCCACCTACGGCCCTTCGGACGGCACCGCGCTCGGCGCTGTGCTGGTCGACTGCCCGACTGCTTCGGTTGTTGATCAAGGCATCGAGCTGACTTTGTCGCTGAGTTGCTCTGGGCAACCGGTTTCTGTTGCCTTGTGGCGGAATCTGGGTGGATTCCCGGCGCAGGCGCCGTACCGGAGCCTGGGTGTGGAGCCCATGCTGGGCAGGGTTTTCGGGTTGTCGGAGGCCGGTCCCGGGGACGCAGCCGTGGTGCCGGAGTCGGGTGAGCTGACCTGGCGTCTCGTGGTGACCGCCAGGTCAGTCTGATGATCGTGCTACCCGAGCGGCAGATCGAGTACTACGTTCGGGACCGTCGTGACGTTGCTGGTCCGGATGCTGTTCAGCTCGGCGGCCGTGATCGCGCGCTTGTAGATGCGGACCTCGTCGAGCGACCCGTCGAAGTGATGCAGTCCGTCGAGGCGCTGACCGACGTACATCTTGAACGGCC
Organism: Kribbella catacumbae DSM 19601; assembly: GCF_000372465.1. Lineage (GTDB taxonomy): Bacteria > Actinomycetota > Actinomycetes > Propionibacteriales > Kribbellaceae > Kribbella > Kribbella catacumbae. The sequence continues at coordinate 25,049 of NZ_AQUZ01000034.1, forward strand.
GTCCCGGGCTGACCGATCCAGCAGGCGACGCGACACTTGCGGCCGGTACGCCGTCGACCCAGATGGCCAACGTGCCCGCTTTCCGTTGCAGGGCGACGTGGTGCCAGGCGTTGTCGTTGTAGGCCTTGGTGGTTGCGACGACCGCCGTGTTTCCGCCGGTCGTGATCAGCCCGCGAATGCGAGCGTCGGCCGGCTCGGCGCGCAGCCAGAACTGCGAGAACTCGTTGAGGTTGTAACCCCAGAAGATTGCCTGAGGCGTCGTTCGGGCGCCGTACTTGATCCAGGTCATCGCGGTGAAATCACCCGCCCCTACGGCGAGCGACTCGGCGAACGGCAGCTGGATCGCGTCATCGGTTCCGTCCAGGTCGCGCGCCTGGCCGAACTTGCCGGCGACAACGGTCGTACCGCCGCGAAGGATCCCGTTGTTTCCCAACCCGGAGACGTCCGGCGTAGTCGGCCCGGGCGGTCCGTCAGGCAGCCCGATGTCGGTCTCGGTGAACCGGGCGAACCGGATCTGGTCGCGGGCGTCAACCGTCCCGGCTTCGTACAGCAAGCCGATCTCACCGGTGTCGAGCATCGTCATATCGGAGTACCCGGACCAGTCGCTGGTGATCCTGGTGCCGTCGGCAACGGACTGCCAGGTCTTGCCTTCGTCGAAGCTCGACCTGATCGTCATGTACCTCCGCCGCTCGGGATCAGCCGGCGAGGCGAACAGGATCCGGTTGTACTTCGCTCCCTCGTCGGTCGCCCGCAGCCGGAGCAGCGAGCCCTGCACGATCGGCGTGGTCAGGCCCGGGATGGTCGCGTACTTCGTCGCGTAGGTCTCACCGCCATCGTTGCTGACGGCAAATGCACGGCTGTCGTTCCCGGTACCCGCACTGTTGTTCCTGGCACCGGCATAGATGCCGCCGTCAACCTTTTCGACGACGCTGATCTCCTGGGGAACCATCCCGTCGCTGCGCAGGTCGGTGGCGCCCTTGTGCCAGGTCTCGCCTTTGTTGTCGCTGTAGACGAGTTGCCCGCCGCCTTTGCCGTCGACGTCGTAGTTGGTCCCGGCCACAAGGCGCCCCTTGTGGGCTCCGCGGGTCAACTGGATGCCGTGCACCGGGCCGGTCGCGTACCAGCCCCAGGTCGGGTCGTCGATCTGGCCGCCGATGTTCGTGGCTTTGCTGAACGTCTTCCCGTCGTCATCGCTGAACTGGACGTACGGCGTACGCGGGCGGCTCGACGTGCCGGGGTCCATCGTGGTGAGCAGGACGATCCGGCCGCTCTCCTGGTCGACGATCGGGGTCGGGTTGCCGCGGGTGGCGACGGCATTGGGGTCTGCGTCGGTGCCGGACAAGACGACCTCCTGAGCCGACCAGGTGCGGCCGTCGTCTTCGGACCGGCGTACGACGAGGTCGATCTCCTGGGAGTCGCCACACCAGGTACGTCGCGCTTCGGCGAAGGCGAGGAGGGTGCCGAGCTTGGTTCGCACGATCGCGGGGATTCGGTAGCAGCCATAGCCCGCGCCGCCCTTGTCGAACAGGACGGTCTGGGTGACGGCGGCATCGGCGGGTTGCGTTTGCTGGGGTACGGCGACGAGGCCGGCGGCCAGCAGAGCGAGGGAGACCAGCAAGGGGCGGAATCTGGGCATGGGTACCTGGACCTGCCTTCCGGTGAACGGAAAGTAAACAACGGGGCGGGTTGCTCACTCTGTAACTTATCCACCGATCGGCGGTGTCAAACGCTGAACATCCCACGTCCTATGTCTGGATCGATCAAATAGGCTGAAAGTCTTCGTCTAAGGGGTGAAGTAAGTGGAGTTGCTCGCGGAACTCGGTCAACGCAAGGTCCTGGCGATCATCCGGGCGGACGGACCCGATCGGGCGCTGGAGTGCATTCGCACGCTGGTGGCCGCGGGGATCACCGCCTTGGAGGTCTCACTCACGACGCCGGGTGGCGCTGAGGCGATCTCCAAGGCGCGTACGGAGTACGACTCATCGGTGCTGATCGGCGCGGGGACCGTCGTCACCGCGGAGCAGGCGGATGAGGTCGCGGACGCCCGAGCGGATTTCGTCGTCACCCCCGGGATCACGCGCGGCGCCAAGCGCAGTGTCGAACTCGGCCTGCCCTTGCTGTGCGGCGCCTTGACTCCGACCGAGGTCATCGCCGCCTTGGATCTCGGCGCGTTGGCCGTGAAGATCTTCCCCGCCAAGCTGCACGGCCCCGGCTACCTCCGCGAACTCCGCGCCCCGCTCCCGGACGCACCGCTCATCGCCGTAGGCGGAGTAGACGTCACCACCGCCCCGCAGTACCTGGCAGCCGGCGCCTTGGCAGTAGGCCTCGGCTCCCCCCTCCTCGGCAACGCAGGCACCGGCGGCTCCCAAGCCGACCTGGCCCACCGAGCCGCCGCCTTCCTCGAGGCCGTCGCCCATGCATAACCCCCAACTCTTTTGCTGGAGGTCGCGTGGGCGGAGGTCCAGCCCATCAATGCCCGGCGTACCGCCCCTCTCCCCCGCTCAGCACCACCATGCCGAGCCACCATTGATGGGATGGAGCTCCGCCGCCGCGAGGCCCCGGGCCCACCCTGCATTCGCGGAATGGGCTGGGCTGCGGAGGTCCAGCCCATCAGTGCCCAGCCCTTCCGGCCACTCCCCCGCTCAGCGCCGCCGTGGCAGGCGACGATTGATGGGCTGGATCTCCGCCCTGCATGAGGAGTACTGATGCCAGAGGTTCTTACCTTCGGCGAGGCGATGGTCTCGCTGCGGTCCAAGGCTGCCCTGCGGATGGGTGGCGACGTGCATCTGTCGGTAGCCGGTTCCGAGAGCAACGTGGCGATCGGATTGGCTCGCCTCGGCCATGACGTCGCCTGGTTAGGTGCCGTGGGCAACGATGAGCCCGGTCGCCTGATCCAGCGCACCCTCCGCGCCGAGAACGTCGACACCAGCTATCTCCGCTTCTCCGACGACTCGTTCACCGGGTTCATCGCCTTCGACCAACCGGCGCACGACATCACCCGCGTCAGCTACCACCGCCGCGGCTCAGCCGGTTCGACGCTCACCGCAACGGAATGCCTCGCCGCCCTCGCCGGCAGGCCATCCACCGCCGCTGCCACTGGTACGCCGACCGCTGTCGACCTCACCGGTTCGGTGCCCACCACCACTCCCACCGGTACGCCGTCCGCTGTCGCCCTCGCCGGTTCAGCGCTCTCCGCCAGCCCGGGGACGCCACGCATCCTTCACGTCACCGGCATCACGCCGGCTCTCTCCGACACGGCCCGCGCCGCGACGCTGGCCGCAGTACAGGCCGCTTCTGCTGCTGGCATCAAGGTTTCGCTGGACGTGAACTATCGCGGCCGCCTCTGGTCCCGCACAGACGCAGCCGCCGTACTGCGTACGCTGCTCCCCCACGTGACCACGGTCTTCGCCTCGGACGACGAACTCGACATCCTCACCGACGCCGACGACCCAGTCGCCGACCTGCTCTCCACCACGATCACCGAGGTCGTGATCACCGCCGGCGTCAAGGGCGCCTGGACCCACACCACGGACGGCACCCTTCACCGCCCAGCCCTCCCGGTGACCGTGGTCGACTCCATCGGCGCCGGCGACGCCTTCGTCTCCGGCTACCTCTCCGCCACCCTCGACAACCTCCCACCTGAAGACCGCCTCGCCCGCGCCACCACCTCCGGCGCCTTCTGCGTAGGCGCCCACGGCGACTGGGAATCCCTCCCCACCCGCGAAGACCTGACTCTCCTAACCCACACCCACGGCACAGCACTCCGCTGACAGAAGACCAGAGGACCTTCTAGGGTCGCCAGATGGGAAATCACTTCAATCCACCGGGTATCTGGGCTCCCAACGGCCGCGCCTTCAATCAAGGCGTGATTCAACCGGAGGGAAAAGTCATCCCATGTCACCGGTCAGGTGGCCTGGGACGAGAACAGCAACGTCGTAGGTGCAGGCGACGCCGCCGCGCAACTGGAGAAGAGCCTGGACAACGTCCAGGTAATCCTCAGCCAGGCAGGTGGAACGCTCGCCGACATCGTCAGCATGACCATCTACTTCCTGAACCGCGACGACCTACCAGCGATCCAGCAGGCGCGCTCCCGCGCCCTCCCGGCCGCCACCGCGCCGGCCAGCATCCTGATCCAGGTCGCCGGGCTGGTGATTCCTGAACTGCTCGTCGAGGTCGTCCCGATCGCCGTCATCCCGCTGGACAGATTCCGCGATCCAGCATGACGCTTGCTCGGAGTTCCTCAACTTATCCACAGATCCCAAGAACCACCCCACAGCACAGTCTGTTCTTCCTACCGTTGATGGATGAGCATGACTGGGGGCTCGGCCCGGCTACCTGAACCGACCGAACTACAGGCACTGTTCGCCGAGCGGCATCCAGTGAAGTGGGGTGACAAGCTGCCGACCGCGACCCAGCTCGTCGCCGAGTACGGCCTGGACGCCGCGCGTCTCAGCCTGACCACCTTGCAGAGAAGGCTTCGAACGGAGCAGCGGACCACCGCGGACTTTCTCGCCGCCGTACCGGACGGTGCAACCGCCTACAACCTCGACTGCCGGGTGAAGTCACCGATATCACTCGCGCGGCAGTTCGAGAACAGGCTGGAGCGGGACAAGGAAGGCGAGCCGGACGACGTACTGCGGTACACCGTCCTCTGCCGAACGCCGAACGAGCTGGTCGCCGCCGCGAGGTTCACGACCGACCAGTTGCAGGACAGTGGATGGGCGATGAAGTCCGCGATGCACTCCTACACCGCAGGTAGCCGATACAAAGGTCTGCACGCGGACCTACGGACGCCCGCCGGTGACATGGTCGAGGTGCAGTTCCACTCGGTTGCCTCGGCCAAGGTCAAAGAGGCGACGACCCGCCCCTACGAGATCGAGCGAAACGCCGCTTCCACCGACTCCGAGCGAGCCGCAGCCCGGCGGCTCTGCGTCGAACTCTCCAACACACTCGCCGTACCACTCGGGCTGGACACGGTGCGAACACTCGGCAGTGTGGCAGTGGGGGTCAACAACTACAGTGATTCGCGCAGCCGGAGTGGCCCGGCGAGTGCGCACAGCACGAGCACTGCGACCGAGCGACAAGTCCAACGGCACCAGCCCGAGGCGCGCCAGATTGACGGGACGGGCAGATGAGGCTTTATCTGGTCAAGGATGGGGAGCGGCAGGTTTGGGTTGCCGCGTTGGCTCATGAGCACATGTACGGGTATGTAGCCAACACCGGCTACTTTCATGACAACAATGCTCTGCGCAACGACTTCTACATGGACTTCGACTATCAGTACGAAGAGATCGACATTGTCCAGGCGAAGGCGTTGATCGCCGCGGGAGTCGGGCAGATCGACGAAGCCACTAGGGCCGACGCACTGGCGAAGTGGCGGGCTGATCCGCGGCCGCTGGCACCAAATGATGTGTTTGCTGCGGTCGCTGGGCTTACGCCATAGGTGGTGGGCGCTGGTTGTCCAGATTGGCACTCATCCCTTCCCTGCGCTGACTTATCCACAGATCCCAAGAACCACCCCACAGCACAGTCTGTTCTTCCTACCGTTGATGGATGACCACGACGGGAGGCGCCCAGCCCGCCGAACTGCGCAACCTGCCGGAGCCAGTTGAACTGCATGCGGTCCTCGCCCGAAACCGACCGGTGAACTGGGGCCATCCGCTGCCGACGAAAGCTGAACTGGTCGCCGAATTCGGCCCAGAGGCGGCGCGGTTGGCTCTAGCCGCGTTACACGCGAAGATCGCCATCGAGCCCGCAGCTACAGCCGAGTTCGTAGCCGCCTTGTCCGACGAGAGCACCAGCTACAAGCTGGAGTCGAGGGTGAAGTCACCACAATCACTCGCCCGCAAGTACTCCGACCAACTGGAGGCGCTCGATGACGACGAGCCGGACGACATCCTCCGCTACACGATGCTGACCGAATCACCGCACCAACTGGTCGCCGAAACTCAACGGACAGTCGGCCAACTGTGTGACTCCGGCTGGCGGCCGGTATCCGCGATGCACTCGTACACCGATGGCAGTCGCTACAAAGGAATCCATATCGGCTTCCAGCGGCCGTCCGGCGAGACAGTTGAAGTGCAGTTCCACTCAGCCGCTTCCGCCAGGGTGAAGGAGGCGACCACGGCGCCGTACGAGATCGAACGAAATGCCAACTCGAGTCCGTCCGAACGCGCGGCGGCGCGGGCACTGTGCATCGAGTTGTCCGACTCGCTAGAACCGCCGGCAGACGTTGCGGCTCTGCGGACCGTGGGCGATCTACCGGTCGAGGTCAACACGTTCGGTGATTCACGCCGAGAAGATCCACCGGGGACTGCGAGGATCAACACCGACAGCGCGAAGTCCACCCCAACGGCCTACAGATCCGCGGGCCGTCGAATCGATGGGATCGGCAGATGAAGCTCTACCTCGTCACCAAGGGCAACCGCCGTCTGTGGGTCGCCGCCCTCGCCCACGAGAACATGTACGGCTACGTGCAGAACACTGGCTACTTCCACGACAACAACGCCCTGCGCAACGACTTCTACCTGGAGAACCGCTTCGGATACGAAGAAATCGACATCACGCGGGCCAAGGCCTTGATCGCAGAAGGCGTCGGCCAAGCCGACGAGTCCAAGCACGCCGACGCCCTCGCGAAGTGGCGGGCTGATCCGCGGCCGCTGGCTCCGAATGACGTGTTTGCTGCGGTGGCTGGGCTTACGCCCTAGCCGGTGCTTCCAGCGGTGGGGATGGTTGTGCACTCATTGCTTCCCTGCGCACAGAGGGTTCTTGGGATGGGTACTGGGGCTAGGCTTCTTTGCTTCATCGTCGACGTATCAGAGGACCGGCATCATGGCGACCTATCCCGAACTGATGCACACTGCGCTGGACGCTACCGACGTGCGCGGGCTGGCGGAGCTCTACCGTGAGTTACTCGGATTGCGCTACCGCTCCGGCGACGAGCCGCCATCCGACGGCGCCGCCGATGACGCCGACTGGCTGGTACTGGTGGATGGTGACGGGAAGAGGAGGCTCGCGTTCCAGCAGGTGAGCACACTCCCCCGCTCGACCTGGCCTGAGCACGACATCCCGATGCAGTTGCACCTGGACTTCGCAGTACCGACGCTGGAAGACCTTCGCCGCCATCGCCGGCGCGCCGAAGAACTCGGGGCGCGGCTCCTCCTCGACCGTACCGACGAGCAAGGCGAGCCGCTCTACGTGCTCGCCGACCCCGCCGGCCATCCGTTCTGCCTGCTGGTCGCCTAAGACCTCAGATCAGATCGGCCTGAGCCTGGATCTCCGACTCCGGGTTGATCGGAAGCACGATCTTGAACCGGGTGTTCCCCGGCTCGGACTCGACGCGCAGGTCGCCGTGGTGTTTCTTGACGACGATCCGCCACGAGATGTCCAGGCCGAGACCCGTCCCCTCGCCGATCGGCTTGGTGGTGAAGAACGGTTCGAAGATCCGCTGCCGGATGTCCTTCTGGATACCGGGTCCGGTGTCACCGATCTCGACCAGCGCGTAGGCACCATCGCGTTTGGTGCGGATGGTCAGCGTGCCGGAGCCGTTCATCGCGGCGACGGCGTTGTCGATGATGTTGGTCCAGACCTGGTTCAGCTCGGCCGCGTACGCCGGGATCGGCGGCAGCTCCGGGTCGAAGTCCTTCACCACCGTCAGGCCGTCGAACTTGCCCGACATCATCACCATCGTCGACTTCAGCAGTTCGCGCAGATCAACGATCTGGTACGGCGCCCGGTCGATCTGCGAGTACTGCTTGGCGGCCCCGACCAGGGTGGAGATCCGGGTCACCGAGTCGTCGATCTCGTTCATCAGCGACTCGGTGTCGATCGTGTACATCAGCCAGCGAACAGCACCTTCGAGGTACTCCGGTCCGACGGCGGTGAGGACGTTCTCCATCCAGGGCACGTCGAGGCCGACCGCGGCCAGCACCGGCGCGACGTCCCAGCTGTTGCGCACGTCATGGTCGTCGAGCCAGTCCGACAGCGAGTCCTCGGCGTCGCTGAGCTCCATCGGCGACAGCTCGCGCGCCTTGGCCACCCGCTCGACCGCGTCCTCCTGGATCTCGACGATCTTGTGCAGCTTGGTCGCGTCAAGGGTGCCGTCGGCAAGCATCGCGAGCTTGGATCGCATCCCGGCGACCCGCTGGCGAAGCGTCGCCGCGGCCCGGACTGCGGCAGCTGCAGGGTTGTTGAGCTCGTGCGTGAGGCCGGCCGACAAGGAGCCCAGGGCAAGCAACCGCTCGCGCTGGCCCATCGTCTCGTTGGTCCGGCGCATCCCCATCACGAAACCTTCGATCAGGTGCACGGCCATCGGGAACCAGGTGTTCATCATCGTCGCCATCGCGGCGGCCTCGATCACGAAGAACTCCGATGGCTCCAGCACATATAGCGACGCCGTGTAGCCCTTGCGGTCGTCGGTACCGAAGAAGGCGTGGAACGCACCGGCGTACACGCCTCGCTGGGAGGTGCGGTTGATCTCGACCTCCTCGCCCTGCAGCAGCTTGCACATCCGCAGCCCGCCGGACATCAGCACGTAGCAGCAGGTCGCCTCGTCGCCCTCGGCGAAGACGCGGCCCTCCTGCACCTCGATGATGTGCCCTTCGCGGACCAGCCAGTCGAGCTGCTCGTCGTTCAGCGACTCGAACAGGAACAGCGTGCGCAGCTCGTCGCGAGTGATCCGGCGCGGTTCGGCGGTCCCCGAAACAGTCTCAGGCTCGGTCATCAGAGCATCTCCAGGTATCGGTGCACCAAGGTCACGGCCATCGCCCCGTCCCCGACCGCGGAAGCGACCCGCTTGACGGACTCGGCCCGGACGTCGCCCGCCGCGAAGACGCCCGGCATGCTCGTCTCCAGATGGTACGGATCCCGCTCCAGCGCCCAGCCCGGCGGTCGCCCGCGCAGGTCCGGTCCGGTCAGCACGAATCCACGGTCGTCGCGCAACAGGTCACCTGGCAGCCAGTCGGTACGAGGTGCGGCGCCGATGAACACGAACATCCACTCCGTATCCACCTCCCGGCTCTCCCCGGTCACGCTGTTGGTCAGCGTCACGCGTTCCAAGTGGTCCGAACCCTTGCAGGACACCACCTGCGTACAGGTGTGCACCTCGATGTTGTCGATGCCGCCGAGCTGATCGATCAGGTACGACGACATGGTCGCCTCGAGCGAGGGACCTCTGACCAGCATATGCACGCGTTTGGCATGTCTCGAGAAATAGACCGCGGCCTGACCGGCGGAGTTCGCCCCGCCGATGATGTAAACCTCCTGGCCTGCGCAGCTCGGCCCTTCGGTGGTCGCCGAGCCGTAGTAGATCCCGCGGCCGCACAGGTCGTCCACGCCGGGCGCTTCGAGCGTCCGGTACGAGACGCCGGTCGCCAGGATCACTGAATGCGCTGAGATCTCGCTGCCGTCGGAGAACTGCAGGCGCCGGGCGGACCCGATCGTCTCGAGCCCGACCACCTGGCGCGCGGTCAGCAACTCGGCGCCGAAGCGAACCGCCTGCCGCCGGGCCCGGTCGGTCAGCTGCGCCCCCGACACCCCGTCGGGGAAGCCCAGGTAGTTCTCGATCCGGCTCGACTGGCCAGCTTGGCCGCCGGTCGCGACCTGCTCGACCAGGACGGTCCGCAGCCCTTCGCTGGCGCCGTACACGGCAGCACCGAGGCCGGCAGGGCCGCCGCCGACCACCACGAGGTCGTAGAACTCCTCGGCGGGGTGGGTGGACAGACCGACCTTGTCAGCCAGCTCGGACTCCGACGGCGCCACCAGCACCGTACCGTCCGCAGTGATGACCACCGGCAGCGTCGTACCGTCGATGCCCGCGGCAACGAGTAGTCGCTGGCTCTCCTCGTCGTCGACGCCCATCCAGCGATAGGGCACGGCGTTGCGGGCGAGGAAGTCGCGCGCGGTGAACGACGGCGCCGACCAGCGATGGCCGATCACCCGGGTCTCGTCGCTGGGCACCTCGGGCGTCGACTTCCAGAGGTCGAGCATCGAGTCGACTACCGGGTAGAGCTTCTCTTCCGGTGGGTTCCAGGGTTTCAGCAGATAGTGGTCGAGGTCGACGACGTTGATCGCCTGGATGGCGGCGTCCGTGTCGGCGTACGCCGTGAGCAGGACCCGGCGGGCGAGCGGGAACAGGTCCATCGCCGCTTCGAGGAAGTCGATCCCGGACATGCCCGGCATCCGGTAGTCCGCGAGCAGCAGGGCGACCGGCTCGCCCCGCAGCTTGAGCTCCTTGAGCGCGTCAAGGGCCTGGTCCGGGGCCTCTGCCCGGACGATCCGGTTCTCCTCGCCGTACCGGCGCCTCAGATCGCGGGCGATCGACCGGGAGACGCCCGGATCGTCGTCCACGGTGAGGATCACCGGGCGGGATGTTGACGTTGGCATGCACCTTTCATACCAGCGGTCGGCGAATTCCCGTCATCGTTCATCCACAGGCGCACTACGGAAGGGCTGCGAGGTACGGCGCGTGGCTGTTCTGGAACTCCCAGTTGTAGTAGCGGTCCCAGTTGATCGACCAGGTCATCAAGCCGCGGAACGACGGCGATGGACCGCCTCTAAGGGTGTAGCCACCACAACTTTGGCCCTTCACCAGACAGTCGAGCGCTTGGTGAACGGCTGCGGGGGCGGTGTAGCCGTTCCCTGCGCTGACCGCGGCCGGCAACCCGAAGGCGATCTGATCCTCGCGGAGACCCGGGAAAGTGTGGCCGGTGTTCGCGACCGGGAAGCCGGCCTTGATCATGTCGGTCATCGCGATGTGGAACTCCGCGCCGCCCATGTTGTGGTAGACGTTGTCGAGCCCCATCACGGGCCCGGAGTTGTAGTCCTGGACGTGCAGCACGGTCAGCGCGTCGCGCATCGCGTGGATCACCGGCAGGTACGAGCCGGTCCGGTTGTCGCCGCCGCCCGCGCCGCCGTAGAACTGGTAGCCGACCTGCACGAAGAACGTCTCGGGCGCCATCGTCAGCACGAACTTCGCCCCGTACTTCGCTTTGAGCGTTTTCAGCGCGCTGATCAGGTTCACCACCACTGGGGTGGTCGGGTTGCGGAAGTCGGTGTCGCCGGCGTTGAGGTGGAGCGAGTGGCCCTCGAAGTCGATGTCGAGCCCGTCCAGGCCCCACCGGTCGATGATCGCGCTGACCGAGTTCACGAACGCGTCGCGGGCCGCCGTACTGGTGAGCTGGACCTGACCGTTGGCGCCGCCGATCGAGATCAGCACCTTCTTGCCCTGGGCCTGTTTCGCCTTGATCGCGGCAAGGAAATCGGCGTCGCTCTCGACGTTCGGGCACTCGCTGACCGGGCAGCGGTTGAACCGGATGTCGCCCGACGTGACCGAAGTGGGTTCGCCGAAGGAGAGGTTGATGAGGTTCCACGCGGCCGGGATGTCGGCCATCCGGATGTACCCCGAACCGTTAGCGAAGCTCGCGTGCAGGTAGCCGATCAGGGCGTGCTTCGGTAGGCCTGTGCTGGTGCAACCGGTCGTAGTACCGGATGCTGCTGCGCTCTTGGCCGACTCCCCGTTGCTGTTGTACGCCGCGACTGTATAGCTGTGACTAGTACACGCGGCTAGGCCGTCGACGCTGGTGGAGGTACCAGTCACCGTCTTGACCGCGGTGGAGCCTTCGTAGACCCGATACCCGGTCACTGTGCCAGTGGAGGCCGGCCAGCTCAGCGAGATCGCGCTGTTCGTAGTACCGGTGACTGACGGCGCCCCTGGTACTCCGGGAACGCCAGCCGGCGGGTTGCCGCCGGGCCCGTCGAGGTTGACGTCATCAGCCTGGTACGCCGGTTGCCCGTACCACCCATGCAAGTAGATCTGCGCCGACGTCTGACTGGCACCACTCGTAAACGCGACCGTCAGCTGGCTGTAGCCACTAGCCGAGGGCGTCCAGGTAGAGGCACCACCCGTCACACCCAGGTAGACATACGACCCACGCACCCAGGCCGACAACGTGTACGCCGTACTGGGCTGCACCGCCACCGTCTGACTGCACTGCGCAGTATCGGATGCCGACACCGCTCCATTCAACGCAAATCCGCCAGACCGGGTCGGGCTGGTAATCACCGACCCACCCGAGCAGGTCCACCCACTCAACGACCCCGCCTCGAACCCGGGATTGACCAGCAGATTCGCCGCCTGCGCAGTCTGCGCGACACCGACAAGACCGGCAACAACAAGCAGAAAGCCAAGAAGCGCGGCAAAACACCGTGAACGCATGGGCGGACCTCCAGCAGCGAGAGTGCATTAAGTAGAGACCTTGCAAAACTCCCGGTCAAGGCATCGCTCTGTCGGAAACCCGCCTCTGTGGGAAACCCGCCCGGTACCTGCAGGGCAGGAGCGGTCGCCTCAGCGCTGTTCGTGGTGTTTGGACACGGTGAAGCGGACTCGCTATCGTGCGCGGGCGACCGGAGAACCACCGGAGCATCCGTTCCGGAGGTGGGTTCCGTGGTCCCGAGCATCCTCAGTAGCGCCATCTCGTTGGTGTCAGTAGACAGCACCGCCTACAAGATCGGCACCGCTATACCGACCGTGTTGGGGCTGGCCCTGCTGATCGGTGGGCTGGTGGCGCTCCTTCGCATCAACCGCCGCGACAGGGCCACGCCGACGCCGGTCTTGCCGCCATCAGTTCCCAGCACCGCCTCCCACCCGGATGCCATGCCGCCGTACAGGCACAGCGACGCGCCCCACGTGTCCGGCATGCACAAGCCGAAGGACCGGGCCAAGGAGATTGCGATCGTGTGCCTCGCTGTCGGCGGAGTGATCGTGCTCGGCGGCCTGGCGAACTCGATGCAGTCGGCCAGCGCGGAACCCGAGCGGCGAATCGTGATCGCCGAGACAGCCGGAGGGGTGCCCCGCGTCCAACTCACGCCAGAGGTCACCGCCACGCTGGAGCAGCGTCGAAGCGCCGCCGCCCAGAAAGGCATCGAGCTCCAGTACGGCGGGTACGCGCACCCCGCAGGCGGCGATGCCTACATCCTCTTCCTGGGCGGCAAACAGCAGGCTTCCGATCCGGAACAGAGCATCAACGACTTCTTCGCCGGTATCGCGGAGAGCAGCGGCGTACAGGCCAAGCTCACGGAGTACCCGGCCGGCGACCTAGGCGGCGAGGTGCGCTGCGCCGCCACCACCGAACTCCGCTGCGCCTGGGCAGACCGGACCACCTACGGAATGCTGATGGCAACCAACATCACCGAAGCAGACCTCGCCGCACTACTGATCAAGATGCGCCCCAACCTCGAACAACCGAAGTAACCACCCCGACCTAGCCCCTGACCGGGCGAGCATCTGAGCCCATACAGCAGCGTCGACCGGGGGTAAGCTCTGCCTTCGGCCCGACGGGCGAGTCCGGTGGGGAGGATGGGACACCAGATGATGATGCGTGCCGGTTTTGCCCTGCTCGCCGTGCCACTGCTGGTCAGCTGCGGCGGCTCCGCCGAGCAGAGCGCGCCGCCACCGAGGGTACCGGCCACAGCTTCATCGACTCCGGCACCGCAAGCATCGGCTCCTGGGCCGAAGCCATTACGTACTTCAGCGCCGCGGCCGACCGCGCCCACAGCCACGTCACGGCAAGACGATCTTGCCCAGCTGGTCGTCCGATCCGCCACATTCACTCGACCGTCGTCGCGCGACTGGGATCAGCAAAGGATCGGTCCGTTCGACGTGGAGCGGTTCGTCAGCAAGTTGTCCGGGACGCCGAAGGAGGATCGGAGGCTGCTCGCCCGGACCGGATTCGTCCAGGGGTATGTCAGCATCCGCATGTCGTCTGATGACCGGCGCCTGGTCGTCTACCTGTACCGGTTCCGTACTCACGAAGGCGCGGTAGCGCTCCAGAATAGCTTCTGGAGACAGTACGAGCACGGCGACACCTTCACGGTCCGGGGCATCCCGCGCACCTGGACGGATGCAGGATTGAAAAAGAAGTCGTCTCCCACGCTCTTCATGGCAACTGCGAATGCGGACTTTGTCGTCGGCAACGTTCTCGCCCAAGTGACAGTGACCGAGTCCAGCAAGACCGCCGACGGCCTACGCCCAGACACCCGACTCGCCGCCACCATCTCAAACCTCCAGCACGATCACCTCCTCAAGGCCGCCGGCTGATCCATCACCACCGCAGCACCTGCACACGCTCTACGCAGCTACGCGCTGAATATCGATCGGACAGCCGTGCCTGGCTAACCGTGGGCTGAAGAGGCGCAGCCCTTGAAAGGCGCCCATGGCTGCATCGGCGCAGACGGCTGCGAAGCAGGGACCACCGAACCCAAGGTGCCGTGTGAATTCACAGGGTTCGCTGGTTGGTGGCGTGCAGATCGTTATGTAAGGTTTTTTGCGGAGCCGTAACGTCGGCGGTGGCGGTAGCGATGGGTGCAGGGGCCGCTCTTGCGGTTCGTTCCCGCCCTGTCTAGGCCTTGGGGGTCTGCGTTGTCCCGCTCCGTCCGTTTGCTGCATCTGGCCGTGCCCGCGGCCCTGGTTGCAGGTGGTTTGGTTGTTGTGACCGGCTCGTCCGGTTCGGCTGCCGAGCCCGGTCCCTACCGGCCGCCGTTCACCGCTCACCACAACTCCGCGAAGGCCGAGTTCGAGCCGAACGCGGTGATAGTGAAGTTCAAGAAGAAGGCCACTGCCTCGGCCCGCGAGGCCGCGGTCTCGAAGTTCCGCGCGACCACCGAGGACTCGGTGTCGTCGGACATCGTCAAGCTCGAGGGCGACCTCCCGGCCCCGGAACTGCTGAAGAAGGTCAAGGCAGACCCGACGGTCGAGCTCGCCGCGCTGAACTATAAGCGCCGCATCGCAGCCGTCCCGAACGACGAGTACTACGGCACCGACCAGGCGCTGTCCCTGAACACGGTCCGGGTCCCGCAGGCCTGGGACCTGTCCAAGTCGACCGGCAGCCAGATCGTCGCGGTGCTCGACACCGGCGTCGACGCCGGCCACCCCGACCTCGCCGGCCATCTCGTGCCCGGCTACAACGCGGTGTCGAGCACCCGGCCGAACCCGGTCGACGACAACGGCCACGGCACCATGACGCTCGGCATCATCGCCGCCGGTGCGAACAACGGCATCGGCGTGGCCGGTGTCGGCTGGAACGTCAAGGCGATGCCGGTCAAGGTCTTGGACGCGAAGGGCGAGGGGTACGACGCGGACATCGCCGAGGGCGTCGACTGGGCGGTCGCCCACGGCACCAAGGTGATCAATATGTCCCTGAGCGGTCCGGGCGACAACGCAGTCCTGCGCGACGCGATACAGCGCGCGGTCGCCGCGGGAGTCGTCGTAGTTGCCGCGGCCGGCAACGAGGGCAACGACGTCGTGCAGTACCCGGCGGCGTACCCGGAGGTCATCGCCGTTGGGGCGACCAACGCCTATGGCGTGATGACCTACTTCAGCTCGCACGGCGACTGGGTCGACATCGCCGCACCCGGCTGGGACATCCTCAGCACCGGCGTACGGTCGATGACCCCGTCCGGCTATGAGCCGTACTGGTACTGCACCGGTACCTCCTGCTCCGCGCCGATCGTCGCCGCTGTCGCGGCGCTGGTGAAGAACAAATGGCCGGCGTTCACGCCGGCCCAGGTGCAGACCCGGCTGAAGTTGCTGTCCCGCGACGCAGGTCCGCGTGGCATCGACCCGTACTACGGGGCCGGTGTCCTGGATGCATACGCCGATCTCGGTGGCAAGAGGACCGGAGACTTCCGGATCAACCCGGTGGGGGGCACAGACCAGCCCGGGGACGCGGCTGAGATCGTCTCGGTTCCCGCCACGTCCAGCTCGGTCGTCGGAATCGAGGGCGACGTCAACTGGAGCGAGCTGAAGTCGAGCGTGGCACGCAACCTGAAGGTGACGCTGACCGGGCCAGAGTTCGACTGCGCCAACTCGGCGAACTTCGCACCGCGACTCGACGTGTACGACGGCGAACTCCGATCTCTGGCGCATGCGGTGAACGCGTTCCCGGCAACGGGATGCGGCCAGCCGGTCAAGCTGTCCGTAACCGTCAACGTCAGCGCGCCGGCCGGCAGCACGTTCTTTGCCGTGCGCAACGACAACGGGTCGTGGGACAACAGCAAGGCCTACACGCTCTCCATCACCGAAGAAGGCGCCGGCTCCGCCCCGACAGGGACCGCGTATCCCGTGCGGGACGTGCTTCCGCGGGATATGTCGGAGACGACCCGGACAATGGATCCGTCAGTGACATTCGCACGTGATGTGGTCGCGAACACCGTGACCGCGTCCACGGTGCGGCTGCTGAGCGGAAAGACGGGCACCACGGTGGCTGCGACGGTCGCCTACGACGCAGCGACCAGGCGGGCCGTGATCACTGCGACCCCACCACCAGCCGCCGCATACCCGGATGACCCCGAGGCGCTGACCGACAACACGCCGTACCGGATTCGCGTCACGGGTGTCCAGGAGGCTGACGGTACGCCGCTGGCACCGTTCACCAGCACCTTCTTCACGGCAGACACCGTGCCGCCGCAGGTGGCGCCGTTCGATGCAACTGGTGCGTACCTGGCCGCGAACCTCTCATGGACGATTCACCCCATGACCGACCTGGATAAGGTCATCGTGCGGCGGAACGCCGGCAACACCGTACCGACGCCGACCACCGGCACGCTCGTCTACTCGGGCACCGGGACCGCGGTGAAGGACACGGGTCTGGCGCAGGGCGTCACCTACACGTACGCCGCGTTTGCCCTGGATCACCCCGGCCAGTACAGCTTGCCCAACCTCAAACGACTGCTGGGGATGAAGACGGGGATCAGCACGACCTCGACGCTGATCAACTACGGCGGGTCGATCACCTTGCGTGGGAGCCTGCTCGGGATCGACAACAAGGCGTACTACGGCGTGCCGATCAACATGTACGTGCGGCCGAAGAACTCGTCGACGTTCAAGCTGCTCGCTACCGTGAAGACCACGAAGACCGGAACCGTCAGCTACACCTACAAGCCGACGGTGTCGTCAGTGATCATGATGACCTTCCCCGGCAACGACGACATGATGGGGACCCGGACGCCGGACATCACCGTGCAGGTCGCGCCGACGATCTCGGCGACGCTGTCGCCAGCGACGATCCGGCTCGGGCAGGCGACGAAGTTCTCCGGGTACCTCGCTCCGGCGCACTACGGCAAGCCTGTCTACCTGCAGCAGTACGCGAACAAGACCTGGAAGTCGATCGCCTCGGTCAAGCAGAGCGCCTCAGGGGCCTACGCCTTCGGCATCAAGCCGGCCATCCGCGGCCAGATCGCCTACCGTGTCTGGTTCCCCGGCGACGCCGATCACGCCCAGGCGTTCGCGACAAACAAGATCCTCACGATCAGCTGACCCAAACGCGCCCCGGCCGCCTACCGACCGGGGCGCGTAACCGCTGTCTATCGCTCCCGACACGACGCTGTCGTACGCGTCGTTGAAAGAGTCGTCAGAGTCGCGACCGACGATCTTGGGACCTCGCCGCACGCGGCGGGCCGCACCACGAGAACCAGACCTCGACCAGGTTCATCCAGGATGCGTGGGTGGGTGTGAAGTGCACGCTGACGCGGGGATTGCCAGCCAGCCAGGCCTTGATCTTGGGGTGTTTGTCGGCGGCGTAGTTGTCCATCACCAGGTGCAGTTCGCGCTCGGGGTGGGCACGGGCGACCTGCCTGAGGAAGGCCAGGAACTGTTCGTGGCGGTGTCTCGGTTTGCATGCCGCGGAGCCCTGGCCGGTGGCGATCTCCAGGCACGATCCCGTCTTGTTTCCGCACGCCTTCAGCAGAGCTTTGGACGGCGGCAAAAGGATTGCCCCGCCCCAGCAGAGCCGAGCGAGGCAAGAACAGCAGTAGTGGCTACTCGCCGACGAGTTGGGGTCCGCGAGCGCCAGTCAAGAGGAAGTACTGCGGAGGGCGCCAGCCGGCGTCGCCTGTGCCGATACTCTTGATGACGGTCGATTCACCTGTGGCGCGCGTGAGGGCGTAAATGCTCACTCGGTTGGCATCGTCGTCGAACGCGGCCAGGACGCTTCCGGACGTACCGCAGCGCTGAACGACTAACGACTCGAAGGCCGAGTAGCCGGTACTGCGGACCTTCTTGACGATCGGCTTGATCGAGGCGGTGGCGGGGATCCGGATGGTGTACAGGGCACCGCCG
Source organism: Kribbella catacumbae DSM 19601 (assembly GCF_000372465.1). GTDB lineage: Bacteria > Actinomycetota > Actinomycetes > Propionibacteriales > Kribbellaceae > Kribbella > Kribbella catacumbae. The sequence goes on from NZ_AQUZ01000034.1 coordinate 43,161, forward strand.
GTGGTGGTGGCGAGCAGCGTGTCGTACGTCGCGGTCTCGGCGATCAGCGTCATCGCCTTGAGCGAGCTGAAGCCCGGCGCCGAACCCCAGCTCCGGATGCCAGACGCCGTGGTGTACCGGTACAGCGAGCCGTTGGTGTTCAGGGCGTACAGGTACGAGTGCGGCTTGGTGCCCTGCACATAGTTGGACCTCGAGAGCTGGCGGAAGGTGCTCCAGCCCGTGCCGATCCTGGTCGCGGAGACGGTCGGCTGCTGCGCGACGCCGTCGTACGTGACGCGGGTGGCGTACATGTTCGAGCCTTGCAGGATCAGGCCGGAGTAGGACGACCTGCCGCCGGCTTCTTCGGTGTAGTACGAGGTGGCGTTGGCGGTGCTGTTGAACATCGGGAACCCGTCACGCACGCGCACCTGTGGCGGCTTGGTGGTGGTGATGTCGTACCCGCCGGACCATCCGTCTGCCATGGCGCCGGCCGACAGCCCACAGCCCAGTAGCGGGGCGGGCGTAGCGGCTGCCGCGGTCATGGGCAGCACTGCTGCCGCAGCCAGGCTAGCGAGAGTCAGCGCAAGACGTTGCATGCTTTTCAACGAGATCCCCTTCATCAACGCCCTGATAGGGCGTGCCGCTCACATATCCCGGCCACCAGGCGCCGCACCCGCGAGCAACACCGGCGAGCCCCGGAGTTTATATCGTTCGAAGCCTTCTGTAGCAACTAAATTGCAGCTTGTTGCAACCCCCCTTGCTTGAGGCCGAACCGCTGGCACTCGTCGCTCCGCCGTGTGGGCATGGCCGTCACGGTCCGCAGCTCAGGCATGGCCAGACCAGGCCGCAGTTGACGCATCTGCCATCTACCCCCGGCGCCGCCAGCCGTAGCCCACCGACTGCCGCCCAATCCTTCCACTCCCGCGTCGACCGCCCGCCACCGGCTGCCTGCGACGCGTCGGTAGTACCGGTCGCCGGTGGGGCCGAGGCTTCCGCAGTACCGGTCGGTGGTTCAGTTGGTGCGTGCGCAGTGCTGGTTGGTGGTGGGGATGTGGGGAGCCAGCGGATCTCGGTGGTGCCGTTGTGTCCGTGGACCGCCAGTACGGCGTCGATGCCGCCCTCCCAGGCCGACGTCGCCGGCCATTGCCCCCGCCAGCGCAGCGTCACCGTGCCGTCGGACCACTCGACGCCCTCGGCAAGGGTGTCGTCGGCACCGGACGGCCGGACCAGGTGGAAGAGCCTTGGCTCTGGCTGCGGGGTGTTCATGGTCCAAGGCTGGTTGGTGAGGGGGTGTGGTCACCAGGTGTGAGCTGTGGGCTGTCCAAACAGCCCACAGTCACCAAAGCCTCTATCCCCTTGCAGGGTTGAGCTTCGGGCGGTGCCGCAGCCGGTTCTGTCGGTAGGGCCTTGTAGATTCTTGTTACGCACCGCAACCAACAGGCGTGACCAGTGGGCTGGCCAGACCAGCAGCTCGAACAGGGGAGGATCCTGTGACTGAGGCAGCGTTCGGCGTGCAGTTGAGACGGTCCCGGCAGGCAGCTGCCCTGAGCTTGCGGCAGCTTGCCATTCGAGTGGGCTACGACCACAGCTACCTGTCCCAGGTCGAGCGCGGCCGGCGCCCGGGCTCAGCCCACCTCGCCAGCCTGTGCGACCGGGAGCTGGGCACCAGCCCGGCGTTGTCGACCGCCTACGAGCAGACCCACCCATCAACTCGGGCGGACGTTGCAGCGCAGGCACTCGCGGCGGCAGACGCTGGGACACAGCTAGTCGGAGCGGCGCCGGGCGAAGTCCAGGTCGCCCGGGCGCCGGACGGAGGGAAGTTGCCCGCTGGGGTGGAGTTGCTGGAGGCGGTTCGGCATGAGTTGGCCGGGTCTTTCGGTCCAGGGCGGGAGGTGGCCGAGTGGCGGGCCGTGGCGGCCAGCCATGCCTACGAGTTCGCCACGACTCCCCCGGCTGAGCGCCTGCCCGCGCTCACCGCGGATCTTCAGCTACTGCGAGCCAGTGCCGCGGCTGGTTCAGCCGCTCTGGCCGTTCCGGCTGCGGAGCTGGCCGTGCTGATCGCCTTGACCCTCGCCGAGCTCGGCAAGCTCCGCGCGGCCGAGCGCTGGTGGCGAACTGCCCGCGCGACCGCCGACGGGTCGGCCGAGCGCCGGATCGCCGGCCTCGCCCGCAGCTGGGAGGCAATCAGTGGGCTGGCAGAGCAGCGCCCGCTGCCTGTCCTCCTCGATCTCGCCGACGATGCATTGACGCTGGCTGATCAACCAGACGGCGTTGCACATGCTCTAGCTGCGCGCGCCCAGGTGGTGGCTGCGCAGGGCGAGGCAGTCGAAGCACGGCGAGCCATGCGCGATCTCCAGGCGGTGGCAGCTGATCTGCCAGGCCGCTCGGCTCTGAGCAGCTCGCCGTTCGAGTGGGCCAGTTACCAGACCTGCGCTGTCGAGGGCCGAGTGTGCGCGGGTCTCGGCGACACCGTCGGCGCCTACGTGGCTCTCGACCAGGCATTGGGGCCGTGCGAGAGCACCGAGCGGGCTCTCCTGGAGTTGGTGGTCGCGCGGTGTCTAGTTATGGACGGCGACGTCGCAGCCGGGTTGGCCGTGGCGATGCGAGTGCTGGTGGAGCTGCCCGACCAGTGGCACACCCATCACCTTTACGACGCGGCCGGCCACGTGCTGGCCGCAGTACAGGGTGATGATCTTGGGCGGGCTGCCGTGTGGGACTACCGCGAACTGGTGAGGCGCAGGCCGTATGACAGCCGCACTTTGGGCAGCGGGTCGAGTTCTGGCTGGCAGGAGAGGTAGCGTGCCGAGCGTGACAGGTGAGAATCAGGCAGTGACAGTGATGGACACGTGGGACTTCCAGGTCGAGCTCAGCGCCGGCCTAGCTTCAGCAGAGGCCCGTACTGCGGTATTGGCCAAGCCCGGCTTCGGGCAGTCCTTCACCGACCACATGGTGCTGGCCTCGTGGACGAGTGAGCGTGGCTGGCATGACCAGAAGGTGACGGCGTACGCGCCACTCAAGGTCAGCCCGGCGGCCGCAGTACTGCACTATGCGCAGGAGATCTTCGAAGGGCTGAAGGCGTACCGGCATGAGGACGGGTCGGTGTGGGCGTTCCGGCCTGAGGTCAACGCTGCCCGGTTCAGCCGGAGCGCCAAGCGGCTTGCGCTGCCTGAGGTGCCGGAAGAGGCGTTCGTCGCCGCACTGCGTGCACTGGTGACTGTGGACGAGGTCTGGGTGCCGCCGGCGGGTAGCGGTGAGACCAGCCTCTACCTGCGGCCCTACATGATCGCCACCGAGGCTGCGCTGAGCGTGCGGCCGGCACAAGAGGTGCTGTTCGGTGTGATCGCCTCACCGGCCGGCGCGTACTTCGACACTGGCCCCAAGCCTGTCTCCATCTGGCTGTCCAGTACGTCGATCCGCGCGACCCCGGGTGGCACGGGCGCGGCCAAATGCGGCGGCAACTACGCGGCCAGCCTGGCCGCACTTGCCGAAGCAGTCGCCAACGGTTGCGACCAGGTCGCCTACCTCGACGCCGTGGAACGCCGCTGGATCGAGGAGAGCGGCAGCATGAACCTCTTCTTCGTGTACTCCGACGGCCGGATCGCGACGCCCGAACTGTCCGGTTCGATCCTGGAAGGCGTCACCCGCGCGTCAGTACTGGAACTGGCGGCAGACCTCGGCCACAAGGTGGAAGAGCGCCGCATCTCCGCCGACGACTGGCGCGACGGCGTGGCCAGCGGCGAAATCACCGAGGCCTTCGCCTCCGGCACCGCCGCCGTCATCACCCCCATCGGCCGCCTCGCCTGGACCGAAGGCGAAGTGACCATCGGCGACCACTCCGTCAACCACGGCGTAGGCCCAGTCACCGCGACCCTCCGCAGATCCCTCCTAGACCTCCAACACGGCCGCTCCCCCGACCCCCACAGCTGGCTGACTCGCCTCGCCTAACCCCAAACCACCGCCTTCTGGGACCAGACAACCCGGTGTTGGTCGTCAGTACGCAAGATCGCTCGTGACCTGTGCCAATACCTCAAATCTGCATGTCATTGGCATCCAACGTCTGTCACCATTTGCCACTGAATCACGTGAGTAAGGACGTCAGCGGCCTGCTGTACAGGCTGGGGATCGAGCTCCGGTTGACGACGCGAGCACTCGCGGCAGGATGGTCGCCATGCCATCACTGAGCACCGGTCGTGTGATCCTGCTGAACGGGACCTCTAGTTCCGGCAAGACGAGTATCGCCACCGCCTTGGTCGAGATCCTGCCGGGGCCGTGGTTCAACCTCGGGATCGACGTCCTTCACCGCGCCAGGACCCCGGGTCATCGCAGCGGCGAGGTCTTCGAGAGGACCGCTCGCGGCTATCACCGAGTTCTCGCGGCGATGGCCACAACGGGCAACGACGTCATCGCGGACCAGGTCATCGGCGGGCCGTGGCGTCTCGATGACTGCCTGGAGGCCCTCGCCGGGGTGCGGGTCCTGTTCGTGGGAGTCCGCTGCCCCCTTCCCGTTGTCGAGGTCCGCGAGCGCGAACGGTCCAACCGGCCACCGGGGCAGGCCGCCCGACAGATCGGCACGGTCCACGCGCATGCCCGCTACGACCTCGAGGTTGACACCAGCGTGCTCACTCCGCAGGAGTGCGCCACGCAGATCCGTCAGCGCCTCGAGAGTGGACCCGCCACCGCCTTCGATGACCTTCGAGAACGCACTCGCGCGCGCCAGCGGTGAAGGAGACGTTCGCAGCCGTGCAGGTCAGCGGAGGTCTCTTCGTTATCCAACTCGGGGCAGTTCACCATCAGTACGGCGTACGTGCAGGTGTCCTTCGAGCGGGAATCTTGGCGGCGCGGGCGCCAAGATCTGGTCGAACTCGAAACGACACTTCTGCGCGACGCGGCACGAGGCCACGTTGTCCACCTGATGACGCAGGACAAGCCGCTTGAGCCCGCGCTCCGCGAACGTGTCGAAGGCCCAATCGGTGAGCACCTCGAGCGCGCGCGGCGCCACACTCTGACCTCGCGCCCGGGCTGCGGTCCAGTACCCGACCTCGGCACCTGAACCGTCCTCGGTGAACTCTTTGAGCACCACGTTGCCGACCAGCCCACCGGCCGACGTTCCCTGATTGTGTACCGCGAAACTGAATCGCTCCCCGGCCGCCCAACCCGTCTCCTGGATCTGCACCCATCGCTCCCCCTCTGCGACGGTCTCCACGCAAGCACTGGTGTAGCGCCGCAAGCCCGGATCACGGCAGACCTCGATCAACTGCTCGATCTCCTCGGCACGCCACGGGCGAAGAACAAGAGCGGGAGCGGACGGCGTCGCGACCACCGGCAAAACAGCGCTGCTGTACACCTCACGGACCCTATGCCACCTCGATCAGTCCCCGAACCGGCCAAACCTAGAGCGCCCGAACGGCGCGACGATCAGGTTGACCTGGGGGCAGCGGCTGCGCGGTACTGCGTGTCCATACCTCGCTCCAGGTAACGGGGCGACCGGCACGACACACAACAGGCCGCGCATTGGACGATTGAGGGACATCGAAAGCCCCACCGTCGGTGTGCGATCAACGGCGGGGCTCTCTACTCAGGTTAGTGAACCGACCCCGGGGTCAGGATGGGGTACCAGTCCGGGATTAGCTCAAGGGCCACGCTACTTCCCCGGCGCAACAGATCGGGCATGTTGCTGCGGCGACTCGATGACGGCCCCGTCTCGATTGCGGCACACAATCCCGCGCGCTCCTGTGGTCGGCTGGTATCGCCATCACCTCGATCAGCCCGAACCGCGCAGCCGACCCGCCGACGAGCACCCACCCCTCGCCGCGCTCCTTGAGCCGCAACGCGGCCCTGGCGTCCATGAGCAACACATGTAGCACCAGCGACCCGTGCGGCCCCGGCAACTGCACAGCCATGGCGTGTCGCTGACCAGCACCAATGCGGTGATTAGCCGGTTAAAAGGGACACCCGGGGGCCGCGAGTGCGACCTGGTGACCTCGAGATCGGCGAGCAGCGCGGCGACGGTCTTGCTGGTCATCGACGTTCCCCGGTCGGCGTGAACGATCTGCGGGATGCCGTGCACCGCGAAGATCTGTTCCATCAATTCCTTTGCCAGCACACCGGATTCGTGGGCGTGCACGTGGACACCGACGATGTAGCGGGAGTAGATGTCGATCATCACGTACGCGTCGAAGTAGGTGCCCTTCACCGGACCCGCGAGCTTGGTGATGTCCTATGAGTACACCTGCCGGGGCGCGGTGGCGACCAGTTCCGGACACACCTGCGCCGGGTGCCGCGCCAGCCGGCGACGCTCCACCGCATAGGCGGCATATCGCGCGCCTGTTGTCTTTGGTCGGTGGAATCAGCTACGACCGGCCTGGACGTATCAGCTTGCCCGCGGCAACCACATCAGACGGGCCCGCGACCACACGATCGGCACACCGGTCTGAGCGGGGCCCTCGTGGAGACGCACGACCAGCCCGTGGATGCGCGGCAGGCCGTGGGTCGCGTTGTCCGGGCTGACCGACACGACCTTCACCCCGACCTGTGCCCCTACCTCACCGGGCATGAGGATCAGCTGCCCGCCCGACACATCGGCGAAGGTGCGCGGCGGTGTGTTCCCGGTGCGGCTCCGGACACCAACGCGTCCTCGAGCGCGTCAACCGCCTCCACCCAGCCGAGGGCGGTGTCCATCGTCAGCTCGTCGATGAACATGATGCTGTCGGGCATGCCTCTGCTAGGCCCCCATCCTGTCGTCACGAACGACCCGGCCCCCTTGGATGACGACCCGCGGTGCGGCGTTCCAGAGGATCTCCGGCTGCTCCAACGGGTTCCCCGAGACTACGAGGAGGTCCGCGACGGCTCCAGGGCGCACCACCCCGATGTCGTCGAGTCCCAGCAGCCGTGCGTTGACCGACGTCGCGCAGCGGAGGGTGTCGAGGATGCCCAGCACGTCGCTCTGCAAGCGCAGCCCGTTCAGTTGCTCCTCTTCGAGCTCGCCCATCAGGTCGCTACCGAAACCGACCGGCACACCCGCGGCACGGGCGATCTCGATCGCGCGGCGACCGGCATCGAGCACCTCGCGGTTCTTGGCCCGGGACACCGCCGCCATACCGAGCTGCGCACCGCGCCGGTCAATCGCGTCGTACGCGGCAAGGGTCGGGATGAGGAACGCCCCGTGCTCGGCCATCGCGGCCGCCGACTCGTCATCGAGCAGGTTGCCGTGCTCGATCGACCGTACGCCGTTCCGCACCGAGTGGATGATCGCCTCGGGCGAGTAGGAGTGCGCGGCGACATAGCTGCCCCGCCGGGTTGCCTCGACCGTGACGGCGCGGATCTCGTCCTCGGAGTACTGCGGAATCCGGATCGGGTCCGTCAGCGACACGACGCCCCCGGAGGTCATGATCTTGATCGCGTGGGCGCCCTGCCGGAACCGGTCACGCACGGCCCGTCGCAACGGGTCGACCCCGTCGACGACCTCGACCGTGTGTCCATGGCACGGGCACGTGTCCCAGTGCGCCGGCCGCGCGTCACCGTGACCGCCGGTCTGGCTCAGCGCCGGCCCCGTGAAAAGGTAGCGGGGCGACTCGAGCCGGCCCTCGGCGATCGCCCTGGCCAGGCCCGCGTCCCCACCGGCGACGTCGCGGATCGTCGTAAAGCCACGGTGCAGGGCGTTACGCAGCCGGCCCGCCGCGACGATCGCGATGTAGCTCAGTGGGCTCGCCTCGATGTCGACCATGTCCAGGCTGATGCCGTACGGATGGCAGAGCGCATCGATGAGACCCGGCAGCACCGTGCCGCCGCGCGCGTCGACCACCACGACATCGGTACCCAGTTCCGCCGCTGCTCCGACCGCGACGATCCGCCCGTCGCGGACGGCTACGGGCCCGTCGACAAGCTCCGCGTTCTCGCCGTCGAAAACTGCCGCGTTGGTCACCAGGAGGTCTGGCCGTGCCGTCACGAGCGCACCTCGCGAAGCGCGACGGTGGCCGCCTCGTCGACAACGAACGCGTCCGGGTCGACGACAACGCCGAACTCCGCCGAGGCCGCTTCGACGCTCACGAACTCATTGCGTACGTCGCGCGCTTCGCGCTCGGGCTCACGGTCGAACGGATGACCATGGCCGCCGCCACCACCGGTGTTGTTCACCAGAACATCCCCCTCATCGAGATAGTTGTAGCTGCCGCCCCGGACAACCTCACGGTCCGTGCCGGATTGAGGACGACGTGGTTGCTGCCGGCTCGAGCCCCGCTCCGATCGCCCACGGCTTGGTCTTCGTTTGTAACCAGACAGATCCCCTTCGATGGGGCCAGGAAACGGTAGCCGACGCCGACGCCGCCACGGTAGCGCCAGCCTACGCAGCCCTCGTCATCGCGGTGCTGTTCTTTCCTAACACCGAGCAGCAGTGGCTCTGCTCTCCACGTTCGCGGTGTACGCGGTCGGCTTCCTGGTGCGCCCGATCGGAGCATTCCTCCTCGGCAGCCTTGGCGATCGCATCAGCCGCAAGCGGGTCCTCGCCGGTGTCATCCTGACCATGGGTCTGTGGCGGTCTCCATGAAAGTGGTGTTCGCCATCCCGGCATACCTGCTTGCCTCACACGGCACGCTCGCGACCGCGTTGATCAGTCAAGGGATGCTCGCGCTCAGCCTCGGCTTGTTCTTCGGACCCGCCGACCCGACGTTCGTGGAACTTGTTCCCGGCCAGGACCCGCTACACGGGAGCACCGATCAGTTACAACCTGGCGTTCACGATCTTCGGCGGCACTGCCCCTCTCCTCTCCATCTGGCTCATCGACAAGACCGGCAGCACCATCGCGCCAGCTTGATACGTGGTCGCGGTCTCCCTTGCGGCGATCTTCATGATTGCTCGGATGGCGGAGACCAGTCGTTCGATCGATGGACCCGGACGAGGCCGACATGCCGGCTGGCGCCGCCTGAACCGAAGCGGTTGGTCGCGCGCTCCTGTCGCCGAGCCAGGCAGGAGCAGCGATTAGGGCGCGTCTCCTGTCGGGTGGGCCCAGCGGCCGCGGGTTTGGCTGATGTGGGCGTGCATGAGCTGGTGAACCTCCGCCTCGTCGCCGGCCTCGATCGCATCCAGGATTGCGTGATGCTCGCGCGCGGCGCCCTCGAGCTCTCCCCGTTCGAGCATCGAGGCGAGGCCGTAGAGTCGAGTGTGGGCGCGCAGGTCGGTAACCAGTGAGGTGACCCGGCGGTTGCCCGCGTACTCGAGTAGGGCGAGGTGGAACTCGCGGTCGGTGTGGGTGTACTCGACGAGGTCTCCGGCGAGGGCGCCGTCGACGATCGCCTGCGCCAGCTGGCGCAGCCACGGGAAGTCTCCGGCCGGGATGGACGGGCTCACCCGCGCCACCAGGGGCGGCTCGACGAGCAGGCGCAACTCGGTGATGTCGTCGAGGTCCCGCTCGTCCATGGTGGTGACCCGGTAGCCCTTGTTCGGCACGGTCTCCACCAGGTTCTCGCGGACAAGGTCGAGCATCGCCTCGCGTACCGGCGTGGCGGAGACCCCGAACTTCGCACCGAGCGCGGGCGCGGAGTACACCATGCCAGGCTCCAGCTCGCCGGACACGATCGCCGCCCGCAGGGCGTGGGAGGCTCGCTCGCGCAGGCTCGACTTCTCGAGCGGCTGGATGGTCCTGAGGTTGCTCACCGGCTGACTCCTGACGACGGCCTCACGGACGATGGTACGTCCCCCAGCGCCATGTCACACGGTAATGGTGCTGGGCCCAGTACCGGTCACTCCGCGGCGAGGGCGGTGAGGGCGACTGGCGCGGGTCAGCGACGGGCTGCAGCCACTCAGGTAGGCGTGCCGGCGGTGTGGGAGTCGCCAAGGTGAACCATACGGCTAATCCTGATGGTCGGCTCCTGGTGGCTCGGGTCAGGCGTGCAACTGTCCGTCGACGCGGCGTGGCACCGGCGCCGATGGCACCTCCCGCAGCTCGTCCGGCAGCAGCAGGTCGGGGAATCCCTGCCAGGCGACGGGGCGGGTGAACCGATCGATCGCGGCGGTGCCGACCGAGGTCGTCGCCGGGGCGGTGGTGGCAGGGTAGGGCCCGCCGTGCTGCTGGGCATAGGTCACCGACACGCCGGTCGGCCACTGGTTCCACAGTAGGCGGCCGGCCTTGCGGGCCAGCGCCTCGGCCAGCGCTGACACCACCTCGTCCGTCGGCTCCGCCACGATGGTCGCGGTGAGCTGGCCGTCGATCGCCTCCGCGATCTCGAGCAACTGGGCCTCGTCGCGGTAGGTCACCACCAGGGCGGTCGGGCCGAAGCATTCGGTGAACAGACTCTCGACCTCCTTGACCAGGTGATCCGCCGTCGTCGTGAGCAGCGCGGGCGCGGGCGAGTCGGCTTGGTCGGGGCCGCCCGCGGCCAGGACGGTGACGCCGGGTTGCCCGGCCAGCTCCTCGCGGGTACGACCGTGGCCGGCGGCGATCCGCTCGTTGAGCAACCGGGCCGGCTCGGGCAGCGGCGCCCGGGAGAGTCGGTCCATCAGGTCGGAGTCCTCTGGTACCAGCAGCACTCCGGGCTTGGTGCAGATCTGGCCGGCACCCACCGTGAACGAGCCGACGAAGCCGGTGACGATCTCCTCGGCGCGGGCGGCGGCGGCGCTGCGGGTGACGAAAACCGGGTTGACACTGCTGAGCTCACCGAAGAACGGGATCGGCTCTGGTCGGGAACTGGCGATGTCAGAGAGCGTCCGACCGCCCGGGATCGAGCCGGTGAACGCGCCGGCCTTCACGTCGGGGTGGGTGAGCACCGCCCGCGCTGTACCGGGGTCGGAGACTAGCGCGAACAGCCCCGCGGGCGCGCCCGCGGCGGCCAGAGCAGCGGTGACCACCTCCGCCGTGGCGACCGACAGTTGCGGGTGGCCCTCGTGGGCCTTGACCACCACCGGGCAGCCGGCTGCCAGCGCGGAGGCGGTGTCGCCGCCGGCGACGCTGAACGCGAAGGGGAAGTTGGAGGCGGCGAACACCAGCACCGGGCCGAGCGGCACGGCCGTGCGGCGGAGATCCGGCCGGGGGGCGCCCATCGGCCAGTTCGGATCGGCATGGTCGACGCGGGCGTCGAGGTATCCGCCCTCGGTGACGATTGCGGCCAGCAGCCGGAGCTGGAAGGTGGTCCTGGTCAGCTCACCGCTGAGCCGGGGCTCGGGCAGGTGCGTTTCCCGCTGCGCCAGCGGGACCAGCCGGTCGGCGGCCGCATCCAGTGCCTCGGCGACCGCGCCTAGAACCCGGGCCCGCTCGGCGCGCGGAGTGCGGGCCCACGTGCGACCTGCGGAAACCGCGTCGGCGACCAGCCGGTCAACGCCCACTGTGATGGTCGTCTCTGTCATGGTTACTCAATCCCCTCTGATGAAACGTCTCGTCTGGCCGTCGTCAGGCAGTGTCCCGACGGATGTCATGCGGGCGAGCCGTCGACGACACCGTCCGGACGACCTGATGCGGAGGCACGGGCCAGGTGGCGTTCGTGCGGCGCGTCGGCAACCGCCAGGTCCTCCCACACCATGCCGACCCGAGAACACCACGGAAAGTCGCGGGCAGCCATGTCAGTTGTGGCCCTTGGCCACCGCGGCCTTGGTGTCGGCGACGACCTGCTCGGCGATCTCCGGCGGCAGCGGGCCACGCGGCGCACGGCAACTGCCGCCCTTGCGCCCGACGACGTCCATCGACAGCTTGATCGCCTGGACGAACTCGGTCTTGCTGTCCCAGCGAAGCAGCGAGTGCAGGTCACGGTAGAGCGGCAGCGCCTTGGCGATGTCCCCGACATTGCCCGAGGTGCACAGGTCGTAGAGCTCCTTGCTGGCCCTCGGAAGAGCATTCGGGTAGCCGGCGATCCAGCCGACCGCGCCGGCCAGACCGAGCTCGAGCAGCACGTCGTCGGATCCGATCAGCAGGTCCAGCTCGGGAGCGAGTTCCCGGATCTCGTAGGAGCGACGCACGTCCCCGGTGAACTCCTTGACCGCGACGATGAGCCCCTCGGCGTGCAGCTCCGCAAGCAGGTCGGGGGTCAGGTCGACCTTGGTGTCGATCGGGTTGTTGTAGGCCACGACCGGCAGGCCCACCGCGGCCGCGGCCCGGTAGTGCTCGAGCACGGCCTGTCGGTCGGCCCGGAACGCGTTCGGCGGGAGCAGCAGCACCGAGTGGGCGCCGGCGTTCGCGGCCTGCTCGATCCAGGGAACGATCTCTGCGGCGCCGTACGCAGCGGCACCGGGCATCACGCCGAACCCTTCCGGCGCGGCCTCCACGGCCACCTCGACCACGCGGGCCCGCTCCTCGGGAGTGAGTGTCTGGTACTCCCCCAGCGACCCGTTGGGTGTGACGCCGTCCATGCCGTTCTCGGCCAGCCAGCGCACATGCTCGGCGAAACCGTCATAGTCCACCGACAGGTCGTCATGGAAGGGCAGGGCGGTGGCGACGTGGATACCGTGCCACGCCTTGGCCAACTGGCTCATGGTTTCTCCTCTGCTGGGAAGGCAAACCGATACTATGTGACATTGCACAGATCCGCAAAGATGTCGGCCGGGCCCGACACCGAACCGGACGCCGGTGCTGTGGTGGCCAGTGCTATCAGAAGCGCGACCGACAGGTTCACGCCGGCGCCCTCACGCCGCAAGACGGCCTCGATCACGGTGAGCGTGCCGAGCCCGAGGCTGCGGGGCCGATCCATCCTCGACCGAGGGCACTTGCGCGTGGCAGGTTGTTCACATGCGCCGCTGGGCAGTGCCTATCGCAGCAGCAGCCGCGCTGGCCGCAGCAGCTGCATGCACGAGCGCCAGTGCGTCCAACTCGCCGCTGGCGTCGACCCCACTGACAGTGCGTGCAGAAACTCGCCGTGCAGCGGCAATGCGCACGCGTGATCGGCGCCGCCGGCCGGCAAGGCGAACTCAGGCATCCGATCAACGGTCTCCTCGACTTCTGGCCGATGATGCAGTACATCGCCAACCGCGAGAACCCAGCAACTTTCGGCTCCGGCTGCGGCGCTCGGGGCACGATCGACTTCACCCGCTGCCTCGGACAGGCGTTTGCCCTGCTCCCGCGTGACGGCGGCAGCCACCTTGGCTGCTCGCTCGCCGAGCAAACGGTGTGCTCGGGTAAGGAACTTGCCGCGCCGGATCGGACCGAGCTCGCGCCAGGCTCCCGCAGCGGCGTACGCGCTGTCGATCGCGGCCTTGACATCGGCCGCCCCGGACTCCGCGAACTCACCGATAGGGTTTGCCAGGTTGGCGGGGTTGACGTTCGTCCGGGGCGCGCCGGCCTGCGCCGGCTGCCAACTGCCGTCGATGAAGTTGTCCTTAACGCTCATCCGAGCACCTCCTCGGCCAGGCCGAAGGACAGGGTCATGCCGGCGCCGCCTAGGCCGTTCACCACCGTTACGCCCGGCTCCGGCCGTGCGATCAGATCAGGCCTACCGTCCGGCAAGGACGGGTAGAAGCCGTGCCACCGCTCGTCGATCCGCGGTGTCGGCAGCTCGGCGAAGGTCGCGAAGTATTCGAGGATCGCCGCGTTGACATCCTCGCGCTCGAACGGGTCGTGCGTCATACCGTAGGCGTGACTGTCACCGATGGTGACCTCGCCGTACCGGGTCTGCGAGACCAGCACGTGGATGCCGTGCTCGACGAAGAAGGGTCGCTCGGCCTCGACCCGCTCACGCAGCGCGGCCAGGCTCGTGCAGTGCTTGAACGAGCCGTAGTGCAGCAGCGTCAGGCCCGCACAGAGCGCCGGGCCCAGCTCCCAGCCGCCGCGCTGCGGTGCCGTCCGCAGCATCTGCAACTTGCAGCGCCGGATGCCGCTGCTCGCGAAGACCTCCGGGTACAGCGCTTGAAACTCATTCCCGCTGCAGACGTACACCTCGTCGACCTGCCAGCTCTCCCGGTCGGTCTCGATCGTCGGCAGGTTGATCGACCGCACCGCATGGCCGAAGCGCATTTCCACCCCGAAGTCCCGGGCCAGTATCTCGGCCACCATCGGGATGGCCTGGCGGGGATCGACGTTCAGCTCGGTCGGGCTCCACATCGCCGCCAGCAGGCCGTCCGTCCGGACCACCGAGCTCTCCTTGCCGACCTCCTCCGGCGTGAGCATCCGGCATCCCTGCTCGCTGGCGGCCGGCGTCGTCGCGAGGAACTCGTCGAGTACGGCGACCTCGTCCTCGGCGTACGCGACATGCAGCGACCCGCTCTGTCGCGCCCACAGGCCGGACCGCTCGGCGAGGTCGAGCCAGATCCGACGGCTGGCCAGCGCTCGCTCGTACAGTCCGTCCGGCTGACCCACAGGCCAGACCAGACCGAAGTTGCGGATCGAGGCGCCCACCGCGTACTCGTCGCGCTCGAACAGGATGACCTTGCGACCCCGTTTCGCTGCGGCGAGTGCGTGCGCCAGACCGACGATCCCGCCTCCGACCACGGCGACCTCCGCGTGATTCATGTTCATGTGCTTGCTCCAGTCTGTGGTGGCGGTCAGGCGTGGGTGGGCATCCGATTCCAGTGCGGCGCCAGGATCAGCGCCGCCAGCAACGCGCTGGCCGCGAACCCGTAGAACAAGGCGGTGCCGCCGATGAACCCGGGCAGCAGCCCGCCGAGGACGGCGCCGATCGATCCGCAGCCGTTGACGAACCCGGCCGACGTACCGGCGCGTTCCGACGTACCGAAGTCAACGGCGGAGACACACGAGATCATCGCGTCGGCGGCGTACACGGTGAACCCGATGACCGCGAGCATCAGCACCATCAAGGGGACGCTGCCGGAGGCTGTCATCGGCATGAAGACAGCCAGCGCGACCACCAGGCCGAGCAGGCTGAGCACGCACGGCGGAACCCGGCGGGCCTTGAACAGCTTGTCCGACACCGTGCCGATCAGGATGGGTGCGGCCAGTCCGGCTACACCGAACGCGACCGGGATGATCACGGCCTCCAGGTTCGTGACGCCCGGGATGCGCTGGGTCACCAGAACCGGGCCCCAGAGCAGGATCGCGTATCGCGCGGGCTTGAGCAGGAAGTACGTCGCGCCGAGGGTAACGATCATCCGGTCGCTGAGCGCCAGCTTCACCTGGTCGCGCCAGCCGAGCCGCGCCTCCCGCTCCGCCACCAGCGCGCGGCGTTCCTCCGCGTCCTGGTCGAGGACATCGACTCGGTCGAGGCCGACATCTTCAGGCTTGTTCCGCTGGCCGACCGCGACGATCACCAGTACCACCGCAACCACCGCGGCGCCGGCGAAGAACGAGGCCCTCCAGTTGTCGAACAGCGAGTAAGCGACCCAACCGACCAAAGGCGCCGCGGCCAGACCGCCGAACGCGTAGTTGCTGCTCCACAGGCCGAGGACCCGGCCCCGCTCCTTGATCGTGAAGAAGCACGCCATGTTCTTGCACAGCGAAGACCAGCCGGTGGACTGCGCCAGCCCCTGGACCACCATCAGCGGCAGGAACAGCACGATGGCCGTGGTGAATCCCATGAACACCGCAGCGACCGCCGACATCGCCAGGCCGCCGAGCACGATCACCCGCGGCCCGAACCGGTCGGACAGAGAGCCCCAGACGAACTGCCCGACCGCATAGGCCAGCAGGTACGCCGCGTCGAGGACGCCGAGCATCTGCTGGGTCAAGGAGGCGCTGACCGTCGGATCGTCGAGGATCCCGACCTTGGCGACGGAGAAGGACTGACGCGTGAAGTAGTAGCCGGCGTACGCGATCCAGGTGACCGCGAAGATCTGGATGCGCCAGCGCTTGAAGGATGGCGCGAATGTCCCGGTAACCGTTCCGCGCGACTGCAGATGGCTCATGACGGTGCCTCTCGCAAGTGTGGCAGGTGACACCGGTCGGCGTCACCCACCGGTCAGTCAGATCTGACTGACCGGGACGGACGCCGCTTTCGCGACGTGGTTCAGAGCGACCCAGTAGGCGTCGAAGTTGCGCAACCGATGCCCCGCGGGCAGGCCATCGACCGGCCGGCTGACGAGGAACGGCACTCGCTGCTCGGTGAGGCCACCGTGTGATCTCAGTGCAGACTTCGACGATCGGCGCCACGGGGGCGTCGTACCGGCGGCCATTTGACCTCGCCGGAGTGGGGCTGTCATGACTGGCTGGTCCTTCCGTCGGATGGTGCCCCATGTCTACCGACGGTTGGTTTGGCACGGAACCACGCAGATTCCTATACCTGCCATAACTTCAGCGGCCACCGTTCACCAGGAGTTGCCCTTACGCCGGTTCCGCTTAAAGCCCGTATTCGCGAATCGCTATGGCAGCGCAGCCGCGAGTCCAGCATGTGCGCTGTCGCCATCGCCATCCGAAACAGGAGCGTCCCCATGAAAAGGTCCCTCGCCGCGCTGTCTCTTGCCCTGGCCGTCGCCGCTGACCAGCGACAGTGCGGGGCAGGCGATCTTCTCCGACACGATCGACAAGCGGGTGACCGTCGACGGTGACGTCCTGGGCTCGGCCGCCGCGGATGCCAAGATCGCCACCGACGCCGCGGCCTACCTGAAGGGAACGGGGCCGGACGCTGCCTTCGTCTACTTCGGCGATGTCGACATCGCCTGCCCACACCTGCGGCGCGACCGGCGCCTGCTACCGGACGGCCATCGAGAACACCGACCGCCACATCGGCACTCTGCTCGACGGCATCAGGTCCCGGCCGACGTACGCCCACGAGGACTGGACGTTCATCTTCACCACCGACCACGGCCACACCGATGCTGGCGGGCACGGCGGCAGCATCCCCAGGAGCGGGCGCCGTTCATCATCCAATACGGTCCCGGCATCGCACCGACCACGCCGGCGATCCAGCCGAAGAACGTCGACATCGCCACGGCCGTGCTCGCCCACTTCGGCGTCGCGATCGACCCGGCTTGGGGGCTCGACGGCGAGGTGCTCGGCGCGGAGTCGGACGATCTGTTCGACTCGGCTCCTCGAAGGCGGCGTCGACGGTCTGGTGATCGCGACTCGCCTGGATCTCCGTACGTCACCTGAGACCGAAGACTGGTTGCGCTCGATACCGGTACCCGTCGTGCTGGCGGAGCGTCGGGTCGGCCGTAACTCCGGCAGCGTCGAGCAGGTCGCGACCGACCACGAGTTCGGCGCCTACACGGCAGAACGCCACCTCGCCGCCTCGGCCACCGCCGGATCGGTCTGCTGCACTCCGAGACGATCACGGCACCCCGGTTGCGCGCGGGCTTCGAGGAGGCCCTGTCGGAGCTCGGTCTCGAGGAGCGCGCGTCCGATGTTCCGCGGACTGTCGACGAAGACAGCCCGGCAACCGTCGACGAGGCGGCAGCGGCATTGATCGACTGCTTGCACGCAGGGACCGTGGACGCCCTGCTGGTCCACAACGACTCCGCCGCGCTGCCACTGGTCAGCCGGCTCCGTCAGGCAGGAGTCGAGATTCCCGGTGATCTCGCAGTGGTGCCCTACGACGACCAACTCGCAGCCCTTGCAGCCCCCCACTCACCGCCGTAGGGCCTCCGCGCGAAGCTGTCGGCGCAGCAGCGGTCAACCTCCTGATAGAACGCCTCCGCGAGCCCGGACGGCCGCCACACCAACTACTCCTACGCCCCGAACTCCGCCTACGCGCCAGTTGCGGTGCCGTAACAGCAGGCGCGTCCCCGATTCCAATCGCGCTCTAACCCATGTCCGCGGAGCAACGGCCGACAGCGATCTGACTACAGGCTCGTCGCGGGTCAGCCGTGGCGCCGGTGCCTCGCCAGCCAGGTCAGGCTTCCGTCGATGATCCCCGAGGCGTCGTTGTCGAGTGTCGCCACGTGATAGCTGTTCTCGACCATCTCGATGACAGGGCGATTGGGAAGCCTCGTCCGCAGCAGGTCGATCGACGAGTCGTCCACAACGTGATCGACCCGGCTGCGATAGACGAGCGTCGGGGCCGCGACCGCCGCGAGGTCGGCGCGAACGGCCCGCCAGAGTCGGGTCAGCTCGTGGACCGCGCGGGTCGGGACGATCTCGTAGCCGGTCTGGCCGACGCCGGGTTTCATGACATCGCCGTCGATGCCGGGAGCGGTACGGACCGCTCGGGTCAGGGCCGGGATCCTGCCGATCAGGCGGACCCGCCAGTCGCGCGTGGCGATCGCCGGGTTGACGAGGACGAGGCCGGCGATCACCTCAGGGTGGCGCTGAGCGAGTCTCAGCGACGGCGCACCGCCCATCGAGAACCCGAAGACAAAGACGTCCAAACACCGCTCGCGCAGACCGAGCAGATTCCTCCCGACCTCGTCGTACCAGTCGATCCAGGTCGTCTGCTCCAAGTCCTGCCAGCTGGTCCCATGCCCCGGCAGCAACGGCATGGCGACCGTATGCCCCGCCGCCGCGACAGCCGGTCGGACCGACAGTCCGCTGCCGGCGAAACCATGGCAGACAAGCACACCGACCAAGTCACCCTCGACGTGGTAAGCCGCGGTCGAGCCGGCGACCCCGGTCACGGTCCGAACCCGCACATGTAGCCTCCCGGCCGCCTTCGGCAATAGCACTAAATCAGCCTCCTACTATTTAGCTCCAGCCAGCCCCTCTCGAACATCGCCTACAGGGGTCGCGTGACCGTCTGGGCTTACTTACTCCCGCTGGTCCGGGAGGGGGTCGTCGAGGATGGCATGGAGGGCTTGTCGGTGCGCGAGGTAGGCCGTTTGGCCGAGTTTGGTCAGCTTGAAGGTGGTGGTAGCGCCCCGGCCGCGGCCATCCTTGGCGGCGGTCACATAGCCCGCCGCCTCCAGCGCCGACATGTGCTTCGACAGGTCGGAGTCGCTGATCTGCAGGTAGTCCCTCAGGAACCTGAACGACGCCGACGCCGAGTTCGCAAGCACCGCCATCGCGGCCAACCGCTTAGGGGCATGGATGACTGGATCGAGTCCGTCGATCACCCGAGCCGCTCCCGCACCTTCGCCGCGGCTGCGGCGTACCGACGCTCGTAGTACGCAAGCCCGGCGGTGACGACGACGAACGCCGTCAGCGCCGCCGCGTGGACGCCGATCAACCACCAGGCCAACCCGACCACCGCGATGACGACCGGCAGCGACATGAAGTACCTGCGCCAAACCGCCCCGATCTCCTTCGGCGGTGTACCGCGCCCAGGCATCGGCATCGCCCCATGCCGCCGTTGCATCCAGGCCAGGAAGGCCCCCTCCAGCACCAGCAGAATCGCCACCGAGGCGGCAAAGAGCGCAGTGTTTGCCCGCCACCAGAGGAATGCCGTGATCATCGCCGCGACCCACAGCCCTACCACCGGCGGGTACCACCACGGCGTTCGGGGATAGTGGATGTACGGCGCCGCCTCTGCGCGCTCGACGATCTGCAACTGCTCCCGCGCATCACTTTCCATACCGGAAACCATAGCTATCACTTTCCAGTTTCGCAAGTAGAAAGTTTCCGCCTCGCCACGCCCGACCCGTCAAGCTCGACCGGCCGCGCCTAGATGTTGATGGAAGAACTCGACCTCCATCCGCCGCAGTGCTATCGCGACTTCCGGGTCGGAGAGCATGTGGCTGACGCCTCGCAGTGGTACCACGCCGTGCGGTCTGGCAGCGGCCGTCAATGCCTCCGACAGGCGGAACGTGTGCACGGGCAGGACGTTGTCGTCGGCCAGACCGTGGACCAGCAGGAGCGGTCG
The DNA here is from genome assembly GCF_000372465.1 of Kribbella catacumbae DSM 19601. Taxonomy (GTDB): domain Bacteria; phylum Actinomycetota; class Actinomycetes; order Propionibacteriales; family Kribbellaceae; genus Kribbella; species Kribbella catacumbae. The sequence continues at coordinate 62,735 of NZ_AQUZ01000034.1, forward strand.
ACGCAATCGATGTGCCTCGAGCATGAGCGAGCAGCGGTCGTAGGCATCGTCATGCTCATCCGGATGTCCCAGATAACGCTCGGCCCAATGAGTGTCGTAAAGCCGCTGGTCGGTCACCGAGGCACCAGCGACGGCCGCATGGAACACGTCCGGGCGCCGCAGAACCGCCAGCGCCGCCAGGTACCCACCGAACGACCAACCGTGGATGCCGACGCGGCCGAAGTCCAGTTGCGGGTAGCGAGCGGCTACGTCGTCGATAACCGCGACCTGGTCTTCCAGCACAGGACCAGCCTTGTCCAGCCAGATCGCCTGCTCCCACCTCCGGCCCCGAGCCGGGGTTCCCCGTCCGTCCGCGATCACCACCGCAAAGCCCTGGTCGGCAAACCACTGGGACTGCTGGTATCCGTCACGCGCGTGGGTCACCCGCTGCCCACCGGGCCCGGCGTACGGCGCAAAGAGAACCGGCAGCGGCCCTGACGCCAACTCCTCGTCGCGGGGCAGCACGACCGCCGTACGGATCTCGCGTTGACCGGCGGTGAAGATCTCGACCCTCGGGCTTGGCGCCGGGTGCGACCGGGAGGCGATCTCACGGTCCGGGCGTCCCGGTGAACGCACCACGATACGAACACCGTCGAAGTCAAGGCTCTGACTCGACAGAGCAACGGTTTCGCCACCACGCGCCGCAGCGTGCACGCCCGGATCGGTCGACTCCCGAATCACTCCGTGGTCCGGTGTCCACCGGTAGACGTGGGTCTGGGTCGGCTCGTCCGTGGCCCGGAAGAGAACGCTGTCCCCTTCGACGTCGATGACCTCGCTGACCTGCAGTTCGCTCGGTGTGACGACTTCGCCGTCCACCAGCAGACTGACAGCGTCGCCCTCGCCACCGATCGACACGATCTTGCCCGAAGAAAGCCGCGCGGGGACTCCACTCCGGACAAGGATCGGCGTGGAGTCCTCACTGCCGGCGACCTCTCGGGTCGCGCCGGTGGCCAGATCCACGTCGAGCACCCGGATCTTCGTCTGCGCACGGTTCTGGACCACGATCAGCAACCCGTGCGAGTCCCAGAGTGTGCGAAGAAGATACTCGTACGCCACCTGGTCCCAGACGACGTCCGTGGCCGTACCGTCGAGCCCCACGATCGACAGGCTCACCTTCGCATTGGGCCCGCCGGCCGTGGGATAGCGAACAGCTCTGGGCTCGGCGCCCGGGTCCGTGGGATCGGCGAGGTGGACGACCGGGAGCGGCGAGGTGTCGACGCGAGCGAGGAGAATGCTCCGACCGTCCGGCGACCACCAGAACCCCTCCTGACGGCCGAACGACTCCGCGGCCACGTGCTCAGGCAGCCCATAGGTGATCTCTGGCCGGGAGGACTGCGCCAAGACCCGGCCGTCCCCGTCCGGGAGCTCTACCACCATGAGAGACCCATCGCTAACGTAGGCCACAGCTGTTCCTGCTGGGTTCGGCGAGGGCGCGACAACCGGTCCCGGTGTCGGTATCTCGCGAGCGGATCCGCTCGCTGCGTCGACCACCATCAGGCGCCCGTTGACCACGGTCGCCACGCAGGTGCCCGACGCGTCCGTCGCGAATCGGCTGAGACCGCGCGAACGGTCGCGTTGCCGCTCCCGACGCACACGCTCCTCCGGGCCCATTTGATGTCCTGAGTCGTCGGGCTCGTACAGCAGCCGCTCAGTTCCACTCGCTACGTCGTACGCCCAGAGGCTGCTGAGGTCACTGGAGCCGTCCGAAGTGCGGCAGAAGAGGATTCGCCGCCCGTCGGCACTCACCTTCAGGTGCGTCGGTCGTCCCAACGAGAAGTTCCGGGTCCTGATCTGGTCTTCGAGAAAGTCGCTGGCCATGGGCTTCCTTGGTGAGTGGTCCGCGGTTGACGGAGGAACTCTTGCCGAAGTCTCGTCTGGCGTGGGGCGGGACGCGCCAATGGCGTGATTCGGCACAGCTCCCGCCTACCGGACTCGGTGGCCGGATCGTGCCAGTGGCGGAGATGTGCTCCGCGCCGGTCGTCAGCTCGGTAGACACACCCCTCAGCGCTGAAGGGCTCTCGGGCCTGTCGATGAGAAGGGAGCGTCGATGACGAAGTACATCTTGCGCCGGATCCTCGGCTGGGCGTTGATGATCGTGCTGGCCACCAACCTCACCTACTTCCTGGCCTCGTCCTTCCTGGATCCGCGGGCCAACTACCTGCAACGTCGACCGCCGGTCCCGGAGTTCGCGGTCAATGCGAATCTGACCCGCTTCAACCTCAACGACCAGGAACCGCTGCTGCACCGGTGGTGGGACTGGATCTCCGCGATCGTGGTGCACTGGAACTGGGGCGCCAGCCCAGAGGGCGCCTCGGTCAATGACCAGGTCGCCACCCGGATCTGGGTCAGCGCGGAATTCGTGCTCGGGGCAACCGTGCTCACGACCTTGATCGGCGTCGCCCTCGGCGTCTTCACGGCATCCCGCCAGTACAAGGCCTCCGACCGGGTCCTGCAGCAGGTGTCGGTGGTGACGCTCAACATCCCGACGCCGGTGATGGCGCTCGCCGCCGTGGTGGCCGGCATCGCACTGAACAACGCGCTCGGCCGGACCGTGCTGTTCGTGTCGGGGTCCGGAAGCGTTGGCACGCAAGGCTTCCTGCACGGTCTGCTTGACGGTCTGCAGCACCTGGTCCTGCCGACGGTCACCCTGGTCGTCACCGGCTATGCCGGCTATCACTTCCTGCAACGAGCGCTGCTACTCGACAACATCGGCGCTGATTACGTCCGAACGGCCCGAGCCAAGGGGTTGACCAAGGCGACCGCCATCCGACGCCACGCGCTGCCCACCTCGATCATCCCGGTGGCGACGTCCGTTGCCTTCTCGATCCCCGGCATCTTCACGGGTGCTGTGATCGCGGAGACGATCTTCGGCTGGGAGGGCATGGGGCGCTACTTCGTCACCACCATCAGCAAGAACGATATCCACGGCGCCGTCGCCGTGGCCGCCTTCGGCGCCGTCGTCACCGCGATCGGAGCGGTGCTCTCCGATGTTGTCGTCGGCGCCCTCGACCCGCGAGTGAGGGTGAGCTGACGTGACCAACCAAGCCCTGCCCACCGAGGTTGCCGGCGACGGCGTCATGTCGACGATGGGCAACACCTTCGAGGCCCCGGCGCGGCGGGGTACCAGGAAGTGGCGCCTCTACTCCAAGCGGTTCCTGCGCAATCGGATGGCCGTCGTCGGTGTTCTCGTTTTCGTCTTGATCGCCTTGTTCGGCATCATCGGCGGTCACCTCGTGCCGTGGACCTACAGCGACGTGGATTTCCTTGCCATCGGCACCGGTCCCAGCCGTGAGCACTGGTTCGGCACCAACGGCTCCGGGAACGACCTGTACGCCCAGCTGGCGCACGGCATCCAGCGCTCGCTCACCATCGGTGTGCTGGTGTCCCTGTGCACCACAGCGGTCGCCGCGTTCGTCGGCTCCATCGCGGCCTACGTCGGGGGCCGTACCGAACGCATCGTGCTGGAAGTCATCCACTTCCTGCTCGTCGTCCCGAGTTTTCTCATCCTCGCCCTCGTGTCGAACAGCGTGAACGGCGACTGGCGGATGCTGATCGTTGTTCTGGTCCTTTTCGGATGGATGTACTACGCCCGCGTCGTGTGGACGATGGCGATGTCGCTGCGCGAACGCGAGTACGTCGCGGCCGCCCGCTACATGGGGCTCGGGCCCGCCGCCGTGGTGTTGCGTCACATCGTGCCCAACATCGGCTCCATGCTGACCATCCACTTCACCCTCGGCGTCGTCACAACCATCCAGGCCGAGACCGGACTGTCGTTCCTCGGGTTCGGCGTCAAGACGCCTGACGTGTCACTCGGAGCCCTCATCGGTGACGGCAGTTCACAGCTCTACAGCGCTCCGTGGCAGTTCTGGTTCCCTGCCGTGACGCTGACCCTGCTCACCGTCTCGATGGCCTTCGTCGCGGACGGGCTCCGCGACGCACTGGACCCCAACTCGCAGGCCGGAGGCCACGCTTGATGCCCACAACTCCGGCGGTCACCCGTTCCACCGTCCCCAGCGACAGCCATCTCCGCGGCACCCCCCTGCTGCGGGTTGAAGATCTCAAGGTGTCCTTTCCGTCCGAGGCGGGCACCGTGGACGCAGTACGCGGCGTCTCCTTCGAGCTCCATCCAGGGCGCACACTCGGCATCGTCGGCGAGTCCGGCTCGGGCAAGTCGGTGACGGCCCTGTCGGTGATGGGACTTCTCCCGGACAGTGCTCGGGTGAGCGGGTCCATCCGCCTCCTGGACCGCGAGCTCGTCGGTCTCACCGACCGGCAGCTGTCATCGGTGCGCGGTAACGACATCGCGATGGTCTTCCAAGACCCGCTCACCAGCCTGACCCCGGTGCACAGCATCGGCAAGCAACTCGTCGAGGCCATCCAGGTCCATCAGGACGTCGGCAAGATCCGTGCCTGGGAGCGCGGGGCCGAACTGCTCGATCTCGTCGGCATCCCGAACCCCGCGGTACTGATGAAATCCTACCCGCACGAGCTGTCCGGCGGGATGCGGCAGCGCGTCGTGATCGCCCTCGCCATCGCCAACGATCCGCAGGTGATCATCGCGGACGAGCCGACGACTGCCCTCGACGTCACCATCCAGGCGCAGGTATTGGAGCTGCTGAAGAAGGCCCAGGCGGAGACCGGCGCCGCGGTCATCATCGTCACCCACGACTTGGGCCTGGTGGCCGGCATGGCCGACGACGTCATGGTGATGTACGCCGGTCGGCCGGTGGAGCGCGCGACCGTGGATGAGCTCTTTCACCACCCGCGGATGCCCTACACGCTCGGCCTGCTCGGCGCGGTTCCCCGCCCTGACGACCGGTCGGGTGCTCCCCTGGTACCCATCGCCGGCCATCCGCCCCTGCTCATCGACCTTCCCGACCGGTGTCCCTTTGCTGCCCGCTGCCCAGTCGCGCTCGACAAGTGTCTGGACAACGAACCTGCCTTGCTGGAGGTACACGCCGGCCACGGAGCCGCCTGTGTCAGGAGCAACGAGATCGTCGACGGTGCCATCGATGGGGCGCCGGTCTTCCCACTGCCGGAGATCCCGCCGGGCGTGATGGCCAACGTGCCGCGGGAGCAGCGCAACTCGGTCTTGGTGGTGGAAGACCTGACCCGAGGATTCCCTCTCACCAAAGGCGCGGTACTCAAGCGGCGGATCGGTACGGTGCACGCCGTCAGCGGTGTCAGCTTCGACATTCGTGCCGGAGAGACCCTCGCCATCGTCGGGGAGTCGGGGTGCGGCAAGACGACGACGTTGTTGTCGATCATGGACCTGGCCAAGGACGCCGGTGGGCGGATCGAGTTCGAGGGGATCGATCTCTCGACAGCGAACAGGCGCGCCACCCGCGAGCTGCGCCGTCGGCTGCAGATCGTGTTCCAGGATCCGATGGGCGCCCTGGATCCACGGTTCACCGTGAGCGAGATCATCAGCGAGCCGATCCGCGCCTTCGATCTTGCACCAGCCCGCGAGATCGACGGGCGAGTAGCCGAACTGATGGATCTCGTCGGCCTCGACCCGGCGCACGTGGACCGCTTCCCCGGCGCATTCTCCGGCGGCCAGCGGCAGCGTATCGGGATCGCTCGCGCACTCGCGTCGGAACCTTCCCTGCTCGTCCTCGACGAGCCCGTCTCGGCACTGGACGTGTCGATCCAGGCCGGCGTGATCAACCTCCTCGAGCGCGTGCAGCACCACCTCGGTCTGTCCTATCTGTTCGTCTCTCACGACCTCTCCGTGGTCCGGCACCTGGCCGACCGGGTGGCGGTCATGTACCTCGGCCGCTTCGTGGAGTACGGCGATGTCGACCAAGTGTTCGGCAGTCCTGTGCACCCCTACACCGAGGCGCTGCTATCGGCTGTCCCGGTTCCCGATCCTGCCGTGGAACGGTCACGCCGCCGGATCCTGCTGTCCGGTGATCTTCCCCGCCCGACCGAGCAGCAGACCGGCTGCCCGTTCGCGAGCCGCTGTCCGCTCAAGCCGACCCTCAGCCAGGAGAAGCAGCAAAGGTGCACCACCGTGTCGCCTCAGCTGGAGGAGACGGCCGACGGGGTTGACCACCGCTATGCCTGCCTCCACCGCTGAGAGCCCCACCCGCCGAGTCGGATCAGTCACGACCTCCACAGAAAGCACCTGACCATGACGCTCAAGAACAAAGGGCTTGCCCTGGGGGCAGTCCTCGCCCTCACCCTGACCGCGTGCTCTTCCACCAGTCCGACCGCCTCCGGCCCGAAGATCGACCGCGAAGGTCTGTCGGCGTCGGTGCAGTACAACCCCCAACCGCGCGAGAACCTCAAGGACGGCGGGACCCTGACCACCGCCAGCGGCGGCGCACCGGACCAGCTCAACCCCTTCCACGCCGACTACACGAGCGGGAGCGTCGAGCTCTTCAGGTGGTACAACGCGGACCTGAGCCTGATGTCACCCGACGGCAAGTGGTCTCCCAACCCCGACTACCTCACTGAGGTCAAGGACGAGCTCGTCAACGGCAACCGGGTGATCACCTACACCATCAACCCCAAGGCAACCTTCAATGACGGGACGCCGATCGACTGGCGCGCGTTCGCGACGGTGTGGAAGGCCTCGAACGGCAAGAACAAGGAGTACTCGGTCAACAGCACCGACGGTTACGACATCATCACCTCGGTCGAGCCCGGCAAGGACGCCAAGCAGGCCAAGGTGACCTACTCCGGGCCGTGGGTGTGGTGGCAGGGCCAGTTCAACACGCTCCTGCACCCGAAGGTCGACAACCCGAAGATCTTCAACGAGGGCTACATCAACAGCCCCCATGACGAATGGGGCGCAGGGCCGTACCACGTCAAGTCGATCAGCAAGACCGACAAGACGGTCGTTTTCGAGCGCAACCCCAAGTGGTGGGGCAAGCCCGGCAAGCTGGATCAGCGCATCTTCCGCAACCTGGAGTCGACCGCCGCGATCAACGCCTTCCGCAACGGCGAGATCGATGCCGTCGACGCCAGCAGCAAGGAGCCGAACACCCAGGTGAAGACGATGCAGGGCATCGAGCTGCGTCAGTCGGCCGCGCTGAGCACCGGATTCGTCGCCCTCAACCCCGACTCGAAGACATTCGGCGATCCCAGCGTCCGCCAAGCCGTGGAGCGCGCCCTCGATCGCGAAACACTCCTGAAGATCAAGACGGAGGGGATGAACTACAGCGAGGACCTGCCCGGTTCGTTCGTCCTCTACCCGTTCCAGGAGGGCTACCGCGACAACCTGAAGGAGGCCGGAGTCAGCTACGACGAGGCCGGCGCCAACAAGTTGCTGGACGAGGCGGGCTGGACCAAGGGGCCGGACGGAATCCGCACCAAGGGTGGCGAGAAGCTCCACCTGGTCTGGCCGATCATCGGCGACTCCGCCGCGGTCAAGAACGTCAGCGTCGCAGCGCAGGCGATGCTGAAGAAGGTCGGTGTCGAGCTCGAACTGCCGCAGCGCAAGGGATCCGAGTTCGCCGATATCCTGGCCAAGAAGGAGTACGACACGCTGTACCTCGGCTGGTCGACGGGCGGCCCCGACGAAGGCTTCTACCTGTTCTGCCAGTTCTACTGCTCCCCCGCCGCCGGCTACAGCGATGCCAAGACGACCGTCGAGCTCGCCAAGTTGGCGAAGGAGATCGGCCAACTTCCGGACAAGCAGGAGCAGAAGGATCGCTTCAACGACCTCGAGGTCGAAGCACTCAAGAAGTACCAGGTGCTGCCGCTGTTCAACGGACCGAAGATCACCGCCGTCAAGACAGGTTTGGCGAACTACGGATCAGGGCTGTTCTTCCGGGGACCCCTCGAGGACATCGGCTGGCAGAAGTGAGCTGACGGCAGCGTCACAACCATCCGCGTCGCTGGGCCAGGAGGGCCAACTGGAAGCGGGTCGAGGCCCCCAGCCTGGCGCCGAGGATCTCGACCCGCCGGTAAAGCGTCCGGCGGCTGACCCCCAGTTCGTGGGCGATGGCCTCGTCCGAAACGCCACCGGCCAGCAGCGCAAGGAGCCGGCGGTCCTGGGCAAGCAGTCGCTGCGAATCCGCCTCTCGGTCGTGGAATGGCAGAGCTGCCCGCCAGATGTGCTCGAACAGCGCCTCCAGGGCCGTGAACAGGCCGCAGGGCTGGACGACGAGCATGGTGTTGAAGACGTCCACCTCCCGGATGGAGAAGGACACCATGGCTGCCGAGTCGTCGACGATGATGAGCTTGACAGGGATCTCCGGCGCCACCCGGGCCTGCTCCCCCGCCTTGATGGACGGCTCGATGTCGTCATGCAGCTTGCCGGGATGAGTCAATGACTCCCTGGAGTACACGATCCGTTGCTCGACTCCGCGGGTCAGGTTCTCGAACGCGTCCTGTACCGCCTCATGCGGATAGTACGGCGGTGAGTCCAGTTGCCGGATCCGGTGGCGGGCACTGGTGTACAGCTGCCTCATGCGCGGCCCGATGGCCGCGCCGGTCACCACTTCTACGAGGTTGTCGCTGCCGGTGGCCATCCGCTGGCGGCGAAACGCCTCGAAGGCACTGGTCACCGCGAGGCGGGACTCGTCGATCTCCGCCGTGCGGAGTCTGCCGAGGATCTCCAGGATGGCCTGCGGCGGGAGCGGCACGATGACACCGTCCGCCGCCTCCAGCGTGTTGACGAGGCCCGCATCGACGAGTTCCCGATGAGCCGCGGTCACGGCGTCCGCGGCCAGGCCGGTCCTCTTCGCCAGCTCTTCCAGTGATGCCGCTCCGCCGGCCAGCAGTACCTGGTAGGTCCGGGCCGCCTCGTTTCCGAGGCCCAACTGGCTGAGGGCTTCGGAGACATTCACTGCTGCCATGGACGCAAACCTAACAATCCCTGCCCCGTGCGATACCACGTGACGTGCCTGCCGCCCAAGCGTGTCACTGTCACGTTTGGGCACCATCTGGAGCGGTGCTGCCTCACGATGATCCCATGCCGAACGAACGCGAGAGATTGGTCGAGAACAGAGCGCGTCCCACCACCGATGAACTGCGCAGGTTCATCGCGCAGGACTGGGCTCCGCGTCCCACCGCGACGACCGGCCCCGCAGAGGTCGCACCGTACGCCGCGACGCGCCGCGAGACGCTGAGCAACCAGTTCGCGGGCCAGCGGTTGGTGGTCCCGGCAGGCGGACACAAGGTACGCAGCAACGACTCCGACTATGTCTTTCGCCCGCACTCGGCGTTCGCCCACCTCACCGGGCTCGGCGGTGACCGTGAGCCGGGCGCGATCCTCGTACTCGAGCCGCGCGAGCAAGGTGGTCACGAGGCCATCCTGTACTTCCGCCCGCTGGCCGGCCGGGACAGCGACGAGTTCTTCGCCGACACGCGGTACGGCGAATTCTGGGTCGGTGCTCGTCCCACGATCACCGACGTCGAGACAGAGCTCGGCCTGACCGCCCGCCACATCGACGAATTCGCCGACGCGATGGCCAAGGACGTCGGCCAGGTAACCCTGCGAGTGGTCCGCGACGCCGACCCCGACGTCACCGCACAGGTAGACGAGGCCAGGACCACGGTCGGCGCCGACCCGGGGAAGACCCTCGCAGTCGAGCGGGATGACGAGCTGTCCCACGCCCTCTCGACCCTGCGGATGGTCAAGGACGACTGGGAGATCGACCAGATGCGTCAGGCTGTCGCAGCGACGCATCGGGGCTTCGAGGCCGTCATCGCCGACCTTCCCGAGGCCGTCGCCAGGGGACGCGGGGAGCGCTGGGTCGAGGGAGTCTTCGGACTGCACGCCCGCCATCAAGGCAACGGCATCGGCTACGACTCGATCTGCGCCGCCGGTGACCACGCCACCACCATGCACTGGATCAAGAACACCGGCGACCTGCGCAAGGGCGACCTCATCCTGGTGGATGCAGGTGTCGAACTGGACTCTCTTTTCACCGCCGACATCACCCGCACGCTACCCCTCAGCGGCGAGTTCAGCGCCGCGCAGCGTGAGATCTATGACGCCGTCTATGCCGCGCAGGAGGCCGGACTGGCCGCGGTGAAGCCTGGCAACAGGTTCTCCGACATCCACGCCGCGGCCATCCGGGTGATCGCCGAACACCTGTATGAGTGGGGTCTGCTGCCCGACGGCGTCGATGTGGAGGCCACTCTGGACGCGGACCGGGGCCAGTATCACCGACGGTGGATGGTGGCCGGAACCAGCCACCATCTCGGCATCGACGTGCACGACTGTGCGCTGGCCACCCGCGGCGACTACATGGACGCCGAACTCCAGCCAGGCATGATCCTCACGGTCGAACCCGGACTCTACTTCAAGGCCGACGATCTCCTTGCCCCTGAGCGGTTCCGAGGCATCGGCGTACGCATCGAGGACGACGTACTCGTCACCCCTGACGGCCACGAGAACCTGTCGGCCGCGATGCCCCGCACAGCTGCCGACGTCGAGAGGTGGATCCGCGACATCCAGGCGCGCTGATAGCCAGAACCAAGGAGTTATGGGGGCATTCGCGAAAGCGGATGCGCACCCCCTTGTCCTGGATCGACGCTGGCTCCTATGGTCTCTTAAACGTTTAAGACGCTCAGCCACAAGGCTTGGCGGACAGCTTGGAGGCAGGATCGGATGGCACGGGACATCACTCGCCGCACCACTCTGCGACAGGTCGCCGAAGATGCCGGCGTGTCGATCGCCACGGCCTCCTATGTGCTAGCAGGCCGCAGCAGGGTCGATCCCCGTGCCAAGGTCAGCGAGGACACCGAACAGCGGGTCCGTGAGTCGGCCCGCCGGTTGCACTACCGCGTCAATGTCTCGGCGCACGCCACCCGGACGGGCCGGACCGGGCAGGTCCTGCTCGCCATGACCGTCTCGTACGACCCCTGGGTGCAGACGGTCGTCACGGCCGTCAGCAAGGAACTCGAGGAGCATGACGTCCAGGCTCTCGTCATCCCGGACGGCAACTGGTACCGCGCCCTGCAGCGGATGAACCCTGACGCGGTGTTCATCGACGGCCTCACCAAGCCCGAGGATCAGGCGCACGTCGAGGAGCTGGTCGCCAGTGGCCTGCGGATCATCGTGCTCGGCGACAACCTGTCCGGAGACGGCTACGACATCATCGACTCGCGCGCTACCGAAGGGTGCAGGCTGTCGATGCATCACCTGATCGGTCTCGGTCACCGCCGGATCGCCTGCCTGACGGTCGAGCCCCAGAACGAGACCCGGACCACCCGGGCTGCGATCTATCTGGCGGAGATGAAGGCGAGCGGGATCGCCGTACCAGAGGGCTTCCTTCGTTCCACCGGGCCCACCCCGATCGGCGGCTACCAGACCGCGATCGACCTTCTTACGATGCCCGAGCCACCCACCGCGATCTTCTGCGCCTCGGACTACCTAGCCCTCAGCGTTGTGAAGGCGGCCGAGCGTCTCGGTGTCTCGATTCCGGGGCAGCTGTCGGTGATCGGCGCCGGCAACATTCCCGACGGCACCGTCAGCACGCCCGCACTGACCACTGTCGGCGCCGAGGACGAACCCGGTGAGATCGCCCGGCTGGTTCGCCGCCGCGCCCTCGGCGACAAGTCGCCGCCGAGCCGAACCGTTCTGGACTGGTCATTGATCCAGCGGGACTCCACCAGCAATCCCAAAACCAGCGGGGACTACCGATCGAAAGGAAATACCTCATGAAAAGGCGCGGATTCCTCGCCGGACTCGCGGCGGCCGCCGTGGCCGGCGCTCTCAGCGGCTGTGGTGACAACAACGGCGGTGGAGGCGGAGGTGGCGCCGGCAGCACGGACAAGGCCGACCTCACCTACACCACCTGGGAGTCGTACACCGCGGACGGCATCAAGAAGGAGCTTCCGGAGTTCCGGCAGAAGTTCCCCGGCATCAATGTCGGAGTGACCTTCACGCCGTGGAAGGACTACTTCACCAAACTGCAGACCCAGGCCAGCTCGGGCACGGCCCCGGACGTGTTCTCGATGAACACCGTGCAGTTCGACCTGTACGCCGCCGAGAAGATGATCGAGCCGATCGACTCGATGGTCGCCGACGGCCGGATCGACCTCGCGAAGTACCCGAAGGCGCTCACCGAGCGCTACAAGTGGGATGGCAAGCAGTACGGAGTTCCGAACAACATCGACTCGATCGTGCTGTTCTACAACAAAGCGATCTTCGACCAGGCCGGCCTGGACCATCCGACGGACGACTGGACCTGGGACCAGTTCCTCCGCGCGGCCGCCGAGATCAGCGCGAAGCTGAAGAACAAGGGGATCTACGGCTTCACCCCCTCGATGGGTGATTCCCAGACCACCTACTACAACTCGATCCCGGCGGCCGGCGGCCACGTGATCAACGAGGACCGCACCAAGTCCGGCTACGACCTGCCCGAAACCATCGAGGGCCTGAAGTTCTTCGCCGACGTCCTCACCAACGGCACCGCGCCGACCATCCAGCAACTGACGGACATCACCGGACTCGACTGGTTCATCAACGGCAAGGGAGCGATGACCTGGGCGGCCTCGTACAACCTCGCCGATCTGTCCGCCTCGAAGTTCGCCAAGGACTTCCAGCTCGTCCGGCTGCCGACCAAGAAGACCAACCAGTGTGTGGTCCAGGGAACGGCAACCGTGATCTCGGCGCAGTCGAAGAACAAGGCAGCCGCCCAGGAGGTCCTGCGGTGGCTAGCCGGCCCCGATGTCGGCAGCAGGGTCGCAACCGACGGCAAGGTCATCCCGTCCTACGCCGGCAGCGAGGGCGGCTTCCTGAAGGCCGTCCCCGGTTGGGACCTCAAGAAGTACATCGACGCCGCGGCGGACGGTGTGCTCTACCCGACGTCGAAGAACACAAAGGCGTGGGACCAACTGGAGGCACCTGCGCTCGCCCCGCTGTGGCAGGGCAAGGAGTCGGCCGAATCGGTGGGCAAGAAGCTGGCCGAGCAGATGAACGCAGCGCTGGCCAAGGAGTGAGATGACCGTCTCCACAGCGCAGCGCTCGCCCAGCGCGGCAGCTCCCCGCCCGGAAGGCAGCAGGTCCCCGGGCGGGGACCGCCGGCGCCGGAACCGCTACGACGGGCTGACTCCCTGGTTCTTCGTGGCCCCGACCCTGGCCGGCGTCGGACTGTTCTACGTCTGGCCGACCATCCAGTCGTTCTACTTCAGTTTCACCGAGTGGGGCGCCTTCGGCGGTACCACCTGGGTCGGGATCGCCAACTACACCAGGTTGTTCGCCGACCCCGAACTACTCGTTGCGCTGGGCAACACTGTGCTGTACGCCGTGGTCGCCCTCGCGGGGATTCCGCTGGCAGTGTGGCTGGCGAGCCTCCTCAACCGGCCGGGGCTGCGGTTCCGCAGCCTTTTCCGGGTGTTGTTCTTCCTACCGGTGGTCACCGTGCCCGCCGCTGTTTCGGTGGTGTGGAAGCTGCTCTACAACGGCGACTTCGGCATGATCAACTACGCCCTGTCGGCTGTCGGCATCGACGGCCCGTACTGGCTGCAGACGCCGGTGGTAGCAGTGATCGCCGTCGGCATCGTCGGGGTCTGGATGAGCCTCGGATTCAACATGATCATCCTCGGTGCCGGACTGCAGGCGATCCCTGACGACCTGTACGAGGCCGCCGAGCTTGACGGCGCAAGCCGGTTCCAGCAGCTGATCCACGTCACCATCCCGCTCCTCACCCCCAGCATCTTCTTCCTCACCGTGATGAGTGCGATCGGGGCTTTCAAGGTGTTCGACCTGATCTTCTTGATGATCGGCAACACCAGTCCGGTGATCAAGGAGACCCAGACCCTGGTGTTCTTCTTCTACAGCAAGGGCTTCATGGTCAACGACAAGGGCTACGCCGCGGCGATCGGGATCCTGCTGCTGCTGATCATCGCGTTGGTCACCTTCGTCCAGTTCCGGCTGCAGCGGAAGTGGGTGCACTATGCCTAGTCGTTCCGGGCGCCGACAGGAGTCCAATCTCGTCGCGTACATCGTGCTGGGCATCGGCGGGTTGATGATGATCTTCCCGTTCCTCTACCAGCTCTCCGCCTCGTTCATGACCAATGCCGAGGTGCAGTCGATCCCGAAACAGCTGCTACCAGGTGAACTGCGCTGGGAGAACTACGTGAACGGGATCAACTCGTTCCCGTTCTGGGAGCAACTGCGCAACACCACGGTGTTCTCGATCATCCGGACGACCAGCCAGGTCCTGTTCTGCTCGATGGCGGGTTATGCCTTCGCACGGATGCGGTTCCCGCTCAAGAACGTGACCTTCGCGGTCCTCCTGTCGATCCTGATGATCCCTGGTGAGCTGCTGTTGATCAGCCAGTACCAGATCGTGCAGAGCTTCGGCTGGCTCAACTCGATGGCCGGCCTGGTCGCACCGGGCATGGTCAGCCTGTTCGGCACCTTCATGATGCGCCAGTTCTTCCTGGGCCTGCCGAAGGAGCTCGAGGAAGCGGGCCGGATCGACGGGGCCGGCCCGGCGACCATCTTCTTCCGGATCATGCTCCCGCTCGCGTTGCCGGGCGTCTCCGCGCTGGCCGTGATCACCTTCATCGAGTGCTGGGGTGCCTTCCTGTGGCCGCTGATCGTGGCCACCCGGGCCGAGGACATGACGCTCGCCGTCGGAATCGCCTCGTTCACCGGTGAGCACCAGACCTTCTATCCGCAGATCATGGGCGTCTCGCTGTTGATCATGCTGCCCATGATCGTGCTCTTCATCGCCTTGCAACGCCGGGTGATCTCCGGTCTCGCCTTCGCCGGCATGAAGGGCTGACCCATCTCAACCCCAGCTGCACTCAAGGAGCTCTTCAGCGTGAGCAATGCACCGGAGTCTGTCCCGGCGGCAACGATCCATCTACGGGCCGCGGGCTGTTCCCTCCTCGTCCTCGCCGATGACGACCGGCTCCCCCGGATCCGGCACTGGGGTGCCGATCTCGGCGAGCAGTCGTCGGCCGGGGCCGCGGGGATCGACATCGTGAGTGATCCTCACAGTCACCTGTCCGGCGAACTGCCGGCCAGCGAAGTCTCTGTGGTCACCGATCCGACGACGGGCTGGTTCGGTCGCGCCGGGCTCAAGGGTTCACGCCTTGGCCGATCGTGGTCTACCTCGTTCCGCACCACGAAAGTGGAACTGAACGGCCGGCCGGTCGCCGGCTTCACCGAGGGCGGGCCGGGCACGCTGAGGATCGCGGCCGTCGATGACGAAGCCGCGCTCACCCTGCACCTGGTGATCGAACTGCTGGACTCCGGGCTGGTCCGGCTCCGCGCAACGCTGACGAACGACGGGGCCGACTTCGACCTCGATGAGCTGTCGCTCAACGTCCCAGTGCCTAGTCAGGCGACCGAGATCCTCGACTTCGCCGGACGCTGGGGCATGGAGCGTCAAGCGCAACGCCATGACTTCACCGTAGGCACCCATCTACGAGAGAGCCGTCGGGGCCGTACCGGGTTGGATGCCGCCACCGTGGTCCATGCCATGGAGCCTGCAACGACCTTCTCCGCAGGTGAGGCCTGGGGTGTCCACGTGGCGTGGAGCGGCAACCACCGACACTTTGCAGAACACGACAGCACCGGCGTACGACTGCTTGGTGGTGGTGAACTCCTGCTCCCCGGTGAGCTACAGCTGGCCACCGGCGAGAGCTACACCACACCGTGGCTCTACGCCTCGTACGGCGTCGGGCTGGACGCGGTTGCCCATCGCTTCCACAACTATCTGCGCGACCGGCCTCAGCACGTGTCGACCGACCGGCTGGTGACGCTGAACGTGTGGGAGGCGGTCTACTTCGACCACGACCCCGAGCGCCTGATCGCCCTGGCCGATCGCGCGGCCGAGGTCGGGATCGAGCGGTTCGTCCTGGACGACGGCTGGTTCGGGGCCCGCCGCAACTCCGGCGCCGGCCTCGGCGACTGGACAGTCTCGGCCGACGTGTGGCCCGACGGGCTGCATCCTCTGGTCAACGCGGTCAGAAGCCACGGCATGCAGTTCGGACTGTGGTTCGAGCCGGAGATGGTCAACCTGGACTCGGACCTGGCCCGCGCGCATCCGGACTGGATCATGGCCGCCCGCTCCGTGCTGCCGCGGGAACAGCGCAGCCAGCACGTTCTGAACCTCTCGATCCCGGAATGCTTCACCGCGGTGCACGATCAGCTCGTCGCGATGATCGCCGAGTACGAGATCGACTACCTCAAGTGGGATCACAACCGTGATCACCTCGAGGCAGGACTGCAGTCGGCCGGCGGTGCTCCCACCGAGCACGCACAGACACTGGCCGTGTACCAGCTGCTCGACGACCTCAAGGAGCGCTTTCCCGCACTGGAGATCGAGTCCTGTGCAGCGGGTGGGGGCCGGATCGACCTGGGCATCCTGGAACGCACCGACCGGGTCTGGGTATCGGACTGCATCGACCCGCTGGAACGACAGCGCCTGATGCGGTGGACCGGCCAACTGCTGCCGCCAGAGCTGATGGGTTCACACATCGGATCCCCCCGATCACACACCACCCATCGCACCCACGACCTGTCGTTCCGGGCGGCCACCGCGCTGTTCGGTCACTACGGCGTCGAGTGGGATCTCGGCGCCGCGACGGAGGACGACCTCCGCGAGCTGGCCGACTGGATCGCGATCTACAAGAAGCACCGCGGCCTGATCAACCGAGGGAACGTACTGCGTGGGCCTGACCCAGCAGACAACCTCTGGCTGCACGGGGTCGTCGCCGGAGACCGATCCGAGGCGCTGTACGGCGTTGCCGCGATGTCCTGGGGTGCCGCGTCCACTCCCCCACGGGCGAGGCTGCGCGGGCTGGACGCCGTACGCAGGTATCAGGTCGCACCCATCGTCGTCGGTGACGCGGACCGCGGGTTCACGCCGCCCCGCTGGTGGGACGACCGGACTGCAGTGGTCAGCGGCGCCGCCTTGGAAAGTGTCGGGGTGCAGCTACCCAATCTGCATCCCGAGCATTCGATTTTGATCCACGTCATTGCTGTGGACTGACCACGGCGCACACCTGGAGGCACGAACCATGACGGATACGCATGTTCTGGTGATCGGTATAGACGGGGTCCGGTACGACACCCTGTGCGAAGTGGCGACCCCGAGCATCGATTCGGTTGCAGCCAACGGGTTCCTGGCACCGGTGATGGTCAACCCCGCTGCACCGACGATCTCGGGTCCGAGCTGGACCACGATGGTGACCGGTGTGCTGGCTCAGGTGCACCGGGTCTTCGACAATGACTTCACCGACGCGCAACTCGCCGGCAATCCCGACTTCGTGTCGCTGGCCAGTACCACGCATCCGGGGATCCAGACCTCTATCGGCGCCGACTGGCAGCCGCTCGTAACCAGCCACAGCGGAGGTCCGCTGTTCGCCGGGGGCGGCTTCCTGCCCGATCGGCCACGTGGTGCCGGATCGACCCCGCAGGACTGGCACGACTCCGACCAGGACGTGGCGGATCGGGCGTGTCAGTTCCTGCGCGGACTCCGCTCCGACCTGGGCTCGGTGGCCTTCGTCTATCTGCACGGTCCCGACACGGCCGGCCACGAGACCGGCGTCGGCGACACGTACCGCGAGTTCATCGAAGCCTCGGACAACAGAGTTGGTCAGCTGCTGCGGACAGTTCGGGCCAGGCCCCACTACAGCGCTGAGCGCTGGCTGGTGATCATTGCGACCGATCACGGCCATGCCGACGGCGGCGGACACGGTGGGGACAGCTTCGAAGAGCGTCGGGCCTGGATCGCCGCTGAGGGGGCCGAGGTTCCTGTCGACGGCGGTGAGCTGGTCCTGGAGCAGGCAGATGTTGCGGGGCACGTCGCACACGTACTTGGTCTGCCGCGGCCGGCTGCTGCCGTTGGAGGCGCCTTCGGTGCCCGGAAGGAAGCCGCCGCAGCTCTGGTCGATGACCTGAAGAGCTGATCGGTCGGGCCGGACGACAGCGAGGAGCGTGACTTGATGGCCGTCACCCTGCAGCAGCTCGAGATCTTTCGGGCGGTGGCCGGCAACCTGTCCTTCTCGGTCGCCGCCCGCGAGGTCTACACCTCGCAGCCCCATGTCTCCAACCAGATCCGCAAGCTGGAGGAGCACTACGGCATCCCGTTGTTCGTCCGGTCGCGACCGGGGATCACGCTCACCGAAGCCGGCGCAGTTCTGTATGAACGGATCAACAGGATCCTGGCCGATCTCGAGGGCGCCGAGCAGCTGATCCAGCAGTTCCGTGGCCTTCGGCGAGGCTCGGTCCGGCTGGCTGCGACGTCGAGCGTGGGCAACCATGTGCTACCCGGTCTGATCGCAAGCTTCCAGCGCGAACACCGCGAGATCGTGATCTCCCTGCGGGTCAGCAACACCGACCATGTCTGGAGCTTGGTTGAGGCCGACGAGGCCGAGCTGGCAGTGACCCCGCTGCAGCCGCTGTCACGCGAGCTGACGTACGAGCCCTTCTCTACCGACGATCTGGTGGTGGTGGCCCCGGCCGGGATGGAGCTGCCGGACCCCTTGACGGTCGCGGCCCTGGCCGAGCTGCCGCTGGTGACCAGGGAGGAGGGCTCGCTCACCCTGAACCAGCAGCAAGAACTGCTCAGGTCCTACGACACGACCGTGGTGGCCCAGCTCAGCGGCACCACCGCGGTCAACGAGGCGGTAGCAGCCGGCACCGGTGTCTCCCTGGTACCTGAGAGCGCGGTGCGGGCGTGGGTCGACGCGGGTCTGGTGTCGATCCGACGGCTCAGCGACGCCGCGCCGAAGCACGACTACTTCCTCGTCTACTCACCGCAGCGCTACCTGACGCCGGCCACCCGAGCCTTGATCGAACATCTCCGCAGCTGGAGCAACGGGATGGGATAGCCCGGCTTGACCCTCGCCAAGCAGCTCCCGACACACAAAGGATCCGCCATGCAACGAAGTACAGTCCGTACTGCGCTCGCCCTCACCGCGGCAGGTCTGCTGGCCGCCTCCATGATCTCGGGAGTCGCCGGCGCCGCGCCCGCCGAGAGGTCGACGCCAGTCACCATCCGGACGCCTGACGGAATGCTGATGAGCTACATCATCAACGCCAAGAACGAGGCGCCCGGACACCTGAAGCAGCTCGAACGCGCCGTCGCGAGGTCCGGCGGCGCGGTGGTTCAGAGCTGGCCGGAGATCGGCGTCGTCGTCGCGCACTCCGACCGCGAAGCCTTCCGGGCCGACATGGTGCGCTACGCCGGCAAGGACATGCACTCCATGGGGCCGACCCGGAGCATCGCGGTCGGCGAGGGCACACCTGAGGACGTCCCGACACCCTGGGGTCCCGCGGCGGCTCGCACGCAGGGCGCGCAGCCAGCGAGCAGGTCAGACCTGAGGTCGTCCGTGAAGAGCCCTGACGCGGCGGCCGTCGCTGTCGCGGATCCACGCGAGTCGGAGCAGTGGGCACTCAAGGCGACGAAGGCGGACCAGGCGCACCAGGTCACCGAGGGCTCCCGGGATGTCCTGGTCGGAATCCTGGATACCGGGGTCGACAACAAGCACCCCGACCTGGCGCCCAACTTCGATCCGGCGAAGTCGGTCGACTGTACTGACGCCGGTCGCCCGGACCGCACCGAGGCGAACTGGTCGACCGGAGGTCACGGTACCCACGTGGCCGGCATTGTCGCCGCTGCCCGCAACGGCATCGGCGTGGTCGGTATCGCCCCGAACGTCCGGATCGCGTCGGTCAAGGTGGCCGCCGACTGGATCTACCCGGAGTACGTGGTCTGCGGAATGATGTGGGTCGCCGCGCACGGCTTCGACATCACCAACAACAGCTACAACATCGACCCGTTCGACTTCTGGTGCACCGACCAGGCGGAGCAGCGAGCCTCTGTCTACGCCGTCCAGAAGGCTGTCACGTATGCGCGGGACAAGGGAATCGTCCACACGGCCGCGGCCGGCAACCATTCGTGGGATTTCACCAAGAAGACGACCGACTCGTCGAGTCCGTATGACGGCGGAGGCGCCGTCGACCGTCAGATCAACTCGAGCTGCAAATACATGCACTCCCAGCTCGACGACATGGTCGTCGTCTCCGCCACCACCCAGGACGGTCTGCTCGCGTCGTTCTCCGACCGTGGCCTCGGCATCATCGACGTCGGTGCGCCTGGCCACCAGGTGCTCTCGACGATCAACGGCGGCGGCTACGCCAAGTGGAACGGCACCTCGATGGCCGCGCCCAACGCGGCCGGCGTACTGGCTCTGATGAAGTCCGCCCACCCGGACTGGACACCTGATCAGCTCGAGGCGGCGCTGCTGCAACAAGCCGACGATCACATTTGCGCGGCACCGCAGAACAACACCGGTCCCGCTTGCGAAGGCACGGGAGAGAACAACAGCTACTACGGCGAGGGAACCGTGGATGCTCTCGACGCAGTGCGCTGAACCGATCGTGTCCCCCCATCAAAGACGTTGCCCTCCGCACCTACACGGCGTCACGCCGGGTGCTGGGCTGATGTGACTCCGACTCTCGGAAGGAACACCGATGATCGACCCAACCCACCTGACCCGGCGCAGCGCCCTCGGTCTCATCGCCGGCGGCACCCTCGCCGGCGCCGCCGGGCTGGCGCCGACAGCAGCCGAGGCGCGGCCCGCGGACCCGGCCGGCGAGCGAAGCCGCACCGCCAAGACCGGCGCACTCACGTTCGCCGTCAAGCCGCGGCGATCGGCCGACGCGGACCGCGCCGCGCTGTGCGTCACCTACACCCCACGCACCGACCTGCAGCCGACCGGGCACTACGTCGCGCCGGGTGACGTCCTCACCGTCACCCTCGACGCCAGCATCCAGGAGGGCGATCCGCTGCCGCGGATCACCGTCGGTGCGCCCAATACCCAGCGCGACGAGAACGACAAGAACATCGACCACACCCGGCCATACGACCTGGCCAAAGGCGTGAACAAGGTCTCCGATCCGTACGGCGGTCCGATCTACTTCAGCTGGCCGGTACAGTCGCGCAAGTCGCAGAGCACCGCGACGGTCGCCATCTCCGGGCACACCCGGCCGGTGCCCACCTTCCGGCTCGGCGTCACCTCCGAGAAGGAATTCCAGCGACAGCTCGACCGGCACGACACACCATTCGTCGAACTGATCGGCGAGCAGGCGCTGCTGAGCTTCCACCGGCACCAGGTGCTGCGCTACCGCAACGAGAGCCACACCGCTCTGCTGCGAACCATCGACCGGGCGATCGAGATCGAGGACCGGCTGGCCGGATACGGCCTCGACGCCGACGCGCCGAGCCCTGCCGGGCCGCATCATCTGGTCGGGTACCCGGGCAACATCCCCGGCGCGGCTGCCCAGGCGTGGTTCCAGTTCACCACCTACTCCGAGTCCGAGCACCCCGACGTACTGACCGTCAGTGGCGTTCGGACCCACGGCTGGGGCATTTACCATGAGGTCGGTCACCAGCACCAGGTCGACAAGATCACTCCCGGCGTCCTCGGCGAGGAGACCAACGAGAACTTCTCCTACGCGGTCCAGCGCCGGTTCACCGAGGCGTACGGCCAGCAGCCGCGGGCGCGGGCGATCAACAAGTCCGGAACGTCCCGCTGGGACGATCTGATGGCGTCGCGCGGAGCGACCGACATCAAGGACGTCAAGTGGCGGCAGCTGATCTTCGAGCAACTGCGGATCGCTTACGGGGAAGGGGTCCTGACTGACTGGTACCGCGTGGTGCGTCAGCAGTACGCGCAACTGCCCGACGGTGGTACGACCAACGCCGAGCGGGATCTCACCCGCTGGCAGAACGTCGTGTGGACGACCAGTCACGCCGCCGGTGTCGACCTCACCGACTTCTGGGCCGGCTGGGGCGTCACCGTCACCGACCAGACCCGAGCGAACGTCCGCCGGCTGGGCGTTCCGGCGCCCGCGGTCGATCTGGCTGCGCTCCGGGAGACCAACATCGACGAGCCCAGCGTCTGGCCCAACTGATCCCGACGGTCAGCCCGGACCAGGGATGGCACCCTCTCCCCCGATGGAGGCCATCCCTGGTCCGGTGACCGCGCTGAACGCCGTCGATGTGCTCAGCGGCGGTGGCCCATGTCGGTTGAGGTGCGGTGTACCTCGAAGATGCGCTTCCCGGCGCTGTTGATCCAGGTAGCTGTCAGCGTCGCCGGCTTCACGGTCGTGTCCGCTACCAGCTTCAGGAACACGTTCGGCTCGACGGCGCTGTGCACCAGTGCGGGGTGCGGGACGTTGAGGCTGGGGATGGTGCGGTTGTGCAGCGGGCTGACGATGAACTGCCACAGGTCGTAGCCCACCCGGGCCCCGTAGTTGAGGGCCCGTGAGACGTGGATGTCACCGCCCAGCAGGAAGACGCCGGGGATCTTCTCCTTCGTGATGAAGTCGAAGATCGCCTCGCGCTCGTGCTGGTAGGTGCCCCAGTCGTCACTTTCGCTGTTCTGCTTGTCGTCCCAGATCATTCCGGTGGCGAGAGCCTTGAAGGTCGCCGTACTGCGTTGGAGCTGCTCGCGCAGCCACTGCCACTGCACCTCGCCGGTGCAGGTCTGCTTGGCCGGGTCGGCCCAGCTCGGCCCGGTGCGGCTGAACCACCGTGGGTCGATCAGGAAGATCTCGATCGGGCCGCGGCGGAAGGACGTGTAGACGCCCTCGCCCTCGTCGCGTCCGGTCTGGAGCTCGCCGTCAACGGTCTGGCCGTACGACGAGTTCGCGCGGTAGTCCACGAAGGCCTTGCGGGTGTTCTCCTTGCCGACATAGTTGCCGTCGGTGTCGTTGACGCCGAAGTCATGGTCGTCCCAGGTACCCCAGATGGGCCGGGTACTGATCAGCTCGGCGACCTCTGGGACCCGCAGGAAGTCGCGCTGCTTCCGCCGGGCGACATCGAGGCGCGGTGAGTCGATGTACGGCGTGTCGCCGAGCATCACGAAGCTGTCGACCCCCTCCTCCATGATCCGGTTCCACACCGGGTCCGAGACCGAGGGCGCGCACGATCCCAGCCCCATCGTGACCACCGCAGGACGGTGATCGGGCGGCGCGGTCGTGAACGAGCCGGTGTGCGGGTCAGCCGTCGGCCTGCTGTGCGGGCGGATCGCGAACGTGTACTCCGTGTCCGGCGCGAGGCGCGGCACGTCGAAGATCATCGTGTGGTCGTTCTCGCGCGAGATCTCGGCGGTGACGCGGTGAACCGGAGCTCCAGGACCGACCGCCGGGATGACCGTGCAGGCCCAGACGAGCTCCTCACGGTCCTCCGGCCCGGGACGCAGCCAGAGCCGGGCGTTCTTGGTGCCCACGTCGCCGACCATCGGGCCGGTGACGACATCGCCCGGCTGGGGCGTTGGGACGACCTCAGGAGCGGTCCCGGCCTTCACCATCCTGACGTACGCCGCGACTGCCGCGAAGAAGGTCTCGCTGTCGCTGATCGCCGCCGCCGGCTGGACCGGCGTACCGTCGACGCCGAAGCACTTGTCGACCGTGAGGCTGCTGATCACCCAGCGGCCGGAGCCGTGCGCACCTTCGAGCAGGCACGGGGGCTGGACCCCGCCGGAGGTGCCGGACATCAGCACCCGCATCCGGGTCCACTCGACCAGCGACTCCCAGCTGGTACGGATCGCGGGGTTGCGGCCGGCGAGGACCTGACCACCAGAGACCGGCAACGCCTTGACCAGCGGGTGGTCGGTGGCCACTGGGTAGATCGCGTCGAAGTCTCTGTCGTCGCGGATCGCGGTCGTCCCCGCGGGCAGATAGGTGACAGCCGGGCCGAACTGGTCGGACTGGGTGAGCTCGAGGACGACGCCGCCCCCGTCGACGAACGTGCGCAGCGACTCGCCGTGGGACTCCACGAACTTGCCATAGGCAACGTCGTTGTTGGTGAAGCTGCCGAAGGCGATCAGGTCGACGGTTTGCGCCTGCTCGGCGGCTCCCTTGGTAACGTCGAGCGGGATCACCTCGACGCCGGCGCGACCAAGCAACTGGGCGAGGCCGGTGGCCTTCGTCCACTGGTCGCGGAACTCGAGCACCGCGGCGCGCAGCGGTGCGTCATCGGCCGCAGCGGCGAAGGCCGGACGGACGCCGGACAAGGCGAGCGCCCCGCCGACGCCTCCGAGCAGGACCGTACGGCGACCGACGCCGTCGGGCCGGACTTGAGACTCGGGGTTCGCGGCGTCGTCGGAATTCTTCGTCACAGGGGGCTCCTCAGGAGGGAGTTCTGGCGGGCGGACAAGGTCCAGGCAATACCAATTCCGGAGGCGAGGGCAGAATGCGTTTGCTTATGCCTGCCATAACCAAAGGCAGGGTTCCCGAGCTGATCACCGGGACCGGGTTCAGCGCACTGAGTCGAGAGCATCCACGACTCCCTCACCGTGGTAGCTGTCCTTCTCGCCCGGGCCTTCGACTGCATTCAGACAGGTGACAGCATCCAATGCTGGCTTGGATGTCCGGTGTCGGCCTGGATCTCGACGGTCGCGCCTTGACCGGTGGACGCCGCCGCGATGCCGAGCACCTTGTCCGTGACACGGCTGACGATCTTGAACCTTCCTGAGCCGACGTCGAGCAGCTTCCACTGCTGGTTGGTGTTGCCTGTCAGCGGCCACTGCACGACGTCGGTGCCTTCCACGGTCGAACTGCCGGGAATGTCAATCACCTGTCCCGAACGGATGGACTCGATGGTGACGAACCCATCGGACAGCTTGGCCCTCTTCCATTGCTGATTTGGTGGACGCACCGTAAGGCCACTGGACGATGCCCGCACCCGCCACCATGCTGCCACCCGCGACGCTGAGGTCGTGCCCGCTGTGGACATTGACGATCCGCGACGTGGCCGACGGCGGGTTAGGGGTTCCGGCCGGAGTGAAGGTGATCGACTGACCGCGCCGCAGGGTGATGTCGCGTGACCAAGATCCTGTGGTTCCCTACCGCGAATCGGTCACACTCACCGTCGGTTCGAAGGGGCAGCCCTCGTCGGTGCCCTCGAGATCGTCGTCGGCTCGTGTGGTTCCTGACCCGACTCATCGGAAAGGCCGGCATAGCGCACCTGCGCCGCCGAACTTGTTCATCGCCGGGGTGCGGTGTCCCGGGGACTGGGGGATCGACACCTCACTCGCGCCGAGCTGGTCCGACTGTGCCAGGTCTAGCACGACGCCGCCCCGGGCAACGAAATCCCGGATCGAGCGCCAACTCCCACGGCGGCAGTCCGACGCCTACCGGCATCTTGGTTATCGACTCGATAACCACGAGGGTCCGCCGCCAGGCCTTGACACCGGCAGCAGTCCCATCCCTTCTTGCGTTCATTCCACTGAACGATCATCGGCGGGTGGTCGTTCTCTTCCCTGGTAAGCGTTCGGTATCGTGAACGTGGTGCCTCCGCGGGCGCCGAACTGAGGGAGTGTGCATGACTTACCGCCAGCCGGCTGGACGCCGGCGTAACGGACTGTACGACGAGGTGGCACCTGAGCTCGCCGAGCTGATGCGAACGGGATGGGCCGACACCGAGCTGTTGGACCTGACCCCCGACGCTCAAGCCCCGTTCGCGGCGGCGCGCCGGGACCGGCTGTCCGCGCGCTTTCCCGGTGAGCGGCTGGTAATTCCGGCCGGCAACCTGAAGATCCGGTCGAACGACGACCTCTACCCGTTCCGGCCGTCGAGCGCCTACACCCATCTGACCGGCGACCAGACACCGAATGCCGCCCTCGTGCTCAACCCGTTGCCAGAAGGCGGTCACGAACCGGTCGCCTACCTGCTGGACCGATCGAACCGGACGACCGGGGAGTTCTGGCTCAACTCCAGCATCGGCGAGCTATGGGTCGGTCGCCGGAGCAGCCTGAAGGAAGCCGAACAGCTCCTCGGTCTGCCTTGCCGGGACGTCGCCGTACTTGTCGAGGACCTGACAGCATCTGCTGTCTCGACACGCCTCCACCGGGGCTATGACGTGGACCTGGATCGGCGGCTGGACACCGGCGCCGACACGGATGGGGAGCTTGCCGAGTTCCTCGCCGAGCTGCGGTTGGTCAAGGACCCGTGGGAGACCGAGCAACTCCGGAAGGCGTGCACCGCGACAGCACGAGGGTTCCAGGACGCGGCGGCGGACCTGGCTACCGCGATCGCCACCTCGGAGCGATGGATCGAGGGCACCTTCAACCGTCGTGCCCGGCTGGAGGGCAACGGTGTCGGCTACGGCACCATCTGTGCGGCCGGGGCCCACGCGACCATCATGCACTGGGTGCGCAACGACGGTCCCGTGCGCCCGGGCGAGCTCCTCCTGTTCGATGCGGGCGTCGAGACCACGACCCTTTACACCGCTGATGTCACCCGGACCCTGCCGATCAGCGGCCAGTTCACGCCGCTGCAGCGCGAGATCTACGACGCCGTCTACCAGGCACAAGAGGCGGGGATCCGGGCGGTCGCGCCGGGCGCGCGCTACCGCGAGTTCCACGAAGCCTCCCAGCGAGTGCTCGCCGAGCACCTGGTCGGATGGGGTTTCCTGGACGGTCCGGCCGACCGCGTCTACGAGCTGGGACTGCAGCGGCGCTACACCATGGCCGGCACGGGCCACATGCTCGGGCTCGATGTCCACGACTGCACGCAGGCCCGGAATTCGCAGTACGTCGACTGCGAGCTCGAGGCAGGTATGGTGCTGACCGTCGAACCTGGACTGTACTTCCAGCAGGACGACCTCACGGTCCCTGAGGAGTTCCGCGGAATCGGTGTCCGGATCGAGGACGACCTGCTGGTGACATCTACCGGTCACGAGAACCTGTCAGCTGACCTGCCGCGCACCGCGACGGCAATCGAATCGTGGATGGCGGGGCTGTCCGGCTGACCGAAGCGCAACCGACCAGCTGTCAGGTCGCGAGCGCGGCGGCCCGGCCAGACTGCTGACCAACAGGTCGAAGAACTGTTTCAGCCACCCGACCAGGTTCTCGGAGTAGAACTCCTCGTCGCCGAAGCAGGCGGAGAAGAAGTTGTGCCGGTTGGCGCGCATCGCGGGTGTGCGCAACCGCTGTCCCGGCCGCGGCGGGCCGACGGTCTGCCAGGACTCGGGGAACGGGGCTGTCGTCCACAGCCGGTTATCGAGCTGGGCCTGGTAGCTCGCGTCGTACATTCCGTCCGGGCCGATGAAGTAGTAGCAGGCGCGGTCACCTTGGGAGACCGAACCGGCCGATCCCGGACGTGGACTGTTGGATCCGGGATGCGCCCAGGCCTGTCCGGCGGCGGTACCGCCAAGAGCGATGCCGGCGGTTCATGTTCGTAGAACATCAGCATCCGGTCGTCATGCGAGCTGACCCCGAACGGCATCCCGACACGGCGACTAGCAGCAGCGAACTCGCCGATCAGATCCCGCCGCGGGCCAACGTTCACCGAGTTCCACGGCTGATGGCTGGAATCGAAGTTGTCGAAGTGGTCGTGATGATTGGCGAGGGCCACGAAGTACCTCGCGCCGAGCCCGGCGAAGTACTCCAGCAACGCGTCCGCGTCGAACTCGGCCGCCTTCCACTCACGGATGACGTCCTTGAATCTTTCTCCATGGAGGTCCACGTACCCGCGACTGAATGACTGATTGTGATTGATTGAAGGCACGCATTGACATATTCGCGCAAACACTCCTAACCTCGAACCCGGATTTGTCATCTTCGCTTACTACGCGGGAGCGCTCCCGCGACCCGCCCGGATCCACCGGAACGAGGAGGACCGACATGCCCACCCCTGGTCGACTGTCCCGGAGAACCTTGCTCACGGCCACCGCCGCGGGCCTCGTCGGCGCAACCGCCGCGCCCTCGCAGGCTGTCGGCGCGCGGACCCGGTACCACGGCGCACTGACCCGATACCACACAGCGGGCCGGGTCAGGAGAGCCGCTGACGGGTCCGTGCAGTACAGCTGGCCCGGCGTCTACTTCGAGGGACGGTTCCGCGGTACCGGCGTTGGCATCGTCCTCGAAGACTCCGACAACGACTACGATGTTCGGATCGACGGCACGCCCGCCGCCACGCTGGTGACGCCGGGCCGGACCGTCTTCTGGATCGACGACCTCTCGGACACCGAGCACGGCGTGCGGCTCGCCAAACGCACCGAGAGTACGCGGGCCGCGGGCCGGTTCGGCGGCTTCGTCGCCACTCCCGGGGGTGTGATTCTCCCCAGCCCCCGCGCGCGGAGCAGGCAGATCGAGTTCATCGGCGACTCCTTCACCGCGGGCTACGGAAATGTCTCCGACACACGTGACTGTTCGAGCAATGGCGGAGTGAACCGGAACAGCAACGCTGACCTCACCTTCGGCGCCCTCACCGCCCAACGCCTCGACGCGGACTACCAGATCAATGCCTTCTCCGGCCTTGGAATGGTCCGCAATTACAACGGCGCCATTCCCGATACCGACTTCCGCACCTATTACGATCGGGCCCTGCTGAACGTTGAGGGCGATGTCTGGCGCAGACCCGGCAGTTGGCGGCCGCAGGTCGTCGTGGTCGGTCTGGGCATCAACGACTTCTCCACTCCCCTGAATCCCGGCGAGCGCCTGCGCTGGACGACGCAGGAGGCACTGATCGCTGACTACGAGGCGGCCTACCACGGCTTTCTCGGCAAACTGCGCGCCCTTTACGGCCCCAGGACGTTCCTCGTGGCCAGCGCCACCCGCCTCTACAACACCACGGCGTTCGCCGAGACCACCCTGCGCATCGTCCAGGAACGCAACCGCCAGGGCGACGACAGGGTCCGCCATTGGTACTACGCCGACCCCGGTCTGGACTACCGGGGCTGCGGCTGGCACCCCTCGGTCCACGACCACCGGATCATCTCCGGCCTGCTCGACGACTATCTCGCCGGCCTGCCGCTGCGCTGGTAGCCCGATGGAGGATCGACGGACATCAGCCGACGGGCGGGATGCGTGCCGATCGAGGCACACGACGAGTGGCAGGTCGCCGAACGCCGCTACCTCTCCGAGGCATCGCTACGCCTGAGGACTGTCAGACAAGGGTGTGAGTGGCTCGACACGCCGACCGGCTGGTTGGCGAGGATGCGTCACTGATGACCGAAACACTGGCGGGCGTGGGCCCATCAAGAACTGAGGACCTGCTTGAGGTGCCGTTGTTGAGCGACGCTTCGGTTGATCGCGTGTAGGTGGGTCTGCGTCACCGTGTACGACGACATGGCGGTGGCCGGGGTGGCGGGTGCTGAGCCCGACGCGTCGGTCGACATCGCCGATCCGGCTGAGCCGTCACAGGAGGAGCTCGCGATCGCGCGTGAACTGGTTCGCTCCGCAGGTGCCCCCGGCCACGACCTGGACGCACACCCCCCGGCCTGACGCAGCCACGCCAATCCCCGATGCCGATACGTGCCAGTACACCACGCTGATGGACGCCACTCAGCGGGTCACAGTTAACGACCTTGGCTCGAGGAAACCGTTGCCACCAGCATTGTTGATCACGACGTCGACCCGTTCGAACTCCTGCCTGACAAAGTCGGCAGCGCCACGGGCTCCCTGCGGGTCGCTGAGATCACCGGTTGTACCACCGATCCCCGGTCCCTCCACCGCTGATCACAACAACAAGGGTCATACAGCCGATCCTATGAGCCGCCGCGGCGGCCCCCGCTGCCGTATCCAGCTAGCCTGGACATCTGAGACGAGTTGGGATCGACGAAGGGCTCGTGCGGGAAGGGTCGGCGTGCTTATGCTGACTGGCCGGTGGAGGCGGACGGCAGGATCGCGGCGAGTCTCGGCGCCAGCCGCGATCCGATCAGCCGGTAGCCCTCGGCGTTGGGGTGCACGTCGTCGCCGTACAGCGCCAGCGCCTCGGTCTCCGACAGGATCGTCCGGCCGTCGATCAGGTGCAGAGCGTGATCACCGCGGTCGATCAGCGCCTGGACTCCCAGCGACACGCAGCTCCGGACATCCTCCAGGGTCAGGCCCACGCCGTTCGCACGCCCTTCTCGCTTGGGTGCCAGCAGCGGGGTGATCGCGACAATCGGTGTCCGGTGCTGTCGTTCTCGCACGGAGGTCAGAAATGCCTCGACCTGTCCCGGCAGGGTCCGCCCGCTGAAGCTACCGCCGGTGAAGATGTTGATCCCGATGCAGAGCGAGATGAGATCGGCGGGCGTGTCCCGGATCGCCCTGGCCGCAACGGGGTCAAGGTGGCACTCGCCACCGAGGCCGAGAGCAAACGCGTCCCAACTGTTGGCCCGTGCGACCAGGGCGGGCCAGGTCTCCGACGGTCCCGCAGCCGCTCCGCTCTGAGTGATGGAGCTGCCGTAGGTCGTCCAGCGGACTCCAGGTCGCCGCACTGGCGCGGCCGGCGCGTCGAAGGCGAGCCCGCGGATCGACACCTTTCCGAGGTGTGGCAGCCAGACCTCGATTTCGGAGGCAACCCCGGGCAGATCGAGTCGGACCAGTTGCTCACCCTCGTCGACCCGGCCGCGCCAGTGCAACTCGCCGTCGACCAGTACGTCGATCGACCCGATCGCTGCTTCCGGCACACACTCGCCCCGGATCTCGAGCCGCAACTGTCTCGCTGCGGTACGCCAGCAGCCGCGCACACCCGCCGGCGTACAGGCTCGGGACCAGAGCGCCGCCGTCGGTGGACGGTTCGCCCGGTCGCCCTCGCCGTGCCACCGAACCAGATCAAGATTCTCGCCGCGAGGATCGAGCCGCCAGAAGGTGGTCCATCCCTCGCTGTCTGTCGATTGGTGCCGGAATCCTGTCCAGGCAGAGGCCGCTTGGGTAG
Source organism: Kribbella catacumbae DSM 19601 (assembly GCF_000372465.1). Classification (GTDB taxonomy): domain Bacteria; phylum Actinomycetota; class Actinomycetes; order Propionibacteriales; family Kribbellaceae; genus Kribbella; species Kribbella catacumbae. Next base: position 93,354 of record NZ_AQUZ01000034.1, read on the forward strand.
TCACGCATACTCCTTGGGACGGTGGAACGCGGCTGGAGCACGAGGTGCTCCAGCCGCCACGGGGCATACTGCCGATGGGTCAGATCCAGTAGAACAACAGGCCGACCGCACCGTTCACGGGTTTGGCCAGGGTGTAACGCTTGGAGCCGATCGAGCTCAGCGCCGGCGAGCTGACTGCGCCTGTAGCCGGGTCGATCATGCGCAAGTCTCTGGGTTTCCTGCCGCTGGCGGTCAGGTCGAAGGTCAAGGTGATGGTTTGCCGCAGTGCGGTGGACTCGCCGCCAGGACTTGTCCGGCTGGTGATGTCGTTCTTCGGCCAGCCGGCCGCGTTCAGCACCATGAAGAACGGCGTGTCTGCCGCCGGGAGGTACGAGCCACGTTGCGCTCCGGTCAGTTTCGGGATGGGACGGTAGGTGCCGACCAGCACGTCGACAGGACGTCCGCCGTTGACCCCGGCAGGCGGCGAGGTGACCGTCACCGAGGTCAGCAGGGTCCCTGGATCCGTGGCCGCGCTGAATGCCGGAATGCCGCTGGCCGGCGTCGGGACCCAGCCGCCGTTGAAGTACTCACCGCGGATGATCCCGGCACTTCGGGTCCGTAGCCGAGACAGGTAGGGACTGAGGTTGACCCGCATCTTGTTCAGCCGCGCGTACTGCTGGTACTGCGGAGTGAGCGCTCCGGACTCGTCGTGGAGAAGCCAGATGGCGTCACCGGCTCTCCACTGGTAGCGGAACATCGACAGCCACTTGCCACCGAGACACCAGGTGACGAATGACGGCATCCACAGCTCCGTTTCCGACGCAACTCGCGGGCCGGTGAGGTGGTGCCCGGTGCCTTGGCGGTATCCCAGGGTGTACTGGCCGAAGTTGAGCGGTGAACCGCCGTTTCCGTCCAGACCCTCCAGCGCGAGCCTTCGGATGCGCCAGGTGTCGTTGTACAGCGGAGTGACACTTCCGGCGGGGAAGTGGTGCCGGGTCGTGTCGTAGTAGTAGTGGTCCCAGGTGAGCAGGTCAGGCTGGACCGCGGCGATAAACGCGCGGTACTGGGAATCGGACCACTGCCCGCTCCACTGGTTCGTGTGGACGAGGGCCTGCGGCGCTTCCGCCCGCGCCAGCGCCGCCCAGTTCGCAGCGTATTCCTGCATGGCGGTCGAGTAGTGGTCCTCGTCCCCGAGGCAGATCGAGAAGAGGTTGGCGGCGTTGGCCGCGTGCGTGGTGGTGAGGAACTTCTCGCCGGGGTTGGGGTTACGGGTGATCGCGCCAGCGTGTGGCGCCTTGGCCAAACCCCAGGTGGAACCCTTCGGAAGGCTGGCCATCAGGGGAGAGTTGTACTGGGGCGGGTCGTAGAACATCGGCAGCGTGAAACCCGCACCGGTGTACTCCGCGGCTGACGGGTAGAACCGGCCCGGGGTCGCCTCGGCCATCCAGCTCCCGTGCTGCAGGCCCCGCTTGAGGAAGGCGGCGTCAGAGCGGGACAGCTTGGCCGCAGGCGCGGCCCAGGACGACTGGCCGTTCGCGGATATCGCCGCGATGGCGACACCACCGGCCGCGGATGCGAGTAGGGTGCGGCGGGACAGACCGCCGTTCGGTTTGTCTGAGGGCACGAGCGTTCTCCTTCGGGTGGGCGGATTTCTCTGTCAGGTGAGCGTCATGTCGAAGACTGCGGTGTAGGGACTCCCTCGCTCCGCGGGGACCGAGAGCGACATCCCGTTGGCGTGGACCTGGTGATCGATGACTGCGTCGCTGCCGATCAGCCGGACCGCTGCGGGCCCGTCGGGCCCGAGCGGTGAGTCCGAACCGAGGCCAGGCAAAAGGATCTCGCCCTGCCCCGGGTTGAGGACGAACACGTAGAGATGGTCGTCCCGGGTGGTGAACCGCACCTCGTCGTGTGGATAGGGCGGACTGGCCAGCGTGCGTTCGTTGAAATGGCCGCCTGTGTGTTCCTCGGCCCCGGACAGGTCGGCCTGGTCGACGGTCCGGTCTGCGGCCATCGCCGCCAGGTTGTCTCCGTACACGTGCCACGGTCTGCTGGCGAAGATCGCCTCGGCGTGGGTGCGGACCCAGGCGCCCAGTCCGTCGAGGATCGGGCGATGATCGTCGGG
>NZ_AQUZ01000035.1 GCF_000372465.1 Kribbella catacumbae DSM 19601
GCGAACCTGTACGCCGAATGGATCAACAACGACCGGCAGCTACGCGCCCTCATCACCCAGATGCGCGACATCGCCGCCGAAGCCACCGAACTGATCACCAGACACGACACCAAGGCGGCCGAGGTTTAAACGCAAGCTGTAGCGGGCTATTGGTCGGATAGGGGGCTATCGAGCAGACCGCGGGGTGCTTGGAGGCCGGGCTACTTGACGGCGCTGGCCACTAGGCCGGCGACGTAGTACCGCTGGAGGAGTAGGTAGAGCATGATGCAGGGGATGGCGGTGACTGCGACGCCGGCCTGCATGAGGCCCCAGTTCAGTGTGCCCAGTTGGTTGGAGGCGAGCACGGTCAGGGTTACCGGCAGGTGGTCCTGGTAGTACTGCGAACCGAAGCGCCCGATGGGCAGAACCTGGTGGCCACGCCGCTCGACCTGAAGCTCGGCCGCGCGCAGATAGGACTCCTCGCCCGTTTCGCGGTAGAGCTCGACCAGCGCGGTCCCGACCTCGGGATGCCCGTCGATGAGCGGCAGGTCGTCGCCGAGCGCGCTGACGATGAGGTCAGCCACTCCCCGCGCGACCGCGAGGATGCGCTTGTCGCCGCCACCGCGATGCAGGGCCACGGCAGCTTGCAGGAGATGTCCCGCGCAGTACAGCTCGTGGCTGTATTCGAGATGCGCGAACCGCTCCACCCCCGCGGTCCCCTGTACGTAGGTGTTGAGGTAGCCGTCGGAGGTCTGCACCTGCTCGAGGAGATCGGCAGCCTCGGACAGGACGTCTGCCCACTGGTCGGTGCCGGAGCGGCCCATCTCCCAGCCGATCGCCTCGAGGGTCTTGTACAGATCGGAGTCGGCGAACCACATCCCCGCGAACCGGCCTTGCGGGGTGTCCGTCCCCGCGTCGGCGAGCCGGCTGAAGTTCGTGATCACGCCGGTACGCCGGACGTTGGCCAGACAGTGCGGAATGGTGGCCGCGGCGTTGAGCTCCTGCCATTTGCCCAGCAGGGAGGCGGGATCCAGTCGGGCGGCGCTCAACGGCAACGGCGCGAGGCGCGGGAGCCTGCGCGGTGCGGCTGGTCCAAGGATGTCGGCGTGAACGGGCCCGACCTCGCGTTGAGGGTTCACCGGCTACCTCCCGGCTAGGAAAATCAGGAAAAGGTTTTCTCGACCGAGAACTTAAGCCTCCTAGGCGCGTCGGTCAAGACCATGGCCTGGTCCATCGCCGCGTTGAGGTATCTTCAAGGAAAATGTTTCCCGCTTGAGGACCAGGACCGCGCCATGACCGAAGAACCCGGCCCCCCGGCCGTCGTCCGCCGGGTCGGCATCGCAGATGTCGCCGCCAAGGCGGGCGTCTCCGTGGGCACAGCGTCCAAGGCCCTCAACGGCCGCGGCCGGCTCCGTGACGAGACCCGCGCCCGGGTCCGCTCCGTCGCCGCCGAACTGGGCTTCGCGCCGAACAACGTCGCCCGGAGTCTGCTGACCGGACGGACCTTCACCGTCGGCGTCATCACGACCGACAGCTACGGCCGGTTCGGCATCCCGGTGATGCGTGGCGCCGAGGACTCATTGGCCGCCGGCGAGATGATCGCGTTCCTGTGCGATGGCCGCGACGACCCCATCCGCGAGTCGCACCACCTGCGCAAACTGCTGGAGCGACGGGTCGACGGCATCATCGTCGCGGGCCGTCGTACCGATCCGCGACGGCCGCTGGGCGACGACCTGCCAGTTCCTGTCGTCTATGCCTTCGCGCCCAGCAGCGATCCGGACGACTGCAGTGTCGTCAGCGATGAACGCGGCGCCGCACGCCTCGCGGTCGAGCACCTGGTCAACACCGGCCGCCAGCGGATCGCCCACATCACCGGCCCGGAATCACACGCCTCCGCTCGCGAACGGGCCACCGGCATGGCCGAGGCGCTGGCCGCGCAAGGCCTCGAACCTGTCGGCCATCCGCTCTTCGGCAGCTGGACCGAGGCCTGGGGACGCTTCGCGGTGGCACAGTTGCTCCGGGCAAAGGAAGACTTCGACGGGGTGTTCTGCGGCAGCGACGTGCTAGCCCGCGGGGTGACCGATGGATTGCGGGAGGCCGGGATCTCCCTGCCCACCCAGGTCGGCGTCGTCGGGGTCGACAACTGGGGTCTCGTCGCCGAAGCGGCCCGGCCGCCCCTGACGACGGTGGATCTCGGCCTGGAGGAGATCGGCCGCCGCTCCGCCGAACTGTTGCTCGAAGCAATCAACGGCCGCCCGAGCCCAGGCGTCCACGTCGTCCCCGGCCACCTGGTGGTCCGGGAGTCCTGAGGTCAGCGCTCGGTGACGGTGAAGGTGACCTTCGAGCCGGGTTTCAGCATCGTTCCGGCGGCCGGGGAGACCTCGATGATCTGCTCGAGGGTGTTCTGGGAGACCTTGACGATCTTGAGCTCGGGCCGCAGACCCTGGGCGATGAGCAGGTCTGCGTAGGCCTGCCGGTCGAGCATGCCGGATTCCGGTACGCCGACCAGATCCGGGACGACCCTGATGCGCTGGAGAACGCGATCGACCTCTGCGGCACTGGTTGACGACTCCACCTGGAACCAGACGCTCAACGACGGAACGAAAACCATGCCGGAGCAGAGCAGTTCGCCGGTCTTCGTGCAGGTCGTCCGCTGACGTTCGGCCCGCACCCCGTCGATCTCGAAGATCTCGTCGGCGGAGAACTTGGGGTCGTACTTCCCTGGCTTGCCGGTTCCCAGCTGCAGGCTCTCGACCCCGCTCGGCCGAGGGGGAAGGCAGAGGTTAATCGCGCCCAGGTTGATCATGACCGTGTCTCGTTGCGGCGTCCCACAATGGTGCTGGTTCGTTCCCCACTCCCGCGGTATGGCAATCGCCACATGCCCGAGGCCGACCAGACGCAGCCGCTCCGGCGCCTGCGAAGCCACCGGCGGTTTCGTCTGGTCCGGATTCGTGCCCGGTGGCGTGAGCAGAGCCGTTCCGCCGACTGCGACCACCACGGCGGCCGCGGCGGTCAACGAGATCACCGCCGTACGACGCCGCCGGCGGCGGGTGGCGCCCGCGCGCATCGCTTCGATCGGTGGCGGCCCGACGGTCGTCCGCTCACCCGCTTGTTCGAGCAACTCGGTCAGCTTGGATTCGTTCATCAGATTCCTCGCAGTTCTGCCAGGTTCGGGTCCTCGGCCAGCGTCTTCAGCGCTCGCGCCAGACGGCTCTTCACGGTGCCCGAAGCAACTCCGAGTACGGAAGCCATTTGCTGTTCGCTCAGGTGCGCGTAGTAGCGCAGTACGACGGCGGCGCGTTGTTCCCGGGTCAGCCGGTCGAGCGCACGCATCACCGCGTCGGAGTCATCGACGCCGATGGTCTCGTCGAGGCTTGTTCGGTCCGGGAGTACCGCGGTCGGCCGCTCCCCCGTCCACTTGCGGCGACGCGCGGAGATGAAGAGGTTGATCAGGATCCGGTGGACGTAGGCGTTCCGGTCCTCGGCCACCCGTACCTTGTCCCACTTCAGCAGGCACCGTTCCAGCGCCGTCTGGACCAGATCCTCAGCCTCGGGCCGGCTGCACCCCAGCAACACCGCGGAGCGCACCAAACCGGTCCAGCGCGCCGCGACGTACTCGCTGAAGTCGTCGTCCTCGCTCACACCTCACCTGCTCTCACACCTGATAGACAGGATGGCGGCAGCGCGAGGTTCCCTCAATCTCACACCAAGCGGCGGGCGATGAATTCCAAGAGTTGCTGGTGGGTTGCGGGGTCGGCGGCCGCGACCAGACCTGGGCCGGTGTGGAGCGGTGCGCCGCGCAGGTCGGTGACGATGCAGCCGGCCGCCTGGCAAAGCGCGATGCCCGGCGTGAAGTGCACGCTGTCCCGGAGTATTCCGTTCGACACGTACGCCGCTCGCCGTCCGGCCGCCGTCCAGGCCAGGGTGAGCGTGGTCGACGAGATCCGCGGCGCGAAGACGTCCCGGAAGTCGCGGTCGATCAAGTCTGCGGGCAGCAGCACCGCATCGCGAGGCGCGTCGGCATCCACATCCACCAGCCGTGAGGTTGCCGACGGCACCAACTGTGAGTCGATGCCATCCCGGCGCAGCGCAGCCATCGTACCGGCGGTCCAGAAGATCTCCCCGGCGAGCGGATCGGCCACCGCCGCCACCACAGTCTCCGCGCCGGACCGTAGCGCTATGTTCACTGAGAAGAGCGGCGTCTGCGCGGCGAAGTTGAGCGTGCCGCAAAGCGGATCGATGAGCCAGGTGCGGTCGCCCTGCCCGGAGGCGCCGAACTCCTCGCCCACCACCGCATCGTCGGGCCGCGCCGCCCGGATCACCTCGCCGATCGCCTTCTCGGCGGCGAGGTCGGCGTCGGTCGCGAAGTCGGTCGGCGACTTGTCATGCCGCCCGACCGCGGTCCCGTACATCCCCCGAATCACCGCTGCCCCGGCCTCGGCCGCCGCGATCGCCACCTCGATATCGTCCATAGCCGTCAGAGATTACGTGAGATCACCAGCCGCATGATGTCCGAGGTACCTTCCTCGATCTCCTCCAGCTTCGCGTCCCGCATCCACTGCTCGACCGGGAACTCGCGCGAGTACCCCCAGCCGCCCAGGGTCTGCACGGCGGCCCAGGTGCAGAACATCGACGTCTCCGAGGCGGTCAGCTTCGCCATCGCCGCCAGTCCGGTCGCGGGCTGCCCGGCATCGAGTTGCCGCGCGGCGTGCAGCGTCAGCAGCCACGCCCCCTGGATCCGGGTCGCCATGTCGGCCAGCCGGAACGCGACCGCCTGGTGCTCGATGATCGGCTTGCCGAACTGGCCCCGCGTCCGCGCGTAGTCCAGCGCGAACTCGTACGCCGCTCGCGCCGCGCCGGTGGCCGCCGCGGCCAGCACGACCCGGGAGATGTCGAAGGTCTCCATCAGCCCGTAGAACCCCTTGCCCTCGGCCCCCAACCGGGCGGAGGCAGGAACGAAGACCTCGTCGAGGAAGATCTCCCGGCAGACGATCGCCCGCTGCCCCATCTTCTTCATCGGCTCCCCGAACGTCATCCCGGCGGCGCCCTTGCGCAGCAGGAACGCGGTGACCCCCTTCGGCCGTTCGGCCGGGTCGGTCTTGGCGAAGACGACGTACCGCTCCGCGAGTCCGGCATTGGAGATCCACGCCTTCTGCCCGGCGATCAGGTACCCACCGTCGACTCGCTTGGCCTGCGTAACGATCGACGCCGAGTCGGATCCCGATCCCGGCTCGGTGGTCGCGAGCGCGGTCAATGCGGAGTGCGGACCGGTCAGCGGACGCAGCCAGGTCTCCTTCTGCTCCGGCGTACCGAGCGCCAATACCGGGTCGGCGAAGAAGCCGTGCGAGCAGAGCAGATTGCCGATGCCCGGATCACCCCAGCACAGTTGCTCCTGCACCAGACATTGCGTGAAGACGTCGGTGAAGCCGCCGCCGCCGTACTCCTGCGGCAGCATGAAGTCGGTGATGCCCACCTTCGCCGCGGCGGCGAAGATGTCGAGCGGCGAGACCACGTCGGCCTCGTCCACCTCGCGACCGCGCGGCCGGATCTCACGGATCGCGAAGTCCTTGCACAGCTCGATGATCGAGCGCTGCTCGTCGGTCAGCGGCCAGTACTCCATCAGTGTGCCTCGGATCAGGGCGTCGTCACGGTAGGTGTCCATCACAGCAGGGCCTTCGCCGCGCGGCTTGACTCGAGGATGTGGATCACCGTGGGGCGGTCGCTGGTCAGCGCCGTCTCGATCGCCCCGGCCAGCTCGGCCGCGCCGACCAGAACCCCGCGGCAGCCCAACGACTTGCCCAGGGCAACGAAATCGGGGTGGCCGAGGGCAACGGCGTGGACCGGGTCGCCCCGATCGGCCATCTCGTTGCGGATTTCTCCGTAACCACCGTTGTCCACGACAACGATCGGCAGCGGCAACCGCAGTTCGGCGGCGGTCGCCAGCTCGGCGATGGTGAACATGATCCCGCCGTCGCCCTGGAGCACCAGCACCGGCAGCTCCGGGTTGGCGACCTTCGCGCCGATCCCCGCCGGGAGACCGTAGCCGAGCGTTCCCGCACCCGTCGGATAGAGGAAGCGGCGCGGCAGGTTCGACAGTGCTCCGTAGTAGCTGACCATCGCGTTGTCGGCGGCAACGATCGCCTCGGGTGGGAGTGCTGCCTCGATCGCGGCGAGCATCTCCAGCCACGGCTCACCCTCGGCCCGGGCGTCGGCCTGGTGCCTCGTTCGCAGTACTGCGGCGCGCGCGGTCCCGTCCGCTGACGAGTCGCCCAGGTGCGCGAGCAGGTCGTCGAGGACTCGCCGGCAATCACCCACCAGGGCATGGGTGGCTGGGGCGTTCCGGTGCATCGAGATCGGATCGATGTCGATCCGGACCAGCTTGCCGGTCAACTCCGGCAGACCGAACCACCAGTCAGACGGCGCAAGCTCGGTGCCAACAGCAACCACCAGATCAGCCTCCCCCACAGCCGCCTGTACTGCGGGGTGATGGACGCCGGCGCCCGCGTGCAGCGGGTGGTCGGTCGGGAAGGCGCCTTTGCCATTCGCCGTCGTGAACACCGGCGCGCCGAGCGCGTCGGCGAACGCGACCAACTGGTCAGTTGCCTGGTGCGCGCCCCCGCCGACGATCAGCACCGGCGTCGCCGCGGCCGCCAACGCGGTCGCGGCGAGCGGGCTGCCATAGGCGGTCGACGCGGTTGGGGCGCCGGGCGCGTCCGGCAGGAGTGGCGCCCTTGCCTCTTCCTCCAGCAGATCGAGTGGGATCTCGAGGTGGACCGGGCGCGGCCGGCCCGACGTCATCACGGCGAAAGCCCGGGCGACGGCCAGCGGGATCTCCTCGACGCTGGTCACCCGATGGCTGTACTCCACGATGGCGTCCATTGCCGCGCTCTGGTTCTTGACCTCGTGCAAGAAGCCGTTGCCCAGCACCGGGTGCCACAACGGCATGCCAGGCGAGATGAACAGCACCGGGACCGAGTCGGAGTACGCCTGAGCCGCCGCAGCCGCCGCGTTGAGGATGCCCGGTCCTGTCGTGGTCAGGACGACACCCGGCCGGCCGGCCGAGCGCGCATAGCCGTCCGCGGCGTACCCCGCGCCCTGCTCATGCCGCGGCGAGATGTGCCTGATCCCGTGCGCTGCCAGCGCCGCGTACACCGCCAGGTTGTGAGTGCCGGGAATCCCGAAGACAGTGTCGACGCCCCGCGCTGCCAGCGCAGCGACCAGTACCTCTCCCCCACTAGGCATCTGTCACCACCAGTACGTCGACCGCAAGCGCACCCGATGGCGACACCCGGACCGGGTTGATCTCCAGCTCGACCTGCGACAGCGATGGCGAATCCTCGCCATAACAACCGAAGTACCCCGAAAGCACCATCGCGTCGACCTCGCCCGACTCCTGCGCCAGCCGGACGGCCTCGGGATACGCGAACAGGTCGGCCTCCCCGGCGCCAGCCAGGTCGACCGGATTCGCCACCGAGGCTCCGGCCGGCAACACTCCGGCCAGCCGCTCCCGCAACTCCGGCGAGAACGCGGGGAACAGCAAGCCGTTGCTGACGGCAACATCAGCGGCGATGCCACCTTGTCCGCCGCTGTCGCTGACCACCGCAAGACGCCGGCCACGTACCGGCTGCCTCGCAAGGAGCAGCGCCGCGGTGTTCACCAACTCCGTCGGCGTCGCCACCCGCAGCGCACCAGCCGCCCGGCAAGCGGCGTCCACCACGTCGAGCGCCGACGTCAGCGACCCGGTGTGGGACCGAGCCAACCGCTGACTACCATCGCTGCCTCCCGTCGTCAGCAGGAGAACCGGCTTCCCAGCCTCGGTCAGCCGTGACAGCACCCGGACCAACTCGTTGCCATCGGCAAAGCTCTCCAGGTACACAGCGACAACGCGGGTCGCGCTGTCGTCGACAAGGTCTTCGAGCAGCTCCCGCGCGTGGAGGTCGGCCTGATTGCCGATCGACACGAAGCGAGACAGGCCGATCCCCAGCCGCTCACCCAGTCCGGCGATCTCCAACCCCAGCTGGCCGCTCTGCGAAACCACCGCCAGCGAACCCGGCGTGAAGTCGCCCCAGGCCAACTGGAGCTCGCCCGCCGCGTCGTACAGCCCAAGGCTGTTCGGCCCGAGCAGCCGAGCGCCGGCCGCACGGACGCGCTCCGCGATCCCATCGGCCAGGCGGGCTGTGATCGCGAGAACAGCCGGCACACCGAGCTTCAGACCCTGGTCGATCACGTCAGCAGCCGAGGTGGCGGGCACGCAGACCACGACCAGCTCGGGCACCGAAGGTAGCTCGCCAAGATCCCGCCAGGCCGGCTGCCCGAGCACCGAAGATCCCTTGTGATTGACGAGAAACACGTCCCGCCGATGCCGGCCGCCGAGTGCCCCGCGCGCCAGCCAGTAACCCCACTTGGCCGGATTGTTCGATGCGCCGACGACAGCGACCGATGCCGGATCGCGAAACGAGGCCAGCTCCATCAGAACTGACCGAAGCGGGCATCGATCGCCAGCAACTGCTCCGCGGTGAACGCACGCGCCGCTTCGCGCAGCGTGCATCGATCGGCTCGCGCACGGACGAAGGCCCCGCTCACGATCCGCCGCATCTCCGTCCGGATCTGCCGATCGGCTTGTGCGGCATCGGCGCCGATGTCGCCGAACAGAGTCCACCACCACCAGGCATTCGTCGCCGAGTTCGCGACGAAGTCCGGTACGACGTGCACTCCACGCGCGGTCAGCATCGCCTCGGCTTCAGGCAGCACGGGCAGGTTGGCTGCTTCGGCGATCAGAGCAGCCCGTACTTCGTGCTGGTTCGCCGGCGTCACGCAGTACGAGATCGCGGCCGGGACCAGGACGTCGGTGTCGATCGCCAGCCACTCATCACCCGGAGCCTCGACGTCGGCTGAACGCAGTACCGAGCGGTCGATCTCGCCGAAGTCGTCGCGGGCGCGAAGCAGCGCCTCGACGTCGAGGCCCGCCGGGTTGGCGATCACTCCGTTCGCGTCGGCGATACCGACGACCTTCAAACCGGCCCGCGCGAGGTAGCGAGCGGTCGCGCCACCCATCGAGCCGAACCCCTGGATGACAACCCGTGTCCCCTCCGCGGGACGGCCGAGCTCGTCGAGCGCGGTCAGCACCGCCTCGGCAACGCCGAGGCCGCCGGCCAGCTCCCCCAACCCGATGCCGTCGTCCTCGACCGCGAAGGCGGCGGCGAGCCGGGCGATCGCGGCCTCCTTGTCGTCGAGCAGCGGATACACCGCCTGGATCGAGCTCTCCAGCCCCAGTTCGGTCACCACCTCGTCGATCAGCTTCTGCTGGAGCCCGAGGTCCTCGCCGGTCGTCCAGTGCCGCTCCAGCAGAGCGCGCACACCTTGGAGATAGCGGGACAGCACGCCTCGCATGCGAGGGTCGTGAGGGCTGCAGTCGATGCCGCCCTTCGCACCACCGAGCGGCACGTAACGGTTCTCGGGCCGGTAGTAGAGCCCTTCCTTCAGCGTCATCCCCGCCGCCAGGCCGCGGACTTCGGCCAGAGTGCATCCCTCCCGCACTCTGAGCCCGCCGCTGCAGACGCCCCGGACCAGCCGGTCGATGACGAGAAAGCCCTGCAAGCCGGTGACCGGGTCTGTCCAGGTCAGTTCGAGGTACGGAGCATCAGTGCCGACGACGGCTCGGGCGGGCGTGACGACGGACACCGGGGCGGCTCCTGACTCAGCGACTACTACTGAACGTTGGTTCAGTATCAGTTCGGCGCCGGGACACTGTCAAGGAGCCGTAACTCCTCGACAGCGAGCTCGGCGCAGACCTGAAGCAGCAGCCAGGCCCGCAGCTCACCCCGGGTCGGCCTCGCCGTGTGCACGACCATCCTGACCGCCAGACCGTCCAGTAGCGCGGTGATCCGGGTCGCGGACGCGCGCGGATCGGCTGACGTGAACACGCCCGTCTCGACGCCGTCGGCGACCACCTTCGCGATCTCGTCGACCCACCGGCCATGGAGATCGGTCAGCACCTTCGCGAGCGTCTTGTCCCGCATCGCCGCCGACCACGCGTCGATCCAGATCTGCCAGCCCCGCGCCCGGCCTGTCGGTGAGTACCAGTCGAGGGCGGCCATCAGTCGCGTGGCCGGCGAATCCGCACCGCGCAGGACCCGGCCCAGGGTGGCGAGGTCGCGCTCGGCGGCATGGATCAGCGCCTCGGCGAGCAGATTCTCCTTGGTCTGGAAGTGGTACACGATCAGCGCCGGGCTGACACCCATCGCGCCGGCCACGTCGGCGATCCGGACGACGGACATCCCGACCGCCCGGATCTGGTTCAGCGTCTCGTCGAGCACCTCGAGACGGCGGACCTCTGCGTTCTTCCTCGGCATCCTCCGACTCTACGCCACTGCTGAATAACGGTTCAGCGGATGGCTGGTGATGCAGCGTCCGGGACGAGCATCATCGGCGTCCCGGTCGCGGTGATCGGGGTCGACCAGATGTCGGTCGTCGCGTCGCGCTTGAGCGCATAGAGCAGGTTGCCGGCGTCTCGCCAGAGCGGCTGGTCGTCGATCGCGTGGCCCTCCGCGGGATGTGTGACCCGGCGGCTGCCGAGATCCAGTACTGCGAGCCGCCAGCTCCCGTCGGCGTTCTTCTGCTTGTAGGCGATGCGTCGTCCGTCCGGCGAGAGGGACGGGCATTCGGCGTTCTGCAGAATGGCATCGCCGCGATACCGGCGATAGTCCGCCTCGATCAGATAGGTCTTTCCCTTGCTGCCCAGGGTGACGTAGAAACGGTTGCCGTCGGCAGCGAAGGTGACGCCCCAGTAGTTGACGTCCGATGCGAAGTACCGCCGGCCGTCGACGAAGACAGGGATTTCCTCGATGCTCTTGACCAGGCGCCCGGTGTCGACCTCGTAGAGGCCAGTGCGAGTGGAGAACCCGGAGGCGGCGTACGAGTCGCCGCTGACGAACAACGTCCAGTTCACGATCTTGCCGTCGGGCGAGACGCGGGCGCGGCTCGGCGTACCGGGCAAGGTCTGCTGATGCTTGATGGCGAGGTCCGCGCCGAGCACCAGCAGCTCGGTGAGCGGTGGCAGCGAGCCCGCCTTGGTACGCAGGCAGATGCTCGTACTGCGTGCCGTCGCGAACCGATCGCACATCAGGTTCCCGACCTGCCGCGTGCCGTCCGGATCATCGGCGGACACCGCGGCGAGCTTCCCCTGATCCGGTCCCTCGGCGAGGTTGCGGAAGTACAAGTTGCCGGGGGCAAGCGCCAGCCTGCCGGACACCACGGGCCGCGCGTTGACCGCCGGACCGCCGCCACGCGCCTGTACGACGTACAGGACCGCGGCACCGATCAGCAGAATCATGCCAAGTGCGCTGGCGAGAACCTTTTTCATCGTGCTTCCTCCCAAGGTCTTACGACGGCAGCCGCGATCGTGACCACCAGCAGGGCGCCGGTAGTCAGCAGTAGCGCCGGCCGAAGGTCCCACAAGGTCCAGACGAGGCCTACGAGCACTGCTGACACCATCCGGGCCAATGCCTGACCCGTCTGGAGTAGTGCGAGTCCGCTCGCCCTCAAGTGTTCTGGGAGCAAAGGACCTGCTACGGCAGGCAGTACTCCGTCAGTCGCGGCGTAGAAGATCCCGTGTAGACACAGCGCGGCAACCGCGAGCCACGCACTCTTCGCCGGACCGCAGAGCATCAGCAGGGCTACTACGAGAGCTACATGTCCTGCCAGGAAGAGCTTCCAGCGTCCGACGCGGTCAGCTAGCCGCCCGAGCGGAACGGCCAGCAGCAGGAAGGTCGCGGCCGTGCCGATCGGAAGCAGAGGGAACAACGCGGTGTCGACGTCCCACCGCCGCTGCAGCGCCAGGTAGACGAACGAGTCGGTGATCGTGACCAGCCCGAGTGCGGCAGCCCAGCCACAACACCTTCGAAAGGCCTTGATATTCAGGAGTTTGAGCATGCCTCGGATAGGCACAGCGCCGGGCGGTCCTTGCCGCGGGTGGTCCTTGACCAGCACGACCAGCAGCAGCACGCCACATCCGGCGACACAGAAGCTGGTGACGAAGACGGCGTCGAAGTCACCCAGACTCGCCCACAACACCCCGGCCGCCACCAGCGGTCCGAGTAGGGCGCCGACCGTGTCCATTGCCCGATGGACGCCGAACGAGCGACCCAGCGACTCGGGTGCGCTGCTCAACGAGATCAGCGCGTCGCGGGGCGCAGTACGGATTCCTTTGCCTGCTCGGTCGAGGGCCAGCACGCCGCCGATCGCGGCGATCGACGACCCGGCTGCCAGCAGCCCGAGCTTGCAGGCTGCTGACAACCCGTAGCCGATGCCGGCGACGGCTTTGAGCCGCCGCCAGCGATCGGCCACATGCCCGCCGACAAGTCGCAGTACCGCGGTCGCCCCGGCGTACAGCCCGTCCAGCAGACCGAACTGCAAGGGGTTCAGACCGAGCCCGATCACCAGGTAGAGCGGCAGGATCGCCGTCACCATCTCCGAGGAGATGTCGGTGACCAGACTGACCACACCGAGTGCGACCACGTTGGCCGGCGCGCGACGGCCCCTGCGCCCGACCTTGGTCGATGCGCTACTGCGACTCTCGGCGAGATACATCAGTCCGGCCCGTCAGTGGCAGGTGTAGGTCGGGCTGCTGTCCTTGACGGTGCTGTCGAGACCGACGAGCTGAGTCTGGAACGTCGTGTCGGTCATCGAGAGCTTCAGTACGCCGTACGTCTCCTGCAGCAGCTTGGCGGTCGTCGGGTGCGCTGCGCTCACCGGGTACCACGGCGCGCCGCCCATCCCGCCGATGATCTGGACCGGGCCGTTCGGATCGGCCTGGCCGTTCGCGTTCTGCGGGAAGAAGCGCTCGTAGTGGTGGTCGTGCCCGTTGAGCACCAGGTCGGCCTTCGCGCCGACCAGCGTGTTCCACAGCGAGGCGAGGTTGGGGTTGTCGCCATGGTCGCCGGAGCTGTACCGCGGGTGGTGGAAGTAGGCAGCGATACAGCCCTTGGTGTTCTTCGCGAGGTCGGCCTTCAGCCAGGTGAGCTGCTCCGGCTCGGCCAGGTACTCACCACTGAAGTCGTTGGAGTCGAGGGCGATGAAGTGCCAGTTGCCCTTGTTCCAGCTGTAGTACCGCTTGCCCTGCGGCTTTGCGATCGCCGCACCGAAGTACTGCTCGTAGCCGGCGAACGGGGTGTTGTCGTAGGTCTCGTGGTTGCCGGGAGTCGGCTTGGTGATCGACTTGAACCGGCCCCACGTCTTGGCGTAGTAGTTCTGGAAGTCCGACAGGTGGGCGTCGTCGTACTGGTTGTCGCCCATCGTGAGGACATTGGCCGGAGCCATCTGCTCGACCAGGTTTGCCGTCTTGGGGTGCACGCAACTGGAGCTGGACGCGGTGCACTGCTCGGCGATGTCGCCGGCCGCGGCCAGCACGAAGTTGCCGGTGCCACCCGCGGCGGTCGTCACGGTGATAGCCGCGCTCGCCGCCGACTGGTTGCCGGCCAGGTCACGAGCACGCACGGAGTACTGGTACGCCGTACTGGCCGTCAGCCCGGTGTCGTTGTACTGCGTGGTGGCGGAGGAGCCGACCACGACGCCATTGCGCAGTACGTCGTAGCTGCTCACGCCGATGTTGTCCGTCGACGCGGTCCATTGGAGTGCTGCGGACGTCGCGGTGATGGCGGTGGTCTTCAGGCCGGTCGGCACAGTCGGGGCCTCGGTGTCACCGCTGGAGTCGGTGGTGCCGAAGACCTCGAGTTCCCACAGCGAGTAGCCGTAGCTGGTGCCTCGCTGGGTCCCGACCAGGCGGACGTACCTGCCGTGCGCCACGAACCCGGTCAGGTCGTCGATCGCGCCGTTGCCGGCGGTGACTTCCTTGACGGTCCGGAAGGTGGCCCCGTCGTCGGAGACCTCGATCCGGTACGCCTTGCCGTAGGCCACTTCCCAGTTCAGCTTCACCCGGCTGATGGTGGCCGGCTGGCCGAGATCGACGCGGATCCACTGCGGATCCACGCCCTCGGTGCTGCCCCATCGGGTCGTGGTGCTGCCGTCGACCGCACGTTCGCCGGTCAGCGAGCTGGTCTCGTTACTGGAGGTGAGGACTGGTTTCTGCCGGGACAACAGCACATCTGCTGTCGTGCCGGCGGTCGCGTCGGAGATGCCGATCGCGGCGACGAACACTAGCGGTAACAGGATTGCCGAACGGCGGATGCGTCTGAACATGAGGCGGACTCCCGGGGCGGGTCAGTGAATTGTTAGGAAAGTTACCTAACAGATATCGCACCGTCAATGCCCAGACGCCCCTGCTCACCATACTTCGGGAGACGATATATACTCGCTGCCGTGAGGAACCAGTCGCCGACGCTGACCGAATCGCAGTACTTCCTGCTGGCCGCTCTCCTGGACGGTCCACTGCACGGTTACGGCATCATCAAAGCCACCGAACAAGCCACCGATGGGCGACTCCGGCTGGCCGTCGGCACCCTGTACGGCGCCCTGGAACGGCTGGAGCGAGCCGGCTTGGTGGAAGCCGATCACGAGGAGATCGTGGACGGCCGCGCCCGGCGCTACTACCGCCTGACCGACGACGGAGGCGCGATGCTTCAGCGCGAAGCCCTTCGCCTGCAGCAAGCGGCGGCCGTCGTCATCGGACGCGCCCGGACGGCCGAAGCGTGAACCGTCTCGTGCTGCTCGCCTATCCCAAGGCCTATCGCGACAGCCACGGCGATGAGCTCTTGGCTTGTCTCACTGAGGTTCACCCTGGTCGCGAGTGGCCGCCGTTGCGCGAGGCAACCGCCCTGGTGCGCGGCGGCGTACAGGAACGGGCTCGAATCATTGCCGATGACAAGAGCCGGTCATGGTGGCTAGAAGGTCTGCAGTTGGCCGCGCTTTGGCTTGCCCTGCTCGCGCTGGTGCCTTATTTACAAGACGTATGGAACTGGATGCTGCACATCGACCCAGCCCGGCATGCGATCAACTTCCACTTCAACGGCTGGTATCCGTGGGCAACAGGCGAGGGGACGCGAACCCGTTTGCTCCCCTACGGTCTGCTCCCGCTGATCGCCTTCGTCGCGCTGCTACGCGGCCGGGCGTGGATCGCACTGCCGGCCGTGGCCGCGATGATCTACTCCGGGATCACGATCGGGACGTCGAACGTCTTCGGTGATCAAGGCGTTTCGGGCGCGAGCTACTACGGCCTGGGCGCGCCGATCCTTGCCCATGACATCGTTCTTCCGGTGCTGTTGTTCGCCGCTTGCGCAGTCCTTACGGCGAGGACTTTGCAGCGATACAGCTACCGCTGGCTGATCCCGGTCGCGGTCTTCATGTTTGTTGCCGGAGGCCTCCATCTCGCCTCCTACAACCCGTGGTTCCAGCGTGGCCAGTTCGTCCTCGAGGTCGCGGTGATCATCATCGCGGGCTGGGCAACCATCGCCACCCGCGACTACCGCTGGACGATCCCGGTCGCTGCCTTCGCGATCGTCCGGGTCGAGGCTATACTCACGGACTCGACTCTCCTCGCCTTCCATCCGCAGCCGAGCACAACCGTCCTGCTGGCACTGGCCGCCACCCTGCCTGCCTTGATCCTGGCGACCAGAAGGAACACCCAACTCAAATGAAGTCCCTGATCGCCTTCGTGGCGCTCTACGTCCTCGCCGTATGCACACCTTTCGGCCAAGCGGCAGAGAACTCCCTCATCGTCGGCTACGCCGACCAGGCACGCATCTTCCACATCCTGTACTCCATCGGACCGCCACCCCTGAAGGCCGAATGGGCAACCCTCATCATCGGCCTGGCGCTGATCGCGATCGTCGCCGTACTCCGCCGGCAGTGGCTCAACGGCCTGGCGGGCCTCGGCGTCGCGGTCGCCACCATCGGCGGCACAGAGGTCCTCAACAAGTTCATCCTGCCCCGCCCCGACATCTCGGATGCCCCTCGCACCATCGTCGAGGCAAGCTTCCCCAGCGGCCACGTCGCCATCGCCGCAGGCCTGACCGTCGGCGCGATCATGGTCGCCTCACCACGCACCCGCCCGTACGTCGCAGCGGCGGGTGCACTCTGGCTCGCGATCACGGCGGCCGGAGTACAGGCTCTGTATTGGCACCGCCCAAGCGACGCCCTCGGCGCCACCCTCCTAGCTTGCGCCTGCTACACCATCGCCAGCCGCAAACACCCAATGCCGAAGCCGCACACAGCCCTCGTCCTGACCGTCGCGGCACTCGGCGCAGTACTGGCCAGCTCGCGAACCGACGCCTACGCCCGCCCGCTGATCTTCGCCACCACCGCCACCCTCTGCGCCGCCCTCCTCTGGTTCACAGTCACCCGCAACTCCCCAGCAGAGCAACCCGCCTCAGCGCGCATGGCCGTCCCGACCGACAGGACATAGTCCCCGTACTGCGGCCGAGCGCCGCTCCCGTGAGCGTGGCGCCCGTCCCAACGACCGACTATGTCCTGTCGATCGGGACGACGGCCCGGGTTGGGCTACCCGTACACCGGGAGGGGTTCGCCCCTCGGTATGGGGTTAGCCCCTTGCTCTACCAGTGGGCGATGCCCCCTTGGAGGGGCGAAGCCCACCGATTGCTTGCCCGGCCCGGCCGGGTGGGGTGGTGGCTTGGTGGTGGGCGTCTGGGTTATGGGCGTCCGTAGGTTTCCAGAAGGCGCAGCCAGATCTCGTTGATGGTGGGGTAGGCCGGGACTGCGTGCCAGAGGCGGTTGAGGGGGACTTCGCCGACGATCGCGATGGTTGCTGCCTGCAACAGGTCTGCGACGTCGGGGCCGACGAAGGTGACGCCTAGGAGCACCTTGCGTTGCTCGTCTACGACCATCCGGGCTTTGCCCTTGTAGTCGTCGGCGTGGACGCTCGCGCCCGCGATGTTGCCGAGGTCGTAGTCGACGACGCGGGTCTGGTACCCCGCTGCCTTCGCGGCGGTCGCGGTGAGGCCGATCGACGCGACCTCAGGTTCGGTGAAGGTGACCTGCGGGACGGCTTGCTGGTCTGCCGTCGCGACGTGCGTCCCCCACGGCGCATCCGACACCGGTACGCCGTTCGCGCGGGCCGCGATCACGTCACCCGCTGCACGCGCCTGGTACTTGCCTTGATGGGTCAGCAGCGCGCGATGGTTGACGTCGCCCACGGCGTACAGCCAGTCATAGCCGCTGACCAGCAAGGTGTCGTCGGTCTCCAGCCAGCTGCCGGGCTTCAGCCCGATGGTCTCCAGGCCGATGTCCCCGGTCCTCGGGGTGCGGCCGGTCGCGACGAGCACCTCCTGCGCCGAGACGGTCGAGCCGTCGCCCAGCTCGAGGACAACCTCGTCGTCCACCCGCTTCACGCTCTTGGTCTCGGTCTTGAGCAGCACGGTGGCGCCGAGTTCACGCAACCCCTCGGCCACCAGCTCGCCCGCGAACGGCTCCATCGCACCGAGCAACCCGCTCCGCGCGATCACGGTCACCGCAGTACCGAAACCGGCGTACGCCGTCGCCATCTCGGTGGCCACCACACCGCCACCGATGATCGCCAGGCTGCGCGGCACCGTCTTCACGCTGGTCGCGTCGCGACTGGTCCACGGGTCGACGTCGCGCAGTCCCGGGATGCCAGGCACGAGCGCGTCGGAGCCGGTCGACACGACGATCGCGTGCCGTGCGGTGAGCACCTGCCCCGCGACGGTCACCTCCTTCGGCCCGGTGATCCGCCCGTGGCCGCGCACCAGCGAGATGCCGGCGCTGTCCAGCCACTTCACCTGGCCGTCGTCCTTCCAGTGGCTGGTGAAGTCGTCGCGCCGGGCAAGCACGGCCGGTACGTCAAGCTCACCGGTCACCGCCTGCGCGGCACCCGGCACCCGCCGCGCGGCGCGGAGTACCTGGGCCGAACGCAGCAGCGCCTTCGACGGCATGCAGGCCCAGTACGAGCACTCGCCGCCGACCAGTTCGCTCTCGACGATGACCGCGGTCAGACCGCCCTGGACCGCGCGGTCGGCGGCGTTCTCCCCGACGGCTCCGCCGCCCAGAACGATGACGTCGTACTCCGTCGTTTCCATGCCCGGCTCCGCCTTACTTGTCGTCGTCCGCGGTACGGACGATCCGGTATCCGCTGTCCGCCAGTTTCCTGGTCATGTGCTCGGCGTACCACTGCGGCCACTGCTCGTCGAACTTGCCGCCGAGCTCCTCCGCCTCGTGTACGCCGTGCGCTGCCGCTGCCGCTGCAGCGCGTCGAGAATGACCCAGGTCTGGTCTTTCACCGCATCCATGGTCGCAGTCCTCGCTCAGCGGCCCGGTGCCCGGGTAACGACTTCCTTCACGACCAGGTGCAGCCCCGGCGGCGTGACCTGCACGACCCTGTACCCCTTCTCGTTGGAGAAGTCAGCGTCAAGCCGCCAACGAGCTGTACGTCAGCCGCCAGGCCCCTTGATGGCTTCTCGCTGTGGCGCCGGGACGTGCCGGCTGAAGGTCAGGCAGAGGCTGGCCGCGACGCAGGCCAGCGCGACCGGGATCATCGTGTAGCGGTAGCCGGCCGTCGTCGCGACTATGGCCGCGCCGAGTGGGCCGATCGCGCGGGCTGCCAGGACCGGCGTCGCGAGTGCGCCCGAGATGGTGCCGTAGCCGGAGGCGCCGTACCGCTCGAGCAGGATCGCGGGGGTGGCGAGCGTGGAGACGCCGAAGCCGAGTCCGAACAGGACGATGCAAAGGGCCGCACCGAGCGGGTGTCGACCGAGTAGCGGCAGGATGCCGATCGCGAAGCACTGGATCAGGAATGTCCGCGCGGCGATCGTCGACATGTCGAGCCAGCGCTGCAGGACCGAGGTGACGATCCGGCCGGTTACGGAGTACAGGCCGAGGAGTCCGGTCAAGCCGGCGGCCACTGCCGGCTTGTAGCCGAGGTCGACGAGGAAGAGCACAAGGTGGACCGACACGATCGCCAGCGCGCCGCTGTGCAGGACGAAGCCGGTCGTGATCAGCCAGAAGCCGCCGTCGCGCAGTGCTGCGCGGATCGCTCGACTGCGATCCGCGCGGTCGGAGGCTGATCTCGAATGCGACGGCCGGGTGTGCCGGAGCGCCAGCGCATGCAGGGGCACGGTCACCAGGTTGTGGACCAGGCCGAGGATCAGCAGTGCGTGCCGCCAGCCGTGCGCCCGGATCAGCTGGCCCGCGAGCGGGATGAAGATCGTGCTGGCGAGGCCGGCCACCAACGTCACCACCAGCAAGGCGTTGGTACGCCGCTTCGGCTCGAGTACTGCGACCAGTACGGCGATGGCCGGCCCGTAGAGGACCATCGCCGACGCGATCCCGATCAGCACGAACACGGCGTACAGCTGGACGACGTTCTGCACCTGCGACCAGGCGAGCACGGCGGCGCTGCCGAGTAGCGAGCCGGTCGTCATCATCAGGTGGGCGCCGCGCTTGTCGAGCCACCGGCCGACGGGCACCGACATCACGCAGCTGACCAAGATCGCCAGGGTCAGCGCACCCGCCGAGGTGGCCGTGGAGATCCGCAGGTCGGCACTCATCGGGCCGAGGAAAACGCCGAAGACGTAGTACAGGACTCCGTAGCCGACGGTCTGGGTGATGGCGAGTGCGGCCACCACCAGCGAACGGCTGCTGCGCGGGTCATCGGCGATGACGCTCGGCTCATGCTGCGCAGACATTGTGCTGACTATGTCCGCAGGCTGGCCATCCAGCAAGGGGCCGATTTATGGTCCACTCGTTCTGATCAGTTTTGGACCTCTGTGGCGGGCCAAAATGGCTTTAGGTTGAGAGCATGAGCAACCATTCCTGGCCGGCGTACAGCAGGGCGTGCGGCGCGATGTTCCTGGTCGGCAGCCTTGCGGCGGTCTCCGGCGTCGTGAATGAGTTTCCCTTCTACGGCGGCCAGGCCGCGCGCTACCTCATCTCCGCCGTGCTGCTGTTCGCCGTCGCCTTCGCTCGGCGGATCCCGCTGATCCGGCCGACCACCCGCGAGACGCTGCTACTGATCGCGCTGGCCGCGACCGGGCTGGTTCTGTTCAACCTCTTCGTCATCGAGGGGACCAAGCACGCCAACCCGGCCATCGTCGGGACAATCGTTGGGACGGTCCCGATCGTCCTGGCGCTCGCTGGGCCACTGATGCGGCGTACCAGGCCGTCCGGGCGGATCCTCGTCGCCGCCTCGATCGTGGTGGCCGGCACCGGTGTCGCCTCCGGACTCGGAACCTCTGACCTGCAAGGCATCCTGTACTCCGTCGGCGCGCTCGCCTGCGAAGCGTGCTTCTCCCTGCTGGCGCTTCCGCTGCTGGTCCGGCTGGGGCCGGTGCGAGTGTCCGCCTACACAGCCGCCACTTCGGTGCCGATGCTGCTCGGCCTCGGGTTGCTGACGGACGGCTCCGCCTTCGTTCGTACTCCGAGCCTCGCCGAGCTCGGCGGGTTGGCCTACCTCGCTGTGCTGGTGAGTGGCGTGGCCTTCCTGCTCTGGTACCGCGCTCTTCCTCAACTCGGCGCCGACCGGGCCGGTCTGTTCGCGGGGGTCATCCCGGTCGGCACGATCATCACCTCGCTGGTCCTCGGCTTCGGGCTTCCTGCGCCGGGTGAGCTCGTCGGGGTCGCGCTGGTCATTGCCGGGTTGCTGGTCGGGCTCTATCGACCGCGGACGGTGGCGCCGGCGGTCGTCGTACGGGAGGAAGTTGACATCCGGTGATGTTCGGCGTGCAATATATTGCATGCCAGTACCGGAGTCCCAAGGTGTTGTCGCCCGATCGTTGCTGCGCGACGACGCCTACCGGACGATCCGCGACGCGATCGTCGACGGCACCCTCGCACCCGGCGAGCGGCTGAACGATCCCGATCTGATCGCCTGGCTGGGCATCAGCCGTACGCCGATCCGTGAGGCACTCGCCCGGCTTGAGCAGGCCGGACTCGTGCAGACCAAGCCGGGCCGCTTCACGATCGTCAGCCCGCTGAACGTCCGCGAGACGAGATCCGCCCAGCTGGTGGCGGCCGCGATGCACGAGCTCGCGGTCCGCGAGGCGGTGCCACTGATGTCGGAGCAGGAGCTCCGGGCGATGCGCGGAGCGAACCGGCGTTTCCGCCTGGCCCTGCGCGCGAACGATGTCGACGCGGCCCTCGCGGCCGACGACGACTTCCACGAGGTCGCGGTCGAGGCGTGCGCGAACCCGATGATCCGCTCGGTGCTCGAACAGGTCACCCCGATGCTCCGCCGAATCGAGCGAATCCGCTTCGCCTCCCTGACCGGCCGCACCTCAGCCGCCCTGCACGACAAAATCATCACCCACGCCACCGCCGGCGACGCAGACGCCGCCGCCCTAGCCGCCCGCGAAAACTGGCTCACCCTCGAACCGCTACTCGCCGAAGACGACGGCTGACCCCGCGACCTCTGCTCGCCGAGGGCGGCGGCTGAGTCCGCTCCGCCTTCCGTCGAGCCCGTAGCCGGCCACCCCGACCGGCATCCAATGACAGGAGCCTCGATGAGCATCAGCGACTTCCCCCGCCATCCCCTTACCTTCGGGCCGAGCCCGGTCCACCCGCTCAAGCGGTTGTCCGAGCATCTCGGCGGGGCGGCGATCTGGGCCAAGCGGGAGGATTGCAACTCCGGGCTCGCGTTCGGTGGCAACAAGACGCGCAAACTCGAGTACCTGGTGCCCGACGCCCTCGCCCAGGGCGCGACCCACCTCGTCACGATCGGCGGCATCCAGTCCAACCACACCCGCCAGGTGGCAGCCGTCGCCGCGTCGCTCGGGCTCAAGGCCCGCCTGGTCCAGGAGAGCTGGGTCGACTGGCCCGACGCGGTCAACGACCGGGTCGGCAACATCCTGCTGTCGCGCATCATGGGCGCCCAGCTCGAACTGGTCGAGGCCGGTTTCGGCATCGGCTTCAAGGAGAGCTGGGAAAACGCGCTCGAAGAGATCCGCTCCGAAGGCGGCATCCCCTACGCGATCCCCGCGGGCGCGTCCGATCACCCGCTAGGCGGCCTCGGCTTCGCGAACTGGGCGAACGAAGTACAGGCGCAAGAAGAGGCCCTCGGCATCTTCTTCGACACCATCGTGGTCTGCTCGGTCACCGGCTCCACCCACGCCGGCATGATCGCGGGCTTCGCCGGCCAGGACCGTCCGCGCCGCGTGATCGGCATCGACGCCTCCGCCAAGATCGACGAGACCCGCGCCCAGGTGGAGAAGATCGCCCGCCACACCGCCGCCCTGATCGGCCTCGGCCGCGAACTCCGCGACGACGAAATCACCGTCCTCGAAGGCTGGGCCGGCCAGTACTACGGCATCCCCGTCCAAAGCACCCTCGACGCCATCCGCCTCACCGGCAGCCTCGAAGGCGTCATCCTCGACCCCGTCTACGAAGGCAAGTCGATGGCCGCCCTGATCGACCTGGTCCGCAGCACCGAAATCCCCCGCACCTCCACAGTCCTCTACGCCCACCTAGGCGGCCAACCAGCCCTCAACGCCTACTCCGCCCTCTTCAAGTCCTGACCCCAAAGGCTCCCGGTGGGCCGGACTGCCACCACTACCGAACCTCGCCAGCAAACGCTTCCCCCAGGCATGTCGCGCCTCGACCACAGGTTTGACAGTGCTGGCGATCCGCCGCCCCCAACCTTGAGCATCCGCCGGGCGCCTCCCCCCGTTCGCGGCGATCGGGGTCGGGTGGCTGGTGGGGTGGTCGACGTGGCCGGCGCGATAATGGGGGTATGGGGTTTGCGGTGGGTGCGGATGGGTGCCGGATTGCTTATCAGGTTGAGGGGGAAGGGGCTCCGCTGGTCTTGCTGGCGGGGCAGGCTAATTCGCATCGGTGGTGGGATGAAGTGCGAGGGGACTTCCAGCGGCGCACGATCACCCTGGACTGGCGCGGTACCGGTGAGAGCGATCGGCCGGATGTTGCCCATAGCACCGAAGGGTTTGCGGCGGATGTGATCGCGGTGCTGGATGATGCTGGGGTGGAGACGGCCGACGTGTACGGGACGTCGATGGGTGGGCGGGTTGCGCAGTGGGTCGCGATCCGGTTTCCGGAGCGGGTGCGGTCGCTGGTGCTTGGGTGTACGTCGCCTGGCAAGAAGCATGGTTTCGAGCGCAGTCAGGAGATCCGGCGGGCGTTGGCGACGGCTGATCAGGGTGCGCGGGATCGGGTTCTGCTCGAGTTGATGTACACGCCGGAGTGGCTGGCCGAGCACACCGGGCCGTACGACGTACTGGGTGACGCGACGATGCCGGTGTACGCGAAGGGGCGGCATCTGGTCGCGAGCAACAGCCACGAGGCGTGGGAGGAGTTGCCCGCAATCAAGGCGCCGACGCTGGTGCTGCATGGCTCGGACGACGTGTTCAGTCCGGCTGCCAACGCCGAACTTCTCGCCGAGCGCATCCCCGACGCCAGGGCCCATGTCATCCCCGGCGCCCGCCACGCCTATTTCCACGAATTCCAGAACATCGCCAGCCCTCTCGTCCGCGACTTCATCGGCTAACCAGCCCGCCACTCCACGAGCACGAGCCAGCACGCCGCTCCACGACCCAGGCCGGCCCGCGGCTCCGCGAGTTCACAGGGTGAGGTGGGCGAGGCCCGGGCCTGAGGCGTTTTTCAGGCCGGCGGGGCGGCCGGTGGCCAGAAGGATCAGGTCGGCTAGCGGGGCGCGGAGTTCCTCGGTGCCGTCGCCGCCTGACCAGTTGGCGTCGGTTGCCACCAGCCGTACGCCGCGCAAGCGTTTGCGGGCGCCGTAGAAGGCGCTGGTACGGACGTGTTCGAGTGCCGCGATCGCAGGCTCTGTCGGCATCGTCCGCGCCCGGCCGAGGGGTCGAGCGATGTCCTGCCCGTGAACCAACGCGTCCAGCAGACAGTCGACGTGACTCGAGCCGGGCGTATGGCGCTCCGAGCCCGCGGTGGAGCGGATCTGCTCGATCAGCTCCCCTCGGCTGTACTGCGTCGCGCGCCGCCGGGCCAGCTCCGCCTCCATCCGGTCGAAGCTGCCGCGCGCCTTGATCGCGCCCCACACGACCATGCCTAACGTCGTCCGCGTCGACAGAGTCAGGTGCGCCGCCACATCGGTCACCGTCCAGCCGGCGCACAACGAGTCCGCCGACCATTCGTCATCACTCAGGTCGTCCAGCAGATCGGCGAACGACAACCGCTCAGCCTCGACCCACCCCATCAACTCGCTCATCGCGCAGCCTCCTTGGCATTCAGTTCGACGCGGTCGTAGTGAGCCTTCCACCAGGCTTCGTCGCCCGGTGGGATGAAGTCGTTCGGGCGCTGGAGACCGACGACTCCGTCGATCAGTTCGCGGGTGAGGTCGGCGTGGCCGGAATGGCGGTGGGATTCGGCGATCACGTGGATCATCACTCGCCGCAGCGGAGCCTTGGCCAGCTCCGGCGACCACCACGGCACGTAGCCGGTGGCTTCCACGTCCAAGTCCGCGATTGTCGCGTCAGCGTGAGCCGCGGCCCGCCGATACAGCTCGACGACGGATTCGCGCGACTGCGCAGCCGGTACCCACAGGTCCGAGTTGGGCTCGGCGTCCTCACGGAACCACTCGGGCGGGTCGGCGACAGGGCGGTCGAACACGAAGCCGAAGTACAGCATCTCGACGCCGGCCAGGTGGTTGACGAGGCCGAGCAGGTTGGTTCCCGTCGGGGTCAGCGGGCGGCGTACGTCGTACTCCGACAGCCCGTCAAGCTTCCACAACACCGCCTCGCGGGCGGTGCGCAGATAGTGATGCAAGTCGGCTTTCAGGTCCATCGGAAGGTCCTCTCTGGTGATCGGTTCGCAGGTAGGACTCCCCGGATGAGGCAGACTCATCGGTGTGAGTGAAATTTCCGTGGAACTGATCGAGGACCTCACCCTGGCGCAGCAGGGCGACGACGCCGCCTTCACCCGCTTGGTCGAGCCGCTGCGTCGCGAGTTGCACGCTCACTGCTACCGCATGCTCGGTTCGTCGCACGACGCCGATGACGCCCTGCAGGACGCCATGCTGCGTGCTTGGAAGGGGATCGCCCGGTTCGAGGGCCGCAGCACGCTCCGCTCCTGGCTCTACACGGTTGCCACCCGCACCTGCCTCGACCTGGTGGAGAGCCGTGGCCGCCGCGCGTTGCCGATGGACCTCAGCCCGTCGAGCGACCGCGCAGTACTGGACGACGCACCGCTCACCGAGATCGCCTGGCTCGGCCCGTACGCCGTTGGCGAACTTGCGGGCGGCCCGGTCGCCCGCTACGAGCAGCGCGAGGCGGTCGAGCTCGCCTTCGTCGCCGCGCTCCAGCACTTGCCCGGCAACCAACGCGCGGCACTCCTGCTGTTCGAGGTACTCGGGTTCAGCGCGGCCGAGATCGCCACGATGATGGACACCTCGACAGCCTCGGTGAACAGCGCACTCCAGCGCGCCCGCCGGATCGTGGCCGACAAGGTCCCGGCCGCCAGCCAGCAACAGACGATCCGCGAACTAGGCGACGGCCGCGTCCAGGAGCTCGTCGCGAGCTACTCGACCGCCCTCGAACGAGGTGACGCCGACGCCCTCGTCGCGTTGCTCACCGAGGACGTCACCTGGTCGATGCCGCCGCTCGGCCACTGGTACAGCGGGATCGCCGCGGTGATGGACTTCGCGATCGAGATCCCGCTGACCAGATGCCCGAGCTGGCGCAACGTCATCACGACCGCGAACGGCCAGCCCGCGATCGCCTGCTACCTGGGCATGACCCCGGACAGCGAGCACACGGGCTGGTCGGTCAGCGTGCTGACGTTGCGCGACGAGAAGATCGCCGGCGTGACCTCCTTCATCGGCCTCGAGAACTTCGCCCTCCTCGGCCTCCCGGCAACGAAGTAAGACACCCGGTACTCCGGGCCTCAAGGCGCCCGGTACTCCGCCGACCTCGTCGCTACTCGAAGACCGCACGCCCTCAGCCGAGTCGCTGCAAAGCCTTCTCGCGGCGGCCCGCGACAGTCGACCCCGACTCCCGCCGCGCCATCCTTCGCAGTACGACGGGTTCGAGCAGCAACCCGAGCACCGCCCAGACCCCGAGTACGCCGATCGTCTCCAGGTGTCGCCAGGACTCGCCGATCTCGACCGCGACCGCCTCACCCGGTAGCAACGCGGACCGCATCCCGAGCCCGAGCCAGTAGATCGGCGTCAACTGCGCGATCCATTCCAGCCAGGTCGGCAGCGCCGTGACCGGGTAGAAGATGCCCGAGATCGCGATCAGCCCCAGCACTGGCAGCTGCATCAACCCCTGCGACCGCGCACTCGTGAAGACCGATCCCAGGATCGCCCCGATCGGCAATGTCGCCAGCAATCCGAGCAACAGCACCCACAAGAGCGTTAGCCAGGCGCCCGGCCGATCGACCGCGAGGCCGCCGATGATCAGCAGCCCGGGGATCAGCAGGATCGCCAGATCCGCGAGCAACCCGCCCGCGACCGAGACCACCTTGCTCACCAGATAACCGACCATCCCGTTCGGGATCGCCTTGGCCCGCAGCAGGGTGCCGTCCTCGCGATCGGCGGTGAGCTGCTGGCTCATGCTGACCATGCCCATCGCCGCGTTCATCCCGAGGATGCTCGGCAGGGCCAGCGCGCCGAGCGCGAAGCCGGTCGACCCGAACGACCTGTCCCGCAGGAAGAACAGCGCGACCAGCATCAGCACCGGCCAGAGGAAGTGGCTGAACAGCTCGCCGGGGTTCGTGAACGACTGCCGCAGCTCGATCAGCCCGCGCCGCCAGCCGGTCTTGATCGCCGTCATCGGGCCACCTCGCTCTCTCGTACCAGGGTCAGATAGGTGTCCTCGAGAGTCGCCCGGCGAACCTCGAGCCCGGCCACCGATTCGCCGTACTGGTTGAAGAGTCCGCGGACGAAAGCGGTCGACTCCCCGGTCGACTCGGTGAACTGCCGGCCGTCGATCGTCCAGCGCACCTCGTCCTGGCCGGCGATCTGCCGGGTCAGCTCGGCTTCGGTGCCAGCGGCAACGATCCGCCCGGCGGTCAGCACCATGATGCGATCGGCCAGCTTGCCGGCCTCGGCGAGATCATGCGTGGTCAGCAGCACCGTCGTCCCCTCGTCGGCCGCCAGCCGCTGCACCAACGCGTGGAACTCGTACCGCGCCGCCGGGTCGAACCCGACCGTCGGCTCGTCAAGGAACAGCACCTCGGGCCGCCCGACGATCCCGATCGCCACGTCCAGCCGTCGCCGCTGCCCGCCGGAGAGCGTCTTGATCTTCTGCCCCGCATGCTCGGTCAGCCCGACCGCCGCGATCAGCTCGTCGGCATCCCACGGCCGCTGGCGCTCGGCGGTCGAGTACGGCACGTAGTACTCGCCGAGATGCGCGAGCAACTCACCCACCCGCCACTTGCCATGATCCCGCCAGGACTGCAGTACTACGCCCAGCCGTGCGCGCCACCGCTCGTCGCCATCCGCCGGGTCCACGCCAAGCACCCGCACCCGCCCGGCGGACCGCAACCGGAACCCTTCCAGGATCTCGATCGTGGTCGTCTTCCCGGCGCCGTTCGGGCCGAGCAATGCCAGTACTTCGCCGCGATGCGCCCGCAGCGTCACGTCGTGCAGCACATCGGTCGCGCCGTACCGCATCCGCAGCCCGTCGACCTCGAGCACGACTTCATCGGTTCTCGTCATATCCCGGAAGCTACGTTGCGTTTCACAAGTCGGCAACACTGATCGAGCCCCTGAACCGCACTAAACGAAGAAAGATCGGCTATTGTTGCAATGACTTTGAGTGCTAATGCAACCGAGGAGGACGAGATGCCAGGCGGCCGGCTGACCCAGCAGGACCGGCAACTGATCGCCATCCGGCTGGCCGACGGCCACGGGTACGCCGACATCGCGCGGGAGCTCGACCGCCCGACCTCGACGATCAGCCGCGAGGTCACCCGCAACGGCGGACGCACCGGCTACCGCGCCGAGCACGCCCACCTCGCGACCGGTTCGCGCGCCCGCCGCCGCAAGCCCTCCACCCCGGCGGAGTCAGCGCCGACGACGGACGCCTACGGCCGGGATCGCCTGGCAGTCCGGGAGTACGCCGAACTCTTCGCCGAGACGATGGTGGAGACAGGCCTGCCACGGATGGCGTCGCGCGTCCTGTCCTATCTCTACACCGCGGACGCTCCCAGCCTCACCGCGGCCGAACTCGTCCGCGAGCTGAAGGTCAGCCCCGCTTCGATCTCCAAGGCGATCGCCTACCTCGAAGGCATCGAACTAGTACGCCGTGAGCCGGACCCCGGCAAGCGGCACGAGCACTACCTGATCGCCGAGGACATCTGGGTCCAGGCCTGGCGAACCAGCGCCCGCGCCAACGCCAACTGGGCCGACACCGCGCGCAAGGGCGCCGACCTGTTCGACCCGGCCACGCCGGCCGGCCAGCGGCTCGAGCGGATGAGCCTGTTCTTCCAGCAACTCAGCGACGACATGGCCGGTGCCGGCCCGACTCAAGAGATCGCCGAAGACACCGTCACCATCCTGGCCGCCCTGGTCCACGCCGCCCGCCCGGTCACCACGACCCAACTGGCCAACGCCCTCGACTGGCCCACCACCCGCGTCGCCATTGCACTGGCGACCGCCGAGGCCTATGAAGCCTTCACCGACCCACTAGCCGTCGAACTAGTTGCCCCCAGCACCTATAAGATCGCCACCCCCCGGCTCACGGACGCGCAACGGCTGGCGCTCACTTGATACGGCGCCGCGCATCGGCTGGCGCCAACACCCCTTCGTTCATTCGCCCCCTTTTCACCCGTCGAGGAAACCGCATAGGCAGCCCTGCCACGACGGCCAGCGTTGTCGCTATGATTCGCAGCTTCATGGTGTTCCCCTTCCCATCAACTGCTTCGCGACCTGCCGGAGCGAGGCGGAGTGCAGTACGCCGTCGGCCAGGCCGATCTCGACGAGGTTGTCGAAGACCCGGTGATCGTCCGCCGACGCCTTGATGCCCGCGTCCAGTACGCGTCCCGACCTCGTTAATCGGGCAGCCAGCGTGGTGTGCCGGAAGTGCTGCCCCAGCAGCTTGGCCGCCGATCGCCGATACTCCAGACCCGGGTCTCCTCGCCGTACTGCGCGCGCAGCCGCCCGCCCGGCGAGCAACCCCGTCGCAACGGCGTAGTAGATCCCTTCGCCGGTCATCGGATTGATCAACCCGGCGGCATCCCCGACCAGCATCACCCGCCCGCGCTGCGGACGCCACGACCAGCCGGACAACGGCAGCTGATGCCCGCGCCAGTTCTCGCCACCGACACTTGCCCCTGGCAACAAAACCTCCAACTGGGCCAGCAATTCTGCCCGAGTCGGCTGCCGCCCCGCCCGCAACTGCTCGCCATAGCCGACATTCGACCAGCCATCTCCGCGATCGAACGACCACGCGTACGACGGTTGCCTCGCCATCCCGAACACGATCACCTGCTGCGCGGCGCGATCCGGCGGCGTCGGCGCATACCCACGCAACGCCAGCGCCGTCGGTCCCGCCTTCAGCCCCAAGGCCCGGCGTACCTCCGAATGCGCCCCATCCGCCCCGACCACCACCCGCCCCTCGACCTCATCGCCGCCACCGACCAAGACCGACGAAGCCCGTACGTCGATGCCGCGCACGCGCTGCTTCCGCAGTACCGCGCCGGCCGCCTGTGCCGCCTCGACAAGCCGGTGATCGAACACGGCCCGTGGAACCACCCACGCAGGTCGAGCCATCAGCCGATCGACTCCCAGCTCTCCACGCCGCAACGAGAGCCGCCGCACCGGCGTACGGTCATCGACCAAGCCCGTGACACCGACCTCGGCCAGCAAGTCGAAGACCTGCGGCGCAATACCGTCGCCACACGCCTTGTCCCGCGGAAAGTCCTGCCTGTCCAGCACCAACACCGACAACCCAGGCTCGACAGCCAAGGCCCCGAGCGCAGTCGCTGCACCCGCCGGCCCGGCCCCGATCACCACGAGATCCCACAGCACACCCGCAGGCTACTTCTTCTCCGTGATGCCGCTGAGGTCGTGCGCGATCGATCTGCCTGGGTAGCGCCTGCGCCACCTGGGGACGGGTGCTGGCGTGAGTGTGCCGGGGCGGGTTCGTTTCTAGCGTCGGAGGTATGTCCAGAGAGGAGATTTCATGAAGCGGATCTTGGTTGCCGGGCTGGGGTTGCTGCTGGCCGGTGGAGTGATGCCGGTGGCGGCGGCTGCGGAACCCGGGAAGGTTGGTGGGATCAAGTGGCACGGGTGTCAGACCGGGCCGGGTGATGAGGAAGGGGCTGAGCTCGATCGGGCCGGCGCACAATGCGGGGAGTTGACGGTGCCGCTGGATTATCGGCGGCCGGAGGGGAAGAAGATCCAGATCGCGATGTCGCGATTGAAGGCGACCGGGGACCGGATCGGGACGATGGTGCTGAACGACGGTGGGCCTGGCGGGCCGGGGCTCGGCATGCCGGTGCGGTTGCGGACGGCGATGCAGGAGACGGGGACGCGGTACGACCTGATCGGGATGGATCCGCGGTTCGTCGGACGAAGTACGCCGCTGGATTGCAAGTGGCCGGATGGTAATGGCATCTGGTCTGCGGGAGCGACTCGCGCCAGCTTCGAGCGAGGTGCGCGGAAGCAGGCGGATCTTGCCAAGCGGTGCAGCGACAGCCAGGCCGCGCTGCTGCCGTACGTGACGACGCGGAACACCGTGCGGGACATCGACCAGATCCGGGCCGCGCTCGGTGAGGAGAAGATTTCGTATCTGGGGTACTCGTACGGGACCTATCTGGGGTCTGTCTATCTGCAGATGTTCCCGGGCCGACTTGACCGCGTAGTACTGGATGGGCCGGTCGATCCCGACCAGTACGGGCCTGCTCTGCTCCAGACGGCAGGGCCGGCGAACGAGGCAGCCCTGCGGGCATGGGCCGGCTGGGCCGCGGCGCGGGATCGGACGTACCACCTCGGCCGGACGACCGATCAGGTGATGGCCAAGGTGCAACGGATCTACCGGGTCAGCAGTGAGCGGCCGCTGCAGGTTGGCCGGCATCCACTGGATGACAGCATGGTGCCGCTGCTGTTGATGAGCCAGCTCGCGAACGATCGGGATCCGGCCCGGGCAGGATTCGCGGCGATGATCCAGACGTTGCTGAAGGCAACCACTGGACCGGTTCAGCCGGGCGAGCAGTTCGGGCAGTTCCTCGACCTGCTGTTCGGCCAGGAGATGGCGGCCGGCGCGAGCGCGCAGATCGCCATCATCTGCGGCGACCGGGCCGCGGACCGCGACCTGAACAGCTACTGGCGAGACATCCAGCGGCACCGCAAGAGCGAGCCGTACTTCGGTGCGCTCACGCGGAACCTGTTGGCGTGTGCATTCTGGCCGGGCGAGCCGGTGGAGAAGCCGACGCGGGTCGCGAACGCAGTACCGGCTCTTCTGGTCGCGGCGGACGGTGATCCGCGGACGACCTATCCGCAGGCGAAGGTGTTGCACCAGGCACTGACCGGGTCCCGGCTGGTGACGTTGCGGAACGCTCGGACACATGGTGTCTTCGGTGAGTACGGCAACGAGTGTGTCGATCGGCTCGTGATCGACTACCTCGGATCGGGCCAGCTTCCGTCGACCGACCGGACCTGCCACGCCTGATCAAGATGCCGAACCTAGCGCGCCGGGGCGGACGTGAGTCAGCGTTCGCCTCGGCGGCCCGGTCGTTGCGGGCGACGAGATGGCGGCACCGCTGGGATCCGCCGAGAACGCGAGCCGCGGCGGTCGGCGTGCCCGGTGCCCTCGGCCCAGGGCGTTACCGGTCGGGCCTCGTCGAGGTCGATCACCTTCGGCAGCGGTGGGAGGAACGAGGGCGGCGTCAGGGCCGGCACCGGCTCGACTCGGCGTCCGCTCTCCGATTCGTCCACCAGGAGGTCACCCGACTCGTCAGGCACCGGGTCGACCCGGGCAGGCTTCGCTCGCGCCGCACCTTCCTTGCTGACGACAACCTTCGGCTTGGCGAGCGGCGCCGGCGGCACGTAGCTCTGCTTCGGCGGCAGCTTCGTCTTGATGTCGATCCCGAGGGTGCGGATCAGAGCGCCGACCACTACAACCAGCACGGCGACGGTCAGCACAGTGCAGCCGGCGAACAGGACCGACTGACCACCCGCCTTCCAGTCCGACGGTCCGGTTCGCCGCATCGCCGCGATCATCGCGACCACGACCACGTTCGTGATACCAGTGGCAACCGTCGCGGCGATCGTCCAGACCAGCACCCGGCGCTCGAGCTCGACGTCGTCGGCCGCCGCGACCAGTCCGGCGATCAGCCCGGCCAGCACCGGCACGGTATAGACCGCAGCCAGCGTCAGCCCCGGGCTGGCGACGAGGTAGAAGACGTCGAAGACGAGCGCAGTACCGGCCAGTGCGGCCGCGAAGCAGATCACCATCGGCGGATAGAACCGCACGATGGCCACCGCGTCGGCGGGCACCGTCCTGATCATCCGGAACACGAAAACGTTGGTACTCCGTCGCTAGGGGCTGGTCTATGCCTCATTCTGCCGGTACCCCGCCCGTCCAGTCACAACCAGTCAGGGCGAGTTGGCAACCTTTCGGGAACGGCGGAAACGCAGAAGGCGCGCACCAACCCCTGATCATTCGCCCCTTTTTGACCCTCTGCGGAGACAGCCCGGAGTTGCAGCTGAGCGGCGAGGGTCAAAAAGGGGCGAATGATCAGGGGGAGTGAGTACGCGCCTTCGAGGTGCTGAGGGTCAGGACTTCTTGGCGATGCCTGCCATCAGGATGCGCTGGTACGGCTGCAGGTCCTCGGCGTCCGTGATGTCGCCTTCCGGGTCCTCCGGGAACCAGCGGGCGAGGAAGTCCAGGCCCGGCGGGATCAGCGGCAGGCCGAGGAAGTGCTCGGTGATCCGCTCCGGGGTCCGGACCCAGCCGTTGCCCAGGCTCTCCAGGCCGGCCTGCTCGATCGCCTTCTGCAGCGGCTCGCCGGTGTCGACGAAGTCGGTGATGAACAGGTAGCTCCCCGGGACGAGCTGGTCCATGATCGTCCGGACCCACTCGTCCGGCTGCTCGTCGTCGTGGAAGTGCATGTGGATGCCGACGACCATCAGCGCGATCGGGCGGCTGAAGTCCAGGTGCGCCTGGATCTCCTTGTTCTCGAGGATGCCCTTCGGCTCGCGCAGATCCGCGGTGACGACGATGGTGCTGTTGTTGGTCGCCAGCAACGCACGGCCGTGCGCGAGCACGATCGGGTCGTTGTCGACGTAGGCCACCTTGACCTCAGGGTTGATCTCCTGAGCGGCCTGGTGGGTGTTCTTCTGCGTCGGCAGCCCACTGCCGATGTCGAGGATCTGGTCGATCCCCGCAGTTCGTACCAGGTACTGCACGCCCTTGACCAGCGCGTCGCGATTGTCGATCGCGACCCGGCCGGCGTCCGGAACGTATTTCAGGTAGGTCGCCGCACCTTCGCGGTCGGCGGCGAAATTGTCCTTACCACCGAGCAATGCGTCGTAGACGCGAGCGATGGTCGGTTGGGTGGTGTCGAACTCCGGAGGAGCATCCGGGCCGTCGGGAGTCGCCATCGGCGCAGCCTTTGAGTCGTAGGGAATCGTTGCCGTCATAGTAGTGCATCTGCATACCAGTGGCAGCCTGGTCCGGCGGTTACGGGAGTGTCCCTGAGTTGATTTAACAAACTCCGGACCCTTGCCTGATCTCTCAACTACACAAGGCGTTCCCGAGTTACGCCCAACACTCGACCAATTGCGCCGCATCCTCCCTTCTTCCCCCACCCCTCACCCGCAAACCAACGCCCCGACTTCTTCACATTCCCACCTCGCGCCACCCGCCCCGCCGACGCCCGCCGCGCATGCCCACTGACGCCAGCGGCCGGCCCAGTCCCATCCCACTTTGTGCACGGGGAAGGCGCCTACCCGCCAGTAGAACGCTCAGCGCGTGCACAAGGTGGGACTGGAGGGCGAGCAGGCGGGTGCGGGCATGGCGCACTCGTCGGGAAGGCCCCGGTACGCCGTACCGGGGGGCCGGCCGATGGGACGCGCTGCGGGGTTGCCTGCTCCCGGGGCAAGGGACCGCCAGGGGATGGCGAGCGGGTTTTGGGCGGGACGACGGGGCGAAAACGGTCACGGACAGCCATCTTCGGCGGGCACCCAACGGGCGTTTGAGCACGCTTCGTAAAGGACCGGACACGAGGCCCTCCAACGTGTACGATGCAAATGCAAGCCCAAATGCACGTGCATATGCCAAAGACGTACGGAAGGTGCAGCTGATGACTGCTGTCTACAACGGCATGCCCGGCGACTCGATGAGCGAGCTGACCTGGCGGAAAAGTCAGCGGAGTGGCCCGAACGGCAACTGCGTAGAGGTAGCGAAGCTTCCTGGCGGCGGTGTGGCGATGCGGAACTCGCGTCACACGGACGGACCGGCGCTGGTCTTCACAAAGGCCGAGATCGAAGCATTCCTCGGTGGTGTCCTCGACGGCGAGTTCGACGATCTCGCCTAGACGCTCCCGGCAAGACAAGAGGCCCCTTCACCAGGCGAGTGGTGAAGGGGCCTCTTAACGTTGCGGGCAGCACACAATCTCGTTGCG
Organism: Kribbella catacumbae DSM 19601; assembly: GCF_000372465.1. Classification (GTDB taxonomy): domain Bacteria; phylum Actinomycetota; class Actinomycetes; order Propionibacteriales; family Kribbellaceae; genus Kribbella; species Kribbella catacumbae. The sequence goes on from NZ_AQUZ01000035.1 coordinate 34,450, forward strand.
ACATCCCGGCCGGCGAGATCACGCGACGGTGTACCGCTGGAAATAACAAAGGCCGGCCTTCCGCTAGGAGGCCGGCCTTTCCTCAGTTCAGGTGCGCGGGCGAACACCGCCCGCGCTGTACACGGCACTACTGCACAACCCTGGAAAACAAGGGCTCACTGAACAGTGAGCGGCCAGAGCTGTTCGCTGGGGAGTTCGGAGGCGCCGGTGGTCGCCGCGCCGTCCACGGTGATCCGCAGACCCGTGAACTTGGGCGTCATCACCCGCTGGTAGCGCGAGGCCCGGTCGGGTTCCGCGACGTACTCGGCGATCAGGTGGTCGCCCAACCAGATCCGCACCATTTTCCAGCCTCCCGCTCGTTCGGTGGTCATCCCAGGCTCACGATCGGATCGCCGTCCAGCAGACGCTCTCCTCGTAGCCAGCCCTCGAAGGCCCAGCGCTGCTGCTCGGGGCAGCGCGCCACCAGTTCCTGGATCTCCCGCTCGGTCAGCTCGTCGGGGGCCCGCTCGCCGGAGGGGCGGGCAGCGAACTCGACGGCATCTGTGTCGTCGTCACTCATCGACTCGGGTTCCCCAACCAGTCATGCCGGCCGCATTGCCCGGCGGGTCTGTAGGACCGGCCTGCCGCATCACGCGATGTCACTTTTCGCGAGATTCAGCTCACCTTCTGTGCATGTAGCAATCATGGCGGTCGCACGAAACGAATGCAAGCGCCCGATGCACGTGCATTCGCACGTTTTCGACTTGTGACCAACTGAAGGCTCAGCGACGGCCCCAAACCTGCTCATCTGAGCGCGAAACGCCCGAATCAAGCTGACGGGGAAGCGATTGCCGGTCTGGCGACCGGCCGGCTTGCACGAGGAAGGGCCCTGATCGTCGGTCACACAGGGTGACGGAAGGTGGAATCGATGCCGGTCGCTGGACATCACCCCGGCTCTTATGTAAGAACTTCGACAGATCACGCCCGCGCCGTGAGATGATTCGGTCGGGGTAATAGGCCACCGTTGGGTTCGAGCTGGGGCGTCGGAGGTGAGTGTGACGGAGTCGGGCGCCCAAGGCGGGCCGACCGCGCTGCGGATCATTCTCGGCGCGCACCTGCGGCGGATGCGTGAAGCGGCCGGGATCACCCGGTCCGATGCGGGGTGGGAGATCCGCTCCTCCGAATCCAAGGTCAGCCGGATGGAGCTGGGCCGGGTCGGATTCAAGGAGCGCGATGTCCGCGACCTGCTGACCCTCTACGGCCTCGACGACGGCGAAGAGCGCGAGCGGCTGATGTCGCTGGCCCGCGACGCGAACAACCCCGGCTGGTGGCACCGCTTCGGCGACGTACTGCCCAGCTGGTTCCACTCTTATCTCGGTCTCGAGGCCGCCGCGCAGCTGATCCGTACCTACGAGCTCCAGTTCGTGCCCGGCCTGCTGCAGACCCAGGAGTACGTGCGCGCCGTCGTCCAGCTCGGTCGCGGGCTGATCCCGGCCGAAGAGGTCGAGCGCCGTGTCTCGCTGCGGGTCAACCGCCAGGAGATCCTGCAAAGGCCGAACCCGGTGCGCCTGTGGGCCGTCGTCGACGAGTCGGTACTGCGCCGGCCGATCGGCGGGCTGAAGGCGATGCGGGTCCAGCTGGAGTCCCTGATCGAGGCGTCGCACCTGCCGAACGTGACGCTCCAGGTGATGCCCTTCGACTCCGGCGGCCACGCAGCCACCGGCGGTGCGTACAGCATCCTGCGCTTCCCCGAGCAGGACCTACCGGACATCGTCTACATCGAGCACCTCACCAGCGCGCTCTACCTGGACAAGCTCGAAGACCTGGACCAGTACACGGCAACAATGGAGGCGCTCTGCGTCGCCGCTCCCCCACCAAGCAAAACCCGCGACCGCCTGGCAGCCATCCTGCACGACTACGACCGCTGAGCTGCTCCAGCCCTGTGGACAACGAGGACTTTCTGCGCCTGTGTACTGCGGAACCGGCTGGCCGAGGTCGTGCATTACAAGCCGAAGATCGGAGGCGGTGCGGGCAGCGCTGATCTCGTCGATGCTTCATCGAGGCTGGCCGACCCTTGAGGACAGCTCGCACGAGGTCGGACAGAAGGCCCGGACCGCCGCCACTCACGAACCTGCTCTACACGGCCCAAGCCACACCCACGCACGCCTGGCCAGGACTGACCGGGCGAGGTTTGTGAGTGGTGGCGGTCCGCTGCCGCGCGCTGCGACCCCGGCCACGGCACACGGCGGCGATTGCGGCTGGGGCGATGGTCAGGCGTTGGCGGTGACCCAGTCGAGGAAGGGTGCGGTTGCGCGCCAGTCGCGGCGGATCTCGTCGACGAGTTCGGAGCTGTGGATGATCGGCTCGAAGCCGTAGGACTTGCCCAGCGTCATCGACTTGTGCCGGAGCAGCTCGATGCGTGGGTGGCCGGCGTCGTACCCGCGTGGTGTCGTCTTGAGTCTGTCGCCACCGAGCTCCCAGCCGTCGGTCTGCAGGTCGGCGAGCAACTTCTCCAGCTCGCTCCCGCGTCGTTCCTCGTCGATCGCCGTCCGGATCCGCGCCAGCCGATCGGCCGACGCCTCGTAGAAGCCTGCCCCCACGCGCACGCCGGGCGCCGACACCTGCACGTACCACCCGGTCGCCGGACCGAGCGCGATGAAAGCGCCCTGGGCCGTCTTGTACGGCGTCTTGTCCTTCGCGAACCGGACGTCACGGTACGGCCGGAAGATCTTGGCCGCCCCGAACTCCTCCTCCAGCGCGGTCAGCAACGCGACCATCGGCGCCCGCACCGACTCCTCGTACACGTGCTTGTTCGCCGTCCAGAACGTCTTGCTGTTGTCCATCTCGAGATCGTCGTAGAAGTCCAGCGCCGCCGCCGGGAAGCCGGTGAAACTCATGTGGTCACCATAGTTCGCCGCGCCCGCGGTTGTTCGAGTGGTTGCGGCGGCCAGATGAGTCCAGCGCGGTGCTGGAGGGAGCGTAAGCGCGTCAGGCGGCGTCGGCCTGGAGTTGGCGGAGGGACCGGACCGCCACCACATGCCAACGCGCCATATCCGGCCCAGAGCACAGCTATCCACGCCTGACCAAGACTGGTCAGGCGAGGTTGGTGAGTGGTGGCGGTCCGGAGGGCGACGAAAGTAGCAAGCCCGGCCATCGGTGCCGACCTATCACTCCGGAGCGCAGGCCCGTTCGGGGAGGAAAGTGTCCTTGTGTGGGGGTGTTGGTGCAGGCGGGGCATCAAGTCATCGTGCTCAGCCGCGGCGAGCGTACGCCGTACCGGGCGGGCTCGGCTTTCCAGCGGGTCGAGCCACCATCGATCGCGACGCGGAGGATGCCGCCGGGACCTTTGGGGAAAGGGTTCGGGCGCTCGGCGCGGACGTGGTGATCGACCTGATCTGTTTCACCGAAGAGAGCGCCCGGCAGCTCGGTGAGGCGCTTCGCGGTCAGGTGCGGCACTTGTTGCACTGCGGGACGATCTGGGTGCACGGCCCCAGCGCCATAGTCCCTACGCCGGAAGAGGCCGTGACGGTGCCCTTCGGTGATTACGGAATCGCCAAGGCCGCGATCGAGAGCTACCTGCTCGGCCGCGACGGGTTGCCGGCCACCGTCATCCGTCCCGGGCACATCAGCGGACCAGGCTGGCCGCCGGTCAACCCCGCCGGCCATCTCGACCTCGGCGTTTTCGAAGCCCTTGCCAATGGCAACGAACTCGCCTTGCCCAACCTCGGGCTGGAGACCGTCCAGCATGTTCACGCGGCCGACGTCGCCGGAGTGTTCCTCGCCGCACTGGCCAACCGGTCGGTCGCGCGCGACGCTGGACGCGCTCGGCTGGCTGGTCGACAACGGGAAGCTCAGGATCGACCGCTGAATCATCACGGACTGTAGAGGGTTCGTGACGGGAAGTTTGCACCACTTCTGTACTGCGTTCCTCACGGGTGAGTTGTGACGTCATCCACTACGCCGGGTGGGCCGCCGCGGACGACGATGTGCGCGGTAGTAACCCCACGAACAGAAGGAGATGGCGAAGATGGCACTTCTCGGTCTGCAGGGTCTCGTGGCTCCCACCGGTGGCGGGGGCGGCGGCGGCGGGGGCAGCACGCTGACGATCCTCGGCTGCGGGTCCCAGCGCCCGAGCAACCTGAGCCTGCTGCTCTGTCACTGACCGACGGGTAATGATCTGGCGGCACCTGGGGAGCCGTCAGATCCAGCCGGCCTCCTCGGCCTTGCGAATCGCCTCGATGCGGCTGCGAGCGCCGGTCTTGGTCAGGATGTGCGACAGGTAGTTGCGGACCGTCCCCGCGCTCAGGCAGAGCTTGTGCGCGATCTCCTGCGCCGTGGCACCGGTCGTCAGCATCCGTAGTACCTCGCACTCCCGCTCGGTGAGCGGATTCTGCTTGGCGTGCAGTGCCGTCATCGCCAACTCGAGGTCGAGCACCGGCCGGCCGTGCGCGAGCTGCCTGACCGCGACCACCAGCTCGTCCGGTGATGCGTCCGTGGCGATCAGCCCGACCCTCGGTGCCAGCCGGGCCAGCGCGAGGTTGGCCCCGACCGCGTCGCCCCGGTCGACCAGGATGAGCATCCTGGACTGTTGCCGGCTGACTTCCTCGATCCCCATCTCGGCCGGCATCCGCGCTTCGACCACGACGACGTCAGGATGGACCCTGTTCAGGGCCGACAACACGTCCCTTGTCCGGCCGAACTCGGCCACCACGTGTAAATCTTCTTCTTTGGACAACACCGCGGCCAGCGCACCCCTCAGCAATGTGCCGCGGTGTCCGAGCAATATCCGGATCACCGCCCCGCTCCCCCCTGCGACAGGTTCCCAGGCCTCACCCCCAGAACCCGGTTCCCCCCATCCTGAAGGGGATCCGCCGGGTTGTCACCCCGGAGCGAGTCCCCGAAAAAATGCGCGAATATCGGCGACCAGGAGTTCCGGTTCTTCCAGCGCGGGGAAATGGCCGCCCCGGGCGAATTCAGTCCAGCGAACGATGTTGTTCGTCATTTCCGCGACCTGTCGCAGCGGGATGAAGTTGTCCTCGGGGAAATCCGCGAGCGCCGTCGGCGTGCCGGACCGCTCGATCGGCTGACCCCAGTACGCAGCGTGGGCCCGTTCGTAGTAGATCCGCGCCGACGATCCCGCCGTACGGGTCAGCCAGTAGAGCGTCACGTTGGTGAGCAGGTGGTCGCGGTCGATCGGCGTGCTGCCCGACCACTCCTCGAACTTCTCCGCGATCCAGGCCAGCTGACCGACCGGTGAGTCCGTCAGCGCGTAGGCCAGCGTCTGCGGCCGGGTCGACTGCAGGTCGGCGTACCCCTGCGAGTCCTTCAGCCAGGCCTCGTACCGGCGCCACGACGCCCAGGTGCGCTCACGCTCGGCCGGAGCCAGCGGCGCGAGCTCCTCCTCAGTCGGCTCCGAGGTCGCTCCCCCACCCGGGATCAGGTTGAGGTGTACGCCGATGACGCGCTCGGGGTGGAGCCGCCCGTGCTCCCGCGAGATCGCCGCACCCCAGTCACCACCCTGTACGCCGTACCGGGCGTAGCCGAGTCGCTTCATCAGCTCGGCGAAGGCGCGGGCGACCCGCTCGTACTCCCAGCCGGTCTCCGTGGTCGGACCCGACAGCGTGAAGCCGGGGATGCTCGGGAGCACCAGGTGGAAAGCGTCGGCCGGGTCGCCGCCGTACGCGCTCGGATCGGTCAGCGGGCCCGCGATCTCCTGGAACTCGACGATCGAGCCGGGCCAGCCGTGGGTGATGAGCAGCGGCGTCGCGTCGGGCTCGGGCGAGCGCATGTGGGCGAAGTGCACCCTGGTGCCGTCGATCGTGGTGGTGAACTGCTCCCACTCGTTGAGCCGCGCTTCAGCCTCGCGCCAGTCGTACTCATGACGCCAGTAGTGCACGAGATCCTGCAGATACTTCAGCGGTACGCCGTACGCCCACCCGACGCCGGGCAGCTCGTCCGGCCACCGAGTCAGGTCGAGGCGGGCGTGAAGGTCGTCCAGCTCGGCCTGCGGGACGTCTAGCCGGAACGGTTCGAGGCTCATGGCAGCACCCTCCAGCACGGCGTCCGGTCCCGCACCTGGGTTATGCCGCGACGCGGTCGCGCACCACCTTGACGGTGAGGGCGGCGGCCAGGCACAGCCCGCCGGCCACCAGGATCAGCGTGACGAGCGTGCCCGAACTGTTCAGGCGGCCGTCGCAGGCCATCGGGGTGATGCCACCGGCCGGCTGGAACACCGAACCGCAGTCGGCGCCGCTGGCCGAGACCGAGCGGAAGCCGAGAGCCACCCCGCCGAGCAGCAGAGCCACCCCGGCGATGATCAGAATCTTGTTCACCGTCGTCATCGCGACACCGGCTCCCACGGGCATGTCGACGACACGACCCGACTGCCCCGTTGCACTTCGCTCACTCCTGACTTCGACCGACATCTCTGCAGAACTTACGGTTCATTGAGCGGTGAACCACATCTACAGAGCCGTCAGCAGCGAATCTTCACACAGTCCTTACTCAGGACATACTTCCACGTGACGATGGTCTCAGAGCGCGCGACAGCCGGTGACACTGGCATCACAGTGCCACCGGCCGTGGGCGGTTCAGAACCCGCCCGAGGTGGTCCCTCCACTGCCCGTCGCGGGGGTCGTGAACGAGAGGTTCGGATCCGGGCCCCACTGGTCGGCGGTCGCCGGATAGTTCGCTTCCTGGCGTTTGATGCACTTCCATTCAACGGTTGTGCCGGGCGGCAGGTTACTGATGGTTCCGGTCCAGGTCGGATAACTCGTCGGCGCCAGCTTCACCGCGCTCGCCACCGACCAGGCGCCAAGCTGCGGCGCGCTGCCGACGGCATACACGGACTGTCCGGCCGTTGTCGTGCCGTTGGCGCAGCTGAACGTCTTCGAGACGACGGCCTGGCCGAGCGTGTAGACGAACGTCTTGGCGGCGCTCGTCGCCAGCGAGGCCGACTTGGCCACGACCAGGTTGCCGCCGGCGTTGTACCAGCCGCTCGCGGCCGCGTCGAAGGCCGCCTTGTTCGCGTACTGCGTCAGCGCGGTGCCGTTGAGCGTGACGCCCGACGCCTGCGTGTCGGCGACCAGCTCGACCACGTTCTGCCTCGACGCCGGTGCTCCCGTGTAGGTCCCCGACGATGCGGCGATGCCGACGGTCGCGGTACTGCCCGACCGCGACTGGGTCAGGTCCGTCGTCCGCTTGGCCCCGGTCTGGTAGCCGACGGTCGAGCCGTCGTCCTCGGCCAGCGTGAACGAAGAGGCCGTGGTGTCGGAGTACACCCGGGCGACCAGCTCGTTGCGCGTCGTACCGTCGGCTCGTTTGCCGACCACATTCATCGTCTGGTCGTCGACGTGCATCTTCGGGATGATCGCGCCGGCCCGGGCGTAGGCGGGCAGCTGGAACTTGCCGTTGCGCCACAGCGGCACGTCGGTCAGGTTCTGGCCGGTGCTGACCGTCTTGCTGTTGGTGTAGTAGTCGAACCAGGTCCCGGCCGGCAGGTAGACGTCGCGTTTGCGCTGGTTCGCCCCGGCCGCGACCCCGACCAGCAGGTCCTTGCCGATCAGCTTCTCGTGACCGGTCTCCCGCACATTCGGGTCGTTCTGGTACTGGTAGACCAGCGGCGGGATCAGCGGTTCGCCGGTCGTGTGCGCGCGATGCGCGAGCGAGTAGTAGTACGGCGTGAGCTCGTACCGCTGACGCAGGTTGGCCAGGTTGCTCGGTACGTCGCCGATCGAGTCGGGTGAGGTCTCCGCGCAGTTGCAGAGGTTCTCGGTGTGCGGCCGGATCGGGACGTCGAACCAGGACGAGTTCGCGAACCACTGGGTGTAGAGCTCGTTCAGGTCGGTGTTGAGCATCTCGCGCCGAAAGCCGCCGATGTCGGAGCCGAAATAGTCGATGCCGGACATCGACATGTGCATTTGGACGTTCTGCTGCGCAGCGAGTGCCGTGAGCTTCGAGCCGATGTCGCCGGACCACATCGCAGTACCGGTGCGCTGGATGCCGCCGGCTGCTGATCGGGCGAGCATGAACGGCCGCTGCTGTACTGCGTTGTCCGTGTAGCCCTTGGCGATGCCGCGAGCCCATTCCAGGTTGTAGAGGTTGTGGTAGTCGGAGTGTGCGTGCTTGCCCGGGAGCAGGCCGGCGGTCCAGTCGTTGGCGTCGTACATCTCGGGCTCGCCGAGGTCGAGCCAGTGGCCCATCACGCCATCGGTGATCAGCGGCTGGCGCTGGGTGTTGTGCCATTGCGTGCTGGCGGCGGGCTGGGTCCAGTCGAGCATGCCGCCGCGACCCCACCAGTCGTTCCCGGTCAGGTACGCCGGGTTGCAACTCGAGCAGCCGGCTCGGATCAGGTAGCCCGCATTGGCCATCGTGGTGTGTTCCGGCAGGTTCTTGCCGACGTACGACTCCTCGATCGTCATCGCGCCGACGCCGTTGGTGTTCTTGTACGCCGCGAGCTTGGTCGCCGGGTTGGGGAAGTTGACCGGGTCCCATTCCAGCGTGCCCATCCGGGTGTTGTCCGAGCCGGCCGTGACGCCGCCGAACCAGTTCACGTCGAGCATCACGCCGTCGGTCGGGAACTTGTTAGCGCGCAGCCCATTGAGGGTGGCGTCGATCTCCGACCAGTTGTCGTAGCCGTACTCCGACATCCACAGGCCGAACGCCTTCTTCGGCGGGACCGGCGGGCGACCCGTCAGCTCCAGGTAGTCCTTGCGGAGATCGGGCAGGTCGGGACCGCTCATCACGTACCAGCGAAGCTGGTCGCCGAAGGTGTCCATCGTCCACGGATCGCCGGTCAGGTCCCACTGCTGCTTGTAGACCTGGTCGACGAACATGCCGTAGTTCGTGGTGTTGGCACCGACCGCGAACAGCACCGGGATCTGCGCGTTGCCGACCGGGCCGTTGTCCGTGTCGTAGAGCATCGCGTTGCCATAGGTGCCGCCCGTGCGCTGCCGGCCGACCCAGTCGCCGTCGGCGCTACCGCCCATGAAGAACTGCTCGCCGAGTCCGTAGGCGTTCTGCATGGACGACTTGGTGAAGCTCAGGCCTTTCCACGCCTGGCCGAGATTGCGCGGGCAGGTGGTGTTGAGCAGCAGTTGCGGCGTGCGGGTGGTGTCGGTGACCGTCGCGCACAGCGTGGACGTGTTGACATCCACCTTGATGCCCGGCGTCGTCAGCACCCCGCCAACCTGACTAAGGCTGGTCGGCCCGGGGTAGTCGGCCTTGGCGATCTGCGTGGTGGTGAAGACCGGCGAGCCGGTGCCGGGACCGCTGCCCGCACCCATCTCGAAGTGGACCAGGTCGTTGTCGAGGAACTCAACCACGAGGTAGTTGCCCCCGGCAGCGAACTGGACTCTCTGCACCGCCGCGTTTGCCGTTGCGGTAGGCAACACAACCAAGAGCGGAAGAAGTAGCAGGAATGCTGCGAGACGTTTCATGGACGCACCACCCCCACGTTGTCGAGGTTGATGCCGCCGGTGCCGTAGACGACCTTCACCACGCGTTTTCCTGCGGTCAGGTTGGTTGTCAGCGTGGCTGTGCCCCAGGTGTCCCAGTTGCCGGTGCTCGGGAGGTTGACCGAGCCGACACTGACGCCGTCCACCTGGATCGTGCGGGTTGCCGTGGTCGCGGCGCCGTTGGCGTAGCGGAGCTTGATCATGTGGCTGCCGGTGACGCTCGCGTTCGTGTCGACCTGGACCGCGTCGCCGGCCGTCTCGAACCCGTCGACGAATCCGGTGCCGGTGAAGCCCGGGTGGTCGGTGTTCGTCGTAGTACCGGTGTTGCTGCCGAACTCGGCTTCATAAGCAGCCTTGTCGACACCGTTCAGTACTACGCTCCGCGCCGCCGCGCTGGACGCCGTCTTGACGAACGTGAGTTGTTGAACAGGATCCCAGTACCAGCCCTCGGTGGCTCCTTGTAGGGCAGCGAGCGTCGCGTGGGCCGACATTGTTGAACCATCCTTCGACACGCTGGTCGGCTTACTGGAGGCGACCTGCAGCGTGCTCTTGGTGGCGAGCGGCGGGACGCTCACGGTGACCTGGTGACCGGCGAAGTTCTCGGTCGAGGTGACGGTGCGCGTCTGGTTCGCCGAGTCCTCGAAGTACCCGTAGCTCGTCGTGCCGGACGGATAGATGCGGAAGGCGAGGTTGGCGTAGGTGTCGACGCTGTTGCCGATGGTCCCGCCCAGCTCGTAGTTCGCGTTGAGGTTGAGCGGGACGATCGCGCCGGCCTTTGCGTAGACGGGGATGGTGCCGGTATCAGCGGTGTAGACCTTGGTACCGGCGCCCTGTGCGCGGCCGCCGTTCCAGAAGTCGTACCACTCGCCCGCCGGCAGATAGACGTTCTTGCTGGTCGCGCCCTGCGTGGTGATCGGTGCCACCAGCAACTGCCGGCCGAACATGTACTGCTGCTCCTGGGCCGCCGCGGTGGCATCCCCCGGATAGGCGACACTCATCGCCTGCATCATCGGAAGGCCAGTGGTGGAAGCGTTCTTGGCTTCCGTGTAGAGGTACGGGATCAAGTTCATCCGGGTGTTGGCGAACTTGCGGAACTTCGGGATCACCGTGGCGTCGCCGCTGCGGGCCTGCACGTTCCACGGCGTACGGGCCTCGGAGACGCCTGGGTTCGACTTCTCCGAGTGGTACTGCATGATCGGCGAGAAGGTTGCCTGTGCCGCCGATCGGAGGTAGAGCTCGCTGCTCGGGAACGTGCCGGTGAAGCCCGCCAGATCCCAGGACCAGAACGGGATACCGGACTGACCGGCACTCTGCCCAGCCCGAACGGCCTGCTGGAACGCGTCGAACGTTGAGGCCTGGTCGCCGGCCCAGAAGATCGAGTTGGCCTGCGCACCCGACGTACCGCCGCGGCTGAACAGCGTGCCCTGCGAACCGGTCTTGGTCTCGACGAAGTCCTTGTAGGCGCGGGTGTACTCGTTCGGGTAGGCGTTGTGCAGCTCGTCGCCCTTGCGGCCGCTGCTGCTGGTCACGTTGCGGCCGAAGACCGCCTCGCTGCCGTCGGTCTTCAGTCCGTCGATCCCGATGTCGTCGAACAGGTAGGACCGCTTGCTCATCCACCAGTTGGTGGCTGCGGTGTTGGTGAAGTCCGGCACGGTGCTGTTGCCGAACCACTGACCAGACGGGACCCGGTATGGACCGCCCGCGCCGTCGCCGAGAACGTAGCCCTGGGCAACGGCATAGTCACGGTCGTTGACATGTTGCTGTGGCGCTGTCGGTGGATTCGTGTCGAAGTCCTGTTTCAGCACCGGGATCTGCCAGAGAATCATCTTGATGTTCTGGTTGTGTGCCGCGGTGACCATCGCCTTCGGGTTCGACCACGCGCTGCCCGCGGGGAAGGTCAGGTCGCTGTAGGCGAGGGCCTGGCCGCCCGGCTTCGGCGTGTACGTCGCGCCGTGCCACAGGTAGAAGGTGGCCTCGTCCGCCCACTGCTCGAGCACCATCGCGCTGTGCGGGATGTTGTTCGAGGTGACGTTCGCGAGTTCGGCATTCACCTCGGTCTGCGTGTTCCACTCGTTCGCGGACATCCACAGCCCGAACGACCATTTCGGCGGCAGCTTCGGCCTGGCCGTGGTCGCGGTGTACTGGTCGAGCATCTCGGCGCGCGTGCCGGTGAAGAAGTAGTAGTCGACCGTCGAGTTGAGCGCGCCACCGGTGTCGACGGTGAAGCCGGCCATGTCACTCAAGTGGGTGCCGAGGTTGAACACGGAGTAGCGGGTGCTGGGCACGTAGATGCCGTAGCCGGCGGAGTTCGTGAAGAAGGGGACGCTGAGGTAGGTGCGAGCTGTGGGGCCCTGGTCCTGGTACTGGTTGTAGACGTAGTTGTGAACGTCCTTGCCACGTTGGTTCAGCGCGTCGTACCGCTCGCCCAGTCCTTCGAAACGTTCACCCACGGGTGAGAGCCAGTGGTCCTCGACCTTCGTCACCGTCGTACTGCCGTCACTAGCCCAGCCGGTGTTGCGGAAGGCGGTCGGGTCGTACTGTCTGGCGATGAGCGTCGTGCCGTCGCCCTTGTAGACAGCGACGCGGTATGGCGACTTCTGGATCTTGAGAACCACTTTGGTCGTGGCGATCTGCAAGGTGCCCGCGCTGTCGGTCACCGTGTACGCCGAGGAGCCGGTGATGTTGAGTCCGCTGCCCGTCGGGGCGACCTGCACGTGGAAGCGGTCGGTCGCGGGGAACGCGAACCGGACCTTCGGGGTGAAGCTGCCGGCGGTGTCGCCGGTCGTCACGTCGACGCTGGTGCCGTTGTTGACGAAACCTGAGACGTTGCCCGTACCGGAGTACGAAGTGACTGCGAAGGAGAACGGGCCGGTGGTCTTCTGGTTGGCGCCGTCGACGTCGGCGTTGACGGTGTAGGTGATCTTGTCGCCGCGGGCGAAGGTGCCGAGCGGGACCTTCCAGTACGTGTTGTTGCCGCTGTTGTAGTCGAACGCGGCACCGACGGGCGTCTGGTTGACGCCGTTCTTGGTCCAGGTGATCCAGACCGTCTGCCCTGGTGAGATCGGCCAGGTGGTGGCCTTGACCTCGACGGCCTGGCCGGCCATCGGGTCGCGGGGTGCGCGCTCGGTCAGGGCGGTGTTGTAAAGCTCGTCGGCGCCGTACGGGGCGTGGAAGACGCCGGTCAGCATGCCGGCGAAAGCAGGTGTGGGGGTGAACTGGAAGATGACCGCTGCGAGCACCAGGAGCGCAGCGACCCACCGCCTTCGCGGCGGTGTCAGGGCATACCTCATCTACGGCCTCACGTCTCTCCGGCCGGGACAGCCGGTGCGGTCGGCGCCGGAGGAGCCCGGTCGGCCGACGGAAGGTGGTGTGTGGTCAGGCGGAAGGTGGTGTGGTCAGGCGGAACGCGTGGTGAGGGACGGGCGGTCGGCCTCATCCGGGCGGAGGTTGGGCTGGAAGAGTTCGCCGAGGAACAGGCCCGCGGCGCCCTGCGCCCAGGCCTCGTCGTCCCAGTCGTCCACGACGACCTCCAGGTCACGCTGGAGTCCGTCGAAAACGGCCTGGTGCAGGGCTTCGTCGAAGCCGGGAAGGAAGAGATCGCCGGCCCGGGTCCCCTCACCCGCGAGAACGATCAGCTTCGGGTTCAACAGGTTGACCAGGTTGCCGACGGCCGTCCCCAGGGTCCGGCCGACTTGGGTGAAGACTTCGCGGGCATTCTCATCACCGCCGCGGGCGAGGTCGGTCGCCTGCTCGATGGTGGTGGTGCTCGTCGCGGCGAGAATGGCGGGCTCGCCGATCAGCGCTTCGAGGCAGCCGCGGCCGCCACAGTCGCAAAGCGGGCCATCGGCAACCACTTTGGTGTGCCCGAACTCACCGGCCCCGCCGCCGGCGCCGCGGTACAGGCGTCCGTCGAGCACCATGCCGAGTCCGACACCACGGCCGATGCTGACCACGGCCACGTCGGCGACACCCCGGCCGGCCCCGAACCACTGCTCGCTGGCCACCAAGGTGTTGACGTCGTTGTCGACGACGACCGGGAGTCCGGTCCGCTTCTCCAGCAAGGCGGCGAGGTCGACGTCGTGCCAATCGGAGTACGTCGCGTGCCGGACCAGACCGCTGGCCCGGTCGATCACGCCGGCGAGCCCGACGCCGACGCCGTACACGGGACTGGCTTTGGTCTTGAGCTTCTTGACCACGGCGGCAACAGTCCGTACGACGGTACCGACGTCGTCCTGGCTGACGGTCGCGGTGATCCGCTCGACGATCCCGGCGTTGAGATCGGTGAGTACGGCGATCACGCGGGTCTCGGTGAGCTTGATGCCGATCACGTACCCGGCATCGGGCTTCAACCCGAGCAGCACGGGTCGCCTGCCACCTCCGGACGACGCGGTCTCCCGCTCCTCGATCACGCCGGAGCCGATCAGGTCGCCGACGATCTCGGACACCGTCGGCAGGCTCAATCCGGTCCGCTTGGCCAACTCCGTCCGCGACACCAGCCCACCCCGGAGCTCCCCCAGCACCAGCGACGCGTTGATCTCCCGAATCAGCTCCTTGCTCCCCACCCGAACCGGCTGCACCCGCCTCACCGCCTTACTAAGGTCACCGAAGGAAGTCCCAGCTAACCCCGGCACCTGACCGTCGTCAACACCTCGTACCGACCGACAGGAAGTAGTGCCCGGCCGCGGCACCGATCACGCCTGGCAGACCGGCTACCGACGGCGTGCGACCGAGTACTGCCTGTTCTTAGGTACGCAAACCCTTGACACCTCTCGGGAGCGGGCTTAGTTTTTGGCTAAATTTAGTGGCGAAGTAAGTCGAGGAGAGCACGTGGCGAGTGGGCAAGGTCCGATCCCCCGGGGTGATCTGGTGCCGTCGGGGATCGTCGGGTTGCTGGGGACGCAAGGCCCGACCTCGCGGACCGAGATCGCCAAGGGGCTGGGATTGAGCCCGGCGACGGTGACTCAGGTGACCAAGGATCTGATCGCCCGCGGGCTGGTCGAGGAACTGGAGTCCGTGCCCTCGAAGGGTGGCCGGCCGGCCCGGCTGCTGGGGCTGGTGACGGATGCGGGCGTCGCGCTCGGGGCCAAGGTCACCGCCGATCACGTCGCCGTGGTGACCGTCGAGTTGGACGGCACCGTCAGGTCGTCGGCAGAGCTGGACTACGACCCGGGTGCCGCCGACGCGATCGAGCGCCTCGGCCAGATCCTCGCCAAGCAGGTCGCCGAGCTGGACGACCGGCTGCTCGGCGTCGGCGTCGGCGTGCCGGGGTCTGTCGACTCTCAGGCGTCCGGCATCGTCGACGCCCCGACCCTCGGCTGGCAATCCGTTCCGGTCGGGCCCGTACTGCGTACTGCGATCGGCACCCCGGTCCTGGTGGACAACGACGTCAACACGCTGGCCGCTGCCGAGCGGCTCTATGGGATCGGCCGCGACCATTCGGCGTACCTGGTCGTCACCATCGGGCGGGGTATCGGGTGCGGCATCGTCGTTGACGGTGGCATCTATCGCGGAGCCAACGGCGGCGCCGGCGAGATCGGCCACATCCCCGTCTGGTCCCCCGGCACCGAGCAGCCGCCTTGCACTTGCGGTTCGGTCGGCTGCCTCGAGGCGTACATCGGTGCCGCCGGCATCGTCCGTACTGCGCGCGCTCGCAAAGCGATCGGCCCGCGGGGCACCCTGCCGACCTTGTTGCGTGCAGCAACCACCGGCGACGCCCAGGCACAGCAGGTCTTCGAAGAGGCAGGCGGCATGCTCGGCCGCGCGCTCGCCGGAGTGATCCACACGGTCGACCCGGAGGTCGTCGTGCTGATGGGCGAGGGAGTGGATGGATGGGAGTTCTGGCAGACCGGGTTCGAGCCGTCGTTCCGGCGATCGTTGCTACCGGCCCGCCGAGAGGTACCCGTCGTGGTGGAGCCGTGGACGGAGGACCAATGGGCCCGCGGCGCCGCGTCGCTGGTGTTGTCGTCCCCGTTCGACTCCGCCGGCAACGGCGGCGAGCAGAGCCGTCTCGTCCGCGCGCGGCTGGAGACCCGATGAAGGCAAACGCGACGCCCGTCCGCACCAAGACCCGGAAGCCGGGCGGCTGGAAGCGCCTCGGCTGGGTGCTGTTCTTCCTGCTGCCGAGCGCGATCCCGCTGTTCGTCTTCACCCTGGTCCCGATGGTGTCCTCGCTCTGGGTGAGCCTGCACAAGTGGAACCTGATCTCACCGATGGAATGGGTGGGTCTGGGCAACTACCGGAACCTGCTCACCGACGAGATGACCCGGCGGGTCTTCCTGCACACGCTGATCTACGTCGCCGGCTACCTCCCGATCGTGTACGCCGGTGGGCTGTGCCTCGCGCTGGCGCTCAACCAGAAACTCAAAGGTCGCGCGTTCCTCCGGGCGACGTACTTCCTCCCCGTCGTCACCAGCTGGGTCGTCGTCGCGCTGGTCTGGAAGTGGTTGCTCAATCCAACGAACGGCCTGGTCAACCAGGTGCTCGGGGCGATCGGTCTGCCCGAGCCGGGCTGGTGGACCGATCCGCACTGGGCGCTGCCGGCCGTCATTCTGAGCTCGGCGTGGAAGGACCTCGGGTTCGTGATGGTCATTCTGCTCGCCGGGTTGCAGGCCATCCCCAGTGACATCTACGAGGCCGCGAAGGTGGACGGATCCAGCGCCTGGCAACGGTTCTGGCGTGTCACTCTTCCGCTGCTCTCGCCGTCGACCTTCTTCGTGGTGGTGATCTCCCTGATCAACGGTTTCCAGGTCTTCGACCAGGTCTACGTGATGACCGCCGGCGGGCCGTCCGGCTCGAGCCAGGTGGTCGTCGGCCAGATCTATGACCTCACCTTCCGCTACGGCCGGGCCGGTGAAGCGTCCGCGCTGTCCTGGATCCTCTTCGCCGTCATCCTGCTCATCACCGTGGTCCAGATCCGCGGCCAGCGCCGGTGGGTGCACTATGCGTGACACCAGATCCCTCCCCGCCAAGCTCGCCCTGTACGTCGCTGTGCTGGTCGGCGCCGCGATCATGCTGTTCCCGTTCCTGTGGACGGTGATCACCTCGATCACTCCCGAGGGCTCGCTGGCCGACGGGCCGAAACTCGTCGTCGAGAACCCGACGCTGGACGCGTACCGCACGCTGCTCGACGCGATCCCGATGTGGCGGATCATTCTCAACTCGCTCGGGATCGCGATCGCCTCGACCGCCCTGCAACTGGTGACCGGCTCGATGGCGGCGTACGGGTTCGCGCGGTTGCACTTCCCGCTCAAGAACGTCGTGTTCGGCTTCTACCTGGCCACCTTGATGGTGCCGTTGCAGGTGCTCGTCGTTCCGCTGTTCATCGAGATGAAGACCTTCAACCTGCAGGACACGTACTTCGCCCTGCTGGCGCCCACGATCGCCTCGGCGTTCGGGGTGTTCCTGCTCCGCCAGGCGGTGACCGCCGTACCGATGGAGCTGGACGAGGCGGCCACCATCGACGGCGCCGGCCACCTGCGCATCTTCACCACCATCGTGTTGCCGCTGATCCGGCCCGCGCTCGCGACCGTCGCGGTGTTCGCGTTCATGGGCAGCTGGAACAGCTTCCTCTGGCCGCTGGTGGTGATCAGGTCGCCGGAGTTCATGACACTCCCGCTCGGTCTGTCCACCCTGCAGGGCCAGTTCACCACTCAGTGGGACGTCGTGATGGCGGGCTCCGTCGTCTCGATCGTCCCGATCGCCATCGTGTATCTGCTCGCGCAGCGCCACATCATCGCCGGTGTCGCACACACCGGTATCAAATGAGGGGAACCACCATCATGCGTCTCATCAAAACAGCGGCCACCACGGTCGCACTCACCGTGCTACTGGCTGCGTGCGGGCAGGGATCGGCGACCAAGGAGGCCGCGGCGCCGGAGGGCAAGTCCGTCGTGCGGTACATGAACTTCTCCTCCAACGACGGCCATGAGAAGGACCTGACGGCGATCGTCAACGCCTTCCAGACCGCGAACCCGAACATCACCGTCCAGGTGGAGACCGTGCCGTACGCGGACTACTTCACCAAGCTGCAGACCTCGGTAGCTGGTGGCACCGCGGCCGACGCGTTCGAGCTGAACTACGAGAACTTCGTCACCTACGCGAAGAACGGTTCGCTGGCGGAGCTGAAGAACGTCGACACGAGTGTCTACAAGAAGTCGCTGGTCGACGCGTTCAACGACGGCGGCAAGCAGTACGGCGTACCGGAGTCGTTCTCGAACGTCGTGTTGTTCTACAACAAGGCGCTGTTCAAGAAGGCCGGCGTTGCCGAGCCGACGGCGGAGTGGACCTGGAAGGACGAGCAGGCCGCAGCTGCAAAGCTGACGGACAAGGGCGCCAAGGTGTGGGGTGACTACCAGCCCGTGTCGTACAACGAGTTCTACAAGGTGCTCGCGCAGAACGGCGGCGAGTTCCTGAACGCCGACAAGACCGCGGCGACCTTCAACTCACCGGCCGGTGTCGAGGCGGCGAAGTTCCTGATCGACAAGGTCGGCAAGTCGATGCCGACCGAGGCCGACGGCGCCGGTACGCCGGACTTCGACTCGAAACTGTTCAAGTCGGGCAAGCTGGCGATGTGGCACACCGGGATCTGGATGTTCAGCGCGATGGCGGCGGCGCCGTTCGAGTGGGACGTCGTGGTCGAGCCCGGCAACACCAAGAAGGCGTCCGCGATGTTCGTGAACGGCCTGGTCGTCTCCGCCGCCTCGAAGAACGCCGAGGCCGCGCAGAAGTGGGTCACCTTCCTGGCCTCCTCGGACGACACGACGAAGACCCGGCTGGCCACCTCGTGGGAGCTGCCGCCGGTCGCGGACGAGGCCAAGCTGGCGCCGTACCTCGACCAGAAGAAGCCGGCCAACCGCAAGGCCGTCTTCGCCGCGCTGGAGGAGACCGTGCTGCCGCCGGTGATCGAGCGTCAGCAGGAGATGCAGGACCTGGTCACCGCTGAGCTCACGTCGGCCGCGGCCGGGCGCAAGCCGGTCGAGAAGGCGCTGGCCGATGCCCAGACCAAGGTCAACGGCCTGCTGAAGAAGTGACGGAACCGATGATCTCCGCCCCAGACCTGCAAGAACTCACCCGCCTGCGCGCGCTGGCCGAGCACAGCCACGCGGTCATCACCGAGCACCAGGACGCGGGCGGTGCCTATCCGGCCTCGCCGACGTTCTCGGCGTACAAGGGGTATGCCTGGCTGCGCGATGGGTCCTTCACCGCCGAAGGTATCTCGCGGTACGGCGATGTCGGCTCGGCCGGGCGGTTCCACGACTGGGTGGACGGCGTACTGCGTAGTCGCCGCGCGCAGGTTGACGATCTGCGTGCGGCCCTCACTCGGGGTGAGGTGCCGTCTAACGAGGCGATGTTGCCGACGCGGTTCACCTTCGACGGTGAGAACGGGTCGGATCCTTGGTGGGACTTCCAGACCGATGGCTACGGGATGTGGCTGTGGTCGGTGGTCACCCATGCGGCGAGGCACGAGCTGGATCTGGCTCGCTGGCGGGAGGGGATCGATGTCGCGGTCGACTACCTTGTCGCCTTCTGGGATCGGCCTTGTTACGACTGGTGGGAGGAGCATGTCGAGCATCGGCATGTCTCCACGCTGGGTGCGATCCATGGCGGGTTGGTTGCCGTTGGCACCTGTGAGGCGTTGCGGTCGGCATCATGGTCGGCTGCGGCGCTGAAGGTTGCCGCTGACATCCGTTCGCTGGTGACGACCGAGGGGATCGTGGACGGGCACTTGGTGAAGTGGCTCGGCAGCTCGGCGGTCGACGGGTCGTTACCGGCTTGCATCGTGCCGTTCGGGTTGGTCGCTCCGGACGACTCGCTAGGGGCGATGACGCGGGCGGCGGTGGCGAAGGATCTCGACTTCGATGGTGGGGTGCATCGGTTCACGGCCGACGTGTTTTACGGCGGTGGGCAGTGGATTCTGCTGTCGGCGCTGCTCGGCTGGAACCTGGCGGCGGCGGGTGACACCGCCGGTGCGCTGCGGCATCTGCGGTGGATTGCCGACCAAGTCGACGAGCACGGTGATCTTCCCGAGCAGGTCCCCCACCACCTGCTCCACCCGGCTTCCCGCACCGAGTGGATCGCCCGCTGGGGGACGGTCGCCAGCCCGCTGCTTTGGTCCCACGGTATGTACCTGATCCTCGCCGATGAACTCGGCATCCTCTCCGAGAAGGACGCTTGATGCTCACCCATCGCCCGTACGGCATCGAACACCCGTACGCCACCTCCCCCGACCAACGCATCCCGGTGCAACCGCTCACCGGCGAACGAGTCCACCTTGGAGTAGTGGCGTCGCCGGATGTCGAGCGGGTGGTCTGCGAGTGGGGCTCGGTCGAGCTCGCACTCTCCCCGGCGGAGGCAAACTCCGCAGACGCCGCAGCGCTGGCGGGCGGCGAGGGCCACTTGGCCGAGGCCCAGGCAAGCTCCCTCGGAGGCGATGGCGGCTGGTCGGTGGTGACGCCACCACTCACCCAGCCAATCAAGTACCGCTTCCACGCATACCTCGGCGACTTGGTCGAGAGTACTGAGTGGTTCGAGGTCTCGCCGGCTTCCTGGGTTGCTGACCGTGGTGAGGTGCGGCGTGGTGGTGCGCGGGTGCGGGAGGTGGAGTGGCTGGTCTCGTCGCAAGGTGTTCACCGGGCTCGGTTCGCACTGCCTCTGGCGGAGGGTGAGCACTTGGTGGGATTTGGGGAGCGGTACGACGCACTGGATCAGCGGGGGAAGCGGCTGGATGCTGTGGTGTTTGAGCAGTACAAGTCGCAGGGGGTGCATGGGCGGACGTATCTGCCGATGCCGTTCGCTCATGTGACGGGTGGCGACGGGTGGGGTTTCCACGTCCGTACGTCGCGGCGTACGTGGTACTCGTCGGAAGGCGACAAGCTCGTCGTCGAAGTGGCGCTGGGCAACGACCCGGTAGTTGATCTCGGCATCTATGAAGGCTCGGCGACCGCAGTACTGCAGCAGTTCCTGGATGAAGTGGGACGGGCTGAAGAGTTGCCGGAGTGGGTGTTTCGGTTGTGGGCTTCAGGCAACGAGTGGAACACCCAGGAGCTGGTGATGGCGCGAATGGACGCGCATCGCGACCTCGCGATCCCGGTCGGTGCGGTAGTGATCGAGGCCTGGAGTGACGAGGAAGGCATCACCATCTGGCGGGACGCGCGCTACGAGGTGACCGCTGACGGCAGCGCTCACAGCGCGGGGGACTTCGAATACCGTCCCGACGGCGCCTGGCCTGACCCCAAGGCGATGATCGACGAGCTGCATGCGCGCGGGGTCAAGGTCATCCTCTGGCAGATCCCCTTGCAGAAGACGGAGTTCAGTACCGGTCAGGTCGCAGCCGACGCCGACGCGATGGTCCGCGACGGCCACGCAGTACTGGAAGCAGACGGTACGGCGTACCACAACCGCGGCTGGTGGTTCCCGAAGGCGCTGATGCCGGATCTGTCCACCCAGCGCACCCGCGAGTGGTGGACCGAGAAGCGCCGCTACCTCGTCGACGACCTCGACGTGGACGGCTTCAAGACCGACGGTGGCGAGCACGCCTGGGGCCACGATCTCCAGTACGCCGACGGCAAACGGGGAGACGAAGGCAACAACCTGTTCCCGGTGCACTACGCGCGAGCCTTCGGTGATCTGCTTCGCTCGGCAGGCAAGGCGCCGGTGACGTTCTCCCGCGCAGGCTTCACCGGTTCGCAGGCGCACGGGATCTTCTGGGCCGGCGACGAGGACTCCACCTGGGAGGCATTCCGCGCCTCGGTGACGGCCGGCCTGACCGCCGCATCCTGCGGAATCGTCTACTGGGGTTGGGATCTAGCCGGTTTCTCCGGACCCGTCCCGGACGCGGAGCTCTATCTGCGAGCCGCGGCGGCCTCGGTGTTCATGCCGATCATGCAGTACCACTCGGAGTTCAACCACCACCAACTCCCCCTCCGCGACCGCACCCCCTGGCATGTCGCCGAAACCACCGGCGACGACCGCGTCATCCCCCTCTTCCGCCGGTACGCCGAACTCCGCGAGCGCCTGGTCCCGTACCTGACCGAGCAAGCGGCCCTCACCATCAGCACGGACCACCCGCTGATGCGTCCGCTCTTCTTCGACCACCCGACCGACCCGGAGATCTGGAACCACCCGAACCAGTACCTTCTCGGCAACGACCTCCTCGTCAACCCAGTCCTCGAACCAGCCGCCACCACCTGGACGACGTACCTCCCAGAAGGCGACTGGATCGACGTCTGGACAGGCGAACCAGCCCTCAGCGGCCTGGTCACCCGCGAAGTACCGCTAGAGGTAGTCCCCGTTTACTGCAAGGCGTCCCGCTGGCCCGACCTCGCCCCCACCTTCAGCTAACCGATGCCAAGGGCAACAAGCAGGTCGTGGAGGGTGCCGTAGCCGCGGCAGTCTGGGGCGCATTGTTTGTCGGCTTGGAGTAGGAGGTCGTGGTCGAGGTCGTTCTGGCTGGCTTGGGAGAGGGTCCAGCCGAGTGGCGCGGACAGCGACGGCTGGGTGCTCTGGCTGATCACGTACGTCGAGTTCGGCAGCTTCTTGCGAAGGTCGGCGCACGCGGTCGAGTCCGAGCACAGCTGCTTGGCCGCTGCCGCTCGCGCTTCTTGGAGCAGCGCGCGGTCGCTGGTGCCATCCTCCTTGGCCGTGATCAGCTTTGTTGCCGGTGGCACCAGCAGTTCGGGGACCGACGAGAGATTCGTTCCCTGCTTGAAGGTGTTCCCGATCCCCTCCACCGGGTCGTCGTTGCCGACGCTGTAGTCCTTACCGGTGCCGTTCTCGATGTAGACGACCAGCGGTACCACGACCTCACCGGTGCCCGCGGCAAGGACCTTGTCGTTGTGCTCCCGCACCGCGGGACCCCAGGCCGGCGCGAGATCGACGATCGTGCCGATCCCGGTGTTGTCGGTGTAACCACCATCCACCAACTGGGCCGGCTTCAGGTCACCACAACGGCCGACCACACCAGACGGTGTGACATAGGGGAACCGGCTCGCCAGCAGACCCGCGCTCAGGGCCTGCAGGTTGCCGACACATCCGGCGTCCTTGCGATCCTCCGTCGGTCCAAAGGCGCCGAAGAGGTCGTAGTTGTGTGCTCCTGCCACTCCAGCGCCGCAGTCGGGCCAGCCGTTCGCAGTACGGGCTCCGTCGCTGAGGTCGACCTGGCTCACCAGCGCGCGGCACCCGTTGCGGACGGCCGAGGTAGTCAGAATCAGCTGGCCGGTCATCGCTTCGCCGGCCTTCCCGTCGTCCGGCAGGAACAATCGGCGCAACTCGGGGACCTTGCGTTCCCACGCCGTCTCCATCAAGCCTGCCCGGTCCAAGGGTTGCCGCGAAGGAGTCCGGTACTCCGCGGACGCATCGAACCGCAGCCCTGCGACACTCGCGAGCAGGTCACTCGACAGCAACGAGATCGTCGCGGCCCCGAGCGCCTCGTGACCCGCCATCGCCTTGACCGCTGTCAAGGGCCGATCGTGGAACCGGGCAACCGTCAGCCCGAAAGCACCTCCGCTGGCACCGCCGGAGAACAGCACCGCATGCTTCGCGCAACCATTGCCCGCAGTACTGAGCTTCTCCAGTGCGGACGCGGTCCAGTACGTCGCCCGGATGCCGCCACCCTCCGCGGCGATCATCACCATCGGCCGCAAGGTAAGACCACCTTGCAGAGCGACCGTACACCGAGTCGACTGACCTTCCCACGCATCGAAGGCCTCCCGCAGGGTGGGTCGGTCCGGCGGCGCGGCGCTGGTGTCCGCCGTCACCGGGTGTACTTCTGTCTTGCCGCCGATCAGACTCGTCGCGATCATCGCGGCGACCAGCAAGGCGATGATCGGCGTGGCACGCAGTCGCAGCCACCGGGTCTGGAACGCCTCCGGTGGTTGCCGTTCCTGGGCGTAGGCCACGATCACCGCGATCAGGATCACCAGCGTCGCGATCCCGAGCATCGTCGCCGCCAGTACACCGAGCGCGTCCGCGATCCGTCGCGGGAAGGACCCGAGCAGGAGTACCGCGAGGCTGGCACCGACCACGAGCCCGGACCGCACCTTGCCCCGCGGCGCCACATCGACCTGCGTCTCCCCGTTGGGGTTCACGCCAGGCGTGGCGAGGTGGCCGTACCAGCCGAGTGGTCCGGTGGTCTCCGGCTGTCCCCACTTCTGGATCGCTCGCAGGAGCGGCCACGAGAGCAGCCACGGACCGATGGCCAGCACCACGCCGATCACGAGCGCCACCGACGGATGGACGACGTACGACGAATCGAACAGCCCGACCTCGTCACCGGCCGCAAGTGCGGCGAAGGCGCGGATCATGCCCAGACCGCCGAGGGACACCGCCGTCACGGCGAGGGCATCGCCGGCGATCATCACGTCGCGGGGGAACCACTCCCCGACCGGACGGAGCGCCTTCGGCTCGACCTCCAGGTACTTGCGGAAGAGGTACGACAGGAGCAGTACAAGCAGCGGGATCAGGCAGAACACGACCAGGCGCCGCTTGAAGACCTCGCCTTGACCGGTCACGACGATCACGAGCGCCACCACTGGCAGCATGATCGGACCGATGATCCAGAGCTTGAGGTTGTGCCGGCGCGGTTGCCCCTCTTGATTGTAGAAGGGCCATCCGAAGCTTGCACCGTTCACTCGGCGCACGGCCCAGTCAGCACGGAGCCGGCCCAGCAAGAAGAGCGCCGGCAGCAGCACCGCGTAGTACAGGAGAGCGGCGATGAGGGCGTGACGGACACCGGTGCCGGTGTCGAGCCAGCTGCGCTGGACGTCTGGGAGCTGGTCGAGGACCTCGGTGCCGGGCACGACCGCCAGCACGGCAAGTGGGAGGAAGGCGAGCAGGCTGAACCGCTGGATCCATAACGCGCGGACGATCCGTGGCCGTGCTGCCCAGATCGTCCGGCGGTGGCGATAGATCAAGAGGATGAGGACGGCGACAAAAGCGGCCCACTTGAGCTCCGTGATCACCATGACGATGAACGCCTGCGCGGTTGAGACGCAGTCTCCCCCGCCACAACGCTCGGTGCCGAGCCAGTAGGTCATGACGTTCTCGGCCACGTCGAGTCCCGCCAGCACCAGTACCGGGCCGACGGCAACGAAGCGTCTCAGCGCCAGAACGTAGATGGCGATGAGGATGAAGTCGAGCACGAGGTAGAACTCCAGCAACGGCAACCACTTACTCAGTTGTTCAGTGGTGAGAATGCCGTGCCAATCGCGGTACTCCGTCGCCGCGAGCGGCCCGCTCATCCCGTTGAACGACCACGACGATCCGCCCTGCTCCAGAAACCCTTTCGCCAGCAGGCCGATCTCGTTCATCGCCAGCCAAACCGCCGCCAGCCCGGCCAGCACCGCCCCCACCCACCGAAAATCAGCAGGCCCAGGCGCCTCGGTCTCAACCATCGGCCTTCGCCCCCACAAGCTAGATCGCCACAGTCAACGGTCCGTTACGTGCAGTTACATTGCCGCACACTTGGCTGCCTCCAACAAGAGTTCAGGGCGTAGGGTGGTAGTCGCAGTTGGTTCGTCCTGCCCGCCAGGCAGGACGTCGTAAGAGGGAACCCGGTGTGATTCCGGGACTGCCCCGCAGCGGTGAGTGGGAACGACCGCCGTCATCAGCACTGGGCCTTCGGGTCCGGGAAGCGACGGCCAGTAGGTGTCTGGCGACAGACGTGCCCGCGAGTCCGAAGACCTGCCACTGCCCACGTGCGCCCGGCGCTCGTGGTGATCTCGGTGACCTCGTGGGAAGGTCGGCGCGCGAGTGGTTGCTGCGCTTTCTCTCCCGTTCGGGGCCCGTGGTCTTTCGAGACGCGCTCACGAAGGAGAGACGCTTGACTACGCAATCCGTGGCCACGGTGTACGGCTACCCCCGGCAAGGTCAGAACCGGGAACTGAAGAAGTCCATCGAGGGCTACTGGAAGGGCAGCGTCAGCGCGGAAGCCCTCCGGCAGACCGCGAAGGACCTGCGCGAGGCCAACTGGCGCCACCTCGTTTCCGATGGCATCGACGAGGTGCCGACCGGCGACTTCTCGTACTACGACCACGTGCTCGACACCTCGGTGATGCTCGGTGCGATCCCTGACCGGTACCGCGCCGCCGTCGAGGCCGACGCGCTGGACGGGTACTTCGCGATGGCGCGCGGTACGCAGGAGGTCGCGCCGCTGGAGATGACCAAGTGGTTCGACACCAACTACCACTACCTGGTCCCCGAGCTCGGTCCTGACACCGTCTTCACCGCCGACGCCGGCAAGCAGGTCGCCGAACTGAAGGAAGCCGTCGCGCTAGGTCTCAAGGCCCGGCCGGTCCTAGTAGGTCCGGTGACCTATCTGCTGCTCGCGAAGCGGCAGTACGCGCAGTCGCAGACCGATCGGCCGGTGAAGGGGATGCTGACCGGGCCGGTGACGATGCTCGCGTGGTCGTTCGTTCGCGACGACCAGCCCCGCAGCGAGACGGCTCGTCAGGTGGCGCTCGCCCTGCGGGACGAGGTCGGCGATCTGGAGACGGCCGGCGCCGCGGTGATCCAGGTCGACGAGCCTGCGTTGCGTGAGACGTTGCCGCTGCGGCAGGCCGATCGGGCGGAGTACCTCGCGTGGGGTACCGAGGTCTTCCGGCTGACCACCAGCGGCGTCCGCGCGGACACCCAGATCCACACGCACATGTGTTACGTCGAGTTCGGCGACATCCTCAACGCGCTGGACGAGATGGATGCCGACGTGGCCAGCCTGGAGGCGGCCAGGTCGCACATGCAGGTCGCCCACGAGTTGGGTGAGGCCGGCTATCCCCGCGAGGTCGGGCCGGGCGTGTACGACATCCACTCACCCCGCGTGCCGGGTACCGCCGAAATGGTCGCCCTCCTGCACAAGGGTCTGGACGCGATCCCGGCCGAGCGGCTGTGGGTCAACCCCGACTGCGGCCTGAAGACACGCGGCTGGGCGGAGGTCCGCGACTCGTTGCAGAACCTGGTCGGCGCGGCGCGCGAAGTACGCGACGTCCTCGGTTCCTGACCCCACTGACCGACCGGGGCCAGCCTTTGTCGGAAGGCTGGCCCCGATCGCTTGTATCTGCGATCCCGTCGCATATGGTGACGGAGTGAGCACAGCTGTGCGTGTGCGGCGCCTAAGCTCAGCTCGTCTGAGCTTCGTGATCGAAAGGCTGATCTGTGACTGACCCGATGGCGCTGGAGGACTCCTACGGCGCGCACAACTACCACCCACTGCCTGTCACCGTCGCGACGGCTGAAGGCGTCTGGGTCACCGACACCTCGGGCCGCCGCTACCTGGACTGTCTGGCCGGGTACTCCGCACTCAACTTCGGCCACCGGCACCCCGCGCTGATCGCCGCCGCGACCGAGCAGCTCGGCCGCGTCACGCTGACCAGTCGCGCCTTCCACCACGACCAGCTCGGCCCGTTCTGCGCCGAGCTCGCCGCGCTAGCGGGCAAGGACGCGGTGCTGCCGATGAACTCCGGCGCCGAGGCGGTCGAGACCGCACTCAAGCTGGCCCGCCGCTGGGGCTACCTGGTCAAGGGCGTGCCCGACGGCCAGGCCACCATCATCGTTGCTGACGGCAACTTCCATGGCCGGACCATCAGCATCATCAGCTTCTCCGGCGATACCGAGGCGCACGACAACTGCGGCCCGTACACGCCCGGCTTCCGCTCGGTCCCGTACGGCGACGCGGCCGCGCTGGAGGCCGCGATCGACGAGACCACGGTCGCCGTACTCATCGAGCCGGTCCAGGGCGAGGCGGGTGTCGTCGTACCGCCCGAGGGGTATCTGGCTGCGGTTCGCGAGCTCTGCACCAAGAACCAGGTGCTGATGATGGCCGACGAGATCCAGTCCGGGCTCGGTCGTGCAGGCGCCACCTTCGCGAGCTCACGGGCGGGCGTCGTACCGGATGTCTATGTCCTCGGGAAGGCGCTCGGCGGCGGCATCATGCCACTGTCGGCCGTCGTCGCCGACCGCGCGGTGATGGACGTCATCACGCCCGGTACGCACGGCAGCACCTTCGGCGGGAACCCGCTCGCGGTGGCGATCGGCCGCGCCGTGATCAAGCTGCTCGAGCCGGGTGACCTGCAGGAGCACGCGCTGGCGATGGAGCAGGCGTTGCGCGACCGGCTGGAGCCGTTGCGGGCGCAGGGTCTGGTCGGCTTGCGGGTGCATGGTTTGTGGGCCGGGCTGGATCTGGATCCCGCGCTCGGGACGGGCCGGGTGCTGTGCGAGCAGCTCGCGGAGCACGGCGTACTGGCGAAGGACACGCACGGGTCGACGATCCGATTGTCGCCGCCGCTGGTGATCACTACCGAGGAGCTCGACTGGATGACGGAGCGACTCGCCCTGTCGCTCAAGGCGCTGGCGGGCTGATCCCGATGATCGAGGTCCGACTCGCGACCGCGGCCGACGGTACGGCGATCGGGAGCGTGCACGCCGCCTCCTGGGAGGCGGCGTACGCACCTTTCTTCGATCCCGAGTTCGCCGCCGATCAGATCTCCTCGCGGTTGAACCGCTGGCACGACCGGATCGCCGACCCGCACGGCCTGGTCCTGCTCGCAGGAGTGGACGGCCGCCCGCTGGCCTTCTCCTGGAGCGTTCCCTCGTCGGCGGACCTCGCGGAGCTCTACAGCTTCTACGCCCATCCCGACGGCTGGGGCACCGGCGTCGCAGCGGCCCTGATGACCCGGGTAGGCCCTCTTTACACCGGCACCTTCCATCTCTGCGCGTCTGAGCCGTTGCAGTCGTAGATCTGCAGGTCGGTACCGTCGGCGGTCGCACCGCTTGGGCTGTCCAGGCAGCGACCTGACTGCGGATTCAGCAGGGAATCGTTCGCCTGTGGTTGCCAGATCTGCCCACCGGCGGTGCCGCAGTCCCACAGCTGGACTTTGGTGGAGTTCGCCGTACCGTTGCCGACGATGTCCAGACACTTGCCGAAGGCACGGATCTTGCCGTCGGTGGAGATGCTCCACTGCTGACCCGGTACGCCGCCGCACGCCCACAACTGGACGACGTTCCCGCTGGTCGGCGTATTGGTGTCCACGTCGACGCACTTGCCGGCGGCCGCGGGTCCGGTGATCGGACCGGTCGGGAAGCCGGGCAGGTTCCACTTCTGCGGATCGAGGCCGTTGCAGTCGTAGATCTGGAGGTCAGTGCCGTCGGCGGTCGCGCCACTCGGGCTGTCGAGGCAACGACCAGACTGCGGGTTCAGTAGCGAGCCGTTGGCCTGTGGGCGCCATTGCTGTCCACCGGCGGTGCCGCAGTCCCACAACTGGACCTTAGTGAGATTCGCCGTACCGTTGCCGACGATGTCGAGGCACTTGCCGAACGCGCGAAGGGTGCCGTCGGCCATCACCGTCCATTGCTGTCCGGGTACGCCGCCACAGGTCCACAACTGCACGGCATTCCCGCTGACCGCCGTGTTGTGATCGACGTCAAGACATTTGCCGGCCGCGGCCGGTCCGGTGATCGTGCCAGTCGGTCCGCCGACGACTCCGGTCCCGAAGCGCACCTGGCACTGGTTCCCGGTCCCGAGCCACGTCGCCGCCAGGTAGAGGAACGACGTACCGTTGATCGACGGGACGATCGGCGAACTGTAGCCCGGGCAGCCGGGAGCACCAGGACCGTAGCTGCCGGTGGGGTTGACGTTGACCGGCGCTTCGAGCTCGGTCCAGCTGCCGCTGCCGAGCGAGGTGTTTGCCAACAGCACCGATCCCGATTCCGCCATCACCGCCTTGCTGCCGGTCGGTCCGGTGACCACGCGTTGTCCGGACATCAGCAACGTGCCGTTCGGTCCACCGCCAGGGATCCAGGCGACGTACGGCGTGTGCAGGAGATGGCGGCCGTCAGTCGTCTGGGCGAGAGTGCCGGGGCTGTTGGTCGGTGCCCAGTTGAGTCCGTCGGCACTGGTCTTGAGGTACACCTCGCACGCGTGGTCGGCGTTGGTGGCGTCGCGGCACAGTTCGTACGTCATCAGGAACTGGCCGTTCGGCAGAGCGGTGATGATCGACATGCCCGGGCGGGCCAGATTGTCGGCGGGGAACGCCACGTCGGGGGTGATGCTGCCACTCCAGGACGCGCCTCCGTTGGTCGAGGTGTAGTGCCCGATGATCTGGTTGTTGGTCGGCGAACCCGCTGGGCGTTCGTCGGAGATGAAGCAGGCGAGGGTGTTGTTCGGCGCGAGCAGGAACCACGGCTCCCAGATGCCCTGACCGATAGTGTTCGGCTGACCGCTGGTCTGGGTGCAGTTCGACAGGTACTGCCAGCTCGCGCCGTGGTCGGTGCTCTTGAAGACCTCGATCTTCTGCGCGGTGAAGTTGCCTTCGTCCCACGCCGTACCGGCGGCGAGCAGGTCGCCCTGGTTCAGGCCGCTCGCGGTCCGCGGCACCTCGTAGACGACTGGCGCGCCGAGGTCCCAGCCGGCCGTGTTCGAGCTGATCGTGCTGATCGGGCTCGCGCCGAAGGTGGCACCACCATCGGTACTCCGGAAGATCGGGAAGGTGGCCGGGCCGGATTCGTTGCGCCGGGCAAACGTCGACAGGATGGTCCGGCCACCGTTCCCGTCGTGATCGAGCCGGATCGCCCGCGGATAGCTGGCGTCGGCGTTCGGATAAGTACTGAGGTTGGGGCTGTACAACACGTTTCCCGGCGGTGCCGCACTGGCCGGGGTGGCCACCAGGGCTGCGGCGATGATGCCGAGGGTGACCAACAACCTACGGATGGACATGTTGCCTCCTCTGACGAACGGCGGGTGGGTCGAGAAGTCCAAGAGAAGGTGAGCGTCAGTTCTGCCTGACGTCCACGAAGGTGCGGGCAACAACCGCGCCCGCCGGATCGGTGATCCACAGGAGCAGACGATCGTCGCGCGAGACAGGCACCACGATGTCGATCGGATCACCGACGGCGAACGGCAAGGCATCGACCGGTGCCGAGCCGGAGGCGCCTGACAAGGACCAGTGCAGGGTCCCGAGGAGCTGATCACGGCCGTGGTGGGAGATCCGGACCGGCACCACGACCGGCATCGCATCCGGCCCGCCCGTTTCGCCGGCCGGCACGACGAGATCGCGGCCGGGTGCCTCCGGGGCGAGGTCGACGATCAGTGTGGTCTGCGCATGGACGTCGGCGGGGACGGTGCCGCCGAGGTCCTTGGTTCTGCGGTCGTAGGTGTAGATGCCGACGGTCTCGTGTTCGATGTCGTAGAGCTCGGTGTAGATGTAGCCGGCGTTGCGAGGGTGGCGGCGGAGTTCCTGTGTCTGCCAGCGCAGGTGCCATCCACGCTCGACGCTCGTCGACCCGCCGCCGTACTCGCCGTTGAGCTGCACCTTGTCCGTCGCGTCGAACCCAGGGGCCGCAATCGCCTTCTTCGCAACGAACTCCGGCCCGAGCCGCACCGGGAAGCTCCCGTCATCGGTGGTGGTCAACCGATCCACCACCGCGGCCCACGACTCGACGTTGTCGTCGTAGTAGTGCCAGTCGACCAGATCCGTCTCGACATGCGCCCAGCCCGAATTGTCGACCACCGGACGAGTCGGATCCGCGTCGGAGATGATCCGGTACGCACGGCGTACGGCATCCTGTTTCGCGGGATCGCCGGGGACGTCCCAGTCCAGCCCCCACTCCTCGTTGTACGCACCCCAGATCACGATGCTCGGGTGGTTCCCGTCCCGCGCCACCATCCCTGCTGTCACCTCCTCGAAGGCGGCAACGGCCGCGTCCGTGAACCGTCCGGTCGACGGCGGTTCGGCCCAGACCAGCAGGCCGAGACAGTCGGCCCAGTACAGCCAGCGGGGGTCCTCGAGCTTGATGTGCTTCCGGACCAGGTTGAACCCGGCCTCGCGCGCCAGCTCGAGATCACGCCGGAACGCCTCGTCGCTCGGCGCCGCGTGACCGCCCGACGGCCAGAATCCCTGATCCAGCACGCCCCGCACGTACGTCGGTACGCCGTTCAGCGTGAGGGTGCTGCCCTGCCACTCGACCTTGCGCAGACCGGTGTACCCACGAACCGTGTCCTGGCCGGCCGTGACGATCACGTCGTACAGGAAAGGATCCTCGGTGCTCCACAGTCGCGGCTCGGCGATCGGAATCGTCACCGTTCCCGGCCATCCGTCGTACTCGCGGATAGCGACGCCCGGGATCTCGATCCGGATCGGCGACGGGCCGGTGACCGTGACCTCGATGCCGTCCAGCGCCGGAGTCGGGCGGAGCGCGAGCTCGGAGATGTACGCCACCGGCCGCGGCTCGAGCCAGACGGTCTGCCAGATCCCGCTGGACGGAGTGAACGCGCAGCCGTCGTAGTCGTCGGCCGGCAGGCTTCGCTGCTTACCGTGCGGGATGAACCGCTTGTCCGTTGGCGCGTCGACACGCACGACCAGCGTCCCTGCGCCGGAGTCGTCGAGCAGCTCGGTGATGTCCGACTCGAACGGCAGATATCCACCCTCATGCTCGGTGGCGAGCTCCCCGTTCACCCACACAGTCGCGTGGTGATGGACGGCGCCGAAGTGCAAGATGATCCGCTCCCCCGCCCACTGTGCCGGCCGCGCGATCCGCCGCCGGTACCAGGCCGTCGGCAACCAGTGCGCGCCAACGCCGGAGTCGGGGTGCTCCCAGGGGAACGGCACCACGATGGTCTCGGGAAAGTCGTCAGGGTCGGCTGAGTCACGAGCGAAATCCCAGTCACCGTTCAGGTTGAGCCAGCGTGACGAGCGGTCGAAGTGGGGGCGTGGGTAGTCGGGGCGTGGTGTGTTCACGGTTGTTCTCCAGGTCGGCGTACGCGTCAGCCTTTGAGGCTGCCGGCCATGACGCCCTTGATCAGATGGCGTTGCAGGACGATGAAGACGATGAGCACCGGGATCGCGGCCACGGTGCTGGCGGCGAGCAGCTGACCCCAGACGCTGGTCCAGTCGGCGCCGAGCTGACCCGAGCGGATGTTCTGCGCCAGCGCCGACAGCATCACCTGCAAGGTCTGGTGCTGCTCGTCGTTCACCGCCACCACGGGCCAGACGAAGTCGTTGTAGATATTGATGAAGGTCAGTACGCCGAGCGCCGCCAGCCCCGGCCGGATCACCGGCAGCACGATGCTCGCGAAGATCCGTAGCTCGCCGGCACCGTCGACCCGGGCGGCGTCGAGGAGCTCGTCGGGGATCGCCATGATCACCTGACGCATCCAGAAAACGCCGAACGCATCGATCGCGCCGGGGAGAATCAGGGCCTGGAACGTGCTGACCCACCCGAGCTGACTCATCTCCAGCAGCAACGGGACAAGGAGTACGAGCGTCGGCAGCATCAGCGTGGTCAGCACCGTGCCGAACAGCAGCCGCTTGCCCGGGAAGGCGTACTTCGCGAACGCGAACCCGGCCATCGGACAGAAGATCATCGTCAGCGCGCCCTTGACCACGACCACGATCGCCGTGTTCCGGAACCCGGTGCCGATCGGGATCGTGTCCAGCATCGACCGGAAGTTCTCCCACGTGAACTGACCTGGATCGAAGCTGAACGGCCGGGCGATGATGTCACCGCCGGCCTTGAGCGAGGACGCCATCATCCACAGCAGCGGCGCCAGGCTGACGACCCCGGCAACGACCAGCAGGCCGTAACGTCCGGCAGCTCCGAGCCGGACGGAAGCCGACGTTCCGGTCCGCGTGCTCATGAGTCCTCCCTCGACCGCAGTAGGCGGATCGACGCGAGCGACAGGGCCAGCACCATCAGCACGAGCAGCATCGAGTTCGCAGCACCGAGGCCGAGGTCGGAGTTGGTGATGTGCTTGTAGAGATAGAGCCCCGCGGTCCGGGTGCCGTTGAACGGTCCGCCACCGGTCACGACGTACGGCTCGGCGAAGAGCTGGAACACGGTCAACGTCCCGATCACGACGACGAAGCTCAACGTCCGCGTCACCAGCGGGACGGTGATCGACCAGAACTGCTGCCACGCGCCGGCGCCGTCGATCCGGGCCGCCTCGTAGACGTCCGAGGGGATCGTCGACAATCCCGCCATCAGCAAGATGACCGCGTACCCGGTCGTTCGCCAGAGCACCAGCAGCGCGACGGTCACCTTCGCCCACGCCGACGTCGTCAACCATCCGACGGCCGGCAGCCCGAGTGAGGTCAGGCCATGGTTCACCGCGCCGAAGTCCTGGTCGAACAAGATGATCCAGACCTGCGCCATCGCCACCAGCGGGGTGACGAACGGCGCGATCAGCGCGGCACTGAACAGCCCGCGGAACCTCGCCTTCCGCAACGCGACCGCGATCGTCAGCGCGAGCAGGATCTGCGCCGGTACGACGAGCAGCCACAGCGCACCCGACGTTGCCATCGACTGCCAGAAGTCCGGACTGGTCAGCAGGAAGCGGTAGTTGGCGAACCCGATGACCTCGAGCGCACCGGCGCCGTGCCAGTTGGTGAAGCTCAGTTGCAGCGCGAAGAAGATCGGGTAGGCGCTGAAGGCGGCGAACACGAGGACGAACGGTGCGACGAACAGGTACGGCGCGGCCTTGACCCGGCGAGACCCGCGCCGGCCCGGCCGTCCGCCGCGGCGTCGCCGGATCATGCTCGCCTCCCCCCGGGTCGCCGTCGGCTCGGTGACGGTCACCATCAACTGGGCCCCATCAGGTTTTTCTGAATCTGGGTCGCCGAGGTCTTCAGGACCTCATCGGGCCCCATCTGCCCGGCGAGCAACTTCTGCACGTTGACGCCGAAGTAGTCGACGGCCTTCCCCCACCAGGTCGGGATGCTGTACCCGCCGGGGACCTGCTTGCCCGCCTCGACCGCGACCTTCCACAGGTCCTGGCCGCCGAGTGCCTCGATCGGCTTGAACAGCGGAGCGTTCGGGTCGAGCGCCGGCAGGTACGACGGGATCGACGTGTTCAGGCCGCCCGGGTAGACCTCGTTCGACCCGTACACCGTGGTGTAGCCCTCCTTGCTGAAGACGAGGTGCTCATAGAGCCGCCAGGCCAGCTCGGGGTTCTTCGCCTTGGCCGGGATGACGAACGACGAGCCGCCCATCACGCCGGCCCGCGGACCACCGGCCTGCCAGGCGGGCAGCGCGGCTGCCCGCCACTTCCCCTTGCTTGCCTTCAGCAACTGCTGCGGTACGAACGCAAACCACTGCGCCCACGGCACGAACACCTGGGTCCCGTTGTCCTGCGTCTGCAGGTCGGTCGGCTGGGTGTACTTCGCCAGCGTTCCGAGCCCCTCGCCGCGCACCGTATCCAGCCAGGTGAGCGTCTTGCGGTACGGGTCGGAGTCGATCGAGAGCTTGCCCTGGGCATCGACCATCGCCCCGCCCTGCTGGTTCGCGAACATGTCGATCCACAGCTGCGCCAGGAACTGGTCGTTCTCGAGGTGGATCGGCTTGGCCTGCGGGAACTTCTCCCGGACCGTCCGCGCTGCCCCGAGCAGAGCGTCGTACGTCGTCAGGCTCGCCGGGTCGACGCCCGCCTGCGTGACGATGTCCTCGCGGTAGAACAGCAGACCGGGGTCCAGGTCCCACGGCACCGCGATGACTTTGCCGTCGACGGTGACCACACCGAGCTTGTACGGCGCGATGTCGGACTTGTACTGCTCGATCAGCCGGCTGAGGTCATGCAGATGCGGCGCAACGCCGGTCAGCAGCGCGTCGTCGTAGAACGCGCCGTCGGGGACACCCGCGCCGCTGATCAGCGTGGCCGGGAGCTTGGCGTTGATGTCGACAGCGAGGTGATTCACCTTCACCTGCGGGTACTTCGCGGTGAACGACGCGATCGCCTTGTCGAACACCTTGTACAGGTCGCCGGTGCGATCCCAGATGGTGAGCTCGCCCGACGGTGGCGTGGTCGCAGTGCTGGTCGGCAGCGGATTGCTGCCGGTGGTGTTGCCCGGTGCGCAGGCACCGAGGCCGCCGGCGACCAGGGCGGCACCAGCACCCCGGAGCACATTTCGACGGGAAACCGGGACTACAAGGGGATTGGCCATGTCGCGTCCTCTGGACAATTCGCTGGGCTTGCAACGTTGCAAGTGATGCTGGAGACGCTAAGGTTGCAACGTTGCAAGTGTCAAGAGTTCGCCCTATCGGAAACGAGGTGCACAGTGGCCGCCACACTGCGTGAAGTCGCCGAGCGGGCCGGGGTCTCGGCCCGGACGGTGTCGAACGTCGTCAACGACTTCCCCCAGGTCGCGCCCGCCACCCGAGCCCGGGTGCAGCAGGCGCTGGACGAGCTCGGGTACCAGCCCAACGCGGTCGCCCGAAACCTGCGGAACGGTCGCTCGGGACTGATCGCACTGGTGCTGCCGGAGCTCGACGTACCGTATTTCGCCGAGCTGACCCGGGCTGTGATCGAGCAGGCGGCAGCCGCCGGCTACACGGTCGTGGTCGACCAGACCGACGGTGACCCGGTCCGCGAGCGCGAGCTGGTCATGCGTGGCAACCGTGCCGCGATGTTCGACGGGCTGATCTTCAACCCACTGGCGCTCGGCAGTGCCGACCTGCGCAACAGGTCGTCGTCGACGCCGGTGGTGTTGCTCGGTGAGCGCGTCGTCCAGGGCGGGCTCGACCACATCATGATCGACAACGTCGGCGCCGCCGAGCTCGCGACCCGGCATCTGATCGACCTGGACCGGCAGCGGATCGCCGCGATCGGAGACCAGTCTGACGAGAGCCGCCAGACCGGCCGTCTCCGGACCGAGGGGTACCAGTCAGCCTTGCGCTCGGCCGGCCACGAGATGCGTCCCGACCTCATCCGCCCCACCGAGTTCTTCCACCGCGCCGACGGCGCCGCTGCCATGTCCGACCTGCTCGCGCTCCCCGATCCCCCCGACGCCGTCTTCTGCTACAACGACCTGCTGGCCCTCGGCGCCCTCCGTACCATCCTCAGCCACGGCCTCCGCGTCCCCGACGACATCGCCCTGGTCGGCTTCGACGACATCGAGGACGGCCGCTACAGCACCCCCAGCCTCACCACCATCCGCCCCGACAAGACCCAGATCGCCAAGCACGCCGTCCAACTCCTGTTGAACCGCCTCGATGGCGACAAATCCGCCCCCGCCGAACTCTCCGCCGACTACGACCTGGTGATCCGCGAAAGCACCACCCTCTGATCCCGCAGTCAGCCCAGCGGGTAGGCCCCACCGAACCAGCGGGGTCGGGCCGGGTGGTCTATAGTCGACGTATGAAGAGTTCTGCAGATGTGCAAACGCCTGCGGCGATCGACAGTTGCACTGTGCGGCTGGTGGATCCCGAGCGGGTGGAGGCGGTCAATGCCAGGATGCCTTCCGAGCAGGATGTCGTCGACACGGCCGACGTGTTCGGGCTGCTCGGTGACCCGCGGCGGCTGAAGTTGCTCGTCGCGCTGCTGGACGGCGAGCTGTGCGTCTGCGATCTCGCCGCGGTGACGGGGATGAGCGAGTCGGCCACCTCGCACGCGCTCCGGTTGCTGCGGGCCCATCGGGTGGTCTCGGTACGCCGGGACGGCCGGATGGCGTACTACCGGCTCGACGACGCGCACGTCCGGATGCTCGTCGATCTTGCCGTCGCCCACACCGAGCACACGGATGCGATCCACCCGGAGCGTGGCTGATGGGTGCGGGTCACGGCCATGGTCACGGCCACGCGGTCAGTGCTGATGCCGACCGGAAGCTGCTGAGCTGGGCGCTCGCGCTGATCCTGGCGTTCATGGCCGCTGAGGTGGTCGTCGGCTTCGCGGCCGGTTCGCTCGCGTTGATCACCGACGCCGCGCACATGCTCACCGACGCCGCCGCGATCGCCCTTGCGCTGATCGCGATCCGGCTCTCGGCGCGGCCGCCTGCCGGTGGTTTCACCTATGGTCTGAAGCGGGTCGAGATTCTCTCCGCGCAGGCCAACGGCATCACCCTGCTGCTGCTCGCGGCGTTCTTCGTCTACGAGTCGATCAGCCGGCTGATCGACCCGCCCGAGGTCAAGGGCGCGCTGGTGCTGATCACCGGCGTCGTCGGCATCGTGGTGAACCTGATCGCGACCTGGCTGCTCAGCAAGGCGAACCGCTCCAGCCTGAACGTCGAGGGCGCCTTCCAGCACATCCTCAACGATCTCTTCGCCTTCGTCGCCACCGCCGTCGCCGGTCTGGTCGTGCTGCTCACCGGCTTCACCCGCGCCGACTCGATCGCCGCGATGATCGTAGCGGCGCTGATGCTGAAGGCGGGGATCGGGCTGGTCCGCGACTCCGGCCGGATCTTCCTCGAGGCGGCACCCGCCGGCCTCGACCCGGCCACGGTCGGCGCCGAGCTGTGCGCAGTACCGGGGGTGGTCGAGGTGCACGATCTGCACGTCTGGGAGATCACCTCTGGGGAGCCGGCCGCGTCGGCGCACATCCTGGTCAGCGAAGGGCTGGACTGCCACGAGATCCGCAGCCAGATCGAGACGCTGCTGGCCGAGCGGCACCACCTGACCCACTCGACGCTCCAGGTCGACCACGCGTCAGGCGACGTACAGGCTGCTCACTGCAGTGACGCGCACGGCGAGGTGCACCGGCCCGTCGGCTCTGTCGAGGTCGTCGAGGCCGTCGAGGCCGTCGAGGCCGTCGAGGCCGTCGAGGCCGTCGAGGCCGTCGAGGCCGTCGAGGCCGTCGAGGTCAGAGCCGCTGGTACAGGAGCTGGCCCGGCCACTCCGAATCACTGACCTGTACGCCGAACGGCTCCGCCCGGGTGAAGCCCTGCTCCTCGTAGTACCGGATCAGGGCGCCGTCGCCGCCGCCGAAGCAGTCCACCCGGAGCAGCTCGACGCCGAGCCCGCGTGCCAACGTGCGCGCGTGCTCGAGCAGGTCGGTGCCGATGCCGCTGCCCTGAACCGTCCGATCGGTCACCAGCAGCCGGATGTAGAGCTCCGGCTCGGTCGCGGGCGGCACGTAGGGCAGCGCCTCACCGACCGCCAGCGCGCCGACGACCCGCCCGGCCAACTCGGCCACCCAGAGCCCTTCGTCGGCGACGAACCCCTCGATCTGCTCGACCCGGCGCGGGTTGGTCGAATGCGCCTCGGTCCCCCACTGGTCGGTCCGCCCGCGGGCAACCAACCAGTCGGTTGCTTTGTCGAGCATCTCCAGGACCGCCGCGACGTCATCGCGCCCACCGCGCCGGATACTCAGAGAAGAAATCACCGCACCATCCTCGCACCCTGTCGAAAACGGGATGACGGTCTCTACGTACCCAGTGAAGGCCGATCCTGAGGAGGAAACATCATGACCACCAAACTGGACAAGACGTTCATCGCACCGCTGCTGAAGAGCCCGGCCAAGGGCGGCTGGACGTACCTCCAGATGCCGGGCTCCGCCGAGTACTTCGGAACGCGCGGCCTGGTGAAGGTACGCGGGACGATGGACGGGCACCCGTTCGAGAGCTCGTTCATGGCGCTCGGCGACGGCACCCACAAGCTCCCGGTGAAAGGCGAGCTCCGGGACCTGCTCGGCAAACAGCCCGGCGAGGAGATCACCGTGCATCTGGAGGAGCGACTCTAGGCGCCCTGGCTCACCGTTGGGGCTGAGTCGGACCAGCTCACCCCGGGCTGACTCGGACCAGCTCACCCCGGGCTGACTCGGACCAGCTCACCCCGGGCTGACTCGGGCCAGCTCACCCCGGGCTGACTCGGGCCGGCTCACCCCGTGGGCTGACTTGGATCCGGCCAGACGAAGGCCGGGTCGCGCTGGTAGTCGTCCCGCCGCCACTCCAGCGCCATCCGGACCATGTCGTGCGCGCCCGTACCGATCACCTTGCGGAGCGGCGGTTCGGGCTCATCGAGAAGCGCCAGCAACGCCTCCGCCGCGACCCGAGGTGACTCGTCGGTCGACGGCTCGGCTTCCTGCACCATCTCCGGCGTCGGATATCCGGGCATGCCGAAGATGCCTGCCCGCGTTTCGTCGTACGCCGGAAGGGCCGTGCCGTACTGCATGCTCGACCCGAACCAGTCGGTCGCGAAGCCACCCAACTGCAGCAGGTGTACGCCGATGCCGAGCGGCGCGACCTCAGCCGCAAGCGCGGAGCTGAAGCCTTCGAGCGCCCACTTGCTCGCGTTGTATGCGCCGAAGAGCGGCAGATGCCCGACCGCGCCGACCGTCGACACCTGGACGATCCGCCCCGATCCACGCGCCCGCAGATGCGGCAGCACGGCCTGCGAAACCCACAGCGCGCCGTACAGGTTCACCTCGAACTGCGCCCGGACCTCTTCCTCGGACAGTTCCTCGATCGCGCCGACCAACCCGTAGCCCGCGTTGTTGACGACCACATCCGGTACGCCGACCGTCGCGGCCACCTCGTCGAGCACCCGGAAAACCTCGGCCCGATCGGTGACATCGAGACGCCGCGGGATGAGCCGATCGCCGTACACCTTGACCAGGTCGTCCAGAACACCGACGCGCCGAACCGTCGCGACCACCCGGTCACCCCGTTCCAGCGCCGCCTCGGCAAAAGCCCGCCCAAGCCCCCGACCGGCCCCGGTCACAAACCACAGTCTTCCCGTCATCTACAGACTCTCCCTGGCTAGTTGGTCGGCGAGCATACCCAGCCAAACAGTCCAGCACAGACAACTCCGCCCCCCTGCTTCCCCTCGTCGAGCCGCGCCAGACACCGTCCACACTTGAGCGACAGCGGTGCGCCCCTCCGCTGGCCCCGTGGCTCCACGCCCGGCGCCTCCCCCAGCGACCACAGCTGAACCCGCAGGCCGTCGCTCGCCCATACCCAGCTCACCCCCTTCTGATGACAGCGGTACCCCTCCGCCGGCCCCGTGGCTCCATGCCCGGTACCTCAACGCCCAGCTATCACAGGTGAACCGGCCGTCGCTCGCTCGTGCCCAGCCCAGCCCCTTGTGACGCCAGCGGTACCCCTCCGTCGGCCTGTAGCCCCACGCCCGAGACGTAGCCCCACGCCCGGCCCTCAATGCGAGCGATCAGGTGAACCGGCCCCGCCGTTGCTCGTTGCTCCCCAGCCCAAGCTCTGCAGTGAGCTGTAGTCGATGCGGCTTGGTCGAGTGGGCGCGGATGCGTACAAGGGGTTGGGCTGGGCAGAAGCGAGCGATGCCGGCTGCTTCAGCACGCACGAGCGATGGACCTGGACCGACCACTGTCCTGCTGTGGTCGCTGAGCGCTGAGGTGCCAGCGTGGGCCCACGGGCCGGGCGGCGGGCGGCGGGCCGGCGGGCCGGCGGGCGGCGGGCGGCGGGCTTCCCGGGACGGGCGTTGATGCAGAAAGCCAAGGTTGCTGGCCTACCGCGCACCACCTCCCAGATCGCGTGCCCGTCGCCGTTCGCCGCTCTGCCGCGGGGGTTGGGGCTAGGCACAGGTGAGCGACGGGTGGCTGGTTCAGCTGTGGCCGATAGGCGTTGACGTACCGGGCGAGGACCCACGGGCCGCCGGACGGGGTACCGGCTGCCGACCCAGGCGCTGGGCTGAGCAGGAACGAGCGACCGCCTGCCGTTCAGCGGTGATCGCTGGACGTTGAGTACCGGCGGGGACCCACGGGCTGGCGGACGGGGTACTGATGTCGCCCCCAGTCGCTTGGCTGGGCAGGAGCTAGCGACGGCCAGCCGGTTAGCCGTGGTCGCCGGGGTGAGGTGCCGGGCGTGGGGCTACGAACGGGGTGCCGATGTCGACCCAGGCGCTGGGCTGGGTTGGGCAGGAGTGAGCGACGGGCTGCCGGTTCAGCCGTGATCGCTAGGCGTTGAGTACCGGCGGGGACCCACGGGCCGGCCGGCGGGGTACCGATGTCGACCCAGGCACTGGGCTGAGCAGGAGCTAGCGACCGCCCGCCAGTTCAGTCGTGACCGCTGGGCGTTGACGTACCGGCCGCGGACCCACGGGCCGGCAGACGGGGCACCGATGTCGACCCAGGCACTGGGCTGAGCAGGATCCGGCGACCGCCCGCCAGTTCAGCTGTGATCGCTGGGCGTTGACGTACCGGCCGCGGACCCACAGACCGGCGGACGGAGTACCGGCTGCCGACCCAGGCACTGGGCTGAGCAGGAGCGAGCGACGGCCAGCTGGTTCAGCACGCGCGAGCGATGGATCTGGGCTCGTCCGTCCTGCTGTGGGCGCCGGGCGTTGATGTGCCGGGCGCAGGCCCACG
Organism: Kribbella catacumbae DSM 19601; assembly: GCF_000372465.1. Classification (GTDB taxonomy): domain Bacteria; phylum Actinomycetota; class Actinomycetes; order Propionibacteriales; family Kribbellaceae; genus Kribbella; species Kribbella catacumbae. The sequence continues at coordinate 75,910 of NZ_AQUZ01000035.1, forward strand.
GGCTGGCGGACGGGGTACCGATGTCGACCCAGGCGCTGGGCTGGGCAGGAGTGAGCGACGGCCTGCCGGTTAGCTGTGGTCGCTGGGGGGACGTGCTGGGTGTGGGTTACGGGCCGGCGGAGGGGGTGCCGCTGTCGCCCCAGGGGTTTAGTTGGGCGGTGGCTTCTGGGGTTAGCCAGGATCGGATGCTGTCGCGCGCCATTGCCGTGGTGGGTGCGGGGATGAGGCTGGCGGCTGGAGGTAGGCGGTTGGGCTGTTCGTGGGTTGGGTTGACCTTGGCGTTGGCGTTGACCTTGGTGTTGGTGCTGACCTTGGTGTTGGTGTTGTCGGCGGGTTGTGGCCAGGGGTTGCCGGCTGTGTCTTTGAGGGTGGTGAGGTCGGCGAGGGTTCGGCGTACTGGGTCGGCCCAGGCGGGACGGGTGACCTCGACGGCGCCGTGGGTGATGGTGATGGTCCAGTGGCCGTGGTGGATGGCGGTGTGGTGGGGGCTGCAGGCAAGGATCAGGTTGGCGAGGCTGGTCGGGCCGCCGTCGGCCCAGTGGATCATGTGATGGGCATGGCACTGCCAAGGTGGGGCGTGGCAGATCACGCAACCCTTGTCGCGTTTGACCAGGGCGCGACGAATCGCTGGGGTGACGAGCCGTTCTTCCGTGCCGACGTCCAGCGGCCGCGAGTCCGAACCCAGGACGATCGGCAGGATCCGGGCGTCGCAGGCCAGGAGGCGGACGGCTGAGGCGGACAGGTTCTCGCCGAACACCAACTCCCCCACGCCGCCGGTACCCCCGAACAATCTCCCGCTGTCGCAGTCACCGCCATCGCAGTCCGCGTCTCCACACACCGCGTCGCCACACTCCGCCTCGCCACACCCCGCGCCTCCACGCGTCGCGTCTCCACACTCCGCGTCGCCACACACCGTCTCGCCAGACCCCGCGCCGTCACAGTCCGCGTCTCCACACCCCGCGCCGCCACACGCCGCCTCGCCAGACCCCGCGTCGCCATAACCCGCCTCGCAGCCGGGCTCGCTGTCGCGCTCGTCGGTGCGGGCGTTGCTGTGGGCCTCGGTGGTGGCGGTTTTGAGGTCGCGCTCGTCGGTGCGGGCGTTGCTGTGGGCCTCGGTGGTGGCGGTCCTGAGGTCGTCGAAGTCGATGGTGACGGTGATGTGGGGGACGCCGGGGCCGGGGGCGGTGCTGCCGGCGGCTCGTTCGAGGATGGTGGTCAAGGCGTCGGCCTGGCGCTTGTCACGGGAGCGAGGGTCGCGCTCGCCGTCGTCTGTTTTGTGGGGTTTGGACAGTTTGTCGATCTGGGTCTGCAGCAGTTCGGCATGCTCGTTGGCGAGGAAGCCGGTGAACTGGACGCCGTTGTCGACGCGGCGCAGGCGGAGACGTTCGCGTTCGGCGGCGTCGTTTTCGGCGGGTTCGGGGCCGTCGGTGTCGAGGCGGGCCAGGATCTGCTTGCCGAGGATGGTGAGGTCTCCCGGTGCCAGGTGGCGGGCCGCTTCGACCATGATCCGTTCGGCGGCTTCCAGGTCCTCGACCGGGACGGTGGTGGGTGCTTTCTCGAGGGCGGCGACGATCGCCTTGGCCTGGCCTGGGTGAATGACCGGCGGCTGAGGGAGATCGCCGCCACGGTCCGCGGCAGCCTCGGTGTCGGTGTCGTCGGGGGTCTCGGGGGTGTTGCTTGTGGTGGGTCCGGCGGACGGGTCGGGCAGGGCGGCGGTGACGGCCGGGTACTTGGCGAGGTTGGTGGCCAGGGCCAGGTTGCGGCGGACGTCGTTGCCGTTCAGGCGGGCGCGCAGCGACAGGAGTTCGACGGTGTCGCGGGCGCCTTCTTCTTTGGCCAGGCCGGTCTCGTCGATGCGGGCGATGATCTGCAGTTCGTAGGTGTCGAGGGCGGAGCGGGCAGCCTGCAGCGTGTCGAAAGTGACCAGCAGTTCGCTGCCAGTTTGCGACCACGCGGGGCGCAGCTCCGGGATCTCCATACCCAAAAGTCTAGGCATCCCCACCGACAGTTTCCGAACCCAGAACCCCTTATTTTCAAGGGATTCTGCGATTGGCAGGAAGCGGCCAGACTATCCCCAGGAGTCGACTGGCTGTGGATGGCGGACAGATTGTCCCGATCGACAGGACATAGTCCTCAAAACGCACCTGCCAGGCGCCCCGGTGAGCGTGGCCGGCGGGCTGCGCGGCGACTATGTCCTGTCGGTCGGGACATAGCCGCCGCTTCCATCGCACTGCGACTGGCGGGTTATGGGCTAGGCGAGGGAGACCAGGTCCAGATAGTCGTCGGTCCAGAGGTCTTCGGTGGCGTCGGGGAGGATGAGGACCCGGTCGGGGCGAAGCGCCTCGATCGCGCCCTCGTCGTGGGTAACCATCACGATCGCGCCCGGGTAGCTGCCGACCGCGCCGAGCACCTCGCCCCTGGAGGCCGGGTCCAGGTTGTTTGTCGGCTCGTCGAGCAGCAGGACGTTCGCGCCCGAGTGGACCAGGCCGGCCAGCGCCAGCCGGGTCTTCTCGCCACCCGAGAGCACGCCGGCCGGCTTGTCCGCATCATCTCCGCTGAACAGGAACGAGCCGAGCACGTTGCGGACCTCGCCGTCGGTCAGGCCGGGCGCTACGGACGCCAGGTTCTGCCGGACCGTACCGGCCAGGTCGAGCGTGTCGTGCTCCTGCGCGAAGTACCCGAGCCGCAGGCCGTGACCGTGCATCACCTCGCCGCCGTCCGGGTGTTCCCGGCCGGCGAGGATCCGGAGCAGCGTGGTCTTGCCCGCGCCGTTGAGGCCCAGGATGACCAGTCTGCTGCCGCGATCCACGGCCAGGTCGACACCCTTGAGCACCTGCAATCCGCCGTACGACTTGGTCAGGCCGCTCGCGGTCAGCGGGGTCCGGCCGGATGGCGCTGGGTCGGGCAGGCGGATCTTGGCGACGCGGGCGGTACGGCGTACCGGCTCGAGGTCGGTGAGGAGCTTGTTGGCTCGCCTGGCCATGTTCTTTGCGGCTGCGGCGGTTGAGGCTCCGGCTCGCATCTTGTCTGCCTGGGCGTGGAGTACTGCGGCCTTGCGCTCGGCCGTGTGGCGCTCCCTGGTACGGCGACGCTCGTCCAGTTCCAGCTGTTCTAGGTACTTCTTCCAGCCGGTGTTGTGGATGTCGATCGTCGTCCGGTGCGGGTCCAGGTGGAACACGCGGTTGACCGTCGCCGCGAGCAGGTCGCGGTCGTGGCTGATCACCACGAGCCCACCGGGGTAGCCGAGCAGGAACGAGCGCAGCCAGCCGACCGAGTCGGCATCCAGATGGTTGGTTGGTTCGTCGAGCAGCAGGGTGTCGTGTTCGGCGAACAGGATGCGCGCCAGCTCGACGCGGCGCCGCTGACCACCCGAGAGCTCTCCAACCGGTTGGTCGAGAGCGCGGGTGGGCAGACCGACGCCCGCCGCGAGACGTGCGGCTTCAGCCTCGGCCGCATAGCCGCCGCCGGCCTGGAACTCCGTCTCGGCTCGGGCATAGGCAACCATCGCGCGCTCCTGAGCTTCGCCGACTGCGCTGCTCATCGCGGTCTCAGCCTTCTTCAGCCGCTGTACTGCGACGTCGAGGCCGCGCGCGGACAGGATCCGGGCGGTGACCGTGATGGCGGGGTCGGCGGCGCGCGGGTCCTGTGGCAGGTAGCCGACAGAGCCGGTGGACGCGATGGTGCCGGGCGCCGGGCGGTCCTCGCCGGCCAGGGCTTTCATCAGCGTGGTCTTACCGGCGCCGTTGCGGCCGACGAGGCCGATCCGGTCGCCGGGGCTGATGTGGAACGAGAGGTCGGACAGCAGTAGGTGGGCGCCGACGCGAATATCTACACCGCGGACGGTGATCATGATGGTTACTCTCCGTGATAGCAAGCGGACGCACTTCTGGTGGGGAAGCGAGTCCGCAGCTAGACACAGAGGCAAGTAGCCATGCCCCAGAGTAGAACTTCACGCCTAGCACGTCAGCCGATTTATCCGGTCTTCGCCGCCCGGGCCCGATAAGCCGCGGCCGGCCAGCCCGAGGTGGGTGCGACGACGGAGTTCCGCACTGAGGTGGAGCGTGGCTATGCGGTGGTTAGTGGTTTTGGGTGGGGAGCTCGATGATGAAGCGGGCGCCGCCTTCGGGGCGCTCTTTGGCCTGGATGGTGCCGTGGTGCCATTCGACGTGGCGGGCGACGATGGCCAGGCCCAGGCCGATGCCGCCGCGTTGGGCGTCGGTGCGACTGTCCGGGGAGGTTTCGCCGCGGCCGAAGCGTTCGAAGATGCGATCGCGGTCGGCGGCCGGAATGCCCGGGCCCGCGTCGTCGACGTACACGATGACGCCCTTGCCGCCGGCCCTGACGGTGACGCCCTTGCAACCACCCGCGTGCTGCTCCGCGTTGTCGACCAGGTTGGCGATCACGCGTTCGAGGCGACGCTTGTCCGCCTCCATCGTGAGCTCGGCCGCATCCGGCGACACATCGGTGATCTCCCGTCCGGCGGTCGCGTCGGCGGCGGCGCGGACCAGGTCGGCGATCCGGACCGTCTCCCGGGTGCCCTGGTCACCACCGTCGTCGCGGGAGATCTCCAGCAGATCGACCACCAGCCGCCGGAACCGATCGAGATCGTCCCCAAGCAGCTCGACCGGTTCGCGCACCGCCCCGGGCAGCTCCGCGCGATGGTTCTGGATCAGCTGCATCGAGTTCATCATCGTCATCAACGGCGTGCGCAGCTCATGACTGATGTCGCCGGCGAAGCGCGCATCGGCGACGACGCGTTTCTCCAGTGCCGCGGCCGTCTGGTTGAAGGAACGCGCCAAACCACCCAGATCCGGATCGTTCTCCGCCTGCAGCCGGGCATCAAGCCGCCCGCGTGCAACGGCGGCCGCCACCTGCGTCAGCTCGGCCAGCGGCCGCAGCGCCACCGTGCTAGCGAGCCGGCCGACGGCCAACCCCAGCAGCGCGGTCACGATCGCCGCCAAGATCAGCGTCAGCTTCAACGTCCGCAGCGTGCTGTCCAGCCTGGTCAACGGATGCAACTCGAAGAAAGCCTCGCCCGGCTTGCCCACCGCCACCCCGACCGCGAGCACCTGCTCGCCGCCTACCTCGATCCGCCGATGCACCTCGATACCGCTCCGGGCGGTCGCCACCATGTCGGCCGGTACGTCGCCCTCATTTGCCGAAACCGTGTACCAGCTGCCGTTGTAGCCCAGCAGCATCGCGGCGGAGTCGGTCGACGGCAGCCTTTCGACCAGCTTCGCCACCTTGGCCGGTGGCACCGCAACGCTTGTCGCACACTCGGTCTCCTCGCGACGAACCGGCATACACTCCGGCGTCAGTCCATAGAGCCCGTAGTGCAGCGTCGCCGCGTTGTCGGACGTCTCCACGATCGCCGACGACGTCCGCTGGTCGGTGAGGTAGTTGGACACCACCCCGAAGGTGACAAGCGCCAGTACGCCGGACAGCCCGAGGGCCAGCAACCCGTAAGCCAGCATCACCCGGTCGCGCAGCCCGAATCGCTGCCGCACGGTCAGCTCACCAGTCGATAGCCGAGGCCCCGAGCGGTGACGAGATGCTTGGGGCTGGCCGGGTCGCGCTCGATCTTCAGCCGCAGCCGACGGATGTGCACGTCGACGATTCGGCTGTCACCGAAGTACCCATAGCCCCAGACCTTCGACAGCAGGTGCTCGCGGCTGCACACCCTGCCCTCCAGGCTCGCCAGCTCGACCAGCAGCTTGAACTCGGTCCTGGTCAGCGGCAGCACGGCCCCGTCCCGAGCCACCTCAGCAGCCGGTACGTCGATCTCCAGGTCGCCGACGACGAACTGCTCCTGCACCGGCGTACCAGGCTCCACCCGCCGCAGCAACGCCCTGATCCTGGCCGACAACTCCTTGGCCACGAGCGGTTTCGTCACATAGTCGTCGGCACCCGCCTCCAGCCCGGCGACGACATCGTGGCTGTCAGTCCGCGCGGTCACCATGATCACCGGTACGTCGCTGGTGCGCCGGATCTCCCGGCAGACGGTGAACCCGTCCCGGTCCGGCAGCATCAGATCGAGCAGTACTACGTCCGGCGGCTCGCGTCGCAGCGCCGACAGCGCGTCCAGCCCGTTGGCGGCCTCGAAGATCTCGTAGCCCTCGTCTTCGAGGGCGAGCCGCAGTACCCGCCGGATCCGCGGTTCGTCGTCGACCAACAACAAGCTGTGTGCCACCCAACCAGTGTGGCGCACCCTCGGGTGCGATTGCAGGTGCGGGCGGTGCGGCACGGCCCTGGACCCGCGCGTCCGGTTGCACTAGCGCCCTGCTAGACAAGGGACTCCGGCTCGGATGAGGAGACTGTTGTGGCGATCGCTGTGTACGGCGCGGGCGGGATCGGCTGTTACGTCGGCGGGCGGCTGGCGGCCGGTGGCGCGGACGTCACCTTCATCGGGCGGCAGCGGCTCGCGGACGAGCTGGCCGAGCATGGGCTGCGGCTTACCGACTACCTCGGCGCCGACCTCGTAGTACCGGCTGTTCGGTACGAGACGACGCCGGGTGCGGCTGCTGAGGCTGACCTCGTACTGGTGACGGTCAAGTCGGCTGGGACGGCGACGGCCGCTGGCGAGCTCGCCGGGGTGCTCAAGCCCGGAGCCGTGGTGATCAGCTTTCAGAACGGCATCCGGAACGGCGAGTTGCTGCAGGAGCGGTTGCCGGATCACACCGTGCTGACCGGGATGGTTCCGTTCAACGTACTCAACCGCGGCGGCGGCGCTTTCCACCAAGGGACCGAGGGTGGGCTCGACGTCCAGAAGGATCCGGCCTTGCAGCCCTACGAGGAGGCCTTCGAGCGTGCTGGTCTCCCGCTGAAGCAGCATGACGAGATCCTCCCGGTCCAGTGGGCGAAACTGCTGCTCAACCTCAACAACCCGGTCAACGCGCTGTCCGACCTGCCGCTGCGCGACGAACTGGCCCAGCGCGACTACCGCCGCTGCCTGGCCGCCGCACAGTCCGAAACCCTTGACCTGCTGAAGGCGGCCGGGATCACGCCGGCTCAGCTCACGGCTTTGCCGGCCCATCGGATGCCGCCGGTACTGCGCTTGCCGGACTTCCTCTTCAAGCGACTCGCCAGCAAGATGCTCGCCATCGATCCGCTGGCCCGGTCATCGATGTGGGAAGACCTGCAAGCGGGCCGGCAGACCGAAATCGACCACCTGAACGGCGAAGTCGTCCGGCTGGCCGAATCCCTCGGCCGCGAAGCTCCGGTCAACGCCAAACTGATCGCCCTGATCCGCACCGCCGAGTCAGGCCAAGCCACAGCGGTCCCAGCCCCAACCCTCCTCAAGCTCCTGACGAGCCGTTAAGGCCTAGCGCGCAGCGGCCGGAAGCGCGGCGGGATCAGCGATCGGCCACTCCGCCGGGAGCGGGCCGAGGGTGCTCAGCTCGCTCAGCTGCAATAGGCACCACGGCGACAATTCAGGCCGTACTGCGACGTCGCGCCACTCGACCCACTCGTACGCCGCGACCTCGGCCGGGTTGGCGACCGGCTCCCCCTCGCAGACGACCCGGAACACCGGACACAGCTCGTTCTCGACGATGCCGTCGGGCATCTCCGCGCGGTACCGGAACGCCGGGAGCATCAGGTCCATCGCGGTCGGGACCAGCCCGAGCTCGTCGGAGAGCCTGCGACGTACGGCGGATTCGAGCGTCTCGCCCGGGAGTGGATGCCCACAGCAACTGTTGGTCCAGACCCCGGGCCAAGTGCGCTTACTGAACGCGCGCTGGGTCAGCAGCACCCGGCCGCGGTCGTCGAACACGTAGCTGGAGAACGCGAGATGCAACGGCGTCGCGGCGTGATGCACCGTCGCCTTGTCCTCGTAACCGATCGCCTGGCCGGCTTCGTCGACCAGAGTCACCATCTCTGTCTCCACCCGCTCAGCCTAACTCGCTGTCTGGATCCGGCCCGGGACTGTTAGCCTGGGCCCGTGATCAAGCGACTCGCGCAGTATCGACCGGCTCTGGGACGAGCCGGCCTGTTGCTGTAGTTCGCTCCACCCCAGAGCCTCCGAGGCAGGAACCCGTCGTGGTTCCTGCCTCTTTCCGTTGCCGGAGGCGCTGAGTGCCTCTCGCAGTTGATTTTTCGAGAGGAATCCCATGATCGAAGCACCAGCCGTGATCGAACGGCTGCGGAGGACGACCGACACCATCGTCGGCGAGACCGCCCTGATCGAACGGCTCGCGGCAGGACGGCCGCTGCGGATCAAGTACGGCGTCGACTGCACCGCGCCCGACCTGCATCTGGGGCACGCCGTCAATCTGTGGATGATGCGGCAATTGCAGGATCTGGGCCACAAGGTGGTGTTCCTGCTCGGCGACCTGACCACGAGGATCGGCGATCCCACTGGCAAGTCCGAGACGCGGCCGACGCTCAGCCCTGCGCAGATCGAGGCGAACGCGGCCTCGTTCCTCGACCAGGTGTCGCTCGTCCTGCGGACCGAGCCCGAGGTTTTCGAGGTACGCCGCAACTCGGAGTGGTTCGGCTCGATGGAGGTCGCGACGCTGCTCGGGTTGTTCAGCCAGGTCACGCACGCGCAACTGATGGCGCGCGACATGTTCCGTGAGCGGATCGCGGCCGGGCGGGAGATCGCGCTGCACGAGCTGATCTACCCGGTACTGCAGGGCTACGACAGTTTCGCGATGGACAGCGATCTGACCATCGTCGGGTCTGACCAGCTCTTCAACGAGCAACTCGGCCGGCATTTCCAGCAACGCCTCGGGTCACCGCCCCAGGCTCTCGTCATCACGACCATCACGCCGGGGATCGACGGCGGGCCCAAGCAGTCGAAGTCGCTGAACAACTACATCGCGCTGACCGACACCCCGAAGGACAAGTTCGGCAAGCTGATGAGCCTGCCCGACACCTTGGTGCAGACCTACGCACACGTGTACACCGAACTCCCGCTGGACGTCGTCGCCGCCCTCGGCGAAGCCGCCGCGCAGGGCGGTCCGGCAGCCCGCGACGCCAAACTCAAACTCGCCGCCGCGGTCGTAACGCGCTACCACGGCGCGAACACGGCCAAGGCCGAGCGCGCGGGCTTCACCGAGCAGTTCACCCACCGCAATATTCCGGGTGACCTTCCGGAGATAGCGGTGCAGACTTCCAGTCCGACCATTCTCGAGTTGCTGCAAGCGGCGCGCCCTGAGCTGAGCAACTCCGACCTCCGCCGGCTGATCCGTCAGGGAGCAGTCTCGATCGAGGATCAGAAGGTGCTCAGCCATGACCAACCCATCCCCCTCTCCGAGCCGGTCACCCTCCGCTCCGGCTCTCGCACCTTCCACCGGATCGTCCGCGCCTGAGACGAAGACCGTCGAAGCGCTGGTGAGCGTCGGCGACCGGTACGCCGGACAGCTGCCGCCCTTCGAAGCGGACCGGCCTTGGTGGTCGGAGGTCGAAGCGACGACCAGGCATCTCGACGACGTGCTCGGCGTGCCCACCTTCGTACTGCGCCTCGTGCACGCCGACAACGCGGAACTCGGTCGTGGCGGCCGGGTCGTCTTCCACGTCCAGGCCGCCACCGGACCTCGCCCAGGCGTGCTCGACCCGACGCCGCGTCCCGACTGGCCGGACATCATCAAGCCGCATCCGCTGCGGTCGACGTGGGCCGAGGTCGACGGTCCGCAGCGGCTGGTCGACTGGGCAACCGGCATCGTCGGGCCGGCCAGGCCCACGCAGTACAAGACCTGGAACCTCTCTTGTCTGATCCACCTGCCGGCAGCCGGCGCCTGGGCCAAGGCGACCAGTGAGAAGCGAGAACTCGCGATCCGGGAGCGGCCACTATGTCCCGACCGACAGGACATAGTCGCCGCGCAGCCCGCCCGCCACGCTCACGAAGGTGGCAGGAAGGGTGCGTTTGGGCGACTATGTCCTGTCGATCGGGACAGCCTCACCGCCATCGACAGTCAGCCGCCTGCTGGCGGATAACCTGCTAGCCGACCCCGGCAACACCGCGAATGAGTCCCACTCGTCGTCGAAACGATCGCGGATCAGGCTTTGGTCTGGCAGGGTGGCTGGGGATGGAATCGATCGTGAAGGCCTGTCTCAACGGCGACCGCTCGCGCGCCGACCACCCCGGAGTACCGGTGACTCCGGCGGAACTGGCGCAGGCCGCGTCCGACGCGGTTCTGGCTGGGGCTGACGCGGTGCACTTCCATCCACGCGGGGCGGATGAGCGCGAGAGCTTGCAGTGGTCGGATGTGGAGCCGGCGGTGGCCGCGGTTCGGGAGCGGTGTCCTGGGCTGGCGGTCGGGGTGTCCACGCGGCAAGAGATCGAGCCGGACATGGACAAGCGGCTGGCTCTGATCGGCGAGTGGACCGGGCCGGACTTCGCCAGCGTCAACTGGCATGAGGAAGGCGCCGAACGGGTCGCGGACCTGCTGGTCGAGCGCGGGATCGGGATCGAAGCCGGGCTCTTCACCCCTTCGGCCGCGCAGCAGTTCCTGGCCTGGCAAGGGCCGGTGGTGCGCGTTCTGGTGGAAGCGCTGCCGGGGATCTCGCCTGGTGCAGACGGTGTCGCGGCGGCGCGGGCGATCCTCGCCGTGCTGCCGGCTGGCTATGAAGTGGTGGTTCATGGCGAGAACGATTGGGCCTGGCCGGTGCTGGAGTGGGCGCGGGCGCAGGGGTATGGCTTGCGGGCTGGTTTTGAGGACATGCTGACCGGGCCGCGTGGTGAGAGCGTCACTGACAACGGGCAACTGGTTGCGTATTTGAGGGGGAAGTGATGGCGGTTCTGGTGACCGGTGCGACGGGGAACGCGGGCGGAGCGGTCGTGCGGGCGCTGGCTGCGAAAGGGGTGCCGGCGAAGGCGTTGGTGCGTAAGCCGGTCGAGCTGCCTGCTGGGGTTGAGGCGGTGCTGGGTGATCTCAATCAGCCGGATACGTTTGCCGATGCGCTCGCCGGGGTCAGCGGGGTTTTCCTGCTCAGCGGGTACGACCGGATGGAAGAGCTGCTCGCGAACGCGGTGCAGGCCGGCGTACGGCGGGCTGTGCTGTTGTCGAGTAGTTCGGTGATCGGCACGGAGACGGGCAATGCGATCGCGCAGTACCACGGTGCTGCCGAGGCCGCCGTCCAGGAGTCTGGGCTGGAGTGGACGTTCCTGCGACCGAACTCGTTCATGTCGAACACGCTTCGTTGGCTCGATCAGCTCAAAGCGGGCGACGTGGTACGGCTGCAGTTCCCCGAGGTGCCGATCTCGACGATCCACCCGGACGACATCGCCGACGTGGCGGTGGCTGCGCTGACCGAGGACGGGCACGCGCGGACGGCGTACAGGCTGAGCGGTCCGGTGGCGCTGCGGCCGGCGGAGCAGCTGGCGATCGTCGCCGAGGCGATCGGGCGTCCGTTGCAGGCTTATGAGATGAGCCGGACAGAGACGCATGACGACCTGTTCGGGTCGATGCCGGCGCAGTACGCGGAGGCGATCGAGGCGTTCTTCGGCGACGGAATCATCGACGAGACGACCGTCACGGACACCGTCGAGAAGGTCAGCGGGCACCCGGCGCGGACACTCCAGCAGTGGGCCCGGGAGAACGCCGCGCTGTTCGGCTAGTGTCCTAGGCGTCTACGCGGTCGAGGGAGCCGACGGTTACCTCGTGGCCGAGGTTGACGACCAGGGCGAGTGCGACCCCGGTGCAGCGGTGGCACCAGCGCACCTCGTGATTGGGCCAGCGGGCGACGACATCCGCGTCATGGCCGTGGCATTCGGCGCAGTCGTCTCTGGCGTGCGGATAGTGCGAAGCGGAGCTCTCGGCACCCAGTTTCGCCGGCTTCGTCATGACCTAAGCGTGCTCTGCTTCTGGCTGAGCACGCAATTGGTCGTGGGGAGGAATCCAGGGATCGACCGCCGGTCTCGCGGACAGTGATCAGACGGCTACTTTTTGCTAGGGATTTGCCGCAGTGTCACTGAACGTTTCCGGACCTGGAAGATCGGGCTGCGGTACGTCGATGCTCACCCGCCCTGATCGTGACTGAGGGCGGCGACGTACTCCGTTCCGGTGCAGGTGGTGCCGAACTTCGGGAAGACGTAGGAGACGGCGAACTCGTGGGCCGCGCCGTCCAGGCCGGTCATCGCGTCGGTGACGTAGACCGTGTCGTAGCCGTGCTCGTCGGCGGCGCGGCCGGTGGACTCGACGCCGAAGTTCGTCGCGATGCCGCCGAGGACGACGGTCTTGATGCCGCGTGCCTCCAGGATCTCGTGCAGGCCGGTCTGGTGGAACGCGCCGATCGTGCGCTTGACGATCTCCACGTCACCCGGCTGCCGGTCGAGCTCTGGCGCGAACCCACTGCCCTCGGGCTGGACGTCGACGCCCGGGCGTTCGACCCGGACGTTGACGACCAGCCCACCCACCGACCGGGTGGCCTTGGCCAGCGCGACGCAGCGCTCCAGCACCTTCGCCCCGGACAGCGGCGCCGTTTCGAGCGCGATGATCCGGGGCATCAGGTCGATCAGCACCAACGCCGTCGTACGAGGCGCCAAGGTAGGTGTGGTCACATTTTCTGACTCTAGTTCAACGTGCCTGCCAGAGTCTCGGCGAAGGTAGTGTCCTTCTCGGTGGCGGAGAAGCCGAAGCGCCAGGTGCCGCCGTCGTACGAGCCGGGTGACCAAGCGCGACCGCCCGGTTGCCAGAGTGGCTGCCAGGCGACAGCGCTGTTCTGCGGGTCGTACCAGTGGTTGTCCGCCGCCCAGGCCGAGCCCTGCTTGTACGCCGTCACCACGCTCAGGCCGGGGCTGGTTGCCATCGACCACTTCGGCAGCCCGGGATAGTCACCGTTGCGACCGAAGCCGCCCGGATCGCCCTGGTCGGCGAGCGCGGAGTCGACGTTGAAGGAGACCTCCCACAGTGTCGCGCTAGGCGCCTCGTTGACGTTCCAGCGCAGACTCGTGTCGAAGGTCTTCGACCCGAAGTCGAAGGTCCAATCGGCGGTGATCGGCTCGTCACCGAGCGGAATACCCTTCATCCGCAGCTTCCCGTCCGCATCCTCGACCTCCGCCGCCGCCCCGGTGAGATCGGTCGCGCCGAAGTTGCCCACGCCGAGATAGGGCGCGGTCGCCCGTGACGACGAGTCCAGCGCAGGCTTGTACTGCGCCTGGCCCGACGCGTCGACCTCCAGCGCCGTCAACACGGCTCGCGGAGTCGTCTGCACGGTGGCCCGGTAGTACTTCGTACTGACCACCGTCCCCTTGGTGGTCTGCATTTTGTTGAAGTCGAGCGGCGCGATGAACAACCCGCCCTTGCCCCAGCCCGCGCCGGTGACGTACCAGTTGGTGCCGTCCTGCACGACCTCCGCCGCATGAGCCGGGATCGTGCCGGCCAACTGGTCGATCGTGAAGTTCAGCGGATCCTTGCTCTTGTAGACCTTGGTCGACTCGTACCCGCCGTCGCAGCAGACGAACAGATACCAGTCCGTGCCGCGCTGGACCACGAACGGCGACTCGGTCGGCCCGCCGAACGTCCCCGTCTGCGGATGCTTGAACGCTGTCTTCCGCTCGCTCCAGTGCTTCAGGTCAGCACTGGTGCGGTAGGCAACGATGTGGTTGCCGCCACTCGGCGTCGAGTTGGCGGTGTAGTACATCACCCACTGCTCGCCGACCTTGTGCACCATCGGATCGCGCCCGTCGAAGCCGTCCGTGAACAGCGGGTTCGCCGCATCCCTGGTCCAGTTCGCGAGATCCGTCGAGGTCGCCAACGACATCCGGTACGCCGTATGGTCGGCCGTCCCACCCGCGTAGAACATGTAGTAGACGCCTTGGTCGTAGATCACATGCGGAGCCCAGATGTGGCTCTCACCCGCGGCCGGGTCGGCCACCAACGCGGGCGGCTGCTTGGTCCACGGACCGTTCGGCGAAGGCGCGGTGGCATGCCCGAAGCTCTTCTCGTCGAGCGGGTTGGCCGGCTCGGCGTGAGTGATCGCGTAGACATGCCAGGTGCCGGTCTTCCGGTCCTGGATCAGCGTGTGGTCGTTGTAGTACCACGGGCTGGACTCCCCGACGCTCGGGTCGTAGACCTTCACGAACTTGCCTGCGGCCACTACCTCGTCGACCTTCGTGAAGGGCTCGCTCTTGATCTGCTCCAACTCTAACTCCAGGTAGTCGAGGCCGGCCAGATCGCCGGTGGCGGCAGCATTCTTGCCTGTCAGCGCGATGGTCAGCTGATGCTTGCCCGCAGCAAGAGTTCTCCTGCCGAGGTCAACCTTCTGTGTCGTCACTCCGGACGGGACATAGCCGTCGAAGGACGCCGCTTTGGTTCCGTCGATGCTGACGTCGACGATCCCGTAGTCGACGGCCTTGGTCAGCGCCGCCGACAAGTTGTAGTTGCCATTGGCTGGGACCGTGAACGACAGGACGGCGTTGTCACCCGCCTTCGCGCCGTGGATCCAGAGTTGCGTCCCTCCCGACCAGCTGACCCCGCAGCAGTTGCCCTGCGGATCCACCGGCACTGTCGCCGAGACGACCGGCAGCAGGGACTCACCCTCGATCTTTACGGTGGTGCCCGACGTGGCTTGCTTGGAGGTCGATTTGCTTCCCTCGTGCCCGGCCAGGTCGACGGCCGAGACGCGGTAGGTCCACGTCTCATTCAGGCCGAGATCCTTGTGCAGGAACCCAGGCGTGCTGCTCGAACCGATCAGCTTCTCCGCGGCGCCCGCCTTCGCGCCGAACACGTTGTACTTCGCGATGCCGCTGTCGTCCGAGGTCTCGGACCAGCTGAGCGCGATCGCGTTGTCGGTGCGACCCGCGGCGGTGAGGTTCTGCACCGGACCGGGCGCAGTGCGGTCGGCGTACGGGATGACTGAGGACTGGACGACATAGCCGGCCGCTGTCCAGGGTGTCGCGCCGGCTGGCCTGAGTTCGATCGTGAGTTTGGTGCGACCGAGAGTGCTTGCTGCGGGCAACTGGTAGTTGTCGTCCAGCCAGCGCTGGCGGTCGTTGCCGAGGGCCTGCAACCAGGTACCGGCTTCCTTGCCGTCGACAAACACCTTGGCCGATTGCCCAGCCAGGTTCTGGTCGCTGGTACGACGCAGCGTCACGCCACGGTTGACCGGATCGACCTTCGCGGTGAAGCGGATCGGCGCCGTACCGGAGCGGACCTGGTCGGTCAGCGCGGTGTCGTCGTGATCGCCTTCGTAGACGCTGGTCAGGTCGGCCTGGGTGGCCGCGCCGTCGGCATACTGATGCTGCGAGCGGCTTTCCGCCGAGCCGGTGTCGATCCGGTCGGTCTCGCGAGCGCCGAACTTCGCAGCGGAGTACAGGTAGGCCGTCGAGCCGTAGATCGCCGGGTGATCGTTCTGCTGGCCGTGCTCGATGCCGAAGGCCAGCTGGTTCTGGAAGCCGATCGAGTCGGTGATGTGCAAGCGGAACGCGCTGTCGCACTCCACCTTGCACTCGCCGGCCTGGACCTCGTGGCCCGAGTTGCCATGGAAGGGCGTGGAATACGTGCCCTGGTTGAAGTACCAGCCGGACTCGTAGTAGTCCTCCGTGCCGGTGCCATAGATCGCCGGCGTGCGCTCGCCATCGACGTACACGCGCTCGTCGCCTTCGAGGTAGCCGCGGGTGTTGCCATCCGGCTGCAGGCCTTCCATGGTCTGCGAGACGCCGACGAACTTGCCGCGGCCGGTGGTGTTCGCGATCATCCAGTCGCTGCCCAGCTTGGTCTCACCACGCTGCGACAGCGCGGTGAAGTAGCCACTCTGGCCGGTGACGAGATCTCCAGCGACGCTGCTGTCCCGCGCCGAGGTGACCTCCGCTTGACCTGAGAGCTTGTACTGCGAGGTGTTGACCAGCGTGACGGTCGCGCGGGTGAGGTAGGGCATCGGCCACCACGCGGAGTACCAGCCGTTCGGATCCATGGCGAAGAAGAGCGAGCGGACCGCGTTCTCCCCCAGGCCGGATCCGAAGAACTCGCCGAGCGGGGCATCGACGCGCTTCTTGCCGTCGACGGTCACCTGCACCCGTACGCCGGACAGCAGGGCGTCGGAGGGCTTCACGCGTTCGGCATCCGCCGGGGTGGCGGCGTACGGCATGGAGTGGGAGCCCTGCCATTTCTGGTCGGTGATCGAGTAGGCGTGCGCCTGCTCGTCGGCGAGGTGCTGCGGTCCGACATCGAGAGTGTCGGTGCGCTTGGCGGTTCCGCCGACGATCGAGTCGGCCCAGTAGGTGAACTCGTTGAAGTCGTTGTCGGACGAGACGAACTCGTTGCGGATCTCGATCTGCGACTTGCCCGCGGTGACGCTGGCCGGCAGCTCGACGATCTGGTCGGCCCACTGCGCGCCCTTGGCCGGCAACGGCGTCCACTCACCAGCCTGGACGCCGTCGACGAACACCTTCGCTCGCTGGTTGCCGATCCGCAGGTCGAGCCGGCGGATCAGCTTGACGCCGGTGTTGGCCGGGTCGACCTGCATCGTGAACTTGCTGCCGCCAGTGAACGCGCGGCCGTCGTCGCTGAAGGCCTTCAGGTCCAGGCCGACGATCTGCGGAAGGTTCAGCCTCAGCGCGCTGACTTCCCCCGGGCCGTACGTGTCGGCGAGGGTCTGTTGCTTGCCGGGGGCAAGGTTTAGTGGGGTGCCGACCGTCTTGGCGCCTGGTTTGGCAGGCTTTGGGTCTTTGGTGCCGGACGCCTTGAGCAGGGCGACGACGTCTGCTGCCTTGTCGGCCGGGTCGAAGGTCTTCACGCCATCCGCGTCCGGGAACTCGCGGTAGCTGACGTGGTAGAAGTACGGGTTGTTCTGGACGGTCACTCGCATCGACTGCTGGTACGGCATCGGTACACGGATGTAGACGCCGCCGCTGGTCTCCAGCGCGTTGGCGACCACTGGGTACACGAACGGCGAGCCAAGCTTGCCGTCGACAACATCCTGCAAGCTTGCGTCGAGCACCTTCTTGCCGTCGAGCTCCACCGTGATGGTGCCGGTCTTGCGGACGTCGCCCTCGTCACGGGTGAACCAGATCGAGGCGATCTCGCCGGGGCCGGCGTCCTCGGCGAGCACGCAGCCGGCGGACGTCGTACGGAGGCAGGAGTACTTGCCGTCGAAACCGTCGTTGTTGGTGCCGTCGCGGCCGAAGCTGGAGAACTGCTTGGTGCGGACGCCGGTCTGGAGTTCGGGCAGCCGGTCGAGCTGGCGGTAGGCGTCCCAGCCGACAGGACCGTTGCCGCCTGCGAGCGCAGTACTGGCGGGCTGTGCATTGGAGGCTGCCGGGGCGGCGTTTGCGGTGTTGGCTGAGGCGGCGTTTGCGGTGGCGGGGAAGGCGAGAACTGCTCCGAGGAGCACCGCGACGAAGGGTCGCAGCGAGCTGGTCATGGGCGGACCTCACGATCTGGGAAATCGATTTCTCAGATGTCTACCACCGGACCGGCGTGCTTGAGAAGAGTTCGAAGCCGTTTACTTCGTGCACACGGACTGCTAATACGCGCGGCGGTGCGCACTCGCCGCGCGGCTGGAATGGGAAGCGCGTTCCAGCAGTTGGCCCCGATGGAGCAGCAGGTTGCCCGGGGCAGCAGACTGGTCTCGCACTCAGACTTCCAGCACTCACCCGCAGGAGAAATCCATGAGTTCTGCTCCAGCCCAGATCGCCGTCACCGGGCTCGCGGTGATGGGCCGCAACCTGGCCCGGAACCTGGCCCGCAACGGCTTCCGTGTCGCCGTCCACAACCGGTCCAAGGCCCGCACGGACGCGCTGATCGAGGAGTTCGGCCACGAGGGCGAGTTCACCGCGGCCGACGACCTGCCCGCGCTGGTCGCCGCGCTGGAGCAGCCGCGCAAGGTCATCATCATGGTGAAGGCCGGCGAGCCGACCGACGCGGTGATCGACGAACTCGTACCGCTGCTCGACGAGGGCGACATCGTCGTCGACGCCGGCAACGCGCACTTCGCCGACACCCGACGGCGCGAGGACGCCCTGAAGGCGAAGGGCCTGCACTTCGTCGGCGCCGGCGTCTCCGGTGGCGAGGAGGGCGCGCTCAACGGCCCGAGCATCATGCCGGGCGGTTCGCCGGAGTCGTACGCGGCGCTCGAGCCGATGCTGACCAAGATCTCCGCCCACGTCGGCGGCGAGGCCTGCTGCGTACACGTCGGCCCGGACGGCGCCGGCCACTTTGTGAAGATGCTGCACAACGGCATCGAGTACGCCGACATGCAGCTCATCGCCGAGGCGTACGACCTGCTGCGCAGCGTTCTCGGGCTCAGTGCGACCGAGATCGCGGACGTGTTCCGCGAGTGGAACAGCGGCGACCTGGAGTCGTTCCTGATCGAGATCACCGCCGAGGTGCTGTCGCAGGTCGACGAGTCGACCGGTGGGCCGTTCGTGGACGTCGTACTCGACCAGGCGGAGCAGAAGGGCACGGGTCGCTGGACGGTACAGGTCGCTTTGGACCTGGGCATTCCGGTCAGCGGGATGGCGGAGGCGGTCTTTGCGCGCTCGCTGTCGGGCGACACGGTACGGCGGTCGGCGGCTGCCGGCGTACTGGCTGGGCCTTCCGACTCGAAGGTGGACGTGGATCGGGACGCGTTCATCGAGGACGTGCGGCACGCGCTGTACTCGTCGAAGCTGGTCGCCTACGCGCAGGGGTTCGACGCGATCCGGGCGGCCAGCGACCAGTACGGGTGGAACATCGACCTCGGGGCGATGGCGACGATCTGGCGGGGTGGGTGCATCATCCGGGCGCGCTTCCTCGACCGGATCAAGGAGGCGTACGACCGGGACGCTGCGCTGCCGTCGCTGCTGGTCGACGACTACTTCAAGGAGGCCGTCATCGGCGGCCAGGACGCTTGGCGTCGCGTGGTCGCTACGGCGGCCACGGCCGGAGTACCGGCTCCGGGGTTCTCTGCTGCGCTGTCGTACTACGACGGGTTGCGGGCCGAGCGGCTGCCTGCGGCGTTGATCCAGGGGCTGCGGGATCTTTTCGGGGCGCACACGTATCGGCGGGTCGATCGTGAGGGTGCGTTCCACCTCGACTGGTCGGGGGATCGCAAGGAGCAGTCGGCCTGATCTTCGTGATGCCTCTGCGGTGAGGCGGCGTGGGGATTGGCGCTGGGGGTCGAACGTATGTCCTATGTCGCTTAGCGTGGATATGATTCTGGGTATGGAAATCCCGGAGTGTCCGCTGGGTCATCGTGGTTCGGTGGTGCGTGCGGGGTGGTATGGCCGGGCTGGTCAGCGGCGGCAGCGG
>NZ_AQUZ01000036.1 GCF_000372465.1 Kribbella catacumbae DSM 19601
CGTAGACGTGGGCGCGTTCGCCGCCGGGCAGGGAGATGTGGCCGGGGAGGGTGGCGGGGTCGGGGAACAGGTCGGCGAAGTGCTGGCCGAGGCGGAGGATTTCGAGGTCGGCACGGGTGCGCAGGTCGTGCATGGANGCGACCGAGGTGAGTGTCTCGGTCGCGTCCATGTCAGCGATCTCCTTGTCGAACATGTGTTCGATACTACGCTGAGTAGGCGGATGCTGCAAATCGTGGATCGGCGCGTATTGTCTTACTGGTAAGGCGATCTGGAGACACGTGAACAGAACGGGGAGGACCAAAATGCGCTCTGGTGACACTCTGCAAGCAACGTGGCGTTGTCAGGTCGGCTCCTCGGCGATGAGAGTTGCTGGACCGTGCCCTAGTCGCTGTGCCGCGAACAGAAGCGGCGAGCTGGCCCATTCGACCGTCTTGAATGCCGGCGAGGCGGCCGCGGGCAGTGCCTTTGACGGCCAGACCGCTCGTCGGGCGCGACCTAGTGAGCGTGCCGGCCTGTAGCGGACGTGGGAGAGACCCCCGCGCGGCGTGTTCCTCGTGCTTCGATCGGGGCCTCAGAGGCTCGGCGGGTTGTCCTGCGTGGCCGAGGGGCTCTGCGTGGGCGGCGAGTCCTGCGTAGGCGAGGGGTTCTGCGGGGATCGGGGGTGGATGGTGGCGAGGGTGTAGTGGGTGGTGTGGCCAGGGGGTGGGGTGGTGCAGGTCATGGGGGCGTTGAGAGTGGTTGTGGTGGTTATGAGGGCGACCAGGTAGGGGTGGGGGGCGGCGGCTAGGTGGATTTGCCAGGTGGTGGGGGTGGGGTGGCTGACTTGGGTTGGGAGTAGGGCGTCGTTTGCGAGCGAGGCGCCGGCTGTTCGGGCGAAGTGTTGGGCTGCTTGGACTGGGGGCGGGTGGGCGCCTGAGCCTCTGAGGTACTTCGGTACTACGAAGCCTTCGTTGTAGCGGGTGGCTAGGGCGACTGCTTCGGTGGCGGGGACGTGGCCGTAGAAGAGGCTGTGGGGAAGGAAGACCAGGTTGGCGGCGAAGCGGTCGCCGCCTATGTGGCTGCATTCCCAGGTGCGGTCGGGGAAGGCGGTGGAGAGTGCGACCGCGGCTGGGCGGCCTCGGATGGCGCAGCAGGCGTCGTGGCGGCCGTGGGTGCAGACCAGGTAGATCGGGTCGGTGCTTGGGGTGCCGGGGTCGGTGCCGGCGAGTACGTTCAGGAGGTGGTCGTCGGTGGGGAGTTCGCCCCAGCGGATCGACTCTTGTCCGGGGCGACAGTCGACCGTTGCCCATCGGCGCGGGGCGGTCCGGTCGACGCGACCGTGGCGTCTGATCAGGACGGGACGGATGCCGGCAGCCGTGCACAAGCGCGACACCTCGGCGGCCAGGTCGCTGGCGCCTGAGGCGTTCGGGGGTACTTCGGCGGCCAGGTTGCTTGTGCGTAAGGCGATCAGTGCCAGGCGGGGCCAAGGTTCGCGGTGTTCGATCAGGAGCCAGCGCTCGGCCGGTGGTGCTGTTGCCAGCAGGAGATCTTGGCGTTGTTCGGCTGCAGGGGCGCATCTCAGGCGCGGCAGCGGGTCAGTTGGCTCCACGGTCAGGGGATGGTGAGGACTGCTTCGGTCAGGAGGCGCCGGACCAGGACCAATTGGTCGGGGGCATCCAAGGACGGGAGGTCGCCGACCTTGACGTCCGCGCCGGAGCAGAGGCGCTCCACGGCCGGATAGGTTGCCTTGGGCAAGAAGATTGTGCGGTCGGGGAGCTGGAGCCGGACCGGGTCGCCTTCGACCAAATGGAAGCGGAGGCCGGGGCGCAGCCGGACCGGCGTACCGATTGCGAGGCTGGCGATTGCGGCTGCGTGGGCGAGTGGGGGTAGCGGGGCTGGGCGGTTGCCGGACCAGGTACGGCGGCGGAGGCGTGGGGCGAGTTCGTCGGGGGTGGTCTGCTCGATCTTCTTGGTCAGGAGCGAGGCCACCTCGTCCAGCACCGTGGCGAGCTGCGCTGGGTCACCCGGGTCGAAGCCCAGGGGTAGGGCTGCGCGCAGAGAGGGTTCGTCGGCTGCGAGCGCCGCTAGCTCCTGGACCAACAGGTAGCGCGTCATGGTGTGCAGGCCGACCGTCAGGTGGGCGCTGACGCCGCCGAGTGCTTTTGCCGAGTGGAGGAAGCCGCGGGGCACATAGAGCGCGTCGCCGGGGCGCAGTACGTCGTCGATCACCGGTGCGCGGTCACGCGCTGCAGCTTCGACAGCTTGGGAGTGATCGGTCCAAGGCTGGTTGCGCAGCGGGTCGACGTGTACTGGCTCGTGCACGGTCCAGTGCTTCTCGCCGGCCACCTGCAGTACGAAGACATCGTGGACGTCGTAGTGGGCGGCGAAACCCTGCGACTCCGCCGGAGTGATGTAGGCGTTGATCTGCACCGGGTGCCCAGCATCAGTCGACAACTGCGTTGCGAAGTCGACCAGTGCTGGCCAGGTGCGGTGAAGGGCCTGCAGTACTACGGTGTGGCCGCTCGCGAAGAGCGCAGCCACCTTGTCGTCGCGTACCTGGTCGCCGATCTCCGCGCCGGCTCCACCCGGGCCGGTGAACTGGTTGTCGCCGACAACCGCCCCGTCCTTGGCCAGGCGCAGGAACGGCGTACGGAGGCCGCGGCGGGACAGGAGCTCGTCGGCGGCCTGCAGGGTGAACAGGTCGCCGTAGTCGCCGCCGTGTGAGAGCAGTGCGCGAGAACCCCAGTACGAGCGGCCGAACTCGTCGAGGTCCAGTTCACTGGACACACAGCGCCGGAGAGCCGGGCGCCCGTCCGGCGGCAGCCCGGTCCCCGGCACCGGGATCACCAACTTCCGGAGTTCCCGCCAGCGCCGCCGTCCGCGCCGCCGTCGGTCGTACCAGGTGAGGCGCCACCGTCAGCCGGTCCTTCGGCGCCACTGTCGGCTCCTCCATCAGCGCCACCATCGCTGACACCAGGCGAGGCGCCGCCGTCCGCAGGTCCCTCAGAACCTCCACCACCGGCGCCGCCATCGGCACCACTGTCAGTTCCGCCGCCTACAGCACCACCGCCAGCAGGCCCTTCGGCACCGCTGTCGGCTCCTCCGTCGGCGCCACCATCCGTCCCGCCAACCGTCGCGCCACCATCGGCAAGGCCCTCGCCACCGGATCCACCGGAAGCTTCGGAGCCGCTGTAGCCACCGGGATCGCCGGAGCCGCTGGAGACGTTGCCGCCGGCGCCACCGTCAGCTCCGCCATCCGTCGTACCGGCGGACGCACCGCCGTCGGCCGGCCCCTCGCTGTCGGCCGACGAGGTTGTCATGTCGTCGTCGTTCAAGCCCATGATGCTGCTCCCTTCGAGAATGCCCGGAGTGTCTTGACGACCCTCCTGTGCGCAAAGTAGATCGGGCCTAAACCCCCGCGCGGGTTACAACGGGCACTCGGTTCCGCAGCGATCTCCGGCTCAGCCGAGCAAGTCCTGCCAGACCTTCAAGAACGCGTCCGTCACGGGCTCCGGCCGGACCGCGATCCGCAGCCAATCCGGCCCCAACCCCGGGAACGTATCCCCTCGCCGTACGGCGAATCCGCGCTCGCGCAACTGCTCCCGCAGGGCAGCGGCACCCGCGACGTGCACGAGCACGAAGGGCCCGCGCGCGACGCCGTACGTCGTCACGCGGGTGCTGGCGAGACCGGCGAGGAGGTGCGCGCGTTGATGGGTCAGATCCTCGGCAGCTTGAGCCGCCTCCGCCAAAGCACGTTCGTTGCTGCAAGCAATCGCCGCCGCGAGCGCAGGAGTGGACACCGGCCATTGAGCCTGTACTGCGGCCAGCTGCTCGATCAGCCCCGGCGCGGCCACGACGTACCCGACCCGCAGTCCCGCGAGCCCCCACGTCTTGGTCAGGCTCCGGATCACCACCAGCCCAGGAATCGATGCTCCGACCAACGACTCCGGCTCACCCGGTACGGCGTCCATGAACGCCTCGTCGACCACGAGGATCCGGTCGGGCCGGGCCAGCTCGCGCAGGTCGTCAGCCCGATGCAGCACCGACGTCGGGTTGGTCGGATTCCCGATCACCACCAGGTCGGCATCGGCGGGTACCGCGCGCGGATCGAACACAAACCCGTCCGCGGCGCTCAACAGAACCCGATCGACCAGATGCCCGGCAGACCGCAAGGCAGCCTCAGGCTCGGTGAACTGCGGGTGAACCACCACCGGATGCTTCGGCCGGAAAGCCCGCGCGATGAGCACGAACGCCTCGGCGGCCCCCGCGGTCAGCAGGATCTGCCCGGGATCACGCTGGTGCCGGGCAGCGACCGCAGCCAGTGCGGCATCCTGGCGCGGATAGCTGGCCAGATCGCCCAGGCTGGCGCCGATCTCCTCGACCAGCCACGCGGGCGGCGTACCGGCGCGCACGTTGACGGCGAGGTCGACCAGGCCGTGCCCGACCTCGAGATCGCCATGGTGGTCGAGGTCGAATCCGTCCGGCTGCGTCACAGCAGGAGGCTAACCTGCCTGACTGAAGATCAAGCGACCAGTCTTATCTCTGGCGTGGAGTGACGGTGAAGCGCCGGTTCTGCAGTGACGGGTTGCGCTGGCGCGTCTCGGCCAGCCGCTCGGGCGAAATCTCGGCTGAGACGATCCCGTCCGACTCGCCGGCAGCGGCGACCGCGATTCCCTGCGGGTCGATGATCTGGCTGAGCCCGCAGTACTTCTTCCCGTTCTGCGCGGCCGCGGCGACGTAGCAGGTGTTCTCGATGGCGCGAGCCGTCAGCAGCGTGGTCCAGTGATGCTCCTTGAGCGGCCCTCGCACCCAAGCCGCCGGTACGACGAACACCTCCGCGCCCGCGTCGACCAGAGCCCGCGACAACTCGGGGAACCGCAGGTCGTAGCAAGTCATCAACCCGAGCTTGTGCCCAGCAATCTGTACGACGACCGGCGCGACGTCGCCCGGCGTCAGCTGATCCGATTCGCGGTAGCCGAACGCGTCGTACAGGTGGATCTTGCGATAAGCACCGACCAAGTCCCCGTCCGCACCGACCGCGAGCAGCGTGTTGTAGGGCCGGCCCTCATCGCAACTCCGCTCGAACATGCCGGCCACGATCGCGACGCCATGCTCGGCCGCGCACTTACGCAGCGTGCTGACGAACTCCCCGTCCAGCGCCTCGGCCAACTCGCCGACTGAACCGCCCTCGGTCGCGAAATCCGCCATCATCGCCTCAGGCAGGACGACGAGATCGGGTCCACCCACGACCGCGTCGGCGACAAGCCGCGTCACCAACTCGCGGTTGGCAACCTTGTCCTGCGAGCTGGCGGTCTGCACCACAGCGATCTTCACCTCTCCATGGTGCCCCATCTATACGGGACCAACTAGGTCAGACTGGGATGGTGGAATTCGATGCGGTGGTGTTGGCCGGGGGTGGGTCCAGCCGGTTTGGTGGGGTGGACAAGGCGATGCTCGTGCTGGACGGGGTGTCGTTGCTGGATCGGGTGCTGACGGCAACATTTGCCGCGGAGTCGACCGTCGTTGTCGGGCCGGAGCGCGCCGTCTGCCGCCCGGTGGAGTGGACGATGGAGAACCCACCAAGCGGTGGTCCGGTGGCGGGGATCGCAGCAGGCATCGCCGTCGGGCGCGCGCCGATCGTGGTGCTGCTGTCGTGCGACCTGCCGTGGATCACCAGCGACGAGATCACCGACCTCGTCGACGGCGTCGGCGAACGTGACGGCTTCGGGCTGCTCGACACGGACAGTCGCGAGCAATGGCTGGCGGCGGCGTACCGGCGTACGAGCCTGGTGGAGGCGTTGAAGCGAGTCGGGGATCCGCGGGACAAGTCGGTCCGGCGGTTGTTCCTGGGGCTGGACCTCGCCTGGTCCGCTCCCAGCAGAGCCGGCGACGACGTCGACTCCTGGGCGGACTTGGACGACTAAATCCGTTCGACACCCATCAGGCCCAACCCTACGCCGGTACGCCGCTGCGCCGGTGATCGTGAAGGTCTACGAGCCGGAGTGGGCCTGGAAGCAGGCAAAGGAAGTCCACGTCTACGGGCTACTCGAAGCAAGCCTCGGCACCGCGATCCCCGAGGTGCTCCACGCCGGCCCAGGCTTCACCGTGCTGACGAAACTCGACGGCGTGCCGCTCTCCGAGGCCGAGCCGCCGGACTCCAAAACCATCTACCTCCAACTCGGTCAGCTCCTCGCGAAGATCCACCGCATCCCGCAACCGGCGTACGGGTATCTCACGGACGAAGTGCTCGAACCGCTCCCGACTAACGACGCGTACATGCGCCGCCAGTTCACCAAGAAGCTCAAGGAATTCGGCGAACTCGACGGCGATCCGCAACTGGCCGAAGAGATCAGCCGGTACGTCGACCAGCACGCCGCCCTTTTCGCCAACAACACCGCACCAGCCCTTTGCCACAACGATTTCCACGAAGGCAACGTGCTCGTGGATCCGCAGACCTGGCAGGTGCAGGGCTTCATCGACGTGGAGAACGCGATCGCGGCCGATCCCCTGATGGACCTCGCCAAAACCGAGTGCTACTCGATTCGAGGCAACACCGACAAGCTCGCCGGTCTCACCGAAGGCTACGGGGAGCTACCCGCCGACTGGCGCGCGAGGACCACGCTCTACCGGCTCTATCATTCGCTGGAGCTATGGGATTGGTTCAAGTCGATAGGCATTATCGATCCACTCGTCAGCATCGCGGGCGACCTGTCCAGAATCGTCCGTCCATGAGCTGAGCGCGCGGCGCGACGCAGTACCGTGGCTGGCATGCGAGCTGTCGTTTGTGAGGGTGCCGGTGGCGTCGAGGTTCTGAAGATCGGTGAGATCGAGGATCCCACCCCAGCGGTGGACGAGGTCGTCATCGACGTGGTCGCCGCGGGCGTGAACCGCGCTGACCTGCTCCAGCGGCAGGGGTTCTACCCGCCGCCGCCCGGCGCACCGGGCACGATCGGGCTCGAGGTGTCCGGCCGCATCGCCGCGGTCGGCGCCGAGGTCGAGGGCTGGTCGGTCGGTGACGAGTGCTGCGCACTGCTCGCCGGCGGCGGGTACGCCGAGAAGGTGGTCGTCCCGGCGCCGCAGGTGATGCCCGTGCCGGAAGGCGTGGATCTGGTGAGCGCGGCCGCGTTGCCCGAGGTGGTCGCGACGGTGTGGTCGAACGTGTTCATGACCGCGCATCTGAAGGAGGGCGAGACGCTGCTCGTGCACGGCGGCTCGTCCGGGATCGGCACGATGGCGATCCAGCTCGGTGTCGCGCACGGCGCGCGAGTTCTCTGCACGGTGGGCAGCAAGGACAAGATGGATTTCTGCACCCGGCTCGGCGCCGACGTCGCGATCAACTACAAGGAAGCCGAGTGGGCCTCGGTGGTGAACGAGGCGACCGGGAAGGCCGGCGCCGACGTGATCCTCGACATCATGGGCGCGAAGTACCTGCAGGACAACGTGCGCTCACTCGGGTACGACGGCCGCCTGGTCGTCATCGGGATGCAGGGCGGGACCAAGGGCGAGCTGGACCTCGGCCGGCTGATGAGCCGGCGCGGGTCCATCACCGGGACCGGTCTGCGGGTCCGGTCGGTGGTGGAGAAGGGGCAGATTCTCGCCGAGGTGGTCGGACACGTCTGGCCGCTGGTGACGGCGAAGAAGGTGTTGCCGGTCGTACACAGCACCTTCCCACTCGAAGCCGTCGCTCAGGCCCACGTTTCCCTGGAGGAGTCCAACCACATCGGCAAGATCCTTCTCACTCTTTAAGCGGGACTACTCGGCGGCAGGGAAGTTTGCGGCCAGCCAGGCCGGGTCCGGGGCCACCAGTTGGATGACGTCGATCCAGGTGCCCTCGGGGTCGCGGACGAAGAAGTGGCGCTGGCCCCAGACCTCGGTGACCGGCTCGGTGGACAGTTCGACGCCGGCTTCGACCAGCGCGGCGGCGATCTTGTCGACGTCCTCGACGACGAAGCCGAAGATGTTCGAACTCTCCGGCAGGGCCGAGACCGCGGCCGGGACCGACTCATGGCCACGCTCGGTGATGGCCAGCTCCCAGTCCGACTCGCCGCGGCGGCAGACGATGAACCAGCCGATGTCGAGCGTGATCTGGAGGTCGAAGTGCTGCTGGTAGAACGCGGCGACCTCGGCCGGACGCGCGGTGACGACGGTGGCCTCGCTGTCCTGGCCGAGTCAGGCGCTCGCGGACTCACCCATCGCGCGGTCGACGCCGCCGCCGGACTGCCAGCCGGTACTGCGTCCAACTACTTCCGCAGCCGGGACGCCCTGCTCGGGGCACTCGGCGAGCGGATCTTCGAGCGACTCGCGCCCGACGAGGCAGTACTCGCTCCCCTGGCCGAGCGGACGCCGTCGATCGACCTGGTCGTCGACTACGTGCACTACATCGTCGAGCGGCTGCTCGGCAGGCCGGAGCTCCCACTCGCCTTGTTCGAGCTGCGCCTGGAGGCGGTACGCCGCCCGGGCCTGAACGAGATCCTGACGCGCACGCTCCAGCAGGGCTTCGACGCCGACGTGTCGTTCCACGTCCAGGCGGGAC
Organism: Kribbella catacumbae DSM 19601; assembly: GCF_000372465.1. Classification (GTDB taxonomy): domain Bacteria; phylum Actinomycetota; class Actinomycetes; order Propionibacteriales; family Kribbellaceae; genus Kribbella; species Kribbella catacumbae. The sequence goes on from NZ_AQUZ01000036.1 coordinate 8,513, forward strand.
TGCCCGGCGGCGCCGAGGAGGTCCGGCTACTGCACTTCGCGATCGACGGCCTGGTCTTCGACCAGCTCACCCCCGGCGTCGGCCGCCGCTACGACGTCGACGCCGTCACCGCCCGCCTCGTCCGCCGATTGGTGCGTGATTAGGGCTACCGTCAGTAATGTGACTGGGGACGAGGTGCGCGGCGCACACGTACTACGGGCTGTGGTCGAGGTCATCGCCGAGCGCGGGCTCGAGGCCGCCACGATGCGGAACGTCGCCGCTGCCGCCAAGATCTCGCTCGCTCAGGTCCAGTACTACTTCCGCAGCAAGGACGAACTCGTCGCTGCCGCGTTCCAGCACGTCACCCAGCTGTTCGACCTCAAGCTCGCCACGGTCGACCTCTCCGGATCCCCACGCCGCGTACTACGCCAGGCGCTTGAGCTCTGGTTGCCGCTGGACGACTCACGAGCGCGGGACGCCCGGGTCTGGCTGGCCTTCAGCGCGGCAGCCGCCACGTCGCCGGCACTCAAAGAGATCGCGGCGGCCACCGACAACGAACTCCGGATCGCCTTCGCCCGGCTGCTCGACGCCGCGGCCGCCGAGGGCGAACTGCCCGACGTGACCGACACCGAGACCGAGGCCGCCCTCCTGCTCGCCGTCGTCGACGGGCTCGTCGTCCAGGGCCTCGCGCTGCCCGAGGACCTCCGCCCGAGCTTCCTGTCCGACTCGCTCGACGCGCACCTCGGCCGCCTCTTCACCGCCTGAGCCCACGATGCTTCGCCTCTGGTCGAAGCTGTTGACCTGCGGATACTCGGTATGCATACTCAGTATCTATGTCGATCAAGCACGGTTTGCTGGCGCTGCTCCGGACGGAGCCGAAGTACGGGTACCAACTGCGCGGGGAGTTCGAGGCGGCCACCAACTCGACCTGGCCGCTGAACATCGGGCAGGTCTACACGACGCTGACCCGGCTCGAACGCGACGGTCTGGTCCAGGCCAGCCAGGCCGGCAAGGACGACGACGGGCGGTCGCTGTACGAGATCACCGAGGCCGGCCGGACCGAGCTGGCGAAATGGTTCGAGACGCCGGTGACGCGCGAGTCGCGGCCGCGGGACGAACTGGCGATCAAGCTCGCCCTGGCGCTCGCCGTACCGGGGATCGACGTCTCGGCGGTGCTGCAGCGGCAGCGCGCTTCGACCATGGAGTCGATGCAGGAACTGACCCGCCTCAAGCGGATCGGCCGGGACGGCGAAATCTCCTGGCTGCTGGTGCTGGAGTCGATGATCTTCAGCGCCGAGGCGGAGATCCGCTGGCTGGACCACTGCGAAGCGATGCTTTCCCGCCACCGCCGGTCCGCCAAGACCAGTACTGCGAGCAAAGACCAGCACCAGCCCGAAGACCACAAGGCGGGGGCCAACCAATGAGCATGATCCTCGATATCCGCAATCTCTCCCGGGTGCACGGAACCAGCGGCCAGAAGGTGCACGCACTCCGTGGCGTCGACCTGGCCGTGGCGTCCGGCGAACTCGTCGCCGTGATGGGCCCGTCGGGTTCGGGCAAGTCCACCTTGCTCACCTGCGCCGGCGGGCTCGACCGGCCGACCAGCGGCGAGGTTCTTGTCGACGGCAACGACCTGGCCACGCTCAACGCCAAGGCGGTCGCCGCCCTGCGCCGGCGCCGGATCGGGTACGTCTTCCAGGACTTCAACCTGATCCCGGCCCTGACCGCCGTCGAGAACGTGATGCTTCCACTCGAGCTGGACTGCACCCGTGCGCGCACCGCTCGCAAGTACGCCGAAGCGGCCCTGGCGGAGGTGGCCATCCCAGAGTTGGCCGACCGGTTTCCCGACCACATGTCCGGCGGGCAGCGGCAACGCGTCGCGATCGCCCGGGCGATCGTCGGTGATCGCCGCATCCTGCTCGCCGACGAGCCGACCGGCGCTCTGGACTCCGACACCGGCGAGGCCGTGCTCCAACTCCTCCGCGACCGCTGCGACCAGCACGGCATCGCCGGCGTCCTCGTCACCCACGACGCCCGGCACGCCGCCTGGGCCGATCGCGTCGTCTACCTGCGCGATGGCGTCCTGGTAGGCCAGTCCGGCCCGCTGCCCGAGGTCGACATCCTGCTGGAAACCCGCTGATGGCGGGCTGGGGTCCCCCACTGCGAATCGCCCGGCGGACCGCCCGGCGCTCGCCGGGAAGAACACTGCTCATCGCCGCCCTGATCGGCGTCCCGGTCTTCGCGGCCTCCTGGATCAGCTTGATGGGCGCGGCGGGCAGCCCGAGCGGGGAGGCGCTGGCGCGGACCACGATCGGCCAGGCGGACGCCCGAATCGAGGTGTCGGAGTTCCCGAAGCTGGGTCCTTGGTTGGACCGCCCGTCCCTGGACGGTGGCGCTCCGGGGCCACCGTCCGGTACCGACTTGTCGACCCGGGACACGAGCAAGGTCGATCCGCTGAAGTCCCTGCCGCCGGGCAGTACGGCGGTCCGCGCACTGTTCGAGGTGGGCAACGTCGACCTGCGCGGACCACAGGCCAACAGCAGCGTCCGCCTGATCGTCGGGGACGGTCAGAGCAAGCTGGCCGAGGGCACCTTCAAGCTGGACGGCGGCCGGATGCCCGGCAAGCCGGACGAGGTCGCGATCTCCCCTGCCCTGGCGAAGTACCTCGAACTGCTGGACGACGGCGAGCTGTTGCCTGGCGCAACGATAACCACGGCGTCGGAGCAGAAGTACTCCGTCGTCGGCCTGGCCCGGACCATCAACGATCCTGATAAGCGGACGATCTTCGCCGGCCCGGCCTCGCCGCTGGCACCGGCACAAAGTGGTCTGGTCTTCTATCTGGTCGATCTGCCCACCGGGGTGGCCGCCGACACGCTCAGTGACCGGCTGCTCGGGGACGGCCTCATGTTGTTGCCAAGAGCAAATATCGTCGATCCGCCGCCGATCACTACCGGTGGTTCGACCGATGCCGGCGCGACCGCGGTGGTCGCATTGGTGATCGGGTTCGGCATTCTCGAGATCGTACTGCTGGCCGGTACCGCCTTCGCGGTCGGCGCCCGGCGGCAGACCCGCGAACTCGGGCTGGTCGCCGCGACCGGTGGCACGCCTCGCGACGTACGCCGGATCGTGCTCGTGCAGGGCCTGTTCGCCGGCCTTCTTGGAGCGGGCGGCGCCGTTCTGGTCGCCGTCATCGCGACGATCGCCGGCCGGCCGTTGTGGGAGAGGATGCTGTCCACACTGATCGTCGGTGTGAACATCCCGTGGCGGACGCTGGTGCCGGTCGCTGCTCTCGGACTCCTGGCCGGACTGGCGGCAGCCATCGTGCCGGCCATCAGCGCCGGGCGCCAGGCACCGATGGCGGCGCTGAGCGGCCGGTTCGCCGCAGCGAACTCGGCGATTCGGCTGCGCAAGCCGGCGGTCGCCCTGGTCGTCGGCGGCGTGACCAGCACGATCATCGGCAGCGTCTGGATGGCCGGGGCCCTTGAAGCAGCGCAGAAGCTCGCTCTGGAGAATCAGCAGGACTATCGGACCACCGTGACGCCGACCGGACCGATTGCGCTGGTGCTGCTGGGCATCACCGCGACGATCATCGGTCTGGTCTGGGTGCTGCCGAACCTCGTGGCCAAGATCGCGGGCGTGGCCCGGTTCCTTCCCTTGAGCGGGCGGCTGGCCCTGCGCGACGCGGCCCGGCATCGGCATCGCACCGGTCCCGCCGCGGCCGCGATCATGATGTCCGTCGGCGCGACGGCGGCGATGGCTTTCGCGATCTCCAACTCGATCGCCGCTGACGCCGAGGCCTACGCTCCGGAGAGCCTCCACGGTGACGCCGTACTGCCCTTCGCTGGAACGGTTCCCTATTCACCGGTGACGGTGGAGAAGGTCGCCGGTCTGCTCCCGGTCGAGAAGACCTACCTGATCAGCTCGGTCACCAAAGCCGGAGTGAAGGTCAGCGATGGCTACACGCCGGCCTTGAACGTGCCCACACCGCCCTCGGAAGGCCAGTGGGGTTTCGGCTTGATGGTCGTCGACCCGGAGTACATCGCCCGGTTCCCCGGCTTCGGACCGAAGGCCGCCGAGGCGATGCGGGCCGGCAAGGTGGTCGTCCCCGAGCAGAGCGGGATCTCCGGCGGTACGGTCAAGTTGTCCCTGGACAACGACCCCGAGGGCAGGTCGTGGGACCCGCATCCCGGCGCTCTGGTCCCCTCACCGCCCAAGGCCGGTGGGTTGTCGACCTCGGCTTTGATCAGCCCGGAAGCGGCCAAGAAGCTCGGCATTCTCAATCCCTACAAGGTGACGTACGAACTGAAGCGCGAGCCGACGGACGCCGAGCTCGCCTCGGTGGCCAAGCTGCTTGGGCACGACGACGTACTGAAGGTGGAGAAGGGGTATGAGAGCCCGGCACGGAAGTGGTTCCTCGGACTGATGGGCGCGGCAACCGTCGTCACGTTGCTCGGGGTGGCGATCTCGGTCTCGTTGTCTGCGGCGGAGGGGCGCGCAGACCTGGCGACCTTGGCCGCGGTCGGTGCTCCACCACGACGGCGGCGCAGTCTTGCTGCTGCTCAGGCATGGGTGCTGGGTGAGCTCGGATGTCTGCTGGGAGTAGGAGTCGGCGCTCTCTACGGCTACACGGCCCATGCGGCCTTCGGGTCACCGCACTTCGTGATTCCCTGGCAGGAGATCGCGGGCATCGTCATCCTGGTGCCGTTGTTCGCCGGGCTGCTGGCGTGGCTGCTGACCAGGTCCCGGCTGCCGATGGTCAGCCGGGTGGACTAGCTCGACCGGCCGCTGCATCTGGTTGCCCTAGGCATCTAACTGGCGAACCTGGCCAGGTCGGGATGGGCGACCGGGTGCAGATCATGGGCCCATCGTGCTGTAATGGCATTGTGCATCTCAACCCTTACGGCGCCGACGCGGTCCTGCTGGCCGTGAATCTGGTCACCAACCCTGCGTCCACCGCGGTGGAGCTGGCCGAACGCTGCGAGGAAAGCGGCGTCGAGAGCCGTCTCGTCAGGAACAGGCGTGTGACAGTCGGCGACCTGGCCGCAGTACAGACCGCTTTGGACGAATGGCTGGAAGTGGTGGACGCCCCCGACGAGCAGAGCCGGGTGCGGTTGATGAACGCGATGCTGGCGAAGTACACCGAACATCCCCGGCTCACCAACCACGCCGGCGATGGCTGGCACATGCACTACCGCCCGGACGACGTACCGGTCGGACGGCTGGTCGCAACGCTGATCAGCACCGGTACGGCGCTCCATCTCGCCGGCCGCGGCATCTCGCGACTCGGCCGCTGCGCGACGGACGGCTGCGACAACGTGTACGCCGACCTGTCCCGTGGCGGGCGCCAGCGCTACTGCAGCCCCGCGTGCGCGAACCGTGACGCCGTGCGACGGCATCGCTCGAAGACCCCCTAGGTCCGGAAGAGGTCCTCACCCTCCCGGACCTAGGATGGGCGCATGACCGAGAGCAGCGGCGAGAACCAGGGTGGCCCGGAAGTTCAGATGACCGGCACCCAGACCGAGGACGGCAAGATCCTGATCGTCGGTCCGGACGGGATGGCCGTCGAAGGGCCGCCGCGCCAGCGGGACGAGCAGGACGACGAGCCCCGCTCGGTGACCGAGCTGGTCGAGCAGCCGGCCAAGGTGATGCGGGTCGCGAACATGATCCGCCAGTTGCTCGACGAGGTGAAGGCCGCACCGCTCGACGAGGCCTCCCGGCAGCAGTTGCGGGCGATTCACGAGGCGTCGATCAAGGAGCTCGAGAGCGGCCTGGCGCCTGAGCTGGTCGAGGAGCTGGAGCGACTGAGCCTCGACTTCACCGAGGACAGCACGCCCACCGAGGCCGAGCTGCGGATCGCGCAGGCCCAGTTGGTGGGGTGGCTGGAGGGCTTGTTCCACGGCATCCAGACCGCCTTGTTCGCCCAGCAGATGGCCGCTCGCCAGCAGCTGGAGCAGATGCGCCGCGCACTGCCCGGTGGCCAGCACCCGCCAACCTCACCTGAGGACAACCCGGCGTTCCCAGGCGCTCCCCAAGCCGGCAACACCGACGGCCCGGGCAGCGGCGGGATGTACCTCTAGAGATTGAAGAGTTCTTCGAGGACGGTGGCGACACCGTCCTCGTCGTTGCTGGGGCAGACCACGTCGGCCATCGCCAGTACGTCGGCGTGCCCATTGGCCATCCCGTACGACGTACCGGCCCAGGCGAGCATCGGCAGATCGTTCAGCGAGTCGCCGAACGCGATCGACTGATCGGCCGTGATGCCAAGCTCCGCAGCGAAATCGGCGAGCATGGCGGCCTTCGAGACCCCACTCGCCGAGATCTCCACCAGGCTGCTGCCGCCACTGTGGCTGGCCGTCACCCGCAGGCCGACCAGCGGGTTGATCCGCGCCAGCAGATCGTCGGAATGCCAACTGGGATGGCGAACCAGCAGCTTCGCGGCCGGTTCGGACAGCAGCTCCGCGAGCTCGGCGATCAACGTGTCGTCGGGCGTCGGCCACCGATTGAGATAGCGCGGCTCCTGTCCGTAACGGTCTGCTCGCTCGATCGCGAACTCGACGTCGGGCACCTCGTCGCGGATCGCCTGCGCGACTTCCAGTGCGACCTGTGGATCGATCAAAGCGGTCCGGATCGCCTGACGCTGAACGACGTCGTACAGAATGGCGCCGTTGGCAACAATCGCTACGCCGTGCGCGCCGACCAGGTCGGCCAGGTCGTGCATCCAGCGCGGCGGCCGGGCGGTGACCATGACGAACTGGGCACCCGTTTCCTGCACCGCGAGCACCGCCGCCTTGGTCCGCGGCGAGATCGATCGGTCGCTGTGTACTAAGGTTCCGTCAAGATCTGTGGCGACCAGACGGGGTGGGCGGACTGCTTCGGGGATCGGCACCGGACCACCGTATCTTTCTGCGACCGAGTCGCCTATACCCCTTCGCAGGGCTCCGCGCAACCGTTTGGACAGCGATTTCCATGCAATCTGCTTGACCGTTGAACAACGTCACCAGACCGTTACGGCAGGATGCTGCAAAGGCAGCTAGTTCCCCTGCGCAGCAGGGTTTCAGCGTGATTTCATGCGGTGGCTAGTGCGGAACCGGGGGCGATTCAACCGCGTCGTATGACCTGTTCCGGATCAACAGATCTGGTGCGGCCCCACCCCGGCAAACGCCATCGACATATCGATGTGGAATTGGGTGCAACCAAAACCACATCCGCAACGTCAACAGTTATGGATCGGTGCGTCCCGCGCCGGGACGACAGGGTGGGTCGGCAACAGCTCGGTCCATCAGCTAGTGGATTCGGGTGTTCGAACGTCATTCATCGTTCGTTCACACGAGTCCTGGAACTTGGGGAGCCATGATGATCGTCAACAGCGCCAAGATAGCGGGGCAAGGGAGCAATGGCTCTCGTGCGGCTGTCGACACATCTTCCATCACGGAGGGGGCCATGACGGGCTGCACTGCACGCGCGGACGTCTTCCAGCACCGCTTGATGGAAGAGCCGCCGCCTGCATCAGCGACCCGGCGGACACGAGAACGCTATGAGCAGTTGGTCCGCGAGGCCAAAGCGGTCTGCGCGTCCTGCCCGTTGTTCACCGACTGCTTGTTCAGTGCCGTTGCCCAGCACGATGTCAGCGGCTTCGTCGCCGGCACCACGGCCGCGCAGCGACGCTCGATGCGTAACCTGCTGGACGTCGAGGTCCAGGCAGACGACTTCGACCAACTGGCCGGAGCGCGAGGCACGCGCCGCCCGGTCAGCCACGAAGAGGTGCTGCGCCTGCGGACGCAGTACCCCAACGACAGCCTGGAATCCCTTGCCATGCGGCTGGGTTGCTCGCTGTCGACCGTCAAGCGCCACCTGCGCAGGGCCCGTCGCGGGCAGAGCCCCGCGACCAAGACCCCGCGTCCCCGCCCGGAGCTGAACGCCGTCCTGGACGCGTTCGACGCCGTGGTGGAGCGGCCCTGTCAGTCACCTCGTCCCGGCAGCACCCGCGTCGCCTGACCTTCCTGATACTCGGCCCGCCAGCGGACTATCAGAACAGTCAGACAGAGACGAGAAAGCCCGGAACCCCTGCAGGCGCAGGAGTTCCGGGCCCTTTTGGTTGCTGAGTTGGTTGCCACCTGAAACTATCTCCGGCGGCTATTTCATCAGGATCGAACAGTCACTCAGAAATAACGGTTGAGTACTGCGGCGACGCCATCGTCGGTGACCGACTTGGTCACCTCGTCGGCCTTCGCCTTGACCTCGTCCGGCGCCGAACCCATCGCGACCCCGAGCCCGGCGTAGACCAGCATCTCCACGTCGTTGCGCCCGTCGCCCAGCGCCAGCAGGTCGGCCGCCTCCAGCCCGTACTGCGCCAGCGCGACCTTCAGGCCGGTGCTCTTATCGACGCCCTCGGGCGCGATGTCGAGCCACGCGGTCCAGCCGACGAAGTAGCTGACCCCGTGCAGGCCAAGGCGTTCGGCCAACTGGACGAAGTCGGCCTCGGACTGCTCCGGGTCGCGGATGATCAACCGGGTCACGGGTTCCGGCGCCAGCTCAGCATCGGTGACCACCCGGATCACGACATCGTCCGAGCCCAGGTCACCGGGCGGGAACGGCGCGGTCACCCGGTAGCCGGACTCGTGTTCCTCGACCGCCATCCGCGCGTTCGGCGCATGCTCGCGGACCGAGGCGATCACGGTCGACGGGTCGAAGGTGCGCTCGTCCACCACCTCACCGGCGGGACTCCGCAGGGTCCGCGCACCGTTGCTACAGACAACAAAACCTTCCGGCAGGTCGAGCATCTCCGCGACCGGCTTGGTGGTCTCCCAGGACCTGCCGGTGCACAGAATGACGGGAACCTGCGCGGCAGCCCGGCGGACCGCGTCGATCACGGCGAGCGAGAGCCGCTCGTCGTGATCGATCAGCGTGCCATCGATGTCGAGGGCAACGGCCTTGGGCCGCCAGCCGTTCGTCATCTCCCCACCGGTTCGAGGACCTCTCGGCCACCGACGTACGGGCGAAGCGCGGCCGGCACCCGGACCGAGCCGTCCGCCTGCTGGTGCGTCTCGAGGATGGCGACCAGCCAGCGGGTGGTGGCCAGCGTGCCGTTCAGGGTCGCCACCGGGCGCGGCTTGCCGTCGGCGTCGCGGTGCCGGATGTTCAGCCGGCGGGCCTGGAAGTCGGTGCAGTTCGACGTCGAGGTGAGCTCGCGGTACGCACCCTGGGTCGGCACCCAGGCCTCGCAGTCGAACTTCCGGTACGCCGAGGCGCCCAGGTCACCGGTCGCGGTGTCGATCACCCGGTAGGCCAGTTCCATCTTGTCCAGCATCTCCTTCTCCCAGCCGAGCAGCCGCTGGTGTTCGGCGGCCGCCTCTTCCAGGCTGCAGTAGGAGAACATCTCGACCTTGTCGAACTGGTGGACGCGGATGATCCCGCGGGTGTCCTTCCCGTAGGAACCGGCCTCCCGGCGGTAGCAGGACGACCAGCCGGCGTACCGGATCGGGCCGTTCGACACGTCGAGGATCTCGTCCATGTGGTAGCCGGCCAGCGGCACCTCCGACGTACCGACCAGGTAGAGCTCGGGCTCCTCCAGCCGGTAGACGTCGTCGTGGGCGCTCAGGTACCCGGTGCCGCCCATCACCTCGGGCTTGACCAGGGACGGCGTGATCATCGGGGTGAAGCCGTTCTCCACCGCCTGGGCGATCGCCAGCTGGAGCATGCCGAGCTGGAGTAGCGCGCCGACACCCTTGAGGAAGTAGAACCGGGCGCCGGACACCTTCGCGCCGCGCTCCATGTCGATCGCGCCGAGCAGCTCGCCCAGCTCGAGGTGGTCGCGGGGCTGGAAGCCCTCGGCCTCGAAGTCGCGCGGCTTGCCGATCTCCTCGAGGACGGTGAAGTCCTTCTCGCCGCCGACCGGCGCCTCGTCGGCGACCAGGTTCGGCAGCTTCTCGGCGAGCGCGTCGAAGCGGCTCTCCGCCTCGGTCGCGGCGGCCTCGGTGGCCTTCACCTCGGCGGCCAGCGCCTTGGTCCGCTCCAGCAGCGCGGTGCGCTCGTCACCCTTGGCCTGGGCGACCTGCTTGCCGAGCCCCTTCTGCTCCGCGCGCAACGACTCGAACGCCGCGATGGACGATCGACGATCACCGTCAGCCGCCAGGACCTGGTCGACCAGGTCGGTACTCTCGCCGCGCTTGGTCAGGGACGCGCGGACGACATCGGGGTTCTCACGGAGCAGTTTGGCATCGATCACAGGTGCAGGGTATCGGGGCGTGTCAGCGGCGGCGAAGTCTATTCGGGATGATGAGCTGGCACCAGCGGATCAGCAGCGGTCTCTTCTAGGGGGAATCGACCAGGCCATGAACCACCACCCACCCAGTCCGGTAGGCCGCGCGCTGACGGTCGTCCTGGGTGTTTTGCCGTTCACCGTGATCACGCTGCTGGTCTTCGGGCAGTGGCCGCCGCTGCGCCGCTGGGACGAGTCGGTCTCGGCGCGGATGGCGGAGTACGGGGCCGCGCACGAGAACATGGTGGACGTCTGGCAGGTGGTCGGCGCGGTGACCCAGCCCTGGACCATGCGGGCCGTCATCCTGGTCGTCGCTATCTATCTCTGGCACCGGCGGGCCCGGCTGCTGACGGTGTGGCTGATCGTCTCCGCGGGCGCCGAGCTGGGGCTGGTCCAGGCGGTCAAGCACATCTTCGACCGGGCCCGGCCCGCTCAGATGCTGGCCGAGGTGGACGGCTGGGCGTACGTCTCCGGACACGCCACCGCCGCGTTTGTGATGGCTGGAGCACTGGGAGTGGTGCTGCCGTCGGTCCGCGGCTGGCGACGTCGCTTCCGGCTGCTGGTGACGCTGCCGACGATCGCGGTGGTCTGGATCACGTCCGTCGATCGCGTCCTGCTGAACGTGCACTGGGTGTCCGACGTACTCGGGGGCTGGGCGCTGGGACTGGCGATCCTCACGGCGTCGTCGATCGGGTTCGGGCTGAGGCCCGGCCTGCGACGACGCCGGCGGCGTACTCCGGCTGACGAGAACGGTACGTCGGTACCGCCTCGGGCCGCTGTGATCGTCAACCCGATCAAGGTCGGCGACGGGGTGGCGTTCCGGCGCAAGGTGACCCGGGCGCTCGCAGTGCGGGGGTTCGACGATCCGCTCTGGCTGGAGACGCGTGAGGACGACTCAGGCAACGCGATGGCCAAGCGGGCGATCGAGAACGAGTCGGACCTGGTCCTGGTCGCCGGTGGCGATGGAACGGTCCGGGTGGTCTGCGCCGCGCTGGCCTCCACGGGCATCCCGGTCGGAGTGATTCCGGCCGGTACCGGCAACCTGCTGGCCCGCAACCTGCACATCCCGATGGACCTGGACGACGCGCTGGAGCGCATCCTGGACGGCCGCGACCGGCGGATCGACCTGGTCAAGGTGTCCGGCGACGGACTCGACACGGACCGCTTCGCGGTGATGGCCGGGCTCGGGCTGGACGCCGCGATCATCACCGGCGCCCCACCGATCCTGAAGGCGCAGATCGGCTGGACGGCGTACCTGGTCTCGGCGGCGAAGAACATCAACCATCCGTCGGTGAAGGTCCGCATCGTGCTGGACGACGACGAGCCAGTGGAGCGCCGCGTCCGGACCGTGGTGATCGGCAACGTCGGGATGCTGCAGGCGAACATCCCGCTGCTCCCGGATGCCCGCCCCGACGACGGGCTGATCGACGTGGTGGTGATCGCGCCCCGCCGGGTCACCCAGTGGCCGCTCGTCTTCTGGCGCGTGATGACCCGTACGAAGCGCACGGAGATGTACCTGGAGCGCTTCACCGGCCGCAAGGTGGAGATCACCGCGGCGGTCGACGTCCAACGCCAACTCGACGGCGACGGCATCGGCCCCGGCCGGACCATCACCGCCGAGGTAGAGCCTGGATCCCTCATCGTCCGGGTCCCCAAGCGCCGCTGAGCTTCAGCTGGGTTCTGGGGTCTCGCGGGGTTGGGAGGCCTCTTTGCGGAGGGTTTCGAGGGCCTCTTCCTCCTCGGGCGACAGCTTGGCGTCGCTTTCGAAGGACTTGACTTCCTTGGCGTAGGAGCGGGCGTCGTTGCGGCTGTTGATCGACGTCAGCACGACCCCGTCGCCCTTGTCGTCCAGCAGGGCCATCGACCACGACAGGCGGCCGCCCATGTCGCCGTACGCGTCGTAGCGGACCACTGCCAAGTGCTGCAGGGTCTCGCGGAGTTCGCTTCGGGCGTCCTCGAGTTCCTTGCTCAGGCGGCGCAGCTCCGACTTCACGGTGCCCGGTTTGGCCTCCGCTTGAGGCGTCTGGGTGGGCTGGGCCTGTTGCTGGGGTTCTGGGGTGGCGAGAGGTTTCGCCCCGGCCTTGGGCGTGCCGGACTGCGCCCTCAGCGCCTGGATGGCGAACACGAGGGCGAGCACCGCCACGAACAAGGCGGCGATCCCGAAAGCACCGGCTAACGTCGAAGACACGGACGGCAGCCTAATGGCTGCGTGCTCAGGCGGCTGCGCTGAGTGCCAGTGCCAGGGTCCCGGGCGGCGGATGCCGGTGGGCCACGTAGATTCGCGGGGTGACTCATTTGCCTGACCAGAATCCCGGTGGCGGCCCACTGCCTGGAGTGCACGACCTCGGCTACGCACGCCTCGACACGGATCGCCTGGAGCGCACAGGCGACGCCGAGGTGGTCTACGGGGCGGGGAAGACGCCGGAGCAGGTCGTAGAGCTCCTGCGCACCCTGCACGCGACCCACCCGGGCCACGCCGTCCTGGCGACCCGCCTGAGCGTCGAGGCCCAGGCAGCGGTCGCCGCTGCCCTGCCGCAGGCCGTAGTGGACGCTGTAGGCCGTACTGCGGTCCTGGGCTCACCCCCTGTACTCCGTGGCACGGTGGCGGTCGTAGCGGCCGGTACGTCGGATGCCCCGGTCGCGGCAGAAGCAGCGACGACAGTCGGCGTATTCGGTGCAGCAGTCGACCTGATCACCGATGTCGGTGTCGCCGGCCTGCACCGCGTGATGAGCGTGCGCGAGCGCCTGGCCGCCGCCGACTGCCTCATCGTGGTGGCCGGGATGGAAGGCGCCCTGCCGAGCGTGGTGGGCGGGCTCGTCGGCGTACCGCTGGTCGCAGTACCGACGTCTGTCGGGTACGGCGCCTCCTTTGGCGGGGTGGCCGCATTGCTGGCGATGCTCAACTCGTGTGCGCCAGGCGTGACCGTGGTGAACATCGACAACGGCTTCGGGGCCGGTGTCTTCGCAGCTCGAGTAGCGCGGCGCGCGGCGCCCGCGGAGGTGAAGTCGCAGTGAGAGTCGCCTGGATCGATTGCGCGGCCGGAGCGTCCGGCGACATGCTCCTGGGAGCGTTCCTGTCGGCTGGAGCCGACCTGGAGGTCGTCAACGCGGCCGTCGCGGCGGTCGACCCATCGCTGTCCGTGACGGTGGAACAAACAAGCCGCCACCAGATCGCAGCCACCAAAGCCTCCGTCCGGGTAGCCGGAGAACTCCACCCAGAAAACTTCCCGGACCACCTCGGCCCAGCAGTCCCGCAGGCCGAGGGCGCCGAAGCCGGTCACGGCCATGGGCACGGGCACGAGGATGGCGGGGCCGGGCATGGGCACGGGCACGGCGGTGGTGGGCCTACGCGGACTTGGGCTGAGGTTCGGCGGTTGATTGAGGAGGCTGGGTTGGCCCCGGCTGTGCGGGATCGGGCGTTGGATACCTTCGCTCGGTTGGCGCGGGCCGAGGGTGCTGCTCACGGTGTCGCCCCGGATGACGTGCACTTCCACGAGGTCGGCGCGCTCGACGCGATCGCGGACATCGTGGGAGTCGCCGCCGCATCAGTGGCGCTCGAGCTCGACCGGGTGGTCGTCTCCACGATCGCACTCGGCGGCGGGCTGCAGGTTCGCGGCCAGCACGGCGGCATCCCGGTGCCAGGGCCTGCAGTACTGGCTTTGCTGTCCGAGGCCGATGCTCCGGTCATCGGCGGCACCGCGCCGTACGAGATGACGACGCCGACCGGTGCGGCTCTGCTCGCCACGCTGGCGGACGAGTTCGGCCTGATGCCGCAGATGCGGATCCAGCAAACGGGTGTCGGCGCGGGCGGCCGCGACCCGGTCGAGGTACCGAACATCGTCCGCGTGATCGTCGGCGACTCGGTCGAGCGTTCGGCCACCGAGCTCGTCTACGAGACCAACGTCGACGACCTCGACCCGCGGATCTGGCCGCAGGTACTCGCCCGGCTGATGGAGGCCGGCGCGGCGGACGCCTGGCTCACCCCGATCCTGATGAAGAAGGGCCGGCCGGCGCACACCCTCTCGGTCCTGGTCGGTGGCGCGAGTGCCGAGGAGGTCCGCTCGGTGATCCTCTCCGAGACGTCGGCGATCGGCCTGCGCGAGTCGGAGATCCGCAAGCACGCCGCCGACCGCGAGTTCGCCAGCGTCGAGGTCGAGGGGCAGCGCATCCACGTCAAGATCGCCCGGTACGGCGGCCAGGTGGTCAACGTCCAGCCCGAGTACGACGATGTCGCAGCCGCCTCCGCGGTCCTGAAGAAGCCGATCAAGACCGTCCTCGCCAAGGCCATCGCCGCCGGCCACGATCTCTGGAGCTGAACCTCAGCGGTCTAGTGGGCGGTGGCCTTCTCGGTCTCGGGCTTCTGCTTTCGTTTCGGCCAGTCGTACGGCCACCACTGGGCGCCACCGCGACGGGCCCAGACGATCAGGCCGATCAGTACGCCGAGCTCGATCGCGGGGCAGATCGTGTCGCGCAGCCGGGTGCTGAACCACTCCAGCGAGTCCGACAGGAACGGCGCCACCTGGCGGGCGTTGGGATCCCGGCCGGGCACGTAGGCGATCGCGAGCATGGTGGTCCGGATGACCATCAGCTTGTCCACCTTCGACGCGGCCACCGCCGCCAGCGCGACCCAGGCGATCACGTCGTACCAGGGCAGCGAGTACATCGCGGTGACGAGCCAGGCGATCGCGTAGATGGCGGTGTAGCGGATCGCCTCCGGTGTCCGGTCCTCCGGGTGCGTCCGGGGCACCAGCGATTTCGGGAACACCTGGGACAGCAGGATCGCCACCACGATCAGGCCGGCCCAGGCAGCGATCGCGATCACCGTGCGGACCAGACCGTTCGGCAGGAACAGGGTGAAGAAGCTGAGCAGCACCTTGTGCGGCGTCCCGGTGGAGATGTACGCGCTGTTCGCCCGGGCCTGTTGCAGCGCCTGCACGCCGACCACGGCATACAGACCGACCATCGCCACCGCGCCGCCGAGGCAGAACATGATCGCCTTGCGCCGATCCGCGCGCAGCGACCAGAGCATCGCGATGCCCACCAGGCCGATCGAGAGCTTCGTGCAGCCCGCGACGCCGAGCATGATGCCGGCCCAGAAGAGGTGCCGCCGGAACAGCACCAGCGCGATGATCGCGAACATCACCGCGATCGAGTCGTTGTGCGCGCCGGCCAGGACGGTCCACAGCAGCAGCGGGTTGGCCAGGGCGAGCATGGCGATGCGGCGGCGGTTGACCAGGTTGGGGCCGACCAGCTTCATCAACAGCAGCCCGGACACGATCAGGCTGACCGCGACCGACAGCTGCAGCATCCAGACGGTGAGCTGCATCGAGTCGCCGCCGACCCAGGACGAGAACCACTGGATCCAGGTCGCGATCGGGCCGTAGACACTCTTCGCGCCCTGCCACGGCCGCTCGGTCGCCGCGATCACCGGGTCGTAGCCGAGCCGGATGGTGTCCGCCGGCGCCGTCGTGTACGGGTTGCCGCCGAGCGACATGATCCGCCCGTACGCCGCGTAGATCAAGACGTCGCCGGACGCCATCGGCGGGACCAGCGTGACGGCCGCCGTCGTACCGATGCCTAGGGCAACTAATCGGTTGACCCGGGGCGCCCAGCCGTTCTTGATCGCCTTGGCAGCAAGGAAAACGCCGTAGCCGCCGAGCAGGATGGCGACGTAGATCATCATCGTCACGAGCCAGTCGTTCGGCTTCGTGTCGAACCAGTACGGCGGCAGCCAGGCGTGCCGGTTGGTCAGCGTCAGGACCACCACGGACGGGCCGAGCAGCCCAGCGGCGACGATCAGGGTCGTCGAGGCCAGGTACAGCCCGACGGCGCGCCGGCCGTCGCGATTCGCGGTCGGCGAAACACTGACCTGACCACTCTCGGCGAGGCCGGCCTCGTCGGTGCTCATCGGCCGGACCAGGACCCACTGGGCGGCACGGCGTTGCGCGCCGAGAGCGCACGGCGTACGTGCCAGAACTGGCGACCGCGGTGCAACTGGCCGCGCCAGTCGGTGCCGGTCGCGCGATGCCGGACGTCGATCGGGACTTCGAGGATGCGGAAACCCTTGCGGCCGAGGTCGATGCTCAGCGCGGTCTCGACGCCGAACCCGTGCGCCAGCGGCAGCGCCGCCTCGAAGGCGACGCGGGTCAGGCATCGCTGGCCGGACAGCGGCTGCTCAGGCGCCCAGCCGGTGGCCAGCTCGATCCCGGCCCGCGCGAGCCGTACGACGAACCCGTGCCCGCCGGCCTTGCTGCCGTCGGCCCGCACCTGGGCCGGCAGCGTCCCGATCGTCATGTCGGCCTGTCCGGTGCGCACCGGCTCGATCAGCGACTCAGCCCCAGCAGCCGAGTCGGCCAGGTCGGCATCGAGGAACAGCAGGTGCCGCGCCCAGGCTCCCTCCCGTGCCGCGACGGCCTCCGCGCCGGACTCCATCGCGGCGGCCTTCCCACGATTCTTCGAGTGCCGCACGACGACTGCGCCCGCCCGCTCGGCGGCCTCCGCCGTACCGTCGGTGGAGCCGTCGTCAACGACCACGACCAGGTCCACGCCCGCGATCTTGTGCACCGCGTCCACGGTCGCCGCGATCCGCTCGGCCTCGTCCTTGGCCGGGATCACGCACGCAACGGAGCCCTGGACGGGCTCGACGGAGGGCAGATCAGTACCGGACACAGCACCGCAGCCTAGTTGTTCGGCGGCCGATCTCCCGCCTCAGCACCCGCTCCCTGGGGATATCTCGTCCTTTCGATCGACGGCGCGAGTTGGAGTTCCACGAGAATTGTCGGACAATCAGACAGAATCACGGCACACCCCGCGGGTACGACGGGGCTGCCGTAGCTTGGTGGGACGGGATCCGGACGAGAGGGCAGGCAGATGACTGAGGCGTATGGCGTCGACAGCGAGGTCGGGCCGCTGCGGACGGTGATGCTGCACCGGCCGGGCAACGAGCTCCGCCGGCTCACCCCGCGAAACAACGACAAGTTGCTCTTCGACGGCCTGCCCTGGGTCGGCCGCGCCCAGGACGAGCACGACGCGTTCGCCCAGGTACTGCGGGACCGCGACGTCGAGGTGCTCTATCTGCACGAACTGCTCGCGCAGTCGCTCAGCGATCCGGCCGCCCGCGCCGTGGCGGTCACCGGCGCGACCGAGGACCTTCGCCTCGGTGACACCCTGCGCGACTATCTCCAGGCAGGCCTGACCGCGCTCGACCCGGAACAGCTCGCCGAAGCCCTGATGGCCGGCGTGCGCAACGACGAAGTACGGGCCGGTGGGCTGGTCACCTCACTGCTCGCGCACGAGGACTTCCTGATCGACCCGCTGCCGAACCTGCTGTTCACCCGCGACTCGAGCCTGTGGATCCGGGACCACGTCGCCGTGACCTCACTGGCGATGCCGGCCCGGGTTCGCGAGTCGCAGCTGACCGAGTTGATCTACACCTACCACCCACGCTTCGCCGGAGCCGAAAAGGTGTACGACCACAGCCTTGAGCATGTCGAGGGCGGCGACGTACTCGCGCTCGGCCCCGGCGTACTCGCAGTGGGCGTCGGCGAGCGGACCACGCCGGCCGGCGTCGAGCGGCTGGCGCGGCGCGTGTTCGCGAAGGGTCTGGCGCACACCGTGCTCGCCGTACCGATCGCGCAGCAGCGGGCGACGATGCACCTGGACACCGTTTGCACGATGGTCGACGTCGACGCCGTACTGATGTATCCGAACATGGCCGAGGAGATGCGCGCTCTCGCCGTCACCGCCGAGGGTGACGAGTTGCATGTCGCGGAGTCCGAGCCGTTCCTGGTCGCCGCGGCCAAGGCGCTCGGCATCGACACCCTGCGCCGGATCGATACCGGCCTGGACCCGGTGACCGCCGAACGCGAGCAGTGGGACGACGGCAACAACACCCTCGCCCTCGCACCACGCGTCTGCATCGCCTACGAACGCACCGTGGAGACCAACGCGCGCCTGGAGGAATCCGGCATCGAGGTCATCCGCATCTCCGGCTCAGAACTCGGCTCCGGCCGAGGCGGTCCGCGCTGCATGTCCTGCCCCGTACTACGAGACCCACTGACAGCTCTCTGAACCGCGGTGGATGTGGCAGCGATTCCGCATACCTGACTAGACAAGTAAGGCCGACGACACGCGGAGTGAAATCGGGGGTTGTTGTCCGGGCTTGTTATGAGTACTCTTCATGCCTAGGCCCAGGCCCTGTTGCTCCCCCGTCAGCAGGACTTGGGCCGTCCACGTTGCCAGAGGCCCGCACTCTTCACGAGTGCGGGCCTTTGACATGTCTAGCGGATCGTCAGTTGCCGGCTCGCCAGACCGGCGCGAGCAGCCCGCTCCTCGGTGGTCAGCGCGGCCTCGGTCGCGAGCGCCTTGTCCAGCGCAACGGCGAACTCGGCGGCCGGCTTCTCCAGGTCGGCAGCCTCGGCATCGGCCGGCAGCTCCCACACCGGCGCCAGAACGCCGAGCGCGCGGAACGAGCCGATCAGCCGGCTTCCCTCAGTCAGTGCCGACGAGCCGGCCGCGTGCAGCCGGGCCAGCGCGTCGAGCAGCGTGTCCTCGGCGTGCGGCATCACCCAGCGCAGGTACCGGCGGTCGCCGATCTGCGTCCAGTACGCCGCCTCGACCGACTCCAGCCGGACGGTCGGCGCGGCAGCCGCGTTCGCCCGCTCCAGGCCGGCCGCAACCTCACCCGTCGGGTCGTCGACGTTCTCGCCGACCCAGTAGTCGAAGCCCTCGTGGACCTTCACGGTGATCGGCTTGGAGGTGTCGGCCAGGTCCTGCAGACGCGGGCCGTCCTTGAGCAGGTCGCCGAGCTGGATCGGGTTGCCCGGCTCGGTCGCCAGCGCAGCGGTGATGGCGTGCGCGATGTCGCGACTCGGGTCGCCCGAGGAGGCGTGCGTCTGCAAGCCGATCCAGATCGACTCGTCGTCGCGGACCAGCCCGGGCATCGCCATCGGCAGCAGGGTGACCAGGTTGACGGTCTTGCCCTTGTTCTCGCCGGCCAGCGTGAGCTCCGCAGTACCGGCGGGGACGATCTCGCGGAAGGCGATCAGGTCGCACTCGGCCGGCAGCCCTTCGAACGGCCGGACCACGAAGGAGTCGGCCGCCTGCGCCTGCTCACGCCCGTGGCACTGCTTGAACCGTTTCCCGGAGCCACACGGGCAAGGCTCGCGCGGTCCGACGTCGACCAGGTCGGCCGGATCCAGCGTGACGGTCGTGGTGTTCTTGGCGCGGTTGCGCGACTTCTTTCCCATACCCCGCAGTCTTGCAGTACTCGACCGCCTGTCACCAACCCGCGTTCAGCGGGGCACTACGGCATAGACGGTACGGCGGGCGTGGGCGGTGCGGACGCCCCATTCGGAGGTGAGCATGTCGACGATCGCCAGGCCGCGGCCGCCGACCGACTCGGGATGGGCGTCGATGATGTGTTGCGGCTCGGTGTCACCGCAGCCGTCGACCACTTCGAGATGAATTCCGGCCCTGTCGATCCACCAGGCGGCACGCACTTCGCCACCCGGCAGCGGCGGCGCGTACCGGATCGCGTTCGAGAGCAGCTCGGAAAGCACCAACTGCGCGTCGTCACGGGCATGGTCGGCGACCCGGTGCCGCTTGAGATAGCCGGCCAGGCGACGGCGGGCGTCCGCGACTGCGGACACTTCGTGCGGCAGTACGACGTCCACAACGCTCACGTCGGCGGGCAAGGTCGCAGAGGACAAGCAGGGTCTCCTCAGTCATCGGTACAACACTCCCACTTCTGCCCCCGATGAGCCCTGTGAAAACACCCTTGGGTATTCCGTTACATAGTGACGCTGAAGATCACACGTTTAGCTAAGAAACCGAGACAAAAGCGACGGAATTGAACGTGCGAATAACCGGTTGCATTCGCCTCGCTACACAGAACGACAAAGTGAGACCCAGCCCACAAACGCCGCGCGACCGACCCGCTCGAATGAGCGGCCTCAGGCGGGGCGGCGGGGGCGCAGGATGGGGAGTTTCCGGCGCGGGGGCCGGGTGGGCAGCGCAGACAGCTCACTGGGCGGGGTCGCGAGGGTTTGGATGGCCAGTTCGGGGCGGTCGCTGATTATGGCGTCCACGCCGATTTCCTGGCAGTGGCGGACGTCCTGTTCGGTGTTCACCGTCCAGACGTGGACTTGGTGGCCGTGTTTGTGCGCCCGATCGACGTACTCCGGGTGCGCGGTCACGATCTCCAGGCTCGGGCCGGCGTACGAGACGCCGGTCGGCAGCGAGCCGTCGCGAAAACGGAGCGGGACGCGGTCCATCAGCAGGACCGTGCGGAGCCCCGGCGCCAGGACGCGCATCCGGCGCAGCGACAGCCAGGAGAAGCTCATCACCCGCACGGGCGACTCCGAGCCGATCTTCGGATGCGCCCAGCCGAAGCGGTCGAGCATCTCGATCAGCCGCCGCTCCACCAGCCCGGCGTACCGGGTCGGGTGTTTCGTCTCGATCGCCAGTTCCAGCGGGCGGCCGGCGTCGCGGACCGTCTCCAGCAGGCGCTCCAGCGTGAGCACCTTGGTCATGTCCGGGTCGGGCAGCTCGGCCTCGTCGTCGAGCTCGGCCCAGGGGTTCTTCCACGAACCCCAGTCGAAGCTGTCCAGCTCCTCGAGGCTCATCGTGGACAGCACCCCGCGCCCGGAGGAGGTCCGGTCGATCCGCCGGTCGTGGACGCAGACCAGGTGGCCGTCCGCGGTCAGCCGGACGTCACACTCCAGCCCGTCCGCTCCGGCCTCGACGGCCCGGCGGTACGCCGCCAGCGTGTGCTCGGGACTGATCTCGCTGGCGCCACGGTGGGCCACCACGCTGGGGCGTTTCGCCATGAAGCAACTCTGGCACGCCGTTTCGTGAACCAGTCACCCAGGCACGCCGACCCCCTCAGAAGAGGGCTATTGGACGGGCTCCAGCGCATCGGCGTTGTCAGCGGCCCACTGAGCCAGAACCGCCAACGGTCCGGTCGCGAGTGAGGCACCCACCGCGGTCAGGACGTAGCTGACCCCGCGCTGGTCCGCCGGCACCGCAGTGCGGGTGATCAGGCCGTTTGCGATCAGCCGGGTCAAGGCCTGGCCGAGCACCTTGTCGCTGATCCCGCCGATCGCCACGAGCAGGTCCCGGCGCCGGGTGGTGCCTTCCCGCAGGGCGACCAGCACCAGCGGGTCCCAGGTGTGCGCGATCAGCTCGGTCGCCTGCCGCAGCCTGCAGTCCGCCACGAAGGTCTCGCATCCGCCGTTGTTCACCCAACGGATTGTCGCAGGAACTTGCCTACCGATCGGTCGGAGATCGCCTCCTAGCGTGAATCCATAAACCTGGACGAGTGGAGGATTTGATCAAATGAAGATTGGTTTTCTGGGCACCGGCAACTTGGCAATCGCACTCGGGACGGTGTGGGCGGGAGCAGGGCACGAGATCTTTGTCGCGGGAAGGTCGGCGGACAAGGCCGCAAAAGCTGCCGGCGAGTTAGGCGGTACGCCGATCGATCCGGCCGGCCTGGCCGCGATCGTCGACGTCGTCGTGGTCGCGGTCGCCTGGGAGGGCCTGGAGCCCGTCCTGTCACTGGCTGGTGGGCCGCAGGGCAGCCTGGCAGGCAAGCCGGTGATCGACTGCACCAACGCAGTCGACTTCGCCACCGGCCGGCTGAAGACGGACGGCTCCGCCGCCGAACGAGTCGCGGAGCTGGCTCCTGGAGCGCATGTGGTGAAGGCTCTCCACATGTACGCCGGCATGTCCTGGCTCGCACCCGACAAGAGCGTGCCGAAGCCGACGGTCGCGATCTGCGGCGACGACGCAGACGCGCTGGCGATCACGACGACTCTCATCGGCGACCTCGGCGGCGACACCGCGATCGTCGGCGGTCTGAGCAAAGCCCGTCAGCTCGAAGAGGCGGCCGGCTTCCTGATGAGTCTCGTGGCCGCGGGCCACAATCCACGGTCGGCCATCCCCGATTTCCAGCCTGCAAAGGCCTAGTGCTACAGCCGGGAGTTCGCGATGTTCAGTGTGCGGTCGTCGTGTCGGGCCGGACCGCCACCACTCACAAACCCCAACTGATCGCACCCGGCCGAGCGTGCGCAGGCCTGCGCCCGGGTGGAAACAGCAGGTTTGTGAGTGGTGGCGGTCCGGGCATCACGAACTCCGGTCCGCGGCCCCGGCGTGATCCACTGGGCCGGTGACGCAGATGCGAGCAGTCGGCCGTACTGGCGAAGGAACAAGGCCTGACGGTGTTCTCGACGACGCGCAATCCGCAGCGGCTGGAGATGTTGCGAGAGCTCGGCGTCGACCACCCACTGGTTGACGACGGCAACATCGCGGCCCAGGTCCGCGCGATCGTCCCCGAAGGCGTGAACGCGGCCCTCGAACTCGTCGGCACGAACGCCCTGCCCGACACGCTGCAGGCCACCGCGGTGCACGGAACCGTTTGTTTTACCGGGATGTTGAGCGACGCCTGGACGATCCCGGACTTCTACCCGATCGGCTATCTGCCGAACGGCGTGCGGCTGACGGCGTACGGCGGGGAGAGCAGCGACCTTCCGGCCGAGGCGTTTCAGCGCTATGTCGACTTAGTTGCCGCAGGCAAGCTCCCGATCCGGATCGACCGCGTCTTCAAGCTGGACGAGATCGCCGAGGCCCACCGCATCATGGAAAACGGCGACGCGGTAGGCAAACTCGTTGTCCGTATCAACTGACGCGAAGTACTCCCCACGCACCCTCCGCCCGTCGCTCCCAGCTCCGGCCGCTCCCACCCAGCCTTGTGCCGCTCCTCCGTCGCGGTGGGTGCCCGGGCGCGGCTTGCCTCCTGCCGCAGGCACTCACCTGCACCTCGACGGCGCTCGGCAGCGATATCCCGGCAGCTGGGTTCATCTGGCTCCGTGCGTTGCGGTCGAACTCAGCGGCTGCTTTCCGCTCCACCGTTCACCTCGCTGAAGCCAACACAAGCGAATCGATCACCACCCAGCCACCCCGCCCCTATCCCAAGCCCAAAGCCGACCACCCCTCGCCGACCGAGGAGGAAAATACGCCCGGCCCGGGCCAAAACCCGCCCCAGGTTCAGCGAAACCCTCCCCACCCCGTTCTCCTCCCCGCCCGGCGAGGGCTGGTCGACTTTGGGCACGGGCTGGGGCATCCCAGGGCGGCTTGGGTGGCTGGCGGTGCCCAAGGTGGCTGATGCGCTCGACTTTGGGCACGGGGTAGGCGTCGTAAGGCGGGTTGGGTGGCTGGGCGGTGCCCAAGGTCGGCGAATCTGGGAGTACGTCGTACGCAGGCTGGCGGTTGGCGGGGTGGCTCGACTTGGGCACGTGCCAGTGCTCCAGCCGGAGTGCGTCCGAACCAGCTGACGCCTTCAGCTGACCGCTTCGACTGATGGCTCGCGTTCGGAGGCCTTGGCTGCGGCCTTGAAGGCGCGCCACTTCGTCTCCGGCGGCTCAGGTGGGCCGGGGAGAAGCTGACGGACGATGGTGGCGCCGGGGGCCCAGGCCGCGTCGGGCAGCCTTCCCATGACTTCGGCGTACACCGACCGGATCACCTCGGCCTGTGCGGCCCAGGAGAACCGGTGCCGCAGCTCGGGGTCGCCGGCGATGCGGCCGGCGATGCGGTCGCGGTCGGCGAGGACCGTGCGGACCGCGCGTACGAGGTCGTCGACGTCGCCCGCGGCGTAGACCGCGCCGAGGTCGAGCTCCTTCACCAGGTCGGCCTGCGCCGGGGTGTCGGTGGTGATGATGGGCAGCCCCGCGGCGAGGTACTCGCAGAACTTGTTCGTCACCGCGATGTCGTGGTTGGGCGCGTGCAGCAGCGGGCTGAGGCCGACGGTGGCCGAGCGCAGGTAGAGCGGCACGACCTCGGCAGCGACGAACGGCGCCAGGTGCACGCGGTCGCCCACGCCCAGTTCGAGCGCGCGGGCCTGCAGCTCCGCGGTGACGGAGTTGACCCGCGCGACGATCGCGAGGTGGACGCCGGGCAACTGCGGCAGCGCCTCGACGACCGTCCCGACGCCGCGGGCGCGGTTGACGCCGCCGCCGTACACCAGCAGCGGGACGTCCTCGGCCAGCCCCAGCTGCTCCCGCAGACCCATGACCTCGGCGTCCTCGGGTGGCTCGACCGGCGCGTTGAGGACGACGTCGGGCAGGCTGGCCAGCTTGTGGTCGCGCTGCAGCCAGTGGGCCAGCGGTTCGGACACCGTGATGACGCGGTCGGCGTCGCGGATGAACTCGCGCTCGAGGTCGCTGTAGGCGGCGACCCGGCGCGGGGCCACCACCGGTACGCCAGGGATGTACTCGTGGGCGTCGTAGATGATCTTGATGGTGCGCCCGTCCAGAGCCGCCCGGTGCGCCGCGCGCGCCGCGATGCCGAGCATGAACACGTCGTGCACGTGGATGATCTCGATCTGGAGGCGGTCGAGCAGCGGGCCCAGCGTCAGCTCCTGGTCGACCAGCTCAGGCATCACCCGCCGCCAGCGGCCCGACGGCAGGTGACGGTAGAGGGCGAGCAGCCGCTCGCGCCGCTTGCCGATGCCCAGGTCGGTGAGGTCGGCGACCTTGTGCTTGGCCCGCCGGACGAAGTACGCGCGGGCGTGGAGGACAGCCCGGTGCAGCCGCAGCGACCGCCAGCGCGCCGCCCGCCGCAGCCGGTCGAGGATGGACCGCTGGGCCGGCCTGGACGAGCCGGACCCGCCGCCGGTGCGCTCGTGGTCGCGGCGGTCGCGGCCGCGTTCGCCGCGCAGCTCGCGGCTCGCGTACTGCCAGCGGGCATGGGCCAGCGTGTACTCGGCCTCGGTGTTGAACCACGGCCTGAGGTTGGCCTTGAGGTTGACCAGCCGCTTGCGCCACCCCGTCAGCAGCACCTTCGACGGGATGACCGGGCACAGCACTTGCACGTTGCCGAACTGCCGGACGCCCCTGAGCCGGCGTCCGGGGAGGCCGATGCAGGTGACGTCGAGACCCCAGTTGGCCACCGTCTGCGCGTACTTGAGCACGCGGGCGTCGACGACGATGTCGTTGCCGGCCATCATGACGACCTTGGGCCGGATCCACGACGGCTTCCAGTTGGGCGGCACCGTGCTCGGCTGCTCGACGAACGCGGCCAGCGCCTCGGCCGACCGGCGGCCGTCGTGCACCTGCTGGACGAAGGCCGGCCCGCGCGCGGCGACCTCGCGGCCCCGCTCCGGGTGCGAGATGAGGTCGAGCACGACCTGCTCGATGGTGTCGGGCGTCGCATCGACGATGGGTAGCTCGAGCCCGGTGTCGGCGGTGACGCGGTCGCTGATGTGCTGGGCGATGTGGCCCACCACGATCCGGCCAGCCGCCATCGCCTCGCACGCGGCGACGCCGTAGCTGCCGACGCGGAACTGGTCGAGCACGATGTCGGCGTCGCGGTAGACGGCCGGCATGTCCGCCGGGTCGACGCCCTCGACCCGGCGGTAGGTGATGAGACCCCGCGCGGCCAGCCTCTCCATGATCGGGTCGATGAGCTCGGAACCCTTCATGGCCGACTTGCTGGGCGCGTGGGCCACCACCGGCCGCTCGTGCTCGAGCACCGGGGCGTCGCTGCGCCAGGTGCCGACGTCGACGACCACGGGGCACCAGACAGCGTTGGGGACGTAGTCGAGGAGGTCGGGTGTGGAGACGTAGACCGAGCCCGGGTACGACGTGAACAGCTCAACCGCGCGGGTGGCGTTGATCTCGAGCAGCTCGACGGTCTCGTCCTCGAGGTCCGGGAACGGCGACCACGGCTCGATCTCGACGTGCCGGCTGGGGATGCGGACGTCCGAGCCGTGGGCGATGAGCCCCAGCTTCAGGCCCTTGGTAAGCAGGTACGTGATGTCGCCCGACGCGTCCGGTCCGTGCAAGGTGCCGAAGATCGGCCGCGCCGCCTCGATCAGCACGTGCGTGTAGTTGCGCACAACGTGGTTGTAGAAGTACAGCTGCCAGCGCCGGTTGCGCCGGTACGTGCGCGCCGGTACGCCGTAGTCGACCGGGTAGTCGAGGAGTCCCCTGAAGAACGCGAACGAGGTCGCCAACGTGTCGGGCACCCGCTCCTCGAGCGCGCGGGCCCAGCGGGTGCCCTGACCCGCGAAGTTGGCCGGGCCTACCAGCAGCCGGACGGCTGCGTCGAGCCGCGCCGGCATCCCGTCCGAGGTGTCCGGTGCGCTCTCCGCGGGTGCTAGTTGGTCGTCTCGACGCTTGTCTCGATCCACAGTGTTGCTTTCCGCCCCTCACAAGCCGCTCGGCCAGGAGCTTCGGGGCGGTTGCCGACCGATCGGCGAATGGATCTGCTGTCACCTCCTAGATGTCCGAATAGCAGGAAAAGGTTGCAAGCCTGAGGACTACTCGACAGAAATCGAATAGTCAGCTGACGATCTCTTGCAGGGATCTGGTTCGGCCGAGAGGGCGGGCGAGGCCGTAGTGGTCGCGCAACGTCTCTCCCGTGTACTCCGTCCGGAACAGCCCGCGCTGCTGGAGAATCGGTACGACGTGGTCGGTGAAGGCCTCCAGGCCTGACGGCAACACGGCGGGCATGATGTTGAACCCATCGGCCGCACCCGCGTCGAACCACTCCTGGATCGCGTCGGCTACCTGCTCCGGCGTACCGCTGAAGGTCCGATGCCCGCGGCCACCACCAAGCCGTCCGATCAGCTCGCGCACGGTCAGCTTCTCCCGGCGAGCCAGCGTGACGATCAGCGTGTAGCGGCTCTTCGCGCCCTCGATCTCGTCCTCATCCGGCAGATCGGCGGGCAACTGCTGGTCCAGTGGCAGATCCTCGGGCCGCACCCGCAGCGTCTTGGCCAACTGCTGCCGGGCGTACTCCGGCTTGATCAGCTCGTCCAGCTCACGCTCCAGCCGCAACGCCTCCTCGACCGTCCCGCCGATCACCGGCACGATGCCGGGCAGGATCTTCACCGTCACGGGATCGCGTCCCAACGCAGCCGCTCGCGCTTTCAGGTCGGCGTAGAAGGCCTGCGCGTCCTCCAGCGTCTGCTGCGCGGTGAACACGGCCTCGGCATAGAGAGCGGCCAGCCCCTTCCCGTCCTCGGACGACCCGGCCTGCACGATCAGCGGATGGCCCTGCGGTGACCGCGGCAGGTTGAGCGGCCCGCGCACCTGGAAGTGCCGCCCGATGTGATCGATCGGTAGGACTTTGGCGTTGTCGCCCCAGACGCCGGACTCCTTGTCCGCAAGGGTCGCGTCGTCCTCCCACGAGTCCCACAGCCTATAGGCGACCTCCAGGAACTCGGCCGCCCGGTCGTACCGCTCCGCATGCGCGGGCTGGTCGGCCAGGTTGAAGTTCTTCGCGGCATCCGGCCCGGCCGTGGTCACCACGTTCCAGCCCGCACGCCCGCCGCTGACGTGGTCCACGCTCGCAAACCGCCGAGCCAGGTTGTAGGGCTCGTTGTACGTCGTACTGGCGGTCGCGATCAGCCCGATCCTCGAGGTGGCGGCCGCGATCGCGGTCAGCAGCACGGTCGGCTCCAGCGATCCGGCCGGCCGGCGACCGACATCGCTGAAGAGCACCGGTGAGTCCGCGAAGAAGACCGAGTCGAACTTGCCGCGCTCCGCGATCCGCGCGAGGTTCTGGTAGTGCGCCACGTCGGTGTTCGCGACCGGGTTGCTCTCGGGCAGTCGCCAGGAAGCCTCGTGGTGCCCCGTACTCATCAAGAAGGCGTTCAGGTGCAGGCTCACAGCGATACTCCCAAGGCGTCGAGAAGTTTGGAACGGACGGCGGCGAACCCCGGATCGACCGGACTGCGCGGCTCAGCGAGCTCGATCGGCTCTTCAGCGACGATCCGCCCCTCGTCGAGAACGATCACCCGGTCGGCGAGCACGATCGACTCGTCGACGTCATGGGTCACCAGCAGCACGGCCGGCTGATGCGCGGCGCAGAGTTTGCGCAGCAGGACGTGCATCTTCAACCGGGTCAGGGCATCGAGAGCACCGAACGGCTCATCCGCCAACAGCAACGCGGGCTCGCGTACCAGCGACCGAGCCAGGGCGACCCGCTGCTGCTCACCACCGGACAGCTCGTTCGGCCATGCCTTCTCCCGCCCCGCCAGACCGACCTCGGCGAGGCTTTCCCTGCCGCGCTCGTCGGCTCTCCGAAGCCCCAGTACGACGTTGTCGAGAACGCGCGCCCAGGGCAACAATCGCGAGTCCTGGAAGACGACTGACACGTTCGCTGGTACGGCGAGTTCACCGTCACCCACGACGTCGTAGTCCAGCCCGGCGAGCGCGCGCAGCAAGGTGCTCTTGCCGGAGCCGCTCTTTCCCAACAGGGCAACGAATTCGCCCGGTTTGATGCTCAGGTCGAGGTCGTCGAGTACCGCGCGATCGTCGTACTTGCGAGTCAGGCCGCGAACCTCGACGGCCTGGTCCAGCGTCAGTCCCCTTCCCTTGTTCTTCTCCAAGGTCAGTCCGCCAGTGTGCGTCGCCATGACAGTGCCCTCCTCTGGATCAGCCGGACGGCGCCGTCGGAGAGCAGCCCTAGTGCGCCGTACAGGACCAGGCCGACGATGATGATGTCGGTCTGTCCGTAGGTGCGGGCCAGCTCCATCATGTAGCCGATGCCGCTGGTGGAATTGATCTGCTCGACCACCACGAGCGACAGCCAGGCAGCCGTCACCGCGAACCGCAGGCCGAGCAGGAAGCCGGGCAGCGCGCCGGGCAGAACCACCCGGCGGATGAACTCCCAGCGGGACAGCCCGACCGTCTCGGCGAGTTCGACGTACCGGCTGTCGATGGTGCGCAGGCCGTTGTGGGTGTGGATGTAGATCGGCACGAAGACGCCGAGCGTGATGGTGGTGATCTTCATCGACTCACCGATGCCGAGCCAGAGGATCAGCAGCGGCAGCAGGGCGAGCGACGGGATCGCGCGCTTGATCTGGATCGGACCGTCGAGGATGGCCTCGCCGAGGCGGCTCAGGCCGGACAGCAGAGCCAGGACCGTGCCGAGCAAGATGCCCAGACCGAGGCCGGCGAAGGCTCGCTGGGCCGAGGTCAGCAGGTTCGACTGGAGCCGGCCGTCCGCGATCAGCTCGCCGGTCGTGGTGACGACCGTCCAAGGCGCCGACAGGACGCGCGGATCGAGCCAGCCGGTCGCGGAGCCGATGGACCAGGCGATCAGCAAGAGTACCGGACCGATCGAGGCGCCGAACTTGATCTGCTTGCCCGGCCCGAGCCGGCGGCGTCGGCGTACGGGCTGGGTGACGGGGTGCTGCGTACGGATGGCTGGAAGGGTCGCCAGCTGGGTCATCTGCTCGCCGCCTTGATCGCGTCGGAAGCAACGCTCTGGAAGCGCAGGTCGTAGAGATCGGCGGCCTGGATCACCTTGTTGCCGGTCTCCTTGGCGAGCAGCTCGATCGTCTCCTGCTGCCGCTTGATCGCGCCGCTCCAGTCAGCGCTGATGTCCGGGTGCCCGGCGTTGGTGACGAGCCATTGACCATCGGCCTCGGTGAGGCCCTGGTCCTTCACGTAGTACCCCTGGATCCATTCCTTCGGGTGCTTGTCGATCCACTCCTGGGCGACACCCCAGGCGGCGACGTACGCGCGGATCGCGGCGGCCTTGCCGGCGTCCTCGAGCGACTCGGTCGCCACGTACAGGTGGCCCGCGTCGTCCCTGAGTCCGTGCGGGATCGTCGTACCGCCGTCCTTGCCGTACTTCGCGAGGTACCGCTTGATCGAGACGCCACCGATCGGCGCGACGTCGACCTGCTTGTCGGCCAGCGCGTTCGGGTAGATGTCGCCGGTGCTCGGCAGTTCGACGAACTTCACATCGTCCTTGGTCAGCCCGGCCTTCTTCAGCACCTTGAGGACGAGCGCCCCCTGCGCCTGGCCCGGGCTGTACGCGATCTTCTTGCCACGCAGGTCTTCCAGCGTCTTGACCTGTACGCCGGGCGCGACGCCGAGCTCGTAGATCGGGTGGTGGATCGGATCCTGGCGGAACTTGGACGCGACGATCTTCACCCGCAGGCCGGTCCAGGTGGCGTGGATCGGCGGGATCTCCGCGACCGAGCCGACGTCCAGCGCCTTCGCGCGGAACGCCTCGGTGGTCTGCGGACCGCCGCTGAGGTTGGCGAACTGGACGAACTTGGAGACCTTGCCGATCTGGCCGGACAGCTCCAAGGCCTTCTGGGTGGCCGGATCGCCGACCACGATCTTGGCGCCATCCGGTACTTCGGTCGGCAGCGCGGCGTCGAGCGCGAGCTTCGGGCCACCGCCGGCCTCGGCGTCGCCGCCGCAGCCGGACAGCAGCGTCAGCGCGGTCAGGGCGGCTAGTACTGCAAGGGGCTTTTTAGACATGAGCATCTTCCAGACGGGAGTTCAGGCGGGCCGGTCAGTGGTCGCGTAGCGGCCGTCGTGGTACAGCAACGGCTCGTGTTCGCGACGTTCGGCGTGGGTGGCGAGCCGGGCCACGACGATGTGGTGATCGGCGACTGCGAAGCGGTGCTCGACCAGAGCCCGCAGGTAACTCGGGGCTTCGTCGAGGACGGGTTCGCCGGTCCGCAGCCGGGACCAGCGGGTCGGTTCGGCGAACCGGTCGACGCCGCTGGTGGCGAACCGCCCGGCGATCTCGTGCTGACCGGCGTCGAGAAAGTTGATCACCAGGCTGCCGGCGTTGTGCACCGTCGGCCAGCTGGACGCGGTGGTCGCGATCGAGAACGACACGAGTGGCGGCAGCAGACTGACCGAGACGAGTGAGGTCGCGGTGAAGCCGACCGGGCCGTTGCCGGCATCCGCGGTGATCACCACCACGCCCGCCGCGTGTCGTCGGAACACCGAGCGGAAGATGGCTGCGTCGACGGTCCGCTCTTCGATCCGGTCGGGCACCACGGTGAGGCCGGGGCGGGTGGTCAGGGCAGGGTTGAACGCATGGACGGACATGTCTCTCCCTCGGGACGGGGCAGGGACGACCGGCAGCGGCCGGGCGAGTGGGGTACCAGTTGGCTCTCAGGCCAGCAAGTCAGACCGGCGACAGGAGGCCGGGCAGAGCGGGGTTCAGCGACAGGTGGCGCTGGCCGTGCGCATCTGGTCGATGACGCGACGACGCGTCAGCAGAGCGCTGATCAGCACCGGCAGGTTCGTCGTCATGTCAATTACTCTCTCACCAAAGTCGACTGGAGAACTAGACAATCTCGTCATTCGAAACGGCCGGGCGCCTCACACCCTGGACCCTGGCTGCGTTCTACTGACGTGATGGTTTCGGAGAAGGTGAAGCTGCCGCCGTTCCAGGCGCTCGTGGACGATCATTGGCGAGACGTCGCCAGGCTCGCCAGGGCGCTGGCCGGACCGGTCGACGGCGACGACGTGGCCCAGCGCGCCTGGGAGAAGGCCTTCGCCGCCTATCCGAACCTCACCTCGGCGCGGAACCTGCGCAGCTGGCTGCTCACCATCACCACCCGCTGCGCGACCGACCTGCACCGGGCCCGAAAACCACAGACACCACTGGACGACGCGCCACCGATCGCCGTCGACGGCCCCGACGCCGCCGACTGGCCCGACCCGGACCTCTGGCAGGCCGTCAAGGACCTGCCCGAACGGCAACGCGTCGCCGTCACGCTCAAATACGTCGGCGACCTGGACCACCATGGCGTGGCCGCCGCTCTGGACACCACGCCCGCCGCATCCCGCCGACTCGTCAGCGATGCGCTCGCGACCTTGCGCACCAAACTCGGAGTGAATCATGACTGACCTCGAACGCCGGCTGAGCCGGCTGACCCCCGGAGGCGCCCGCCCGCCGGTACTGCCGACCGCCGACGTCTCCTACGCCCTGCACCACACCCCCGTCGGCACGTTGCTGCTCGCCAGCGCGGGCGGCCGGGTCGTCGCGAGCTCCTTCGGCGACGAGGAGACGATGACGAACCGCCTCGCCCAGGCGATCTCCCCGCGCGTACTGCGCCAGCCGGGCGCACTCGACGACGTACGGCGCCAACTGGATGAATACCTGACCGGTCAACGAAAAACGTTTGAATTGTCCGTCGACCTGGTGCTCGCGACGCCATTCCAGCGACTGGTGCTCAACGATCTTCCGGACCACACCAGCTATGGCCGGACGACGACGTACGGGCAGGTCGCGGGCGAGATCGATCGCCCGAAGGCAGCCCGCGCGGTCGGCACCGCACTTGGCGCAAACCCCTTGTGCATCGTGATTCCCTGCCATCGCGTGATCGGCGCCAGCGGCGCCCTCACCGGGTACGCCGGCGGGCTGGACGCGAAGCGGTTTCTGCTGAATCTTGAATCGAAAAGCTGACGTTTCCGGCGGCCGATCTCTTTCTTTTACACTGCTTGGAAAGCAGCAGGTCCCCAGTGTGGAGTGGGGACCTGCTGTTTATCCGTTGCCGGGCTGGTGGATTTCCAGGATGAGCCGGCGGCGGCCGCCCCATTCGCGCTTGTAGACCTTGTAGTTCTCGATGCCGGCGGCGGCGCAGAGGCGGCCGTAGCTGGCTTCGTCGTGGATGTAGTGGACGCCGCTGGTGCCGAAGTGCTCGGTGGTCACGATCCGGTGCTCCGGGCCCTGCCGGATGCCGTTGGCGATCTCCGACGCGGTCGCCGGGCCCCAGACCGGGCCCTCGATCACGGCCAGTCCGCCCGGCCTGAGCACCCGCGAGATCTCCCAGATCGTCGACAGCTGCTCGTCCTCGGCGAACAGTTCGTGGAACGCCGTCCACAGGCAGATCACCGCGTCGAACGAGTCCGACTTGTACGGCAGGTCCGTCATCGACCCGATCGCCCAGTCGATCGACAGCTCCTCCTCCCTCGCCTTGGCCTGGCCGGCTTCGACCAGGTTCGGGGAGATGTCCAGTCCACGCACGACCTTGCCGGCCCGCCGCAACGGCAGGCTGATCCGGCCGTAGCCACAGCACAGGTCCAGCACGGACTCCCGGCCTTCCAGGAGTTCCTCGACGGCCTCGATGATGGCGGCATCACGTTCAGGCGTGGTGCGACTGGCTAGCCCCTCGGCCCCGAGTTCTTCGTACTCGGCCCGGCTGCGCAGTGCAGAGTTCAGCATTGCGCAAGTATCCCGGCACCGCTGGGTCACTGTCAGTATCAGCTCCGGATTCGAGACCGGACCGATCCCCGAAGTCGGCAAACGGTAATCCCGCGCCTCTCGTGCCACCCCCGCCGCGGCGCCGACACTGAAGCTCACCAGTGCCAGCGCGAGAGAGAGCGATCAAAATGCCAACCACCCGGTACGACGACCTGCGGGCGTTGTTCATCAACTGCACCCTGAAGCGGTCACCCGAGCGCAGCAACACCGAAGGGCTGATCGAGGTG
The DNA here is from genome assembly GCF_000372465.1 of Kribbella catacumbae DSM 19601. GTDB lineage: Bacteria > Actinomycetota > Actinomycetes > Propionibacteriales > Kribbellaceae > Kribbella > Kribbella catacumbae. The sequence continues at coordinate 42,008 of NZ_AQUZ01000036.1, forward strand.
AGCCGGAACATCCTGGCCAAGCAGGGCGTGGCGGTCGAGGTGATCCGGGCGATCGACCATGACATCGCCACCGGGGTCTGGCCGGACATGACCGAGCACGGCTGGGCGAGCGACGAGTGGCCCGCCCTGCAGGAGAAGGTGATGGCCGCCGACATCCTGGTGATCGCCGGCCCGATCTGGCTCGGCGACAACAGTTCGGTGACCAAGAAGGTGATCGAGCGGCTGTACGCGAACTCCTCGATCCTCAACGAGGACGGGCAGTACGCGTACTACGGCCGCGTCGGCGGCTGCGTGATCACCGGCAACGAGGACGGCGTCAAGCACTGCGCGATGAACGTGCTCTACAGCCTGCAGCACCTCGGCTACACCGTCCCGCCGCAGGCCGACGCCGGCTGGATCGGCGAGGCCGGCCCGGGCCCGTCGTACCTGGACGAGGGGTCGGGCGGCCCGGACAACGACTTCACCAACCGGAACACGACTTTTATGACCTGGAACCTGTTGCACTTGGCAAGAATGCTGAAGGACGCCGGCGGGATCCCTGCCCACGGCAACCAGCGCTCCGAGTGGGACGCCGGCTGCCGCTTCGACTTCGAGAACCCTGAGTACCGCTGAGTTTCTAGACCTGAGGCGCGTTGCTGCGCCCGATGCGGCCGAAGATGATTGCCGCGAGCATCGAGACGACGATCGAGGTGTACGTCGCGCCGAGCCAACCTGGCACCGGCTGGTTGTTGAACAGGGTCTGCTGGAGGTCGAGCCAGAACGGAGACCACCCCTCGACCGTGCCGGGGTTGACGAGTTGGTAGGCGACGAAGCCGCAGATCCAGGCGAGGGTGGGCTGCCAGCGGAAGCGGGCGGTGTCGGAGACGTCCCAGCGCATCTTGCTGACCACGAAGAAGTCGGCGATCGCGACCGCGAACAACGGGATGAAGACCGAGCCGATCAGGTAGAGGAACTGCGTGTAGTTGCCCAGGTCAATGAACAGCGCGAGCACGGTTGCGAGCACGCCGATCGCGACCGAGATCCAGCGCCGGTCGATGTGCCCGATCAGGTTGTGCGCGGCCATCGTGGTCGAGTAGACGTTCGCGTACGCCTCGTCGACCTCGTCCACCAGCAGCACGAACAACGCGATCGCTCCGGCCGGCAGGGTGACCAGCGCGGTGATCACGTCGGTGCTGTTGGTCTGCAAGGTGGCGACGGCGATCACGCCGAGGGCGTAGTACAGGATCGCGGCGAGTCCGTACCCGAGGGCGGATCCGGCGAAGGCGGCCTTGTTGGTACGCGAGTGCCGGGTGTAGTCGGCGGCCAGCGGCGCGAACGAGACGACACCGGCTGCGGCGAGGTCGACGCCCGGCCAGAAGCCGAAGATGCCGTCCTGGGGGATGTCGTGCACGGGCTTGCTGAGCACCTGGATGAACAGGTAGACCGAGGCCAGCAGAACCAGCCAGACCATGAACTTGCGCAGCAGTTTCACACTGCCCAGCGGCCGCACGGCCATCGCGGTGGCGATGAAGCCCGCGATCAGCACGAACAGCCAGCGCCAGCGCTCACTCGTCACGGCCACGGCCGCCTGGGAGATGACGATGATCTCCATCGTCGCCCAGCCGATGTTCTGCGCGATGTTGAGCACCGTCGGCGCCATCGAGCCGCGGCGGCCGAACAGCCCACGCAGGCTGGCCATCGCCGGCGCACCCGTCTGCGAGCCGAAGACGGCGGCACCGCCCAGCACGAGGGCGCCGATCACGCAGCCGACGACGACCGCGATCAGGCCCTTCACCAGCGATCCCGTGTACGCCGCGACGAGCGCGCCGGTCACCGGGCCGAACAGCGAGATGCCGAGATTGCCCCAGAGCGTGAACTGATCGAGGAACCCCAGCGTGCGCGGCGCGTCCGTGGTGAGGACGAGCGGTGCTTCCTGGCTGGGGTCGTTGTTGCGGACAGCAGTCGTGGCCATGGCTGACCTAGCTCCCTACGCCGGCATTACCCGGTCAGGTTCAGGCGGTCGGCGACCCGGCTGTGACAGCTCGTCGCCCTCTCAGCCCGCCAACATCGGTGCGAGCTCCCGCAGAGGTTGTTACTGCGTCAACGATAACGCGTCATTGCCCGTTGTATACACCGGCTGCCCGCTTGATGAACGTCACAACCTCGGGGCCGTTCGTAAGTACCGGCATGTGAGAGCCGGTCGGTAGCGTCCAGACCTCCGCGCCGGCCAGGTCGGCAATCCGCTGCGCCCAGCCGGGTGGACACAGGCGGTCGTGCTCGCACCGAACGACCACCGCCGGACACCCGAGCCTGCCGATCGCCGCTGCGAGGTCGTAGCGCCTGGCGACCTCCATCGCGCGCGCCATCGAGACCAGGCCGGTACGGGCATACTGCGGCGCGAGGACGGGCACCAGCCGCGCCGACTCCCACACTGCCGATCGCACCCACCGCTCAGCGAGAGTAGTCCAGCCGGAGGTTTCGACGTCTCCGGTCGGCCCGAGCAGCACGAGGCTCTTCACGAGCTCCGGCCGGGCCAGAGCGGTCGCGACCACGATCTGGCAGCTGGCCGAATGGCCCACCAGGACAGAGGGCTCCGTCACGCGATCGGCCAGACGTCGAGCCAGCGCCTCGGTCTGCAGATCGTCGCCGTGTCGAACGGGTTCGCCGTACCCGGGCAGTGTCACTACTCGGTACGGCGTACCGAGGTCGCGCACGGTCGGCGCATAGGACTCCGGCCCGAGCCCTAGCCCGGGGACGAGTACGACGGGGGCGGTCATTCCCAGGGCGGGCGGTCCGGGGCTTGCTGGACGACAGGGTTGCGCACTGCGGGCTTGAGCTCGCGGTAGCCGAGTGCGAAGCCGACAGCCAGGATCAGCAGGCCGGTGCCGCCCCACGCGTACGCCGTGGGCAGGCGGTGCAGGGAGTCGTCGATCGAGCCCATGCCGGTGGTCAGGATCATCACGAGCCAGATCAGCAGGGGGACCAGCGAGACAGCGACCAGACCGAGTCCACCGAGCTCTATCGGGTCCGGCTGGCGCCCGACCTTGCGGCGGCTCATCACGTCGCGCAACCACATACCTAGCGCGGCCAGACCGACCAGGAGGATCAGGAGCTGGCCGATGGTGTCGATGACGTCTGTACGGAGCGGGTGGTTCAGGGGCGAGCCGGGAGCCTGGGAGATCTCCCGCAGCGAGACCCGCTGCACAGAGATGACCAGCAGACCGTAGACGGCGGCGATGATCGTGGCGAGCAGTACTACGCGGGCTGCTCGCGGATCACGGGGTGCCGGCTCGCCCTCTCGCCCGTACGTCGGTAGCTCGTGCTGCTGGGGGTGCGCCGGTGGGCCGTATGGGGTGCCGGGGCGGTAGGCGGGCGGCTGGTTGTAGGCGTGACCGGCCGGGTCGCCGTACGGGTTAGCTGGGTCGGCGTACTGGCTCGGCGGGGCGCCGTGCTGCGGCGTACCGGGTGGCAGTGGCTCGCCGGACCCGGGCTGGCTCTGAGCTGGTTGACCCTGTCCTGGCTGGCCGGGCTGGCCGGGCTGGTAGGTGCCTGGCTGGGCGTAGGTGTCGGCGGCGTAGGTGTGGCCGCCGTACGGCGCCGGCTTGGCGTAGTGCTCGTCCTCGCGGGACTCGTCGGGGTTGTCACCCCGGCCGTAGGTGGGGAAGTCCTGTGACGACATTCTCTACGCCCTCCCGCTCGCTCAGACCGTCTCTGGACAGGTTCTCACGGGTGAGGTCGTCTAGGTTGCTTTGATGGTGGGCCAGGCGTTCGGCAGGCAGCCGGCCAGGCCCTTGGTCTGCTGCATCATCACTGGCGCCGGGGTGCCGGCCTTGGCGCAGGGCGAGTGTCCGTGGCCGAGCGCGTGGCCGACCTCGTGGTTGACCACGTAGTTGCGGTAGAGCTCGACCTTGCCCGCGTACGCGGGGATGGCGTACATCCAGCGCTTGGCATTGAGGACCACCCGGTCCTCGACCCGGCAGGAGAGCTCACCACCGGTGTCGAGCGGCAGACAGAGCTTGTCGGTCAGCGTCGGTGTGGCCAAGATGATGCGCAGGTCCGCGTCGGGCTTGTCGGTCCGCTCGAAGCTGACCGGCTGCAGCGCCTGCCAACCGCGTGCGTCGGTCAGCGTCTTGTGGATCGCCGTCGCGACGGCCGCACCGTTGAACGACAGCCCTTCCTCGATCTCGACCCGATAGGTGAGCTTGTCGCGCACCCCGTTCGCCTTCGAGGAACCAGCCACCACCTGCAGGCGCCCCGTCGAAACAACCACGTTCGGCTTGGACCCCTTGGGCGGCCGAGTCAGAGTCGGTGCCGGACGCAACGGCTTGGTGAAAGTTGCCGTCGGCGTCGGTACCTCCGTCGGCACCACCACAGGCGCCTGCACCGGCGCATCGGCCGCGACAACAGCCCCACTGAACTGCGCCGCCAGGTTTGTCTGCCGGGTGGCATCCGGGTGCACCACCATCACCACACCCAGCACCGCCAACGCAGTCACAGAGAACCACTGCGCCTTGTAAGACTTCCGCCGGCTATGCCGCCCACCCCGGCCCCGGCGCGCACGACTCCCCGCACGCTGCCTACTCCGCCGGGTGGTGGTCATGACGAGCCACCCTATCCACTCCGCGTTACATCACGAAAGAGCAACTTCAGCCACGCTCGGTATCGAGCTGCTCACAGACCCGTGACTAAACCCGCACTGGCGCTAAATAGAGCAGCAACGCAGGGGCCGTCACGCCGACGGTCTAGGCTTTCCGCAGCAATCGGCCCAGTCGGTCCCCGACTCCAGGACCTGACTGTGAATGTAGAACGACATCAGGAGAGCGGATGGCCGCGGGACAGGATGTGTGGTCAGACGCCACCGTCACAGCGGCCCTCAGCGCGCCCGACCGAGCTCGGGCGAAGGCTTCAGCGCAGTTGATCATCAGGATGGCTGACACCGGAGCTGAGCCGGTGCTGGCTGTTGCCGATGATGGACAGCGATACTGGCTCAAGTGGCCTGGCAATCCGCATGGCAACCTGTCACTGGTCCATGAAGCGGTCGTGGCTGCTGTCGGCGAGCTACTCGGAGCGCCAGTACGTCGAATCTCATTGATCTCCGTGGATGCGGCGCTGGTTACCGACCTCTACGCCAAGGATGGCCGTCGGTTGCCGACTGGCCTCTATACAGGCTCCGAGCTGCTGGCAGACGTCGAGGAGAACACGGTCATCGCCGGCGTTCGGCGCGATGGCAACTCCTGCCGTTTCGCTTACTTCCTCGCCTTGTGGGATTTGTGTCTCGGTACAGACCTACAACTGCTCTACCACCTGGCGGCGAACGACCAGGTGTGGTCGATCGATCACGGGCTCTGGTTCGACAGCCTCGAAGGCAACTGGTCGCCTGAACACCTGGCCAAACGGGATGGACTTCCCTGGGACTGGCCGGACACAGCCGAGGGGCAACCATTCAGCGCTGACGCTCTCCTCGGCGCCGCAGCCGCGGTAGATGCCCTGACCTGCAAAGATCTGGCCGACGTCATGAGCGGCATACCGCTAACATGGAGTATTGCTGACGGGACCCTACTGACCCTGGCCAGGTTCATCTACGAGCGCCGATCTGCAGTGTCGGAGAGGCTTCGGGAAGCCGCGGAGAGCCATTCATGAGAGGGGACAGCATGCGTTACGACTACTGGGTCATTCGCTACGTCCCCGACCCTGTACGCGGGGAATTCGTGAACGTCGGCGTCATCGCCGGTCGCGACGGACAGTGGGCCTATCGGCGCGTGAACAACCTCCGGCGCGCGTCACGGCTGGGCGGCACGGCCAGCTACACCGACTCTTTCCTCCGAAGGATCGAGGGCGTGATCGAGGCCCGCCTCGGCGCCGTCGAAGAACTGTTCCCCGACGAGTCCGTTCCCACCTTCGAACGAGGCGACATCGAGGACCTCCGGGTACGGATGAACAACCTGGTGCAGTTGTCCGAAGCCCGGCCTGTGCTCGCGAGATCCGCAGAAGAGGCAGCCGATCTTGCCTTTGAGCTGATGATCGTCGACTCCGAAGCCGACGTGAACCATCGGACCAGAACGCGGGTCGTCCATCGACTCAAGGATGCCTTTGCTCTGCGCCCCGAACTGGTTCGGCACGTCGCACGCTTCCAGGTCGCTGCCGTGGGCTCGCAGGAGACCAGAATCGACTTCGCGGTCAAGGACGGCGTCGTGCATCAGATGTCACAGGTGTGGGCGTTCGACGTCAAGGACACGCGCACTCTGCAAACCCAGATCCAGGCCTGGAACTACCTTCTGGGCCTGCTTCGGCAGGACGGCGGACGTCTGACCCCGCGGAACAGAAGCGGCGACGGCGTGGAGATCCCCACTGGGGTCGAGATCAACGCGGTCTTCGCTGAGCCGAATACTGCTGCCGGCGAGGAACAGTTCGAGATCGCTCAAGACGGCTGGCAACGTCTCGGAGTGGACGTTGTTCCTGCTACGGAGTCGGACAGCATCGTCGACGAGGCCGAACGCCTGCTGCAGAACAGCGCTTCGTAACGCCCGAACGGCGGGGTGGGTGCCACGGCGGAGGAGCGGGGGCGTACGTAGTACTAGGCCGTGCGGGTGCGGAGGAATTTGCCGAAGTGGGGGACGGTGAAGGCTACGGTGCCTCGTTCGGCGGAGTAGACGAGGCCTTTTTTGATGAGGCCGTCTCGGGCTGGGGAGAGGGATTGCGGCTTGCGGTTGAGGGTGGTGGCTACTTCGGCGGTGGGGACGGAGCCGTCGTCTACGCCGATGCCTAGTTCGGCCATGGCTCGCATGTATTCGCGTTCGGCGGGGGTGGCTCGTTCGTAGCGGGAGCCGAAGAAGCCGACGGTGAGTTCGGCGGAGGCTTCCGGGCCGGCTACGGCGACGTCTTTGATGGTGATCGGGCTGGCGGGCGCGTGGTCCCAGGTGGCGTGGGCGAAGGCTTGGACGAAGTACGGGTAGCCGTCTGTTTGGGCGTAGAGCTCGTCGAGGGCTTCCTCCTCGAAGACGACGCCCTCGGTCTCGGCCGGGATCATCAGCGCGCGATCGCAGGCTTCGCGGGCCAGGCGGTCGACGCGGATGTAGCGGAAGAGGCGTTCGGAGTACGACTTGCTGGCGGACAGTACTGCGGGCAGGTGCGGCAGCCCGGCGCCGACGACAACCAGTGCGGCGCTCTGCTGGGAGATCTCGTGGCAAGCCGCGCACAGAGCCGACAGGTCGTCCGCGCTGATGTCCTGCATCTCGTCGATGAACAGCCCGACGCCGACGGACAGATCGCCGGCCAGGTCGGCCGCGTCCGCGAACAGCTCGATCAGGTCCATCTCGAGGTCGCCTGAGTCGGCCCGGCCCTTCGCGGCGACCACGTCGACCGGGGGATGCCAGCGGATGCCCTTGCGATCGTTCTGCGCGGTCCGCAGGGCAAAAGCCTTCAGTACTGCGCTGAACTGGTCGACCCGCTCGTCGTCCCGGTGCCGGTGCCCTAGTTCGCGCATCGCGGTGTGCATCGCCTGGGCGATCGGCAGCCGGATGCTCTGGTCCGGGCGGGCCTCGATCTTGCCGGTACCCCAGGCGCGCTTGATCGCCTGGCTCCGCAGCGTGTTGAGCAGGACCGTCTTGCCGACCCCGCGCAGCCCCGACAGCACCAGGCTGCGCTCCGGCCGTCCCGCCGCGACGCGTTCGAGCACCACCTCGAACTGCCGTACTTCGGTATCGCGTCCGGCCAGCTCGGGCGGGCGCTGACCGGCGCCGGGCGCATAGGGATTCCGGATCGGATCCATGCATTTCACTCTATGAGGCTGTCTAGCGTTTTCCTTAGATTTCGCTAGCCAATCCGATCGCGTGTCGCTGCTCTGTCACTTTCCTGCCCTGTCTAGCGGAAACCCTAGAAAGCACTAGACACCGATAGCCGACGCTAGCGGGAGTGGGACGGGCGCATGCGCCGCCCTGAGCACTAGGGTCAGCGCATGGCCGGGGTTGAGCTGCAGGAGTGGACGGTGCAGGCCGCTGCGCAGTACGAGCGGACGCATCAGCAGTACGTCGGCGGCGCGCGGAAGCTGGAAGCTCTGATCAACGAGCTGATCGGCGAGGAAGAGGGCATCAACTACCTGAGCGCGACGGCCCGGGCCAAGGACCCCGAGTCGTTCCTGGCGAAGGCCTCGAAACCGCATCCCGACGACCCGGACCGGCCGAAGTACGACGATCCGCTGAACCAGATCACCGACCTGGTCGCGGCCCGGATCATCACCTTCCTGGTCGAGGCGGTGGACCGGGTCTGCGAGGTGATCGAGTCGGAGTTCGAGATCGTCGAGCACACCGACATGGGCGCGCACACCCGCGCGCAGGGCGCCTTCGGTTACGCGAGCAAGCACTACCTGGTCCGGCTGAACTCGCACCGCCGGGAGCTGCCGGAGTACGCCGTACTGAAGAACCTGACGATGGAGATCCAGGTCCGTACCGCGGTCCAGCACGCGTGGGCCGAGTTCGAGCACGACATCCGGTACAAGCTGGACATCCCGCCGGACCGCAAACCCGAGTTCGACCGGCGGTTCCTGCTCGCGGCGGCGCTGATGGAACTCGCGGACAACGAGTTCGCCGAGATCGACAAGCTGTACCGCGAACTCGCAGCGGCCGAGCCGGACGCGGCGCCGATGGATCTGACCACGGGGACGCTGACCACCTATCTGACCAGGCGGTACCCCGACGCGCCGCACGCCAAGACGAACCATTACGCCTGGATCCTCGGCATCCTCGCCCAGCTCGGCGTGACCACCGAGGAGCAGCTGACCGAGTTGCTGCAAGGCACCGACAGTCAGGCCGTGCAGGCGGCGATGACGCATCGCTTCCCGGCCGGTACGGTCCGGCGGCTCGACGACGACCTGCTCGCGGCGAAGGGTTCGGAGTACGTGGATCTCTTCCCCGCGGAGGAGCGCCGGCAGAAGATCCTCCGCGGGCGGCTGAAGGCTCTGGCCCGCGCAGGACTGATCGAGACTCCCACCTGATCATTCGCCCCCTTTTCACCCTCCTTGCGGGCTGTCCGATGCTGCGGGCAGGGCGGAGAGGGTGAAAAGGGGGCGAATGATCAGGTGGGTGGCCGCTGACGCAGTAGTGCCGCTCCGAGCGGAGTCAGCACGTGCAGCACCTTCTGGGCGCGATGCGTCGCGATCAGCCCGCTGTCGCGGAGCACGGTGAGGTGGTGACTGGCGGTCGGAGCCCCGATCCCGACCTGTTGCGCGATCTCGCCGGTAGTCAGTCCAGCACTCGTCGCGCGGAGTACAGCGGCCCTGGTACTGCCTAGCAAAGCCGCTGCCGGGACCTTGCCGGGGTTGCCGCGGTCCAGCTCACGCAGTACGGGATAGATCAGTACCGGCGGCGACAGTTGAGTGTCGGCCAGCGTGACGGCGTTGTGCCAGCAGAAGTACGACGGCGTCAGCAGCAGCCCGCGACCGTCCAGCCGGATGGTCCGGCTGATCGGGTATCGGACCTCGAGTACCGGCGGTCGCCAGCGCATCAGCGGCTGGAAGCTTCTCAGCAACCTGTCGACACCACCCCGCGCCAACGCTCTGGTCCGAGCCGCCCGGTCGCTGTCGAGCTCCTTCTCGATCAGGTCGTGGTGCGGTTCGATCACCTTCTGGTGGTAGGTCCGCAAAGCGATCCCGAGGTCGGCCCGCAGATCGCCGTCAGCGAGCCGGGGCGCCCAGGAAGGCGCTTGGTGAACTAGTGCGAGCGTCTTCAGTTCGCTGGCGACTTGCTCAGCCGGGGTCGCGAGGACGGCGTCGATGCCCGCCTCCAGGCCGTCGAGCGAGGCGGGCGGCGTGAGGAAGTCGGGGAAATACGCCGCCCGCGGCAACAGTGGCAGCAGCAACGAGGTGACCATCTTCCGCAGTACCGGCTCGGTCAGCGTCTCGGCCGCGGCGCGGTACCAGGGCGCGTAGGCCCACCGGCCCCGCCGGGTCTGCAGCCGGTCGAGGCTGTTCGCGATCTCCCAGAGCGGGTCGGCCGTGGACGCGACGCGGACCTGGGAGAGGTCGTCTTCAGTGAAGATCACCCGCAGCATCTCGCCCCCAGTCGGCTCCGATTACAGATAGAAGGCGAATGGCGACGGTCTGTCAAGCAACCTGGGTGGGCGCCTCGATCTCGTTCGCGACCTTGGCCGCCGTACTGCGCGCCCAGCGGCCGGAGGTGATCAGACCGAAGATGAGCACTAGTACGCCGCAACCCGCGATGATGAACCAGCCGAGCCGGGCCGCCGGGACGAACCCGGTCTCCAGTGGCCCGGAGAGCCGGGCAGTCAGCACAGCGCCGACGATCGCGACGCCCAGCGAGGCGCCGACCTGACGACTGGTGGAGGCGATCGCCGCGGCCACCCCGGCCTGCGAGCGGGGCATGCCGGAGACGGCGGCGTTGGTGATCGGTGCGTTGAGCATGCCGAAGCCGAGACCGAAGAGCAGGTAGCCGACGAGCAGTACCGGGATCGCAGTACTGGCTGTCAGTTGGGACAGCACCAGACCGCTCGCGGTCAGCATTGTGCCCGCGACGACCAGCGGCAGCCTCGGGCCGCGGTTGCCGACGAGCCAGCCGGACAGCGGCGCGAAGACGACCGTCATCGCGGCCATCGGCAATGTCAGGAGGCCGGCATGCAGTGCCGAGAAACCTCGAACCTCTTGTAAATAAAGGGAATTCAGGAACAGGAAGCCGGACAGCGCGGCGAACCCGGCGACCGCGATCAGCGTCGCACCGGAGAACGGCGCGCTGCGGAAGAAGCGCGGATCGAGCAACGGCTGCTCGCGGCGACGCTCATAAAATACCAGTGACACCAGCGAAAGCACCGCGATGACGAAGCAACTGACGATCAACGGCGAACCCCAGCCGGCCGACTGCCCCTCGATGATCCCGTAGGTCAACCCGATCAGGAACAGCATCACGAGCACCTGCCCGACCGGATCGAGCCGCCGCGCGACCGCCGCCCGCGACTCCGGTACGAAGAGCGCGGTCAGCAGTACTGCGACCAGCACGACGGGCACGTTGACCCAGAAGATGAACCGCCAGCCGGCCGAGTCGACCAGGGCACCACCGACGACCGGGCCGACCGACATGCTCAGCCCGACCACGCCGCCCCATACCCCGATCGCTTGGGCCCGCTCGCGCGGATCCGTGAAGGTGTTGGTGATGATCGACATCGCCACCGGGTTGAGCATCGAGCCGCCGATCGCCTGCACCATCCGGAACGCGATCAGCAGGTCGACCGTCGGGGCGAACCCGCAGGCGAGCGAGCCGAGTCCGAACAGCACCAGCCCGGCCTGGAAGGTCCGGCGCCGGCCGATCCGGTCGGCGGTCGAGCCGGAGAGCATCAGCAAGCTGGCGATCACCAGTGTGTACGCGTCGATCGTCCACTGCAGCTTCGACACCGAGGCGTTCAGCTCGGACCGGATCGAGGGCAGCGCGAGATTCACCACGGTCGCGTCGAGCCCGACGATGAACAGGCTCATGCAGCAGATCGCCAGCACCAGCAGCCGACGCCGCCGACTCAGCTCCTGCACCGGTCTCCCCTCGACAACCCGTTCAAGACTGTACTACCTGCTCCGCTTCAGCCGCTGCGACCAGCTGCTGAAAAAGCCTTGGCGGAGTGTCGGCGGCCCCACCTAGGCTTGATGCATTCGCCTGGTCAGGTGTCTCAAAACCAACTAGTTCCTTTGGAACGTCATGTCGCTGCGCCTCATTCCGTTCGCCGACCCAGGTGTGCCAGACACCCGGTCCGGCCTCCGACTCATTCTCTGGCTCGAACACCAGCAGCTCCGTGGACAGGCCGTAGCGCTCTGCTGGGGCATGCTCTACTTCGGCGGCATCGCGGCCGCCCCCATCGCCGTCGGGCTGGCCGTCCAAGCGGTGATCGACAAGTCGTGGCCGAAGCTGATCGTGGCCGGCCTCCTGCTACTGGCGATGGGTGCCGCCAAAGCCGGCTCCGACGCGTTCTTCCACCGCGCCGTCGTCACCAACTGGATCAGTACTGCGTCCCGCCTCCAGCAACTGCTGTCACGCAAGGCGGCTGATCTGGGCTCGATGCTGACCCGCCGGATCGCCGCCGGCGAGGTCGTCGCCGTGAGCAGCGGTGACGTGGAGAAGATCGGCTGGTTCGTCGAGGTGCTCGGCCGGTTCGCCGCCGCGCTGCTGACCTGCTTCGCGGTGGTGATCGGGCTGCTCTTCTACGAGCCGCAGCTCGGGCTCGTGGTGCTCATCGCCGTACCGATCCTGGCCTTCTCGATCGTGCCGCTGATGGGCCCGGCCGAGCGTCGCGCCGATGCCCAGCGGGCCAAGGGCGGCCGCGCCACCGAGCTGGCCGCCGACACCGTCGCCGGTCTGCGCGTACTGCGTGGCATCGGTGGCGAGCAGCTCTTCCTCGACCGCTACCGCTCGGCCTCCCAGGAGTACCGGGCCAGTGCGGTCCGCAGCGCGCGGATGTGGTCGCTGATCGCGGCGATCCAGGTGCTGCTGTTCGGGTTGTTCCTGGTCCTGATCGTCTGGATGGGCATCGGCCTGGTCACCGACGGGAAGATCAGCGTCGGCGAACTCGTGACGACGTACGGGTTCATCACCTTCATGCTCGTGCCGCTGCACACGTTCGAGGAGACGGCGAGCGCGTTCATCTTCTCCAAGGTGTCCGCCCGGCGCGCTGCCCGCGTGCTGTCGCTGCAGCGGATGGACGACAGCAAGGGGACGGCGGCGGCCGAGGTGCCCGAGGGTGACCTGGTCGACCCGCTGTCCGGGCTCACTGTGCCCGCCGGGAGCTTCACCGCCGTGGTCTGTGGCAACCCGGATGCGGGTGGCCTGCTTGCGGATCGCCTGGGAGGTCACAGCCCAGAGGCCAACCCCGAGGACCCGTCTGTCCTGCTGGGTGGAGTTGCGCTGGACGACCTTCCGCTGGACTCGGCACGGACCGCAGTACTCGTGCAGGACAAGGATCCCGTGCTGTTGTCGGGCACTGTGCGCGAGCTGTTCGACGTACCGGCGAGTGAGGCCGTCTCGATCGAGGCAGCACTCGATGCAGCCCAGTGCGCTGACATCCTCGACGTACTGCGGCAGTCGCTGCCGGATGGCGGCACGGACGCCACAGCAGCAGTACTGACTGAGCGCGGCCGCTCCCTGTCCGGTGGACAGCGGCAGCGGGTCGCACTGGCCCGTTCCCTGTACGTCGACCCGGCGGTGCTCGTGCTCGACGAGCCGACGAGTGCCGTGGACGCCCACACGGAGGCGCGGATCGCGGACAGCCTGCGATTCCTCCGGTCGGGCCGGACCACAGTGGTGTTCACCTCGAGCCCGCTGATGCTGGACCGGGCCGAGCGCGTGGTGTTCGTTCCGGATGGGCAGGTCGATGCCGTCGGCACCCATCACGAGCTGCTGCACACCAACCCGCGGTACCGCGCGGTCGTCACCCGTGAAGAAGAGCCAACTCTCGAGGAGTCGCTGTGAAGCGCCCTGAGTACGACCCGGCAGCCCCGCAGGAAGCGGCTCGCCTGCCGGTGGCCGGCACCGCGACGGTGAAGGCCTATCTGAAGACGCTGTTCCGTAGGCACCGTCGTGCCTTCGGCTGGCTGACGCTGGTCAACGCGGTGGCGGCTCTGAGCGGCATGGTCGGGCCTTGGCTGCTCGGCAACGTCGTGGAGAAGCTGTCGGTCGGTGAGACCGATGTCGACCTTCCCTATGTGGTGCTGGGCTTCGTCTGTGCCCTTGCCGTGCAGACGGTGTTCGTGCGGCTCACCCGGCTCCGCGGCGCAGTACTGGGCGAGGAGATGCTCGCCGACCTGCGTGAGGACTTCCTGGTCCGTGCGGTTGCGCTGCCGCCAGGTGTGCTGGAGCGCGCCGGGACCGGCGACCTGCTGTCCCGGATCACCACTGACGTCGACCGCCTCTCGCACGCCATGCGAGACGCAGTACCGCAGCTGACCATCGCAGTGATCTGGGCAGGGCTGCTGATTGGTGCCCTGATCGTCACTGCGCCGGAGCTGGCCGTGGCTGTGGTGATCGCTGCGCCGATCCTGATCATCGGTGGCCGCTGGTACTTCCGCCGGGCACCATCGGCGTACCGGTCGGAGGCGGCGGGCTATGCGGCCGTCGCCTCGGCACTGGCCGAGACTGTCGACGCCGGCCGGACTGTCGAGTCGCACCGGCTCGGCAACCGCCGGATCAAGCGTGGCGACACCCGGATCGGCCAGTGGGTGGCCTGGGAGCGGTACACGCTTTACCTGCGGATGATCCTGTTCCCGGTCATCAACATGACCCACACGGTCGCGCTGGCCGCAGTACTGGTCATCGGTGGCGGGCTCGCGATCGAGGGCTGGCTCACTGTCGGCGCACTGACCACGGGTGCGCTCTACATCCAGATGCTGGTCGAGCCGGTCAACATGATGATCCGCTGGTACGACGAACTGCAGGTTGCCCAGGTCTCCTTGGCCCGGCTGGTCGGCGTGCGCGAGATCGAAGCGGAGCAGGCCGACCAGCAGGACGAGCCCGAGGGACGCACGGTGCTGGCCGACGAGGTCCGCTTCGGGTATCTGGAAGGCCATGACGTGCTGCACGGCGTCACGCTGACCGTCGAGCCCGGTGCGCGGGTTGCGCTGGTAGGCCCTTCTGGAGCAGGGAAATCCACGCTCGGCAGGTTGCTTGCCGGCATCTACTCGCCACGGCTCGGTGACATCACCCTGGGTGGGGCAGCATTGGACAAGATGTCGGCCGAGCAGGTGCGAAGCCATGTGGCGCTGGTGAACCAGGAGCACCACGTGTTCGTCGGCAGCGTCCGCGACAACCTACGGCTGGCCAGGCCCGCTGCGGCGGACGCCGAGCTGTGGACTGCGTTGCGGGCGGTGGATGCACATGCCTGGGTCGCCGGGTTCGAGCACGGCCTCGACACCGAGGTCGGGTCGGGCGGGGTCTCGTTGACGCCGGCACAGGCTCAGCAGGTCGCGTTGGCCCGACTGGTCCTGGCCGACCCGCACACGCTGGTCCTGGACGAGGCGACCTCACTGATGGACCCGCGAGCGGCCCGTCACCTGGAGAGGTCACTGGCCGGAGTACTGGAAGGCAGGACAGTGGTCGCGATCGCCCACCGGCTGCACACTGCGCACGACGCGGATGTGATCGCGGTAGTCGAAGACGGCCGCATCGTCGAACTGGGCGGCCACGACGAACTAGTAGGAGCCGAAGGACCCTACGCAGCCCTCTGGCACTCCTGGCACGGCGACCGCTAAACCAAACGAAGAGGGGGCAGGCAGCCAGCCTGCCCCCTCGGCTACTTTGCATGGAGTTGCAATGGACAGTGGGTAGTTGGGCTGGATCTGCGTGTGAGGATTGGTCTTGTGCTGACGACACTGCTTTCGCTGCCCACCGTGATGGCTTTCGATGTCGATCCAGCGGGCCGCCTGCTCGTCGGGTACGACGGCAGCGGGATCCGCCAGATCCATTTGGTGGAGGCGGATGGGAGTTGGCGGGCGCTGACGGCACTGGGCGACACGGCCCGGTCGGCGCGGTTCGTGCCGGAGAGTCGCCGGGTGGTTGTCGAGCACGACTCGGGTGGCGATGAGCGGGGCCAGCTCTCCGTGCTTGACCTCGACGACACCAGTGGGCCGGGTGGACTCCCTGTGCTCGCTCCACTCGTGCATGACCTGGCCTACTTCCATCACCTCGTGGATGCCAAGCCAGGAAGGGTTTTCTTCACCACCAATCGCCGCAACCAGGTCGACTTCGACCTGGTCATGCTGGATCTGGCCAGTGGCACCGAGACAGTCCTGTACGACGGCGGCGGCTACCTGGGCTCGGCGCATGTGTCGCCGGACGAGCGCTGGGTGGCCATCACGCTGGCCGGCGGCCCTGGCAACTCGGTGCAGCTGTTGCTGGTCGACGTCGCCGCCCGAGCCGTCACGGAGCTCACGGCGCACGACGACCCGACGTACCAGGAAGGGCCTTCGTGGTTGCCTGACTCCTCCGGGTTCGTGGTCGCCAGTGACGAGGGACGCGAGCGGCTGGCCCTACGCCGCTACGACGTCGGTACTGCGGCCTGGAGCGATCTCCTGGTCGACGACAAGCACGACCTGGCCGGCTGGGTCTGCCCGGACGGCGAGCACCTGCTGGTGGGGACTACCGATGACGGTGTCGTCACCATGGCGCTGCACAAGCTGGCGGACACCTCGTTCGTCGCGGACCTCGAACTGCCGACCGGTGGGTGCGCGGCGCGGCTGATCATGGCGCCGGATCCGCTGTGGTCGTTCGACGGCAGCTACGCGTTGCTCAACCACAGCTCGCCGGTGAACCCACTGTCGGTGTTCCGGTACACGCGGGCGACCGGCGAGGTCGTCGCGATCCAGAGCCCGGCCGGTCCTGAGCTGCCGGACGGTCTCACGCATCCCGAGAGCCACCGGGTCACCTCCTTCGACGGTGAACAGATCCCGGTGTTCGTGTACCGACCGATCGGTGGCGCCGCCAGCAGTGGCTCAGCCGTCGTCTGGGTGCACGGCGGCCCCGAGCTGATGGCGATGCGCGTCTGGAACCCGATAGTCACCGCGCTGGCCGCGGAGGGCCACACGGTGATCGTGCCGAACGTGCGCGGCTCAGCGGCGTACGGGAAACGCTGGTACACCCTGGACGACAAGGAACTGCGGCTCGACTCCGTGCGGGACCTTGCGGCGATCCACGACTGGCTGCCGTCGATCGCTGTCGATCCCAAGCGCACAGCGCTATGGGGCGGCTCGTACGGCGGCTACATGGTGCTCGCTGGCCTCGCCTTCCAGCCAGAGCGCTGGGCGGCCGGTGTGGACGTCGTCGGGATCGCTTCGCTCGTGACGTTCCTCGAGAACACCTCGGCGTACCGGCGGGTGGCGCGGGAGCGGGAGTACGGCGTACTGGCGGAGGACCGTGACTTCCTGGAGGAGGCGAGCCCGTTGAACCGTGTGGACGACATCCGGGCGCCGCTGTTCGTCATCCACGGCGCGAACGATCCGCGGGTGCCGCTGTCGGAGGCGGAGCAGATCGTCGATGCGCTCACCAACCGGGACGTGCCGTGTCAGCTGCTGGTCTACCCCGACGAGGGCCATGGCCTGCAGAAGCGCTCGAACCGGCTGGACGCCTACCCGCAGGCTTTCGCCTTCCTACGGGAGCACCTCAGCTGAGTGGCGGGAGTAGCGGTGTGAGGGTGCAGGCTGTCGCGTCCAGCTGGACCGGGAGCCCGAGCGGGATCGCCAAGTTGACCTCTTCATGTCCGATGGCGGCGCCCTCGACCATCGGTACGCCGAGGGGCTCCAGCCGCTCACGGACCACCTCGGAGACCAGTCCCTGATCGTCGGCCTCGCTGAAATCGCCGATCACCAGGCCGGTGACCTGATCGAACCACCCGGACCGCAGGAGCTGGGTGAGCAGCCGATCGACCCGATAGCCGTCCTCGCTCACGTCCTCAAGCACGATGATCCCGTCAGGTCGCGCGAAGGTCGGAGTACCGAGGCTGGCGGCCAGCAGCGCCAGGTTGCCTCCGAGCAGGCGACCGTCGGCAGTACCGGGCACGACGGTCCGTGCGGATCTGGGGGCGAGCAGGTCCTTGACCGACTCGGGCTCGAACAGCAGGTCGTGCAGCCGCTCGCGGCCCTCGAGTGCGCCGAGTTGTTCGACAGCCGCGGCCATCGGGCCGTGGATGGTGACCAGCCCTTGGGCGTTGAGCACCTCGTGCAGCGCGGTGATGTCGCTGAACCCGACCAGCACCTTGTCGACTCCGGCCAGCTCATCCAGGTCGAGGTGTTGCAGCAGCCGCTGTACGCCGTACCCGCCTCGTCCGCAGAACACAGCGCTGTACTGCGGATCCAGCCACGCAGCCCGGAAGTCGGCAGCTCGTTCGGCGTCGCCACCAGCCAGGTAGGGAAACCGCTCATGCCGGGTCAGCACTGAAGGCATGACGTCGACCTTCAAACCCCAGCCCAGGAGATGCTCGGACCCCTTCTCCAACCGCTCAGCCACCAACGGCCCAGCCGGCGCCACCACAGCCACCCGATCCCCACTGCGCAGCCGCTGCGGCCGCCTCACCTCAGTCATGCCCATGACGCTAGCTGCCTACCAGTCGATCTGCACGGTGGCGCTCTTGGTGGTGCCGTTGACTGTGACGCCTAGCTGGGCTGTGCCGGGGCGGAGGCCGGTGAGGAGGCCAGTGGCTGGGTCGTAGGCGGCTACTGCCCAGAAGGGCGCAGTACGGGTCGGGCCGATGTGCAGTAGGGACGAGCCCCACCAGTCGGCCGACACTGGAAACGACACCGGCACCCGACGGTTCTCCTGTACTACGGTCGCCGCAGCGGGCGCGGTCTTGCCTGCCTTGAGTGTGGTCGGTGCAGTCAGCTCGAGCGCGTCCACATGCGCCCGCAGCTCCACCTGGAACCAGGACCGCTCCGGCGCCGACCAGTGCCGCTCACCGGCAGCCGCCTCCTTCGCAGAGGGGTCAATACCGACCAGCGCCCACCCGGTGAAGCCACCGGCGTCAGGAGTAGCCGCCGGGCCCTTGCCCGAGTTGCCGGTCAGCGGCAGCAACACCCCATCGGTCCGAGTGGCTGCGAAGGTCCCGGCGTGCGCAGCCATGTACGCCGCACCCTTGCCCGTCGACGCGCGGAAGTCCGCGAGCCAGCGGACCAGCAGCTCCGCCTCCTTGCGATCGCCGAGCTGCGAGTTCTGCGTCGGCGACGGGTCGTCGATCGGGTGGTGCGCCATCACCACGACGTTGCGGATCGACCGGTTCGCCCTGGCGTCGTCGAGCTGCTGCTTGAGGTCGAGGATCTGCGCGAAGCCACCCGCCCGCAGCGATCCGAGCGACGAGTCGCGCAGGATGAACCGGGTGCCCTTGTGGTCGAACGTGCTGGTCGGAGCGCCGAACACCTTCGTCCACTCGGACAGGTCACCCGGCCCGTAGCTCTCGTGGTTGCCCGGCACATAGTGCACCGGGACCTTGCCCGCGACCTCCTCGTCGAGGATCTTCTTGGCCAGCGCAATGTCATTCGCGAAGCCGCGATCCACGAAGTCGCCATTGATCACCAGGAAGTCCGGGTTCTGCGCGAGTGCCTCGCGGATCGTCCGGCGGGCCTGCTTCACGAGGTCCGAGTCCGGGGCGTCGGCGGTGAACTGCGCGTCCGACATCACCGCGAACCGCCAGCGACCGCCGCCGGTCGCCGTACCGTCCGTGACGACCATCGGGTCGATCACCTTCGCCGGCGGCGCCATCGTCACCGGCGGAGCTCCACGCACGGTCAGGTCGTCGATCACGATCCGGCCGGAGTACTGGCGGGTCGGTACCGTCTCGACCACATAGATCCGCCAGAACCGCAGCGGCATCGTCAGCCCGGGTGGGATGTTCGCCTCGACGTACTTCCACCCGGTCCAGTCGACCGAGGCCGCGAGGTTGAGCGTCTGCGCCGATCCGCCCACGCCGGCGTACGCGTTCGCCCGCAACCAGGCACCCTTGCCATCGCCGTACACCCAGGCACCGAGCTTCTGCGGCTGTCCGGGCAATGTCTGCTGCGGAGTCTGCGCCAGGTACGCCGCCCGCGTGGCGGTGCTGCCGGTCAGCGAGTAGTCCAGCGCGATCGCCTGACCACCATCGTGGCCCTCGGCAACCGATCGGGATGCGGTCGCCGCTCCAGCCGGTACTGCGTTCGCCAGCCAGCGGGCCGGGTCGTCGACCTCGTCAACGATCTCGCTGGTCAGCCCGGCGGTGACGCTGAGCTGAGTGGTCAGCGAGCCGACCTTCGCGGTGACGACCGTCGAGACCGCATCGGCGCCGACCGCCTTCACGTCAAACCCGTTGCCTCGCGCAACAACTTCGACGAGCGCGCTGTCGTAGGTCAGCTTGACGTCCCGCGGTTCGATCCAGGTGGAGAACCCATCGGCGTCGAATCCGTTGACGGCGAAGAACCCCTTGGAGGTTGCGTCAGGCAACGACACCTGACGGGTCGAGGGCGCCAGCCGGACCGGCGTACCGATGACTGTCATCGCGAAACGTCCGCGCGCCGATCCCTTGGCAGCCGTCACGATCGCATCGCCCGCGCGACGGCCGGTGACGATGCCCTTGCTGCTCACACTCACGTTGCTTCCCGCCAACCAGTACGGCGTACCGGGTGCCGGCGCGTAGGTCTCGTCATGGCCGCGAGCGCTCAGGACGCGACTGAGGCCGGTGAGGACGCGGGAGCTCTTGGAGACATCCGTGTCGGCCTCCTCGGCCGCAGTACCGGCTGCCTCGAGCTGGAAGCCCTTGAGCTTGCCGGATCCCTGGACGGGAAGGAGCCCCAGCCCGTTCGGGACCAAGCGCTCGCCTCCGTCGGACGGGTCGTTGACGATCTCCGGCGCGGTCTCGCCGGGCGACCGCGCGAGCATCGTCGAGGAACCACCACCATCGAGGTTCAGGACGTCGTCGGCGCCGAGGCCGATCATGAGCTGACCCATCTCCTTCAGCGACAGCCCGCGCGATCCCGTCGCGCGGCCGTCGACCGTGAGCAACACCATCCGGCGACCGTTCTCGCTGAACCCGACCGCGGTCCGCGGCGCGAGATCGGCATCCGGTACGTCGGCCGGCACCTTCCCGTCGCGAGCCAGCTGCACGTTGCCGCTGATCGCGACGGCGGCATCCACGGCGTCGGCACGCGGACCGTACTGGACCTCGACCTTCTCGCCGGCCTCGAACGCGGTCAGCGCGGCGGCGCCGGTGTCGCGGCCGATCAGGGCCAGCTCGTTGGCGGCCAGCGGCGTCGTACCGGGGGTGGTGGCCGAGGAGACGACGACGCCGTCGCGGAGGATCACCTCGCGGACTGTCGGCAGGCCGTCGACGGTCCTCGTCCGGGCGGCGTCGCCCCACTCGGGCGTGTAGAGACCGATGCCGTTGGCGCTGACGCCTGGGGAGTTGAGGTTGGTCAGGTCGAGCTTGGTGGCGTCGTCGTCGGTCGCAGTTCCCTGCAGGAAGACCTGGGCGATCCGGCCGAGACCATCCTTGCCGATCACGGCGGAGTCGTTGTGCCCGGCGGCAGGGGCATTGACCAGTCGGCCGCCGCCACCGTCGCGCTCGATGCCGACGCCGAGGGGCGCGGTGGTGTCGTTGATGTCGAAGAAGTCGCCGTTGACGCCGGCGATCGCACCCTTGCGCGCGAGTTGCTGGCTCAGCGGCTGCCCACCCGAGACCTTGCCGGTGTTCACGTAGTCGACGGTCACGCCGTGCTGGTCGAGATCGGCGACCAGGATGTCACCGCGCAACCAGCCGCGCGCGTCGAGTCGCTCGAACGCGGTGTGACTCACCCCCGGCGCGATCGCGCTGTCTTTCCGGCTGGTCAGCAGTCCCTCGCCGGGTGGCGCGATCGCGACGTCGGGAATGCCCTGGGCCGGGTTGCCCGGCGGTTGGGCAAAGGCGGGATTGAGCGCAGTACCGGCCAGCAGGGCACCGGTGGTCAGACTGACGGCGGTGCGGCGGAACAGGACATGCCTGGACACAGGGGCCTCCTCGGCGTGGACGGACGCGGTCATCTGACGCCGTCTGCCCTACCGCCGTGTGAGGCGCGGGTGTACGCCGATCAACCGACCGGTGACAAAGTAACGTCTCCAGTCGGTTATCGGAAGATTATTGTCTGTTTCAGTCGAGAGCGACCGGGCGGCCGGCGCTCTCCCAGGCGTGCATGCCGCCGTCGAGGTTGATCGCGTCGCGGCCCTCGTTCGCCAGGAACTGGGTCGCCATCGAGGACCGGCCGCCGACCGCGCAGACGCAGAGCACCTTCTGGCCGAGCGGCACCTCGCCGACCCGCTCCTGCAGCTGACCGAGCGGAATGTGGACCGCGTCCTCGATATGCCCGCGGGCCCACTCGTCCGGCTCGCGGACGTCGAGCACGAACGCCTCGGCGAGCAACGCGTCATCGACGTCGGCCACCACCACTGCGGGAATCTCCGGAGTCTCGAACATGGACTCGATCATCGCAGCCCGCGCCGGTCACCGGCAGATCGGGCGTCTACTTGAGCAGCTTGGACAGCCGCCGGTCGGCCAGCGGCTTGCCGCCTGTCTGGCAAGTGGCGCAGTACTGCAACGAGGAGTCGGCGAAGCTGACCTCGCGGACGATGTCACCGCAGACCGGGCACTTCTGACCCTTGCGGCCGTGCACGCGCATGCCGCTCTTCTTCTCCGATTTCAGATCCTGTACCGCGAGGCCGGCTGAGCGGGCGACCGCGTCGCGCAGGGTCTCCTGCATCGCGTCGTAGAGCTGCTGGAGCTCGTCGGCGGTCAGGTTGGACGCGGGTTTGAACGGGCTCATCTTGGCCACGTGCAGGATCTCGTCGGAGTACGCGTTGCCGATGCCGGCGATCACCGACTGGCTTCGCAGCACGCCCTTCAGCTGGACCCGGCCGGCCGCCTTCAGGATCGCGCCGAACTCCTCCGTCGTCAGGGTGAACGGGTCCGGCCCGAGCTTGGCGATGCCGGGCACCTCGGCGGGGTCGCGGACGACGTACACGGCGAGCTTCTTCTGGGTGCCTGCCTCGGTCAGGTCGAAGCCGGAGCCGTCGTCCAGCACCACCCGGCAGGCGATCGGACCCTTGCCCGGCCGGACCAGCCCGGTGGACTGCTCCTCGCGCCAGCGCAGCCAGCCCGCGCGGGCCAGGTGGATGACCAGGTGGACGCCCTGGGCGGAGATGTCGATGAACTTGCCGTGCCGTTGCACGTCGTCGATCAGCAGGCCCACCAGCGAGGAGATCGGCGGGTCATAGGTCTTCAGCGCGCTAATGGCGGTGATGTCGGCACGCACAATCGCCCGCTCGACGGCACGTTCCCGCAGGAACCCCGCCAGCGACTCAACCTCCGGCAACTCGGGCACCCGTCAAGTGTGCCCTACCCCACCGACACTGCAAGGGAAAGAAGGGAAGGAAGGAAAGCGCGGTGGATGGGGCGGCGACTTGCACCCGGTACGGCGGTCGGTCAGGGTCTGGGTGTGACCGACGTACCGACCTTTCGCTACCACCCGGATCCGGTGGCCACCGGCGAAGTGATCACCAGCGACGACCGCTGCCGATGCTGCGGCCGGCAGCGCGGGTTCATCTACACCGGGCCGGTCTACAGCGAGGACGAGGTAGTCGAGGAGCTCTGCCTGTGGTGCATCGCGGACGGCTCGGCGGCGACCCTCTTCGAGGCCGAGTTCACCGACGTCATGAACGTCCCGGACGACGTACCGCGGCCGATCCTCACCGAGGTGCTCACCCGGACCCCCGGGTTCAGCGGCTGGCAGCAGGAGCGCTGGCTGTTCCACTGCGCCGACGCCGCCGCATACCTCGGCAAGGTCGGCTACGAGGAGTTGCAGGCCGTCCCGGAGGCGCTGGAGATGGTCCGGCAGGAGAACGCGCATTTTCCGTGGACCGGCGAGGAACACGAGAACTACCTGCGGACCCTTACGCCGATCGGTGAGGCCACCGGCTACCTGTTCCGGTGCCTGCACTGTGGGACACACCTGGCCTACACCGACCGGGCCTGAGGGGTAGCTACGGGGGATCACCCATGGGGAATGGTTGCGGGTACCGATACCTTCGTAGGAAGTAGAGAAGGAGGCCCCAGATGGGTTTCGTGAAGTCACTGGTCAAGGGCGCCGTGGTCGCCAAGCTGCTGCAGGTCGCGCAGCGCGAGCTCAGCAAGCCGGAAAACCAGCGCAAGGCCAAGGAGATGTTCAACAAGGTGCAGCAGCGCCGGAGCGGTCGCTAGGCGCTCGTTAGGCGCCCATCAGGCCTCAGCGGCGACGCGCTTGCAGGGTGTAGGTGGCGGGGAGACGCTCCGGTTGATCCGTGAGGCGCCACTCGCCCTGCTCGTCGCGCGCCATGTGGCCGGGCAGTGGGTCCCAGGGCGCGCTGTCGTGCTCTTCCAGGTCGGTCACGTCCAGGCCGGCCTTCTTCAGCGCCATGAAGATCTCCCCGAGCCCGTGGTTCCACTCATGGGTGACGTTGTGGCTGAACACGGCATCGGTCTCGACGTAGGTGCCGCCCTCGTCCCAGACCTGCGGCGCCTCGGTTTCGAAGTACGGGGCGTCGAGGACGATCTGGTTGCTGTCCTTCGAGACGCCGAGGGACCAGAGCATCGGATGCCCTTCCCGGATGAACAGCCGGCCGCCGGGCTTGAGCAGGCCCGCCACGACGGCGGCCCACCGCTCGATGCTCGGCAACCAGCCGATCGCGCCGATCCCGGTGAAGACCAGGTCGTACTGCGCCTCGCCCAGCACCGCGACGGCGTCGTACACGTCGGCCTGGTGGAAGTCGATCTCGTGCCCGAGCGAGTCGGCGAAGGACTGTGCCTGGGCAATCGCCGGGCCGGAGAAGTCCAGGCCGCTCATCTTGGCGCCCAGCCGCGCGAGGGACACCGTGTCGGTGCCGATGTGGCACTGTAGGTGCACCCCGCGCAGCCCGGAGATGTCACCCAGCCGCGGTACGTCGAACTGGACGACCTGGCTCAGAAACCGCGGATCGTCGACGAAGCTCTGCAGCATGTAGTCAGGCGACGCGGCGTGTGCGGGGACCCGTTCGTCCCAGCTGGCCCGGTTCACTGTGCGGTAGTCGTCCATCCGCCGACTGTGACACAGATCCCCGGGCCGGCGCCTGGGGTTTTCCCAATGGGGAAAGGCCTACTGGCAGTGTCTATTGAAAGGCCGTAGTCCAGATCCGCGCCTTGTAGAACTGCGCGCCCGAGCGGGTCCGGTCCGGCGAGGCGGAGAAGCGGACGGTCTTGTTCGCCCATTCGCGCGGCTGGGTGCCGTCACCCTTGACCGAGATCACCTCGCCCGACGAGTGCTTCACGTACGACTTGACGCTGCGCTCGGTGGAGATCTGCCGGGTCCGGAACGAGCCGCCGTCGGTGAGCAGCTCGTACACACCCTTGGTTGCGGTGAGCAACATCTTCTGGCGGTTCGAGTAGTCCGGCTGCAGGTCGTGCCCAAGGTTGCCGCTGCCGAGGCTGAAGTGGGCGGCGTACTTCAGCCGGGTGGCCCGCTTGCTGCCGGTCACCGCGTAGTGGCTGACCCTGTTCTTGCCGACCACCCACAGCAACTCGTACGTCGGGTCCCAGAGCACGCCATGTGCGCCGGCGTAGTCGATGGTCTGCACCTTCGCGAGGCTGCCCAGGTTGCCGACGCTGCTCGGCGCGTAGACGGTGAGCTTGCCGTCGGAGCTGGCCACGATCACCGAGCCGTTGCCCGGCACCCGCTCGATCGCGTGCGGGTTGCCGCCCGGCGTCGCCGACCAGGCCAGGTCGTTCAGCTCGGTGTCCTTCTCGCTGCCGATGTTCACGATGCCGGCCTTGCCGCCGGACGCCGCCATCAATGCGATCCAGCCCTGCGCCTCGGTGGCGCGGAACTTCACGTCCGACAGGTTGGCCCACGCGCCACCGCCCGGACTGAAGCTCCAGTGCCGGTTGGCGTCGGTGAACGCCTTGTTCTTGGCGAAGACGAGCACCTTGTTCTGGGTCTGCTCGGTAGTGCCGACGTAGTAGTTCGCGCTGGCCGCGGCCTGCGCCTGCTGCTGCCCGAGCAGCGCCGCCGCGGGCGCTGCCGCCAGGCCGAGAAGAAGGGTCCTGCGCTCCATCAAGTTGATCCTCCGTCAGTCGTGGTGGACCATCCACCCTGCCAACCGACGGGGTCAACTTTCGACCTGAGTCGAATTGCTTGACAATTTCCTACCTGTCGCCCGGGAGTCTCCGGTTGAGAGAGAAAAGCCGGCCGAGGACCGGCATCAAGATGATGTTCAGGCCGTGCAGGATGCCGATGATCAGCAGGATCCCGCCGATTCGCGCGGCCTCGAACCCGACCTGGGCGGGGACCACGGTGCCTGCCCACGCGGTTCGCGGTTCGAAGTTGACGGTGAACAGGATGTACGCCGCGAAGATCAGGTAGTAGACGATGTCGGTCAACACGATGTAGCTCTTGCCGGTCTGCGGATTGTCGTGGAACACATCCGCGGCGTACGCCACGCCGCGCCGGATCGCGGACCGCCGGACCCGGTCGTCACCGATGCTTTCGAGGACCCGGTCGAACAAGTCAGGCGACGTACTGCGCGGCTGCGCCGGCCCGAGCGCCTCGACCAGGCGCCGTTCCACCGGTGACGCCTCGGCGGGCAAGCCGTCATCGCGCGGCTGGTGTGTCGTCATCAGGTTCCTCCAGTTCCACCTTGAGCGCCCTGAGGCCGCGTTGAAGATGGGTCTTCACCGAGTTCGGCGACAACCCGAGCGTCCCCGCGATGCCCGCGATCGACAGCTCGAGGTAGTACCGCAGTACGACGCAATCGCGTTGCCTGCGGGGCAGGCCGCGCAGCGCCTCGATCACCTCGCGGCGGCTCTCGTCGACCGCCGCGTGATCCTCGGCGGAACGGTCGTCGACCTCCGCCGGTGGGCGATGCCGCAGCGAGACCAGGCCACGCCTGTTGTGATCGCGGGCCAGGTTGATCACGATCGAGCGCAGGTACGCCGCCGCCCGGTCCTGGTCGGCGATCCGGTGCTGAGTGCGGGCCAATCGCAGGAACGCCTCCTGCACCAGGTCCTCGGCGGCTGTCCGGTCGTCGACGAAGAACCTGGCCAACTGCACCAGCCGCGCTCCTTCGGCTTGGAAGAGCGCGACAACGAGTCCGTCGGCGTCCAGTCGTACGCCGACGCTGGGCAGGTCGACCGCGTCGCGGCCGGTCGCGACTTCGGCGCTCACCTCCACGTCGGCCCATGCGTCCGCGGCGACGGCGCGGCGGCCGGGCCGCACTACAACGCGGACACCGCCGCCGGCCGCGTGCCGCCACGAGTCAACGCGACCACCGAGATCTGGCTCGATTTCGAGGTGACCAGGGCAGGGACAGGGTTCGCGATCACCAGCGTTCCGTTCGTGCCAGGCCGCGGCAATCGGTCAGTGGTGATTCACCAGGAGCCCACCAACCCACAGGGTGGCGCCGGCCCGCGGCTGGCCTGCCTGCCAGTGTCGTGGTGAGCGTCCCCTCCAAGGCGTCAACCAGCAGGAGCCGGCGAACAACCCCGCCGTGCTGTACGGCGGGTTCCTGCTCCTGTCGCTGGCGCTGACGGCTGGAGCTACTGAGCTCTATCGGCCGATCCGGCGCGTTCCGCAAGTCCAGCCAGCGTGAGCACTTGTTTGCGCATCATCAGCAGGTCGCCCCAGGCGAGCAGGGTCCGGCGTACGGGGTTGCCGTGGGCCGCGAGGGCGAGTTTGACGATCAGCCGGGAGCCGGAGGCCGTCGGTACGGCGAGGTAGGTGACGGCAAGATCGCGGTAGAGCCGACGGGAGGCGGGGGAGGCGAGCTTCAGGGTGAGCTGCCGGCCCGGCGTGAAGTCGACCAGCTCGAAGATGGTCATGAACGGCTGCCCGAGCTCGAGCTGATCCAGACCGGGCGTCAGCACCCGCGGACTGCCCTTGCCGAAGTTGTCGATCAGGTCGTAGCTGTACGGCGCCACACGCAGCTGGCACAACCAGCGGAACAACTGCTCAGCCGGAGCAGTCGAGTCGGCCGCTCGCCAGCAGCCAACCGCAGGCCCTGAGACGAACCGGTCGCAGGGGTACTCCGCTGCCACCTCTTCAGCAGTCGCCTGCCAGACCCATGGAAGCTTCATGAGCCAGACCATACCGTATGGTATGGCCTGGCTCATAGGCTCCACGGATGAATCAAGCCGCGTGGCGGCCGTGGTGGGCGAAGACCCGGGCGCGGCGGATGGCCACGACGTTGGTGGTGCTGCCAAGGGGCTTGTGGGTGAACGGCTCTGCCGCGCCGCCGAGGGCGAGTAGGTCGAGCTTGGTCCTGGCCAGATCACGGTCGTCGGCAACCCAGCTGCCTTCGGGCCCGTGTCCGAGCCCGGTGACGTGCCGCCTGTTGCTGCTTTCGAGAGCCGCGATCAGTACCAGCGCGAGTACTGCGAGGACTACGATTCCGGTCATGGCAGTAATCATGCTACCAACCAGATCCAGCCACAATTGGCACTAGTGACACCTATCTACAAATTTCTGCCATACTGGTCCGCATGCTGCGGAAGATCGCTGTCGTCCTGATGGAGGACGTCGCTCTGTTCGAGTTCGGGGTGCTTTCCGAGGTGTTCGGGATCGACCGGACCGACGACGGAGTGCCCCCGTTCGACTTCAAGGTGTGTTCGACCCGCCCGGGGGAGCCGCTGCGAACCAGCAGCCACTCCGCGGTGATCGCGCCGTACGGGCTGGAGGAGCTGGAGGACGCCGACCTGGTCGCGCTGCCGGCGACCACCTGGCGCGGCGAGTACGACCAACGCATCCTCGAGGCCTTGCGCAAAGCCCATGAGCGCGGCGCGATCCTGCTGACCGTCTGCTCGGGTGCGTTCGTGCTCGGCGAGGCTGGGCTACTCGACGGGCGCTGCTGCGCGACGCACTGGCGGTACGCGGACAAGTTCCGCAAGCAGTTCCCCGCGGCCAAGCTCGACGCGGACGTGCTGTTCGTCGACGACGGCGACATCATCACCAGCGCCGGCACCGCCGCCGGCATCGACGCCTGCCTGCACCTCGTACGCCGGGAGCTCGGCAGCGCGGTGGCGACCCGGATCGCGCGCCGGATGGTCGTCCCGCCACAGCGAGACGGCGGCCAGCGGCAGTACGTCGAAGTACCGGTGCCAGAGTCGTCCGGCGAGAGCCTGCAGCCGGTGCTCGACTGGATGGTCGGCAATCTGACCATCGAGCACACCGTCCCTGAGCTGGCCCGTCGTGCTCAGATGTCGGACCGGACGTTCGCCCGTCGCTTCGTTGCGGAAACCGGCACGACGCCACTCAAGTGGGTCACTACCCAGCGCGTCCTGCACGCCAGGACCCTGCTGGAGCAGACGAAACTCGGCATCGAACAGATCGCGGCAGAATCAGGATTCGGGACGGCGGCCTTGTTGCGCCATCACTTCCGTAGGGTGGTGGGCGTGCCTCCTCAGGACTACCGCCGAACCTTCCAGACCGCCAGCTGATGTCGCCTGACTCCAGCACCCCGCAGTCCGCAGTACCACAGGAAGGCACGAGAGCGACCAACGCCGCCTGCTGTGTCCCGACCGACAGGACATACTGCCTCTACTCTGGCTACCCGCGACTTCCCTGAGCGTGGAGTGCCGAAGGCGGCGCGACTATGTCCTGTCGGTCGGGACAGGTAGCCCTGGAGGCAGGCCAACAACGGGTCGGGCGGCGACTGGAAGCGTCGGTGCGGGAGATCCAGGTCCGGAACCTCGAGGCCCGAGGAGCCCTGAACGCGCGAAACCCGGGCGACCGACCGTCCGGACGGCTCCCGGGTTCACTTCCCACGCCTAATGCCTAGGCTGCTCACTACTGTACACACTCGCGACTTCACCTTTCCAGCTCGAAACCTGCGCCCTCCGGTTGTGTGGGAGGGCGCCGGTTCGAGGGATTCAGACTGAGCGTTGGTAGGTGCGGAAGGCTCGGGTGGAGAGGTAGCCGACTAGCAGGGTGAAGGCCAGGAGGTAGGCGCCGTGGCGGGCGGCTGAGTTCCAGTCGGGGGTGGCGGACAGGGCTTGGCGGGCGGTGATGGCGGCCCAGTCGACCGGGTTGAAGCGGGCTGCGACGCCGACCCAGTCCGGGGCGAGTTTCAGGTCGAGCATGATCGAGGACAGGAAGGTCAGCGGCAGCGAGACGAACTGGGAGATGCCGATCAGCGCGTCCTGCCGACGGGTGAGCAGCGCGACCGCGTTCGAGAGCGAGCCGAACGCCGTACCGACCAGCATCGACGCGACGATCGTGACGACGTAGCCGAGCACGCCGCCGTCGTACCGGGCGCCGGCCGCGAAGCCGATCGCGAACACCAGTACGGTCTGGATCACCGTCGTGGTCCCGTTGCTGATCAGCTGTCCCGCCATCAACGCGCCCCGGCGTACCGGCGAGGTCAGCATTCGGTCCATCACGCCGCGATCCATGTCATCGATGAACGTGGTGCCGCTCCAGCCACTGGTCATCAGCGCCGTCATCATCACGATGCCCGGCGTCAGGAACGCGATGTACGACGAGTCGCTGAACCCCGGCAGCGCCACGACCCCCTTGAACAACTGGCCGAACAGCAGCAACCAGATCGCGGGTTGCACCAGCGTGAAGGCGATCAGAGCAGGAGACCGGTACTGCGCCCGCAGCCACCGGCCAGTGATGAACCCGGTATGACTGAGGAAGCCACCCCGGCGTAGCGGGCGTTGGGCGATTCGGGTTGCCGTCAGTGTGCTCATGCCGCCCGCTCCTCATTCTTCTCGGCCGACTTGAACGAGCGACCGGTGTACTGCAGATAGACGTCATCCAGCGACGGCCGCGAAACCGTCACCGCCAGCACCGGAATCGCCTTCTCCTCAAGGGCTCCCAGTACTGCGGGCACCGCTGTCGCGCCCCGGTCGACCCGGGCCCGCAACGTGTTGCCCTCGACAACGATCTCGCCGATCCCCGGCAACGCGGCGAGCAACCTTCGGACAATGCCTTCCGTGTCGGGCTCGACCAGCTCGACATGGACGGAATCGCCCCGGAGTTCGGCCTTCAGCGCCTCGGGGGTGCCTTCGGCAACGATCTTGCCGTGGTCGACGATCGCCAGCTGGCCGGCGAGACGGTCGGCTTCCTCCAGGTAGTGGGTGGTCAGCAAGACGGTGAGGCCTTCGGTGCCGGACAGCCGCTCGACCTCGGTCCACAGGTCCGCGCGCGCTTCCGGGTCGAGGCCGGTGGTCGGCTCGTCGAGGAAGAGCACCCGCGGACGATGGACCAGCCCGAGCGCCACGTCCAGCTTGCGCTGCATGCCACCGGAGTACGTGCGGACCTGCCGGCCACCCGCCTCAGTGAGGTCGAATCGCTCGAGGAGCTCGGCAGCCCGGCGTACCGATTCCTGCCGGGACAGGCCGTAGATCCGCCCACTCAGGACGAGGTTCTCGACGCCCGTCGCCATCGGGTCACAGCTGGACTTCTGCGGCACATAGCCGATCGCGTGGCGGACTTCCTCCTGCTGCTTGACGACATCCAGGCCGACTACCCGCGCAGTACCGGAGTCGGCCCGCGACAAGGTGGTGAGGATCTTCACGGTGGTGGACTTGCCGGCGCCGTTCGGCCCGAGCAACCCCAGTACTACCCCCTCCGGGACCGTGAAGGTGAGCCCGTCGAGCGCCCGCAGCGGCGGCTTCTTGCGGCCGGCGGGATAGGTCTTGACCAGTTCTGCTGCCTCGAGGGCAGGGGATGGTGCCATGGTGATGCGACTCCTCTGGATGAGTGCTGAGGAGTCGATCCGGCGGAGTGCGCCGTGTCGGCGCACGCCTGGCTATCCTGATGGTTGTGGCCTTGGGTGCCAGGTCTCGCTTGCGGGATCGACTCGAGGAACTGCGGCCCTTGGCCCGGGTGTTGCCGCACCCTGGCCGGGGGCCGTCCTACTGGTGTCTCACTGGGTTTCTGGTGGGAACTCCTGAAGCCAGGGAAACTCCTCTCCGAAGTACTTGACCGGATCCTTGAACAGCTCGGCCGGCGTGATGCCGAGCTTCTCGACCAGCTCGTAGCCCTTGCGCCAGAAGTCCGAGCCCTCCAGCGCGTCGGTGCGGATCGCGCGAACGAGCCGGCGGACATAGGTGAGCTCGGCCTGGACCAGAGCGAGCCGGAACTCGGACTCCACCCAGAAGATCCGCGGGAACTGCTTCGACTCCATGTAGGCGTGGGTGCCCTCGATCTGCTTGACCTCGGCGGCCAGCGCCTGCACCCGCTGCTCCAGCAGTTCGGCCACCCGCGCCGGCGGGAACGCGGGGAGATAGGCGAGCCCAGCCTCCAGTTGGCTGAACTCGCGCTCCGGACTGCCGAGCAACTCCGACAGCCAGTCCGTGAACTCCGCGCGCCCCGCCTCGGTGATCGCGTACACGGTCCGCTCCGGGCGATTGCCGTCGCGCACGGTCTCGACCGCCTCGATATAGCCGTTCTTCTCGAGGGCGGCCACGACCGAGTAGAGCGAGCCGTAGTTGAGCTTGATGCTCATGTCCTTGCCGCGAGTCTTGAGCATCGTGGAGATCTCGTACGGATGCATCTGCCGCTCGCTGAGGCTCCCCAGCACGGCGAACGCGAGTGGATTGGCCACCTTGCGCTTGACCATGTGACACCTCCTCGATCCCAAGTACTCGAAATCGAGTATTCGTTCCCGTGTATCCGATGTCAAGTAGTCAGACGGAGCGCTCGAAGAGGAGCTCCACGCCGTCCTCCTCGTCCCATTGCTCGCCGGCCTCGAGGAATCCGAAGCCCGCGATGGTCGCCAGGGACGCGGCGTTGGTCGGGCTGATCGAGGCCCGCACCACCCGTACGCCGGGCTCGGCGGCGGCTTGCTCGATGAGCGCCGCGACGACCGCCTTGGCGTATCCCTGCCGCCGGTACTGCGCGTCGACGGTGTAGCCGACCTCGACCATGCCGTTCTCGTCGGGTGGGCCGTGGTAGCCGGCATGGCCGACCACCAGGCCCGCGGGTTCGGACACGATCGCGTGGATGAGCCACCGGGCCGAGCCGGGATCGCCCTTCACCTGCGGGAGGCGGTAGTTGAAGAGCCACTTCGAGTGGTCGTCCAGGAACAACTCGGTCAGCTCGACGCCGGACTCACGGTTCGCCGTCGCCACATCATCGGCGAGCAACGCCTCCATCGCCGCCGCGGACAAGGCCACCAGGCGGATCTGCTGTGTCGTCATGGCGCTGATGCTGCTGCCACGGCGGCCTCGCGTCTATTTGTTTAGCCCTTCATTTGCTGAGCGCCGCGGCGTACCAGGGCTTGATGATGTCGTCGATGATCGCGAGCCGCTCGTCGAAGGGGATGAAGGCGGACTTCATCGCGTTGATCGCGAACCAGCGGAAGTCGGTCAGCCCGTAGTCGAACGCCTCGGCCAGCAAGGTCAGCTCGCGACTCATCGACGTACCGCTCATCAGCCGGTTGTCGGTGTTCACCGTGACCCGGAACTTCAGCTTCGCGAGCAGCCCGATCGGGTGCTGCGCGATCGATTCGGCCGCCCCGGTCTGCAGGTTGGAGCTCGGGCACATCTCCAGCGGGATCCGCCGGTCCCGCACGTACGCCGCCAGCCGGCCGAGCTCGACCTTGCCGGCCGGCCCGGCGCTTTCGTCGTACGAGATGTCGTCGATGATCCGTACGCCGTGCCCGAGCCGGTCCGCGCCGCACCATTGGATCGCCTGCCAGATGGAGGGCAGCCCGAACGCCTCGCCGGCGTGGATGGTGAAGTGCGCGTTCTCGCGCTGCAGGTACTCGAAGGCATCCAGGTGCCGGGTGGGCGGGTAGCCGGCCTCGGCGCCGGCGATGTCGAAGCCGACGACACCGGCGTCGCGATAGGCGACGGACAGTTCGGCGATCTCCATCGACCGGGCCTGGTGCCGCATCGCGGTCAGCAACTGCCGCGCGACGATCGGCCGCTCGGCCTTGGCCATGCCGTCCTCGAAGCCGGCCCGGACCGCGTCGACGACCTGCTCGAGACTGAGCCCGCCGGTGAGGTGCTGCTCCGGCGCGAACCGGATCTCGGCGTACACGACACCGTCGGCGGCCAGATCCTGCACGCACTCACTCGCGACCCGCTCGATCGCCTCGGCGTTCTGCATCACCGCGACGGTGTGATCGAACGTCTCCAGGTACCGCTCGAGCGACCCGGAGTCCGCCGACTCCACGAACCACTGCCCGAGCTCACCGGGTTCGGTCCGCGGCAGCTGATGCCCGATCTCAGCAGCCAGCTCCACGACAGTCTCCGGCCGCAACCCACCATCAAGATGGTCATGCAACAAAACCTTCGGCGCGACCTTCACCTGCTCCTGGGAGATCATGCCGCCATCTTGCCCCAACCTGCCCACCAAAGGCCTTCGTGTCGCAGCAGACCCCACCCCGATCCTGAGCCATATGAACCACAGCCCAACTCACCGGCCCTTGATGCCGGCCTGGTACCCGACCTTCCTCGAAGCAGTAACAGCCCACCTTTGGGCGACGGCCGACGAACCGCTCCTGGCCTGCTGGACGATCGGCCACGAGATCCTGCGCTGGCGGCAGAAGCCCGACTGGACGAGCCGGGTCATCGACCATCTCTCAACGGACCTCAAAGCCCGCTTCCCCACCCGCAAGGGCCTCTCTTCCCGCAACCTCAGATACATGCGCACCTTCGCCGAAGCCTGGCCCCACGAATCCTTCGCCCGGGGCCCATTGGCCGGACTGCCCTGGCACCACCACCTGGTCCTCCTCCAGAAGCTGGACAACCTCAATCTCCGCATCTGGTACGCCAAGCAATCCCTCGACAACAACTGGACCCGAGCCACCCTGACAGCCCAGATCGCCGCCAACCTCCACCGCCGCCCGCGCCGAAGCCGCCTCCCCTGACACACCACCCGTCCGGACGCCCAGCCCATCAATCCCCCGCCCACCGTCCCCGGTAAGCGCATCCCTCCCGCTTGGTTGGAGGGTCTGATGGCCTGGGAGTCCGCGATCGCGACATGGGAGCCGCGAACCGGGGTAGGCGCGGAATTATGCAAGTGCCGCTTGCGCAGTTCCGGCCGTCGCATCTGCCCCGACTCCCGCCGCGCCGGTTCAGCACGGGTGGAGCCGGGACGTGCTCGCCCTCCAGATCGAGAGCGGACTCCGCCAGCGGTCGGGCAAGGCCCCGCTCCACCTCCTGCAGTGTGACTCGACAGCGCTGGCTGAGATCGTCCCGGAGCACGGCGTGAAGGATTTTTGCCGGTCCGTAGCAGAAATCCTTCACGCGGGTCATCTGTCACTCCTCGGCTTGTCCGACCATGCGTCCGCCGTGGCGACGGCGTGGACGGCTGCGCACGCACGACCTGGCGCCGATGTCCCGACACGCCGTGGGAAGCGTTTGCTGACCGGAGAGGGGTCTGCACGGACGTCCGGACCCCTATCGGCCTTGGCGACCAGCGTTTGCCTCGGTGGGTCGGGGTTGGCTGGGGGCTGTGCGTGCGGGGGTGTCCGGCCCGCTTGCTGGTGGGTTTGAGTGGGGCGCGGGGGGTTACACGGACGGGAGGTGTCGATGAGTTAGGAAGGGCGTCATGACAACGATGGGGAATCTTCCGGTGGTGGTTTCGACGGAGGAGTGGATGGGTGCTCGTCGGGAGCTGCTGGAGAAGGAGAAGGCGCTGACTCACGCTCGGGATCAGTTGAATGCTGAGCGGCGGCGGTTGCCGATGGTGCGGGTGGACAAGGCGTACACGTTCAACGGGCCGGACGGGGAGGTTGGTCTGCTCGACATGTTCGCGGGCCGGCCGCAGTTGGTGATGCATCACTTCATGTTTGCGCCGGACTGGGAGGTGGGGTGCTCTAGTTGCTCATCCGCCGCTGATGGGATCGGCCGGCTGAGGCAGTTGCAGGTCCGCAGTACCTCGCTCGTGGCGGTGTCGCGGGCGCCGTACGAGAAGCTGGCCGCGTATCGCG
Organism: Kribbella catacumbae DSM 19601; assembly: GCF_000372465.1. Classification (GTDB taxonomy): domain Bacteria; phylum Actinomycetota; class Actinomycetes; order Propionibacteriales; family Kribbellaceae; genus Kribbella; species Kribbella catacumbae. The sequence goes on from NZ_AQUZ01000036.1 coordinate 77,398, forward strand.
AGCGGATGGGCTGGACGTTCCCCTGGTACTCGTCGTTCGGCAGCGACTTCAACTACGACTTCCACGCCACCCTGGACAACCGGGTGGCGCCGGTGCTGATGTACTTCCGCACCGAAGAGGAGCTCGCCGAGGCCGGAATGCCATGGTCCGAGAGCATGAACGGCGAGGAGGTACCGGGGATCAGCGCGTTCCTGCGGGTCGGCGACGAGGTCTTCCACACCTACTCCACCTTCGGCCGCGGGATCGAGGAGTTTCACAGCGGCTACCCCTACCTCGATCTCACCGCGCTCGGCCGCCAGGAGGATTGGGAAGAACCGAAGGGTCGCGCGACCCCGCTTGGTCTCCAGCTCGGCGGTCCCAACCTGCGCATCCCGGACGAGTACGACCTCTGACGCAGCTCAGACGGCGTGGATCTTGAACACCGGTACGCCGGGCGCCACGTGGAGGAGGGTCTCGACGGAGGAGTCGGCGCGGACGTCCTTGCCGAAGAACGCGCCGACTTCCCAGGCCCACTTCTTGAGGTAGACGCGGATGACGTCGGACTTGTCGGCGTCGGCGAGTTCTTCGGCGCGGAAGGTCTCGACCTTGCGGCCGATGCGGAGGGTGCCGTCGCCGGTGGCGCGCAGATTCTTGACCCATTGGGTGTGACCGCGGGGCGCGACCAGGTAGCGCTGGCCGTCGATGGTCAGCAGGTTCACCGGCGTACTGCGCCACTGGCCGGACTTGCGGCCGCGGACCGACAGGACGCGGCTGCCCATCAGGCTGATGCCCAGATTGGCCAGGCCGGCGACGGCCTTGTTCATCACCAGCATGCTCTTGCGGCCCGACATGACCACCCGCTGGTCGTTGTACTCCTGCATCCCGATCGCCTCCCAGTTGTCGAGAGCACCGCTCTCTGTTGTGACTAGTGAACACTGAAGTGATCGGCAAGTCAAGAGCAGTGCTCTCGGTTTGCCGAGTCAGCGCGGACGACAGCAGGAGTCAGGCGAACGCGTCCGGCAGCGGCAGCGCCAGTGCGCGCTCGACCCGCCGGAGATACGCATCGCGCGGGATCGCCACCGCACCGAGCGTCGCGAGATGGCTGGTCACCCATTGGATGTCCAGCACGCGATCAGCGGCGTACTTGTCGCTGAGCAACTCCACCAGACCAGCCACGGCCGCCTTCGAGCCGTCGGTCTTGTGGTGGAACATCGACTCCCCCGCGAACAGCCCGCCGATCGCCACGCCGTACAGGCCGCCCGCCAGCTCATCGCCATCCCAGGCCTCGACCGAGTGCACCCAACCCATCCGGTGCAATCGCGTGTACGCCGCGATGATGTCGCCGTCGATCCAGGAACCCGGCCGGCGTGGATCGGCGCACGCCCGGATGACCTGGTCGAAGGCCGTGTTGACCCGGATCTCGAACCGCTGCCGAGCCCGTCGCAGCGACCGCGACGGCGCGAAGCCGTCCACGTCGATCACCCCGCGCTCCACCGGCGACCACCACAACAAGGGCCCATGACTGTCCGGCATCGGAAAGAGTCCCCGCCGGTACGCCGCCAGCACCGTGCCCGGCTCCAGATCCGCGCCGGCTGCGACGACATCGCTGGCACCGGCGACCGCGACCGGCGGGAAGTCCCACACGGAGGCAGGTGGTTCGATTGGCACGCCACCATCCTGACCTACCCCTCACGGGGCGAAACGCCCGGCCATCATCGCAACAGATGTTGACAAGCTCAATCGGAGGCAACATATGCTTCGGAGCATGAAGATCGTCGAGGAGATCGAGGGTTCGGGCGGGCTCGGGGGAGTCGCCCGGATGACCGAGGTGATCGCGGCGCTGGAGTACCGGCGGACCGAGCTGATCGAGCAGCTCAGGTCCCAGCGGCTGGCCAGCTGGGAGGAGATCGGGCAGGCCTGCGGCATGACCCGGCAAGGCGCCAGCCGGCGATGGTCGCGGCAGGCGCAGGCGACTTCCTTCGGCGACGCGGCAGCGGCGTACCGGCGCGGGCGACCGCCGTACCCGGAGTCAGCGGTCGACTGGCTGGTCCCCGGTACTGCGCGGTCGGTGCTCGACCTTGGCGCCGGGACGGGCAAGCTCACGCAGTTGCTCGTTGCCCGCGGCCTCGACGTGATTGCCGTGGAGCCGTTGGCGCCGATGCGGGAAGAGCTGATCGCGGCGGTGCCGCAAGCCGACGTACGGGACGGTTCGGCTGAGGCGATTCCCCTGGAAGACGGTGCTGTTGACGCCGTGGTGGTCGCGCAGGCCTGGCACTGGTTCGACGCGGCGAAGGCGCTGCCGGAGATCGCCCGCGTGCTGACTCCCGGCGGCACGCTGGGGTTGGTGTGGAACGTCCGCGACCACAGCGTGCCGTGGGTGGCCGAGCTGGATCGCGTGCTGCATCGGCACACCCGGGTGGAGATCGACAGCTCACCTTCGATCGGTACGCCGTTCCGCGAGGTCGAGCGACTCGACGTCCGCTGGGAGCATGCGCTCACCCGGGCTGAGCTGCTCGACCTGGTCGCGTCGCGGTCGTATGTCATCACGATGCCCGCCGCGGACCGTGACGAGTTGATGCACCAGGTCGGCGAACTGCTCGACTCGCATCTCGATCTGCGCGGTCGCAAGAAGCTCACGATGCCGTATCTCACTCGCTGCACCCGCGCCCAGTTGGCGTCGTGACGATCACCATCCGGCCGCTCGGGCTCGCAGACGCATCGGAGTACAGGGCGTTTCGGTTGGAGGCGCTGCGTGCGACGCCGGCTGCCTTCACCTCGACGTACGCCGAAGATTTGGACCAGCCGTTGGAGGTCACGGTCAATCGGTTGACCAGGGTCGGCCGACCCGATGACGTGACGGTGGGGGGGAATGCGGCGGCCGAGCGGCTGTATCGGTCCTGCGGGTTCGAGCAGTGGGGCCGGGAGCCCGCGGCGGTAATGGTCGACGGACAGCCAGTCGCGAAGCTGCACTTGATCCGCTGGCTTTAGGACGACTCGCTGACGCTTGGTGATCAAGGGATGGGCCGGGGTTTCTCCCGAGTGGCGCGAGCTGGTGGGCCACGTAGAGTTGAGAGTGCTGCGCCCGCCCGCCGGACTCCGGGGGTGGGTGTCCGAGTTGTGAAGGAGTGCTGTGGCCGGAGTAGCCAGATTCGTTGCCAGCAGTCTCGCGCCTGCCGCCCAGAGGTTCGCCCCGCAGGCAGCGGCCGGCGTACTCCGTCAGGTCCTGGAGATCGCGATCGACGGGTACCAGCGTTTTCCCGGTGCCGAGAAGCTCGCCGATCGGCAGCTGGCCAAGGCCGGTGGCGACGCACAGCTCGCGATCGACGCGGTGATCGACCAGCACATCCGGCTGGCCGGCGTGCAGGGGTTCGTCACCAGCATCGGCGGGCTCGTCACGCTCCCGGTCGCGCTGCCCGCGAACCTGACCGGCATCGCCGTCGTGCAGGCCCGGATGGTCGCCGCGATCGCGCACCTGCGCGGGTACGACCTGGGCGATCCGCGGGTCCGCACCGCGGTGATCACCTGCATGCTGGGCGAGGAGGGCGTCACCGACCGGCTGAAGAAGTCCAGCCTGCCGACCTCGCCGCTCGCGATCGCGACCGCGCCCGTGTTCGACCCGGAGCTGGACCGGCTGGTGGCCGGCGAGGTGGTGGGTGAACTGATCGCCCGGATCAGCGGCAAGCGGATGGGGATCATGGTGACCCGGCGCATTCCGCTGCTCGGCGGCGTCGTGGGTGGAGGCGTCGACGGCTGGTCGACGTACCGGATCGGTGAGTACGCCGACAAGAGCCTGGTCCGGAGGATCCGGCGCCCGATCGAGCCGTAGTGGTCGCGCCGTTCTGGGGGCCGACGCTCGACTGCCCCGAGCCGCTCGTGCTGGCCGAGTTCTACCAGCGGATCTGTGGTGGAGAAATCGCCATCTCCACCGAGTCGTACGCCGAGCTGCGACTCGGTACGGCGAATCTCGGCTTCCAGCGGGACCTCAACTACCGCGCTCCGACCTGGCCCGATCCACGCGTTCCCCAGCAATGTCATCTCGACTTCAAAGCCGCCGATCTCGACGCCGAGGAGCTGCGCGTGATCGCGGCGGGCGCGACCAAGACCGCAGTACAGCCGCATCCGGCCGTCTTCCGGGTGTTTCTCGACCCGGCCGGGCATGCGTTCTGCCTGACCACGTATGGCACCGAGGCCGGACCGCCGGAATCCCGGTGAAACTGTCGGCGGCGCGTGTCAGCATGGCTTGATGAGCACTCGTCGGGGTGAGCTTGGGGAATTCCTGAAGGCGCGCCGCGCCCGGGTCACCCCCGAAGCCGTCGGCCTGCCTCCGGGCGGACGACTCCGTACTCCGGGCCTTCGGCGCGAAGAGCTCGCTCAACTCGCCGGGGTCGGCGTGACTTGGTACACGTGGCTCGCGCAAGCTCAGCCCGGAGTTCGAGCAGCTGTGGTCCAAGCACGAGGTCGCGGAATGCGAGCCCCGACCGCGGCGGATCCTGCACCCGGTCGCCGGCGAGCTCGCCTTCACCTGACCGAACTGGCCGTGCCCCGCCCACCCGGACCTGATCCTCTTCGTGGAAACCCCCGCAGACGAGCAGACCCGAAACCGCCTCCCCCTGACCCGCCGCGAGCCCGCCGAGGTCTAGCCGCCAACACTTCGCGGCTGGTTGAGCTCGCCCGCTAGCCGGCGAGGGCCTGTACTACGCGGCTGGCTGAGGGTTTGCCGAGTTGGGTGGCCATCCAGGCGCTGGTGGCGACGAGGCTTTCCAGGTCCACGCCTGTCTCGATGCCGAGGCCGTCGAGCTGCCAGAGCAGGTCTTCCGTGGCGAGGTTGCCGGTCGCGCTTTCGGCGTACGGGCAACCGCCCAGCCCACCCGCAGAACTGTCGACGGTGGTGACGCCCTCACGGAGTGCGGTGAAGGTGTTGGCGAGTGCCTGGCCGTAGGTGTCGTGGAAGTGCACGGCCAGCTTGTCGACGCCGACTCCCGCGGCCTCGAACGCCTTGATCAGCGCGATGACCTGGCCCGGAGTGGCGACCCCGATGGTGTCGCCGAGGGAGAGTTCGTGGCAGCCGAGCTCGACCAGCCGCGCACCGACCTTGACCACTTGATCGATCGGTACATCGCCCTCCCACGGATCGCCGTAACACATCGAGACATAGCCGCGGACGGTCAATCCTTCGTCGAGCGCGCGCTGGACGGTCGGCGTGAACATGGCGAACTGCTCGTCGACCGTCGAGTTCAGGTTCTTGGCGGCGAAGGTCTCGGTCGCGCTGGCGAAGATCGCGATCTCGCTGACACCGGCCTCCAGCGCGCGATCCAGGCCGCGTTCGTTGGGTACCAGCACCGGAGCGCGGACAGCCTCGGGGAGATCGAGCCGGCTGAGGAGCTCGGCGGCATCGGCGAGCTGGGGCACCCACTTCGGGTGCACGAAGCTGGTCGTCTCGATGGTGGTCAATCCGGCCGCGGCGAGCCGCTGGATGAACTCGGCCTTCACCGCCACGTCGACGATCGCGTCCTCGTTCTGCAATCCGTCCCGCGGACCGACCTCGTAGATCGTCACCCGTTCGGGCAGCCCCTCGGCCCTGACCTGCTCGGGCTTACGCACCTGTGCCTCCATCTCGTGAGCCGGGCTCCAGCTGATGGGCCAGGCTCGGTGGGCCGGGCTCCATCCACTGAGCGGGGAGGGTTCTCCTCCACAATGGCTCGTGATGACAACTCTGGCTGACATTCTGCGCGGGATCGAAGGCGGCGTCTCCCCCACCCCTGACCTGAGCATCACCGTCGTCCCCGCGCCGTCCGAGCGCGAGGTGTGCGTGGTGGCGTTCACGGCGCACATCGTGATCGCCGCGGACGTCTCTCCGGCGTGGGTCGCCGGCCTGATCCCGGACGGCGACCTCTCGGCGCCGCTCAACCCGCCGTTCCTGTACGCCCTGGAACAACTGACCGCCCGCCGTGTGAACGCCATCGACCAGATGCTGCTGGCCCCCGCGCTCACCGACCCGGCCGAACGCGAGGCAGCGATCGAAGGCCTGGTCGAGCTGACCGAACGCGGCCACCCCCGGATCGAACGGGCCTGGCGCTACCGCGACGACGTACACGCCTATGCCGACTCGTACGGCGGCCTGGTCCTCACCGGCCGCGGCCTGGCCGGCCGGCTGGAGGTCGCCCTCGAAGTACCGGAATCCACCCGAGGCAAAGGCCATGGCCGCCGCCTCGCCCTCGCCGCCCGAGCCCTCATCCCACCCGGCACCCACATCTGGTCCCAGGTAAGCCCCGGCAACGCCGCCTCCACCCGCACCTTCCTCGCCGCCGCCTACCAACCAGTCGGCTCGGAAGCCCTGCTAGTCCGCCCCTAGGTCAGAGCCGGCTAGTTGGGTGGAGCGTCACTTCGTCAAGGCCGTCTGGCCGACTGCCGAGTCCGACGAGATCCAGCGCGGGAGCAGGTCGGGGTGTTGGCCGGCCCCGCGGCGCTCGCGGTCTACCCGATAGCGCCTTAGCCCACCAATAGCCTGCTACAGCGCGCCATCGGCACCAGAACCGGCCATCGGCGCCCCGCAACCCGCCGTACACGGCGTGAACAGGTGCTGTCCCGGCCCGCCCGGCCCGCCGTTCCCGCCTGGCCGCCCAGCCGGCTCGCTCGACTCGGCCGGCCCGGTTCGGCTGACCCGACTCGGCCGGCCCGGTTCGGCCGAGTACGCCGGTGCGCAGCGCCCGGACCCGATTCATCCGTCACACCGCCGACTGCGGCCCAGGCCGGCTTGTCCGTCGGGCTAGGCGACCGAGCCCACCAGTGGTGGGCTTGAACACCTTCTGGCGACCTCGAACAGGGTGCGCCTTGTTCAAGGTCGCCGTTAGGGGGCCGAGCCCACCACTGGTGGGTTCGGACCAGCGGGTCGAAAGGTCAGCGACGACGGCCCCTGGGTGCAACGCCGGGAGGGGCTGGACGGCCCGCGCGTACGGTCTCCGGCTAGCAAACGTTTCCCTCGGCCCTTCGGCGCGCGTCGGCGCGTCGGCGCATCGGGGCGTCGGCGCATCGGCGCGTCGGGGCATCGGCGCGTCGGGGCATCGGGGTCGGGTCGTGGGTGCGCAACTGTCGGCGTCTTCGCCTTCCGCCCTGCCTGCGGATCGACTCCGGCGAGGGGATGGCGAGCAGGTGGGAGTTGGTTGGGCGTGACCCCTAGACCGTTGCCGGGGTGTGGCTGCGGCGGTGGTAGGTGGGGGTGGTGTTGGCGTAGAGGTTGCCTCGGTAGATGCCGTGGATGATTTCGGATTCGTAGCCGTTGAGTTCGGGCATTTCGAGGGCGCGGGCTACTTCGAGTTCGGCGTGAGCGTCGTAGGGGACTCGGACGAACTGGATCGAGAAGGGGGCGTCGTCGAGGGTGTCGGGGACGCCTTCGAGGATGACGTAGACGGGAGTGGCATCGCCCATGCTGTTGCCGACGCTGCCGGTGTTGAAGAGGGTTCGGCGCTCCAGGTCGACCTCATAGAAGGCGTCATGCGTATCGCCGTAACCGACCACTGTCGGAAGCGGGCCGTCGCCGGTGGCCTCGGTGTTCTGGAACATGCCGAGGAACTCCTGCTCGTCATGGTCGAAGCGGACTCGTCGGTGCACGCTCGTCGCCGAGGCGTGGAAGAGGCGGATCCGGCGCCCGCTGAGGACGAAGTCGTGGCTGAACGGCAACGCTCGCAGCCAGGTCCACTGGTCCTCGCGCAACTCGTTCTTCCACCAGCGCATCCCTTCGCTGTCGTCCACCCGCTCGGGGTCCGGCAGGAAGTCGTCCCAGTTGCCGAGGATGTTGACCTGGCACTTCTCCCGGCACAGATCCACCACCGCACGCCCGCGCGGCCCCTTTCCGACGTAGTCGCCGAGGTTGAAGATCCGCTCGATCCCCCGCTGCCCGATATCCGCCAGCACCGCCTCCAGGGCCGACAAGTTCCCGTGCACATCAGAAATCAACGCAATCCGCTCAAGCTTCACCCCCGCATCCTCACATCCCGCACCCACCCCAGCCCGCCCACCCTTACCCGACCCGTGCGGGGATCACCAGCCGCCGGTGGGGCCGACTGGTTCTGAGTCTTGGGACGAAGGCGACGGTGGTGGGGGCGGCGGGGGTTTGGGGCGAGGTGGGGTGCTGCCTCGGGGGCCGGAGCGGTTGGTGGGGGACGAGCCGCCGCCGGGGCGGGAGCTGCCTGACCGTGAGGCGCCGGAGGAACTGCCGGAGGCTGAGGAGCCGCCGCCGGGTTCGCCGGCTGAGTGGGAGGCTGCGCCTGAGATTGCGCCGGCTCCTTTCTTGGCGGCTGCGAGGCCGGCGCCGGCGGCGCCGGCCGCTACACCGATTGCGCCGGACGCGATGCCACCTCCACCCCCACCCCCGCCGCCGCCCCCACCGCCCCCGGAGCCGCCCCCGGAGCCACCGCCGGAGCGGCTGCCGGAGCGGCTGCCGGTCGAGCGGCCGATGTTGATGGCGCCGGTGGCCAGGCCGCCGGGGTCTACGGCCGAGCTGCCAATGCCTGAGCTGCCGCCGGCGGCGGCTGCGGTCAGGGGGACGGTGAAGCGCAGCAGCGCGGGCAGGGCGACGATGGCGAGCGCGAGCATCATCAGTCCGGTGAGCACTTGCACCAGGCCGTCTCCGGATCCGTTGGTCATCCCGTCATGGCTCATCCGGATCGCGGCCGCGTAGATCAAGGCAGCGGCCGGCTTGTACGCGACAAAGGCCAGCGCCCAGCCACAGAACTTCTTGAACCATGCCCTGCCGACTTCAGTGTTCGTCGCGGCGGCCGCCAGCGGGAACGTGCCTGCCAGCAGCACCAGCATCGCCGACCGGATCAGCAGCAGGATGATCTGGACGAGCGACGAGAGCAGCGCCGCGGTGCCGCTGAACAACGCCAGCAGGATCGGCAGCTTCTGCAGGGTCTGCCCGCCGCCGCTCATCACCAGGTTGCCGAGCGCCGCGTCGAAGGACTGACCGGCCGGCAGCGCCTTGGTGACCAGGTTCTTCGAGAACTCGTCGGACCACAGGATCAGCAGCTGCAGTACGGCGGATCCCGCCGCCGACACCAAGATGAACAACATAGTTGCCTTCAGCAACTGTCGGAGTGGTTCGGCGCGCTGTTCCCAGGCGATCCGAATGCCGGCCACCATCACCGCCAGCGTGAAGATCGCCGCCGACACCGCTAGGACGTGCTCCTGCAGGAACGCGACCGTCCCGCTGTTCGCCCAGTGCTGACCGCTGCCGGTGGCGACGGTCGGGCTCTGCAGGTTGATCCAGAAGGTGGACTGGGAGTGCAGGCTGGCGAGGGCGGCCTCGTTCATATCCCGCAGCATCGCGTCGAACTGGTTGGTGAGAACCGACTGGAAGCCCTCCTGGATGTGGCAGCCGAGGTCCATTTTCCCGCACATCAGACACCACTCCAGGCCACGAAGCCGTCGAGGTCACGGTGTTGCGAGTACGGCGCTCCGACCGGATTGCCGTTCACGGGTGGCACGAGACGCCAGTCACCGGCGTACCAGGTGAGGGTGATGGTGGCACTCACGTACTCCGTTTGCACGGGTAGCGCGAGCATGATGGTCGCGCGATCGCGGCTGGCATCCACCACCCTGTACCCCGCGAGCTGGGTCGGCTCTGAGTCGGCGTCGGCCGGTTCCGCCTTCAACTGCTTGAGCAGGGCGTCGGTGTCGCGTCCCGGGAGCATCAGCTTGCCGGCGGTTGGGACGGATTTGGTCTGGTCGGCCAGGGCAGCGATCACGTTGTACGCCGCGTAGACCGCGCCGGTCGGCGAGTGGGCGAAACAGCGCCGGAAGCCGTCGGGGTCGGTCTTCGCCGGACCGTACGCCGAGGAGCGCGGGACGACGACTCGGCGGCTGACCTCCCATCCGTCGGCGGCCGGCGCCTGGCTCGAGGGGATGGTCTGGTCGCCGGCGAGCAACCCGCAGCGGTTCGCAGCACCGGAGCCGGTGGACTGAGCGGCACCCGTGGAGCCCGACCCAGGCTGCGCACCGGAGCCCTCCCGGTCAGCGCCGGGGTCCGCAGCATTCGTACCGGCAGCGGCAGCGGCTGGCCCGGAGTCGATCACCGATGACGTGTCCGAGTCGGCGGACAGGCCCGTGACGAGGAGGACGCCGCCGCAGGCGAGGACGGCGCCGATCACGATGGCTGCCGCGACGAACCCCCGCCCAAAGGGTGACTGACCTTCGGTCTCACTCATCGGATCCCCACTTTCCCCGGTCTGCGAACTGACAGGGAAAGCCTGACAAAAATCGGCCGACCGCCGCGAAAGTTATCCACAGGTAGCGCCTCGACCGCCCTGAGTCACGCTCAAACACCCATCGATCGCGTCTCGACCTGTAGCCGATAGGTCACCCCGTGTAGCGAAGTGACCTAGTCAGCTAATAGAGTCCGCGCATGACCATCGCGCCTTCGCTTTGCTCGCCCCTAGCGCTCGCCGATGCAGAACCCACTCACGCCGCCGAACCCTGGGAAAGCGACGTGATCACCGCGTACGGCCTGCTGCGTGAAGCAGCAGCCGAACTCGATCACCTGATGCGCCATTCCCTCAAGCGCAGTGGTCTGCAAATGGCAATGTTCGAACTGTTGCTGCGGCTTGCCCGCAGTCACGGGGAGAAGCAGCGTCTCACCTCACTCGCCCGGGAGCTGACCGTCACCACCGGCGGCATCACCCGGCTGGTCGACCGCGCCGAGAATCTCGGTCTGGTACGCCGGGAGCCCTGTCCCGACGATGCCCGCGGCTCGTTCGCAGTCCTCACGGAGGAGGGCAAGCGGCGGCTACGTGAAGCGCTGCCGGACCACCTCCTGGAGATCGACAGCCTGTGGATGTCTCAGCTGGCGGACGAGCAAGAGCTCGTCCTCGGCAAGCTCCGTCGCGTTCGCGACAATGCCCGTCGCTGGCCCAACGGCCGGCCTAACCTCGGCCCGATCAGCTCGGCCGACCGGATCTGACCAGCAATCGCATTACCCGCTACTAACGGATGCGGCGTCTGGCTGGTGTCAGGCGCCGCGCCGAGCGATCGTTGAGCCGTGAACCAACCTCTGGCCCAGCCAGGCGAGCTCAGCGACCCCGGTAGCAGCACGCCAGCGCGCCCCGGCCGGAGCGGACTCCTGCTCAGGTCCGCAGCGGGCGGAGTACTCGCCGCCCTCGCCGGACTGGCTGCCGGCTCGGTAGCAGCCGCACTGCTCGGCACTCGCCAGACGCCCGTCGTGGCGATCGGTTCGGCTTTCATCGACCAGGTCCCGCCGTGGCTGAAGGACCTCGCGATCTCCCTCTTCGGGACGCACGACAAGACCGCTCTCAAGACCGGCATCCTCCTCGTTCTGCTCGCGCTCGCCGCGCTCGGCGGCGTTCTCGCCGTACTGCGCTACTGGGCCGGCGCGGCTGTCGTCATCCTCCTCGCGGGCCTTGCCGTGCTCGCGGCGGCCACTCGTCCCGACGCCGGCCAGACCGGGTTCATCCCGTCCTTCGTCGCCGGGATCACCGCCCTGCTCCTCCTCCGGCTGTTCGCCACCAGGCTGTCCGGGCTGGTCACCAACCCCGACGACGGAGTCAGCCGGCGCGGCTTCCTGCAGCTCTCGGCGGGTGTAGCCCTGGGGACCGTCGCAGTGGGCGCACTGGGCCGAGTCGTCGGCGGACGCCGCTCTGCGGTCAGTGACGCCCGAGCTGCTCTCCAGTTGCCGTTGCCGCCGAGTCTCGACCCGCCTGCCGGAGTACAGGCTGATGGGGCGACTCCTTGGGCGACTCCCAATGACGACTTCTACCGGATCGACACGGCGTTGTCCGTGCCGCTGATCCTGCCGGGCGGCTGGAAGCTGCGGATCCACGGCATGGTCGACCGCGAACTCGAGCTGAGCTTCGACGACCTGCTGAAGCGCAAGGTCATCCACAAGTGGGTCACGTTGGCGTGTGTCAGCAACGAGGTCGGCGGCGACCTGATCGGCAACGCGCTCTGGTCCGGCGTCCTGCTGAAGGACCTGCTGGCCGACGCGGGACCGGCCGCCGACGCCGATGCGATCAAATCGACGTCGAAGGACGGCTTCACCGCCGGTACGCCGCTGAGCACGCTGACCGACGATCGCGAGTCGATGCTCGCGTTCGCGATGAACGGGCAGCCATTACCGGTGGAACACGGGTTCCCGGTGCGGATCGTCGTACCGGGTCTGTATGGCTATGTGTCGGCGACGAAGTGGCTGACCGACATCGAGGTGACCCGGTTCGACCAGTTCGAGGCGTACTGGACTCCGCGCGGTTGGTCGGAGCGCGGGCCGATCAAGTTGTCGTCGCGGATCGACGTACCGCGGTCGAAGGCGTCGACTGGTCAGGTGACGGTGGCCGGCGTCGCGTGGGACCAGCATGTCGGCATCTCGAAGGTCGAGGTCCGCGTCGATGGTGGCCCATGGCAACAAGCTGAGCTGGCGACCGACGCCTCGATCGACACTTGGCGGCAATGGCACTGGAGCTGGGATGCGCCGCGTGGCAACCATGTTCTGCAGGTTCGCGCGTTCGATGCCAAGGGCAACCCTCAGATCGAGTCGCAGGCACCGCCGGCACCGGACGGCTCGACCGGCCTGCACAGCGTCGACGTCAAGGTCGGCTAGGGCGGTCCTGAAGTACCGCCCAGACGACGGTGCGACTGCCGTTCGCGGTGGCCAATCCCCAGGTGGCGGCGAGCCCCGACACGATGCGCCGGCTCAGCGGCTCGAACGACCCCTTGGTCCGAAAGGGGCGAGCCAGCTCGCTGGTCGTCGACACAGTCAACAGCAGTACATCGTGCCCAGCCCTGTGCGGGCCACCCCCAACCATGGGAGAACCTCCCCCCAAGGTCACCTGGCCTAGACGCTACACCTGTCTGCGACTGACAGCGTTCAGAACCATCGGGAGAAAGGTGCGCTCGAGCGACCCGGCCGGCACGGCCGCAGGCTCGAGCAGGGTTTGGGATCGGGCGCCTTCGTGCAGAGCGATCACCAGCCGCACGAACTGCTCCGGCGGGACGCTCAGCTGGAGATCGCCGGCCGCGGTGATCTCCTCCACGAGCCGGGTCAGCTGGTCGCGGAACATCCCGCGCTGCCGATTGAGCGCCTCCGCGGCCTCAGGACTTCGCAGCGCGTGCAGCGTGAACTCGGTGGAGATGAGGTGCCACTGCCGCTGGTCCAGCGCTGCTTCGTCAAGCAGGCCCAGCACTGCGTCCAGCAGGGTCCCTGGCTGATTCGCAAGGTCCGGCAGCAGCGCGCCGATCTGCTCCAGCAGGCGATCCGTGGTCGCCTGGAACAGGGCGAGCACGAGCTCGTCCTTGGAACCGAAGTTCGAGTAGAACGCGCCGCGGGTGAACCCGGCCCGGTCGCAGATGTCCTCCACCGAGGCGCCGTGGAAGCCACGCTCGGCGAACACTTCGAGGGCACCTTCGAGCAGCCGGGCCCGGGTGGCGGAGCGACGTCGCTTGGGTGGTTCCATGACAGTAGGATACAGTTCTGTATTGAATACACAACCGTATTGAACGAGGTTTCTCACGATGGAGCTCAAAGCTCACGCGATCAGCGTGCGGGGTCCGCACGCGCCGATGCTGCATGCGACATCGGTCAGCGTCAGCGACCATCAGTTGGTCCTGCTGGCGGGGTACCCCGGGTCCGGTCACGTGGCAGCCTCCCTCGGGCTCTCTGGGCGACTGAAGCCGGACGGTGGCGATGTGCGGCTGGACGGCGAGACCTCCGGCCGCGTATTGCGTCGCCGGGTTGCTGTAGTCGATACACCGGGGATCACCGAGCCTGACGACGCACTGCCGGTGCAGACGGTCGTCGGCGAGGAGTTGGCGATCGCTGGCCACAAGGCTGGGCGCAAGGCAGTACAGGAGTGGCTGGGTGAGCACGACTGGGCCGGGTATGCCGAAAGGCGGTTCGAGCACCTGCCGGTCGCAGTACGGACCAAGCTGCTTGCGGAGCTCACAGTGGCTCGGCCGGACGTCAAGGTGGTGATCCTGACGATGCCGGACCGGCTCGGTGGGGATCCGCACGAGTGGTACGAGCTGGGTCGCGACCTGGCGTCCCGGGGGTACGGCGTGATCATCACCTGTGCGGAGGCGTCTGCGCGGTTGCTCGGCGTCGAGGCGGCTCAGCTGGGATCGGTGAGTCCGCCCGATCCCGTCCAGGTGGAACCCGTCGCGCCGGTCGCGCCCGTAGTACCGATCGAAGACGCCGAGGCCGAGGACGTCGCAGTACCGGTCGAAGACGAAGAGCCCGCGGAAGCGAAGGACAAGGCATGACCGCGATCCGGATGGCGCTGAGCGAGTTGCGGCGGCTGACCGCTGGGCGATTGCCCAAGCTGGCCATTGTCGCGCTGCTCTGCGTCCCGATGCTGTACGGCGGCCTCTACCTCTACGCCAACCACGACCCGTACGGCCGGCTCAACCAGGTCCCGACCGCAGTGGTCGTCGAAGACGCCGGTACTACGTTGTCCACCGGCGAGAAGTTGTCGGTCGGCCCGCAGGTCGCCGATGAGCTGGTGAACTCGAAGAGCTTCGACTGGCACCGGGTGAACCGCGCCGACGCGCTGGCGGGGGTGGGGAACGGGAAGTACGAGTTCGCGCTGGTACTGCCGAAGACGTTCTCGGCGGATCTCGCGTCGAGTGCCGAGTTCGAGCCGCGGCAGGCGAATCTCGAACTGCTGACCAACGACGCCAACAACTACCTCGCCCACACGATGGCGAACCAGGTCGTCGCGCAGGTGACCAAGTCGGTCGCCGCGCAGGTCAGCGAGACCGCGGCGAGCAAGCTGCTGGCCGGGTTCAGCACGATCCACGGCCAGATCACCAAGGCGGCGGCCGGTGCCGGACAGCTGCAGAGCGGGCTCACCTCGGCCAGTACCGGTGTCGGCAAGCTCCAGACCGGCGCAGGTCAGCTGAACACCGCACAGCAGCAGCTGGCTGCAGGCGCGACCAAGCTGAACACCGGACTTACCCAAGCCTCAAAGGGCGCCGGCGATCTCGCGACCGGTGCGAGCCAGCTGAACTCCGGCCTGACAACGCTGAAGAACAAGACCGCTACCTTGCCGGCCGACACCCGGAAGCTTGCCAACGGCGCCGATCAAGTTGCTGATGGCAACGAGAAGGTCGCCGGCGTCGGCCAGCAGGTCGCGACGGCGTCGAGCACGCTGGTGAAGGATCTGACCACCTTCGACGCCGGTCTCGCCGCCCGCCTCAAAGCGCGCGGCTTCACCCAGACGCAGATCAACCAGGTTGCCGCCGAGACCGCGAAGCTGCGGGGACCGGTCGTTGCCGCGAACACCAAGATCCAGACAACCTCGAAGCAGCTCACCCAGCTCGCGACCGGCGCCCGGCAGGTGGCGACCGGCGCCGAGACGCTCGCCAATGCGACCCCGGCGCTCACCTCCGGCGTCCGGAGCGCCTCAACCGGCGCAGGCCAGCTCAGCACCGGCGCGACTCAGCTGAAGACCGGTATCGGCACACTGCAGTCCGGCGCCTCGCAGCTCGCGTCCGGTGAGCAGCAGGCGGTCACTGGTCAAGGGCAGTTACTCACTGGCGTGAACAGCCTCGCGACGGGTGTCGGCAAGCTCAAGACCGGCGCGACCGACCTGTACACGGCACTGACCAACGGCGCCAAGCAGATCCCAGACCCGTCACCCGAAGCACGCAAGGCAGTCGCGGAGACTCTCGGCGCCCCGGTCGGCCTGAAGAACTCCTCGCAGGCAACGGCCGACAGCTACGGCGCCGGACTCGCTCCGTTCTTCCTCAGCCTCGCCTGCTTGATCGGTGCGTACGTCCTGTTCCTCCTGGTGCGACCACTGTCGCCGCGCGCCCTCGCCGGCCTGCAGGCGCCGATCCGGGTCGCCCTCGGCGGTTGGTTGCCGCCGGCAATCTTCGGCGCGCTCCAGGCCGCGCTGGTCTTCACCGCCGTCATCTTCGGACTAGGCATCGACACAGCCCACCCATGGCTGACCGTCGGCTACCTGATGTTCACCTCACTGACCTTCGTCGCGATCCTGCATGCTCTGTCGGCCTGGCTTGGTGCCGTAGGCAAGTTCCTCGGCCTGGTCCTGATGGTGATCCAACTGGTCAGCGCGGGCGGCACGTTCCCCTGGCAGACGATCCCCGCCCCGCTCTACTTCTTCCACCACGTACTCCCCATGAGCTACGCCATCGACGGCGTCCGCCACCTCATGTACGGCGGCCCCGGCAACAGCATCCCCAAAGACCTGTTGGTCCTGACAGCCTGGCTCCTAGCCGGCCTAGCCGCCTCCTCCCTAGCCGCCCACAAACAACGAGTCTGGCCCGCCAAAAAGCTCCAGCCGGAACTCGCCATCTAAGGGTGATGGGGTTTCTTCCCACGCGGGCTCCTGCGTCGCCCGCTCCCGCCCACTCAAGGTCCGCCGCTCCGTCGCGGCTCGCGGTGGCTGAGGCGGGTGGACTACCTCGGCCTGGCAGGCGCTGAGGTAGCGCACAGGCTGGATCAACTCGCTCGCTCAACGCTCACCCAAGCCAGTCGATCGGCCAGCGTCGACTTCCCCGTTCCAGGAGACCCGGTCACCACAATCGGCCGGCACTCGTTCACCCACGCTCAGCTGGGACTTGGAGACGGCGTCTCCGGCCATGTGCTGATGATCCACGTAGCTCCGATCGGGCGACTCGACGCGCAAGCCTCCGAGAGTCGATCACAGCAGCGGCACGGTTATTCGAGCGTTGGTACCCCGATGAGCCGGTGGCGGCGTTCGTCTGCACTTCGTGGCTCCTCAACCCGCAACTGGCCGAATACCACAGAAGACCCTCCAACGCGCCCTCGTTACCCACCTGCACGCAGTGTCCGTGGGGTTGTCAGGCCCTGTCGGCCCAGGGGTCGAAGGCGGCTGCCTCTTCGGCGGTGATCCAAGGAACGCCGCCGGTGGGCCGTGAGCTGCAGGTGTCGATGTCCGTCGCCGCGGGGTGTGCGGGGGCGGTGGTGCTGGGTGGGGTGGGTTTTCGGGTACTGCGGGGTGGTGGGTCGGCCCAGGTGGGGCGGGTGACGTGGACCTGGTTGTNGATGGTCTGGATGGTCCAGTGGCCGTCGTGCAATGCGGTGTGATGGACGCGGCACAACAAGACNAAGTTGGAGATGCTGGTGATGCCGCCGTCGAGCCACGAGGTGAGGTGGTGGGCGTCGCAGTAGATCGGTGGGGCGCCGCAGACGACNCAGCCGCGGTCGCGTTGGTTCAGGGCGTTGCGCAGGCCGGTGGTGACGTACCGGAACTCCCGCCCGACATCCAACGGTTGACTGTCGGAGCCGAGGACGACGGGGATGACGCCGGCATCGCANGCCAGGCGGCGTACCGCCCCGGCGGACAGGCCGTCGCCGAAGACNAGGTCACCGGTGACGTTCTTCCCGGCCTGGATCAGGTCGTCCAGGTTGATGGTCACGGTGA
>NZ_AQUZ01000037.1 GCF_000372465.1 Kribbella catacumbae DSM 19601
CTCTGCCGCCAATCCCGGCCCGGCCGCAGGTAGCCCCACCGGGCCTGGGGCGACCCCTGGCCCTGCCGCAGACATCACCGACGGCTCTGCTGCTGACACTGCCGGTGGTCACGTCGATGCCGACGGGGCCGCGGAGTCTGGAGGTGGCGCGGGCTCTCANGGCTGGNGNGCCGGTAACGAGCCGTGGGACAACCACGCCGACGATGCCGCCGCCGCTGACCGGGAGCCGCCGGATCCCGGTGACCCAATGGGCGACCGGCCACACGACCCGTGGGCACCCCGCGATCCCAGGGGCACCCCCGACGCCAGGCCGGCCGAGCCTGAGCCAACCTGGGCGGCCGAGCCGGCCGACGCGGCCGACGCGGCCGAGCCGGTGCTGGATGATGCCGTGCGGCTGGAACTGCGCCGCAAGCTGGCCGCGATCCGCCAGGACGCCTACCGCAGCGGCCTCGGGTCCACCGGGCGCCGCCCGGCTCCCACCACGATGTATGTGCACATCACCGACCAGACCCTGCTCGACGGTGAAGGCGTCGCCCGCGTCGAGCGGTTCGGGCCGGTCCTGGCCGCCCGGCTGGAAGAGCTGCTCGGCCACGACCAGATCGTCATCAAGCCGGTGATCGACCTCAACGACAACCGGATCAACGTCAACGCCTACGAGGTGCCGCGGGAACTGCGCGAACGCCTCAAGCTCACCTACCCGGTCGAGCAGTTCCCCTACGGAGCCGCCGAGACCACCGAGAGCACCGACCTCGACCACATCACGCCGTACGACTTCTCCGACACCGGGCCGCCGGGCCAGACCAGCATCGCGAACCTCGCCCCGCTGCGGCGCTACAGCCACCGGGTGAAGACGCTTGGCGGGTGGGCTTCCGAACGCCTCGACGACGGCGCCCTGGAATGGACCACCCCCCACGGCTTCAAATTCCGCGTCGACCACACCGGGACGCACGCACTGGAACCCTAGATGACCGAATCCAAGGGGTGTTGGCCGGCGTGGGGCTGTCCGGTGACGTGGAGGGTGCCCAGGATCGGCGTTGCTTACCCAACGTCGACCTCGTGGAGACCTACGTGGACGCTGATCTGGACACCCTCGCGACAGCACTGTCGTGGGCGCCGATGATCTGCTGAAGGCCCGCCGCTGCGATCTGGACGGCTGGGCCGAATACGGCTACTGCGCCAGTCATTCGCGCTCGCAAGGGCGAGAGCCGGGGTCTGGGTCCGCGTCGTACAACGCATCCTGGCCCTGACCGCCGCGATCTGGCACAACGACCGCACCGGCCAACCCAGCAAGCGATCACCCTTGGCCTACGACCACTGACCCCTTGGAATCGATCATCTAGGGTGGGAGCGTGACTGATGTTGCTGGTGGACGACGTGTGCTGGTGCTGAACGGGCCGAATCTTGGGCGGCTCGGGTCGCGGGAACCTGATGTGTACGGCGCGATGACGTTCGCGGATCTTGTCGCGGAGTGCGAGAAGACTGGCGCCGAGCTCGGGCTCGAGGTCGAGGTCCGGCAGACCGACGACGAGGCGGAGTTGGTCGGCTGGCTGCACGAGGCTGCCGACGCGAAGACCCCGGTGGTGCTCAACCCGGCGGCCTTCACACATTACTCGTACGCCCTCCGCGACGCCTGCGCCCAGCGAACCGCCCCGCTGGTCGAGATCCACATCAGCAACCCGGCGGCGCGTGAAGAGTTCCGCCACACGAGCGTCGTCGCGGCGGTCGCGAACGGCACGATCGCCGGCTTCGGCGTCGACTCCTACCGCCTCGCCCTCCGCGCCATCACCACCCTGACCTGACGGGTCAGTCGGTGACGGCGATGGCGTCTACCTCTATGAGGTAGCCCGGGGCCCAGAGGGACTCGACGCCTAGCAGGACGTCGGCTGGTTTGTGGTTGCCGAAGAGGGTGACTCGGGCCGCCTCGATGTCTGCCAGGTACTCGCGGCGGTGGCCGACTACGTAGATCGTGATCTTGACGACGTCGCTCGGCTTGGCGTCGGCTGCGGCCAGCGCGCGGCCGAGGTTGGCGAAGACCTGCCGGGCTTGGGCCGCCAGGTCGTTGAGGCCGACCAGTTCGCCCGACTCGTCCTCGGCCAGTTGGCCGGCCACGTACACCTGCCGGCTCCCGGTGGCCGTCACGACGTGCGTGTAGGTCTGCGGCGTCGGCAGATCCTCGGGGTTGATCAGTTCGAGCGTCATGGTCGTCAGGATAGGCAGCCGGAAGGGGCGCCGGCGGGGGTCGCGAAGGCGTCGTTTCCTGGCGCCGATCGGACAAGAGATCGGCGTGAGACGCCGGTGAAATGTGGTCAGGTCACCCTTAGCTTGAGTCGGGATACCGCCTGCGGCTGATTCTGAAGGCTGGCTGAAGGTCGGGCATCACGATCGGGATTGACGATATTGGGGGTTCGCTCGTGACTGCGGATTCGATCCGTTCCGTTCCACAACGCTCTGGGGGAGTGACGCACATGACGCAACAACGCATACCTGTCTGGGTGAGGGCTCTCGACCCGCTCTCGCAGTTCGGGTTGGTGCACTCGCTCAGGCAGCGTCCGGAGATCCTGCTCATCGGTGAGGCCGAACTGGCCGAGTCGCAGCAGGCGAAGACCGACCAGCGCACCACCCCGCCAGTGGTGGCTCTGGTAGCGGTCGACTCTCTGGACGCGGGCGCAGTGCAGGTACTGCGCTCGGCGACCCAGCGGGGTTGTCGCCGGACCGTGCTGATCGCCAGCACGATCGACGACGAGGCGCTGATGACCGCGGTCGAGCTCGGGGTGTCGGGCGTGCTTCGGCGTACCGATGCCACGGCCGACCGGATCGTGCACCTGATCCAGGCAGCCGCTGCCGGCGACGGTAGCCTGCCGCCTGATCTGCTGGGCCGGTTGCTCGGGCAGGTGTCGCGCATGCAGCGGCACGTGCTCGCACCTCGGGGCCTGTCGCACACCGGGCTGTCCGACCGGGAGACGCAGGTACTGCGCCTCGTGGCGGACGGCAAGGACACGCAGGAGATCGCTCGCGAGCTGTCCTACTCCGAGCGGACGGTGAAGAACGTCCTGCACGACGTGACGAGCCGCCTGCAGCTGAAGAACCGTTCGCACGCCGTCGCCTACGCACTGCGCGAGGGCCTGATCTAGCAGTTCCACCCACCACCACCGCCGGACCGGGCTCAGCCCGGTCCGGCTTTTCAGTAGCCGACCGTGAACCGCGTGCAGTGGTGCTGCGGGCGCTCTGCTTCGTCGAGGAGGGCGATGGCGAAGTCCTCCATCGAGATGTACGACGTACCGTCGGCGGCGGTGAGCAACTCATCCCGGCCGAGGCGGTAAGTGCCGGTCCGGACGCCTGGTTCGAGAAGGGCAGGCGGGCTCAGGTAGGTCCACTCCAGGTCGGCGCTGCTGCGGATCACCTCCAGTTGCTCGTTGCAAGCCAGCGCGATCGGCCGCAGCGCCGCCGGGAAGCCGGGCCCATCAACGACCGTCGTACTGCGATCGCCGGGCAACGTGAGACTCGCGGCACCGCCGACGATCAACAGCCGAACCCCGGTCCCCGCCAGCCCAGACACCAACCCCTTGGCGGCAATCGCCAGCTCATCCTCCCGCCCAGGAACCGGACGGGTCGCGCTGATCACCAGATCCTGACCACGACTCAACCGAGTGACCTCAGTGGGATCCGACGCATCACCCCGCCGAACCCGCAGCCCGCCGGCCGCGTCGTCCTTGGATGATCGGAGGGCTTGGCGGCTGACCGCTGTGACCTCATGGCCGCGAGAGAGCGCTTCCTGAACTACTCGGCTGCCGACCGCGCCGGTGGCTCCGAAGACTGTGATGCGCATGGGTCAGACCCTTTCGGTGACGGGGACGGGCGTGCTGGACGCCTGAGGAGTGGGCTTCTTCCTGGTCTGTGCGGTGATCAGCGCGGCGAGCACGATCAGTCCGCCGACGAGCTGCAGCGGGCTGAGCCGCTGGTCGAGCACGAGCCAGCCGAGGAGGGTCGCCACAACCGGACTGAGCAGACCGAGGAACGTCACGTTGGTGGGGGAGAGGCCGCGAAGACCACGGAACCACAATGCATAGGCCACCGCGGATCCAAGGATCGTCAGGTAGGTGTACCCAGCGACATTGCCGAGTGTGAAGGACGCAGGGAGCGATCCCTCGACGATCCATGCGACCGGCAACAACAACAACCCGCCTGCGACCAACTGCCAGCCGGTTGTTGCGAGGAGCGGAGCCGGCGAGGTCCAGCGCTTGCTTAGTACGACGCCAGTGGCCATCACCACGGCACCACCCAGAGCGGCGGTGACGCCCCACGCGTCCAGCCGTGCGTCAGCCCGCAGTACAAGCAGACTCACGCCAGTCACGCCGGCGATCGCGGTCAGCATGGTCTTGACCGTCAATCGCTCGCCGAGCAGACCGGTCGACAGTAGAGCGACCAGCAGCGGCTGCAGCGCCCCCACGGTCGCGGCGACGCCGCCCGGCAGCCGGTAGGCGCCGATGAAGAGCAGCGCGTTGAACGCCCCGATGTTGAGTGCGCCCAGCACGAGCGCCCGCCACCACCAGATCCCCTGCGGCAGCCGCCGGGTGAGCGCGACGAGAAGGAGACCGGCCGGGAGGGCACGGATGAAGGCGGCGAGAAGCGGACGCTGCGGTGGCAACAGTTCCGTTGTGACCAAGTAGGTGGTTCCCCACAGCGCCGGCGCGATCGCCGTGGTGAGGATCAGGGAGGCTCGATTGCTTAGCACTAAGACAATGTATCTCAGCGCTAAGCAACTTTCCAGTGTTTTAGCTCACCACTAAGAGATCCAGCGGTACGCTGAACAGATGGCGGATCATGTCGACCAGATACTCGGCCAATGGCGCGAGCAGCGCCCGGACCTGGATGCGTCCCCCATGGCCGTACTGGGCCGGGTGAGCCGGCTTGCCCTGCTGATCGACGCCGAGCTGCGCCGCAACTTCGCCACCCACGATCTCGACCGGGCGTCGTTCGACGTCCTGGCCACCCTCCGGCGCAGCAACGCGGAACACAGCCTGACCCCGGCCGGGCTGATGCGCTCGTCGATGGTCACCTCCGGCGCGATCACCCAGCGGCTCGACCGGCTGGAGGCCCGCGGCCTGGTCAAGCGCAGCCCGAGCGAGACGGACGGCCGCGGCGTCCTGGTGACGCTCACGCCGCCCGGGCTGGAGCTGATCGACAAAGTGCTGCCGACCCACATCGCGACCGAGAACCGGCTGCTCGAGGGTCTGTCCGGCGCCGAACGGGAAGCGCTGGCCGGCACCCTGCGGACCTTGCTCGAATCCCTCGGCGACAAGACGGACTGACGCAATGGATGCCAGCGGCAACGATTCCCGGTACGCCGGAAGGTTGCGCGCGGCATTGACCGACCTGCTCGTCGCCCAGGGAGCGATCCACGACCAGCGGGTCGAGGCGGCCTTCCGCGCCGTACCGCGGCACCTCTTCGTCCCCCAGGTGCCGCTGGAGATCGCGTACACCGACGACGTCGTCCTGATGAAGCGCAACCAGGCCGGCGTCGCCATCAGTTCCGTCTCGCAGCCGACCGTGGTCGCGCTGATGCTCGAGCAGGCCGATCTCCAGCCCGGTCATCGGGTGCTCGAGATCGGCTCGGGTGGTTACAACGCCGCCATGCTGCACGAGCTGGTCGGGCCCACCGGTCACGTCACCACGATCGACATCGACCAGGACGTGGCCGACCGCGCGCGCCGAGGGCTGGACGCCGCCGGCTATCCAGAAGTCCAGGTACTGCGTACCGACGGCGAGTTCGGCTGCCCGGAGAGCGCTCCCTACGACCGCGTCGTCGTCACGGTCACCGCCTGGGACGTCGCGCCCGCGTGGATGACGCAGCTCGCGCCGGGCGGGCGCATCGTCGTACCGCTGAGGTTGCGGTCGCAGACCCGGTCGATCGCCTTCGACTTGCTCGACGGGTTCCTGGAGAGCCGGTCGATGGCGGTCTGCGGATTCGTCTGCATGCAAGGCGTCGGCGCGAGCTACGAGCGGTACGTGCCGTTGCAAGGTGATCTGGTGAGCCTGACCTTCGACGAGGATCAGGTTGACGAGCAGGAGCCGCCCGAGCGGGTGCTGGACCAGCCGAGGGAGTCGGCCTGGTCGGGCGTTCTGATGAACCGCGAGGAAGCGCTCTCCGACCTCGACCTGTGGCTTGCATCGACACTGCCCGGGTACTGCGTACTGAGCGCCGAGCGCCGCGCGCTGAAGAAGGGGCTGGTCACACCGGTCCCGCGATGGGGGGCCTCTGCGATTGCTTCGGGCAATTCGCTCGGCTACCTGACTGCACGCCCGGCGGCGGATCCGGACTTCGTCGAGCTCGGCGCCAATGCCCACGGATCCGCGGCGCAGGACTTTGCTCAGCTACTCGTCGATCAGGTGAGCCAATGGGACAAGAGCTTTCGCGGCGGTCCCGGGCCGACGCTGCAGATCCATCCGGCGGTGTTCCCGCCCGAGCAGCTACCGCCGGGCTTTCACCTCAACACCCGCCACAGCCAGGTGACCATCAGTTGGCCGTGATTCAGGTCTTCGGGCGGCCTGCGTCACGGACGGTTTGCCAGAGCTCGTCCATGTCGGTGCGGTCCTCGGGCTCGGGCTTCTCGACCCAGCCGCTGGCCCAGACGTTCTCTTCGCGGTCGAGATCGAAAGGCGACTCGGCGAACGCGGCCGAACCGACGTACCGGGTCTCTTCCTCGACCGGCGCCGAGTGCGTGCTGTCCGGGTCGGTGGTCGAGCCCGGCTTGGCGGTCGGTGTGATCAGGCCGCGGGCGTACTCCTGGGCGTCGATGATGCCGAGATCCTGTTCGTCGCAGAGCAGCCGGATGGCCGCGACCTCATGTCCCGTCCTCATCAACTCGCGGACGCGCTTCTCGATGTCGCTGTTCTGCGCCGGCATCGTCGGGTGATGGCCTGGGATCCGCTGCGGCGCCTGCACCTGGGGCGGCGTCGGCCACGGGTTCGGCTGCCCGGCGTACTGCTGCGGCGGCTGGTACTGCCCAGGCGGCGCGTACTGACCAGCCTGCACCACCGGACCAGGCTGCCCCGCGTGGTGGCCCGCCTGCTGACCTGTCTGCAGCAGAGCCTGCAGCATCCCGGCGAGCTGGGCGCTGCTCTGCGCGCGTCCTCCCGCCTGCACAGGGTTGCCAGGCTGCGCGGGGAACCCCGACGCGGGCTGGGTGTACTGCCCCTGGGCCTGCGGATGCTGGTTGGCGGTCTGCTGGGCCCGGATGCGCTCGAGCAACTTCTCTATCGTCGGGCTCGGAGTCGCCCGGTCGGTCTGGCGCTTGGCCGCCTTCCGGCCGAACCCGAAGATGATCATCAGGACCACGAAGATGATGAAGCCCGTCATCGGATGCCTCCCGGGCGCGGTCTGGAAGAGCCTGAAGGCCAGCGTAGAGCCCCCGGAGACCACGAATCGGGAGAACCGCCTGGTGACCGCTACAATCTGGCGTACCGCTGATCACTTTCACTATGACTTTTCACTGGGTCACTTTCTTAAGGGGAATTCCCGCGTGGCATCGACGAACGACCTCAAGAACGGCATGGTGCTCAACCTGGATGGGCAGCTGTGGTCTGTCGTCTGGTTCCAGCACCACAAGCCCGGTAAGGGCGGTGCCGTGATGCGGACCAAGCTGAAGAACGTGCTGAGCGGCAAGGTCGTCGACAAGACCTTCAACGCCGACGTCAAGGTCGAGGTGGCCAACGTCGACAAGCGCGACATGACCTACCTGTACAACGACGGCGGCTCCTACGTCTTCATGGACAGCTCGACCTACGAGCAGGTCCACATCACCCCCGAGGTGGTCGGGGAGGCGTCGCACTTCCTGCTGGAGAACCAGGAGGCCATCGTCGCCGTCCACGAGGACCTACCGCTGTACGTCGAGCTCCCGGCCTCGGTCGAGCTCACGGTGGAGTACACCGAGCCCGGCCTGCAGGGCGACCGCTCGACGGGTGGCACCAAGCCCGCCAAGCTGGAGACCGGCTACACCATCAACGTCCCGTTGTTCCTGACCACTGGCGAGAAGGTCAAGGTGGACACCCGGACCGGGGACTACCTCGGCCGCGTCACGTCCTGATCCCGAGAGCTGACAACAGAACATGTCTGCCCGCAGCAAGGCCCGCAAGCGCGCCCTCGACGTGCTGTACGAGTCGGAGGTCCGGGGGCTGTCCGTCGGCGGCACCCTGGCCGACCGGGTGGCTGACAACGACCCGCCGGTGAACGAGTTCACCGTGGCGCTGGTCGAGGGCGTGTCCGAGCACATCGAGTCGATCGACGACCTGCTCAGCACCCACTCGGTGGGCTGGTCGCTGGACCGGATGCCGGCCGTCGACCGCAACATCTTGCGGATCGGCGTCTACGAGCTGCTCTTCGACGAGCAGGTGCCGGACGTGGTGGCGGTCAGCGAGGCCGTCTCGATGGCGCGCGACCTGTCCACCGACGAGTCGCCGGCCTTCGTCAACGGGCTGCTGGCCCGGCTGTTGCAGCTCAAGCCCACGCTCGGAGTCTGAGCTCCGGCAAGACCTGAAAGCTTCGATAGGCCCGGTACCGCCACGGTGCGGTGCCGGGCCCTCTCAGCGTCCCCGTGCGTCGGCGCGGGGGGAACGGCCCCGGCCTGGTACTGCTCAGCTGGCCCGTCTCCGTGCGGAGAGGCGGGCAGGCGGCCGTGGGCAAGCTGCTACGAGCCCCGACCGTCGTGTCATGCCCGGCCGATCAGGCGCCGGCTGCCTCGGACTCCTCGACGTCGCCCTTCGCCTCCGGGTTCAGCACACCCCAGGAGATGAAACGCTCGGTCAGAGTCGTCGGCGACTCGTCGTAGATCACGGCGAGGGTGCGCATGTCGTCCTGACGGATCGACAGCACCTTGCCGTTGTAGTCCCCGCGCTGAGCCTGGATCGTGGCCGCATACCGCGTCAGCGGACCGGCCTCGCTCGCGTCGAGGTGTTGCAGAGCCTCCAGATCCAGAATCAACCGGGGCGGAGCTGCAGCCGCAGCAGCCGCACTGGCGGATCCAGGAAGCAGCTCACGGATCGGCACGCCGTAGAAATCGGCGAGCTCCGCAAGCTTCTGGACGGTGACGGCCCGATCGCCACGCTCGTAAGAGCCGACGACGACCGCCTTCCAGCGACCCTTGGACTTCTCTTCCACACCATGCAGCGACAAACCTTGCTGCTGGCGGATGGCGCGCAACTTGCCGCCTAGTGTCTTCGCGTATTCGCTAGGCACGCTGGTTCTTCCCTCCGACTTTTGGTCGTTACTCCGGTGGCCCGGACGGTGTTACTTGGGTGGGCCGTTTGGTGAAACCCCCCACGGTTACACAGAGTAACAATATTCTGGTCGCGAGGCCAGCGTCAAGACGGCGTGTCACTTCCGATACCATGTCAAGTGGTCCGAACGTCCTTTAAAGACCCGTCCAGAGAGGCGGGAAAGGAGGAACGGTAGCGATGAGCCCTGCCTCGGTGCCAGAGCCGGCGGCCAGAGAAGCAGAAAATTCTGCCTCCGCGGTCAAGGCTGTACCCCGCACAGTGCTGGATGCTTCCGATATTTCCCGGGCACTGACCCGGATCGCGCACGAGATCCTCGAGCGCAACCGGGGTGCCGACCCCGTCGTCCTGCTCGGTATTCCGACCCGTGGCGTGGGTCTGGCGACCCGCATCTCGGAGCGGATCGCGGCCGTCGAGGGGCGGAGCGTGCCGACAGGGTCACTCGACGTGACGATGTACCGCGACGACATCGGCCTCAAACCGGCGCGTGCGCTCGAGCACACCGATATCCCGTCCGGCGGGATCGACGGCAAGGTCGTCGTCCTGATCGACGACGTGCTGTTCTCCGGCCGCACCATCCGCGCCGCGCTGGACGCGATCGGCGACATCGGCCGGCCCAAGGCGGTCCAGCTGGCCGTCCTGGTCGACCGCGGCCACCGCGAGCTGCCAATCCGCGCGGACTACGTCGGCAAGAACCTGCCCACCTCCCTGGTCGAGCGGGTCACCGTCCACCTCACCGAGTACGACGGCGCCGACGCCGTACTGATCGCCGACAAGACGGTCGCCGACAAGACGGGAGCCTCCGCGTGATGCGGCATCTGCTCAGCGCGGGCGACCTGAGCCGCGACGACGCCAACCTGATCCTGGACACCGCCGAGGAGATGCGCTCGCTCGCGGACCGGCCGATCAAGAAGCTGCCCGCGTTGCGCGGGCGCACGGTGGTGAACCTCTTCTTCGAGGACTCCACCCGGACCAGGATCTCGTTCGAGGCGGCCGCCAAGCGGCTGTCCGCCGATGTGATCAACTTCTCGGCCAAGGGCTCGAGTGTCAGCAAGGGGGAGAGCCTCAAGGACACCGCGCTGACGCTGCAGGCGATGGGTGCCGACGGCGTCGTCTGCCGGCACGGCTCGTCGGGCGCGCCGCACCTGCTGGCCACCTCGGGCTGGCTGAACGGCTCGGTCGTCAACGCCGGCGACGGCACCCACGAGCACCCGACCCAGGCTTTGCTCGACGCCTTCACGATGCGCCGCCACCTCGGTTCGCTCGACGGTCGCCGGATCACCATCGTCGGCGACGTGCTGCACAGCCGGGTGGCCCGGTCGAACGTGCTGCTGCTCTCGACCCTCGGCGCCGAGGTCACCGTGGTCGCGCCGCCGACGCTGCTGCCGGTCGACATGACCAACTGGCCGTGCGCCACGTCGTACGACCTGGACGGGTCGCTGGCCAAGAGCGACGCGGTGATGATGCTGCGGGTGCAGCGTGAGCGGATGAACGACGCGTTCTTCCCCAGCGCCCGCGAGTACACCCGGCGCTACGGCCTGGACGTGCACCGGATGGCCCAGCTGCCCGACGAGGCGATCGTGCTGCACCCCGGCCCGATGAACCGCGGCATGGAGATCAGCGCCGACGTCGCCGACTCGAACCGCTCGGTGATCGTCGAACAGGTCACGAACGGCGTGGCGATCCGGATGGCCGTGCTCTACCTGCTGCTCTCAGGCAGTACCGACAGCAGTACTGACACCAACCCGACAGAGGAGCCCACGGCATGACCGCGTACCTGATCACTGGAGCCAAGGTCGTAGGTGTCGGTCAAAAATCAGACAGAGTGGCGGACCTGCTGATCGACAACGGCGAGATCGTCGCCGTGGGCAACGACCTCGCAAAGCCCGAAGGCGCCGAGGTGATCGACGCGACCGGTCAGATCGCGCTCCCCGGCCTGGTCGACCTGCACACCCACCTGCGCGAGCCCGGCCGCGAGGACGCCGAGACCGTGCTCACCGGGACCCGGTCCGCGGCGATGGGCGGGTTCACCGCCGTGTTCGCGATGGCCAACACCGACCCGGTGGCCGACACCGCCGGCGTCGTCGAGCAGGTGTGGCGCCTCGGCCGCGAAGGCGGGTACGCCGATGTCTACCCGATCGGCGCGGTCACCGTCGGCCGGCAGGGCACCCAACTCGCCGAGCTGGGCGCGATGGCGGACTCGGCGGCCCGGGTGCGGGTGTTCTCCGACGACGGCGACTGTGTCTGGGACGCCGCCCTGATGCGCCGCGCTCTCGAATACGTGAAGGCCTTCGGCGGCACGATCGCCCAGCACGCGCAGGAGCCGCGGCTGACGCAAGGCGCCCAGATGAACGAGGGAGCGCTCTCCGGCGTACTCGGCCTGACCGGCTGGCCGAGCGTCGCGGAGGAGTCGATCATCGCGCGCGACATCCTGCTCAACGCCCACGTCGGCTCGAAGCTGCACATCTGCCACCTGTCCACCAAGGGCTCGGTCGAGATCGTCCGGGCCGCCAAGAAGCGCGGCCTCGAGGTCACCGCCGAGGTGACGCCGCATCACCTGCTGCTGACCGAGGACCTCGCGGCGTCGTACAACCCGGTTTACAAGGTGAACCCGCCGCTGCGCACCAAGGCAGACGTCGAGGCGGTCCGCGAGGGCCTGGCCGACGGCACGATCGACATCGTCGCCACCGACCACGCGCCGCACCCGGTGGAGGACAAGGACTGCGAGTGGAGCGCCGCCGCGTTCGGGATGACCGGGCTGGAGACCGCTCTCTCGGTGGTCCAGCACACGATGGTCGACACCAAGCTGCTGACCTGGGCCGACCTGGCCGACCGGATGAGCTTCCGCCCGGCCGCGATCGGCCAGATCAGCGAGCACGGACGCCCGCTGGAGGTCGGCGCCCCCGCCAACCTGGTCCTGGTCGACCCGGCCGCCGAGCGCACCGTCGTACCGGCCGAGACCGCGTCGCTGTCGCGGAACACGCCGTTCGCCGGGATGACGCTGCCCGGTCGGGTGATGGCGACCTTCCTGCGCGGCGAACCGACTGTTCTGGACGGGAAGCTCACCAAGTGAAAGCCGTTCTAGGCGTCCTCGGCACGCTGCTGGTGATCGGCGGCGGCTGGTTCGGCATGTACCGCGGCTGGCGCAACCGCCAGTCGCGCCAGGCCGACCTTGCCCCGCTGCCGGCCGTGCCCGAGGGCAAGGTGAAGGGCGTCGAAGGCGTGTACGTCGCCACGACGACCGCCGGCGACTGGATGGACCGGATCGCCGTGCACGAACTCGGAGTCCGCAGTACAGCGGACCTGGCCGTCAGTGAGGCCGGCCTGATCTTCCACCGGCAAGGAGCGTCGGACGTCTTCATCCCGGCCGCCCACCTGACCGGAGTCCGGACCGACCGCGGCATCGCGGGCAAGGTGACCGCCGAGGCCTCCGGGCTCGTGGTGGTCACCTGGACGCACGACGGCCGCGAGCTCGACACCGGGTTTCGGCCGCGCCGCAAGGCCGACTCCGCCGGTCTGACCGCATCCATCTCGACCCTGATCGGAGCCGAGCAATGAGCCTGGCCGCCCTGCAACCCGCGCTGCTGGTCCTCGAAGACGGCCGCGCGTTCGCCGGTACGTCGTACGGAGCGACCGGCGAGACCTTCGGCGAGGCGGTGTTCACCACCGGCATGACCGGCTACCAGGAGACACTGACCGACCCGTCGTACCACCGCCAGATCGTCACCCAGACCGCGCCGCACATCGGCAACACCGGCGTCAACGACGAGGACGACGAGTCGCAGCGGATCTGGGTCGCCGGGTACGTCGTCCGCGACCCCGCCCGGGTGCCGTCGAACTGGCGCGCCACCCGCACCCTCGACGACCAGCTGAAGGGCCAGGGCATCGTCGGGATCTCCGGCATCGACACCCGCGCGCTAACCCGGCACCTGCGCGAGCGCGGCGCGATGCGGGCCGGTATCTCCACCGAGATCCTGGAGCCGGAGGCGCTGCTCAGGAAGGTGCTCCAGCAGCCGCCGATGGCCGGCGCCGACCTGGCCGACGAGGTCACCACCGCCGCCGCGTACGTCGTACCGGCCGAGGGGGAGAAGCGGTTCACCGTCGTCGCCCTCGACCTGGGGATCAAGACGATGACGCCGAAGCGGATGGCCGAGCGCGGCATCGAGGTGCACGTGCTGCCGGCCACCGCGTCCCTCGAAGAGGTGCTGGCGGTCAACCCCGACGGCATTTTCATGAGCAACGGCCCGGGCGACCCGGAGACTACCGAGCACCCGACCACGCTGCTGAAGGATCTGCTCGGCCGGAACATCCCGTACTTCGGGATCTGCTTCGGCAACCAGGTCTTCGGCCGGGCCCTCGGGCTGGGCACCTTCAAGCTGAAGTACGGGCACCGGGGGATCAACCAGCCGGTGCTCGACCGGGCCACCGGCAAGGTCGAGATCACCGCGCAGAACCATGGCTTCGCTGTGGACGCGCCGCTCGACAAGACCGTGGAGACGCCGTACGGCACCGCCGAGGTGAGCCACGTGTCGCTCAACGACAACGTCGTCGAAGGGCTCAAGCTGACCGGCAAGGACGGCGAACCGCTGGCCTTCTCGGTCCAGTACCACCCAGAGGCAGCAGCCGGGCCGCACGACTCGGCCTACCTGTTCGACCGCTTCGTAGAGCTGATGACCGTTTCTTCTAAGGATGGGAACTGATGCCCCGCCGTACAGACATCGACTCGGTGCTGGTGATCGGCTCCGGCCCGATCGTGATCGGCCAGGCCTGCGAGTTCGACTACTCCGGCACCCAGGCCTGCCGGGTGCTCAAGGAAGAGGGTTTCCGGGTCATCCTGGTGAACTCCAACCCGGCCACGATCATGACGGACCCGGAGTTCGCCGACGCCACCTACGTCGAGCCGATCACCCCGGAGTTCGTCGAGAAGGTGATCGAGAAGGAGCGCCCGAACGTCCTGCTCGCCACCCTGGGCGGCCAGACCGCGCTGAACGCGGCGATCTCGCTGCACGAGAACGGCGTCCTGGAGAAGTACGGCGTCGAGCTGATCGGCGCCTCCGTGGACGCGATCCAGCGGGGCGAGAACCGCGAGTCGTTCAAGGCGATCGTGGAGAAGCTGGGCGCCGAGGTGGCCCGCTCGCTGGTCTGCCACACGATGGACGACGTACTCGCCGCGGCGGCCGAGATGGGCTACCCGCTGGTGGTGCGGCCGTCGTTCACGATGGGCGGCGTCGGTTCCGGGATGGCCTACGACGAGAACGACCTGCGCCGGATCGCCGGCGCCGGCCTGACCGCCAGCCCGACCACCGAGGTGCTGATCGAGGAGTCGATCGTCGGCTGGAAGGAGTACGAGCTGGAGGTGATGCGCGACAAGGCGGACAACGTCGTGATCATCTGCTCGATCGAGAACGTCGACCCGATGGGCGTGCACACCGGCGACTCGGTCACCGTCGCGCCGGCGATGACGCTGACCGACCGTGAGTACCAGACGATGCGGGACCTTGCCATCGGCATCATTCGCGAGGTCGGCGTCGACACCGGCGGCTGCAACATCCAGTTCGCGGTGAACCCGGCCGACGGCCGGCTGATCGTGATCGAGATGAACCCGCGGGTGTCGCGGTCCTCGGCGCTGGCGTCGAAGGCGACCGGCTTCCCGATCGCGAAGATCGCCGCGAAGGTCGCCATCGGCTACACGCTGGACGAGATCCCGAACGACATCACCAAGCAGACCCCGGCCAGCTTCGAGCCGACGCTGGACTATGTGGTCGTCAAGGTGCCACGGTTCGCGTTCGAGAAGTTCCCGGCCGCGGACGCGACGCTGACCACGCACATGAAGAGCGTCGGCGAAGCGATGGCGATCGGCCGCAACTACACCGAGGCCCTGCAGAAGGCGTTGCGGTCGCTGGAGAAGCCGGAGGCCCGGTTCTCCTGGCTCGGCGCTCCGTCGAGCGACCTGGAGTCGTTGCTGGAGGCAATCAAGACGCCGCATGACGGCCGGCTGCGGACGATCATGGACGCGATCCGGGCGGGCGCCACGCCGGAGCAGATCTTCGACGCGACCAAGATCGATCCCTGGTTCGTGGATCAGATGTACCTGATCCACGAGACCGCGGGGCAGGTCGCCGCCGCGCCACGGCTGACCCCGGAGATCCTGCGGCTGGCCAAGCGCCACGGGTTCTCGGACCTGCAGCTGGCGGAGATCCGCGACCTGGCAGAGGACGTCGTCCGGGGTGTCCGGCAGGCGCTGGGGATCCGGCCGGTCTTCAAGACGGTCGACACCTGCGCGGCCGAGTTCGCCGCCACCACGCCGTACCACTACTCGTCGTACGACGAGGAGACCGAGGTGGCGCCGCGCACCGAGCCCGCCGTCCTCATCCTGGGGTCGGGCCCGAACCGGATCGGCCAGGGCATCGAGTTCGACTACTCCTGCGTGCACGCGTCGATGGCGCTGCGCGACGCCGGCTACTGCACGATCATGGTCAACTGCAACCCCGAGACCGTCTCGACCGACTACGACACCTCCGACCGGCTGTACTTCGAGCCGCTCACCTGCGAGGACGTCCTCGAGATCGTGTACGCCGAGATGCAGGCCGGCCCGATCGCCGGAGTCATTGTCCAACTGGGCGGCCAGACCCCGCTCGGCCTGGCCCAGCGGCTCGCGGACGCCGGCGTACCGATCGTCGGGACGTCGCCCGAGGCGATCCACCTGGCGGAGGAGCGTGGCGCCTTCGGCAAGGTGCTGTCCGACGCGAACCTGCCCGCGCCGAAGCACGGTACGGCGATGTCCTTCGACGAGGCGCAGCTGATCGCCACCGAGATCGGCTTCCCGGTCCTCGTCCGGCCGTCGTACGTACTCGGCGGCCGCGGCATGGAGATCGTGTACTCCGATGCCGAACTGACCGCCGCGCTCGAGCGGCTCAGCGGTGGCGCCCTGACCGCGAACTGGGAGCACCCGGTGCTGATCGACCGGTTCCTGGACGACGCGGTGGAGATCGACGTCGACGGGCTGTTCGACGGCGAGGAGCTGTTCCTGGGTGGCGTGATGGAGCACATCGAGGAGGCCGGGGTGCACTCGGGTGACTCGTCCTGCGCGCTGCCGCCGATCACGCTGGGCAACGCGGACATCGAGAAGATCCGCGAGTCCACCGAGGCGATCGCGCGCGGCGTCGGCGTACGCGGTCTGCTGAACGTGCAGTACGCGCTGGCCGGCGACGTGCTCTACGTGCTGGAGGCGAACCCGCGGGCGTCGCGGACGGTTCCGTTCGTGTCGAAGGCGACCGCGACGCCGCTGGCCAAGGCGGCCGCCCGAGTGATGCTCGGGGCAACGATCGCGGAGCTGCGGACCGAGGGCATGCTGCCGGCCGTCGGCGATGGCGGCACGTTGCCCGCGTCGACGCCCATCGCGGTGAAGGAAGCCGTGATGCCGTTCAACCGGTTCCGTACCCTCGACGGCGCGTCGGTGGACACCGTGCTCGGTCCGGAGATGCGCTCGACCGGCGAGGTGATGGGCATCGACGACACCTTCGGGACGGCGTTCGCCAAGTCGCAGGCCGCCGCGTCGCAGCCGTTGCCGGGGGCCGGCAAGGTGTTCGTGTCGGTCGCGAACCGGGACAAGCGGGCGATGATCTTCCCGGTCAAGCGGCTCGCGGACCTCGGCTTCCAGATCTACGCGACCGAAGGCACCGCCGACGTACTGCGGCGCAACGGCGTGCAGGCCGTCACGGTTCGCAAGAGCAGCCAGGGCCCGGGCCCGAACGGTGAGCCGACGATCGTCCAGATGGTCCACGACGGCGAGCTCAACCTGATCGTCAACACCCCGATCGGGATCACCAAGGACGGCTCACCCCGCCTCGACGGCTACGAGATCCGTAGCGCGGCGGTGGCCCGCAACATCCCTTGCATCACGACCGTCCAGGGCCTCGGCGCAGCAGTCCAGGGCATCGAAGCCCAGCAGGCCGGCGACATCGGCGTGCGCTCGCTCCAGGACTGGGCCAGCCGAATCCGCGGCCAAGCCGACGCCCCGGTTGGCACTCCGCCGGTGGCGGGGGACTGATGTACCGACGGCTCGTCCGGCCCGTCCTCTACCGACTCGGTAGAGGCGACGCCGAGGTTGCTCACGAGCAGACGCTTCACGGGTTGCGGCGGCTGAGCCGCATCCCGGGGGCGGTGCCGGCGCTGGCCCGGACCTACGGGTCCTTGCCGGCCGGGCTGGAGCGCACCGTCTTCGGGGTGCGCTTCCCCAGCCCGGTCGGGCTGGCCGCGGGGATGGACAAGAACGGTCTGGCCTTGCCGGCCTGGCGAGCGCTCGGCTTCGGCTTCGTCGAGGTCGGCACGGTGACCGCGCATCCCCAGCCCGGCAACGAGAAACCCCGCCTGTTCCGGCTGGTCGAGAGCGAAGCCGTGATCAACCGGATGGGCTTCAACAACGCAGGGTCCGAGGCGCTCGCGCGGCGACTGGAGGTGTACGGCGATCTCGGCTACCCGCTAGGTATCAGCATCGGGAAGTCCAAGGTGACGCCGCTGGAGGACGCGGTGGGGGACTACGTCACCTCGCTGCGGCGGCTCTATCGCTTCGGTGACTACTTCGCCGTCAACGTGAGCTCGCCGAACACCCCGGGCCTGCGCTCCTTGCAGGACTCTGGCCACCTGCGCGAGCTGCTGACCGCCCTGCACACCGAGGCGACGACCCTCAGTACGGGCGGACGCGGGCCGAAGCCGATCCTGGTGAAGATCGCTCCCGACCTGACCGAGCAGGCGATCGACGAACTGCTCGGCGTCTGCACCGACGTCGGTGTGGCCGGCATCATCGCCACCAACACGACGATCGGCCGCTCCGGTCTCGCTCCGGCCGACGAGCGACTGACCTCCGAGACCGGTGGGTTGTCCGGCCGGCCTCTGACCGAGATCGCGGCCAAGACCGTTGCCCACATCAACGCCGAGACCCAAGGAACGCTGCCGATCATCGGAGTCGGCGGCATCCTCGATCCCGACGACGCGACCCGGCTGTTCGACGCCGGCGCCAGCCTCGTCCAGCTCTACACCGGTTTGATCTACCGCGGACCGTCCCTGGTCCGGCGTACCAACCGCCGCTTGGCCCATCGATGAGAGAGCGAGAACGTCCCATGAGCAGCCAGCCCTTCGGAACCAGGTTGCGCGCGGCCATGAACGAGCGCGGCCCGCTCTGCGTCGGCATCGACCCGCACGCGCACCTGCTCGATGCCTGGGGCCTTCCTGACGACGCAGACGGGCTGGCCAGCTTCACGTACGGCGTGGTGGACGCGCTCGCCGACCGGGTGGCGATCTTCAAGCCGCAGTCGGCCTTCTTCGAGCGCTTCGGTTCGGCCGGGATCGCAGTCCTCGAACAAGCCACGATCAGGCTTCGCGAGGCGGGTGCCCTGGTGATCATCGACGCCAAGCGCGGTGACATCGGCTCGACCATGGCCGGGTACGCGTCGGCGTACCTGGCGGAGAAGGGACCGCTGGCCTGCGACGCGTTGACCGTCAGCCCGTACCTCGGCTTCGGCTCGCTGCAGCCGGCGATCGACGAGGCCCGTGCGGCCGGGGCCGGCCTGTTCGTGCTGGCGCTCACGTCGAACCCGGAAGGGCCGCAGTTCCAGTCCGCCCGGACAGCCGCTGGACCGACCGTGGCGGGCGCGGTGCTGGACGGCCTGCGCGAACTCAACGCCGACGCCGACGACCTCGGGTCCTTCGGTGCCGTGGTCGGCGCGACGATCAAGTCGACCGGCGAGAACCTGGACATCCGCGGACCGCTGCTGGCGCCAGGGCTCGGCGCCCAAGGCGGTACGGCCGAAGGGCTTGCGGAGGTTTTCGGGTCGGCCGTGCGCAACGTCGTACCGTCGAGCTCTCGCGAGATCCTCGGTGCCGGTCCGGACGCAGGCTCGCTGCGGGATGCGGCCGACCGCGCCAACGACGGCTTCCGCGCAGTACTGGGTTACTGACGACGCGGGAGATCACGGGCCGGTTCCAACCGGGCGGTGGGAGGTTCCTCACGGCGTGGTGGGTGGTCCGGTGACCCCGCCGTTCGCCAAGGTTGCCGATGACGGGGAGAGCTGGTCTTCCCGCGGCGACAGTTAGGACTGGGATGCGTAAGGTTGCGGCCCTCGCGGCGGTAGTGACAATGAGCGTCGGTACGTTGACGGCGTGCTCGGGTGGCGACTACTGCGGCGAGCTGAAGAATTATGCCGCGGCGGCCAAGGGCCTCGACATCAAGGACACCAAGGCGGTCGACAAGATGCGCGAGGAGGCCAAGAAGGTGTCCAAGTCGGCGCCGGACGACCTGAAGGACGACTGGAAGATCGTCCTCGAGTACGCCGACAAGGCCAAGGACGCGAACGGCGACACGGGCAAGCTCACTGAGCTGGCCAAGTCCGACGGCGCGAAGATCCAGCCGGCCTTCGAGGCGATCTCCAAGCACGCCAAGGACACCTGCAAGGTGGACAACGTCAACGGCTGACCCCCACCCAACCAACCCGTTCATTCGCCCCGTTTTGTCACTCAACTCAGCTCCGCCGGCAGGCGAGCGGACAAAACGGGGCGAATGAACGGGGATGGTGTGGGGGGCGGTAGCCTGATCCGCTCCAACCGCAAGCCCTCGGAGGATGAGTACCAGATGCGCCGCACCGCTCTGACCGCGACGATCGTGATCGCGGCCGCCGGACTGACCGCCTGCACCGAAGAGCAGGCGTACTGCGTCGATCTGGCCGGCTACGCCGCCGCGGCGACCAACGTCGATCCGCAGAACCCGGCCGACTACGTGAAGATCCTCGAGGACGCGAAGAAGCTGCAGGACACCGCGCCGGCCGACGTCAAGGATGACTGGAAGGTCATCGTCGCGTTCGCCGAAAAGGCCCAGAAGGCCGGG
This sequence comes from Kribbella catacumbae DSM 19601, assembly GCF_000372465.1. GTDB lineage: Bacteria > Actinomycetota > Actinomycetes > Propionibacteriales > Kribbellaceae > Kribbella > Kribbella catacumbae. Next base: position 20,150 of record NZ_AQUZ01000037.1, read on the forward strand.
ACGAACGAGGTGGAGCTGGCCCGGCTGACCAAGCAGCTCGGCGGCGTCACCACGGCGTACAAGGCGATCGCCACCCAGGCCAAGGACTCCTGCAAGGTGGACATCCCCAAGCTGAGCTGAGCCCATATCCGAAACGGTCTTCCGGTGCTAGCCTCATCTGCGGGGGGACAGTTGCGCTTCAGCCGAGCTGTCCTGGGTTGGATCCGCAGCAGATGCCAGGGGGGCCTCGGTGTCAGTATCAGGTCTGTTCAAATCGCGCGCCGTCCGGATCGGTGCCGCCTTGGCGGTTGTCGTCTCGTTCGGCCAGTTCACGGTGACGACGCAGGCGCAGGCCGCGGGGGAGACTGTTGTTTCCCTGACGTTCAACGACGGGTTGATGTCGCAGTACCTCCATGCGCGGCCGGTACTGCTCGCCCACAACGTGCCGGGCACCTTCTACCTGTCGAGCAAGGTCGTCGAGGTGAACGCGCCCGGCTACATGGCCACCTGGCACGCCGACGCGGTCTATCGCGACGGCAATGAGATCGGTGGCCTGGGCAAGGACCACGTCGACCTCACCGACCCGGCGACAGACCAGGCGTACAAGCAGGACCAGGTCTGTGGCGACAAGCAACGACTCGGCACCTTGGGCTACGACCCGCAGAGCTTCAGCTATCCGTTCGCCGCGGTGAACGCGAATGCCGAGAGCATCGTGCAGGGCTGCGGCTACCTGTCCGGCCGGACTGTCGGCGGCCTGTCCGCGACCACCGGCCCGTACGCCGAGCAGATGCCGCCGGCCAATGCCTTCCGGCTCAGTACTGCGAACCTGCCGGGCGGGCCGATCCAGCTCACCGACCTGCAGACCGCGGTAAATGTTGCCTCTAGCAACGGTGGCGGCTGGGTACCGATCGCCTTCAACCACGTCTGCCAGTCGAGCGCCTCGGACTACGCCAGTTGCATGACCACCTACCAGGCCCTCGACGCCTCCGTACTGTCAGCCTTCCTCGACTGGCTGCAGAGCGGCGACGCCCCGGCCGGTACGTCGATCCAGCGCGTCCGCGACGTGATGGGTGCCGGTCCGCAGCCGCCGCTGCCGCCCCGGCCGACGACGGTCTCGCTGACCTTCGACGACGGTCTGGCCAGTCAGTACGGGCTGCGCTCGATCTTCTCGTCGCGCAACCTGCACGGAACCTTCTACATCAACAGCGGGCCGGTGGACGCGGCCGAGATCGGCACGATGACCTGGGCGCAGATCCACAACCTGCGCGCCGACGGCAACGACATCGGCGGCCACACCCAGGACCACGTCAACCTGACCGCGGCGGACACGAGCTTCGACTACCGCTGGCAGCAGGCCTGCAACGACCGGGCCCGGCTGCAGCAGCAGGGATTCTCACCGCTCAGCTTCGCCTACCCGTTCGCGGCCTTCAACGCGCAGGCGATCAGCATCATCAAGGGCTGTGGCTACCAGTCCGGACGCACCGGCGGCAGCCTTCTGGTGGGTGGCCCGCTCTACAGCGAGGCGGTCCCGCCACCGGAGCCCTGGAGCTTTAAGGCGCTCGGTACGACGTACGACGGCGCGATCACGCTGCAGTCGCTGCAGGACGCTGTCAACGGTCCCGCAGAGCGCGCCGGCGGCTGGGTGCCGATGCTCTTCCATGAGATCTGCTACCAGGGCGCCGCGAACTTCGACGCCTGTATGGCCGGCTACCGTCCCGTCTCCGACACGACGCTCGCCCAGTTCATGGACTGGGTGACGGCCAACGCGAGTCGCGGCATCTCGATCAAGACCGTTGCCGAGGTGATGAGCGGCGGGCAGACCGTCCCGAACCCGGTCATCACCGCGCCGACCGCCCCGATGGTCCCGCCCAACCCGACGGTCGCCGGTACTGGACTGTCGACGGGTGGCGACGTCACGGTCGACGTCTACACCGGCTCGTACAGCACCGGTACGCCGCTGCTGTCGGCCACCGCCACCAACAACAGCGGCGCCTGGACCACCACGTTCCCCGGCCCGCTGGCGAACGGCACCTACACCGTCCAGGTCAAGCAGACCGGCAACGGCCTGACCGGCATCAGTGCGCCACGGACGTTCGTGGTCTCCGACACGATCGACCTGACACCGCCGGCGGTCGTGATCGCAGCGCCGGTGAACAACTCTCGCGTGAACGACACGACGCCGACGATCAGCGGCACCGGTGGGACCGCGACCGGTGATGTCGCCACGGCGACTGTGCGCGTCTACAACGGCGCCACTGCGACCGGTACACCGCGCCAGACGGTGGCTGTGCCGGTCACGGCCGGCGCCTGGGCGATGACCTCTGCAGCCCTTCCGCAGGGCACCTACACGGCACAGGCCACCCAGACCGATGCGGCCGGCAACGTCGGTACCAGTACGTCGACGTTCACAGTCGACACCGCCAAGCCGATCGTCCGGATCACCAGTCCGGTCAACAACACGGCGATAACCTCGACGGCGCCGTTCACGGTGTCCGGCACGACCGGCACGCTGGCCGGTGACACTACTGCGGTCACCTTGAAGGTCCACGCGGGCAGCGGCACCTCTGGAGCAGTGGTGGCTACCTTGCCCAGTACTGCGGTCGCAGGCGCCTGGTCAGCCAGCGTCTCGGGCCTCCCTGCCGGGACCTACACGCTGAGTGCTTCCAGCACGGACACGGCTGGGAACATCGGCGTCAGCAATAACGTCGTCTTCGTACTGCGCAGTGCCATGACGGTCACGTCGTTGTCGCCGAACGCCCATGCCCAGGGCCTGACCGGCCGGACCGTCGCGATCAACGGCACCGGCTTCACGGCCGCGTCGGTTCCGTCCTTCACCGGGGCGGGGGTGACAATGACGTCCTTCACCTTCGTCAGCGCCACCCGGATCAACGCGGTGATCAACACCTCGGCCTCGGCGGCCATCGGCCGGAGCAACATCGTGGTCAGCCGGGCCGGTACCTTCGACGCGGTCTGCACCAACTGCCTGATCGTGAACGCGCCGCCGATCGTGACCGGCGCCTCGCCGAGCACGGTGGCCAGGGGACTGCTCAAGTCGTTCGCGATCACCGGCAGCGGGTTCACCTCGGCCAGCCAGGTGAGCTTCTCCGGAGGGTCCGGGATCAACATCCTGATGATCAGCCGGTCGCCGAACCTGATCAACATCACCACCTCCTCGATCTCCGGCGCGGCGGGTGTCCGCAACATCACGGTGACCAACCCTGACGGCGGCGTGTCGACCTGTGTCGGCTGCCTCACCATCACCTAGCGCCACGGCCCCGGCCGGATCGGCGACGACGGTAGTTCGGCACCGTCGTCGCCGCCTGGTGTGTTGTTTGCTGTCAGAGGGAGTGTTTGGCTAGGTTCACCTGCGAAGACACACAACGGGACAGGTGAGACGGTGCCACTTCCTTCTTTGACCCCGGAGCAACGCGCGGCTGCTCTGGACAAGGCCGCTGCCGCACGGCGTGAGCGTGCGGAGATCAAGAACCGGATCAGGCACTCGGGGGCGTCTCCTACGGAGGTGCTGCACGAGGGACAGACCAACGACGTGATCGGCAAGATGCGGGTCAGCGCGCTGCTGCAGTGCGTCCCGGGCGTCGGCAAGGTCCGGGCCCAGCAGATCATGGAGCGAGCCGGTATCTCCGAAACCCGCCGGGTACGGGGTCTGGGCACCAACCAGATCGCGGCCCTGATGCGCGAGTTCGCCGAGTGACGCCGATGGTGACGTCGCGGCCGACCGATCCGATGTCGAGTGAGCTGGAGACAGGCGTGGTCACGGGGAGCGGTTCGGCCGAGGGCAGCCAGGGCGGTGCCGGCGGAGCCCGGCTGACCGTGCTGGCCGGTCCGACGGCGGTCGGCAAGGGCACGGTCGCAGCCGATATCCGGGAGCGCTTCCCGGAGATCTGGATCTCGGTCTCGGCCACGACCCGCAAGGCCCGGCCGGGCGAGGAGCACGGCGTGCACTATCTGTTCGTCTCCGACGAGGAGTTCGACCGGATGATCGCCGACGACGAGCTGCTCGAATGGGCCGTGGTGCACAAGGCGGCCCGCTACGGGACGCCCCGGCAGCCGGTGCTGGACAAGCTGGCCGAGGGCCGGCCCGCGCTGCTGGAGATCGATCTGCAGGGTGCCCGGCAGGTCCGCGAGACGATGCCGGAGGCGCATTTCGTCTTCCTGGCACCCCCGAGCTGGGACGAACTGGTCCGCCGGCTGGTCGGCCGGGGCACCGAAACCCCCGAGGAGCGGGAGCGCCGGCTGGAGACCGCGACCCTCGAACTGGCCTCCGAGAAGGAGTTCGACGTGACGATCGTGAACGCGTCGGTTCGGGAAGCGGCCGATCAGTTGGTAAAGTTGATTCGATCACCCAATATCTCTGGAAAGAGCTGACACTTGTCTGGCAACCAGCCCGTCGCCATCGGCATCACCTCGCCGCCGATCGACGACCTGCTCACCCACACCGATTCGAAGTACAAGCTGGTCTTGTACTCGGCCAAGCGGGCGCGGCAGATCAACGCCTACTACTCCCAGCTCGGCGAAGGCCTGCTGGAGTACGTCGGACCGCTGGTCGAGACGCACGTCCAGGAAAAGCCCCTGTCGATCGCCATGCGCGAGATCAACGAGGGTGTACTGACCTGCACGGACATCGACCCTGAGGCCGAGGCGGAAGCAGCTGCTGCCGCGGCGGAGAAGTCCTAGTCCCATCCGTCGATGACAGCGACAGGTGGTCGGCCGTCGGTTGTTCTCGGCGTCGGTGGCGGGATCGCGGCGTACAAGGTCTGTGATCTGCTCCGCCGGCTGACCGAGTCCGGGCACAGTGTCCGGGTGGTGCCGACCTCGGCCGCCCTGGAGTTCGTCGGCGCCGCCACCTGGGCGGCGCTGTCGGGTCAGCCGGTCACGGCCGACCCGTTCGACGACGTCCACGAGGTTCCGCACGTCCGGATCGGCAAGGCCGCCGAGCTGGTCGTCGTCGCGCCCGCGACCGCGAATCTGATCGCCAAGGCCGCCCACGGGCTGGCCGACGACCTGCTCACCAACACGCTGCTGACGGCCCGCTGCCCGATCCTGTTCGCGGCCGCGATGCACACCGAGATGTGGGAGCACCCGGCCACCCAGGCCAACGTGGCCACCCTGCGCTCGCGCGGTATCACCGTGCTGGAGCCCGCCGTGGGCCGGTTGACCGGCACGGACACAGGCCGTGGCCGGCTGCCCGAGCCGTCGGAGATCTTCGCGATCAGCCAGTTGATGCTGGCCGACGAGGCTGCGCGCGCCGCCGGCCATTCGGTCGCCGATCTGACCGGCAAGCACGTCCTGATCAGCGCGGGTGGCACCCGCGAGCACCTCGATCCGGTGCGGTACCTGGGCAACTCCTCCTCCGGCAAGCAGGGCTACGCGCTGGCCCGGATCGCGGCCGCCCGCGGCGCCAAGGTCACCCTGGTCGCCGCCAACTCCGAGCTCGCTGACCCGGCCGGCGTCCAGGTCGTCCCGGTCACCAGCACCCGCGACCTGTACGACGAGATCACCGGCCGCGCCTCCGATGCCGACGCCATCGTGATGGCCGCCGCTCCGGCCGACTTCCGCCCGGCCGATGTCGCCGAGCACAAGATCAAGAAGACCGGCGACGGCTCGGTACCGGCCGTGAACCTGGTGGAGAACCCGGACATCCTCGCCACCATCTCGCACGACCGCCAGCGCACCGACCAAGTGATCGTCGGCTTCGCCGCCGAAACTGGCGACGCCCAGCACAGCGTGCTGGAGCTCGGCCGCGCCAAGCTCGAGCGCAAGGGCTGCGACCTCCTGGTGGTCAATGACGTCTCCGGCGGCAAAGTCTTCGGCAGCGACGAAAACGAAGCCGTCATCCTCGACCGAGACGGCGCCGCCCTCCCCGTCCCCTCCGGCAGCAAAGACGCCCTGGCCGGCGTCATCTGGAACCTCGTAGCCACCCACTGGCGCTGACTCACGCCCTCACCCGGCCCACAAGCCACACCTCCACCACCATCCCGCCCTGGTCGGTGAGGCTTCCCGCGCTGACGCTGCGGACCGCCACGCATACCTAGCCTCGTTGGCAATCGATTCCTGTCGGCGTGTCGACTCGCCTGGAGTGACTTAGGTATGCGTGGACGTCCGGTCCGAGCGGACGGAGGCCCTCGCGAGGCGTTCGTCTGGACCCTCGCCCCAGGCGACCATGGGCCTTCGAGCTCCACTTTGTGCATCGGCCAGGCGGCTACTCGCGGGTAGAACGCCTGGCCGGTGCATAAAGTGGTCGGTCGGTTGCCGTGGAGGCGAGGGGGAGATGGTGAGTCAAACGCATCAGGTCGATGTCAGCGGTGAGGTCGTCACCAAGACGTACGTCGGCTGGAGCCGGGACGAGCATCTGCGCGAGTGGACGGCCCTGCGGGTGATCTCCGCCGCGAGGCCCGACTTGGTTCCGGTCCCGATCAGGCTCGCGCGACCGGCACCGCTAACACCGCAACCTTCAATCACCATGGGCCGACTCCAGGGCACCCCGATGACCGGCCTCTTGACCGCAGGCCAGCTCGAAGGCCTCCATACGGCCCTTGCCGAGCTTTGGTCCATCCCTCCGATGGGCCTGGTACCAATCGAGCACGCCGCCTTCGTCGAGCGGATCCGGCAAGCGATCTCATCGTGGAACGGATCGGGAATCATCGCCCAGGCTCACCTAGCAGCCGCCGAGTGGCTGGCTGGCCCGACAGCAGATGAGCTGGAGAGGCCGCTGAACGCCGGCTTCCCGGTGGACCCCGAGCGGCTCCGGACCGCACGTTGTCTCTGGGCGATGTTCTGGCTGACCCTGATCCGTCCCGGTGGTGTTGCGGCGCATCGCAATCCGGCTGGTAGCGCTGAGTTGCAGGCCGAGCGTGTTCTCGGCCTACTCGAGACCCCAGCGGACAGAATCTGACCGCTTCTCCTTCTAGGGTCTTTCCTATGGGCGTTCTGGAGTTGAGCTGGGAGTCGGTTGTCGCGCGGCGGATGGCGCGGCATCACCTGAGCGTGCCCTCGGCGGGTGGCGCGGCGGACGTAGTACGGGCGATGGCTGGGGCGCATGCGCAGGTGTTGTCGGCGGGGGAGATCTCTGTGGCGCTCCGGCTGGAGGGGGCAACGCGGGAGGATGTTCAGCGGGCTCTGTGGGTTGACCGGAGTCTGGTGAAGACGTTCGGGCCGCGGGGGACCGTCCATCTGCTGCCGACCGATGAGCTGGCCAGTTGGGTGAGTGGGCTGTCTGCGCTGCCTCGCCCGCGTTCCTCGGTGTCGCAGGAGATGCGGATGACTCCGGAGCAGATCGACCAGGTGATCGCCGCGATCGGCGAGGCGCTGGCCGATGACGACCTCACCGTCGACGAGCTCGGCGACGAGGTGGTCGGGCGTACCGGTTCGTGGGCGGGGGATCTGGTGATGCCGGCCTTCCAGACCTACTGGCCCCGGTGGCGGCAGACGATCTCGGACGCGGCGAACGCCGGCGTGCTCTGCTACGGCCCGAACCGTGGCCGCAACACCACCTACACCAACCCGCATCGATTCGCGCCGTTCAAGCCTGAGAGCACCGAGAGAGCGCTCACTGCGATCGTGCGCCGATTCCTGTGGTCCTACGGCCCGGCGACCCCGCAGCACTTCGCGAGATGGCTGAGCATCTCGCCGGCCTCCGCCACCAAGCTGTTCTCCTCACTGGCCGGCGAACTCGAAGAAGTCGTCCTCAACGGCCAGTCCGCCTTCCTGGTCCGTGGCGACACCGACTTCACCGCCGAGCCGGCCCGCGGCATCCGCCTGCTCCCGTACTTCGATGCGTACGGCGTCGGCAGTCATCCACGCGAACTACTCTTCCCCGGCAAGGCCTGGGATCGCGCTCTCGCGAGAGGACAGGCCGGCAACTATCCGCTCCTGCTCATCGACGGCATCGTCGGCGGCGTGTGGCACCAGCGCCGAAGCGGCAGCAAGCTCCACCTCACCGTCGAGCCGCTCCGCACCCTCAAGGCTGCTCAGTGCCGCCAGCTCGACGCCGAGGCCGGCCGTCTCGGCGCGATCGTCGGCGCGACCCCGGTCCTGACGATCGGAGAAGTGACGGTAGGCGCCCACGCCTAGGCCGCCGGGAATCGACGGGCCCAAGGCTCCAGAGGGAGCTCGGTGGCGTTGATGAGCGTCGACAGCGTGCGGTACCAGCCGTTCAGCAGGACGAGTTCGATCAGCTGAGCATCGTCGTACCGGTCCTGGAGAGCGCTCCACGATGACCCTGAGACGGTCGCGGTGTCGTGGAGCTCGTCGACCACTGTCACCAGCAACCGGTCGGCGGCGGTGAAGACGTCCGCCTCCGCGACGGCGAGCGCGTCCAGCGTCGCCTCATCGAGGCCGACCTGCGGCCCGAAGAAGACCGCATGCACACCCCACTCGTACTCCGCGCCGGCGCGGGCCGTGGTCCGGCAGATCACGATCTCCCGATCCCGGGCCGGCAACGACCCCTTGACCAGCAGCCCGGACGCCATCGGGTGCGCACGGCTCGCCAGCTCCGGATTGAGCGCCAGCACCCGGAACAGCGCCAGCGGCTCGAGACCAGTGCCGGCTGGCATCAACTTGCCGAGCAACCGCTCGACGTCGTCCGAGTACGGCGGTTCCACGGGATGCAGCCTCGATGTCATGACAATCCTCCAGCCCAGATGCTACGGTTTTGATAGCAAGTGTCCTGCTACTTAATCCGTAGCACAAGGGAGAAGGTGGATCATGCCGGAGGTGCCGTTGCCGGGTCGCCCGGTCCGGGGGTCGACGACCGGGCGGCCGATCATGGCCGCCTTCGACCTGCTCGGCCGGCGCTGGACCCTGCGGATCCTGTGGGAGCTGCGGGAGGGACCGATCGGGTTCCGGGCGTTGCAGCAGCAGTGCGACGACATCTCGCCGACCGTGCTGAACACCCGGCTGGGAGAGCTGCGCGCCGCCGGTCTGGTGACTCAGGATGACGCCAAGGCGCATCAGTTGACGCCGCTCGGCCGCGAGTTGCACGCCGCGCTGAAGCCGCTGCAGAAGTGGGCGGATGGTTGGGTTAGGGAAGGCTAGCCTTCCTTGGTGTGTCGAGAATTACCTCGGCCGATTCACGCCTGAGTGTCCAGGATGTGATGGGACATCTCATCAATTGGGCGAATCGGCCCGTCTTCCGGGCCGCTGAGCGGATCTGCTGGCATACTTCCCATCAACATCGCGTGAGGCGATGCGCGGACGGGGGACGACCTTCCCTGTCGGGTGGCAGACGAGGAATTCCAGGGAGAATCCGTGGCACGGCGCCTTTTCACGTCCGAGTCGGTGACCGAGGGTCATCCGGACAAGATCGCTGACCAGATCAGCGACTCGATCCTCGACGCACTGCTGGCCGAGGACCCGAAGAGCCGCGTCGCGGTGGAGACCCTGGTGACCACCGGGCTCGTTGTGGTGGCCGGCGAGGTCACCACGACGGCGTACGTGGACATCCCGGGGATCGTCCGGGACCGGATTCTCGAGATCGGTTACGACTCGTCGCTGAAGGGTTTCGACGGCGCCTCCTGTGGCGTCACGGTCGCGATCGGCAGCCAGTCACCCGACATCGCGCAGGGCGTCGACACGGCGTACGAGACCCGCTCGGACGCTTCGCACGACGAGCTCGACCTGCAGGGTGCCGGCGACCAGGGGCTGATGTTCGGCTACGCGTCGAACGAGACGCCCGAGCTGATGCCGCTCCCGATCACCATCGCGCACCGGTTGTCCGCGCGGCTGTCGGAGGTCCGCAAGGACGGCACGATGGCCTACCTGCGCCCGGACGGCAAGACCCAGGTCACGGTCGAGTACGACGGTGACAAGGCGGTCCGGATCCACACCGTCGTGGTGTCGAGCCAGCACGCCGCCGACATCAGCCTCGACTCGATGCTGACGCCGGACGTGAAGAAGCACGTCGTCGATCCGGTGCTGGAGCAGTTCGACATCGACTCGACCGACTACCGGCTGCTGGTGAACCCGACCGGCCGGTTCGAGATCGGCGGCCCGATGGGCGACGCCGGCCTGACCGGCCGCAAGATCATCATCGACACGTACGGCGGGATGGCGCGCCACGGTGGCGGCGCCTTCTCCGGCAAGGACCCGTCGAAGGTCGACCGCTCGGCGGCGTATGCGATGCGCTGGGTGGCCAAGAACATCGTCGCCGCCGGCCTGGCCGCGCGGGCCGAGTGCCAGGTCGCCTACGCGATCGGCAAGGCGGCGCCGGTCGGCTTCTACGTCGACACCTTCGGCACCGAGACCGTGCCGGTGGACAAGATCAGCGACGCGGTGCTCGAGGTGTTCGATCTGCGCCCGGCCGCGATCATCCGCGATCTCGACCTGCTCCGGCCGATCTACGCCCAGACCGCGCGCAACGGCCACTTCGGCCGCACCGGCGCGGACTTCACCTGGGAGCGCACCGACCGCGTCGAGGAGCTCAAGGCCGCCGTCAACAAGTAGTTCTCCACAAACCGCCCGCGACCTGTGGATGGCCGCGGGCGGTTTCTCGTTCCACCGGACTAGAGTTCCGGGGTGGCACAGAACGGGGACTCACCTGAGCAGTTGACGCTGCTTCGCGAGACCGTTCGGCGTTCCCGGACCAAGGAGCCGGCCGGGATCACGTCGTCGTTGCCGGTTGCCCGGGTCGCGGTCGACGTTTCGTTGCCGCATCTGGACCGGCCCTTCGACTATCTGGTGCCCGACGACCTCGCCGACGCGGCCCAGCCGGGTGCGCGGATCAAGGTGCGGTTCGCCGGCAAGGACCTGGACGGTTACGTCCTGGAGCGGCTGGAGTCCTCCGAGCACGAGGGCAAGCTCGCCCGGATCCGCAAGGTCGTCTCGCCCGAGCGAGTGCTTACGCCGGAGGTCGCCGACCTCTGCCGCGCCGTCGCCGACCGGTACGCCGGAGTTCTCACCGACGTGACCCGCCTGGCCGTGCCACCCCGTCACGCGAAGGTCGAGGCCGAGGACCTCAAGTGCTCCCAACCCGTCCGCCCGGTGACGTCCACCTCGCGCTCGGAGTGGGCGCCGTACCCGAGGGCTGGTGGCTTCCTCGACGCGTTGACCCGTTCCGAGGCGCCGCGCGCGATCTGGACCGCAGTACCGGGGGCTGATTGGGCGCTCGCCTTCGCCCAGGCGGCGGCTGTCTGCGCGTCATCAGGTCGCGGCGCTTTGCTGCTGGCTCCGGATGCGCGCGACCTCGAGCGACTGGCCGCGGCCTGTACTGCGGTGCTCGGACCGGACGGGTTCGTCACGCTCTCCGCCGATCTCGGTCCGACCGCGCGGTACAGGGCGTTCCTTGCCGCCCTGCGCGGCTGCGCGCGAGTAGTCATCGGGACCCGGGCAGCGGCCTTCGCTCCGGTGGCCGACCTCGGTCTGGTGGCTTTGTGGGACGACGGCGATGACTCGTACGCCGAACCGCGCGCGCCCTATCCGCATGCCCGCGAGGTGTTGCTGCTGCGCGCCCATCGGCAGAAGTGCGCCGCTCTCCTGGGCGGGTTCGCGCGCTCCGCGGAGACTGCCGCGCTGATCGAGTCCGGCTGGGCCGTCGAGTTGATCGCGGACCGCACGGTGATCCGGGCGGCCGCGCCGTCCGTGCACATCACGGGGGAGTCCGACACCGATCTCGCGCGGGATCCGGCGGCCCGGGCGGCGCGGCTGCCCCACCGGGCCTTCGAGATCGCGCGCCAGGGGCTGAAGACGGGACCGGTACTGGTCCAGGTTCCGCGGGCCGGGTATCTGCCGAGCCTTGTCTGCCAAACCTGCCGGGAACCTTCGCGTTGCTCGACTTGTGGCGGATCGCTCCGGCGTACGGGTGGATCGGGACCGCCAAGCTGCAGCGTGTGCGGGCGGCCGGCGGCGGATCACCGCTGCCCGGAGTGCGGCGACACGCGCATGCGCGCCGCGGTCGTCGGAGCCCGCCGTACCGCGGAGGAGCTGGGCCGCGCCTTCCCGGGGGTGCTCGTCCGTAGTTCGGGCGGCGACAACATGCTGGACTCCGTCTCGGACCAGCCGGCCTTGATCGTGACGACGCCGGGCGCGGAGCCGGTCGCAGCCGGTGGCTACAGCGCGGCATTGTTGCTCGACACCTGGTTGTTGCTGGCGCGACCAGATCTGCGAGCGCCCGAGGAGGCGGTGCGGCGATGGTTCAACGCGGCCGCTCTGGTCCGGTCTGCTCGTGATGGGGGCGCGGTGATCATGGTGGGGGAGCCGTCAGCCACACCGTTGCAGGTGGTGGTCAGGTGGAGCCCTGAGGGGTTCGCGGCACGAGAGCTGGAGGAGCGCCGTACTGCGCGGCTGGCGCCGGCCGCGAAGCTGGCCGAACTGACTGGACCGACCGACGCGGTGTCGGATCTCGTCACACGAGTGCGGCAGTTGATGGATCCCCAAGCAGGGTTGGACGTTCTCGGTCCGGTGGCGATCGACGATGAGACTTCCCGGGCTGTCCTGCGGACTCCACGGGCGGCTGGGTTGAGCCTTGCCCGGGCGCTCAAGGAGGGGCAGGCGGCTCGGAGTACGAAGAAGCTTTTGGGATCTGTGCGGGTGCAGGTGGACCCGGCGTCCTTCGGCTAGGCAGAGGCGGCCGGTCGTGAAGCGGCGAGCAACTGGTTGCCGAGGGAGGTGCGTGAGTAGAGCACCGCGCGGCCGTCCCGGCGGGAGCCGACGATGCCGGCGGCGCGGAGGATGCTCAGATGCACGCTCAAGGTCGGTGCCGAGACGCTGAGCTGGTGGGCCAGGTGGGTGGTCGACATCGGCAGGTCGAGGTGGCTGACGATCGCGGCTCGCGTCCTGCCGACCAGCTCGGCCAGCGGTGACTCGCTGACGTCCTCCTGGTTCTGCCAGAGCCGGCCGAGTCCGCGCGGCGGGTACGTGATCGTCGGGACGTGCGGTGCCCCGGTCACCGGAAGTGCGGCCGGCCAGGTGAAGACGCACGGCACTAGGAGCAGGCCCTGGCCGGGCAGCGGTTCGCCGTAGTAGGTGTACGGGCGTTCGATCTCGATGCGGTCGCCACGGAAGCGGACGGACGGGTGGAGATTGCGGAAGACCCGCTCCACGCCGCCGCTGGCCAGTTCTTCCAGCCGGAACGCGAGGTCCTCCTGCAGCAGTGACCGCATCCGGCGCCAGTCGGGCTCGATGGCCAGGCGCCAGTAGGCGTCGAGTGCTGAGGTGATGCGGTCGAGCGCCTTGGCCGGCTTGGCGATCAGTTCCGGCAGCAACGGGTGCGGTGCCGGCTCGTGCAGTCGGGTCAGCTCGGTGACGACGAGGTCCAGGGGAGTGGCGGCGATCGCGGCGAGGCCCGACTCGAAGCTGGTCGAGCGGCGCGGCGGGGCTGGAGTGATGAAGTCGGGGATGTAGTTGATCGGCGGGATGAGGGCCTTCAGCAACGACAGGTCCTCGCTCTCCAGCAGTGGCCGGACCTTGCGCAGCCACGGTCCGTGCACGCTGCTCGACGTACTGTTGCTGAGCGCCCGGATACTCGTCACCGTCTCCCAGACCGGCGAGAACGCGAACCGGATCCGGCTCACGTCGTCGCTGCGCAGCCTGAGAGTGATCACGCTGACAACCCTAGGCCCGGCGAAGGATTAGTTCCAGGCCTAATGTTCGACAGCTCCGCCGGATGGCTCGACAGTTGAGGCATGAACGACGCTCCCCGCCTGCCAAGGGCTTTCTGGGCCTTGTGGGTCTGTCAGTTGGTCAACCGGCTCGGCAGTTTCGTCCAACCGTTCCTCGTCCTGTACCTGACCCAGGACCGCCACCTGTCGGCCGGTACTGCGGGTGCCGTGGCGGCTGCGGTCGGTGCCGGCTCGGTGGTCTCGCAGCTCGTCGGCGGCTGGTTGTCCGACCGGTTCGGCCGTCGCCGGACCATGCTGATCGGCTTCTTCGGTACTGCGGTCGCGCTGATCATGCTCGGATCGGCGCGCTCGATGGTGATGATCTGGGCCGCGGCGTTCATCGTCGGCCTGATGGGCGACCTGTTCCGGCCCGCGGTGTCGGCGACCGTCGCCGATCTGCTCCAGCCGAGAGAGCGCGTTCGCGCGTACGGGTTGCTGTTCTGGGCGATCAACCTCGGTTTCTCGATCTCCACGGTCAGCGCCGGCGTGCTCGCGAGCATCGGCTACAACTGGCTCTTCTGGATCAACGCCGGTACGTCGGTCGTCGCGGCCCTGGTGATCTGGCGGATGGTGCCCGAGACCCGGCCGGTGCTCGACGAAGGACCGCGGCGGGCGCTGTTGCCGGTCGCGTTGCGGGACACCACCTTCCTGCTGATGATCCTGCTGAATGTCGGCTACGCGACGATTTACTTCCAGGGCTACTCGACGTTGCCGCTGGCAATGGCCGCCGACGGATTGGCGAATTCGACCTACGGGCTGGTGATCGCGCTGAACGGGGTGGTGATCGTCCTGGTGCAGCCCTTGGTCAACCGGCGGCTGTCAGCGCTCGACCGGCCGAAACTGCTGGCCGGCTCGATGCTGATCGTCGGACTGGGCTTCGGGCTCGGTGCGATCGTGCACAGCTGGTGGGGATACGGGCTGTCTGTTGTGGTCTGGACGATCGGAGAGATCGGTTTCGCGGCCGTGATCGGCGCGGTCCTCGCCGACCTCGCGCCGGTCGACCTGCGCGGCGGCTACATGGGCCTGGCCGGCAGCATGTCGTTCGGCCTGGGCAGCGTGATCGGCCCCCTCCTCGGCACCAACACCCTCGAACACGCCGGCGGTACTACGGTTTGGATCGGCTGCGCAGTACTGGGCGCCGTCCTCTTCGTCGGCCAGCTAGCCCTGGCCCCGGCCCTACATGCCCGAGCCAACGCGAATCACTTCGTCCAGGATGCCGTCCCCAGCGCTTAGCCGACCTGCGGTGCTGACCAGGAGTTTCGTAGGGTTGCCGGTATGACCGAGCGCAGTGTTGATGACGTGGTGTTCGATATCGGTGGGGTGTTGCTGGACTGGAGCCCCGACTACCTGTACCGCGAGTTGATCCCGGACGCCGGGCAGCGCGAGCACTTCCTGACCAAGATCGCGACGCCCGAGTGGAACATGCAGCAGGACGCCGGCCGGACGTGGGTCGAAGCGGTCGCGGAGCTGAGCTCGCTGCACCCGGAGCACGCGGAGTGGATCGAGGCGTACGACACCGGCTGGCTCCAGATGGTCGGTGGGCTGATCGAGGGCACCGCCGAGCTCATCACCGAACTGCGCGACCAGGGCATCCCGACGTACGCGCTGACGAACTTCTCGGCGGAGAAGTGGGAGGTCGCGAAGGAGGCGTTCCCTATCCTGACCGGCTTCACCGGTGAGGTCGTGTCGGGCACCGAGCAGACTGTCAAGCCCGGCGAGAAGATCTACCGGATCCTGCTCGAGCGCTACAACCTCGATCCGGCCCGGAGCTTCTACACCGACGACAAGGACTACAACGTCATCGCCGCCCGCGCAGTGGGCATCGACGCCGAAACCTTCGTCAATGCCCCGACCCTCCGCACGCACCTCCGCTCCCGCGGTCTGCCGGTCTAGCTACGCGGTGGTCACCTGCAGGGCTTCGGTGTACTTCGAGCCGGCGCCCAGGTGGGCCACCTCGAAGATGAGGTTGCCGTCCTGGCAGGTGGGTGGGGTGATGGCGGCGTCCGGGGGAGTGGCGTAGATGCGCTGAGGGCGGGCGACGCCGGGTTGCCAGCGTTGGAGCTGGAAGCGCTCTACGCCTTCGGTGACGGTGCGCACCTCCCAGTGAATCCAGTTGCCGCAGGCAACGATGGTGTCGGTGACGATCGATCCGATCGATCGCGCCGCTCCACCGGTCGTCTCGCGGACATAGCCGGTGCTCTGGTACTGGTCCGGGTCCGAGGCGCCGACCTCTGACCAGACGGTTGCCCCGCGCAACGAGGCCCCGCTCCACTGGATGCAGTTCTTCGCTGCGGCGATGGGCTGTGCCACGCCGCCGGTCAGCGGCGCGGTGAGCAGCCGCTTGCAGCGGCGCGTCGTCTCCGGTGAGGTGATCTCGCTGAAGGTCACCGAGTCGGCCGAGACGACCGGATCGGCGACATACCCCGGTTCGGCCACGCAACTGACCGTGCGCGACTTCAGTGTCGCGAGCTCGGCGATCACCAGGCAGGACCTGCGCTTGGCGTCGGTGCTGCTGTAGGCGAAGGTCCCGCCGGCTGCGCCGATCTCGGGCTCGGAGATGCGGGGGAGCGCTTTCTGCGTGGCCAGGTCGACGCCCCTGCCGGTGGTCAGGTCGTAGCGGGACGCGCGGATCTGCGGGTTCGGTCCGCCGTCCCGGATGTCCTCGATCAGCGCCCACCGGTCGTCGATCACCACCGGCGACTGCGCGACGAACCCAGCCGGCGGCACGTGCTTGACGACGACCCGCTTGGTCGTCCGATCCGTCACAGTCGTCGTGCCCGCCTCATCGCTGCTGCGGGTGACCAGGTACTTCTCCTGCTGGGTCACGACGTGCTGACCGTCGACCGGTTGCTTCAGGATCTTGGTGAAGGTCGGTGGACCGGCCGGGGTCGGCGGGATGCTGGGGGTCGACGTGCTGTCCGGTGCCGCCGGGCTCTGGGTAGCACCCGGCGTACCAGTGGTCGGAGTGCCTGGGGGAGCGCTCTCCGGCTTGTCTGATGAGCATGCGCTCGCGAGCAGGCCCAGGCCCGCGACCAGGACAACCGGGGCTAGTAGCCGTGAACGACGCATTCGCCTACAGACCGATGTTCTTGAACGAGTTGGCCAGGGTCGCGTTGAACAACGCCGAGGCGGGGATGTTCTTCGGCCCGTCGGTGACATTGCCGCGACTGTTGAAGCGGCGCTCGTTGAACACCTCGAAGATGCCGATGGTGCCCTTCTTCGTGTCGTACCCGCGACCGACCTGGTAGTGCCCGCTGTGGTTGAACGCGAGGTACGGGAAGTACCGCTTCAGCAGTTGCACGTGCTCGATCACCGGTGCCGGCTTGCCGTCGCCGAGATGCTTCTGGTGCACGGCCATGAACTTCTGCGTGTTCCAATGGCCGACGCTCTGGACGATGTAGTTGCCCGCCGCAAGGTCCCAGTTCGTCTTCAGGTTGGTCTGCTTGACCATCGCCGAGATCGCCGTACCGGAGCTGGTCGCGCCGAGGTCCTTGGCCCAGGACGCCTGGGTGTCCTTCTGCTTGTCGTCGGCCCAGTCGATCGCCTGGAAGGTGGCCGGACCACACCAGTACCCCTTCTCCTGCGAGGTCTGGAAGCCCTTCATGATGTACGACGAGGACGGCAGCTTCACCACCGGCGCGGACGGCTTCGGCTTCGGCGTACCGGGTGAGGCCGGCGTGGTCACCGTCGGCGCGGACGGGGTCGGTACAGGTGTCGGTGCCGGGGTCGGCGCTGGAGTCGGCGCAGGTGTGGTCGGGGTCTGATCGTTGGTCGACGAGTCGAGCTCACGCAGCGCGCGGGCCTTGTCGCGGCCGTCCCAGGCGGCCTGCATCTCCTCGAGCTCCGCGTTGAGCCGTACGCCGTCCGACAGCGAGGACCGCTCGGTCACGAACTCCGCAGGCGTCAGCGCCCCGGTCGCGATGTCCTGCTCGGCGACGCTCTGAGCGTCGGCGGCCGCCGCGGGTGCGCTCGTCAGCTCACTGAGCTGCGCTCCGCTGGGCAGTTGATCGACGAAGCCCAGCCCGAGGCAGTAGTTCTCGGTCTCGAGCTTGAAGCAGCGCATCACCTGCTGCGTCTGATCCGCCAGAGCCGTTGCCCGCAGCATCGACGAGTCCGGCGCGGTGCGAATCACCTCCTGCGCCAGCTCGCTCCAAGATTTCGCGTACGAGGGTTCCCGCGGCTCGTAGGCGGCGGCCAGTGGGGCTTGGGCGAGCAGGGCACCGAGCAGGATCAGGCCGGCTGCCCCTCGTGTCGCTGTGGGCATTGTGGTCTCCCGTTGGGCGTGTGACGGTAGTGACTGTTGGTACGCCTGAGACCACAGTACGTGCTTGTGGCAACAATGTGGAGGGGGGTGCTCGCTGTCCGCGACCACGGGCGGCCTGCGGAGACCCGGCGCACCGACCACTAGACTTGCCCGGTCCCCCCTTCGGTGAGTGCTGTGGAGTTTGCGTGTCGGTCCAACCCATCCGTCTGTTCGGCGATCCCGTCCTGATCACCAAGGCCGACCCCGTCGTCGACTTCGACGCCGAGCTGCGCCGGCTGGTCGCGGACCTGACCGACACCATGCAAGCCGCTCCCGGTACCGGCCTGGCCGCGCCACAGATCGGCGTCGGCCTCCGCGTTTTCACGTACTTCGTGGAGGGCGAACTCGGCCACCTGGTGAACCCCGAGCTGAGCCTGTCGCTGGAGGAGCAGTTCGGTCCCGAGGGCTGCCTGTCGATCCCCGGCCTGACCTTCGACTGCCGCCGGGCGATGAGCGTCATCGCCAGCGGCTTCACCATGTACGGCGAGCCGGTGGTGATCGAGGGGTCGGATCTGCTGGCCCGCTGCATCCAGCACGAGACCGACCACCTCGACGGCGTGCTGTTCGTCGACCGGCTGGACACCGCCACCCGCAAGGCCGCGATGAAGGCGATCCGCGAGGCCGAGTGGTCCGGCCTGTCCGGCCCGCCGCAGGTCAAGGTCTCACCGCACCCGATGAACGGATTTGGCCTGTGAGAGTCGTCTTCGCCGGCACCCCCGAGGTGTCCGTCACCGCGCTCCGCGCGATCGTTGCCAGCGGCCACGAACTGGTTGCCGTCGTCACCCGGCCGGACGCCCCGGCCGGTCGCGGCCGCAAGCTGGTCGCCTCCCCGGTCGCGCAGTACGCCGAAGAGCTCGGCGTCGAGGTGCTCAAGCCGGTCAAGCCGAGCGATCCCGAGTTCCTCGCCCGGCTGACCCAGATCGCGCCGGACTGCTGCCCGGTCGTCGCGTACGGCGGGCTGCTGCCGCAGGCCGCGCTGGACATCCCGCCGCACGGCTGGATCAACCTGCACTTCTCCGTACTGCCGGCCTGGCGTGGTGCCGCGCCCGTGCAGCACTCGATCATCTCCGGCGACGACGTGACCGGCGCGAGCACGTTCCGGATCGTCAAGGCACTCGACGCAGGTCCCGTGTACGGCGTACTGACGGAGCGGATCGGCCCGAAGGACACGGCCGGTGACCTGCTCACCAGGCTGTCCGAGTCGGGCGCCAAGCTGCTCGTCGACACCCTCAACGGCATCGAGGCTGGTGCACTGGTGGCAGTCGAGCAGCCGGCTGACGGCGTGACGCTCGCCCCGAAGATCAACGTCGAGGACGCCGAGCTGGACCTCGCCGCCCCGGCGCAGCACGTCGACCGGTTGGTCCGGGGTTGCAACCCGGCGCCAGGAGCATGGACGACGTTCCGCGGCGAGCGGCTGAAGGTGCTCGACGTCGACCTGACCGAGGACGAGGATCTGAAGCCTGGCGAGCTGCGCACCACCAAGTCGAGCGTCGCGGTCGGCACCGGCAGCAAGGCGCTGAAGCTCGTCACGGTCCAGCCGCAAGGCAAGAAGCCGATGGCGGCAGCCGACTGGGCCCGCGGCGTACGGATCAGCTCCGATGACCGCCTCGGTCCGGAATCGAAGGCAGAGTGAGCGACCGCAGTCCACGGAACCGGGCGCCGCAGCGCCGTCCCGACAAGGTCCGCCAGGTCGCCTACAAGGTGATCCGGCAGGTCTCGTCCGAGGACGGCTACGCGAACCTGGCCCTCAACAAGGCGCTACGCGACCAACGCCTGAGCGGTCGCGACGCCGCGTTCTGCACGGAGCTCGTGCACGGCACGCTGCGCTGGCAGGGGACGTACGACGCGATTCTCGCGCGCAGCGTGTCCCGTCCGCTGGCCGAGCTGGACCCGGAGCTGCTCGACCTGCTCCGCCTCGGCGCGCACCAGCTGCTCCGGATGCGCGTCGACTCCTACGCCGCCGTGAACGAGATGGTCACGCTGACCCGCGCGGAGGTCGGCCAGAGCCGCAGCGGCCTGATCAACGCAGTACTGCGTAAGGTCAGCCAGCGCACGCTCGAGCAGTGGATCGCCGACGTCGCGCCGCACTCCGACGACGATCTCTTCGGCTTCCTGTCGATCGCGAAGGCGCATCCGCGCTGGATCGTCGAAGCCTTCGCCGACGCGCTCCACACCGATGGCTACGAGCTGGACGACCTCCTCGACGCCGACAACGAGCCGCCTCGCGTGACGCTGGTGGCGCGGCCCGGTCTGGCCGAGGTGGACGACCTCGTCGAGGCCGGAGCGACTAGGGCCCGCTACTCGCCGTACGCCGCTGTCCTGCAGGGCGGAGGCGATCCTGGTCGGATCTCGGCTGTCTCGTCCGGGCGGGCCGGAGTACAGGACGAGGGGTCGCAGCTGGTCGCCACTGCGCTCGCGATGGCGCCCCTAGAGGGCACAGACGCGAAGTGGCTCGACCTGTGCGCCGGGCCAGGCGGGAAGTCCGCCCTGCTCGCAGCGATCGGTAGTCAGCGGGACGCGCTGCTGACGGCGGTAGAGCCGCTGCCGCACCGGGCCGAGCTCGTGCGGTCCAACCTGCGGGCCGTGCCGGGCGATCACCAGGTGCTAGTCGGCGACGGCACCAAGCCGACTTGGCCAGAGGGCTCCTACGACCGCGTGTTGGCTGACGTGCCCTGTAGCGGGCTCGGTGCTCTACGGCGGCGCCCGGAAGCACGCTGGCGTCGTACTGCGGAGGACGTGGCCGAGCTGCGCCCGTTGCAGGAGCGACTGCTCGACTCGGCGATCACCTCTGTCCGCAAGGGCGGCGTGGTCGCGTATGTGACCTGTACTCCGCACCCGATGGAGACACGCGCGGTAGTGGACGCAGTACTGGCGCAGCGGAGCGACGCGGTGCTTGAGGACGCCCGGGCGTTGCTCCCTGGCGTGCCGTCGCTGGGAGAGGGGCCGGACGTCCAGCTCTGGCCGCACCTGCACGGGACCGACGCGATGTATCTGGCGCTGGTGCGGCGTATTTGACGCTCACTGGGTGGACCGGGTGTCAGGTGTGTCAGGTCCGACGGTCATGATAGAGGGGTGACAGCAACCGATATCCGCCCGGCCCGGACCGCTCAGCAACACCAGCTCATCGGGTTATCGGCGGCCTTCGGGATCGGCATGCTGTTCGCGATCCAGTCCCGCCTCAACGGGGAACTCGGGCACCGCCTCGGCAGCGGAGTCCCGGCGGCACTGATCTCTTTCGGCACGGGGCTGGTCATCCTGCTGGCCGGCTGCGCAGTAGTGCCTTCGATCCGTCGGTCGGTCGCACGGGTGTGGCAGACGATCCGGAGCCCTTCGGGAGGGCTCAGGTGGTACCAGTGCATCGGTGGGCTCGCCGGTGCGTTCCTTGTTGCCACACAGTCGATCACTGTCGCGGTGATTGGCGTGGCTGTGTTCACTGTCGCCGTAGTGGCTGGGCAGGCCGTCAGCAGCCTGGTAGTGGACCGTATTGGCCTCGGACCGGCCGGCCCGCAGCCCTACACACCTCTGCGAGTCGTAGGCGCTCTGGTGGCGCTTGCGGCCGTAGTACTGGCCGTGTCTGACCGGTTGAATCACCCGTCAGGGCTGCTGCTTGCAGTGCTGCCTGCACTGGGTGGCGTCTTCACTGCTGTGCAGCAAGCCGTCAATGGACGAGTCGCCCGTACTGCGGGGCTCGACGCGTCTGCAGCTCTAGCGGCCGGAGTCATCAACTTCCTGGTCGGCTTCATTGCTCTCCTGGTCGTCTTTCTCGCCGAGCTTGTTTTCCGGGGAGCACCCAACAGCTTGCCGTCCGACCCCTGGCTGTACTTCGGGGGCGCGTGCGGCGTGATCTTCATCAGCGCGGCGGCCGCGGTGGTCCGGGTCGTCGGCGTGTTCGTCCTGGGCCTCGGGACCATCGCGGGCCAGTTGATCGCCAGCCTCTTCATCGACCTGTTCCTCCCGGCCTCCGACCAGGCGGTCAGCCTCCCGGTGGTCGCCGGCACCCTGCTCGCCCTCGTCGCGGTCGTGGTCGCTTCAATCCCCAACCTCCGGAGGAGCTAGCCCTTCCGGATCACCCGGACGTAGCCGTCGTACGAGCGGCGGCCGACCAGCTTCCAGAGCGCCCGCACCGGCGCCGGCAGCTTCGCCAGAAAGCTCTGCCGCTCCTGCTCCGAGGCGTCCTCCAGGATCATCCCGAGGAACAGCAGCCGCTTGCGCTTGGTCTCGATCGAACTGGCGCCGCGGTTGCCGATCTCGGCCCACTCCTCGAGGCTCAGATGCTCCCGCGCGAGCGGCAGGACCTCTTGCTCCTCCTCGCCGAGGTGCAGCTCGAGCAGTGACGACACATCACGCAGTGCTGCCGCCAACTCCGCGCCATCAGCCTTCCCGGCCGTCGCCGCCCAGGTCGGCAGCACCTGCTCGATTCGATCGAGTACTGCGGACAGCGCCTCGTGCTGAGACTTCATCCGGTGCACCAGCTCGGTGTGCAGCGTCGCCCGCTGCAGCAGCGGCGGCCAAAGCAGCTCATCCTCGTTGAGGTGGTGGTGATGCAGTGCCGCGACGAGATCGGTCAGATGCTCGGCCAGCACCGCCGATCGAGCGGTGTTGCCCTCGGCAACCTGGCCGACCAGGTCCGGCAGCAGCCGGAACTCCCGCCGGAACACTCGGTGGACGACCACCATGTCGTGGGTGTCGGGTTGTGCGCTCATGGTTCCCCCCAAAGAACGGTCCGATCTACGGTACTCCGGCCGCCCGCGCCTGGACCGGGGTTTTCGCCGCCGTACCCGATCGGATCGAACTGATGACCCCTTGGGATACCGCGACCCCGAGCAGCACGATCAGCGCGCCGACCGGCTGGTACCAGGTGAGGCGTTCCTGCAGCACGATCACGCCGGCCAGGATCGCGAAGATCGGCATGATGTAGGTGACCATCGCCGACATGCTCGCGCCGATCAGCCGGATCACCCGCAGGTTCAGCACGAACGCCATCCCGCTGCCGAGCGCGCCCAGCGCGATCACGCTGCCGATCACCTCGATCGACAGCGACCAGGGCGCCGGCGGAGCCTGACCTGAAACGATCGGAGCGAAGATCGCGAGCTGCACCGTCGAGCAGATCAGCAGGGTCGCCGACAGCGCGGTACCGGACAGCTTGCTGCCGGCGATGAACTTCTTCTGGTAGGGGATGGCGATGCCGTAGGCAACCGCGGCGGCCACGCAGAACAGCTGGCCGACCAGGTCCGCGCCGCCGTGCAGCTGCCAGGCTCCGAGCACGACCATCATGCCGAGGAACCCGATCAGCAGTCCGAGAACGCGCTGCAGGGTGAACTTCTCGGTCCGGAACACCAGAACGGCCAGCGGGAGCACGACCAGCGGGGTGATCCCGTTCCAGATCCCCGCCAGCAACGACGGGATGCGCTGTTC
This sequence comes from Kribbella catacumbae DSM 19601, assembly GCF_000372465.1. Classification (GTDB taxonomy): domain Bacteria; phylum Actinomycetota; class Actinomycetes; order Propionibacteriales; family Kribbellaceae; genus Kribbella; species Kribbella catacumbae. The sequence continues at coordinate 43,460 of NZ_AQUZ01000037.1, forward strand.
GCCGTACCCGAACAAGGTCCAGGGGATGGCCGAGCCGACCGCGCCGGCGACGAAGTTGTGCGCCCAGATCCGCGGCGAGCGCGGCAGCGACTCGCGCTTGATCACCAGGATCGTGAGCAGCACGAGGCTTCCGGCGATCACCCGGCCGAGCGCGAGGTAGGTCGGGTGCAGTTCGCGCACGCCGACGGAGATGAAGAGGAAGCTGCAGCCCCAGATGGCGCCGAGGGTCAGCATGGTGGGCAGCCACGCCCGGACCGGTGGCTTGTCAGGAGTCGTCAGGGTGCTCACTCCTGGCATCCTGCAGCATGCCGCGGACAATTTCCGCTTTCTGCCCGGAATTGGGCACTCGGCCCCCAGGGGGCAGGATGTCGGCATGGGCTTTGACGTAGATGCTGTCCGCAAGCAATTCCCTGCGTTGAGTGAGGGAGCCGCGCACTTCGACGGGCCGGGTGGCTCGCAGACACCGCAGGTGGTGGCCGATGCGGTCGCGGCGACGATGGTGTCGGCACTCGCGAACCGTGGCCGGTTGACCGTCGCTGAACGGCGGGCGGACGAGATCGTTCTCGGCGCCCGGCAGGCGATGGCCGACCTGCTGGGCACCGATCCGGGCTGCATCGTCTTCGGGCGGAGCATGACGCAGTTGACCTACGACTTCGCTCGAACGCTCGCCAAGGACTGGGGTCCGGGCGACGAGGTGATCGTGACCCGGCTGGATCACGACGCGAACATCCGGCCGTGGGTGCAGGCCGCGGAGGCGGTCGGCGCGACGGTTCGGTGGTTGGCCTTCGATCCTGCGACGTCCGAACTGGATGATCTCGGGTCGTTGCTCTCGGCCAAGACCCGCCTGGTCGCGGTGACCGGCGCCTCGAACCTGCTCGGCACCCGGCCTGATCTGCTGCCAATCGCGTCGCTTGCGCATGACGCCGGTGCACTCGTGTACGTCGACGGCGTCCACCTGACCGCACACGCGCCGGTGGATGCGGGGTTCGCGGACTTCTACGCCTGCTCGCCGTACAAGTTCTTCGGTCCGCATTGCGGCGTGCTCTCGGCGGCTCCCGCGCTGCTGGAACGGTTGCGGCCGGACAAGTTGCTCCCGGCAACTGATGTGGTGCCGGAGCGGTTCGAGTTCGGCACGCTGCCCTACGAGTTGCTCGCCGGGACGACCGCCGCGGTGAACTTCCTCGCGGGACTGGGTGGCCTCGCGGGGCTCGGGGGAGCGGGTTCTGGGAATCGGAGAGAGCGATTGCTGAGTTCTCTGGCGTTGCTGGAGAACTACGAGGATGAGTTGAGAACCGATCTGGAGACACGGCTGGCGGCGATCGACGGCGTGACGCTCTACGGCCGGGCGGAGCGTCGTACGGCGACTCTGCTCTTCTCCGTCGCGGGGTGGGAGTCGGGTGACGTTGCCGCCAAGCTGGCCGAATCCGGGGTGAACGCACCGGCCGGCTCCTTCTATGCGCTGGAGGCGTCCCGCCACCTCGGCCTGGGTGACGCCGGCGCGGTCCGCGCCGGCGTGGCGCCGTACACGAATCAGTCCGACGTCGACCGGCTGGTCGAGGCAGTCGAGAATCTGAGGGTCTGACGGACTAAATCAACACCGTGGGGTAAGTCGGGTAAGCTCTTCCCGTGCGAGAGCCGAACCAGGTCTTCATCCAGCCCACTCCCGCCGGCGAGCTACTTGCGGCCGCCGCAGCAGACGGTCGCTGGACGGCCGGCGGGGTCCAGGTCCGCTGGTCGGCCGCTGGCGAGGTTCTCGTCATGGCTTCCGGCGGCGTCTCGCGAGTCGCTCTGCGGTGGGACGAGCCTGTCCCCTCCGAGGCGCTCGTTCTCGGCGACGCCTGGGAGCGTTCTTACGGTGATCTCCAATGGCGCCATCTCCAGCATGAGCGGCTGCTGCCGTGGTACTGGCTGGCGCACGAGGCGAAGACCGGCAAGACCTTCGGCGCGGGCGTCGACGTACACCCCGGCGCCTTCTGCTCCTGGACCGTCGATCAGGCCGGCTTCACCCTCTGGCTCGACCTCCGCAACGGCGGCAGCCCGACCCAACTCGGTGACCGCCAGTTGACTGCGGCCGTCGTGCGACGCTTCGAAGACGCCGGTACGCCGTGGCTGACCCTCCACGCGGCCATCGCGGCGATGAGTTCCGCCGTGACGCTCCGGGACATCGGCCCAGTTGTCGGCGCCAACAACTGGTACTACGCCTATGGCGAAGGCTTCGACGAGAAGGCTGTTCTGCAGGATGCCGCGACGGTCGTGGAGCTTGCGGATGGCCATCCCGTGAAGCCGTTCAGCGTCGTCGACGATGGCTGGAATCCCGGCGGCAACGGATCCGGCGGTCCCTGGGAGAGCGGTATCTCCGGGCTCTTCGACGACATGGCAAGAACCGCGGCGGCGATCAAGGAGCTCGGCGCCCGCCCCGGCCTCTGGTTCCGCCCGTTGCTGTCCCGCGAATCCGGACCCTGGGGTCGCCCCGGCCAGTCCGACGGATTCGGCCGCGCCCTCGACCCGACGTACCCGGAAGTCATCGACCTCGTGCGAGGTGACCTGCAACGCTTCAGGGACTGGGGTTTCGAGCTGGTCAAACACGACTTCAGCACGTACGACCTCTTCGGTCGGTTCGGCCCGGCGATGGGCGCCCAGCTGACCGATGACGGCTGGCAGTTCCACGATCCCACCCGGACGACTGCCGAGATCGTCCTGAACCTGTACCGCGAGATTCGCGCCGCGGCGCAGGACGTCGTACTGATCGGGTGCAACACCGTTGGCCACCTGGCAGCCGGCCTGGTCGACGTTCAGCGCACCGGCGACGACACGTCCGGCCGCGACTGGGAGCGGACCCGGAAGATGGGCGTCAACTCGCTTGCCATCCGGTTGCCGCAGCACCAGCGGTTCTTCACCGTCGACGCCGACTGCGTGCCTTGTACTCCGCAGACGCCGTGGGAACTCAACCGGCAGTTCCTCGACCTGGTGGCCCGGTCAGGGAGCGCTCTCTTCGTGTCCGTCGACCCTGCCGCCCGGACCGCGCGGACCGACCGCGATCTTGGCGACGGTATACGGTTGGCGCTCAGTGGTGGCAACGCCGCGGACGGTGGGATCGAGCCGCTCGACTGGCTGGTGAACACGACGCCCACCGTCTGGCGTGCAGGCACTGAGATTGTTCGCTACGCCTGGTCGCGGCCGTGGGGCGCCGACCCAGCCGCAGGCTAGCAAGGATGGGGGAGCGGTGAGCACCGAGCAGCCGCCGGCCGTAGCACGCCGGGGTACGAATCTCGATCGTGTGGGTGGATTCAACGACGCGGTGGTGCTGGACGCGATCCGGCGGGCCGAGCAACGGCTGAGCCGGGTCGAGATCGCAGCATCGACCGGCCTGTCCGGACAGGCAATCTCCAACATCACCCGCCGGCTGCTCGACGCCGGCCTGGTCCGTGAGGCCGGCCGGCAGAAGAGCAGCGGCCTGGGCAAACCACGCACGCTGCTCGAGTTGGAGCCCACCGGCCAGTACGCCGTGGGCGTGCACCTCGACCCTGCGGTGGTCACGACGGTCGTGCTCGATCTGACCGGGCAGGTGGTGGTCCGCAGGCGAGCCGAAACGCCGGCTTCGGACGACCCCGACGTCCTCATCGCGGGAATCGCTGCCACAGTCGAGCAGGTCATCGCGGAAGCAGGTGCGCCGCGCGAACGCGTGGTCGGCGTCGGCATCGCGGCACCGGGCCCGATCGACGTGGAGCGCGGTGTCGTCGTCGACCCGCCGAATCTTTCCGCCTGGCACCTGGTCCCGCTGCGGGACGCCTTGCGCGAGCGGACCGGCCTGCCGGTCCTGCTGGACAAGGACGTCACCGCTGCCGCCTCGGCCGAGAAGTGGGCCGGCGGCCCGAACGGTCGCGGCAGCTTCCTCTTCTTCTACCTCGGTACGGGCGTTGGGGCCGGCCTGGTGATCGGCGACGAAGTGGTCCGCGGTTCGAGCAGCAACGTCGGCGAGATCGGCCACGTGATCGTCGATCCGGACGGCCCGGTCTGCTACTGCGGGCGCCGCGGCTGCGTCGGCGAGACGAGCCAGCCGCGCTATCTGGTCCAGCAGGCCGTCCAGGCCGGAGTACTTGCCAAGGGCATCGATCTGGACGACCGGCACGCCGTCGACCTCGGCTTCGCGGAACTGTGCGAGCAGGCCGGCGCGGGTGCCGGGGTGGCCCGCGAGTTGATCGCCGCGCTGGCGGACCGGATCGCCAAGGTGGTCGAGGACATCGCGAACCTGCTCGACCTGGAGCGGGTGGTGTTCGGCGGTCCGCACTGGGACCAGCTCGCGCCGTTCTTCGACGGGCAGGTCCGGGCAGCGCTGGAAGAGCGCTTCCTGGTCCGCTCCGTGCACCCTTTCGCCGTCACCGGCACTGCGCTCGGCGCGGACGTCGGCGCGGTCGGTGCGGCCAGCCTGGTGCTGGACCACACCTTCTCTCCCAATCCCTCAGTGCTCCTGCTCGGACCCGCAGAGAGCGCTCCAGCCGCTGTTGCCGGGTCCGCTGAAAGGTGATGTCTTGATGACCGGTATCGATCCCGAGGTCCTGGCCCGTGCCACCGAACAAGTCCGCCGGGCCACCGGCGACCAGGTGATCGCGGACATGTTCCACCGGTCGATGACGCAGAACCTGCCCGCCGTCGCGGAACAGTTGCCGGACGGTACGACGTTCGTGCTGACCGGCGACATCCCGGCGATGTGGCTGCGCGACTCCGCCGCCCAGTTGCGGCCCTACCTGGTGCTGTGTGCCGAGGACCCGGCCCTGCAGGACGTGCTGATCGGCGTCCTGCATCGTCAGCTGGAGTACATCGCGATCGACCCGTATGCCAATGCCTTCAACCGGGAGGCGAACGGCGCCGGTCACACCACCGACGAGACCGAGATGTCGCCGTGGGTGTGGGAACGCAAGTACGAGATCGACTCGCTGTGCTACCCGATCGAGCTCGCCTTCCGGTTGTGGCGGATCACCGGCCGGGCGGACGTGATCGACGATCGCTTCCGGGGCGCGGCGGTCGCGATCCTGGATCTGTGGACGACCGAGCTGGATCACGAGGCCAATTCGCAGTACCGGTTCCAGCGGCACGACGAGGCAGCGAGCGACACGCTGGTGCGCGAGGGGCGTGGGCAGCTGACCGCACCGACGGGCATGTCGTGGAGCGCTTTCCGGCCGAGTGACGACGCCACCGAGCACGGCTTCAACGTGCCCGGCAACATGTTCGCCTCGGTCGTGCTCGGCTACCTGCAGGCGATCGCGACCGAGGCGCTCGGCGACGGCGCTCTCGGTGATCGGGCCAAGGAGCTGAAGGCGGGCATCGACGACGGGATCGCCCAGTTCGGCATCGTCGATCACCCGTCGCTCGGCCGCGTCTACGCCTACGAGGTGGACGGCACGGGGGAGCGGTTGCTGATGGACGACGCGAACATGCCGAGCCTGCTGTCGATGCCGATGACCGGCTTCGTAGCGGCCGACGACCCGACGTACCTGGCGACTCGTTCGCTGCTGCTCAGCGCCGAGAACCCGTACTACTACAGCGGTTCTCACGCTGCCGGGATCGGGAGTCCGCACACTCCGCCGACGCACGTTTGGCCGATCGCCCTGGCTGTCCAGGGCCTGACCAGTACGGCGGCGGAGGAGCGTCAGCGGCTGCTCGAACTCCTGCGCGACACCACGGGTGGTACCGGGCAGATGCACGAGTCGTTCCACTGCGACGACCCGACCGTGTTCACCCGCGAGTGGTTCTCCTGGGCCAACGCCATGTTCTGCGAGCTGTGCCTCAGCCACGCCGGCCGCACTCTCAGCTGACGTCGCGGCGCCGGTTGGTGACCATCGCGAGCACGACGAAGACCGCGCTGTAGACGAGCATCGTCGAGAGAGCGCGACCTCCGGACACGGCATCCCGGACGCCGGGCGGCGCGTCGGCCGCGGTCATCCCGGTCACGCTGAACACGAGCGCGCCGGCGTTGGCGCCCGGCATCGCGTCGGACAGGAACCTCAGATCGGGGAGCAGGCTGCTGACCACGCCGGCCAGCAGTGCCTCGATCCCGAGGATCCAGACCACGCCGAGACCGATCGGCAGCGCAACGTTGCGGAAGGCAACGGCCAGCGCCGCGCCGGCCAGACACCACAGGGTGAGGACGAACCAGCCGCCGGCCAAGCCTTTCAGCAAGGTGAGCGGACCAGGCCAGTCCATCGGCGCGCCCTCTGCCGCGGCGATCCCGATGCTGCACAGACTGCAGGCGACGAAGATGCCGAGTACCCAGACGGCCAGCATGGTGAGCAGCCCGAGCAATTGGCCGCCGAGCAGCGTGGTCCGGCCGGGGCGCTGGGTGAGGATCGTCTTCAGCGTTCCCCAGGTGTACTCGCTGCCGACCACGATCGCGCCGAGCACCAGAGCGAGTGCTCCCGCGAAGACCGGGAAGCCGCCGATCGTGTTGTCCATCACGCGTTCCGGCAGGACACCACGCAGTACCTCGGAGCGTGGGATGCCGTCGGTCTGCTGATTGCCGTCGCCCGTCGCGTAGCCCAGGTAGGGCAGCAGGTAGCCGAAGATCAGGCTCAGGACGAGCCCGGCCCCGAACAGCACCCAGACGGCGGATCGTTTGCGGAGCTTGAGCAGCTCGGCGCGGTAACTACCCAGCATTGGTCTTCTCCGGTCCGTTGTCGGTGGTGGTGAGTTCGAAGAACACGTCCTCGAGGGCGCGCTCGGTGCTGTGCAGCTCGGAGACCGCGATCCCGGCCTCGACCAGCAGGCGGTTCACCTCGGCGGCCCGGTCGGGCGCGACCTTGACCCGCAGCGTGTCGTCGTACTGGTGGACGGCGGCGGCGCCGAGGGCTTCGGTGAGGATCGAGCGAGCGCTCTCTCGAGGCGTCGCGCGGATCACCAGCTCCTGCTCGGTGCGCAGGTCGTCGACGAGGTGCTCGGCGACCATCCGGCCTTCGCTGATGATGCCGACGCGATCGCAGATCTGCTGCACCTCACCGAGCAGGTGGCTCGACAGCAACACCGTGCGGCCGTCGGCACCGAGCTCGCGGATGAGTCGCCGCATGTCCCGCATGCCGGCCGGGTCGAGTCCGTTGGTGGGCTCGTCGAGGATGACCAGCTCGGGGTCCTTCAGCAGGGCCGCCGCGACCCCGAGCCGTTGCTTCATCCCCAGCGAGTACGTCGAGAAGCGGTCCTTCGCGCGCCCGGCGAGATCCACCAGCGCGAGCACTTCGTGGATCCGCGTGCGTGGTACCTCGGCGTACTCGGCCAGTAGGCGCAGGTTGTCGAGGCCGGAAAGGTACGGGTAGAAGGCGGGCGACTCGATCATCGAACCGGTACGGGCGAGCACCTGCGCCTGGCCCGGCGCACCGCCGAGGACGCGGACCGTGCCGCTGGTCGGGGCGATCAGCCCGGTCAGGATTCGCAGCGTCGTGGTCTTGCCGGCGCCGTTCGGCCCGAGGAAGCCGTAGACCTCGCCAGGCAGAACCGTCAGATCGACACCGTCGACAGCCAGGGTGTCGCCGTAGCGTTTGGTCAGGCCCGAAACCTCGACCAGCGGGGCAGTGGTTGCGTTCATACCTCGACAGTGCCGGTCACCGCCCGCTCACCGCGTCGCCCACCGGGAGTGACCGCACCTACTGCACGAGGAGTAGCCCGCCGGGCGCCCGCCTACCTCCCAGCGACTGGCCGGACTCGGCGCAAGCTCAAGGTGATCAGGAATCCGGCCACCATGACGGCAGCGCTCAGCAGGACGACCGAGAATCCTCCGTCCGCGATCGCGCCCCCGAGAGCGTCGCCGGTCAGGCCCTCGATGCCGAGATCGGCGATGACGGTGAAGACCGCCAGCCCGATCGCGTTGCCGAGGTTGAGGGTCGTCGAGGCGATGCCGTTGGCGATGCCCTGCTCCTCGGCCGCGGTACCGGTGGACGACGCGATCCACATCGCCGTCCAGACGATGCCCTGCCCGACACCACTCACGATCAGGCCGGGCACCAGTACTGAGTAACTCGCGTCGGCGTCGAAGCCGAAGGCGAGGCCGGCAGTGCCCACGATCCCGATGCCGAAGCCGATCAGGAGAGTCGTGCGAGTACCGCTCCGGGAGGTGAGCCGCTCGCCGAGCTGGGTGCCGGCGGCGATGGCGAGGGACGGCACCAGGAACGCGAGCCCGGTCTGCAGAGCGCTGAAGCCGTGCACCGTCTGGAGCAGCACCGTCAGGAAGTACGGCAGGACCCCGAACGTGCCCATGAAGAGGAAGGTGATGGTCATCCCGACGGTCAGGCTGCGATTGCGGAACAACCTGAACGGCATCAACGGATCCGCCGTTCGCGACTCCACCACGGCGAACAGGGCCAGCAAGGCGATCGCCAGCAGCAAGGAGACCACGATGACGGGATCACCCCAGCCGAGCTCGGGTCCCTCGACCAGACCGAAGACGAGCAGTGTCGCTCCGGCGGTGACGCTGAAGGCTCCCGGCAGATCGAACTTGCGGCCGACCGTGCGGGCGGCGTCGCGAGGGATGATGAAGAAGGCGGCCAGCGCCACGATCCCGGCCAGCGGGACGTTCACGAAGAAGACGGCCGGCCAGCCGAAGTTCTGGGTGAGCAGGCCGCCGAGCAGAGCGCCGAGCGTGAGTCCGCTGGCGCCGGCGCCACCCCAGACCGCAAGAGCGCGGTTGCGCCGTGGGCCTTCGTCGAACAGCGTGTTCACCAACGCGAGAGTGGACGGCAGCAGCAGTGCGCCGCCCAGCCCTTGTGCCACGCGCGCGACGATGATCGTCGCGGCCGAGTCGGCCAGACCGCCTGCCAGCGATGACACGGCATAGATGGACAGGGCGAGGATGAAGATCCTGCGCTTGCCGAGGAGGTCGGCGGCGCGGCCACCGAAGAGCAGGAAGCCGCCCGCCACCACGACGTAGGCACTCACCACCAGTTGCTGGGTCTGGCCGGGGAAGCCGAGCTCACCGCCGATCTCCGGCAGTGCCACGAAGACGATGTTGAGGTCCAGCGCGAAGATCAGCTGCGCCAGCGCGAGCAGCACCAGGATCCACCGCAGCCGGCGGGGTGCCGGTGGGGAGTCGGGCTTGGGCAGAACGGACAGCGTCGACATCTGAGTGCGCTCCTTCAAGGTTCGAATGTACGACTACTCTCGTACAATCGAACCGAAAAGTGCAAACGGCGACCAATGGTTGGACTGTTTCGGTACAGTCGGACTATGAGCTTTCGCCACCCCGACCGCGACCAGATCCGGATCGACGGCGTGCTGTCAGCGCTCGGCAGCCCGATCCGGCTGGACGTGATCCGGATCCTGAACAGCGGCGGCGACCACAACTGCACGATGGTGCTGACCGAACTGGGCCTGTCGTCGAAGTCGACGATGACCCATCACTGGCGGGTACTTCGGGAGAGCGGGGTGATCTGGCAGCGGCAATCCGGGCGGGAGACCGTGCTGACCCTTCGCCGCGATGATCTCGACGCTCGCTACCCGGGCCTGATCGACAGCATCCTGGCCGGCACGGATCAGGACGCTTCCGCCGAGGCCGCCAGACCTTCCCAGCCGGCCGGGTAGGTCAGCCGAGCCAGCCGGGACGGACCAGGCCGGTTTGGTAGGCGACGACCACGAGTTGCGCGCGGTCGCGGACGGCCAGCTTGACCATGGCGCGGCTGACGTGGGTCTTGGCGGTGGCTGGGCTCAGGACGAGGCGTTCAGCGATCTCGTCGTTGGAGAGACCTTCGCCGACCAGCGCGACGATCTCGCGCTCGCGTTCGGTCAGTACGTCGAGTTCCTTGCTCGCGTGCGGTTGCCGGCTCCTGGTGGCGAACTCGGCGACCAGCCGGCGAGTGACACCGGGGGAGAGGAGTGCGTCGCCACGGGCCACCACGCGGACGGCCTGCAGCAGCTCGACCGGCTCGGTGTCCTTGACCAGGAATCCGCTCGCGCCGACGCGAAGGGCCTCGAAGACGTACTCGTCCAGGTCGAAGGTCGTCAGGATCACCACGTGGACATCAGAGAGCGCTTCCTCAGCGCCGATCAGCTTGGTCGCCTCGAGCCCGTCCATCCCCGGCATCCGGATGTCCATCAGCACCACGTCGGGCTTCTCCGCCCGCGCCACCTCCACCGCGGCGGCACCGTCGGCGACCTCGCCGATGACGGTGATGTCATCCTCGGCGTTCAGCAAGGAGCGGAATCCAGCACGCACCAGCGCCTGGTCATCGGCCAGCAGCACCCGGATCATGCGCCCACGCTAGAGCATGCCCCGGTCAGGCGAGGCCGGCGATGTCCGCGTTCGCCTTGCCCCGGGCGACCGCGAGCATCACGTCGTACTCGCGGGGCGAGAGTCGAGAGAGCGCTTCCTGGGCTTGCGTGTGGGCGTCGGCCTGAGTCGCCGCCCGGTCCATCAGCCGCCGGGTGATCGCGGGCGACAGGATCGGGTCACCCGCCGCGACCCGGCGTACTGCCTCGACGATCTGCACCGGAGGCGTGTCCTTCAACAGGAATCCGCTCGCACCGGCCCGCAACGCGTGCAGCACGTTCTCATCGGTATCGAAGGTGGTCAGCACGATCACCTCCGGCGGATCGCTCATGCCGGCCACGGTAGCGAGGCGTGCAGCCGGAACCTGCCATCGGCTGCCCGCCCGTGGTCCAGCGCGCCGCCGGCCAGGTGCACGCGCTCGGTCAATCCGATCAGCCCGGTCCCGCTGCCCATCGTCAGCGGTACGCCGTTCCCGCTCGGGTTGGTAACTCGATCCGCAGTGCCTCGCCCGGCCGGCCGTGCACGACCAGCGTGACAGGCTGCCCGGCCGCGTGCTTGCGCGCATTCGTCAGCCCTTCCTGCACGACCCGGTACGCCGTCCTGCCGGTTGCCGGCGGCAACGATTCGGGCGTGCTGACGGCGCCGCCTGGGCAAGCTTCTCCGGCGACGAGTCCGGCCGGTACTCCAACGCACCGGCGTACGTCGCGAGCAAGGACAGTCGATGCGCCAGTACGTCATGCATCTCGCGCGCCATCTTGGTCCGCTCCAGCGTTCGTGCTTCGGCAACCCGGCGGCCTTGCTCGTTCTCGGCCCGGAGAGCGCGCTCTCGGAGCGAATCGAGCAGCGCTTGGCGAGCTTGGGTCCACTGCCCCCAACCCAGCAACGCGGCATGCACGGCGACGTCCAGTACGGCGTACCAGGGCAGGTCGAGTCCTTGCATCGGTCGCCAGATGCCTTGGACGAAGTGGCCGGCGACGCCCGCGAAGGCGATGAGAGCGGCCGTTTTGAGTGGACGGCGCTGAGCGACGGGTCAGGGTGCCGACCGTCGACGATGGAGTGGCAGCGGGGGAGAGCGCTGCCAGGGCTGCCATCGCCAGTGCGCCGGTGATCGGGCGGCGGGGCAGCACGAGAATGAGGCCGCAGGCAACGATCGCGAAAACCAGCCGGCTGACCTGGAGATCGCCCGCCTGCCGCCCGACGATGGTCATCGCCGACAGTGCTCCCACGGCGCCCACCGCGATCACATCTGCCCGGCGACTGCGCTTCGGCCGGACACAACTCTCTTCCATGCCGCCGAGACTAGGCGGCCCCCCACCTCCCCACCACCGACCAAAGTCGGTGCTGTGCCGACGAATGCCTACCGCAGCTGCGCCGCCCGATAGAAACCCTCGATGTGCGCCGTGATGAGCGCCGCGGCCTCATCTCCCTGACCCGCCCGGATCGCCGCGACGATCGACCGATGCTCTGCGCGAAGGCCCACCGCTGTCGCGTCCCAATCCGCCAGGTTCGGTACTGCGGCCAGCACGTAGCTGTGGATGGCGGTCCGCAACGACGACATCACCGCCGCGATCAGCACATTGCCGGCCAGTGCCGACAACGCGACGTGGAACTCCGCATCCAGCAGATGGAACTCCTCCGGCGTCAGCCCGGGCTCGTCCATCCGATCCAGCAACCCCTCGGCGACCACCAACTGCTCACCGCCGGCCTGGTTCTGAGCCGCCTCTCGCGCCGTCCACGACTCCAGCAGGACACGCGTCTGGACGATGTCGCCCATCGGCAGGTGATTGGTGGCGAGGTGCAGTCGCAGCAGCGCGGTCAGCGGCGATGCCGGCTCAGCGACGATCACCGCTCCGGCATCCGGCCCAGAACCGGTCGCGGTCCGTACGACGCCCATTGCCTCCAGCACCCGGACCGCCTCCCGCACCGACGGCCTGCTGATCCCCAGCTGCTCGGCCAGTGAGCGCTCTCCCGGGAGCCGCCCGCCCAGTCGCAGCCGGCCCGCGGCGAGATCGGCCTCGACCCGGTTCAGGACCAGCTCGTAGTTCTTCACGGGTCCTCGCGCTTCGTCACAGAGGTGAGTGTAGCGGTGTGGTCGGACCACAGACTATGCTGTGGTCCGACCACACAGTCCGCCGGCCCGAGGGAAGACCGATGACCGATCGCCAGATGCCCCGCTGGTCCGAGCTCAAGCCGCTGCTGCGGCCCAAGCCGGTCACGCTGAACGCGACCGACCGCCGGCTGGCGAAGGCGCTCACGATCGCGGATCTGCGCGCCGTCGCCAAGCGCCGTACGCCGCGGTCGGTCTTCGACTACACCGACGGCGCCGCCGAGTCCGAGATCAGCCTGGCCCGCGCCCGCCGGCTGTTCGCGGAGATGGAGTTGCAGCCGTCGATCCTGCGCGACGTCTCCCAGATCGACCTCGGTACGTCGATCCTGGGCCGCCGCTCGGAGTTGCCGTTCGCCTTCGCGCCGACGGGCTTCACCCGGATGATGAACCACGAAGGCGAGAGCGCGGTGGTCAAGGTCGCGCAGGAGATCGGGATCCCGTACGCCCTGTCCACGATGGGCACCACCTCGATCGAGGATGTCGCCGCGGCCGGGCCGGATGCGCGCAAGTGGTTCCAGCTCTACGTCTGGAACGACCGGGCCGCGGGCGAGGATCTGGTGAAGCGGTCGGCGGCCTCGGGGTACGAGGCGCTGATGCTGACCGTCGACGTACCGGTCGCCGGTGCGCGCCTGCGCGATGTCCGCAACGGCTTCACCATCCCGCCGTCGCTGACGGTCAAGACAGTGCTGGACGCGTCCATGCACCCGGCCTGGTGGGCCAACCTGCTCACCACCCGGCCGCTGACCTTCGCGTCGCTGTCGAGCTGGGGCGGGACGGTCGCCGACCTGCTGAACCAGCTGTTCGATCCGACGATGACCATCGACGACCTGAACTGGTTGCGCTCGATCTGGGACGGCCCGCTGATCATCAAGGGCATCCAGACGGTCGAGGACGCCCGGCGCGTGGTCGATGCCGGTGCCGACGCGATCGTGCTGTCGAACCACGGCGGGCGCCAGCTCGACCGGGCACCTACGCCGCTGCGGATCCTGCCGGACGTACGCAAGGCAATCGGTACCGACGCCGAGATCTACCTCGACACCGGCATCATGAGCGGCGCTGACATCGTCGCTGCCCTCGCACTGGGCGCGGACGCCTGCCTGGTGGGCCGTGCCTACCTGTACGGCCTGATGGCCGGTGGCGAGCGCGGGGTCGCCCGAGCCGCTGAGATCCTCACCACCGAGGTACGCCGGACCATGGCCCTCCTGGGCGTAGACAACGTGGCCGACCTGAACCCCACGCACGTCCGCCTGCCCTGACTACAGCGGCAGGGTGGCGATGATTCTGAGGCTGCCGGTCGGCGTGCGGGTGGCAGTCAGGGTGCCGCCGAGTGCGGTGGCTCGTTCGCGCATGCCGATGATGCCGTTGCCCTCCTTGGGCGGGCTGGTCAGCGCTGTCCCGTCATCGTCCACCTGCAGTACGAGCGACTCCTCGCCGTACTGGATGCGCACCGTCGCGGACGTGGCCTTGGAGTGCCGTACGACGTTGGTCAGCGACTCCTGGATGATGCGGAACGCCGCACGATCCAGACCGGTCGGCAACGGCCGTGCAGCCCCGTGGATGATCGCATGCACCTCCAGGCCGGCCATGGACGTCCGGTTGATCAGGTGATCGAGTCTGTCCAACCCTGCGACCGGCTGGCGTGGCGCTGACTCGTCCGACTGACGCAGTACTCCGACTATGGACCGAAGGTCGACAAGGGCTTCCTTGCTGGCCTCCTTGATCGCCGCGAGTGCCGGCCCGGCCTGTTCCGGCTGTCTGTCGACCAGGTGGAGCGCGGTAGACGCCTGCACGTTGATCAGCGAGATGTGGTGGGCGACCACGTCATGGAGCTCCTGCGCGATCCGCAGCCGCTCCTCACCGGCCCGGCGGAGCTCTTCCTCGCGTCTGGTCTTGTTGGCGGCCATCACCCGGTCCCGATGACCGCGGAACAGCTCAGCGACGAACCCCAGTACTACGAAGAAGGCACCGACCAGCAGCACCTGATAGACGCCTGACTCGTTGATGCCGAGTGCGAGCCGGCCGAGCACGTGTCCGGCGTACAGGGCGACGATGCCGCTCCAGCCAGCCAGTCTGTGGCCGGTCCTGAGCACGGAGAAGGCAGCGATCGCGAAGCCGAAGATGACCGGGCCGTACGGGTACTGCATCAACATGTAGGTGAGGGTGGAGATGACCGATACCCACAGCACCGGGACCGGCCGCTGCCGGAGCCAGTAGAGCGCCAGCGAACCGATCAGGAGGAGTAGCACCATGAACCAGTCCGCTGGCCTCCGGTCCTTCTGGCCCTCGGACGCGCCGAACGACCCGACGATCGACACGACCGCCATGACCGCAGGCAGCGCCGCCCGCCTCACGCGGGCCCAGACGGTCGGCTCAGTAGTCGGCTCAGTAGTGCTCACCCTCGAACCGTAGAGGTCGCTGTCACCCGGTGTCATCGTCGCCACGGAGTACTTCGTGCTGCTTCATCCGCAGTACTAACGGGGCTTCGCCCCAGCCCGACGAGGTGTGTGGCTTGGTCTGGGGGTCGGTTGGGGGCTCCGGTCGGCAGGTGACGGGCTGGGTGGCCCGTTGTGGACCGCTCGCTGGCGGTGGTTGGCTGAGTTGAGCCGTCCTGCCTGACCGGAGCCTGCTATGACGTTACCTCGCACGGTGTCTGATGTCGTCGCTGATCATGTGGTCTTCGAGGTCGAGTGCATCGACCGGATGTACCTGAACGTGTATGTCCCGGGGTTGCAGTACGCGGCCGGTCTGGTCGCCTACGTGCATCGCCAGCTCGGGCTGCCGATCGCCTCGACCGCTCCGCTGGCCGCGATCACCGACGGGTTCGTCGCCGCAGTGCGCCGGTTCGCGGGTGCCCATCACGTGCCGTGGGTTGATTTCGCCAGGGGTCAACGCAAGGACGACGTGATGCATGAGCACCTGGCAGCCTTCGAGGCGGCCGGCCGCACCGAAGGGGTGCTGTTCATCGGCCGCGCGCAGGAAAAGACGCCGCTGTTCCGGACCGAGAAGCGCCGCGACGCCGAAGGCAAGACCTATCCGTGGATCATCAAGACCACAGGTGTGGTCAACCACTTCTACTTCTACTGCGTGGACGCCGACTTCGGCCCGTTCTTCGTGAAGTTCTGCTCCTACTTCCCCTATAACGCCAAGCTGTGCATCAACGGCAACCACTGGGCACAGCGCCAGGCCGCCAAGGCCGGGATCGGGTTCGAGACCCTGGACAACGGGTTCGCCGCGGTCGATGACCTAGCCCGGTAGTGATTCAGTACTTGGCCTTGTAGATGCCTTCTTCGTAGCTGCGGCCGTAGTACTCCTCCAGCTCGGCCAGGTCGGCGTCCTTGCGGTCCAGGGCCTTGGCGATCTTGGCGCGGCTGGGGACGGCGTCCGGGTTCCAGGTCTCGGTCTTCCACAGCTTCGAGCGCAGGAACGCCTTCGAGCAGTGGTGGAAGATCTCCTCGATCTCGACCAGCAGTGCCAGCTGGGGGCGGTTGCCCTTCACGATCATGTCGTCGAAGAACGGGGCTTCCTTGACGATTCGCGCGCGGCCGTTGATCCGCAGCGTCTCGCCGCGGCCCGGCAACAGGTAGATCAGGCCGACGTGCGGGTTGGTGAGGACGTTGAGGAAGCCGTCGACCCGGCGGTTGCCGACCCGCTCCGGGATCGCGATGGTGCGGTCGTCCAGCACCTTGGTGAACCCGGCCGGGTCGCCCTTGGGGGAGACGTCGCAGCTACCGTCGGCCGCGGAGGTGGCGATCAAGCAGAACGGCGACTCGGCCAGCCACTGCTTGTCGAGCTCGTGGAGTTCCTTGCGGGCCTTGTTGGCGGTGCTCTGCAAAGGGGCCGGGACCACTTCGCGCAGTTCGTCGTACGAGGTGATCTCGACCAGGCCGGGGATGTTCATCAGGCGGCGCGCTCCTCCTCTAGCAGCGGCTCAGTCACCTGGCCGGCGGCCCGAGTCCGTGCTGCCCATCGTACGGCGGGACCAGTTGCCACACTGGTCCCCAGGAACAGTGCACCGACCACCATCCAGCCGATTGGTCCCCAGCCCAGGACCAACGTGGTGAGCAGTACCGGGCCGAGCATCCGGGCTACTGCCGGGCCGGTTCCGAAGAAGCCCTGGTACTGACCCTGCTTGTCGGCAGGGGCCAGACCGAAGCTGATCTCCCAGGCGCCGGAGGCCAGCTTCATCTCGCCGAAGGTCAGCAGCGCGGCAGCGACAGCCAGTACTGCGGCGGCGCCGATGGGGGCCATCCCGATGGCGGAGAGGGCGAAGACTCCGCAGGCGGCCAGCATCGCGACTCCTGCGAAGCGGACCGAGCGGGTCGCCGTACGGAGGCTGGTGACGCTGCGGGCGATCCGCACCTGGAAGAAGGTGACGCCGAGGGTGTTGATGATCAGCAGCGAGGCGACGACCCAACCGGGGGCATTGGTGCGCTCGACGATCCACAGCGGGACGACCAGGCTCAGCAGCGGCATGAACATCAACATCACTGCATTCAGCAGGGCCAGCAGGGCGTACGGGCGATCGTGCAGCACGGCCAAGCGCGGTTCGCCGGCGAGACGAAGGGGCACTGCCTTGACTGCCGGCATCCGGCGGATCAGCGCCGCGGCGACCAGGAAGCTGGCGGAATCGATGGCGAAGACCGTCAGGTACGCCGATGCGGTGTCGAACCGCAGCGCGACGCCACCGAGTGCGGCACCCACGGCGAGACCGGCGTTCATCGTCGACTGCAGGAAGGCGCGGATGCGGGTGCGCTCGGCTGGCTGAACGAGGCCGGCCAGCAGGCCCTGTCGGGCGGCGGTCAGACCGGTCTGGCTGCTCGCGTAGGCGATGGCCGCGATCAGGAAGAGCGGGAAGCTGCGAACGAAGAGGAAGGAGCCGACGGACACCGCTGTGGACAGGGCCAGCAGGATGGCGACGCCGCGCGGGCCCTTGCGGTCGGCGAGGTTGCCGAGCGGGACGCCGGTCAGGAAGCCGACCAGCCAGGCGATCGTCAGACCGAGGCCGACCTGGGCGGTGGACAGGCCGACGACCCGAGTGAAGAAGAGCGCGGAGGTGACGATGAAGGCGCCGTCACCCACCGAGTTGGCCAGCTGCGCGAACGCGAGATTGCGAGCGGTTCCGGCCGGCGGCAACAACGAGCCGGCCTTGGGACGGCGGCTGGCGGTGGTGGTCATCTCAGTCTCCCTTGGCTCTCGGTACCTTGAGCCTAGGAGCCTGGCGGCCCACAAGTCAGGTCCACTTCTTGGGTGATTCGATGGGCCAATTCGCTGGGTCAATTTGATGGGAAATTAGTCTGTGGACAACCGCGGATCCGGCCGGAAACGACGGCACATTCTAGGTATGACCTTCACCGATCTCCCCACGAACTGGCCCAACCTCCCGCTCACCGATCCCGCCCGGGCCGCCGACGTCGTCGATCTCTTCGTCTCGGCGGGCGACCGGCGCCGAGGCGTCCTTTCAGCCCTGCTCTGCAATGCCGAGGCTCACTTCCTGGCAGCGATCCACCTGGATCTGCCGGAAGGCGCCTCGCGCAGCTCACCGCGGTACTGCGGCAAAGCACTCGCTCCGCTGATCCCTGCCCTGCAAGTCCGCCCCGATGGCGCCCTGATCCTTGCCCTTGGCCGACCTTCCGCCGATCCGGCCTCTGACCACGACTGGACCGAAGCGGTCGCACGGACCTGCCAGGCCGCGTCGATCCGGCTGCTGGCCTTCTACATAGCCACGCCGGATCACCTCTACGCCCCACCGCTTCCAGCCGGCCCAACACTGGAGCCGACCTAGCGGACGCCTCGGGGGCGGAACTGGATGCTGATACGCGGTCCGATGTGCCCGGACGATTTCGGGATCGCGTGCTCCCAGGTGCGCTGGCAACTGCCGCCCATCACGATCAGATCGCCATGGCCCAGCGGGTACCGGATGGTCGAACTGACCGGACCGCTGGCACTACCCGGCCTCGGACGCAATGCGAGAACCCGAGGCTCACCAACCGAAAGGATGGCCACCATTGTGTCCTCATGATTCCCGCGACCGATCCGGTCGCCGTGCCAGGCGACGCTGTCCCGTCCGTCCCGGTAGAAACACAGGCCGGCCGTGCGGAACGGCTCACCGAGCTCCTCCGCGTAGTGCTCGCTCAGCAGCTCCCGGGCTTCGTCGAGGATCGGCAGTGGCAGATCCTCGGTCTCGCCGTAGAAGCAGAGCAGGCGAGGCACGTCGACCACCCGGTCGTACATCTGCCGTCGCTCCTCACGCCACGGCACATCGGCAGCAAGCCGCTCGTACACCTGATCGGCCCCGGTCAACCACCCCGGCAGCACGTCGATCCACGCGCCCTGGCTCAACTCCGTCCGCCGGATCCCGCCCAGAGAACCCAACGCGGGATCCTCGAACGCACCCAGCAAGGAGGCCTGAAGGTCAGCACCCATACCCCCACCCTACCCGAAACTCGAACAAACGTTCCCCTAGGTTCTAGCGGTGGCGAGAGGGCTTGAACTTTCCCTTGATCGTCACGATGTCCGTGGCGTTCCCCGTCAGCTTCTCCGCCCATTCGAGAGCGTCCGGCAGCGTCGGCCGTCGCTTCTCGTAGGCCTTGTCGAACGACCAGTACAGCTTGCGCTCCTGGAGCGGTTCCTCGGCGAGCTCGGCGACGGCCAGCGAGGGCGGGATCGCCTGCTGGGACAGGAATTCCTGCCATTGAGGGCGCAGCATCCGCAAGTACCGCAGGCCGGTCAGCTGCCCCAGCCCAGAAATGTCCACGGCGGGCGCATCGGTCAGATCGAGCGCGTATAACCGAGGGCAGGACGCCAACGGTCGCAGATCAATCGGCTTCTCACTGCGCAGGACGACCTGACCTACGGTCGGATGGCCTTGCAGCCCGGACAGATCGATGGTGTCGGTGGCAAGGTGAACGACCTCCACCGGTGTCTCGCTGAGCGGTGACAGGTCCACGCCTGCACAGTTGCTCACCGCAACCTTCCACAGCGCTGGCGCGCCCCGGACCGGCCCTAGATCGACCCAGGGGGTATTGCTCACCGACAACTCGCGGACCACCGCACGCATCCCGCGGACCGGCGCGGCATCCATCCCGGTCACCTTGAGCTTGCAGATGTCGTCGTAAGGGCGTTTGTATTCGTACAGATCGCCGGAGTCGATCCGCACGTTGCCGTCGTCGCTCTGCTCGATCCGGCCGGAGGTGAAGGCCTGCACGTGCGCGCGCACCAGTTCGGTCACCGAGTCCGCGACATAGATCGGGCCCTCGTCCTGGTGTCGCCCGATCAGGATGACCTGCCCAGGCCGTCCGTTCGGACCGGGCACCAGGTCGACGGCGAGATAGTCGCCGAAACCGTCGGTGGCGAACGGAACCCAGGCCGGATGATCGCTCAGCCGCCGGATAGCTGCCGGCGGTCCGAAGTCGTTGACGAACGAGTTGTGCAGATAGCGCTGCCATCCGCGCATGACCCACCAGCGTGCGTCCGGATCGCAGAACTCCGCGAGCGTCTCCAGGCCGAACCACAGGAAGCCGTGCAGCAGGAGCCCACCGTCGGCAACGGCGTACAGGGCGTCGAGATCCCGGGGCAACCGCACGCCCGCATCGTCCAGGATCTGCCGGCGACGCGATGGTGGAAGGGGAGCGGACAGCTCCACGTACTTCGACTCGAGCAGCTGACCGAGCAGCTGGTGGTACTCGGTCAGCAGAGCGACCGCTTCCCCGGGATCGCCGGATTCGGCCGCGTCCGGGGCGGCTGCCAGCCTGTCGATCTCGGGCGGCTCGGACTCCTTGTCGAACAGGTAGTAGAAGCCGCGATCACGTCCGCGGTCGAGTCGCTCACTCAGGACAGCCCGGTAGCGGCCGCGGGCCTCCACCTCGAGGTCGACGGTGAGCTTCCCGGTTGCCGCCACCGTGGTGTGCAGATCCCGGAGGCCCTCGAACACGTCGATGTTGTCGTCGCCGTTCAGGTCCTTCGGCTCGAACCAGAAGCCGTGGTGTCCCGCGCCGCCATGGCCGGTCGCGTAGCCGCGCAACACCGCCCGCTTCCAGCCTGGCGGAGCGACCTGAGCGATCTTCTCGGCCAGCCCCGTCAGGATGGCCGAGGCATCTGTCCGCGTATCCCCGTTCACGGGACGATCAGCTTCGGTTGCTCAGCAACGCGAGCGCCAGCTTGCGCTGCTCGTCCGACGGCGGGCGCGTCCACGTGTATCCCGACTGGTCTTCCATCACCATCCGCGCCATCACGACGGACAGGACGTCCTTCGGCTCGGCGTACTGCATCTCCGGCCTGGTCTCGCGGTAACGGTTGGCGACTCGCTGGTAGCAGAAGATCAGCGTGTTGACGTACTTGCTCTTCTCGACTTCGGCGCGTTCGTGGGCGGCGAGGTACTCCGGGTTCTCCTCCTCCAGCCAGACGTCCTTGATGACGTCCAGCTTGTTGCGGTACTCCACCGGGGGCCCGGAGAGGGCGAACGCGTCCTCGTACATCCGCGCCACGTGCTCGGGATTCTTGGCGAGAACGCCCATGGTGAGGTAGCCGTTGTCCTCGTCGGCGTAGCCACCGGCGTGCTCGTGGTCCACCCCCTGAGCGGAGGTCGCGGACATCATCGCGTCGGTGAACGCGTACTTGTCCATCCCGTCGATCTCGTCGACATCTTCGCCCATCCACTCGTCGTCGTAGTAGATGACGCCGTCGATCTCGGCGTCGGCGTACCGCATGATCAGGTCGTGGACGGCGCGGGCCGGATCCTGCATCGCCGCCGGACCCCTCGCGGCGAACCCTTCGGTCAGGGTGAACAGCGAGATGAGCATCATCGGCCGGTAGACCTTGAGGATGCCCTCCTCACGCTTCAGGTAGCAACCGCGTTCCTCGTCGTACGCTTCGAGGCCGCTCATGAACGCCTGCTCCTGCTCGGGCGTCAGCGTGAGCTGCCAGCCCCACTTCTGCTCGGCGTTCCACTTCTTGGAGAAGTCCTCGCCCTTGAGCGGATCGCGGATCTTCAGGAACCAGAAGACGAACCCAGCAAGCCCGAGTACGAGCACGCCGATCACAACCAGTGCGATCGTCATAGGTAAAAAACCTCCGAGATAGAACCGTCGAGCGACAAAATCAACCCACTTGGGCTGGTTACCGTAGTGGCCCGCAAGGGTCACCGGCCCGCTGCCCTGGGCTTACCGGTTGGCTGGAGGCTGACCCAGTCGGGGCGGGATGATCTTTAGGTGGCAGACATCGTGCGGGGCGACATCGCGGCCGGCCTGGATCGACTCGGCTTGGGAAAGCGGAGCGCGGTCATCGTGCACTCGTCGTTGAGTTCGTTCGGGCGGGTTGACGGTGGGGCCGAGGCGGTTTGCGAAGCGCTGCTTGAGGTCTGTGGCAGTGTGCTGATGCCGGCCGCTACCTCGGACCACACCGGCATCGACCCACCACCCGGCTTGCGCAGGCCGCTCAACGCGTACGAGCCCTGCGCCACCTGGGAGCTGTTCGACGAGCAGTTGGCCAGCGCGACGCAGTACTCGCCAGAGCTCCCCATCGACCGCGAACTCGGCCGCATTCCCGAGACGCTCCGGCTGACCCAACCTCACCATCGCAGTACGCATCCGACCTTCTCGTACGTCGCGGCAGGCGCGGAGGCCGAGCGCTTGATCTCGGCGCAGCGGCTAGCTCGGCCACTCGGCCCGATCAACGAGCTCGGCGAACTGGATGGAACGGTTCTCCTCCTAGGCGTCAGCCACACAGCGAACACCACGATTCACCTGGCAGAGCAGCAACTCGGCCGTGGGAGGTTCCACCGCTACGCCAAAGCAGACGCGAGTACCTGGCTGGAGCTACCCAATATCCCAGGTGCCAGCCACCGGTTCGACGACATCGAGCCGGTACTGCGTCCTGACACCCGCGAAACCTTCATCGGCACCTGCCGAGCACGCGCCATCCCCGTCCGCTCAGTGCTCGCCGCAACGCGAGACCTCATCCAGGCGGACCCACGGGCGCTGCTTTGCGCCGATGACCCGACTTGCCGCTGCGCAGCGGCGTACGAACAGCGGTTGCGAGCCAGGGAGGAACGATGACGCGCTTGGTGATCCGGAACTGTTCGGTGCTCGTGGTGCCGGTCGAGGGCGAGTGCCGGGTCGACGAGTACCAGGACATCCTGATCGAGGAC
Organism: Kribbella catacumbae DSM 19601; assembly: GCF_000372465.1. Lineage (GTDB taxonomy): Bacteria > Actinomycetota > Actinomycetes > Propionibacteriales > Kribbellaceae > Kribbella > Kribbella catacumbae. Next base: position 65,954 of record NZ_AQUZ01000037.1, read on the forward strand.
GGCGCGATCGCCGAGGTGATGCCGACCGGTGCGGTCGCCGCCGAGTCCGGGTTGGAGGAGGTCGGCGCGACCGGGCTGATCGCCGTACCGGGGCTGGTGAACTCGCATACCCACAGCCCGATGGTGATGATGCGCGGCGCCGCCGAGGACGTGTCGATCGATGACTGGTTCAACCGCAAGATCTGGCCGATGGAGATGAACCTGACCCCCGAGCGGGTCAAGGTCGGCGCGCGGCTGGCGTGCGCGGAGATGTTGCTGGCCGGCGTCACCACCTTCGTGGACCACTACTTCCACGCCGATCAGATCGCCGCGGCCGCGCTGGAGACCGGGATCCGCGCCGATCTCGCACCGACCTTCTTCTCGTCCACCGGCGCGGACGGTCGTGAGGCGGCGTACGAGGCTGCGCGCGAGATCCGGAGGATGGGGCAGAGCGCGGCGCGAGGCGGGTCGCCCCGGATCACAGCCAGCCTCGGACCGCATGCGACGTACACGGTGTCCGAAGAAGACCTACGCCGGACTGCGGAAGTCGCGCGCGCCGAGGCCTTCCGCATCCACCTGCACGCGGCCGAGACCGCGGACCAGACACAGTCGTCGAAGGACCGCCTCGGCGCGACACCGATCGAGGTGCTCGAGCGCACCGGCGTACTCGGAGCGGGAGCGTTGATCGCTCACGGCTGCGGCATCGTCGACTCCGACCTGCCCATCCTCGCGAAGCACGCAGCCCGTACGGCGGTCGCCGCGTGCCCGAAGGTCTACCTGAAGCTCGCGATGGGGCCGACCACCCCGATCAAGCACCTGCAGTCGGCTGGAGTCGCGGTCGGAGTCGGCACGGACGGAGCAGCCGTCCACAACACGCTCGACGTCTGGGAGTCCCTGCGCCTGCTGGCCTTGACCCAGAAGCAACGCGAGCAGGACGCCGAGTGGATGACCATCTCCGACACCCTCCGCCACGCCACCAGAGGCGGCGCCGCGGCAGCCGGCTTGTCCGACACCATCGGCGCGATAGAGCCCGGCCGACGCGCCGACCTCGCCCTGGTCGACCTGTCCGCCCCGCACTGCCAACCGGTCCACGACCCACGAGCCGCACTCGTCTACTCGGTCCGCGCCTCGGACGTCGTCACAGTAGTTGTCGACGGCAACATAGTCGTCCGCGACCGCCACCTCACCAACGCCAACCTCGACGACATCCTGCAAGACGCCAAGGCCACAGCCCACACCTTGGTCGACCTCTCCAAGGGCGGAGCCGTCCAGCACTACGCACCCTGACAGCGCGGATGGGCTGTGCCTCAACTCACCGGATTCGGAGCGTCACTGATAGTACCGGAGGTCGCGGAGTGTAAAGGGAGTGTGTGGAATTCGGTCCGTGTGATTAGCCGGGCCGAACGCGGGCACCGTGCAAGTGAAGTTGAGGTTTGAGCTGGACTGGGGGTGGGTTTTCGGTGCCCGGAAGGGCAGTTTGGTTGCTCTGTGCAAGGCGTGTTCAGCCCTGGGTCACGCCGGCTGATTCGGACTGGCCGCAGCCCCTGCAGACATGGCACCATCGGCCACCGGGGAAGAACGTCATCAGGGGGCGGACCAATGGCTAAGGCCAAGCGGGTGAGCGACCGGAGTGCGAACGAGATGGCCGACGACGGCCCTGAGAGCACCGGTCAGAACGGCCGTGGACCACTGGCGCCGGCCGGCCGTGGCCCAAGCGAACCGAGCCAGAACGGTCACGCGCCGACCGAGGCGCCGCGGACCGCCGGCTTCGGTACGCCGGTGAAGGTCGACGAGATCGCCGTCGCCGCGATGGCGCTGTCGGAGGGTCTGCTGGCGGCGACGCGTGGCCTGCCCGAGTCGGTCGAGTCGCGACAGTTCCGGCGTGATCTCGACGAGGCGGCGGACACGTTCCGTACGGTCGCGAATGAGCTGGAGACGACCGCGGGCAACCTGGTCCGGCTCGCTGCGACCGAGGGGCAGACCTGCGGCGTCTCGTGGGGAATCTGCGAGGACCACGGCCTCACCCTGTTGAACGTCAGTGACGTCGTCACCTGCCACGTCCTCGGCTGCCACCGCGAACAGCAGGCCGTCGTGGAGCGCTGCACCCAGCCGGTCGCGTACCGGGTGGTCGACGTAGCCGGCCCAGCTCTCATGACCTGTGCCGGCCACGCCATTGCCTGCCGCCTTCACCTGGACGGCGCGGTGATCACCCTCGCCTCCGACAGTCTCGAACTCCTCTGACCCGGCTCTACTGGATCCGGCAGGACGTCAAATGGTCGTTGGCGTTAGGGGAGAGCCCGACGAAGTTGGGAGTGTCCGCGGTCCGGGTCCAGGTCTGGCCGGTGAAGTTGTCCTCGGAGTAGACGGTGACCGACCAGCCGGCCGGAATCCGCACCGATGACGCCCAGTTGTCCGGTACGCCGGCCGCAGCCAGTTGCGCGCGAGTGTAGTTGCCCTTAGCAAGCGTTTGGCCGGCCGTGCCGCCGTAGTCGATGTGCTCGTAGAAGATCACACCACCCGTGCCCTGGTTGGGCATCGGCGGGGTCGGCCGTGTCGCGGTCAACGGGATCTGCCCCTTGAACATCCGCCCGCCGTCATTGGTGAGCCGCAGGTAGTAGTCCGACGAGCACGCCGTACCGTCCTCGTTCAGCGCTCGAAACCCTGACCCGGTGGGGATCCAGGCCGAACTCTCGGCCGTCTTGGCGATCTGGTTGCCCTCGTTGTACTCGTCGAACATCGAGATGTACATGCCCTGCACGCCGACCCGCGTCAGGTTGTAGAACTGCCGCCACATCAGGTCGCCGTGCCGCCGGTGCCCGGACTGCAGATCGCCCGGGATCACACACGGCTGATAGTCGATCCCGTGCGCGTTGCAGTCGGCCTGGTCCTGCTGATTCACGTTGTTGTAGTAGTGATCCGCGCCGGCCACGTCCTGGATCCGCCCGACCATCCAGGGCGAGATCATGGTGAACGCGTGGTACACCTCGAGATAGCCCGGCCGTGAGTCCTCGACACCGCGCCGCCAGTGCGTCGGTACGCCGCCGATCACGTAGCAGCCCTGGCCCTTGAACCAGTTGACGACGTCCAGGCAGACCGAGGCCGGCCAGGCCTTGTTGGCCTCGTTGAACCCGAAGCCCCAGATGCAGACGACCGGCTTGCCGTTCTGCTTCGCATAGGCCGGTGATGACGTGTACGACCGCATTTTGTTGATCCAGTCGGTCTTCATCTCCGACTGCATGTTCTGCCAGTTGGTGGCGTCGTACATGATGTAGAACTTGCGCCCGTACTGCTCGGCGGCCTGGCGGACCTTGACCGCCATCGCGTCCCGGGTCGGGCCTTCGCCGCCGGTCGGGTTGAACCGCTGCAGCGCCGCGGTGTCGCAGCCGTGTTGCTGCATCCACTGGAAGTGCGTGTTGACAGTCTGCTGGTCGTACGACGAGAACAGCTTGGCGGGCTGCCCGTTCCCGAGGTTCGCGTACGCCGTCTGGTAGGTGGCCGTGTAGTCGCGGACGTCGGGCCAGCTACCGAGCGCGTTGTTGGTGGGCGAGGGCGGCTGGCCCCAGTTGCTGCTCCAGTGCCACCAGCCGTTGATCGGGGCGCCGTCACCGGCGCAGGCGAACCAGCCCTGGTACCCGACGGAGATCTTGCCAACCACGTCACCAGGCGGGCTGGCAAAGGGCGTAGCGGTCGCCGCGGAGGAGGGCAGAGCGGTGCCGGCAGCTGCGGCGGTGGCCGCGGACGCGGCGAGGAAGGTACGGCGAGTGACCGGGGTGGAGGGGCGGGGAAGGGAAAACTCAGTCATTTTGCAGCTCCTGAAAGGGGGCGGACAGGTCTGCGGAGAGTGGCGCGAGCGTACAAACGGTCGCTTCAACACACAAGACCAACTGCAAAAAATGAATGAGATCTAGCAAATTGGCGATTCAGGCTTCTTCTGGGATCTGAAGAAACTTCGCCGCAACATCTTGACGCCACCCCCGCCGCTACTTAGTTTGTTGGCTCAACAGACAAAGTCTGTGACAAGGGGTTGGGGCTCATGGCGCTGTCCGAAGGCAGCCGGCCGGGGAGTGGAGTGGTCGCTGCCGATCACGTCTCGCTCCGGCGGAACAACCTGTCCGTCGTCCTGCGGCACGTTCGCGAAGCGGGATCGCGCTCTCGCGCCCGGATCGCCGCCGACACAGGCCTCAACAAAGCCACCGTGAGCAGCCTGGTCGCCGAGCTGGTCGACCGCGGCCTGCTCCGTGACGGTCAGTCCGAGGCCGGTGCGCTCGGCCGCCCCGGACAGCTCGTAGAACTCGACGGCCGCGGCGTCTGCGGCGTCGGCGCCGAGATCAATGTCGACTACCTCGCCGTGACCGCCCTCGACCTCAGCGGCGAGACCGTCATCGAACAACGCGTCCCACTCGACGTCGCCCACCTCGATCCCAGCCTGACGCTCGACCGTCTGGCGAAACTGATCCGTCAGGCGGTGACGGCGGTCTCGGCCCGAGGCGGTCAGACCGCCGGCGTCACGCTGGCCGTGCCCGGTCTCATCCAGAGCGCGACCGGCATGCTCAAGCTCGCTCCGAACCTCGGGTGGACGGAGGTGCCCGTGGTCGACAAGATGCGCGCGCGGCTCGGCGATCCGGCGTACCCGGTGCGGGTGGACAACGAGGCGAACCTCGCGGCGCTGGCGGCGTACTCGGAGATGAAGGTCGCGGACGGGGATCAGGTCCAGGACATCGTGCTGCTGACCGGCGCTGTGGGTGTCGGTGGTGGCATGGTCACCGGCGGGCATCTGCTCCGCGGCGGACATGGTTTCAGCGGCGAGGTCGGCCACATGCCGGTCGCACCCGTCGGCGGGATCTGTGGTTGTGGCCGGACCGGCTGCTGGGAAACCGTCGTCGGCCTGACCGCTTTGCTGAACAAGGCAACTGATCCGGACGACCCGGTCCGCGACCCGTCCCTGGACGTGGAGCAGCGGCTGGCGGAGATCACCCGGCGGGCCGAGGCCGGGGACACCCGGACGCTGCGGGCGCTGGCCGATGTCGGTACCTGGCTGGGAATTGGGGGAGCGATCCTGGTGAACATCCTGAACCCGGACGTGCTCGTGCTCGGCGGTTACTTCGCCGTCCTCGGGCCATGGCTGAAAGAACCGCTGGAGAGCGCGATCCGGGATCGGGTGATCGCGCCGGAGGGCGGCGGCTGCCGCGTCGTGCGGTCCGAACTCGGCTTCACCGCCGCGGTCCGGGGCGGCGCGCAGATCTCGCTGGACCAGGTTTTCCTCGATCCGACGCTGGTCGGTCGCGACGCTGCGGGAGTGGCCCAGTGACCGAGTACGACGTTCCCGCCGGTGGCCAGGACCTGCTCCGGATGACCGGCATCGTCAAGGAGTTCCCCGGCGTTCGCGCGCTGGACGGTGTCGACCTGGACATCCGGCGCGGCGAGGTGCACTGCCTGCTGGGCCAGAACGGCGCCGGTAAGTCGACGCTGATCCGCGTACTCACCGGCGCGCACAAGCCCGACGCCGGCACGATCCAGGTGAACGGCCAGGTGGTCTCGCTGAACACCCCGGCCGACTCGATGCGACTCGGCATCGCGGCCATCTATCAGGAACTGGACCTCGTCCCCGACCTGACCGTCGCCGAGAACGTCTTCCTCGGGCACGAGCCGGCCCGGTTCGGTCTGACCCGTAGGTCCGAGGCGAACACCAAGGCGCGTGAACTCCTCAAGGGCCTCGGCCACGGCGAGATCCCGCCCGGCCGCACCGTCGGTCTGCTGTCGGCGGCCGGTCAGCAGGTCGTCAGCATGGCGAGAGCGCTCTCCAGGCAAGCCCGGCTGATCGTGATGGACGAGCCGTCCGCGGTGCTCGACTCCGAAGAGGTCGACAACCTCTTCCGGGTGATCCGCGACCTCACCGCCCAAGGCGTCGCGGTCGTCTACATCTCGCACCGGCTCGAGGAGATCCGCGAGATCGGCGACCGGGTCACCGTGCTGAAGGACGGCGCCACCGTCGCGACCGGCCTCGACGCCCGAGAGACGCCGACCGCGGAACTGATCCGGCTGATGACCGGTCGCTCGATCGAGTACGTCTTCCCGCCCCGCGCCGAGCTCGCCGGCGATGCCCCCGTCGTCCTCGAGGTCGAGAACCTCTCCAGGCCCCGGGAGTTCGCCAGGATCGGGTTCTCCGTCCGGGCCGGCGAGATCCTCGGCCTGGCAGGTCTCGTCGGCTCGGGCCGTTCCGAAGTACTGGAGACCGTGTACGGCGCTCGCAGGGCGGCCACCGGTTTCGTCCGGGTGGACGGCAAGGTGCTCGCGCCGGGCAAGGTGCAGCAGGCCGTCAAGGCTGGTGTCGGACTGGCCCCGGAGGAGCGCAAGAGCCAGGCGCTCCTGCTGGACGAGGCGGTCTACAAGAACATCACCGTGTCGAGCATGGGACGTTTCGCGAGTGGAGGATTCCTCAACAGTCACGCCGAACGGCAGGCCGCGGAGGAGTTGACCAAGGCGCTGGACGTCCGGCCGGCCGGAGTGGAGCATCCCGTCCGCAACCTGTCCGGCGGCAACCAGCAGAAGGTCGTGCTGGCCCGCTGGCTGATGCGGGACTGCCGAGTGCTGCTGCTGGACGAGCCGACCCGGGGAGTCGACGTGGGGGCGCGCTCGGAGATCTACGCGCTGGTTCGCAAGCTGGCCGCCAGCGGGGTCGCGATCGTGCTGGTCTCCAGCGAGGTCGAGGAAGTGCTCGGTCTGGCCGACCGGGTCGTGGTGATGCGGGAGGGGCGGGCCGTGCACACGGGACCCGCGCAAGACATCGACGAACACCAGGTGCTGGATCTGGTGATGGAAGGAAGTGCCGTGTGATGAGTGAGGAAGTCGCACGATCCGAGGCACCGAAACAGGACGAGCTCGGCCACGGCCAGGCGATGGCCGAGGTCGATCCGACCGCGGCCGGCGCGACGCTCCGCCACCTGCTCAAGGGTGGGGCCGGCCGCAATGTCGGGCTGGTGATCGCGTTGGTGCTGCTCTGCATCGTCGGGGTCGCCACCGCGGGGGACCGGTTCGCGAGTACCGCCAACGTGCTCACGATCCTGCGGCTGGCAGCGGTGATCGGCGTGGTCAGCATCGGGATGACCTTTGTCATCACCGGCGGCGGCATCGACCTGTCGGTCGGCGCGATGGTCGCGCTGGCGAGTGTCTGGGCGACCACGCTGGCCACCCAGCAGCTGGCCGCCGACTACCACTGGATCTTCATGGTCTCCACCGCCCTCCTGGTGGGCGCGGCCTGTGGACTGGTCAACGGGGTACTAGTTGCCTACGGCAAGATAGTTCCCTTCATAGCGACCCTGGCGATGCTGGCCGGGGCGCGCGGTCTGGCCGAGATCCTGTCCGACCGCAAGACCCAGATCATCAGCGTGAACTCCTTCGTCGACTTCTTCGGCGGTTCACTGATCGGCATCCCGGTGCTGGTCTGGATGTTCCTGCTCGTCGCCGCGGCCGGCTGGGTGCTGCTCAACCGGACCACCTTCGGCCGCCGTACCTTCGCGGTCGGTGGTAACGCCGAGGCGGCCCGCCTGGCCGGTATCAAGGTGCAGCGGCACACCGTCGCGCTCTACATCCTGGCCGGCCTGTGCTGCGGGATCGCCGCGGTGATGCTGATGGCCCGGACGACGACCGGCAGCGCGACCCACGGCGGGCTCTACGAGCTCGACGCGATCGCGGCGGTGGTGATCGGCGGCACGCTGCTGTCCGGTGGCCGCGGCACGATCGTCGGCACCGTGTTCGGCGTCCTGATCTTCACCACCCTGAACAACGTCTTCACCCTGAACAACCTGAGTATCTCCGCCCAGTCGGTGGCGAAGGGCCTGATCATCGTGATCGCTGTCCTCCTCCAGCAACGCCTGGCAGCCCGCGCTACCGCGCCCTGAATGTCAGCAAGAAGCCAGCTAAGAGAACCACCGTTTGGAGGACAGGATGTCTGTACGTTCCGCCCGGCTACTGATCATCGTCGGGCTCAGCTCGATGGCCCTGATCGCCTGTACGAGCAACACTCCCGAAGCAGAGAAGACCACGGACTCCGGCACCCAGCAGGTCGCTGCCAAGGGCAACGACGAGCCGGGCAAGAAGGTGAAGATCGGCTTCTCCGCACCGGCCGCCGACCACGGCTGGATGGGCGCGATCACCAAGGCGACCCAGGCCGAGGCGAAGAAGTACTCCGACGTCGAGCTGGTCGTCGCCGAGGGCACCAACGACGTGAACCTGCAGATCAGCCAGGTGGAGACCTTCATCAACCAGAAGGTCGACGCGATCGTGCTGCTGCCCTTCGACGGCGCCGCGCTCACCCCGGTGGCGATCAAGGCGATGGAGGCGGGCATCACGGTGGTGAACGTGGACCGCGAGTTCGGCAGCACCTTCGCGGCCCGGACCACCGTCCTCGGCGACAACTTGGGCATGGGCGTCTCGGCCGGCACCTACGTCTGCAAGGAGATGAAGGGCAAGAAGGACGCCGTCATCGCCGAGATCGCCGGGATCGACTCGCTGCCGCTGACCCAGGCGCGCAGCGCGGGCTTCAAGGAAGCGCTGGCCGACTGTGGGCTGAAGGTCAACAACCGGGTCGCGGCCGAGTTCACCGTCGAGTCGGGTGAGAAGGCGGCCGCCAACCTGTTGCAGGCGGCACCGAAGATCGATGCGATCTGGAACCACGACGACGACCAGGGGGTCGGCGTGATGGCCGCGATCAAGAACTCCGGCCGCAAGGAGTTCTTCGTCGTCGGTGGGGCCGGCTCGGCGAACGTGATGCGTGACATCAAGGCCGGCAACACGTTGCTGAAGGCCACCGTCATCTATCCGTCCACGCAGGGCGCCGACGGCGTCAGGCTGGCCCGGCTGCTGGTCCAGAAGAAGGCCCTCGGCGACCTGGTGGAGGTCGAGGTACCGCGCACGATCCAGCTGTACGCGCCGGTCGTCACCAAGGACAACGTGGACCAGTACCTGCCGACCGCCTTCGAGAGCTGAGCACTACAGCGAGAGGAGAAACTGTATGACGAACCTGGGCATCGGCCTGGTCGGGTACGCCTTCATGGGTGCCGCCCACTCACAGGCCTGGCGCAGCGCACCGCGCTTCTTCGACCTGCCTCTGCGGCCGGAGATGACGGTCCTCTGCGGCCGGAACGCGGACGCGGTCACCAAGGCCGCCGGCAAGCTCGGCTGGAGCCAGACGGAGACCGACTGGCGCAAACTGCTCACCCGCGACGACGTGCAACTGATCGACGTCTGTACGCCGGGCGACAGCCACGCCGAGATCGCGATCGCGGCGCTGCAGGCCGGCAAGCACGTGCTCTGTGAGAAGCCCCTGGCCAACACCGTCGCGGAGGCCGAGCAGATGGCTGCCGCGGCGGCCGAGGCGGCGGCCAGCGGGATCAGGTCGATGGTCGGGTTCACCTATCGCCGGGTGCCGGCGATCGGGCTGGCCCGCCAATTGGTTGCCGAGGGCAAGCTCGGCACCATCCGGCACGTCCGGGCGCAGTACCTGCAGGACTGGATCGCCGACCCGGAGGCGCCGCTGTCCTGGCGGCTCGACAAGGAGAAGGCCGGTTCCGGCGCTCTGGGTGACATCGGCGCGCACATCGTCGACCTGACGCAGTACATCACCGGTGACCGGATCACCGAGGTGAGCGGCCAGCTGGAGACGTTCGTCAAGGAACGCCCGGTCGCCGCCGAGCACAGCGGACTGGCGGGAACCGCGGGCGCCGAGCGGGGACCTGTGACGGTCGACGACGCCGCGATCTTCCTGGCCCGCTTCGCCGACGGAGCGCTGGGCGTCTTCGAGGCGACCAGGTTCGCGACCGGCCGCAAGAACGCGATCCGGCTCGAGATCAACGGACAGCTCGGCAGTCTGGCGTTCGATTTCGAGGACCTGAACGAGCTGCACTTCTATGACGCGACGGAGCCGGCCGAGACCGCCGGCTTCCGTCGGATCCTCGTGACCGAGGCGGTGCATCCGTACGTCGCTGCCTGGTGGCCGCCGGGCCACCTGCTCGGTTACGAACACGGTTTCACCCATCAAGTGGTCGACCTCGTCACCGCGATCGCCGAGGGCACGGATCCCGCGCCCTCGTTCGCGGACGGCCTGCAGGTCCAGCGCGTGCTGGCCGCGGTCGAGGACAGTTCGGCCTCCCGACAATGGCAGGAGATCCCTGAATGACTTCCTACTCAACGACTTCATATAGGCCGACCAAGGACGACAAGTTCTCCTTCGGTCTGTGGACCATCGGCTGGGAAGGAGTCGACGTCTTCGGTACCGCGGTCCGCGCGCCGCTTGACCCGGTCCTCGCGATCGAGAAGCTCGCCGAGCTGGGCGCGTCCGCCGTGTCCTTCCACGACGACGACCTGGTGCCTGACGACAGCACTCGTCAGCAGGTGCTCGAGCGGTTCACCAAGGCGCTGACCGAGCACGGCATGGTCGTCGAGATGGCGACCACCAACCTGTTCAGCCACCCCGTCTTCAAGGACGGCGGCCTGACCGCCAACGACCGCGACGTACGCCGGTACGCGCTGGCCAAGATCCTGCGCAACGTCGATCTCGCGGCCGAGCTCGGCGCGAAGACGTATGTGCTCTGGGGTGGTCGTGAAGGCTCCGAGTCGGGCGGCTCCAAGGACGTGCACGCCGCACTCGACCGGTACAAGGAGTCGATGGATCTGCTCTGCGCCTACGTGCAGGAGCAGGGCTACGACATCCGCTTCGCGCTCGAGCCGAAGCCGAACGAGCCGCGCGGCGACATCTTGTTGCCGACGGTCGGGCACGCGATCGCGTTCATCAACGACCTCGAGCACCCTGAGCTGGTCGGCATCAACCCCGAGGTCGGCCACGAGCAGATGGCCGGGCTCAACTACGCGCACGGCATCGCGCAGGCGCTCTGGCACGGCAAGCTGTTCCACATCGACCTGAACGGTCAGCACGGTCCGCGGTTCGACCAGGATCTGCGCTTCGGCGCGGGCAACCTGCGAGAGGCGTTCTGGACGGTCGACGTGCTGCAGGGGTCGTCCGCCGGACCGGCGTACGACGGCTATGTGCACTTCGACTACAAGCCGCCGCGGACCGAGGACCTCGAAGGTGTCTGGGAGACCGCTCGCGGCTGCATGCGCAACTACCTGATCCTGCGGGAGAAGGTGCAGGCGTTCCGGGCCGACCCGGAGGTCGCCGAAGCGCTGGCCGTGGCTCGGGTGGCTGAGCTCGCCCAGCCGACGCTCGGTGCCGGCGAGAGCCTGGCCGAGCTGCGCAAGGCGACGTACGACGCAGATGCTCTGGCCCAGCGTGGTCTCGGCTTCGAGCGCCTCGACCAGCTGGCGATGGAGCACTTGCTCGGCGTCCGGTAACACCAACACCATCCCGCGCAGGGCAGAGCACGGGACCCGCAGTAGCTGAACTTGCAATACCAGGGCCGAACAATCCAGGGACCCGCCCTGGAACCCGATGGAGCGCGCGCCTTATCCGACCCATGAGGAGCATTCCATGATCCAGCTACGCCGGCACGGCACGTTCATCCGTGCTCTCGTGCTCGCCCTGATCGCCACCTTGGTGATCCCGTTGTCCGCGACGACCGCTCAGGCCCATCCCGGCCATGGGGACGAGACGTTCAACGCACTGATCTTCAGCAAGACGGCCGGGTTCCGGCACGACTCGATCCCGGCCGGCATCCAGGCGATCAAGGACCTGGCCGCGGCCAACAACTTCACCGTCACCGCGACCGAGGACGCGGCGATGTTCAACGACACCGAGCTGGCGAAGTACGAGGTCGTCATCTGGCTGTCGACGACGGGCGACGTCCTGAACGCCGATCAGCAGGCAGCCTTCGAGCGCTACATCCGTGCAGGCGGCGGGTACGCCGGAGTGCACGCCGCATCGGACACGGAGTACGACTGGCCTTGGTACGGCAAGCTGGTCGGCAGCTACTTCGACAGCCACCCGCCCGGTACGCCGAACGCGACGGTGAAGGTGGAGGACCACGCGCACCCGTCGACCGCCGAGGCGCCGACGACCTGGCCGCGGACGGACGAGTGGTACAACTACCGCACCAACCCGCGTGGCGCCGTGCACGTGCTCGCCTCGCTCGACGAGTCGACGTACACCGGCGGCAACATGGGCGCCGAGCACCCGATCGCGTGGTGCCAGGACTACGACGGCGGCCGCGCCTGGTACACCGGCATGGGGCACACGATCGAGTCGTTCGCCGACGCTACGTTCCGCAAGCACCTGCTCGGTGGCCTCAAGACCGCCGCGGGGGTGCAGCCGGCCGACTGTGGCGCATCGCTGAGCGACAGCTACGAGAAGGTCACGCTGGACGACGACACCGCGAACCCGATGGAACTCGCGATCGCCACCGACGGCAGGGTTTTCTACATCGACCGCAACGGCGCGGTGAAGATCATCAAGACCGACGGGTCCGTCCTGACCGCCGGCACCCTCAACGTCTATACCGGCCAGGAGTTCGGGCTGCTCGGCATCGCGCTCGATCCGGCCTTCGCCCAGAACGGCTTCCTCTATCTCTACTACTCGCCGGCGGGCAGCGAACCTTATGACAAGGTGTCGCGCTTCAAGGTCACCGGAGACACTCTCGACCTGGCGAGCGAGAAGCAGGTACTGCGGATCGACACCCAGCGCAACGAGTGCTGCCATGCCGGCGGCGCACTGGAGTTCGATGGCCAGGGCAACCTCTTTGTTGCCACCGGCGACAACAGCAACCCGTTCGACTCCGACGGCTACTCGCCGCTGGACGAGCGGACCGGTCGCGCGCCCTGGGACGCCCAGCGCAGCGCCGCCAACAGTAACAACCTGAACGGCAAGGTGCTGAAGATCCACCCCGAGGCCGACGGCAGCTACACGATTCCGGCGGGCAACATGTTCCCGGCCGGAACGGCGAAGACGCGCCCGGAGATCTTCGCGATGGGCTTCCGGAACCCCTTCCGGATCGGCATCGACCCGACCACCAACAACCTCTTCGTCGCCGACTACGGACCAGATGCCGGGCAGGTCTCACCGACGCGCGGCCCGGACGGCCGGGTCGAGTGGAACATCCTGGACAAGCCCGGCTTCTACGGCTGGCCGTACTGCGTCGGCAACAACACGCCGTACAACGACTTCGACTTCGCCACCGGTACTGCGGGCGCCACCTTCAACTGTGCGGCCCCGGTCAACGCGTCGCCGAACAACACCGGCATCACTCAGTTGCCCGCGGCAATCCCGGCGACGATGTGGATGGGCAAGTCGACAACCGGCGTACCCGAGATCGGCGGTAGCGGTGCGCCGATGACGAGTGGTGCGTACAAGTTCGACCCGGACAGCGACTCGGATCGCAAGTGGCCGAAGTACTTCGACGGCAAGGCCGTATGGGCCGACTGGAACGACAGCCGGTTGTTCTCGGTGCAGTTGAAGGACGACCGGGCCGGGGTCTCCGACGTCTCGCGGATGCTGCAGAAGCTGGCCTTCATCCGGCCGCACGCGTTGCAGTTCGGACCGGACGGCGCGCTCTATGTGATCGAGTGGGGGAGCGGGTTCGGCGGTAACAATGCCGACTCGGGTATCTACCGAATCGACTATGTGCAAGGCAATCGAGCGCCGATCGCGCAGTTCAGCACGGACAAGACGTCCGGCTCGCTGCCGCTGACCGTCGCGTTCGACTCGACCGGTTCGCGCGATCCGGATGGTCAGCCGATCACGCTCGCGTGGGACTTCGACGGCAATGGGACGACGGACAGTACCGAGGCGAAGCCCTCGCACACCTACACGATGGCCGGGGTGTTCACGGCCCGGCTGACGGTGACCGACACCGACGGCCGGACTGCCGTCTCCAACCGATCGATCACGGCCGGCAACACCGCGCCGACGATCACGGTGGAAGCACCGGTCGACGGTGGGTTCTTCGACTTCGGCGACACGATCAAGTACAAGGTCACCGTCACCGATCCCGAGGACGGCACGGTCGACTGCGCTGACGTGATCACGCAGCCCGCGCTCGGCCACGACGAGCACGCTCACGATTATGAGCAGTACCACGGCTGTGAAGGCGTCATCCCGGTCAACGGGGACAACGGCCATGTCGGGGCGAACATCTTCGGCATCGTCAAGGTGAAGTACACCGACAAGGGTGCGCCGGGCGCCGGGCGGCTGACCACCGAGAAGGTCGTGCAGCTCCAGCCGAAGACGCGCGAGGCGGAGTACTTCAGCGAGACCGGTGGTCCGGGCGACACGGCCGGCGTACGGGTCGAGGACACCGGTGACGTGGCCGGTGGCGGCAAGAACATCGGGTTCATCGAAGACGGCGACTGGTGGGGCTGGAAGCCGACCAACCTGACCGGGATCACCCAGCTCCAGCTGCGAGCGGCGTCGCCTGAGGCCGGGGCCACCGTGCAGGTGCGGCAAGGCTCGCCGACGGATGGACCGATCGTTGCCACCATCAACGTCACACCGACCGGTGCGTGGCAGACCTACGGCAACTTCACCGCGGACGTCTCCGGCGCATCGCTGACCAGCGGACCGCTGTACTTCGTCAAGACGACCGGGCAGCTGAACGTCAACTGGGTGAAGTTCATCGGCAAGGGCATCACGGAGAACCAGCGGCCCACCGTGTCGATCAGCGCGACGCCAGTGCAGGGCAAGGCACCGCTGAAGGTCGACTTCACCGCGACGGCGACCGACCCTGAAGGCGACGTCCCGTTGTCCTACGTGTGGAGCTTCGGCGACGGCGCGACCGCCACCGGCGCAACTGTCAGCCACACCTACACGACCTCCGGTACCCACGACGCGACCGTCACCGTGACGGATGCGAAGGGTGCGGCCGGTACGTCGCACGTGCAGGTGAAGGTGGACGCGAGTGCTCCGCCGACCTGCCTGACCGGTCGCTCGGACGGTTTCGAGGGGACGACGCTCGATACCGGCCGGTGGAACTCCATTGTCAGAGGCAACCAGGAGCTTGCCGTCAGCAACGGCAACCTGGTGCTGCCGTTGACGGCGACGGACATCTACGGCACGGGCAACACCGGTACGCCGAACATCGTGCTCCAGCCGCTCCAAGCGGGAGCATGGCAGGCGACGGCGAAACTGACGATGCCGGCTCGGCTCGCGTACCAGCAGGCCGGGTTGATCGTCTACGGAGACGACGACAACTACGCCAAGATGGTGATCCAGGGTCGCTCGACGGGTGCGCCTTCGGCCAATGACCGGATCTTCCAGTTCATCCGCGAAGAGGCCGGTGCGCCGAACGAGGTGTCCGCGTCGAACACGGCCAACCTGGGTGCGGCGTACCCGGACACCGTCTGGGTCCGCTTCACCAGCAACGGCCAGGACCTGCGGGCGTCGTACAGCGCTGATGGCGCGACGTTCGTGGACATGCCGGAGACGAAGCAGCTGGGCGGGATCAGCAACCCGAAGATCGGGATGTTCGGGCTGGCCAACCGGGCCGAGGCGCTGCCGATCTCGGCGCAGTTCGACTACTTCACCATCACGCCGGACGACACCGCCGAGGTGCCGACCCCGGACGACCAGTTCGACGGTACTGCGCTGGATGCCTGCCGCTGGTCGGCAAGCGTGCGGCCGGACGCATCGGCGTACCGGGTGACCGGTGGTGGGCTCGAGATCGACACGAGCAAGGGCGACATCTACCAGGGCACGGCCACGAACCCGAAGAACCTGCTGCTGCAGCCGGCTCCCGACGGTGACTGGACGATCGAGACCAAGGTGGACGGGTCCGCGTTCGACGAGAGATACCAGCAGGGCGGCCTGATGGTGTACGGCGACGACGCGAACTACGTGAAGCTCGACTTCCTCACCACGAATGCCGCTGGTGGCACCGTGACCCGCGGGATCGAGCTGCGCAGCGAAGTGAACAACGCGATCGTCCAACCGGCGCCGAACGCCTCGCCGGCACCCACCCAGGGTGTCTGGTACCTGCGGCTGGCGAAGAGCGGCACGACCTATACCGGGTCGTACAGCGCGGACGGGCTGGAGTGGACCGCACTGCCGGCCGTCACCAACACCGCACTGAGCTCGGCGAGCTTCGGGATCTATGCCTTCGGGGTCGACCAGGTCGCTTCGAAGACGGCGAAGTTCGACTACTTCAAGCTCGTCAAGGACACGGTGGCGCCGCAGGTGAACCTGTCGGTCAACCCGTCGGCGCCCTCAGGGGACAACGGTTGGTGGACCGATGCTGTGGTCGCGACGGCGATGGCGACTGACAACCAGCCGGGCCAGCTCTACCTGGAGCAGAAGCTCGGGTCGGGCGACTGGGCGGAGTACACGACTCCGGTCAATCTGGCGGCGGATGGCACCCACACCCTCCAGATGCGGGCGAGTGACACCGCCGGCAACGTGTCCGAACCCAAGTCGGTAACGGTCAAGATCGACAAGACCGTCCCGGCAGCGACGGTGACGGGTCTGGCGGCTGGTGCCGAGCTCGGTGTGGCGAGTCTGGCCACGGTGGCGGCGACAGCCACGGATGCGCTCTCCGGGATGGCCGGCGTGACGCTGACCATCGACGGGCAGCCTCTCCCGGCGACCGGCAAGCTCGACGGCATGCTGCTCGGTCTGGGCGCGCACGAAGTGATCGCCCGGGCGTCGGACAAGGCCAGCAACACCTCGGTGACGAAGGTGCCGTTCACCGTCATCGCGACGTACGCCCAGGCGATCGAGGTGGTCAAGCGGTACCGGGACGTCCGGACGCTGGCGCTGGAGCCCACCGTGGTGATGAAGGTGCGGCTGCGGGCGGCTGAGCGGGAGCACGCCAAGGGTCGTCTCGCGGCGGCCCGGACCGCGATGGACACGTACCTGGCCGAGGCTCAGAAGGTCGCCGACGTACCGGCCAGGACGCTGCTTGTCGCCATCGGTCAGGACCTCAGGAAGAGGATCTGACCCCATGTTCGTCGCCGTGCGATACCGCACCCTGTCCGACGCGGAGAGGCGGACAGGAGCTCCTGTGACCCGGGGTGGTTCGGCCCCGCCCCGGGGTGCGGGAGAGCGGTATCGCACGGTCGGCGGGGGGACCGGCTCGTCCGGTTCCAGTCCCCGGCGCCGCGGCCAGCGCTCCGGCCACGGCGCCGTGGGACACCCCTTTGATCCCTTGTGCAGAAGGAGTTTGTGATGGCTCGACCGATTACCCTGTTCACCGGCCAGTGGGCCGACCTGCCGTTCGAGGAGGTGGCCCGGCTGGCGTCCGAATGGGGGTACGAAGGGCTCGAGATCGCCTGCTGGGGTGATCATCTCGATGTTCGGAAGGCGGCCGAGGACGACGGTTATGTCCGCAACCGGCTGGACATCCTGGAGAAGTACAACCTGAAGGTCTGGACGATCTCCAACCACCTGCTCGGCCAGGCGGTCTGCGACGACCCGATCGACCAGCGGCACCAGGCGATCCTGCCCGCGCACATCTGGGGCGACGGTTCCCCGGAAGGCGTCCGGCAGCGGGCGGCCGAGGAGATGGGGACCACCGCGCGGGCCGCGCGCCGGCTGGGCGTCGACGTCGTCGTCGGCTTCACCGGATCGTCGATCTGGAAGACCGTGGCGATGTTCCCGCCCGTGCCACAGTCGATGGTCGACGCCGGCTACCGCGACTTCGCGGACCGCTGGAACCCGATCCTCGACGTGTACGACGAGGTGGGGGTCAAGTTCGCGCACGAGGTGCACCCGTCCGAGATCGCCTACGACTACTGGTCGACGACGGCGACGCTGGAGGCGATCGGGCATCGCGAGGCGTTCGGGCTGAACTGGGACCCGAGCCACTTCGTCTGGCAGGACCTCGACCCGGTCGGCTTCCTGTGGGACTTCAAGGACCGGATTTACCACGTCGACTGCAAGGACGCGAAGCGCCAGGTCGGCAACGGCCGCAACGGCCGGATGGGTTCGCACCTGGCCTGGGGCGACCCGCGACGCGGCTGGGACTTCGTCTCGACGGGTCACGGCGACGTGCCATGGGAGGCGTGCTTCCGGATGCTCAACACGATCGGCTACACCGGCCCGATCTCGGTCGAATGGGAAGACGCCGGTATGGACCGCCTGGTCGGCGCCGCCGAAGCCCTCCAGTTCGTGAAGTCCCTCGCCTTCGAGCCGCCCACCGCCTCGTTCGACGCGGCCTTCTCCTCCTGACGGCAGTACTGCGCGCCGTGGCCGGCGTCCCGGGCCACGGCGCGCAGTACTGTCTGCTACTTGCCGATCTTCACCGACAAGGTGGTGCTGTTGTTGGCTGCTACCGGATCACTGGTCGTGGAAGTGACCGCGGCCGAGGTCGTCACTACGCCCTTGTTGCCCTTGACAAGCAAATGGACGTTGAACGACCAGGCTGCACCTGCCGTCAATGAGGTCGGCCGCAGGCAGGTCAGTACCTGGCCTGCCTTGGTGCAGCCGGCGGTGTCGAAGACGTAGACCGCTGCCTTGATGTCTGGCAGCCCGATGGTCACCGTCGGGGACTGGGCGTCGGACGGTCCGAGGTCCGTCACCGTGGCCGTGTAGATGATTGTCGACGACGGCTTGTAGACGTCCTTGTCGGCGACGAGTGCCATCCGCAGATCGGCCGAGGTACCGACTGTTGTCGAGGCGGATGCAGTGTTGTTGGCCGCCACCGGGTCAGGCACATTCGAGGTCACCGTCGTGCTGTCCGAGATGGAGCCGGCCGGAGTACCGGAGGCGACGCGGGTCAGGATGACCACCGTCGTCGGACCGCTGGCCGGAGCCATCGTGCCCAGCTCACATTCGACCTGCTTGGACGGCGGATCCACCGGGATCGTCACCAGCACACAACTGCCGGATCCCGTTGTCACCGTCGCGGACGTGAAGTCGACCGCTCCCGGCAGTACGTCGACCAGCTTGACTCCCGTCGCCGTCGACGGTCCCGCGTTGCTGACCCTGACCGTGTAGGTCAACGGCCGCCCGGCCAGTACCGGGTCGGGGCTGTCGGTGGAGGTGACGGACAGATCGGCCTGAGCGTCGACCTGCGTGGTGACGGTGTCGGTGTTGTTGCCCAGGTCCGGATCAGCCGTCGTCGAGGACACACTCGCGTCGTTGTGCATCGCGCCGGTGAACGAGGAGTTGATCGTGGCAACGACCGTCATCGTTCGGTTGCCTCCGGCACCGATGTTGCCCAGCGAGCAGGTGGTCGGCAGCGACGGGTTGCCCGGCACTCCCGCAGTACAGGTTCCACCTGTGGCGCTGACCGAGACGACGGTGACCTGAGCCGGGAGGACATCCCGGACCACTACACCGGTCGCGGTCGACGGTCCCGCGTTGGAGATCGTGGTCGACCAAGTGATCTGGTTGCCCGCGGTCGCCGTCGCCGGAGCTGTCTTGTCGAGGCTCACGTCCGCCGAGCCGACGAGGTGCAAGGTGTCGGATGCGGAGTTGTTCGAGCCGTTGGGATCGACCGTGCCACCGCTGACTGTCGCGGTGTCGGCGATGTCCTGCGCTTCGTTCGCGCCTTCCCGAATCACGACGCTGACCTGCTGGCCGGAGGTGAGGTCGCCGAGCAGACAGGTCGCCTGCGCGTTGCCGGCCTGGTCGCCCGCGGGTGCGGTGCAGCCGGGCGAGGTGGTGGACAGCTGGAACGTCCCGCTCGAGGTCACGTTGTCGGTCACCTTGACCGCCCGCGCGATGGCCGGCCCGTTGTTCGTCACGGTGATCGTGCACGGGTACGACGTACCGGCTGCTGCCGGGCCGTCCGGCAGACAGTTCTTCGTCACTGCCAGGTCAGCGCGTCCGGTCGCCGAGGAGAAGGCATCCAGAACCCCTGAACCGAAGGCGTTGTCGGGACCTGCGGCAGCGCGATCGGTGGCGTTGGCATTGAGTACCGCGGTCAGCGCGAACGGTGTCAGCGCGCCTGGTCCGCCGGCCGCATCCAGCACCAGAGCAGCGACACCTGCCGCGCTCGGTGTTGCCGCCGAGGTACCGAAGAACCTGCAGTCACCTTGAGTTGCGGCCGGGCAACTGCCCGAGCCGAAGCCTCCGACACCGCTGACCGAGACACCGTCAGCCGCGGTGTACGTCGGCGCGATCACTGTCCGGCCAGCGCCGCCGAGCACACTCTGGTTGCTGCCCGGGGGAGCGGATGCGGGACACGGGTACGAGGCCGAGCAGACCGTCGTACTGATCAGGCGGACCGGACCTTGGCCGCTGAATCCCTCGAGGGGAACCGTGGTCGGGTTCTGGTCCGCACCGCCGTTGACGGCACCGGCCGAGGTCGCCAGGTCGGTGTAGTTGCTGTCAGGGTTGAGCGATCCGGCGCTTCCGCTCGCGTCGACCGCGCCGGCGCCACGCCAGCGGAGGTCGATCGTGGGCGTGCCCTTGGCGCCGGTCGAGCCGGTCACGTTGACGGCCAGCTTGACGTTGACCGGGTTGGTGGCGCTGGGGTTGGTCCAGGACGCCTGCTCGATCGTGTCGCCGCTGCCGCCGCCCTGCGCCGCAGTACTGGTGGCCAGGCAGTTGGCGCCGGCCGCGTCGAGAATGTAGAGGTCGAGGTTGGTGAAGCCACCAGCTCCGGCCGACGGGAAGATCGCCCGCGGTTCGCTCCACTGCAGCGTCGAACCGATCGTGTTGCCCGGCCCGACGGTGACATCGAAGGTGGTGTCCGCGCCGTTGAAGGCGATCGTGTTCGTGGGTGCCACGGCGCAGCCGGCGGGCGCTCCGCCGTCCGGACCGTTGCCGGTACCGGTGGCGGCCACTCGCGGAGCGTGCGTCCCGTTCAGGTTTCCGGCCGACGAGCTGACCCAGACGCCCGAGGCGGCGAGGATCTCGCCGTTCACCGCGGCCATGCCCTTCTGGAAGGCCGGCTCGCTGTCGAACGGGATGTCCTCGGTCAGGATGTCGACCCCCGCGGTTGCCAGGTCGTTCTGGGCCGCCACGTGGTTCGCCACGCCGCCACCGGTGGCGTGGAAGAACAGGTCGGCGCCCGGTGCCATGTCATGCACGATCTCCAGCATCGAGGTGCCCTCGTCGCCGGAACCCGTGTCCAGCACGGTAACTCCGGCGGGGAGATCCCCGAGCCCCTGGGCGGCGGCGAGGTTGCTGACGCCGTCCGAGATGGCGCCGACGGAGATACCGCCGCCGTCGACTCCGATCGCCTGAGTGGCGTCCGCGCGGTGCAAGGCGACGCCTTCGCTGAGGAAGCTGCCCGCGTCGGGCGGCAGACTCTCCGTCGGCCGGATCGCGGCGACCCAGCCGAGGGCCGCGACCTCGTCCACGCGGTCGTACGGTACGAGTGCGCGGAAGATGCCGGCGTTCAGGAGTGCCTTCACTCGCTGGGGTTTGACCCACTGGTCCGAGCCGTTGAGAACGCGCGCTCCCAGCCGCTGCAGCTCGGCCCGCTCCTTGCCGCTCACCCGGCCGAGCGCGTGTACCTCGAGGTCGAGGTTGGCGGCCGTGTCGACGGCCAGCAGCGGATCGCTGAGCTTGGCGCGCTGACCGGCATCGAGCCGATGGGCGCCTCCGGCAACCTTGCCGACATTAGCGATTCGTTGACTGACGAGTGACGGGATCTTCGAGGCCGGCGCGGCCGCAGTACCGTCAGCCGCTGTCACGGCTGCGGGTTGCGCCTGCGCGACACCGGACCCCAAGATCGTGAATGCGAAGAGCCCGGCCGCGGCTACTGCTCGCCGCGTCCGGGCATGACTGTAGTGACTCATTGGTGGTTCCCCCTGTGTGGTCCAGCCCCTGTGCTTCCCCAAGCACCCGCACCCCGGCCCCCCAGGCTCAGATGTTTTCGACGGTGCTCGCACTCGCGTCAGGTGTCAAGGCCTCGGGCAACGAAGAAAGGACCTCCAGGCAACTAACTTGCCCTTTTGGGCAACTGCCCGTCTGGGGGGCGGGCCTGCGGTGCCGGCTGCATCTGCTCCAGCACCGCAGGAGAGTTGTCAGACGTTCGGCCTGCCGGGGAGGCGGTAGTTGTCGCCGAGCACCTGGCCGCGGTTGGGCTTGTAGAGGTCGAATCCCTTCGAGTTGCACTGCAGACCGCCGTTGATGCAATGGCTCACCAGGGCTGCCAGCGTCGGCGGGTCCCAGGCGTTGAAGAAGTCGTAGTGCCAGGAGTAGCCGCGTCCGCTCGCCAGCCGGATCGCTGACATGTCACCGTCGGCGGGGAAGGCGATCTTGAACTCGAGCATCGGCAGCGGCACCGGGTGGCTCGCAGTACAGGATCCGTTGACCGGGTAGGCCATGTGGCTCTTGTGGTCGGGGGAGTCCAGGTTGACGCCGTCCCAGCAGCTCGGGGCCTGGTAGCGGATGTTGGCCTGGGTCCCGATCGGGCAGTTGGCCGGGAAGTCCCAGTTGTGGGTGCTGCCACCGCACTCCCAGCCTTCGACGGCGCCGGGGGCGGTACGGAAGGCGTCCAGGGTCGCGCTCGGGCTGCCGACGACGAACCGGATGCCGGGCGGGAACGGACGGACGTCCTGATAGCGCAGGATGCCCGACTTGTAGTAGATGACCTGGTGCCAGGTCTGGTTGATCGGCTGGTTGCCCCGGAACATCGTCGGCCACCAGTACGCCGAGAGGTCGTCGGGGTTGAGGCACGTGCTGGCCCCCGGGCCGGGAGCGAGCAGGGAGCTCAGCGTGGTCGCGGCGTTGGTCGTGGTGTTGCCGACGAAGCTGTGCTCGTGCGAGGCACCCGGCATGTTCGGGAACACGATCGGGTCATCGGTGGCGCGGTGATGCACCGTGCAGTTGACCTGGAACTCGTGATGCGTGACCAGGTCGTCGGCCTGCGCGACTGGGCCGGCCACGGCGGTGAGTGCCGAGGCGAGGATGAGGGCGGCCAGGCCGCCGGCGGACAGAGTCTTTTTCCTTTTCTTGAACACGGATCTCCTCCTGTCGGGGGATTCCGCGGGGCGGTGGATCGGTGGGCCCGCGGGAGGGACATCGCGGGAGAGCGCTCTCTGAGACAGCCTCGATCGGGGCGTCCGGGCTGTCAAGAGGCCGCTGGTTCCGGAACTGCTGAGCGTGACGAGCGGTTGACAAGCGGCAAGGTGGCCGTGACCATCAGAGCGCGAGAGAGCGCTCTCTGACCTACCCGCCCCGCTCTCGCACCCCAGCGAAGGAGAACCCGATGGACTTCGCGACCCGCCACAGACGCCGCGGCCGGACGGCGATCGCCGCCGTCGTCGCAGCAGCCACCGTGCTGCTCGGCAACGTCGTACTACTGGCTCAACCCGCCCAAGCGGCCACCCTGCTGTCCCAAGGGCGCCCGGTGACGGCTTCGTCCTCGGAAGGCGCCGGTACTCCGGCCGCTGCCGCCGTCGACGGCGACCTGAACACGAGATGGTCCAGCATCTTCGAAGACAACCAGTGGATCCAGGTGGACCTCGGCGCCACCGCTGCCGTCAGTCAGGTCGTACTGCGCTGGGAGGCGGCCTACGCAACGGCGTACCGGATCGAGGTCTCCAACAACGCCCAGGACTGGAACCAGCTCCACAGCACGGCGGCCGGCCAGGGCGGTACAGAAACCCTTAACGTGAACGGCAACGGCCGCTATGTTCGGCTGTTCGGCACCAAGCGAGTCGGCGGCTACGGCTTCTCCCTGTGGGAGTTGCAGGTGCTCGGTACCGGCGGCGGGCCCCCGCAGGGTAGTGGCACCGTCCGAGTCGCAGGCAGCCAAGGGAACTGGCAACTGCTCGTCAACGACGCGCCGTGGCAGGTGAAGGGTCTGACTTGGGGGCCGCCGGCAACAGAAGCTGCACAGCGCCTGCCTGGATTGAAGGCGATCGGCGTCAACACCGTGCGGACATGGGGCACGGACGCCGGCTCCAAGCCGATCTTTGACGCCGCGGCTGGGAACGGCATGCGAGTGATCGCCGGCTACTGGCTCCAACCTGGTGGTGGACCGGGTAGCGGCGGTTGCGTGAACTACGTGACCGATACGACGTACAAGGCGAACATGCTCGCCGAGATCCGCCGCTGGACGACGGAGTACAAGGACCACCAAGGCGTGCTGATGTGGAACGTCGGCAACGAGTCCGTGCTCGGTCTGCAGAACTGCTACTCGGGCGCCGAGCTCGAGCAGCAGCGGATCGCGTACGCCAGCTACGTGAACGAGGCTTCTCGGGCGATCCACGCGATCGATCCGAACCACCCGGTGACGTCCACTGACGCGTGGACTGGCGCATGGCCGTACTACAAGCAGTACACGCCCGACCTGGACCTGCTAGCCGTCAACTCCTACGGCCATGTCTGCCAGGTGAAGCAGGACTGGATCAACGGCGGCTACAACAAGCCCTACATCCTGACCGAGGCCGGACCCGCCGGTGAGTGGGAGGTGCCCAACGACGCCAACGGAGTACCGGACGAGCCCACTGACGTCCAGAAGCGCGACGGCTATCTACAGGCGTGGAACTGCATCACCGGCCACACTGGCGTTGCACTAGGCGCCACGCTGTTCCACTACGGCATCGAGAACGACTTCGGGGCCGTCTGGTTCAACCTGACCCCTGGCGGCGAGAAGCGGCTCTCGTACTACGCCGTACGCCAGGCCTTCGGCGGTACAGCGGGCGGCAACACCGCACCTGTGATCACCAACATGACACTGAGCCGTACTGCGGACGTCCCGGCCGGCGGCACGATCACTGTCAACGTCAACGTGTCCGACCCCGACGGGGACGCGCTGACGCACGAGTTCAAGGTCGGCGGCAAGTACATCGACGGCAGCGGCACCCTGGTCGGTACGCCGTACAGCGGGAGCGGGCCGTTCACCGTGACCGTGCCTGAGCGACTCGGGGTGTGGAAGCTGTACGACTACGTCCGCGACGGCAAGGGCAATGTCGGGATCGACACGAAGTCGTTCCGGGTGGTGGCGCCGCCGGTCCAGGGCACCAACATCGCTCGCGGCAAGCCGGCGACGGCTTCGTCGTACCAGCAGGTCGGGAACGGCGCACCGTACCCGCCTTCGAACGTGACGGACGGGAACAACACCACCCGGTGGGCGAGTGACTGGTCGGATCCGCAGTGGGTGCAGGTGGATCTTGGGCAGGTGACCTCGTTCGATCGGATCCAGCTGATCTGGGAGGGCGCGTTCGCGCGGTCGTACCGGATCGAGGCTTCCGACGACGGCAACAACTGGCGGCCGGTCTACTCGACGGCTGACGGCAACGGTGATGTCGACAACCTCGCGACCGGTGGGTCGGGGCGGTATGTCCGGCTGACCGGGACCCAGCGGGGTACGGGCTTCGGCTACTCGCTCTACGAGTTCGGCATCTACCGAACCTGACCTGTGGATAAGAATCGAGGGGGCGAGCTTGACGCAGCTACGATCCGGTGCCATGCAGAGCAATCGGCCGCCGACCCTGGTGGACGTCGCCAACGTGGCCGGCGTCTCGCGCGCCACCGCGTCGCGGGTGATCAACGGCGTGGAGACCGTCGACCCGGCGATGCGGTCGAAGGTCGAGGCGGCGGTGCAATCGACCGGCTACATCCCGAACACCGTCGCGCGGTCGCTGGTCACCCGCAAGGCCGGCGCGATCGCCCTGGTGATCTCAGGCTCGGACGGGTCGGCCGAGCAGGTGCTTGGCGACCCGTTCTTCGGCCGGGTGACCTCTGGGGTGGTGAAGAGTTTGCTTCCGCAGAAGGTGCATCCGACGCTGGTACTGGCCGATTCCGATGCTGCCCGGGCTGACGCGGTGAGCTACGTCCGCCAGGGCAAGGCCGACGGCGCGCTGCTGGTCTCCACTCATTCCGACGACACGCTGCCCGGTCTGTTCGTGGCTGCTGGGATTCCGGCGGTGCTGTTCGCGCGACCCGGGCGCGATGTCCCGATCAGCTACGTCGACCTGGCGCACGCCGTCGGCGCCGCACTAGCCGCCGACCGGTTGGTGGCCCGCGGTTGCCGCCGCGTGGTCACCATCGCCGGGCCGAGCGACGTACCGGCGGCCCAGGATCGGCTGACCGGCTTCCGCCAGGCGATGGCACGCCACGGTCAGGCCTACATACCCGTTGCCAAGGGCAACTTCACCCGCGAGAGCGGCGAGCTGGCGATGACCGAACTCCTCACCCAGCACCCCGACCTCGACGGCGTCTTCGCAGCCAACGACCTGATGGCCGCCGGCGCCTTACGCGTACTGCGAGACCAGGGCCGCACGGTCCCTGACGACGTAGCAGTAGTCGGCTTCGACGACAGCGAACCGGCCCACCACACCCACCCCCAACTAACCACCATCGCCCAGCCAGTCGAAGAAATGGCCGCCGAAATGGCCCGCATCCTCCTGACCCACATAGCCGACCCCACCCTCCGCCCGACGTCAGTAATCTTCGACCCCCACCTGGTCTCCCGAGAATCAGCCTGAAGTGTCAGTTCATCAGGGCTGCGGATTGGGTTTGCAGGAAGGGGATGTTGGCCTGGCGGGACCAGCGGTTGACTTCTGTGGCTAGGGCGATGGAGGCGGCGGGGTCGCCTTCGTCGCGGGCTAGTACTGCGAGGAGGGTTTGCTGGGCTAGGGCGCCTAGGAGGTGGCCGACCTTTTGGCGGAGTTCGGTTGAGCGTTCCCAGTGGGTTCGGGCCAAGGGGAGGTTGCCGGCGGTGTGGGCGTGGTCGCCTAGGTGGCGGAGGGCTAGGGAGATCAGGAGGTCGTCGCCGGAGGATTCGCCGAGGGTTAGCGCGGTTGTGTAGGCGGTGAAGGCCTTCTCGGGGTGTTCCAGGAGGTTGTCGGCGATCACTCCGGCGTAGAAGGCGGCGTGACCGGAGCGGCTGTCGTCGGGTGCGGTCTCGTGGAGTTCGGCAGCTCGTTTCGCGTAGGCCTCACCGGCGGTGCGGTCGCTGGCGAACAGGGCGACGCTGTAGTCCTTCTTGAGTTGGAGGAAGGACAGATCCCAAGCCAGCAACGCATCCGGCGTTTCAGAGAGCGCTTCCGCCAGTACTGCGAGCGCGGGGCCGGCGTTGTCGGTTTGCTGGCCGAAGTCTTGATCCACGGTGACCTCGGCGAGCGCGGCGGCGATCGCGAGGCGTTCTGCGGCGGTGGATGGGGTGGCAGCTCGGAGGAGGTCGGTGGCGGTTGTCCAGCGGCCCGCTCGCATCAGCGCTGTGCTCGCGGCGAGCAGAGGAGAGAGTGCGATCTCAGTCATGATCGCGAGAGTATTTCGATGTCGAAATTTTTGACAACTAAGCTTCAGTCGCTGAATAATCCAACCGGTGAAGGACTCGATCGACGACCACGTCGAACTCTGGGCGCGCGAACTACCGGACATGGACCTGCGGGTCGAGGGCATCGCGACCCGGCTACAGGCGCTCGGGCGCTACCTGGATCGGCAGCGCGACGCAGTACTGGCGGACCACGGGTTGCAGTGGTGGGGGTTCAAGACGCTCCACATGCTGCGCCGCGGCGGGGCGCCGTACCAGTCGACGCCCGGCCGCCTGGCAACTCAACTCGGCCTGTCTCCGGCCGCGATGACAAATCGGCTGGACGCTCTCGAGCGGCTTGGCTACGTCGCCCGCCACCACGATCGCGACGACCGGCGGAAGGTGGTCGCGACTCTCACCGACGCCGGCCTGCTGATCTGGCAGCAGGCACTCGGCGACATCACCCAGGTCGAGGCCGACCTGGTCAACCAACTGCAGGCGACCGACCAGGATCACTTGACCAACCTCCTCCGCATCCTCGTTCATTCGACCGAGCAGCACTGAGTACTGCTCCCTCGCTGGGGATGTCTGTCCCTAGGGTTCGAGGGCGTGGGTGCCGGTGTGGTCGACGCGGAATTTGAAGCCGTGAGGGCTGGTCCATTCCAAGGTGGCGTCGCCGAGGCGTTCAGCAACCCAGTGGCCGTGCGTCTTAACCCGGGTGCGCCGTGAGGCGCTTGTTGATTGAGTGGAGGTGGGAGACCTTCGCCGCTGTTCCTGTCGCAGCAGGACGGTGTAGCTGAGGGCAGCCTGATCCGGGAGGTGCCGGGTTCGGGTGGAAGCGGCCCTGACAAAGCCGGGACGTGTCAGTACTGCCAGATGGTGCGGGTCCGGCGAGCGTGGCGGAAAGGCATACGCGAGGAACCGGCGTTTACGTCCCTCAAAGACACACCGGCTCGAAACCTGGCGGATCCGGGCCGGATGCGATGCGCACCCACCCCCTCATGACGGGGTGGGGGACTTCCCGGAGCTATTCGAGTGGTGATGGGGAGGCTGCGGTGAAGTGCTGCGGGGTAGCCGTGGCGATGTCGCAGGGGCCAAGTCGGGTGCCTCCTTCGCCGAGCGATCAACGAGTGAACACGGGAACCGTTCCGGTCCTC
>NZ_AQUZ01000038.1 GCF_000372465.1 Kribbella catacumbae DSM 19601
CCGTCGATGGTGGACAGCAGGGCGCTGTCACCAAGCATCGACGGTGGGAGTAGCTGCGAGGTCTCCATACCCAGAACTCTAGACGGGCCCACCGACAGTTTTCGTGGCTGGAAGGCCTTATCTATAAGGCGGGTTCGCGAGTGGCCGGAAGTGGTCAGGTTGTGCACAGGAAGTCGCGCGTTGTGGAAACCCGGTGATGTTGCTTATGGCAACAGCCGGCGTCTAGGTCTGACCGTTCCCAGGCTGCCTCGAGTGAACATCTACGACGTCGCGGGTACGCATGCCGCCCTACATAGCTGCTGTTCGCACAGTCGCGACTGCAAAGATTGGCCGCGGGACGCGCAAGTTGCAGGAGTTGGGTCCGTGAAGGGACGGTTGCGGGTGCCGTGCCGATCGGCGCGTGGGTCGCCAGCGTTCCGGACCGGGCTGACGCACATGTCGCTGAATCTGATCGTTGTGATCCTATTCATCGTCAACTTCGCGGTCCGCGCGGGGCGGCAAGCTCGCCTACCGGTACGGCGTACGCGTGGCCGCTGAGGACATCCAGAGCGAGGGGTTCCGTCGGCAGACCGATACGACGGCCGGTGACCAAACCATCACCAACGGTGGACGCCCGGCTGAACACCGCCCGGCCGTGGCCCGTTCAAGCCGTGTCGTTTGCGGTTGCTGTGGGTACTGGGCTGGTACCCAGACCGCATGGAAGGTGGGTGGTCTCGATGTATGACGTTGTGCTGTTGGTTGAGGAAGAGTTGAGCGTACCCGACGCGGAGGGGCTGGTACGCCGCTACGCGAGCACGTCGGAGGTCAAGTTCCACGTGATCATTCCGTGTGAGGACGCCAGGGCTCAGATCGAGTCGTCGCTGGCCAGTCTCGCCGGCACCGAGCTCTATGGGATGGCGGCCGAGCGGTACTCGATCTACTCGGATGAGGAGGCCCAAAAGGCTCAGCAGGAAGCGCAGCGTGCTGTTGATGCCCAGGCCACCGCTGCGCTTGAGCGCAGTCTTGAGCGGTTGCGTTCACTCGGCCGGGATGCGGACGGAGTGATCACTCGCCAGCACCCCGTGGACGAGCTCGTCGACTACCTCAAGCTGGTGGACGGCGACGAGGTCGTGGTTCTCACCCGGAAACACGTCATTGCCGAACTGCTCCACATCGACTGGTCCGCCCAGGCCCGCCGGCACCTCGGCGTACCGGTGTTTCACCTGGTCGAGACGACGGAGGAAGCAAGCGATGAGGCTGATTGAACCCAAACCCCCACCGTCTCCCGGCCCGATCCGGTCTACGGTGTTTTCGTGGAGCAGACAGAGGAGTTCGTTGTTCGGCCGCTGACTCCGCAGACGTGGGGTGCGTTCGCGCGGTTGGTCGAGGCGAACAACGGCGTCTGGGGTGGCTGCTGGTGTATCGGCTTTCAGGTCAAGCTGAAAGAGCGAACCGCTGAGCAGAACAAGGCCGACAAGGAACGGCTGGTGCGCGAAGGGGGAACGCACAACGCGTTGGTGTTCGACGGCGACGAATGCCTGGGCTGGTGCCAGTTCGGGTCGCCCAGTGAATTGCCAGAGATCAAGAGCCGACGCCTGTACGAGAAAGGGCTCACCGGGCTGCCCGACTGGCGGATCACCTGCTTCTTCACAGGCAAAGGCTTTCGGGGTCGTGGCGTCGCCAACGCCGCTCTGGGCGGAGCACTTGCCGAGATCGCCAAGCTCGGCGGTGGCACGGTGGAGGGCTATCCCGAAGAGACAGACGACCGGAAGGTGGCCGGCTCCTTCCTGCATACCGGGCCGATGGCCGCGTTCGAGCATCATGGCTTCACTCGAACGCGGCCCATCTCCCCTCACCGCTGGGTCGTCACCCGAGCTGTGGCGAAGTCCTAGGGCTTCGCCATCGTGTACCTGACCAGGTCGGTTCGTAGTACGTCGCCCGAGACTTTCACGATGCGCAGGGTGTGCTGTCCATCCTTCAGGCCGGCCTGGGAGAACACCTGCCGTGCCGTGACCCGCGCCTCGTTGAACAAGTTGACCCGGGCAACGACCTTGCCGTCGACGGAGACATCCGCTTCGCCCTGATCCGGGCCGAGCGCCGTCACCCACTCAACGCCGGTACCACGGAACGCGAACTCGATCGCCGCGCCGTTCGCCGTCGCGGCGTGCACATCGTCGCGATAGTCACCACGGAAGCCGAAGTCGAGCTTCGTCGTACCGGTCGGCTGCGTCGCGAGGTACTCCTTCTTGATCGTCACGACGCGCCCATCGACGGTGTAGTCGGTGCCTTTGACGAGTGCCTTGCCGGCGTTCGCGATCCCGGCCAGCTCGCCGGGGTCGCGCCCGATCTCGGTCGTCAGGTCAGCCTGAGCAGTCTTGTCGAAGGCCGCGGTACCGGGGTTCAGCAGACTCTCCTGCCGGACGACCAACTTGTCGACCAGCATGAACTGTCCCGACTTCTTCACCCCGCGGATCGTGTGGCTCCCGTTCGGCAGGTCCGAGATGCTGAACACCACCTGCTGCGCGGAGCGCGCATCGGCATGGGTGTCCACGGTCGCCTTCAAGGCACCGTCGACATAAATCTCAACCTCACCCTGCGACGGGTCCTTCTCCGTCACGTAGTCGACGCCGTTGCCGACGAAGCTGTACGAGAAGGCGTCGCCGTTGGTCTCCGTGTACTGCACATCGTCCTGATAATCACCAAGCCCACGCCCCGTACTGCGGCTCCATGAACCCGTGTAGACGATGCCCGGATCATCGTTGTTCAACTCAACAGTTCGTACGCCGGACGTAGCGGCCGGCGGAATCCCGGTATCCGTCACCGTGACCGTCAGCGGCTCCGACACCGCCGGAACCTCGCGGTTGCCGTTGCGCTGCCAGACGCCGTCGTACGAGATCCGCAGATCATCGTCGTTGACGCGAATCGCCGAGCCCTTCTGCGGCGTGACCTTGAACAGGCGGGCACCGTGCGGGGGCACAGTCGCCGCGGTGTAACCGGACGCAAACTGCCCAAGGTCCTTCCTCGCCCACAGGTCGCGTACCGTCGCCGAGCCGTCCAGGCCGAGGTCTGCCCAGTTCACCGTCAGGTTGGCCTCGGTGGTTCCAAGGTTGAACAGCGCAACGGAGTACGAGCCGTCGGCGTTGAGCGAGTACCACACCTGCCGGTTGGTCTTGGTCGACACCGGTTGCGCAGGGCGCCCGGCCTGGTTGACCCCGATCACCTCGGGGTTCGTGAGCAGTTCCAGCCCATACGCATCGAGCTTGGTCATGTCGTTGCCGACGTAGAACGGCGCGGCGGAAACGGCCCACAGCGTCGCCGCAGTACGGCGTTCGTCCCTGGTCAGCCCGTCCATCGTGCCGTTGCCGACATTCAACGAGTCGAGGTCGTTCCAGCCGCCCGGCCCACCGTGGCGCCACCAGTCCGCCACCTTGGGGAAGAGCCGCGAGATGTTCGGCCAGGCCGTGAGCGCCTCACCCGGGCAGTAGCACTCGACATCCCAGTCGACCCGCCAACCGTTCGACCACTGCTTCCAGTACTCCGCGTAGTTGATGTCGAGCGCCCAGGAGAGCTCGAGCCAGATCTTGTGCCGGGCGAGGGCCTGCGACCATCCCTTGACCTCGTCGCGTGCATCGAGCGACAGGTCGTTCTTGCCGGAGCCCGGCGTCACGCTGTCGAACTTCAGGAAGTCGACACCCCAGGAGGCGAGGAGATCTACGACCGAGTCGATGTATGCCTGGGCGCACGGCTTCGTCATGTCGATGCGGTACCCGAAGCCCCAATAGTCACCTTGCTGCAACGGCTGCTTGGCCAGGTCCCCCGTCCTGCACTCCGGGTGGCCGTAGACGGGAAGGTTCGCGTCCAGCAGCGCCTTCGAGATGCCGGGGATGCTGTAGAGCCCGACCTTCTGGCCGTTCGCGTGGATGTGCTTGATCACGGCCTGCAGACCGTTGGGGTACAGCTTCTTGCTCGGTACGGGCCGGCCGTACTCGTCGATGCCACCGTTCCACGCCGCGTCGATGTTGATGTACTTGTACCCGTACGGCTGGAGCTTCTTGTGCATCGCATCCGACTGGGCCATGATCTGAGCCGCCGAGATCCAGTTGCCGCCGTCGTTCGAGTACACCTGCATGCTGTAACTGCTCCAGCCCATGTACGGCTTCAGCGCCGCCTCCCCCGCCGGCCCCAACGACGGCCCCGTCGCCGCGGTGACGCTCGCCGGACTACTGATGCTCGCCACGCTGGGCGTACTCGCCGTCGTGCTAACGCCACGCGGCCCTGTTGGAGGCTTACCCGGGCCCGGTACGGCGGACGACGTCGCAGCCGGGAGCAACGCCCCGACGACGGCAAGCGCGACCACGCCTCGCAACGCCCTACTTCGAAGGGATCTGGTCATGAGCGGCGACCTCTCTGATGATCTGACAGCCGAGACCCCTGGCACGCACGCCTTCTAGGCACCGCCCCAGAAACTCGGATCCGATAGGATATTGGAACAATTACTTAACCCTGTCAAGATTCAGAGCCGGACCGGCTGAAGCGGGCAAGCCCAGTACTCCGGCTACCGCCCGTTCGGTGGGGTGCCCTCGCCGAACGGCCTGCCGCCCAAGACCTCCCGGCCAGGTGGGATGAGCCAGCCCGACAGGTCCGGACCCTTGGGAACGATCTGGGTCGGGTTGATGCCGGTGTGTACCTCGTAGTAGTGGCGCTTGATCTGGACGAAGTCGATGGTGTCGCCGAACCCCGGGGTCTGGAACAGGTCGCGCGCATACGCCCACAACACCGGCAGCTCGGTGAGCTTGTTGCGGTTGCACTTGAAGTGCCCGTGGTACACGGCGTCGAAGCGCGCCAGCGTGGTGAACAGCCGTACGTCGGCCTCGGTGATGGTGTCACCCACCAGGTACCGCTGATCGCGCAGCCGCTCAGACAACCAGTCCAGCGTCGCGAACAGCCCGTCGTAAGCCTCGTCATAGGCCTCCTGCGAGCCGGCGAAACCGCAGCGGTACACGCCGTCGTTGACCTCGGTGTAGACGCGCCGGGCCACTTCGTCGATCTCGGCCCGCAACGGCTCGGGGTACAACTGCGGGGCACCGCTGCGGTGGTACTTCGCCCACTCGGTGGACAGGTCGAGCGTGAGCTGAGCGAAGTCATTGGTCACGACAGCACCGGTCGCCTCGTCGACGATCGCGGGCACCGTGATGCCCTTCGAGTAGTTCGGGTCGCGTTTGAGGTACGCGTCCTGCAACCGCGGGATCTTCAGCACCGGGTCGACGCCACCGGGGTCGAGGTCGAACGTCCAGCTGCGCTCGTCGTGGGTCGGCCCGCAGAATCCGATGGACAGCACGTCTTCCAGCCCGAGCAGGCGGCGGACGATGATCGCCCGGTTCGCCCACGGACACGCTCGCGCCACCACCAGCCGGTACCGGCCTGGCGCAACTGCGAAACCGTCACGACCGTCGGCGGTGATCCGGGTCGTGATGTAGTCGCTGTCGCGGTTGTACTCGCCCTTCGCGTTCACGGTGGAAACCAACTCCTCAAGCATGCCGGTCAGGTGGTGGGGGCGCGATCGACTCTCGGTAGATGACGTGGTTGACCGTCCGGTTGGACGGTTCGGGAACCGGCTCGCCGCGAATCTCGGCGAGCAGGCGGTGCATCGCGTCGTGGCCCTGGGCCTCGAAGTCGACCGCGACCGTCGACAGGGACGGGGTGGTGAACCTGCCGAGCTCGTCGTCGTTCCATCCGAACACACTGAGGTCCCCAGGCACAGTCCAGCCTCGGGAGAGCGCTCCACGGATGGCGCCCATGGCGATGAGATCGTTGGCCGCCACGACCGCGGTGACGTCGCTGTCGTCCGGCAGGCTGGTGATCGCGTCGAATCCGGACTGTCCTGACCAGTCGCCGTCGACCGCGCCGGCCGATCGCAGACCGAGGCTCTCGATCGTTTCCAGGTAGACGCTTTTGCGGTTGCGCGCCGAGGTAAAGGTCTGATCGCCGGCCACGTGCAGGAAGGTCCGGTGGCCCAGCGAGCTCAGGTGCTCGATGATCTCGCGGACCGCCGAGGCATCGGCGAGTTCGCCCAGGACATGCAACTGCTCATCGTAGGAATCGATTTCGACAATCGGTACGGATCGCGTTCTTCTGCCTTTTCCGCCGATCGAGGAAATGGCCAGAATTCCCTCCACCTGACCGGATCGAACCAGGTCCTCAATGCGTTCGGCCCGCGCTCGCGGACCGCCTTCGACGCTGACCACCTCGACTTGATAACCCGCCCGATGAGCCGTTTCAGAGGCCGCGGAGAGTTGCCGTCCGGGAAAGTACGACCCGGCGGCGAGGACGATCGCGAGCCGGTTCGAGCGCCGGGTCCGCATGGACCGGGCGACCAGGTTCGGTCGATAGTCGAGGGTCTTTACGGCGAATTCGACCTTGATTCTTGTCTTCGGTTTCAGGCTGTCCTTGTCCTGCAAGTACCGGGACACCGTTGTATGTGATACGCCGGCCAGTCCAGCCACTTCGTGAATGGTTGCAGGCCGTTTCGGCCTTGCCTCTGACACGTTTCCTCCCTCGCGCCCGGCCGTCCGCGCGGCGGCGTACGAAGGCTAGCCGATCCATCCGCCCTCGGCACGCTCTCTAGGCGGAAGTCCGGCTCCGGACGCGATCGTCGAAGCGCGGTCGATGCGGCGGGGACGACTCGACCGGCCGCGGCGAATACCGGGCCGAGGGGTTGACACCCCCTGACGGCCTGCGGTTAGCTACCGGCTCAGAAGTGGATCGATCACTTTTTTTGGGCCGCCCCAAGGAGTGCCTGTGACCGATACTGACACTGCTCCCCCGCCATCTAGAAATTTGCCAATCCGCACGCGTTTACGCCGTGATTACGCAGTACTGCTGTTGGCGCTACCGGGAATGCTGGTCATCTGCGCGTTCCAGTACTACCCGCTGTGGGGCAACGTCATCGCGTTCCAGGATTACCAGCCGTATCTGGGCATCAATCAGAGTCTCTGGACGGGATTCGAGAACTTCAAGACCATCGTCGATGGCGATCCAGAATTCCTGAATGCCGTCAAGAACACCTTGATCCTGACCGCGATCCAGACCGTCATCGTCTTTCCGGCCCCCATCGTGGTGGCTCTGGTCCTGCACAGCCTGCTGTCGAACCGGCTCCGGCAGATCGTCCAGACCATCATCTACGTGCCGCACTTCATGTCCTGGGTGATCGTCGTCGCGGTCTTCCAGCAGGTGCTGGGCGGCACCGGGATGATCAACAACTGGCTGCGCGGCCACGGGTACGACCCGATCCACATCATCGGCAATGTCGAAGCGTTCCGTGTCCTGCTGACCTCGCAGGTGATGTGGAAGGACACCGGGTGGGCCACGATCCTGTTCCTGGCCGTCCTCTCGCAGATCGACAGATCGCTCTACGAGGCATCCGCCGCCGACGGCGCCGGCCGATGGCGCCAGACCTGGCACATCACTCTGCCGGGCCTCAAGCCGATCATCATCCTGCTGCTGATTCTCAAGCTCGGAGACTCGCTGACGGTCGGTTTCGAGCAGATCATCCTGCAGCAACCAGCCGTCGGCCAGGAGGCGAGCGAAGTACTCGACACGTACGTCTACAACAACGGGATCATCGGCGGCGACTGGGGCGTATCCGCTGCTGTCGGCTTGGTGAAGAGCGTGGTCGCGCTGGCCCTCGTCCTGGGCGCCAACAAGCTGGCACACCGCCTGGGCGAGGAAGGGGTGTACCGCGGATGAGCCACAAGCGACAGCAGGTACTGGTGGGCGGCATGCCGATGCCGGGGCGGGCGGAGAGAGTCGTCAAGGCCCTCTTCCTCACCGTGATCTGCGGCGTGGTCGTCTTCCCGTTCATCGGGGTGATCTCCACCAGCCTCGCCTCACCCGAGGAAGTGATCCGGGCCGGCGGCTTCGTGATGTTTCCGACCGACGGCATCGACCTGTCGGCGTACCGGTCGATCCTGTCCGGTGGAACGGTGACCCAGGCGCTCGTGGTGAGCGGTTTCATCACCGCTGTCGGCACCACTCTCGCGCTGTTCCTCACCTGCACCCTCGGCTGGGCACTGAGCCGGCGGGGAACCTTCGGCAACAAGCCATTGCTGCTGCTCGTCCTGATCAGCCTGTTGTTCAATCCCGGGCTCATCCCGACCTATCTCGTGGTCCAGCAGTTCGGACTCCTGGACAGCCTGTGGGCGGTCATTCTTCCGGTCTCGGTGAGTGCGTTCAACGTGATCGTCGTCCGGGCGTACTTCGCCGGCCTGCCCGCGTCCGTGCTCGACTCTGCCCGGATCGACGGCGCCTCCGAGTGGAAACTGTTCTGGCACATCGGGCTGCCGCTGTCCAAAGCGGTGGTCGCCGTCGTCGGCCTCTTCTACGGCGTCGGCTACTGGAACAGCTTCTTCGGCGCCCTGCTCTACCTCAACGACAGCAGCAAATGGCCGCTCCAACTGGTGTTGCGAACCTATGTAGTGAACGGCGTCGAGATCGGCGCCCAGGATCTGGGGGCCGCGGGCGAGGCGCTCCCACCCCAGACCTCCATCCAGATGGCAATCCTGATGATTTCGGTTGTCCCCATCCTGTGCGTCTATCCGTTCATCCAGCGGCACTTCGCCAAGGGCGTGCTGACCGGTGCCGTGAAGGGCTGAGAGGTAGCAAAAATGAGTATTGACGATCTACGACCGGTCACCCGCCGGACGTTGCTGGCCGGAGCCGGCGCGGCCGGCCTGGCCGGTGTCTTCAGCGGCTGCTCCAACGAAGGCCGCGGCGGCACGGGCGGGGGCACCGACAAGGCATCCGCGACCCAGGTCCGGCCGGCCTATGTCCGGTACGCCGGGGTCAAGCCGGATCTGCCCGGCTCCGACTACAACATTCCCGACGCGTTCCTCCGCTACCCGGCCGACCCGGTGACGGCCATCACGCAGCCGCCGGGCGACGGCAAGCCCATCAACGTGATGACGTTCACGAACACCCCGATCCCGCCGAAGCTCGAACAGAACCGGTTCTGGCAGGAACTCGACAAGCAGGCCGGATCGCCCATCTCGGTGAGCCTTACGCCCTCGGTGGACTACACGCAGAAGTTCGCCACCGCGGTGGCCGGCGACCGGCTCGGCGACGTCTTCCTGGTCGGCAACGTGCCCCAGGTCCCGCAGTTGCTGGAAGCCAAGGCGACCGACCTGACACCGCACCTGTCCGGTGACAACATCAAGAAGTACCCCTTCCTCGCGAACCTTCCCGAGGTCGCCTGGAACGCGGCCATCTTCGGCAACAAGATCTACGGCGTCCCGATCTCGCGCGGAGCGATCAGTTCCCAGGTCCTGTACAGCCGTGCGGACATTCTGGAGAAGCAAGGGCTGAAGGCGGAGGTCAAGAACCTCGACGACTTCACCGAACTGTGCAAACAGCTGACCGACAAGCGCCAGAACCGCTTCGCGCTGGCGGCAGCACCGACGCAGTTCGTGCGGAACATGTTCGACATGCCGAACCTCTGGAGCGAGAACGGCAAGTCCGTGGTCAGCTACTTCGAGCACGAGGCCCACGAAGAGGCGTTCGAGATCCTGCGCAAGCTGTGGAGCGCCGGCTCCATCCACCCGGACGCCTTCTCCGGCCAGAACCAGGACCTGAAGGTGAGATTCGGCAACGGATCGAGCCCGCTGGTCCAGGACACCTTCAGCGGCTGGCCGAGTTATCTCCAGACCGCGGTCGACAAGACGGCCCGGATCGGCATCATCGCGCCGCCGAAGCACGACGGCTCGGGACAGGCCCGGATCTGGCTGGGCGCTCCCGCCGCCGGCTTCACCGCGATCAGCAAGAAGTCCGAGGGCCGGGTCGAGGCCCTGCTGTCGTACCTGAACTTCCTCGCGACGCCCTTCGGCACCAAGGAGTACCTCTTCCGGAAGTTCGGCCTCCGGGACGTCCATCACACCCTCGTCGACGGCAACCCGGTCCTCACCGAGCGGGGATTCAGCGAGACCCAGCTCGGCCTGATGTACCAGGCGGACGGACCGTGGACGATCTTCCTGCCGGAGAAGAAGGGCAACACTGAGGCAGAGTTCAATGCCATGAAGCAGACCTGCCCCGACGCCATCGCCAACCCGGTCGCCGGCCTGTACTCCGAAACGAACGTCCGCAAGGGCCCGCAGATCACCGAGGACATCACCCAGGTGACCAACGACATCATCCAGGGCCGCAAGCCGGTCTCGGCCTGGGCCGCCGCGGTCAAGAAGTGGAAGAGCGGTGGCGGTGACAAGATCGCGGAAGAGTTCTCGCAAGCACTCGTTGCCTCACGCTGAGCCGAAAGGACCATCTTGACCTCCACGCAAACCCCCCGGTTCGCCGCCGTCGGTCTCGATCACGCCCATATCCACGGTCAGATCGCCGGCCTGATCGAGGCCGGTGCGAAGTTCGTCGCGATGGCGACCGACGATCCGTCGTCTCCCATCGCCGCCCAGGTGCGCGAGCGTTATCCCGACGTTCCCGTGGTCGACGACCCCGACGACCTGATCGCCCAGGACGGGATCGAGCTGATCGTCACCGCCGCCGTACCGGACCGGCGCGGACCGATCGCCGTCGCGGCGTTGCGGGCCGGCAAGGACGTCGTGGCCGACAAACCCGGCTGCGTCAGCTTCGACCAACTGGAGCAGATCGAGAAGGCGGTCGCCGAGACCGGCCGGTTCTGGTCCGTGACGTTCTCCGAACGGTTCGAGGTGCGCTGTGTGATCAGGGCCGGCGAACTGGTCCGCGCGGGCCGGATCGGCACGGTGGTGCAGACCCTCGGGCTCGGTCCGCACCGGATCGGGGATCGCGGCCACCTCGGGGGTGGCGCCGGCCGGCCGGACTGGTTCTACGACAAGAGCCGGCACGGCGGCATCCTCGTCGACATCGCCTCCCACCAGATCGACCAGTTCCTCTGGTTCACCGGCGCGCGCACCGCCGAGGTCGTGGCCAGTACGGTCGGGAACTTCGCCAACCCCGACAAGCCCGGTCTACAGGACTTCGGTGATGTGCTGCTCCGCAGTGACAACGCCCAGGGCTACATCCGGGTCGACTGGTACACCCCGACAGGGTTGCCGACCTGGGGAGATGGCCGGCTGATGATCCTCGGCACCGAGGGATACATCGAGATGCGCAAGTACGTCGACATCGGCGGCCGGCCGGGCGGCGACCACCTCTTCTTGGTCGACCAGGAAAGTACGCAGTACATCGACTGCTCGGACGTGGAGTTGACGTACTACGCCGACCTGGTGCACGACGTACAGGAGCGGACCACCACGGCCGCACCGCAGGAGCACACCTTCGAGACCATGCGGCTGGCCTTGACGGCCCAGCAGCAGGCGGTCGTGCACGGAGCGGCGCGATGACGAGTGGTTCAGGTACGCCGGACCGGGCCCTGAAGGTCGCGGTCGTCGGCTGCGGCAACATCAGCCATCGGCACGCGGAGGGTTACGCGAACACCGGCCGGACCAGCCTCGTCGGAGTCGCCGACATCGTAGCGGCGAAGGCGCAGGCGCTCGCCGCGAAGTACGGTTCGAGGCCGTACGGCGGCGTGACGGAGTTGCTGGCCGCCGAGGATCCCGAGCTGGTCTCGGTGACGACGCCGCCCGGGAGCCACGCCGAGATCGCGATCGAGGTCCTGGGTTCGGGTAAGTCGGTCCTGCTGGAGAAGCCGCCGGTGCTGAGTCTCGCCGAGATGGACGCCGTCGCCGAGGCCGAGCAGTCCAGTGCAGGCTCGGTCTTCGTGATTTTCCAGCACCGGCACGGGTCCGGAGCGGTGCGGGCGGCCGACCTGCTGGCCAGCGGCGCGCTCGGCGCCCCGCAGGTCGCCGTCTGCGAGACGTTGTGGTTCCGGCCGCGCAGCTACTTCGCCCCGGACTGGCGCGGCACGTGGGTCGGCGAGGGTGGTGGACCGACTCTCGGCCACGGCATCCACCAGATCGATCTGTTGCTGCACCTTCTCGGGCCGTGGCGGACGATCAACGCCACCGCCGTACGGCTGGATCGCCCGGTGGAGTTCGAGGACGTGTCGATGGCGTCGGTGGTCTTCGAGAGCGGCGCGGTAGCGACCGTGATCAACAGCCTGCTCTCGCCACGGGAGCTGAGCAGGATCCGGATCGACACGACCGGCGGAACGCTCGAGGTCGGCCACGTCTACGGGTACTCCGACGCCGACTGGACCTTCTATCCGGTACCCGACGCGAGCCGCGCGTCCAAGCTGGGCCTGGATCCCGGCGTACGGCGTACCGACGATTCGCAGCTCGAGACGGATGAGACCGATCCGTGGACCGCCTCAGCCGGCAAGGACGTACCGAGCAACCACGACGCTCAGCTCAACCGCCTGGTGGACGATCTGCTCAGTGGCCGGACCCACGGCACCACCTTGACCAGCACCCGGCCGACGATGGAGTTCGTCACCGCGCTCTACGCCTCCGCGCTCACCGGCGATCCGGTCCATCGCGCCGACCTCACCCCCGGGCACCCGTTCTACCGCGCACTGCACGGCGACGTACCGCAGTCCAGGATCAGCGAGGCGTTCAAAACCTGACATGATCGAGAAAGAGCTACCCCGACGGCGAGCGGAGGCAAGTTGTGTCCAGCTGGGCTGATGCGGTCGCGATCGCCTCCCGATTGCCGGAAACCGGGGAATCCACCTCGTACGGGACGCCCGCACTCAAAGTGCGCGGCAAACTGCTGGCCAGGCAGCGCGGTGACGAGGAGGACAGGACCCTGATCGTCTGCGACCTCGCTGAGAAGCAGGCCCTGCTGTCCGACGGGCACCCCGCCTTCTCGACGACACCGCACTACGACGGGTACGGCGGGGTCCTGGTCCAGCTCGCCCTGCTCGACCGCACCTACCTCGAAGAACTCCTCACCGAGGCTTGGCGGCTGCAAGCCCCCGCCAAGCTCCGCGCCGCCAACCCGGGCATCTAATAGCCCTGCAGCCTGCGCCCGCTCTGAGCCTTGACAGCACCATGCACGGTGAGTGAGAGTCTCTGCGCTGTCCGTTAGCGCTGACAGCTCCTTCTTCCGCCTGGATGTTCCGGGACTGGTGGCGCCATCTGAAGAGCCGCTACGGCTACTGATGTCGGGGCCGCGTCACGTCCAGGGGGCGTGACGCGGCGCCGGCACCGCGACTCGACAGCGCCGACCGTGATCCGGGGTGGCGACAGGTCAGAGCGTGTGCAGTTTGTCGAAGGGCGACAGGACCCGCAGCAGCTTGCCGCCGCCCAGGTCGACGATCACCGCGTGAGGGCCCTCGACAGCGCTGATCCTGCCGATGCCCTCCTTGTCGTGGGACACACGGTCACCCTCCTCGAACGTCTTGATCGGGGCGGGGACCCGGGGCTTGAAGGGACTCGTGGACAGGTGACGACGCGTCGTCGCGCGGGAAGGCTCCATCAGAACTCAAGTATGCGCCCAACTCCACCCTTGCGCACACCCCGAGCAGTCTCCGCTCCGCTCTGACATGATGCTTGCATCAATGCAAGTATCATTGATGCAAGCCTTAGCAGTGGAGTTGACTCAACGATGGATGGGTTTGTCGGACGTCGAGCCGAGCTCGAAATTCTCGACGGCTTGTTGTCCGTCGTACGCGATGGTGGCCGGACCGGCCGGCCTGGACGCGCAGTGCTGATCCGGGGTCGACGCCGGGTCGGCAAGTCCAGGCTGGTCGAAGAGTTCCTCGAACGCTCGCAGACACCACACGTATTCTTCACCGCCGTCGGAGGTTCCAGAACAAACGATCTGAGCGGATTCGCCACCGAGGTCGCGACTTCCTCGCTTCCCGACGCGTCACGCCTCAGAGACTTCGCCGGACCGCAAACCTGGGACGCGGCGCTCGGCCTGCTGGCCACCGCGCTGCCCACTGACCAGCCAAGTGTCGTCGTCCTCGATGAACTCCCCTATCTGATCCGCGAGGACGCCACCGTCGAAGGAGCCTTGCAGAAGGCCTTCGACCGGACACTGTCCAAGCTGCCGGTTCTGCTGGTTCTGATCGGCTCCGACGTCGCCAAGATGGAGAAGCTCAACACCTACGGCAGGCCGTTCTACCAGCGCGGCACTGAGATGGTCGTACCTCCCCTGAGCCCGGCCGACGTCGCGGCCATGCTCGATCTGTCACCGGCCGAGGCCTTCGATGCCTACCTGATTTCCGGCGGGCTCCCCCTCATTTTGGAAGAGTGGCCGCATGGCGCCGGCGTGTGGGGCTACCTCGAACAAGCCCTGCGACGACCGACATCCGCACTGCTCGTCAGTGGCGAGCGAATACTTTCAGCCGAGTTCCCGAGCGAGGCCCAAGCTCAGACCGTACTGCGGGCTATCGGACACGGTGAACGCACCTTCACCCTCATCGGGCGGGCCTCCGGCGCCCTCAATCCCGGATCTCTGACCCGCTCGCTGGAACAGCTCACCAGCCGACGCGTGGTTGCGGCCGAGCTACCTCTGTCCACCAGACCCAGCAAGGAAACCCGCTACCGGATCGACGACCCCTACCTGCGTTTCTGGCTCTCCTTCGTCGGGCCTGGCATTCCGGCCGTCGAACGCGGTCGCGGCGATTTGGTGGTCGACACGATCCGCCGCAACTGGACCTCATGGCGCGGGAGAGCCATCGAGCCCGTCATCCGAGAGGCCCTCTGGCGCAGTGCTGACGACCGGCTCCCCGTCGACACGAACGTGATCGGCGGCTACTGGACCCGCACCAACGACCCGGAAATCGACCTCGTAGGTGCGGACCGGTCCCCCGTCGCCCGCAAGATCACGATGGTCGGCTCAATCAATTGGCTCGAGAACAAGCCCTTCGACGCACGCGATCTCGCCCGCCTGGTCAGCCATCGCTCTCAACTACCCGGGACGGCCGAGACCACCCCGCTCGTTGCCGTCACACGAACCGGCAGCACCGCCCAGGGAATCCTCGCGTTAACCCCCGCGGACCTGCTAGCAGCCTGGCCCTAGGCCGAACCCCGAGCCGTGCCCGACTTCATCCCCCACTGCTGAGCCAGCCGGTCCGCGGGCGGTTGGTGGAAACATCAACCGCCCGCCTTTCTGATCGGCGTTCTGGAACTTGCTCTTGCGGTGGGAGTGGGAGCGGTATCTGCTGGAAGGTGG
This sequence comes from Kribbella catacumbae DSM 19601, assembly GCF_000372465.1. Lineage (GTDB taxonomy): Bacteria > Actinomycetota > Actinomycetes > Propionibacteriales > Kribbellaceae > Kribbella > Kribbella catacumbae. The sequence continues at coordinate 15,082 of NZ_AQUZ01000038.1, forward strand.
GCAGGCAGTCTTTGCGTACTGAGAGGAGCACGATCATGAAGGCGGCAACTGGCGACTGGCTGGTGATCGAGGGCACTCACCTCAACGACCGGAAACGGCACGGCCGGATCCTCGAGGTCCACGGCTCCGACGGCGCACCGCCGTACCTGGTCCGGTGGGATGACACTGGCGCCGAGACCGTCGTCATCCCGGCCGCGGGCGCGCACATCCTCACAACCGAACAGCTGAAGCAGGCACCGAACCACCTGACCTGAGCCCCGCCGGTCAGACCAAGGTCATCGGTCCCGTCTCAAGCGGTGAGCCCCGGGTCTGGGACCCGGGGCTCACCATTCAGCTCAGAAGCGGTAGATCGTGTAGCGGAAGGTCGTGCTGCCGGTGACGCCGCCGGAGTCCGTGGCGGTGACCACCACGGTGTAGATACCCGCAGTGGTCGGCGTACCTGCGATGACTCCGGTCGAGCTGATGGTCAGTCCGGCCGGCAGGCCTGTTGCCCGGAAGGTGATCGCGCGACCCGCGGACGAGGTCGCCCTCAATTGCAGCGGGAACGTCTGGACACCGGTCCACCAGGTCTTCGCCCCCGGGTTCTCCACCACGACGCTGCCGGTCGATGCCCCGGTCACCGTAAGGCTGTACGTCGCCTGGTGGCTGACCGCCCCTGTTCCCTTGACCGTCACCTGGTACGTGCCTGCGGGTGTGCTCGCCGTGGTGCTGATGACGAGCTTGGAGCTACCACCCGAGTCGACAGTCGACGGAGCGAAGGCGGCAGTGGCCCCCGTGGGAAGACCGGATGCGGCGAACTGCACGGGCTGAGGAGCACCAATCGTCGTAGTACTGACGGTGGTCTCGACAGACCCTCCCGCCTGAACGCTGCCAGAAGCCGGGCTGATCGCCAGCGAGAAGTCGTTACCCACAGGCTGGGTCTCTCCGACCGCGAGCTTCCACAGGCCGTACGCCGCCGCGTCCGCACTCCGGTCAAGCACAATCGACGAAACGTTCGTCGGGTACTTGTCACAGGCCGAGTGATAGCAAGGGTCGTACGCCGTACCCGACGTGCCGCCCCATTTCTGCGCCTGCGCCGAAGTCTTGCGGGCACTCGCACCAGCAGCCACACCGCTGGTCGGAATCCCCGCGTTCTTGAATGACGCGTCGTCGGACCGGCCGACACCCTCGACGTTTTCCTCCGGCTGCAGGTTCAGACCGTCGTAGAAGGCCTTCAACACCTTGCCGGTCTCGCTGGTGATGTTGTTGACGAAGTACCCGGCATTGGTCGAGCCGACCATGTCGAAGTTCAGGTAAGCCTTGATCTTCGACCGCTCGGCCAGAGGCAACTGACCGACGTAGAACTCGGAACCGTTCATCCCCTGCTCCTCGTCGGTCCACCAGCCGAACCGGACATGCTTGGCCAACGCCGGCTTCTCCTGAGCCAGCCGCAGCGCGACCTCCAGGATGGCGGCCGAACCCGATCCGTTGTCATTGCCGCCCGGACCCGCGCTGACGCCGTCCAGGTGCGCACCCAGCATGATCACCTGGCTCGGATCACCGCCCGGGAAGTCCGCGATCAGGTTGTCCGACGGATACGTGCAGTTCGTGCAGCGCTGCTTGGCAACCGTGTAGCCGGCAGCACGCAACTTCTGCTCGAGATAGGTGACCGACGCGGTGTGACCCGCGCTCCCCGCCCGACGGTGACCGCCGTTGTTGACCGCTGCCTGCTGCAACGCAGCCAGATGCGCCTTGACCTGCTCGACGTCGATATCCGGTACGCCGACGGAGGGAGTCGTTCCTCCGACGGTCAGCCGGTAGCCCGCGGTACGGTCGACGCTTACGCCATCTCCGGTCACCTTCAGGTCGTACACACCCGCCGCAGTGCTGGAGGAGGTGTTGATGGTGAGGGTGGCGGAGTTGCCCGACTGCACCGAGCTCCGGTCGAACGTCGCCGTGGCACCGGCCGGCAGACCGGTCACCGCAAGGTTCACGGTCTGGGCCGAGCCGTTCGCGATCGTTGTGTTGACCGTGGCAACGACTGACTCCCCGGGCTTGACCGAACCACTGGCCGGCGACACAGACAGCGTGTAGTCGTTGCCGGACGCAACACAGGTCGCTTCACCGGCCTGCGCGCCGAGGCTCACCGCCGTCCACGCCGCCTTGACCTTGGCGTGCAGCGCACAGCTCGGGTCGAGGTTCTTCGCGGCGGCCAGAGTGCCGAGGCGCCACTTTGGGTAGGTCATGCCGGTGGTCTTGGTCAGCATCGCGTTGTAGAAGATCTTGCCGGCTTGCTCATGCCCGATGCCGGTGAGCGAGGTGTTGTCGCAGGTCGGGCTGGCCGGCTTGCCGTTGCCAGGACTGGTGCCCTCGGCAAGCAGGTAGAACCAGTGGTTCATCGGACCCGCCGCGGCATGCACCGACGACGGAAGGCTCGCCGAATAGCAGTTCGGGTGCCCGGCCTTGGCCGGCTCGTACATGTACCGGATCGGACCGTTGCCGGCCAGGTCGACCCGCTCGCCGACCTCGTAGTCCGGCGCGTCGTTCGGGTTGTTCAGGTATGCCTCGGTGAGCGCTCCCCAGATGTCAGCGACGGCTTCCTGCGTCGGGTACCTCGACACGCCACCGGGCGTGTTGGCGTCCAGGCCATGTCCGTACTCGTGGGCGACGATGTCGATCTGGGTCGCCCACTGCTTCTTCGTGTTGTACCCGTACGCCGTTCCGCCTGGGTTGTGCGGGCCGTCCCAGTGCGCGTTCTGCTCCTGCATGCCGACGAGTGCGTCGGCCCAGGAGCCGTTGCCGTCCAGGCCGTTCCGGCCGTACTGCGCCTTGAGCAGATCCCATTGCCCGGCTGCGGCGTACATGACGTCGACACAAGCCGCCTCGCGACTCAACTTGTCAGCGCTGCCCCAGACGTCATCGGGACCGCTGTACGTCCTCCCGGTGGCCAGATCGCCACACCTGAGGTTCGGCCGGAGCGGGTCGGTCATCGTGAAGGTCGTTCCCGACTTGGTGGAGCCGACGGGCAGGTTCGCGCCGTTCCACCCGCCGGTACCGGTGCCGGTGGCCGTAAGCTCGACTGCGTCCAGCACCTTGCCGTTGGAAGCGTCGACGTACACCTTCTGGTGCGAGGCTTCCCCCTTGTCCTTGCCCTTGACAACTGCCTCCCAGGCGAGCACGGGCTTCTTGCCACCCGCGTACACCACCAGGGCCGGATCACCCTTGTCCGGGTTCGCGACGTCGAGGGTCGCACGGGCCGCCTTGGTCGCGGCGCGCTTGGTGACGACGGGCCGGCGATCGACGTTGATGGCCTGCTGCTGGGCGACGGCCAGTCCGCGAGTGTTGCCCTCGGCATCGGTCGTGACGACGAAGTCACCACCGATCACGGGCAGGTCCTGATAAGTACGTTCATACGAGACGTACTCCAGACCCCACGGCGTGGCGACGGACTGCTGCCGGATGAACGAATCAGCCGGAGCAGCCTTGAGTTCGGCCGCGCGACCCCGCACCAGCCGTTCCGCCGTCCGTACGGCGGCCTCCAGGGGGCTGGCAGGTGGCGCGGCGGCCAGCGATGCGGTGGAGTCCGCGGATGCCGGCGAGGTCATCCGGACGGCGATCGACGTACTGACGATCCCCAGACTCAGCACACAGCCGACCGCGGCAAGGCGGAGGACTTTTGTCTTCACGTGGGCACTTCCTCATCTCACAGGGCGAAGGCCGCTTGTCGCCGGATCGCGACCGGGAGCGGCGCAGAGACCGCTGGTCGCCTCAAGGGGCGGGAGGCTGAACAGCAGGGGTTCTCTGTGAGAAGACAGTCGCACCGACGGTTGTCGCAGAGACATCCCAAGGAGGTATAACCTGCCCACTATGGAGCTGGAACTCCGGCATCTGCGAGTGGTCTGCCGGCTGGCCGACACGGGCAGCGTGTCCAAGGCCGCGGCCTCGATGAGCGTCTCTCAACCGTCGCTCACGGCGCAGCTGCGCCGGATCGAGGCGGCCGTCGGTGGCCAGCTGTTCCAGCGTGGTGTCCGGGGTGTGGTCCCCACCCCGCTCGGCAAGCACATCCTCGGCCGCGCGCGGGTTCTGCTGGCCGACATGGACGACCTGGTCAACAGCAGCTGCAAGTACGTCGACACCGGCGGGCCATTGCGTCTCGGCTCGGTCAACACGGTCACGTTCGTGTCCTGGCTGACCCGGCTGGAGGAGCAACTGGAAGGGCGGGAGATCAAGGCCCAGGTGGACCCGTCGTGCGGAGTACTGACCGATCTCCTGGAAGCCGACGTCCTCGACATCGTCATGCTGATGCTCTGCGACGAGGCCCATGCGCCGCCCTGCCCGGTGGGGATCCAGGAACAGGCCATGGTCGATCCCGAGCCGGTCCTGATCGTGATGGCCGCGGATCACCGGCTGGCCGGCCGGTCCGTGATCAGGCTGACCGACCTCGCCGACGAGACCTGGCTGATGCCGCCGGGTGGCAAGCGGGACGGCAACCTGGCCGCCCTGCGCGCCGCCTGCGAAGCGGTCGGCTTCACGCCGGGATTCCGGTACGACGCGCTCGGCGAGGCCGAAGTCGAGCAGTTCGTCAGCGCGGGCCGCGGCATCGTCACCGCCGCGCCGACCGTCGGATCGATCCCGAACACCGTGGGTCTGCCGCTGGCCGACCATTCACTCGGACTGCGACGGGTCCTCCGCTGGCGGCCCGAGCGGGTGCCGCCGGAGCTGGTGGACAAGGTCCACCGGGCGTTCACTGGTGCCTACCGCGAGATCCTCGCCAGCCGGATCCCGAACCACCCCTGGTGGCCGGCCACTCCGCACGCTCACCCGGTCATCCACGAGCCATTTCAGGACTGAGCGACCAATCCGCCGGCGGAGAACGGGAAGTACAAGTGCAAACCGGACTAGCGGCCGGTAGCGCCGTCGATTTGTTCGCGGAGGATGTCGGCGTGGCCGGCGTGGCGGCCGGTTTCCTCGATCATGTGCACCAGTAGCCAGCGCATCGTGGGTGCCTGCCTCTTGCGGGTGGGGGCGGGCGCGGGCAGCGTCAGGTCGGTGTAGGACTCGATGACCTGGTTGGACTTGCCGACCACCTCCCGGTACGCCGCGACGATGTCGCCTTCTCATCCACCGCGGTCTGGGGAGGCCTGACGTCCTTGCGTCCAGGTGACATCCACTGCTCCTTCGTAGGTCGACTCGCGCACCACGGTAACCAGCCCTGCGAAGGCCGGTCGAACCGGACGGCCTCACGCGGCGTCTCAGAAGGCATACCGGGTTGAAGCGGGCTCGGCGCCGCGGTGGTCATCGGGTCGGGATTCGATCAGCCGCGGCGACTATCGGGGTGGTTCTGAAATTCTGGGGGAATTTCATGAATGCGGTACAGATGTCGTTGCCGGCTGCGCCCAGCGAGGCGGTGTTGCCGGAGGTCCTGCCTTGGCGAAGGCGGGTTTTGAAGCATCCGCGGTTGATGCAGAGCAATCGGTTGGCCTCCTTCGTGCTGCTGGCCAACGTGGCGATGTTCGGGTGGGGAGTGGGGAATCACTGGTGGACCGAGGTCGCCAACCTCGCACTGGTAGCCCAGGGCAACTTCGCGCTGGGAATCCTGATCCGCCAGCAGTTCTTCGTGAATGGCCTTTCCCAGCTGGTGATGAAGGTGCCCAAGTCTTGGCCGCTGCGGCTGCGATGGGCGTTGGCGAAGGGCTACCACCTGGGCGGGTTGCACGTCGGTGGTGCCGCGTGCGGGACCTTGTGGTTCCTTGGACTCACCGTCGTCGCGACCGGCGAGGTGGGCTTGGGACTGCTCCTCGTGTACTACGTCCAAGCGCTTCTGCTACTGGGAATCGTGATGACTGCTCGGCCAAGCTTGCGGGTCAAGCGGCACGACCTGTTCGAGCGGGTTCACCGGTTCGGCGGGTGGGCACTGTCGGCCTTGTTCTGGATCGGCGCGGTACTGCTCGTGGACGAGCGGCGTGGCTCCGAGTCGTTGCCTGAGGCAATGGTCGGTACGCCGACGGTGTGGGTGCTCGTCCTGACGACGATCAGCTCACTGGTGCCGTGGATGTTGCTGCGGCGGATCCCGATCGAGGTAGTGCGGCCGTCTTCGCATGTCGCGCTGGTGCGGAGCGGTCGCAGTACGCCGATGGCCGGGTCGACGCGGTCGATCTCGCGGCATCCGTTGCGGCAGTGGCACAGCTTCGCGGTGATCCCGACGCCCGGTGCACCCGGGTTCCGGATGGCGGTGTCGCGGGCCGGCGACTGGACCGGGGAGTTCATCGACGATCCGCCGTCGCACGTGTGGGTACGAGGCGTCGCGACCGCGGGTATGGCCAACTACGGCACGGTCTTTCGCCGAGTGGTCTATGTGGTCACTGGAAGCGGGATCGGACCCGTACTCGCGCACGTCCTGGCCGCGCGCGTGCCGCACAAGCTGGTGTGGGTGACGCGTGACCCGGTGAAGACCTACGGGCGCGAACTGGTCGACGAGATCCTGGCCGCCCAGCCCGACACCCAGATCTGGGACACCGACGCGCACGGCAAGCCCGACATGGTGAAGCTGGCCTACTCGGCGTACGCGTCCTCAGGTGCGGAGGCCGTCATCTGCGTGTCGAACAAGAAGGTGACGTGGTCGGTGGTGCACGGGATGGAGCGGCTTGGCATCCCTGCACTCGGCCCGATCTGGGACTCCTGAACCAACGCCCAGCGACCGATGGCCAGCGGGCATGCTGGCCTGTCGGACTGGGTGGCAGGTCAGTAGCTGGGTAGTTGTAGGCGGAGTCTGATGAGTTGGGCGTCGCTGGCCCCGCAGGCGGGTGGGGGTTCGACCTCGGCGGCGCTCTTGATTCGCGTGGTGGCGTCGTACCAGGAGATGCTCGAGGCGACGCAGAAGGCCAGGCTGTCCGCGTTCTCGGCGATCGATGGCGGCCAGACATTGTTGTCCAGGACCGTCAGAAAGCGATGCTCCGCCGCCACGATCAAGGCGGCATCCTGCCTCAGAGTCTCGACCGACGCCAAGGCCTTCCAGTCCGCGTCGAACTTGGCGAGAGCGGAGTTGCGCGGCCTAACAGCAGCGAGGTACGCCGTGGCGGCCTGCTCGACGGTCAATGGCGGCAGGCTCGGCCGCGGTACCGGCGTAGTCACCACCGGCGTCGAGGTCGGCTGTACCGGAGGAGTAACCAGGTCCTCCGTGGCGCCGTCGCCACTACAGCCGGCCGACAGCATCACCAGCGCAACGACGGCTGCGGCCCTGACGCCCATCGCGGCCCCCGTTCGGAGGTGTGAATCCCCTCAGTCTAGTTGAGTTGCCGCGGCAGAGCTGGGAAATCTGTGGACGAACGCTGTTTGTGGGGCCACTGGCGCGCTACAAGGGCGCCAGCGTCCCCACAAGGCGCTAGTGAGCTACGCGGGCTTGGCGTAGCCTGCGACGCCGGTGTCCATGATCACGCAAGCTTCATCGCCGGTGGTCCAGGCGTCGTGTCCGGGATCGATGTCGACGACATCGCCGGCGGCGACGCTGAGTTCGTGGCCGTCGTCGAAGCGGATGGTCATCTGCCCGGAAAGGACCAGGCCGGTGTGATGGGCCTGGCAGGAGTCGGTACCGGCGAGCGGCTTGACGTCGTCGGACCAGCGCCAGCCCGGCTCGAAGACACCGCGGCCGAGAGTGAAGTCGCCGAGAGTGACCACGTCCATATGCCCGTGATCCTTGAAGGGCCGCCGCTCGTGCGGGGCATCGATGCTCTGCTTGTCGGACATGGTCTCTCCCTCTCCCCCTGGGCAGCATCCCCCGCCCGGATCAATTCAATGACTCACTTGAATAGAACGCCGGTACCACGAGCGTTGTCAAGGAAGCACAATCCGGCATCGTCACGTGGTCGGTCTGACCGAAATGTCCCGCCCGTTGACGCGGACAGTCACTTTGCGGGTGTGGCCGGCGAGGTCCGCGACGATCTCGTAGTTCGTGACCTTGCCGTCTTTCCAGGAGCAACTGACCAGGTACCCGCCGCGCGCCCGCAGACCGCTGAAGGATCCCTTCTTCTGCCACGCGTCGGGGCAGGCCGGCAACAGATGGATGACGCCTTGATGGCTTTGGAGCAGCATCTCGGTCACGGCACCGGTGATGCCGAAGTTTCCGTCCAGCTGGAAGGGCGGATGGTTGCAGAACAGGTTCGGCAGTGTGTTGTAGGTGAGGAGACCTCGCAGCATGATCCCGGCTCGCGTGGCGTCACCGAGCCTGGCGAACAAGGCCGCCCGCCACGGCCAGGTCCAGGACCGGCGGCTGTCCCCGGAGACGGTTTCAGCTGTGAACGGTACGCCGGCCTTCTCGCCGCACCGGGCCTTGAGGGACACCAGAGCCGCCTCGGCGAATTCGGGTGTCTGCTTGGTGATCTGGCGGCCCGGATAGACGGCGAACAGGTGCGAGGTGTGCCGGTGAATGTCATCCGGATCGTCGAGGTCCTCCTGCCACTCCTGCAGCTGCCCCCAGCGTCCGACCTTGTTGGGTGCCAGCCTTTCCTGCAGGTCGATGATTCTGGCCCGGTACGCCGGGTCGGATCCGAGGACGGCCTGGCAGTCGAGGTAGTTCTGGAAGAGGTCCCAGATGATCTGCTGGTCGTACATCACGCCGTCTTCGCGCGGACCGTGCTCCGGTGACCAGCCGTCGGGTGAGACGAGCAGACCGTCCGCCCGCTCGACCAGGCGGTCCTCCCAGAACTCGCAGATCTCCTTGATCATCGGATAGGCGATCGTGCGCAGGTAGACCTTGTCCTGGGTGAAGGCGAAGTGTTCGTACAGATGCTGCGCGTACCAGGCGCTGGCGACGGTGTTCCACTCCCAGCCGTTGCCGCCGAAGATGCTCTGACTGGTCCGGGCGGTCCAGCCGCGAGTGCTCTGACCGAACGCGTTGCGGGTGGCCACTCTGCTGGGCACCGCGACCTGCCGGACGAAGTTGACCAGAGCCAGGTGGCTCTCGGACAGGTTGGCCGTCTCGGCCCCCCAGTAGTTCATCTGGACATTGATGTTCGTGTGATAGTCCGAGGCCCAGGCCGGACTGTTGCTGTTGTTCCAGAGTCCCTGGAGGTTGGCGGGCAGCCCGTTCGGGCGGGATGAACTGAGCAGCAGGTAGCGACCGTAGTCGTACATGGTCTGCTCGAGAACGGGATCGGCCGCTCCAGCGGCATAGCGTCGCAGCCGCACGGCCGTCGGGAGGGCGGCGGCCGCCTCGTCTGTCTTGCCCCAATCCACCGAGACGCGCGACATGATCGCCTTCACCTCCGCAGCGTGCGCCTCGCGGAGTACGTCGTACGAACTCGACGCCGCGGCATCGATGGCGCCCGCGATGCGCGGCTGCGGGTCGGGTCCACGCCATCCCGCCGACGCATCCAGCGCATAGTTCGTTCGCGCGTCAAGTACCAGGGTGAGGGTCTTGCACCCCGCGAAGACCAACTTCGCGCCCTCGGCCCGTACTTCGCCGTCGGCCTCGATGACCTTGACCGCGCAGGCGTGCTTGAGTCCATTGCCCAGTACGCCGCTGAACCCGAGCTGGCCCTTCGCCGCGTCGGCCGTCGTGGGCGCGCCCGCTTGTGCAGAGGTCAGCGCGATCGAACCGGAGAGGCCGGCCGGATTGTCGGTGCGGTAGCGGATCAGCATGACGTCAGCCGACCGGCCGGCGAATGCTTCGCGGAGTACCCGGCGGCCCGGTGCGCCGTACCTGGTGAGGTGGATGCCGGTGGCCGGATCGAGAGCTCGCCGGTAGTCCACCACGGCGTTCAGCGTGCGCGAGTCGAAGCCGTTCCCCAGCAGAGCTACCTGGAATGCACTGTCAGGTGAAGAGGTGACCCGATAGGCGCTGTAGGCGGTGGTGTTGGAGATGGTGAAGGTTTTCGTTTCGCCTGGCGACGTCCAGGGCGTGTCCGGACCGCGGGAATCGAGGGTGGCCCAGGTGTGTCCGTCCGACGTGGCCTGCAGCTCCCATCGTTTCGGAGCGCCGGCCGGCGACGCGGTAATCGCGTACGAGGTGACGACGACCTTCCGGGTGAGCTCGGCCTGCCACCTCACACCCCTGTCAGGAGAGCTGAGGTAGAGCTGACCGCGGCCACTGAGGTCGACCCCGGCGAGCCCGATCTCGGCGACCTGGAAGTGACTCACGCCAGGCTTGGGGACGAAGCTGAAGCGGAAGAAGCGGTAGGCGGTCGTGTTGGTGAAAGAGAACTCCTTGGTCTGGAACCGGTTCTCGAACGGCGCCGCAAGGGATCTGGTGTCGAGGGTGACCCACGACCCGCCATCGTCCGAACCCGCCAGAACCCACTGCTGCGGATCGCGGCTCGGCACATCATTGGCACTCGTGAGCTGGTACTGCGTGACCACCTGGGGGTCCGGGAGCTCGACCTGCCACAGCACCGTCGTCGGCGGCCCATCGATACACCACTTCGTCCGCGAGTCGCCGTCGATGCTCTGATCGACTGTCTCGTTCGAGGAGGTTTGGTAAGGCCCGCCGGGACTGGTGACCTTCGGACGGCCGGCGAAGGCAACAGAGAGCAGCCCGAAGTCACGGTAGGAGCCGAAGCCGGTCATGCTGGTGTCGAAGACATTGTCGGGCTGGCCGGCCAGCGCGTTGTCGTAGTCGTTGCGGCCGCCCCAGAGGCTCTGCTCGTTGAACTGGATCCGATCCTCGTCGGGGTCGCCGAACAGCATCCCCCCGAGGCGGCCGTTGCCGATCGGGAGCGCCTCTGCCTCCCACCCGGACGCGGGCACCGAGTACCACAACGCTTTCCGGGACAGCGATGGCCAGTTCAGGCCGGCAGACGTTGCGGTGGTTCCGTACGCCGGCGTGCCTCGAACGGCCGCGGCCGTTCCACTCGTCAGTTCACCCACGAGCGGCGTGAGTGCGAGAGCACCGCCGATCTTGAGAATCGATCTCCTGTCCGGGGCGGAATTTTCCTCGAGCGACAAGTTGTCCCCTCCGACGGGAGTTGGTCACGGGCGGCGGCCTTCAAATCCAATACGATATAGGAACCTTGAAGGCAGTCGTGACCGATGTCAAGAGCGGCCGGAGGGCTTGTTGACGCCGGCTTTCAGCGGTAGCGACGGGACTGGTTGGGAGCTTTCGATTCGCCGGGTTGCCAGCCGGCGATCCAGGGGCCGGTGCCTTCGGACTGGTCGAGTACGCCGGCTTCGAGCCAGTCGTACCTTCCGTCCAGCAGCTGATCCGCAATTCGGCGATCGCTGTCGTCGGTGTTCGACCACAGCTGGTCGAACAGGCGGTCCACCCGCAACCGTGCCTGCTCGCAGAACACCCCAGCCAGCTCGTACGCCGAATCGCCTTGCGCCGGATCGTCGGTCCGCAGCATCTCGGCCCGTGAACAGCAGGCCGCCATCACGAACAGCTCCGCGCCGATATCCACGATCCGGGCCAGGAATCCCTGCCGGTACTCGAGTTTGGCCTGCCAGCGGCTCATCCCGTAGAACGTCTGCCGGGCGAGCCGCCGCGACGCGCGTTCGACGTACCGCAGATGATTGGCGAGCGGTCCGAACTCGGAGTACGACGTCGGCACGGTTCCCTTGCCGACGGCAAGTTGTGGCAGCCATTTCGCGTAGAACCCGCCGGCCTTCACGGCCGCTCTGGCCTTGGCCCGCAGGTCCGCGTCGACCGAGGCGAGGTCGCCGGCCGCGGCCAGGTGCGCGTCGACCGCCTCCCGGGCGATCAGCAGATGCATGATCTCGGTCGAGCCCTCGAAGATCCGGTTGATCCGCAGGTCCCGCAGGATCTGCTCCGCCGGTACGGCGCGTTCGCCGCGAGCCGCGAGCGAGTCGGCGGTCTCGTACCCTCGTCCGCCGCGGATCTGGACCAGCTCGTCAGCAACCTTCCAGGCCATCTCGCTGGACCACAGCTTGGCCAACGCGGCCTCGATCCGGATGTCCTTGCTCCCCGCATCGGCCAACTGGGCCGACAGTTCGAGCACCGCCTCGAGGGCGAAGGTGGTCGCCGCCATGAACGAGAGCTTCTCGGCCACGGCACCGTGCTTGCCGACCGGACGACCCCACTGGACGCGTTCGGCCGACCATTCGCGGGCGATCTTGAGGCACCACTTGCCCGCCGCCGCGCACAGGGCAGGGATGGACAGTCGCCCGGTGTTCAACGTCGTCAGCGCGATCCGCAGGCCGTCGCCCTCCCGGCCCAAGCGGTTCGCGGCCGGCACCCGGACCTGATGGAACCGGGTCACGCCGTTCTCGATCCCTCGCAAGCCCATGAACGCGTTCCGGTTCTCCACCGTGATCCCTGGCGAGTCGGCCTCGACCACGAACGCGGTGATGCCGCCGCGTTCGCCATCGCGCTTGGGTACCCGCGCCATCACCACGACGAGTTCGGCGATCACGCCGTTCGTGGTCCACAGCTTCACGCCGTCCAGCAAGTACGCCTCGCCGTCTTCGGTCGGGGTCGCCGTCGACGCCATCCGCGCCGGGTCGGAGCCGACATCGGGCTCGGTGAGCAGGAACGCCGTCACCGCCCCAGCCGCACACCGCGGCAAGAACTGTTGCTTCTGCTCATCGGTGCCGAACTGCTTCACCGGCTCCGGTACGCCGATCGACTGGTGCGCGGACACCAGTGCACCGAGGGTCGGGTGCACCGAACCGATCAGCATCAGCGCGCGTCCGTAGTACGCCATCGACAGCCCGAGACCGCCGTACTCGAGCGGGATCTTCAGGCCGAACACGCCCAGCTCCGCGAATCCACGCAGGTACTCGTCGGGGACACGGGCCTCGCGTTCGATCAGGAGTCCGTCGAGCGTTGCGCAGTACTCCGCCAGCCGGCCGAGGAACTCCTCCCCGCGGACGGCGTCATCGACCGCGGCTCGCGGATGCGGATGGATCAGCGACAGCTGGAAATCGCCCAGATACAGCTGTTTGGCGAAACTCGGCCGCTCCCACACCGTCTCCCGCGCCGCCTCGGCGGTCTCCCGGGCTTCCCGCTCATCGACATCCCGTACTACCTGCTCGTCGGTGGTCACGCCGTACCCCTTCCTGGTCGGCTTTGCTACTCACCAGTCTTACTCCTAAGTAGTGCGTTTACCACTGGGGAACTGGTACAGGTCAGCTCAGCTCTGGAGGCGATGATGAGTTTCGACCGACCGGGCCTGAACAAGCCCGCTGCTGCCACTGACACCGACCTCAACGAGGCGCTGGAGAAGGGCGAGCTCGACGAGAGCGGCCTGAACGTCGACAACCTCGAGCACGACGACGGCCAGCGGGCACCGGGTCCGGTGGACGACGACCAGCGCGGGCCGGTGGACGACGAGGAACGGCGCCCGCCGCGAGACCAAGACGTCAGCTACGGCGAGAAGGGCACCCCGGTCGAACCCCCCGACTGATTCTCCTCAGCCTGCTGACGCTGTGCCCGTGCGGTTCCGGATCCGGAAGGTGCCGGGGGTAAGCCGCGTCTGACGTCGTTTATGATCGGCCGTCTCACCGGTCCAGACCCCGCCTGGTCCGGCAGCCGGTACGTCGATCGCCGACGGATCGCGATGGTCGGTCATTCACTCGGCGGCGCGAGCACGATCGCCGCGATGCGGGCCGACCAGCGCATCCGCGCCGGAATCACCATGGACGGCCAGATCCACGTCCAGCCCGGGGGCCTCGACCGGCCGTTCCTCCTGCTCGGCGCCCCCAGCGGCTCAGCGTTTGACGCGGTCGACGCGGTGGCCGTGGGGGTCGAAGATGTGAATGCGGGAGACGTCCAGTGCAAGGCGGATCCGGTCGCCGGCGCTCAAGCCGCCGGTGTTGTCGATCTCGAGGACCAGGTCGGATCGCCGATGGGTCGGCGACGTGATGAGCTCCGGCGGGGCTGGGGTCGCCTTGCGGATCAGGGATCGGGTCTTGGCTCCGAAGGCTGACACGCGACCGGCCGTCCGATGGGCCCGGGATCCGGCGCTGTGCGACGTCGGCCGGCCCTCGGAATTGGCCCTGCTCCGCTTGCGCTTCGACAGTCCGATGAGATCGGGACTCAGCAACTCGACGCCACTGTCGACGAACGCGATCCATTGGTGACCGTGGAATTCGAGGGCCCGGAGTGTCCCGGTGAGCTGGTTCGTGGCGTCGGTGTCCGTGGTCAGTGCGAAGGCGTCCGAGCGTGCTCCGACGACGACCTGCTCCCCGTCGTGGTGGCTCAGGATCATCGATCTGCGGTCAGTCGGTGGCAAGGCGATCGACTGCGTTCCGAAGGCCAGAGTGACTCTGTGCCTGGCCGTGACCTGGACGGTTGCGCCGATCAGGTTGATCCTCGGCGTACCGAGAAAGCCTGCCGTGAAGGCGGTGGCGGGATCGTCGTACACCTGCGCCGGGGTGCCGACGTCCTCGATCTTGCCGTCGCGCATGATCGCGATCCGGTCGGCCAGCGTGAGTGCTTCGACCTGGTCGTGGGTGACGTAGACGGTCGTCACCTTCATGTCCCGGGTCATCGAGCCGATCTCCTGGCGCAGTTCGGTCCGCATCGTGGCGTCGAGGTTCGACAACGGTTCGTCCATCAGGAACACCTGGGGCTGCCTGATGATGGCCCGGCCGATCGCGACGCGCTGGCGCTGGCCGCCCGACAGCGTCCACGGCAGCCGGTCGAGCGCCCCGTCGATGCCCAGGATCTGGGCCAGCCCGGCGGCCTTGGCACTGGCCTCCACCGGGTCCTCCCCCGCCATCCGCAGCGGGAAGATGATGTTCTCGCGAGCCGTCCGGTTCGGGTACAGCGCGCCGTTCTGGAAGACCATTGCGACGCCACGATCCTTCGGAGTCATGGGCGTGGCCTCAGTACGGCCGAACCACACCTGGCCGTCGGTGACCTCCTCCAGACCCGCGATCATCCGCAGCACGGTGGTCTTGCCACACCCTGACGGCCCCAGCAGCACCATGAACTCGCCGTCCGCGACCTCCAAGGACAGCTCGTCGACGGCCAGGTGGCCACCGGCGTACACCTTGGACACGGAGTCCAACCTGATTCCTGTCACTACCCCTCCCGCTCGCCCAGGGCTGAGTAGACAGTGTCCGCCAGTAGCTGTCCAGTGTCCACCAGGTGGACACCTGATATGCCAACGTAACTATACCGACCGTCTGGTACAGTTACGAAATGAGGCCGAGTTCGAAGACAGCGATTCTCGATGCGGCGTTCCGGTTGGCGGGGCGTGACGACGGGGCGGTGGAGATCACCTTCGAGGCGACCGCACGCGAAGCCGGCGTCACCAAGGGCGGGGTGCTGTATCACTTCCCCACCCGGCAGCATCTGGTGCTCGCCGTGGTCGAGTACGTCGCTCTCCGCCTGGAGGAGACGATGCTCGCCGGCCTGGGCAAGCCGTTCGAGCAGGCCACCCCCGCGGAGCGGGTTCGTGCGTACGTCGGCGCCGTCGAGGCCGGCCGGCTGACCCGTGCCGACCTGGCCGTCTACGCCGAGAGCCTCGCGAACCCGGCGCTCTGCGTCCCGTGGGAGAAGGTCCTCGGCCCTTGGCTCAGCCTCGAAGACGTCACGGACCCTGTTGAGCGTGCCCGGCTGCGCACTGCCCACCTGGCCGCCGACGGCCTCTGGATCGCCGACGCCACCGGCGTTTTCTCACCGGTGGCCGACCGCGCCGCGACCATCGGCCAGCTGCTCGCACTCACCGAAGTACCGCAAGACTGGTCGAGCTCGGCGCCGCCCACTGAACCGGGTTTTGAACGGGCCGGATCGTGGCACCTGGAGACATGACGTACTCCGACGCGACGCCACCACCACCCCACAGCGCGTTGACCCTGCGTCTCGTCCTCGCGACCTTCGGGCTGATCGTCTGTGGCGGTGCCGCGATCGTCTTCGCGCTCCTCGACCTGCCGCCCGTCCTCATCGCGCTCGCCGCTCTGCCGGCCGTTGTCGCCGCGGTCGACATCACCATCATCATCCGCCGAAAACTCCACGGCGAACCAGGCTGAACGACAGCTCAATCATGGGCGGGTGGCTCGGTCAGGAAGCGTGCTGGATCGCCTGCCGCACTGGCGTTTGAGGCCAGCCAGGCTTGGAGGCCGGCCGGATCCCTTCGTTCGAGTTCGTCCAGGCAACGCGCCCGCTGCTGGACGATCTCCAGCCTGCGTGGAAGGGCCGACTCGGCCCGCAACTCGTCATAGCTGCGTTGCCACTGCCGGCACAGCATCACCGTCGACTGCTCGCGAAGCTCATCATGCTTCTCAGCCTTCGCGAAGAACCGGCGTACGACGATCGGCGACCCCGCGGCCGCGAGGACTCCGATCAGCAACGCACTCGGCCCGATCAGCGCAAGCAGTCCCGCACCAGCGACGCTGGTCGCCCCGGCTATCAAGGCCAGGGTCACCACCCGCCACAACCGATCCCGCGCCCGAACGTCGGTTCCACTTTGCAAAGTCACCAAAGCGAACATCAGGCCGACAACCCCCGACAGCACGAACAACGGCACCAGCGCCCCAACAGGCACCGCAAGCAGCGCCGCCACCACTCCCAACGCGACCAGCAGCCCGCACACACATCCCCAACCACGGCGATACCACACCATGCCCACCAGGTACCCACCCCGAGCGCGGAAAATTCGCCCGACACCTCCTGTTCCATCCGCATCAACCAACTGCAGCCACAAGGTCGCGGCCAACGGCGGACCGCAGTCGGCTGTCGTCTACCCGTCGTACAGCGGGGATCTGCTGTCCGACCGCCTAACCGTCAATCCAAACAGAACTCATTGCCCTCGGGGTCCGTCATCACGATGAAGCCGAGACTCATCGGGGGTTCGGGTTCGTGGCGGCGTCCGCGCTTGGCTCCCAGGGCGACCAGCCGGTCGCACTCGGCCTCCAGGGCAGCCATCCGCTCGTCGCCCTGCAACCCGGGAGCCGCCCGGACGTCCAGGTGGACACGGTTCTTGGCGACCTTGTCCTCGGGCACCTGCTGGAAGAACAGCCGCGGGCCGTCGCCGTCCGGGTCCTCGAGGGCCGACCGCGTGTTGCGCTCCTCCTCCGGTACGCCGACGCGCTCGAGGAAGTCGGCCCACGCGGCCAACGGGTCAGCGCCTTCAGCCAGCTCGACGCCGGGCGGACCAGGATGGACGTACCCGAGGACCTCGCGCCAGAAGAGCGACAGCGCCGCCGGGTCATGAGCGTCGAAGGTGATCTGCAGTTCGCGACTCATCGCGTTGCTCCGTTCGTAGCAGCCGTCGTGTGCATGTAGAGGTCGCGCAGCAGGCAGACCTCGGACAAGTGATGGATCAACTCACGCTGGATGTGCAGCACCAGCGCGGCCATCGGCGAGTCGGGGTAGGGCTCCTTCTCGCCGACCGGTGCCCGCAACTCGGCCTCGCTGAGATCGCGTACCCCGGCCAGCCACACCTCAAGCTGGGTCTCGAGCTGATCGAGCGCGGCGGCCGCACTCCCGGCGTACTCCCAGGTCTGGTACGACACCTCCGGCGCGCCGAAGTGCCCGGCATTGCGGGCGGCGAGCACACCCACGATGACGTGACCGAGTCGCCAGGCGATCGTGGTGAACGCTGGGGGCACCGGCTCGGGAATGGCGAAGTCAATCGTGAAGTCCCCTGTGCCGACCTGCAAGGGCGCCGTCGAAGTGCCGCGCGGGCGTACGCTCCAGGCGTCCGGCACCGGTGACCAGAAGTACTCCTCGTCGGTGAGGTCCTTGAGCCGGTCTCTGAGCTGATAGTTCCAGTGAAACTCCCACTGCTCGCGCAGGATCTGGTTCCAGCTGAATTCGTCTGCGTTCATGAGATTCACTCTGGCACCCCAAGCGGACAGGATCGGTCCGCTATGTCTGGCAGGGTGGGTGGCATGGATGACGAGCTGGGGACGACGGAGCGGGTGCTCACGTTGCTCGGGTTGTTGCAGCAGCGACAGGTCTGGACCGGGCCCGAGCTCGCCGAGCGGCTGAGTGTCACGCCGCGCACCGTACGGCGTGACGTCGACCGCCTGCGCACGCTGGGCTACCAGATTCGTGCCAGTCAGGGTGTCGGCTATCAGCTCGGCCCGGGGCAGGACCTGCCGCCGCTGCTGCTCGACGACGAGGAGGCGATCGCCACCGCGGTCTCACTGCTCGCCGGCGCGGGTGGCGGTGTCGCGAGCGCCGGCGACGCCGCAGTACGGGCTCTGACCAAGCTCGACCGCGTGCTGCCAACCCGGCTGCGGCACGAGGTGCGTGCTCTCTCCGGCTCGGTGGAGTCGTTCGGCGGAGGCCGCCCGCCGGTCGACGCCGAGGTGATCATGACGCTGGCCAGGGCCTGCCGCGATGAGGTCGAGGCCGGCTTCGACTACCCGTCCGGCAGCGAGGTCCGACGGCGGCGGGTCGAGCCCTATCGCCTGGTCGCCTCCGACCGGCGCTGGTACCTCCTCGCCTTCGACCTCGATCGCGACGACTGGCGCAGCTTCCGCGTCGACCGGATGACCGAGGTGTCCGCACGGACCTGGCGCTTCCATCCCCGCCCGGCGCCCGACGCAGCGGCGTACGTGCAGGAAGCCGTGGCAAGTCGGGTCTATGCACACCAGGCGCGCTTCCTCGTGCACGCGTCGGCCGACACGGTGCGCGCGCAGATCCCGGCGTCGGCAGCCGTCGTACGGCGACGCGGCAGCGACCGCTGCGAGGTGCTCAGCGGCGCCGGCAACCTCGACTTCGTGCTCATGCATGTGCTCCTGCTGGGCCACGACTTCGAAGTACTCGACCCTCCCGAACTCGAAAGCCGTTGCCGCGCCCTGGCAGCAAAACTCCTCGCGGCCGCCCCGGCGCAGGACGTCAAGAATTCCTGAGACTGGTGGACATATCGTGAGTGCCATGAGCATCGAAGTTCGTCCGGCTGAGGTTTTCGAGGATGTCCGTGCCGTCCTCGGTCCCAAGTCGCCGGACGCCAACGTCTGCTGGTGCCTGAGCTATCGCATCCCCTCCAAGCAGAACAACGAACTGCGCGGACCGGCCCGAGGCGAATACGTCGCTGAGTTGTGCCGGGCCAAGCCCGCGCCGGGAGTGCTCGCCTATGACGGCAGTACGCCGGTCGGCTGGGCCGCGATCGCGCCACGCTCGGAGACAACCTTCGCCCGCAATCGCAAGATCCCGCACGTCGACGAGCTGCCGGTCTGGTCGCTGTGGTGTGTTCGCGTCCGCCCCGGGCACCGCAAGCAGGGCATCTCGCACGCGCTCATCGCCGGCGCTGTCGAGTTCGCCCGCGCCAACGGAGCCCCGGCGATCGAGGCCTACCCACTCGACAACGGTGATGCCAAGGTCGACCTGACGATGGCGTACGCCGGGATCCGGAAGAACTTCGAGCGTGCCGGCTTCACCAAGGTCGCCGACACCACCTCGGTCCTGGCCGGCCACCCCCGAATCCTCATGCGCCTGTCCATTTAGGCCTGGGCACCGGCGAACCACTCCTGGTGGCGCGCCGGCGAAGTGCGGCCAGCCTCGTACTACAGCCGGAGTTCGTGATGGTCAGCGTGCGGTCGTCGCGTTGGGCCGGACCGCCGCCACTCACAAACCTCAACTGATCGCCCCCGGCCAGGCGTGCACAGGCGCGCTCCCGGGCGGAAACGGGAGGTTTGTGAGTGGCGGAGGTCCGGGCCTGCCGCCCAACGTCTATCCGGTGGCCGCGTCCGAGGCCGATGAGGCCGAAGAGATCGCGCACAGCCAGGAAGAGCATGTCGAAGGTTGAGGCCTGGGTACCGGCGGGGTATGAGTGAGAACGAGCGGCTGATCCAGGCGTCCGTCGAGGACGTTTTCGCGATCCTCACCGATGGTTGGACGTATGCGTCGTGGGTGGTCGGCGCGTCCCGGATCCGCGACGTGGAGCCCGGCTGGCCGCAGCCGGGGCACAGCATCCACCACTCCGTCGGCGCCTGGCCGCTGCTCATCGACGACACCACGACGGTCGAGCAGTACGAGCCGCTGCGCTACCTCGAGTTGAAGGTCCGCGCCTGGCCGACCGGCGAAGGCAAAGTGGAGTTCGTCGCCACTGACCGGGACGGCAACTGCCACCTGGTCATGCGCGAACAGACCTCCAAGGGCCCAGCCGCCCTCCTCCCGGACGCCGTGCTAGAGCCCGTACTACGCCTGCGCAACGCGGAAACCCTCCAACGCCTAGCGCTCCTCGCCGAAGGCCGCCACCCGTAGACCGTCAGAAGCCCAGCCCGCCGCCGATTCCCGCCCGGGCAAACTCATTCCGGGTTGTTGGATCAGGAGGAGCTTTCGCGGTCTTCGAGGCCGACGGCGTCGCGGAGTTCCGTGGACGCGTCCTGCAGCTTGCGAGACTCGCCGGTGTCCTCCATCAGCTCCGCCAGTGCGGCCGCGAGCGCATTGAGCTTGTCCTGTACTGCGGCGTCAGCGCGGGTCTGGGAGTTCTGCAGCAACGCGACCATCAGGAAGGTGACGATGGTGGTGATCGTGTTGATGATCAGCTGCCAGGTGTCGACGGTGCCGATCAGGAAGTACGACGGCGCCCAGACGACAACCAGCAGGACGCAGAAAGCGAAGAACCAGGCGCGCGAAGCGAACTTGGACGCGGCGCCGGCGAACCGGTCGAACAGGCCCGGTCGCGACGAGACATCGGACGGCATATGCGCCGATCCGCTCATCTCGGTCACCGTGTTAGCCACCACAACCTCCTCGATTCAGGGGCAGGCCGGAGCACCGGGGCGGCGGATGCCGGCCTTCGCCGGTCCGGTGCCCCGGGCACCGAACCGGTATGCATCGGCGAGGCGGTCGTCAGGGCTGGGAGATCGCCTGGACCGTGTCCCCGGTGGCTCGTTCAGGCATCGCCCGGGCGATGTCGGCCTGGGCGAGCATGCCGACCAGGTCGTGGCCGTCGATCACGGGCAGCCGCCGGATCTGGTGCTTGGTCATCATCGCCAGCGCTTCTTCGATGCTGTCGTCAGCGCCGATCGTGATCGGCTTGCCCTCACCGAACTGACCCGCGTGCGCGGTCGCCGGGTCGCCACCGTCGGCCAGGCACTTGACCACGATGTCGCGGTCGGTCAGCACGCCCTTGAGTCGCTGGTCCTCGCCACAGATCGGCAACGCCCCGACATCGAGGTCCCGCATCTTGCGGGCCGCGTCCACGAGCGTCTCGTTCTCGCCGATACATTCCGCGCCGGCCGTCATCAGATCTCGTGCCTTCGTCATCGCCACATCACTCCCACCACTTGGCCGATCCGACTGGATGACCCTGCGGTTCCCCCGCTCAGCCCTACCGAAACAGCTGGCGCGCCGGGTTCCACGGCCCGGACGGGCACGCGATGATGGGCAGATGCGATGGATACGGCTCAGAGGGCTGTTGCTGGTGAATCTTGGGTTGTTCGCGGTGTTTCTGGGCGGGGTTCTGCTGACCGGAAATGCGCACGAGAACGAGCAACTGACCGATCACGGCCAACCGACGCAGAGCCTGGTCGCGTACGCCGGCTCCTCCTCGTTCGGTGAGACCGTCTTCGAGAACTGGGAGTCGGAGTTCCTGCAGATGGGCATGTACGTCCTGCTGACCACTTTCCTGGTGCAGAAGGGCTCCGCGGAATCCAAGCCGATCGACGAAGCCGTGCCGCAGGACGAGAACCCGCGGAATCACCGCACCGACGCCGACGCGCCCTGGCCCGTCAGGCACGGGACGGAACTGGTGCTGAAGCTCTACGAGAACTCACTCGCCATCGCCTTCGGGATCTGTTTCGCGCTGTCCATCTGGCTTCATGCCGTCACCGGCGCCGGCGCCTACAGCGAGGAACAGCAACTGCACGGCAGCGAGGCGGTCACCGCCTGGCAATACCTTGGTACGTCGCAGTTCTGGTTCGAATCGTTCCAGAACTGGCAGAGCGAGTTCCTCGCGGTGGCTGCCATCGTCGGCGGCTCCATCTACCTGCGCCAACGCTCGTCGTCCCAGTCGAAGCCGGTCCACGCCCCCCACGCCCAAACCGGCGGCTGACCGGCACGCATCGGATACCTCGGCCGGGGTACCGGAAGTGCATGGTTTCCGTTTGGACTGCAACCGCCGAAGTCCCTCCGTACGACGCGTTGCGCACCGACAAGCGCGCCGAGGTGGCGGTCATCGGTGGCGGCTGGATCGGGCTGACCACCGCACTACTCCTTGCCCAGGACGGCGCCGACGTCGTCCTGCTCGAAGCGGGCAGACTCGGCTCCAGAACCAGCGGGCACACCACCGGCAAAGTCACCTCGCAGCACGGCGCGATCTACGCGGACCTGATCGATCGCCACGGCGAGGACAAGGCCCGTCTGTACGCCGACGCCAACCAGGCGGCAGTCGGCAGGGTCGCCGGGCTGGCCGAGTCCGAGGCAATCGACTGCGAGCTGATCCGGACGCCGGCCTTCGTCTACTCGCCCGATTCGGAAAACGAACTGAAGCGCGAAGTCGAGGCAGCCATCTCGCTGGGCCTGCCGGCTCAACTGACCGATGGGTCTGACGTCGGAGTGCCCGCGGCCGCGGCGGTGCGGTTCAACGACCAGGTCCAGCTCCATCCAGTGAAATACCTGGCCGGCGTCGCCGCGGCGCTGACTCGGGCCGGCGGCCGGATCTTCGAGCACACCAGGGTCGTCGGGCTCCACGAGAAGGACGACGTAGTACGGGTCAGCACGGAGGCCGGTCCCGAGGTTCGCGCTCGCCACGTGGTGGTGGCGACGCTGTTGCCCTTCGGCCTGACTGGCGGTTATATCGCCAAGACGCGACCAGAGCAGTCTCATGGGATCGCTGTCCGGCTGCCGGTGGAGGCGCCGGTAGGGATGTCGATCTCGACCGGCTCCCCCGTCCGCTCCACCCGCCCCTGGCCGGGTGGCGGGCCGAACGGGCTGATCGTTGTCGGCGGCAACCACGGGACCGGCACCGTCGAGGACACCGAGGCGATCTACCAAAGCCTGATCGACTGGACCAGCTCGACGTGGAACTACTCCTGCCAAGCCGAATATCGTTGGTCGGCGCACGACTACAGCACCCCGGACCTCCTTCCGTACGTCGGCAGGTCACCCGGCAGCAGTGCCGTACTGGTTGCCACCGGCATGCATAAGTGGGGACTCAGCAACGGAATGGTGGCCGCTGGCATCCTTTGTGATCTGGTTGCTGAGCGCACCAATCCCTGGACGGACCTGTACGACGCCGGGCGGATCGGTGACGCGAAAGCCGTCGCCAAACTGCTCAAGGACAATCTGCTGGTCGGCAAGGACTTCGCCACCGGCCATCTCAGCCGGGCGATGCACGGCCGGCTCGACCATCTCGAGGTCGGCCAAGGCGGGCTCATCGACATCGACGGGCAGATCGTCGGCGCCTACCGCGACCACGAGGGCACCCTGTACACCGTCAAGCCGACCTGTACCCATGTCGGCTGCGCCCTCCGCTGGAACAACGCCGACACAACCTGGGACTGCAGCTGCCACGGTTCCCGCTTCTCCCCCGACGGCACCGTCCTCGACGGCCCGGCCACCAAGCCCCTCAGTCGAGATTCATAGCGTTGTAGACGATCTCCGTGGCGGCGTCGCCGAGAGGTTGCCCGCCGTCGCGGGCCAGCGCGAGCAGCAGGTCGAACGCCACGTCCCGGTCGCTTGATGGATCGCTGCCCGCGAGGACCAGGCTCCGCTGTCCGTCGTGACACGGTCCCTCGCCCAGCACGTCCTGCAGATCCTCCAGCCGGACCAGGATCACCGCGTGGTCTGTCATGACATTCTCCGTATCGAGCCGTGATGGAGTACCACCACCACACTTCCGACGGTACGCCGACCGCCGGCCTCGGGCTGGTATCCCCGCCGCGCGATCGCAGCAGGCGGATCCAAATGGTTACCGAACGTGACGGCCATGTTGAGGTGTGACTTCTGGACAGGATTGGCATGATGGTGGCCATGGATCACTCCGACGGAGCGGGTGCCCCTGACGCACCTTTGGAGCCCACCGTGGCGATCGACCATCAAGAAGTTGCCGACGCGTTCGCCCGGTTGGCGATCGAGCTGCACGATGCCGACGGCGTCGTGGAGACCGTCGAGACGGTCGCGCAGTTCGCCCTGCAGGCCCTGGACTGCTCGTACGCCGGCGTCATCTTGTCCACCCGTGACAGCCGGCCGGAGATCGCCGCTGTCACCGATCCTCTCGTCGCCGAGGCCTTCGAGCTGCAGCTCGCCAGCGACAACGGGCCGCTGATCACCTCGCTGCGCAACCGGACCACGGTACTGATTCCTGACACCACCACGGAGCAGCGATGGCCCGAATGGGCCGGCAAGGTGGCCGCGCTCGGCGTACGCAGCGTGCTCGATGTTCCGCTGGTCATCGGCAGCCAGCGATCCCAGACCGTCGGCGTGCTCGGGTTGTACAGCCTCACCGCGGAGGCGTTCGACACCGACGACGAGGCGATCGCCCACATCCTCGCCCGGCATGCGTCGGTCGCCCTCGCGACCGCCAGGCACGAAGCCTCGATGGCGCAGGCCGTAGACGCCCGCAAACTGGTCGGGCAGGCGATGGGCATCCTGATGGAGCGGTTCGCCATCGACGGCGACCGCGCGTTCGCCATCCTCAAGCGCTACTCCCAAGACACCAACACCAAGTTGCGCGACGTCGCGCAGCAGTTGATCGACACCCGGAAACTGCCGACGGCCGGCCACCCCGATCAGGCGAGCAGCCGGCCACCGGTCTGAGTGCCTACGGCCCTATAACTTGTCCCAGTGCGGGAGCTGCTCGTTGGGGTCTTCTTCGCCAGAACCCGGCTTCGGCACCGGCTGCGTCAGCGGGCTGTCATCACCGGGACGGGTACCGACGTCCGGGTTCTCGGTGTCCGGGTCGACCAGATCGGGGTTCTCGGGGTCGCTTCCGGGTCCCATCGGCGGCACGGGCGGAACGGGTGTGGTGCTCATCGCAGTACCTCCTCTTGGATGGTCCACAGAGTGGACAAACCCTCCGGTACCCGTTGGTTTTCCTGGCAATCAGGCCAGCCGGCTCCAGCGCCAGTCGCGGACCTCGGGGAGGTCCTCGCCGTAGTTGGTGACGTGCACGCGATGCCGGGTTCGCTGATCGGCGAACCACTGCCAACTGAGGCAGGTGTTCGCGCAACAGGTCGACCGCGGCCAGCGTCTCCAGCGTCGGTACGTCACCGGCGCACGCCATCACGACGTCCGGCTCACCGCCGTCATTGCTGGCGAAGTCCCAGACCCCGATCCCCCGAGCGCGGTGCAGCGCGGCCGCGTCCCAGTCGAGCCAGTTCGGCTGCGGTTGCTTGCCTGCGACAACGACATTGACGTAGTTCCTGGTCCGCAGGCAGTGATCCATCGTGGACAGCAACGTGTTGGTGTCCGGTGGCAGGCAGACCCGCACGACCTCCGCCTTCTTGTTCACCACGTGATCGATGAAGCCGGGATCCTGGTGCGAGAAGCCGTTGTGGTCCTGCCGCCAGACGTGCGAGGTCAGCAGGTAGTTCAGCGACGGGATCGGCCGGCGCCAGTCCAGCCGGTTCACCGTCTTGAGCCACATCGCGTGCTGGCTCACCATCGAGTCGACGATGTGCACGAACGCCTCGTACGACGAGAAGACCCCGTGCCGCCCGGTCAGCAGATACCCCTCCAGCCACCCCTGGCAGGTGTGTTCGCTGAGCATCTCCAGCACCCGTCCGTCGACCGCGAGATGGTCGTCGGTGTCACTGCGGCCCGCGTTCCACGCCTTGGCCGTCACGTCGTAGACCGCCGACAACCGGTTCGACTCGGTCTCGTCCGGTCCGGCCATCCGGAAGTTCTGGTGCTCCTCGTTGGCCGTGAAGACATCCCGCGGGAAATCTGAAACGGCACGACGACCCGATCACCAGGCACCAGGTTGCTCACCTCGGACCCAACCTCGGTGACGAACCCCATCGGCTCATGGCCGAGCACGTGTAGGCGACGTCCCGCTTACCTTGCCAAGTCAGAGCTTTCACTTTCGGCGGTACCCCCTGCCCCGATCACCAATCAGTGAGGCGTGGCAGGTGTCTCCAGTGGTGGGTACGGCGCTTCGGCGAGGCCGAGGTTGCGCCAGACGAAGCGGGGGATGCGGGCCAGGAAGCCGCGGAGGAAGATCGAGCTGTGCGCGATCGTCGGCTGGCTGTGCTGGCTCACAGCGAACCAGGCCCAGTGGTCGGTGAACGCGAACGGCATCCCCGGGTTGGCCATCAGGTACTCCATCTGCCGCGGATGGATCACGTCGTACGCGTACTTGGGGTCCTGCGCGTGGACCGCGAACTGCTCGTTGAACGCGCCGCTCTCGAAGCTGATGCCGCCGCCGAACCCACGAGGGCCGACCTGCAGTGGTGGCATCCGGGTCGGCAACTGGAACCCCAGCAACGCCTGGCTGTGGTTGTCGGTGACGGTCCGGGTCTGGGACCGACCTTGGCTGTCGGTGTAGCTCTCAGTGCGGGTGGTCTTCCAATGGTGGTTGAAGGCAACGAACGGCGGGCCGTCACCGTCGCGGCCCCGGATCACCTCACTGGTGCGGTGGGCGTGGCCGGCCCGAGTCACCGGGGTGGTTTGCAGCAGGCTGTCGTCGACACCGATCCAGTGCCAGTCCGGGTGGCGGTAGAAGCTCAGCCTCGGCGGCCGCTCCGGCTCGATCCGATGGTCCAGCGGTAGGGCGTCGATCACGGCAGCGACGCCGGCGAGCTGCTCCAGCCAGGGACCGAGGAGGTCGACCTCCTCGC
Source organism: Kribbella catacumbae DSM 19601 (assembly GCF_000372465.1). GTDB lineage: Bacteria > Actinomycetota > Actinomycetes > Propionibacteriales > Kribbellaceae > Kribbella > Kribbella catacumbae. The sequence continues at coordinate 41,695 of NZ_AQUZ01000038.1, forward strand.
GCGGTGGATCCAGCACGACCAGCTGGTCGCCGTCGATGCTGAGGTTCAGACCGGGCTGTCCCGCCGCCATCGCGTTCAGCCGCTCGCACAGCTGCGGAGTCAGAACCTCATCGGCGTACGCCGGTACGAGCGCGCCGATCTGCCACCCCGGACCCAGTTGCGCAGGAGACGGTACCCCGGTCACCGCCACCCCGAACCGGGGCTGGGTCTGACCGCCCGTGATCCACAACTCCGGGAGCCTGCGCGACAAGGTGACCATCCCCACCCAGCCAGACCAGTGCTCGGAGCCGTACTCGATCACCTGGAACGGCCGGCCCGTACTCGTCCAGCCGGTGATCTGGTCGTCGGTACGGCGGTGGAAGCCGATCCCGAACGGCGGGTTGCCGAGCCTGGCCACGGGTTCGAAGGTCGGGCTGTTGACGAACGTCCAGCCCCGGTCCCGCAACGACTTGATGTACTGCTGCCGGCGCACGATCGCGATCACGCCCCAGGTGACACCGGCGATGCCCAGCACCACGACCATCACGAAAGCGACCACCGCTGCGCTCACGTCCACCTCCTGGCTCCTCGGCTGATACCGCCCGGCTGGTACCGCGCCGGGACCCGATTGTTCCCCATCACAGGGCGAACACTTCCCGTAGTCCCGATTTGTGATTAGCGTCGTTATTTCCAGGGGTGGAGTTTTATGGCGGGGGCCAGGGGGTTTGTGATGTCCGATTCCGGGCGGTATCCGAAAGAAGAGATCCGGTTCGCGGTGGTGCTCAACGGCGGCGTCAGTCTGGCCGTCTGGATGGGCGGCGTCGTGAACGAGATCAATGCCGTCACCTACGGGAGCGGCGCCTATGGGCCGCTGCTCGAAATGCTGAATCTGACGGCTCGGGCGGACGTGATCGCCGGTACGTCGGCGGGCGGGATCAATGGCGCGGCCCTTGCCCTCGGGCAGGCGAACAAGCTTGCCGATGTGTCGTTGTTGCGCGATGTGTGGGCCGAGCAGGGCCGGATGGACAGCCTGCTGCAGCAGCCGTTCCGTGGCTCGCCGACCTCGCTGTTGCGCGGCGACGAATTCTTCCTGCCGAAACTCCAGCTGGCTCTGAAACGTCTGATCGAACCGTGGGAGGCGACGACCACCGAAGATCACCCCATCGATCTCACGATCACGACCACGCTGCTCAACGGAGCCCGGACCGTGTCCGTCGACTCACTCGGCCAGCAGTTGCCCCAACGGCAGCACGAGGGACAGTTCTGGTTCCGGCGTGGCGCTCCCTCACTGGACGGAACCGACGACTTCTCCCCCGGCGACGACCCAGACCTGGTCGCGGCCCGGCTCGCCGTCGCCGCCCGGTGCTCGGCCGGCTTCCCGCTCGCGTTCGAGCCGTGCTTCGTCCCCGCGGTGGCCAGTCGCACCGGCCACCAGGGAAAGGCCGTCTGGGATGTGCCCCGCGGCCAGCGAGACGTCTCCGAACCGAATCGGCGACCCGACCTCGGGAAATACGTGTCCTGGCGGGAGGCCGGGCCGGCCGATCAGGTTCCGGACGACCGCTCCCGGTACGCCGTCGACGGTGGCGTCCTCGAGAACACGCCCACCAGGCGGGCCCTCAACGCGATCAGCCTGATGCCGGCTCGCGGGCCGGTGCACCGGGTGATGCTGCTGGTCTATCCGCACGCGCCCAGCCACGACGTCGACCCGCCCGACGACCCGGACAGCCCGCCAGAGGTCACCGGCACGATGGGAGCCCTGCTCGGTGCGCTCATGAGTCAGAGCAGCCGGACGTTCGTCGACGAGGTGGAGGACTTCAACCGGGCCAGCGCTTCGCGGCGCGGTACCCGGCACGACGTCCTGACCAGCGCGTCCGGCGTGGCCGGTCTGTGGGAACTGTCCAACGCCATCTTCGAGAACTACCGGCAACTGCGGATCCGCCGGGCGGCTCGCGATCTGGCGAAACGCTTCACGCCACCGACGAACTGGTCGTACGAGCGCATCCGGCAGGCGGCCGAGGACGCGCAACGGACCTTGCTGCGGACCCAAGCGCTCCCGTACGTACCGGCTGGCGCCTTGCCGGCCGGCGCGACTGCTGTGCCGTCGCCGTGGAACTGGGGCGTGACGGCCGCTGCCGACATCTCGGACGCCGCGATCGACCTGCTCGATCTGCTGATGGGCGTGGTCTCGGACGAAAACGCGACCAAGGTCGCCGACGCACGCGCCATGACCTGCATGTCACAGGAGGAGCTGAGAAGGGTCCGCGCCGGCACCGACGACATCTGGCTGACGAACGAGATCCTGGCGAAGCTGCAGCCGAGCGCGGAGTACTGGTCCCTGCGGTTGGCCTTCTACACCGCGACCATGCTCGGCGACGACAGCCTGCTCGATGCGGCCGCCGCCGATCTCAAGGACTTCGAGCTTGCGGATCTCAACGGCAAACTGCCGGCCGCTCAACTGGACCGCGTCGCCGGGATACTGCGCCAGGCGAACACCAACGGCGGGCTCGGGCAAATGGCGAGCGGAGCCGTGCAGCAAGTGGTCAAAGCCGTGGCCTCCGTGACCGGGCAACTGGCCGGCCTCAGTGACGACTTCCTCGAGGCCACTGGGCTGGACGCCTGGAAGTTGTTGTTCGAGGGTGCGGGCGAAGCGGGCGTCTACCAACGCCTGCTCTGCCTGCACGTGGCGACCTGGACGATCGCGGACGAGGCGCCGAACGAGGCGAGCCTGCCGATCGACCTGGTCCAGGTGTCGCTGCAGACGGCCAACGACTTCGCCGTCTACTCCAGAACGCCGGACGACAAGGTCGGCGGGCTGTCGCTGAGACGTTTCGGCGGCTTCCTCAAGCGTTCCTGGCGGATGAACGACTGGACCTGGGGCCGGATCGACGCCGCGACGATGCTCTGCCAGATCATCTTGTCGCCGCAACGGATCCAGCGGCAGATCATCCGCGACGATCAGCTGCAACCGGACAACGAGCAAGCACACGAGGCCGCCAGATCATTCGTCCGCAAGCTCGAACTGAAGCTTTTCGGCTGCGAACCGGCCATGCTGGAGCGGCTCCGGCGCGATGCCGCCAGCGAGCTTCTCCCCTTGTTCCACCGGGGTGCGACCGGCAGCCAGCTTCCTCCCAGCCTGCCCAAGCTGGCTGCGATCGCCGCCTGGGCGGTCCATCTCGGGATCGCCACGAAGGAGCTACCCGCGATCGCCGCGGCAGTGAAGACCGACCGCATCGACCGGGCCAACCGGTACTCCCGGGGCGAGTTGTTCGTCGAGCAGTACGCCGATCTGCTCCGCACGTTGCAGAACACCCGTGATGACCAGCCGCTGACCGAGGACACGATCAGGAACGGCTGCCAAGCACTCCAGGCACTCGATCGCGCCGGTATCGGCCGGGAGCCGATCTCCGAAGAGTCCCGCAGCGACCAGCTGATCCGTACTGCGACCACGGCGGCCAGCGTCGCGGTGACCGTCGCGGACGGACCCCGATCGGGCCTGTCCGCGATCAAGCCGGTCACCCGGGCTCTGCGCGGCGTGATGCTGTTCCCCTACTGGACCGTTCTGGGCCTGGCATCGAGCGGCCCGATCGCCCGCTTCCTCGCACTCTGGTTGCTCGGCTCCGGCGCAGTACTGCTCGCGCTTCCGCTGCTGGGCGTCCTGCACGGCTGGGCGGCCGCACCGGCCACCGCGATCGGCGTCGGTGCATTGCTGACCGCATTCGGCTTCGCGGCGTTGCGCACCGGGAGCCTGTTGCACGGTGTCGTCCTGCTCACCCCGCTGATCCCACTCATCGCCCTCGCCGCCGAGCGCTGGCGTGAACGGCCCCGCGACGACGGCGAGATCATTGCCCTCGGCACCCTTGGCACGATCCTCGCCCTCGCCCTCGCGTTGACGCTGCTCGGCAGCTTGCCGTCGAACCTGGGTACTCCGCTCGCGAGCCTGTACAACGCCCTCGATCGGACCGCCCGCCGCTATCGGGCGAAGTACGGCCCGTACGTCGTCGCGGAGGCGCCGAAATCCAAGCGCAGGTGGGAGACCTTCGTCGTCTGGTTGTCGTTGACGGCGATCAAGGTCGGGGCCGTCGTCGCCGCCGCGCTTCTCGCGTACGCCGGTGCCCTCTGGGTCGATGACCAGGCGAGTTCCTGGAAGACTCACCACGCCCTGCTCCTGGTGATCTCTGCGGTGCTGATCCTGGTCGCCTGGGGTCTTGGGTTCCTGGCTGGCTGGTCGTACCGGCTGTGGTCCGAGACTGGCGGCGTGTGGGCGACACGAGCGGTCAATCTCGCCAAGGCGACCGCTGCGACGTGGTCCGTGATCTACGGCACGGTGTTCCTCGTCATCGCCACCTGGCTGATCTGGCACTGGCCGAAGCCGTCCGGCTGGGCCTGGCAAGCAGCGCTGATCACGGCCGTCTTGTTCGCCTTCTCGCTCCTCTTCGCCGTACCACTCCTGGTCCTGCTCCGGTCCCGCGCCGGCATCCGGCGCCAACTCATCGACGACGCCCAGCAGGGCCTGATCACCTGGCCGCAGCCGGTCAGCGAGGCACCCGCCGCCGACCGCGAACTCCAGCAGACGACCGCAGTGATCACTCTGCTTCATCGACAGCAACTGGCCTACAGATGTCTGATCAGAGCCAAACGCCCCGAGCGGAAGGACCAGAACTGGCGCAAGTGGTTCCTCAAGTACGTCGTGGGCGTCAAGCGTCCGGAGGTCAGCGAGGTGGTGCTCACCTCGGCCGGCACCAAACTCACCAGCAAGGTCACCACGGCAGCCGCCCGCGCCCGCCCGTCAGAGTGACCGGCGGGCGCGGTCGTGCTTGGTCAGCTCACGGGTAGCTCACCACATTCACCGGTACGGTGCCCGGAGGCGTCACCGCGCCGGTGTCGTTGATGACGTGGGTGATAGTGCCCTGGTAATTCAGCGACACCGTGCACAGGCTGTGGAAGCGCACTCCTGCGTTGACCGGCGTCTCGAACGCGTTGTACGCGCTCACCGAGGGATTCACGTTGAAGTAGTTGTAGCTACCCAGCCCCCACGCTTCGTGCGAGGTGACGTTCTCGCCGACCTTGTACGCCGCGTACCCGTTGCGGCCACTCGGCCGGTTCCAGCTGGCCTGGTTCGGTACGTCGTACGGCATCTCGTTCTGGAAGAAGATCGTCTTGCCGCCCTGGCCGTTCCAGATCACCTGGGTCTTCTGGTAGTGCTCGACGAACAACCCGGTCGCGAGCACGTCGTTGCCATTGACAACCACTCCGGTGTCGCCGGTGGACTGTGTCCAGCCCCAGGTGCCCGCGTTGCCGTGGTCGGCGCGCCAGGCCCAGATGTGGTCGATGATCGTGTGCTGGCTGTTGACGACCAGACTCGTCGTCGCGTGGCCGGCGATCGACCCTCCGATGCGGAAGAACACGTCCTGCAGCGTTGTCGGATTCGCCGCATGGCTCGCGGCGGAACCTGCCGGTCCGACGGTCAGCAGCGCAGCCGACTTCGTCGTACCGGCATCGAACAGCAGGCCCTTGACGCGGACTCCGTCGACATCGGCGATCTGCATCGCGTTGACGCCGTTGTCCGGGATCAGCGTCGGGTAGCCGATGCCGAGGACAACAGTGTTGGCCTTCGTCACGTTCAGCGTCTGGTTGAGGTGGTAGACGCCGGGCGTGAAGAACAGGTGACAGCCCGCCGACAATGCGGAGTTGATGGACGAAGCGGTGTCCCCCGCCTTCACGACGTAGAACTGGCTCATCGGGATCGACGTACCGGGGGTTGAGCCGTTCGCCCAGCTAGCGCCAGAAGCGTTGGTGCGTAGCGACGGAGTGAACACGCGGTACTTGCCCGCGCTGTCTAGGTACAGGTAGGGCACGTCGCGCGAGACCGGCGTGGTCGCCAGGGTGGTCTCCGGCGGGTTCGGGAACGTGGTCGGCGGAGCGCCGGGGGTGCCGGAGAAGACCATGTTCCAAACGCCACCGGCCCAGCTGCCGAGGTTGCTGTCCCTGGTGTACCACTGCTGCTGCGAGATGGACGCCGTCTGGCCGGACACCTTCGAGTCGGCGATGTAGCCGCCGCTGGCGAAGCCGTAGCTGGCCGGGTAGAGCTGCAGGTTGCCGCGGATGTCCATGCGACGGAACGGTGCCGCCTGAGCGACCGCCCAGCGGTTGGAGCCACCGATCGGGTTCACGGCCATGTTCTCCGCGGACCGCCAGAAGTTCTGCAGTGCCACGCCCTGGTCGGACTCGTTGAACGCGTCGACCGTGATGGCGCCGTTGATGACCACGTCACCAGGGTTCTGGCCGAGGCCGGCGACCGAGGTGTAGTAGCCGACGTCGTCGTGCACGCTGTAGGCACCGGGCTTGAACAGATGCGCGATCCGGCCATTGCCCATCTGGTGCGCGATGGTGTCCTTCTGCGCGTTGAAGTCGGCATCGAGCCGCGCCTGGATGGTCGCGGCCGGCATGCTCGGGTCGAAGATGCGCGTGTTCGGGCCGAAGTTCGGTACGTCCGATTGCGTCGGGCAACCCTGCGCAGTACCGATCGTGTACGTCGCACTGGCGACGGTGGAATTCGACAGGCCGGCCTTGATGGCGATCGCGTTGACCGTCCGCGTCGACGGCACACTGATCGGCCCGCTGTAGAGCGTCGAGGACGCAGTGGGAGTGGAGCCGTCCACGGTGTACCGGATGGTGGAACCGGAGGTGGCCGTGGAGATCGTCACCGTCTGCGCGGACGTGTATTGACCGCCCGCCGGGGAGAAGGCCGGCGTCGCGACGGCCGTAGTACCGCCGCCGTGCGTGTAGGTGAAGTGCGGTGTGTCGTACTGCGGGCCGCTCTTCTCGTACGTGAACCAGTAGTCGATGGCAGTGCCCGTGGACAGCCCGCTCACGGTCTTGCGCCAGGTGCCGGCGCTGAGCTCCATCCGGAAGTTCTGCTGGCCCTGCCCGGCGACTATGTAGTGGACGTCGACGTAGACCGCGGGCGTCGTCGGGGTGAAGGAGATCTGGGCCTGGGTCGCGTTCAGCGACGTGACCGACTGGGTGTAGTCGTCGGCTGCCGTCGCCACGCCGCCCACCAGGAGGGTCGAGGTCACGGCCAGGACGACTGCGGCACAGGCCGCGCGCCAGCGCGCGCGGCGTCGGCGGGTTCTTTCAGGACTCCGAATCACGGGGTACCACCTCCGGGGCGGAAGAAGGCGAGAAGGCAGAATGTGAGAGCGCTCTCACACTCGTGACAGTAGACCGATTCAGCCCGGCGCGGAAGAGGTCACCCAGCAGCGATCAACGGCGGGCGAAGAACGGATGCACCCACAACCGCAGCCGATCCAGGATGCGGGCCCTCAGCTTTTCAAGCTCGCGGGCGGCACGAGCTCGCGGATTCTCCTGGTCAGCAGATGCAGGTCGGAACTCTTCCGCACATAGCTGCCGAGCAGTGGCATGGTCTCGCCACTTCTCTCGAGATCGCTACGTTCCAGAATGGTGTAGATGATCACCGGGACGCTGCTCAGCTCATCGTCCTTGGCCATCAGCTCGGCGCAACGCAGCCCGGCACGAAAGTAGTCACCCTCGATGACATCGGGTGGTGGTTCGGGAAGGTCCGGCCGTGGTGATGCCCAGCGCAGCATCACGTCTAGGATGACGAGGTCCGGCTTGGCTTCACGCAGCGCCGGGAGACGCTCCCTGAATTCGCTCTCGGTGCTGAGAGTCTCGATGCAAGCTGCCGGGAACGTGTTCTGGAGGTGTTCTTCCAGCGGTCCTTCCTGCAGGAAGTCGTCTTCTACCACGACGATATGGGCGGGCATGATCAGCTCCTTCGGGGCCGCGTCTGGTCGGCGAGAGGTAGGGACAGACGGACCGTCGTTCTCTCGTCGGCGGGGATGATGTCGATGGTCGCCTGCATCGATCGCATCAGGTTGTCGACGATCCAGAGTCCGAGTCCGGATCCTTCGCCGGTGGAGTTGCGTGCCCGCGCGCCACGCCAGTTCCGCTGCAGCGCCAGGACCGCGTCCTCGGCTTGGAGGGCCAGGCCGGTGCTCGTCACCGCGACAGCGAAGACCTCCTCCGTCACGAGCCCGGAGATCTCGACCCTGGTCTGTTCGTAGCTGTACTTCGCCGCGTTGTCGAGAATGTTCCCGATGCACTGTTCGAGAAAGGCATTGTCGAAGCTGACGAGTCGTCGGCCCAGCCCCTGGATCGACGCCCGGTCGACGTCGAACCCGATCCGCCGGCGTGGGTTGCTCAGCATCTGCGCGTCATCGGCCGCCGCTATCAGCATCCTCAGCAGATCATCAGCACCGTGTACCTCCACCTTGGCCTTGGGCGATGCTCCCTTGCTGAGCGCGGCGAACACGCCGGCTGACATGGCCACCCGACTCGCCTTCCGGCACAGCCCCCGGATGGCCCGCAACTGGAGTTCGGTCTTGCTGTCGAAGCGGGCGCTCTTCAGAACGAGTTCCGTTCGGCTGGTTGCCGCGATCAAAGGGCTGACGAGCTGATGCTCAAGATCCTCCAAGGCTTCGGCCTGGCCCCGGTTGGTGACCTGGAGGTGTTGGCGGGTCTCGTGCAATCGGCGGAGGGACTCCTGGAGGTGCTGGTACAGGCCGATCTGATCTCCGACGATTTCGCAGACCTGCGCGGAGTTCGCGGGCACCTCGCGGGAGGGGCCGAACGCCTCCAGGACGCCGAAGAACTTCTCGCCGACGCTGATCGGCGTTCCGATCAGCCAGTGAACCGGCCGGTCCAGCCCTTCGTCGGCCAACGCCTGGTCCTCGGTGGTGATCAGCTGCGACTTCGACCGGTGCACACTGCCCGCGAAGAAATTGTGGCGGGACGTCTCGCCCTTGCGCCGGCGGTTCACCGCTGCCCCCGCCCGCGGGGACCCGGTCGCCAGCACGCGTTCCAATCTCGATCCGTTGCTGCCTGCGGATACCGTTCGATGCACTCCCGCACCGGTGCAGTCCTGGACCACGTCCTGCACGATGCTCAGGGCCTTTTCGTAGATGAGTTCGTCTCGAGGAGCATCGCGCTTCAGCTCATCCGCGACCAGCTTGTTCAAGCCTGTGATCGCGGCGGCCAGCCGACGCCAGGACTCGATCTCGGCCGAGATCATTCGCCGCTGGAGCCAGTTGCTCCAGTGCTGCGCCACCAGCGACCCGACCGGAACGAGCAGCGACAAATCGGCGGGGGTGAAATGGAACGGCGGGCCATGCAAGCCACTGCAGCTGATCAGTCCCCAGATGTGCTCACCGGTCGCCAACTGCGCCACCATTTCCTCCTGGTCAGCTTCGACATTCGGGCCGCCACGCTCGACAGACTGCCCGGCCACGCCGGCTCGACGGACGTGGACCGGCTGGTGATCGGACTTCTCCGACGATGTCGCGACCAGTGGGAAAGGCTGTTCCGCTTCTCCCGGTTCGTGCAGGTAGATCGACACATCGGCGCATCGCAAGGACTGTCCGACCGCCTCACACAACGTCTTCAGATGGCCTGCCAGCAAGTCCCGGTCCAACGGAAGCAGCGAGGTCTCGAACTCGGCCTCGCGGAGGATGCCGTCGCACAAGTTCACCAGGTCCAGGGTCTGCCGGTCCCGGACGACACTGCACAGCTCCGGCAGTACCTCCAGCAGATCCACCGCGAGGTCGAACGCCTCGTTCCCTAGCGGTTGCCCGCCGTGAAGGGTCAGCACGCCTTGACCGCCGTCGAGGAAGTCAACCGGCAACGCTGCCATGGCCGGGCGATGGCCGTCGGCGGCTGGGGTACTGCTCTCGTCTGCGGCCAGTGGTATCGCCAACGACCGATGGGCAAAAGCCGCGAGGGTGACCGAATCCGCGCGTGCCGGAGCTGTCGGCGCGGACCGCGCTCCATCCGTCCAGATGGCGAGAACTGACGGTACAGCCGGATTTGCCTGGCTGTGCACTGCCTCCCAGAGGATCACCGAGGATGCGCCGGTTGCCTGTCCGATGACCCCCACGAGGTCGTCCAGACTTCCTGACGGCTCGCCACGAAGCGCGGCACGCACCATGCGGCTGAGCCAGGAGGCCGACGAGACGGACTCCATTTCAGACGCCTCCGCCGTGGAGCCATTTCGCGGCGACCGGCTGAGAGGAGGTCGAGAGCCCGTACTCCGCTCTGTCTACCCTCACATCGGCCAGGCCCAGCAGGTTGAGCCGCGCCTGATTCGATCTCGGAACAACACCCTCATCGAACACCGCCCCACGGGCAGCGAAGTCCTGAAACATGTGCGCGGCCAGGCCGATCAGCGCCGACTCGCTTTGGAAGGGCATCTGGACGAGGCCTGCCTCCAGAGCACTCGCGCATTGCTGGAGGTGGCTCGCTGCGGGGCTGTCGGCAACCGCCTCTGTCAAGGCGCCAGGCACCACCTCGCCTTCGGGCTGCCACTCATACTGGGATGGCACGATCTGGAGGAGGTCCGAGTAGACCTCGATCCGGTTCCTGCCGTCGGGCAGATGGCCGAGGAATCTGAACAAGCCACCCGCTCCGTTGCCGGGAGTCGAATCGTCACTGTCGCCGACCAGCCAACGGAGCAGGGACACAGCCTCCTGCGCGGCCTTTTCGACGTTCGGCTCGACCTGAGCTCGCACCCGACGCCAGCTGAGGGCCGACAGCAACCGATCTGGCGCGGCGCTGGACGGAACCTCCTCATCCGGCCGGCGGGTCAGCTCGTGCGCGAGGTTGAAGAACCAATCAGCCAGTCCGCGGTCCGTGGGCTTCTCGACATAACTCACCAGCGCGCACACGTCGGTCGCGGTCTCGACCAGGAACTCCCCCGCCACCTCGCGGCCCATCGCCTCCGACTCGGTCAGGGTTGCCAGCGCGAAATCCACCCGCAGCCGCGGCGCCGGACCGATCCAGCTCTCGGACGGGCCGCCGCCGGGCGCCTCATCGTCCGCGCCCAGCATCCACCAGTCCGATCGGCCTGAATCCGCCGCCACGAACTGACGCAGATAGTTCCTCGCGGTGGCCGCCATGATCCGGCGAACGTCGGCAGACTCCTCAGCCGCGCAGCTGATCAGAGTCTCCTCGGCACGCAGGAGCCGAATCCGGGTCAGCGGATCTTTGCGGCGGGGCTGCGCTGCCGCTCGTGCGGTCCGACCTGGAGCGGATGTCGCGATCAGGTCGCGCAGACCCGTCGTGTCAACCACATGCCAGCGCTGCGCACCGAGCAGGTCCGGCCCGCTCTCGCGCTCATCAGTCGGCTGATCGCGGGGCTGGACGAGCGGGTGCGCCGAAGACAGGACCTTCAGGATGCCGGCGGGATCGGCCTCGCAGTACGCGGCAAGTTCGAACAACGAGAACTCCTGCAGAGTTGCCGCGGCCGCCAGAACGCTCGAAGTCGTGGTCATGGCTACCTCACCTCACATCGACTTCCAGCAACTGCTCGGCCTTGACCGAATCCGCGACCCAGGATCGGAGCGCCTCCTGCATCTGGGGCGGGAGATCCGCGCAGCTCAGGAATCCGACGAACCTGTCCTTCAGGTCGAGCGGCCGGTCGAGCACATTCAGCTGGACCGCCAGCCTCGCGACCCGCGCCTCGCTCTCCTCGGGACTCAGCTCCAGGTCGCCCTCGAGCCAGGCCACCAGATTGTCCGCCGCAAGGTGACCCATCGCCCGCGCGTGTACCTCGGGTGCGTCCGGGCGTCTCTCGAGGACGCCCTTGAGCCGGTCGGCATGCCGCCGTGCGGCCGGTGCCAGCTGTGGATCGATCTTGCCGGCCCATCGGTCGAGGAAGTAGTGCGCCGCCCAATCGAGGAATCCCTCGGCGAAATCACTGTCGTTCTTCACCTTGTCCTGCCGGGCAGGCACGTGACAGACGAACTCGTGAGCCAACAACATCGGCACCGCGGCGTAGGCAGCCGGCCCGAACTTGTCGCAGAAGATGCGCAGTTCGACTTCCGCGGCCTGTGCATTAGGCGGTAGATGCGTGACGGCCGTGACGGCATACGGATCGATCTTCAGATCCGCGTTGCGGGGATGGCTGAGAGTGTGAGCAACCGACAGCCGCGACGGTCTCCACGAGGGTCCGTAAAGAGCACCTGCCTGGGCTTGTACGCTCTCGAAGAGGCCCTTGAAAGGATCCTCTACATTTGCGGACTGAATCCGATCCTGAAGCTCGAGCAGCAGTGTCCGCTCCTCCGGACCCGCGGGCTTTCCGGCGATCGTCTCGACAATGACTTGTTTCCAGTCGCGAACGACCGTCGCGACGGCTGTGGCGTCGTCGCAGTCCAGCGCCGACAGGTTCCGCGCCAGGAGGTCCAGCTCGAGGAGCACCAACTGCACTGCCTGCATCTGGTCCGTCACGTCGGTCAGCCGGGCCAGGCTTGCCCGTACGGCGTGGAAAACAGCTGCCCTTGCCAGCAGACTTCGCCACATGATCGGTTCGAGCCCCGCGTACGGGGACGTGCCGACCGGGCTCATGGGACTCGGCCGTCGGCACCGTCGACCTGTTGTGGTTCCTTGAGAACCGCAACGCCGAGGCGCCGCCTGAGTCGTGGCCAGATCACCTCCTTCCACAGGGTCTCCGCGACCTTCGAGCCGGCACTGACCGTGATGCCAATAATGATGGGAGTCAGGATCGGGTCCAGCCCTTGGCTGCCCTCCGTGACCACTACTTCGGCGCGATCGACCTCATCGATGCGAACATCCGCCGCCACCGCGGCAGCGGCCGCTTCGCTGGCCGGATCGCTCAGTTCGGCCAGGATCTCGTCGACCACTGCCTGGATCTTCTCTGCCCCCGCGTCGCCGCGAACATAACGCAGCTCAATCGTCGAACTGATCATCGTCGTTTCCCCCATTGCCCCCGCGCAACGATTTCGATGCGCGTCTCCAATCTGGCACCGCGGACCCCTGGACGCCAGAGGTGGTCGGCCGCAAGTTTCCACCCGGCAGATCAGAGCAGTCGTCCATCAGTGCCGTCCGTTCGCTCCAGATCACACCTCGCGTTGCAGGCCGGTTGAGTTAGGCGAACTAATGAATTGAAATCGCCCTGCCCTTTCATCTTCGCAGCCGTCAGAGGAAACAATTGCCGTAAGGCTTCCCGGCGCGCGGTGAGCGCGGAGTCATCGGGACTTCCGACCGCCCATCGCGGCATCAGTGGAGCTGCCCCGCGGCGGCTCGGGCGGTGAGCATCGCCACTCGAAGGCCGGAGGGGATGGTCTGCCCATTAGGGTGGAGATGCCTCCACGGGGTGGCCCGGGAGCGACACGAGGAGCAGAGGACGTACCTGGTGACTGAGTCGACCATCATCTATACCCACACGGACGAGGCCCCGGCACTGGCGACGTACTCGTTCCTGCCGGTGATCCAGGCGTACGCCGCGCAGGCCGGGGTGAGCGTGGAGACCCGGGACATCTCGCTGGCCGGACGGATCATCGGCGTCTTCGGCGACCAGCTGACCGAGGCCCAGCGGATCCCGGACGCGCTCGCCGAGCTCGGCGAGCTGGCCAAGACGCCGGCCGCGAACATCATCAAGCTGCCCAACGTCTCCGCCTCGCTCCCCCAGCTCAAGGCCGCGATCGCGGAACTGCAGAGCCAGGGGTACGCGCTGCCGGAGTACCCGGACGAGCCGAAGACCGACGCCGAGCGGGAGATCCGCACCCGCTACGACAGCACCAAGGGATCGGCCGTGAACCCGGTCCTGCGCGAGGGCAACTCCGACCGCCGCGCGCCCGCCTCGGTGAAGAACTACGCCAAGACCCACCCGCACCGGATGGGCGCCTGGACCGCCGACTCGAAGACGAACGTCGCCACGATGGACGCCGACGACTTCCGCTCGACCGAGAAGTCGACCGTGATCGAGGCCGACGGCACGCTCCGGATCGAGTTCGCCGGCGCCGACGGCGAGACGACCGTACTGCGCGAGTCGATCCCGGTGCTGGCCGGTGAGGTCGTGGACAGCTCGGTCATGCACGTCGCCGCGCTGCGCGAGTTCCTCACCGCCCAGGTGAGCCGGGCGAAGGCCGAGGGCGTGCTGTTCTCGGTGCATCTGAAGGCCACCATGATGAAGGTGTCCGACCCGATCGTGTTCGGGCACGTGGTCCGCGTGTTCTTCCCGAAGACCTTCGCGCAGTACGGCGAGACGCTGGCCGAGGCCGGTCTGTCCGCGAACGACGGGCTGGCCGGGATCTACACCGGGCTGGCCGGGCTGCCGGACGGCGACGCGATCAAGGCCTCGTTCGACGCGGAACTGGCCGACGGCCCCGCGCTGGCGATGGTGGACTCCGACAAGGGCATCAGCAACCTGCACGTGCCGTCCGACGTGATCGTCGACGCCTCGATGCCGGCCATGATCCGCACGTCGGGGCACATGTGGGGTCCGGACGGCGGGGAGCACGACACGCTCGCAGTACTGCCGGACAGCAGCTACGCCGGGATCTACCAGGTCGTCCTCGACGACTGCCGTGCGAACGGCGCCTTCGACCCGGCGACGATGGGTTCGGTCCCGAACGTCGGCCTGATGGCGCAGAAGGCCGAGGAGTACGGCAGCCACGACAAGACCTTCGAGCTGGCCAGCGCGGGTACGGTTCGGCTGGTCGATGCCGACGGCAACGTAGTACTGGAGCAGGAAGTTGCCGCGGGCGACATCTTCCGCGCCTGCCAGACCAAGGACGCGCCGATCCGCGACTGGGTCAAGCTGGCCGTCACCCGGGCTCGCGCCACCGGCGACCCGGCCGTGTTCTGGCTGGACGAGGCGCGCGCGCATGATCGCAACGTCATCGCCAAGGTCAAGCAGTACCTGGGCGAGCACGACACCGAGGGTCTGGACCTCCAGATCCTCAAGCCGGTGGACGCGATCAAGTTCTCGCTGGAGCGGATCCGGCGGGGAGAGAACACCATCTCGGTCACCGGCAACGTGCTGCGCGACTACCTGACCGACCTGTTCCCGATCCTCGAGCTGGGCACCAGCGCGAAGATGCTGTCGGTCGTTCCCCTGATGGCCGGCGGCGGTCTGTTCGAGACCGGTGCGGGTGGCTCGGCGCCGAAGCACGTCCAGCAGTTGGTGAAGGAGAACTACCTGCGCTGGGACAGCCTCGGCGAGTTCTTCGCCCTGGCCGCGAGCTTCGAGCACCTGGCCCAGACCACCGACAACGCCCGGGCCCAGATCCTCGCGGACACCCTGGACCGCGCCACGGCGACGTTCCTCAACGAGGACAAGTCCCCCACCCGCCGCGTCGGCGGCATCGACAACCGCGGCAGCCACTTCTACCTGTCCCTGTACTGGGCCCAGGAACTGGCCAAGCAAACCGACGACACCGACCTGGCCAAGGCCATCACCTCCCTGGCCGAAACCCTGGCCGGCAACGAGCAGACCATCGTCGACGAACTCCTCGCCGTCCAAGGCGACCCGGCAGACCTCGGCGGCTACTACCAGCCCGACCCGGCCAAGGCCGCAGCCATCATGCGCCCGTCAAAGACGTGGAACGACGCTCTCGCTTCCTTGAGCTAATACCACCAACAAAGGCGCCCGGTGACCATCTGATATCGGTCACCGGGCACTCTTGTGTTCGCCACCAGACCGAGGATCATGAGGGCCCATGGACAGCTTGGTTATTCAGACAATTGTTGGGCTGCTGTTGATTTTCGCGGGCCTTTCCGTGGTGGTCTCGGTGGTCACCGAGGGGGCCACGCGGTTCATCGGGTTGCGGGGCGAGTATCTGCTGCGCGGGATTCGGTCGCTGGTGGATGGGCCGACGGCCAATCAGATCATGATGCAGCCGATGGTCGCCCGGACGGCCGACAAAGGAGTACTGCCGGACAACGCGGGTAATACCGCGCTGGGCAGGGTGGAAAGAAGGAAGCTTCCGTCTTATCTCTCGGGTCGTTCTTTTGCGCGGTCGTTCCTCGACGTTCTCGTGCCGGACATCTCCGGGACCACCACCGTCGCTCAGGTCAGGACCAAGGTCGTCGGCTGGGAAGACGACAATGCGCTGAAGAAGCCGTTGCTGAGTCTTCTCGCTGAGGCCGGGGACGACATCGGGAAGTTCCGGGAAGGCCTGGAGCAGTGGTACGACGACCACATGGACCGGGTGACCGGGTGGTACAAGCGCCATGTCCGCTGGATCTCGCTCGGCGTCGCGACGGTCATGGTGCTGCTCTTCAACGTCAACGCCATCGGCATCACCCGCTCGCTCTACACCGACGAAGCGCTTCGGGAAACCGTCGTCACCCAGGCCGCGAACTCCGCCGACTGCTCGAACAAGGACGCGGGCGACTGTCTGAGCGACCTCCGCACAGAGATCCAGAAGGTCCGCGCGTCCGGCCTTCCCATCGGTTGGGGCCCTGTCTCCGCCTGCGCTGCGCCCGATGCGTCCTGCAACTGGTTCGAACAGCGAGGGTTCGCCGACCCGGACCAGGGAACCGGCCAGGACATTCAACTTTTTCTGCTCGTCCTGGCCGGCTGGGCGCTGATGGTGGCTGCCACCGTCCCCGGAGCTCGCTTCTGGTTCGACGCGCTGTCGCGGCTCGGGAGCCTGCGATCCACCGGGCCGAAACCGTCGAGCAGATAGCGGCCTAGCTCAGCAGGCTCGGCAGCGGAGTTGTGTGGACTATTTGCAGAGAGCTGACTGCGCGTGTCAGTACGACGTACAGGCGGTGGAGGCCGCGGGGTTCGGCTGCGACGATGTGGGCTGGTTCGGCGACGATGACCGCGTCGAACTCGAGGCCCTTCGCGAGGCTGGCCGGGACGCAGACCAGGCGTTCCGTGTCCATCTCGTCTTCGGTCGCGCCCAGGAGTGCCGGGTGCAGACCGGCCGCTGCGAGTACGTCGTACAGGGGTGAGATCTGGTCGTCGGCCGCGATGAGTGCGACCGAGCCTTCGCCGGCGAGGGCGGTCTTGCAGGCGGCGACGAGGGTGTCCGTGAACGAAGGCTCGTCGGTCGAGACGATCGAGAGCGCGTCGGCGACGGTCCGGACACCGCGCGGTACGCCGAGCGTCGGTGCGATCTGGGGCAGCAACCTGGCCGCGAAGTCGATGATCTGGTCCGGGACGCGGAAGCCCCGATCGAGTTCGGCCACGATGGCGTCGGACTTCTCGAGGTGATCGAGGACGCGATCCCAAGAGCCTGCTGCCCAGGGCGTCGTCGCCTGCGCGAGATCGCCGAGGACCGTCGCCGACCCGGTGCGGCACCGCCGGCCCAACGCGCGCAACTGCATGGCCGACAGGTCTTGTGCCTCGTCCAGCACGAGATGGCCGAGCGAGCCGGCCTGGCGTTCGATCAGGTCGTCTAGCTCGTCCAGCAAGATGGTGTCGGCGCCCGACCACTTCGCCGACTTCCACGAACGGGGAGCCTTCGGCCACAGCAGTGCGGCGCGCTCGTCGGCGGTGAACTCGTCGGCCGCCTGCGCCAGGAACTGGGCGTCGGAGAACAGCCGCCAGAGCACCTGCTCGGGGACGACGCGGGGCCACACCGTATCGAGCACTGCACGCACGGGCTTCGAGCGGGCCACGGCGTTCTGCGTACGGTCGTCCGGCGACTCGCCCCGCTGCTCCATCTGAACCAGTACTGCGTGCGCGATCCGCTGCGCCAAGGCGTTCCGTCCCGGGGCGTATCGCGTCGACTCGCGCAGGGCGGACACGATGTCCGCGAGCTCGTAGTCGTGCACCCGATAACGATAGGAACCCTTGCTGTAAAGGATTCCGGTGGTCGGCGTACCGACAGCTGACCACAGGGCGCGGCGCAGTACGCGGGCCATCCGTGCATCACCTTTGAGCCGCGCGGCCTCCGAGTCGTCCGACGCGGCCGCGGGCTGGTTGATCAGCTCGTCGATGGTGATCTGCCGTACGTCGACCTCGCCGAGCGCCGGCAGGACCTTGCGGATATAGGAGAGGAAGGAGCGGTTCGGCCCGACGATCACGACTCCGCCGCGACTCAGCCGTTCCCGTTCGGTGTAGAGCAGATACGCAACCCGGTGCAGGCCGACGGCCGTCTTGCCGGTACCGGGTGCGCCCTGCACGCAGACGCTTGGATGCAGCGGGGCGCGGACCAGGTCGTCCTGCTCCGGCTGGATCGTCGCCACGATGTCGCGCATCGGTCCGGTGCGCGGGCGCTCGATCTCGTTCCGCAGGAAGGCGTCGGCCTGGTCGGCGTACCCGCTGCCGATCATCGGCTCGTCCTCGAACCCGGTCAGCTCAGCCACATCGGAGAACCCATAGCGGCGCCGCAGCATGACCCGCTGCCGGTCGCTGCGGGTCGCTCGATAGAACGGCACCGAGACTCGCGCCCGCCAGTCGATCACCAGTGGGGTGCCGTTGCCGTCGTGAACGTGCCGGCGGCCGATGTAGATCCGGTCGATGTCCTCGATGGCGCCGGCCTCGTAGTCGAGCCGGCCGAAGAACAGCGGCACCTCTGGCAGGTCGAGCAGAGCCTGCGTCCGCATCCGTTTGGCGCGTTCGTTCGCTTCGTTGGTGAAGCGTTCGTCGTTGTCCTCGCCGCCGATCAGCGGCACGTCTCGTGCCTCGACCTCCTGGTACATCCGGGCCAGCGCCACCCGGGCCTCGGCGAGGAAGGCCTGTTCGGCCTCGAGTTCTTCTTCGGAGCGTGCGGATTCGAGCATCGGAAAATGCAGCCTCGACTCGTGTTGGAGAAAGCGAACGACGGACAGGCGATCAACAGATCCCGCCCCGGAGACCATCCGGTTCGATTCGATCCTTCACGCAGTGCACGGAAACCACCCGAAAAGGCAGGCCGGGGACGCTACCAGCACCCCCGGCAACCCGCCACTGATTTATTGGCCGGCTACAGCGCCTCTTCCAGCCGGTTGCGCAGCAGCTGTTCAAGCGGCAGGGAGTCCCCGTCCCGCGCGCCGAGCCCGACCGTGAGCGGCGGATCCGACGGCACCACCCGTACTCCGAACAGCCGCGCCTTGAGGCCGGCCGGCGTACCGAGGATGTAGAAGTTGCCGTCGGCATCCGCACCGAGCGACCGGTTGCGACGCAGGTACCAGCCGACGATGCCGGTCCGGTAGCTCGCACTCGACCCGACCACCGGCGCCCGCAACGGCTGCGGCTCGATACCCGCCGCCTTCAGCTTCTCAATGAAGTCGGCCAGGAGCGCCCGAGCCTGCGCGGTCTCGGTGGCCTTGCGGTGCGCGAGGGCAGCAGCCTGAGCGACGGATGCCTCCCGCCGTCTCTCACGCCAACTCGGCTCGTTGTCCACTCCCCCAGCCTAGGCCGGGCTCAGGGTGACGACCGTACCGGTGGTGCGGGCGCGTTCGGCGGCCCAGACGACTCGGTGGCTGGCGAGGCTGATGGTGGCATCGGTGGGGAGTAGTCCCGGATCACCGGTCTCGACCGCGCGCAGGAACGAGGCGGTGAGTTCCTGATCTCCCCCGCCGTGACCGTCACCGTCCGCCTCAGGTACGGCGACGAGCTCCTCGGCGCCGGTGCGGAAGTCCACCAGCCGGATCGTGCGGCCGTTTCCTTCCAGATAGCCGTGAGTGCCCAGGAGCCGGGTCTGCCGGTGTTCCATCGGAGTGAACGCACTCATCGTGAAGGAACAAGTACCGCCGGCTGGGAACTCCAGGTTCACCACCTGATGATCGACGACGTCGTTGTCGCACGCGTAGACGCACCGGCCGTACGGACCGGTCCGTAGAGCCTCGAGTACGCCGGCCTCGGTGCGCTCCTGAGTGACCGCCCCCAACGGCCAGAAGTGCCGGCCGGGGTCGGCCAGGCAGTCGAGATAGAGGCGCTTGGCCGAGTAGGGGCACGACGGTTCCAGCGGGCAATCGACGCATCGCGACGCGGCTCCAGCCGGTCGCTCGGAGGCCCGGAAGTGGGTCAGGCTGCCGAACGAACTGACCCGGGCCGGCACCTGGCCGAAGAGATGGACGAGCCAGTCGAGGTCATGGCACGCCTTGGTCAGCAACATCGGCGCTGACGTGTCCGACCGGCGCCAATGCCCACGGACAAAGGAATGTGCGTGATGCCACCAGCCGACGGGTTCCAGGTGCTGCACGTTCACCAGCCTCCCGATCCGGCCGGAGTCGAGCAGCCCTTTCAGCATCCGGGTGTACGGCGTGTACCTCAGCACGTGACAGACGGCCAGGATGATCCCGTTCCGCTGAGCCGCCCTGGCAATGGCGGCAGCATCGTCCTCGCTGGTGGCCATCGGCTTCTCCAGCAGGATGTGATAGCCGAGATCCGCGAGCCGTACCGCGGGTTCGGTGTGCAACTGGTCCTGGGTGGCGATGATCGCCGCGTCGGCCAGCCGCCCGGCATCGGCGAGTTCACCCCAGTCGGAGTACAGCCGATCGGCCGGTACGGCGAACTCTGCGCCGAGTGCCGATCGCCGGCCCGGATCGGGTTCGGCGATGGCGGTCACCCGCGCCACTGAGGACCCGACCGCGCTCCGGGCGTACAGCTGACCACGCAGTCCCCCGCCGACGAGGGCTAGAGTCACGCTAGCCATGGATTCCTTTCCGCTACATTATTAAGGAGTCCATCATTATTGACCCTGACAGCAACGAACCTCAAGGGGAGACATGACCGAGGAGCCGAGCGGCGGAGACTTGTCCCGGCTGCGGCAGCTGAACGGGCTGGCGGTGATCCGCGCACTGCGCGACGACAAGGCGCTGACCCTGACTGAGCTGGCCAAGCGAACCGGCCTGTCCCGCGCCTCGACCGAGGATGTGGCCCGGGAACTGATTGGGCGCGGCTGGGTGGCCGAGGTCGAGCCGACCGCGGGTACAGTCGGCCGGCCCGCCCGCCGTTACCGGTTCCGCGCCGACGCGGGACGGGTCCTCGGCGTCGACATCGGTGGACACACGATCCGCGCCCTGGTCACGGACCTCGACGGCGAGGTGCTCAACTCCGCCACTCTCGCCGTGACCCCCCAGCTCGGCCGCAGGCAACGCTTCGCCGCTCTGGACGCGTGTGTCAGCACGGCTCTCGCCGGGGCCGGGGTCGCCTCCGACCAGATCTGGTCGACCGGAGTCGCCACCACCGGCCTGGTCGACGGGACGGGACGAGTCATGCTTTCCGACTCGCTGACCGAGTGGACCGGCGTCGACCTCGCCGCACACCTGCGACGACTCGTCCCCGCGCCGGTTCGGGTGGAGAACGACAGCAAACTGGCCGCACTCGCCGAGTCCTGGCGTGGGGTCGCCCGGTACGCCAAGGACGTGGTGTTCCTGCTGGCCGGCGTACGGACCGGCACCGGCCTGATCATCGACGGCAAGCTGCACCGCGGTTTCGGCAACGCCGCGGGCGAGATCGGCGCATTGCCGGCGGCCGGCTGGCTCCGGGCTCCGGACCACCTGCGCGCCTGGTCGGGCGGGAAGGACGAGTTCGAAGACGTCTTCCTCGCCGCGCGGGACGGCGACCGCGACGCCGTCAGGGCGGTCCGGCGGTACACCCGCGACATCGCGGTGGGTGTCTCCGCGCTGGTCCTCACGCTGGACCCGGAGCTCCTGGTGGTCGGTGGCGGCTTCTCCCGCTCCGCGGATCTGGTGGTCCAGCCACTGCGCCGCGAACTCGATCGATGGTGTCTGCGAACGCCGGAGATCCGGGTCTCCACCTTCGGGGACGAGGGCGTGGCGCTGGGCGCGGTACGGCTCGCGCTCGAGCAGGTCGAGGCAGCCCTGTCCGGGGGTGCCGAGCTGGCCTCCGCGGAGATCTTCGGGGCGACCGGGCGGAACTGATCTGCGCTGGGCTCTTGACATAATTTCCATGGACTCCATGATTAACCCATTCACTGCGGATGTGTTTGGAGGACCCAGGATGCGGATGTCGAAGAGGCTGAGTGCTGTTCTGCTCTCGGCGGTACTGGCTGTTTCAGCCTGTTCGGGTGGCACCGGCGCCCAGCCGGCTGCCGACCCCAACGCCAAGGTCACGCTGTCGTACGGCGTCTGGGACGCCAACCAGAAACCGGTGATGGAGTCTCTCGCCGCGGAGTTCACCAAGACTCACCCGAACATCAGCGTCGAGGTCCAGCTCACTCCCTGGGCCGACTACTGGACCAAGCTCAAGGCTGCCGCGACCGGCGGTGCGGCGCCGGACGTCTTCTGGATGAACGGGCCGAACTTCCAGCTCTATGCCTCGAACAAGGTGATCGGACCGATGCCCGGCCAGCCGGACCTGTCCGTCTACCCCAAGCCGCTGACGGATCTCTACACCTTCGAGGGCAAGCCGTACGGGCTTCCGAAGGACATGGACACCGTCGGCGTCTGGTACAACAAGACGCTCTTCGACGCCAAGCAGGTCCCGTACCCGAAGGATGACTGGACCTGGGCCGACTTCCAGGACGCCGCGGCGAAGCTGACCGATGCCGGTAAGGGCATCTACGGAACCGCCGCGCCGCTCGGCAGCTTCCAGGAGTACCAGTACGACACGATCGCTCAGGCCGGTGGCTACGTCATCTCGCCGGACGGCAAGAAGTCTGGGTACGGCGACCCGAAGACGATCGCCGGCCTGACGTTCTGGACCGACCTGATCAAGAACAAGCAGTCGCCCGACCTCAAGACGATGACCGACACGACCCCGATCCAGCTGTTCGAGGCCGGCAAGATCGCGATGTACTGGGGCGGCTCCTGGAACGTCTCGGAGTTCACGGCCAACAGCTACACCAAGGGCAAGATCGATGTCGCCCCGCTCCCCCGCGGCGAGAAGCAGGCCACCATCATCCACGGCGTGGCGAATGTCGTCTCGGCCAAGACGGACCATCCGGACCAGGCCTGGGAGTTCGTCCGCTTCCTCGGCTCCAAGGAGGCCGCGCAACTCCTGGGGCAGAAGGGCCCGATTCCGGCGTACAACGGAACGCAGACGGCTTGGGTGAAGGCTCATCCCGAGCTCAAGCTCCAGACGTTCCTCGACTCGGTGAGCTACGCGGTACCGTTCCCGGTCTCGAAGAACACCGCGGCGTGGAACGAGGCGGAACTCACCTATCTGACCAAGGCGTGGAACGGTGAGGTCCCCACGGACCAGGCCGCGACCGACTTGGCGAAGGCCATGGACGCCCTGCTGGCCAAGGAATGAATCGCGGACGGGCCCGGGAAGCCTTGTGGGGGTACGCGTTCATCGCTCCCACCGGGCTGGGCATCGCGGTCTTCTATCTCTGGCCGGTCCTGCAGACCGCCTACTTCTCGCTCACCGAGTGGGGCGCGTTCGGCGGTCACACCTGGACCGGGCTCGACAACTACCGCCGGCTGGCCGACGATCCGGAGGTGGGCCGGGCCCTGGTCAATACGCTGACCTACACCGCGCTGGGCCTGCTCAGCATCCCGCTGGCGATCGGCTTCGCCGTCCTGCTCAATCGCAAGGGCATGCGGTTCGTCGGGCTCTATCGCACGTTGTTCTTCCTGCCCGTCGTCACGATGCCGGTCGCGATCGCGATGGTCTGGCGGTGGCTCTACAACGGCGACTACGGGCTGATCAACTACCTGCTGTCGCTGGTCGGCATCGACGGTCCGAACTGGGTGGCCGACCCGGCGACCGCGCTGTATGCACTGGTCGTGGTCGGCGTCTGGGCCAGTGTCGGCTACAACCTGATCATCTTCCTGGCCGGGCTCCAAGCGATCCCCAAGGAGTACTACGAGGCGGCGGCCATCGACGGAGCGGGCGGGTGGCGCCAGTTCTTCCATGTCACCTTGCCGCTGCTGTCACCGACCGCGTTCTTCGTCTCGGTCGTCTCCGTGATCGGTTCGCTGCAACTGTTCGACCTGGTCTATGTGATGGCGGGATCGGGCGCGGGTGCTCGGGCGAATCCGGCGTTCCCGCGGCTCCAGACCGTCGTCCAGTTGTTCTACGAGCGGGCCTTCGTCACCAACGATCGAGGCTATGCGGCGGCCATCGTGATGATGCTGCTGCTCCTGATCGTGGTGCTGACCGCCGCCCAGTTCCGGTTCCAGAAGAAGTGGGTGCACTATGCGTAGGAATCGCTACGTCCACACGATCCTGATCGCGTCGGCGCTGGCGATGGTCGCGCCGTTCTGCTGGCAGCTCATCACCTCGCTCAAGTCGTTGAGCAGTGCGACGTCTGTCCCGCCGTCGCTGCTGCCCGAGGGGCGATGGGACAACTACAGCAGGGTTTTCGACGTCATTCCGTTCGGTCAGCAGTTCCTCAACACCGTGCTGATGGCCGGTTTGCGAACGATCGGGCAGGTGTTGTTCTGCTCGATGGCCGCCTATGCCTTCGCCCGGCTGCGCTTCCCCGGCCGGAACCTCCTCTTCGGCATCCTGCTGTCGGTGCTGATGGTTCCGCCGCAGCTGTTCATCATTCCGCAGTACCAGATCATGTCGTCGCTCGGCTGGCTCAACTCGCTGCAGGCGCTGGTCGTTCCGGGTCTGTTCAGCGCCTTCGGCGTCTTCCTGCTGCGCCAGTTCTTCCTCGGGCTGCCCAAGGAGCTCGAGGAGGCCGCGGCGATCGACGGCGCGGGACCGGTCCGGATCTACTGGTCGATCGTGCTGCCACTGGCCCGGCCGGGCCTGGTCGCCCTGTCGCTGCTCGTCCTGCTGTGGTCCTGGAACGACCTCTTCTGGCCGCTGGTGGTGAACACCGATCCCGGCAAGATGACGCTGTCCGCCGGTCTCGCCTCACTCCAGGGCCAGTTCCAGACCGACTATCCGGTGCTGATGGCCGGATCCTTGCTCGCCTCTCTGCCCATCATCGCGATCTTCACGCTGCTCCAACGTCAGTTCATCCAAGGAATCGCCACGTCCGGCATCAAAGGTTGACCCATTCCCCCAGGAGGACTCCGCCCATGAGGTCTCTCAAACTGCTCGCCGGCGTCGCCGCCGGAAGCCTGCTCGCCACCCTCACTGTCTCGCCACCTGCTTACGCCGCGATCAGCGGCCAGTCGGCGACCAACACCGCGACCACTGTCACCTACCAGTTCACCTACACCGGCGCGCCGCAGTTCGCGCGGACCTACATCGACACGGACCGAAGTACTTCGACCGGCTTCGCGCAGAGCGGGATCGGCGCCGACTACCTGCTGGAGAACGGAAACCTCTACCACCACAACGGCGGTGGCTGGAGCTGGACACTGGTCGGAGCCGTCACCTACTCGGCCACCGGCGGGGTCGCTCGATGGACGGTCGACCGCGCCGCTCTCGGCGAGATCGCGAGTCCGAACGACGCGGATCTCGTCTTCCAGGTCGAGAGCCCGCTGGAGACGTCGTCGAAGTACACGCACGTCTACAGCGGCGGCGGTGGGACAGGCGACGTGACCTACGCGGCGTCGGGTGACAACTTTGCCAATCCCGAGCGTGGGCTCTATCACCACACTGGGGACTGCGACAAGAACGACTTCGACCTGGCTGCCTTGCAGGGGTATCGCAGCAGTCAGGGCATCTCGTTGGTGATGTGTGTGTTCTACCTGGCGGAGTACAAGAACGGGCCGATCGGGCAGGCGGCGCTGGACCAGCTTCAGCAGCAACTCGCGACGGTCCGGGCGGCAGGGCTCAAGATGATTCTGCGCTTCGCCTACACCACCTCGACCGCCGGCGATGACGCGCCGTTGGCCCGGGTCCAGTCCCACCTCGACCAGCTCGCGCCGTATCTCAGCGGCGGCAAGGACGTCATCTCCGTCATGCAAGCGGGCTTCATCGGCGCTTGGGGCGAGTGGTACTACACGCAGAACTTCGGTAACGCGGGCGTGATCAGCGCGGCTGACTGGGCCAATCGCAAGGCCGTCACCGACAAGCTCCTCAGCGTGCTGCCTTCGGACCGGATGGTCCAGCTCCGTACGCCGAAGCTCAAGCGGACGATGTATTCGACCAGCCCGGTCCAGTCAGGGCAGGCCTACAACGGTTCGTCGCTGTCCAGGCTGGGACACCACAACGACTGCTTCCTGGCCAGCCCGGACGACTTCGGTACCTACGAGAACACCGCGGTGGAGTACCCCTACCTGCAGTCGGACACCACCTACCTGGCGATGGGCGGCGAAACCTGTACGTCGAACCCGCCGCGATCCAGCTGCCCGACGGCGCTCACTGAACTCGCGCAGTTCCACTGGTCCTACCTCAACACCGACTATGAGCCGACCGTGCTCAACTCGTGGAACACCGGCGGCTGCCTTGCCGACGTGACCAAGCGACTCGGGTACCGCTTCACCTTGCAGACCAGCACTCTCCCAACCACCGCCACCCGAGGCGGCAGCCTGCCGGTGACGGTTGCCCTACGCAACGACGGCTTCGCCACGCCGTACAACCCGCACAGCGTCGAGCTCGTACTGCGCAATGCCTCCACCGGAGCCGTTCAGCGACTCCCCCTGACCACTGATCCCCGCCGCTGGACGGCCGGCTCGACGACCACGCTCTCCCAGACCCTCACCATCCCCACCAACCTCGCGACGGGCACCTACGCCGTACTCCTCAACCTGCCCGACCCGAACCTGTCCGCTCGCCCCGAGTACTCCGTCCGCTTCGCGAACCAGGGCACCTGGGAGTCGTCGACCGGCATGAACTCGCTGCTGCGCACCATCACCATCAGCTAGCCAAGGAGACCATCGTGAAACGGCTCATCGCTGCGATCGCCCTGATCGGCCTGACCTTGCCGACCCAGGTCGCCGTTGCCGACAGCAACAGTTCGGCAACGACCCGGACCTACCCGCCGACCACCGACGTGATCGCCAACCAGGAACGCGGCTTCTACCACCACACCGAGACGCACTACCTGGCCGACGGTACCGGCTACACACCACTCGACCAGGCGACGCTGCGCACCTTCCGCACCCAGGAGAACATCACCCAGATCCTCCGGGTGTTCTACCTGGAGAAGTTCGCCGGCCAGGACGTGATCGACAAGGCGTACCTGGAGAAGGTCCGCGCCGACTTCGGCATCATCCGTGCCGCCGGCGTGAAGGCGATCGTCCGGTTCGCCTACGCCAAACCGCCCGGCTGGCCACCGACCACGCCGTACGGCGATGCGCCGCTGACCCGAGTGCTCAAGCACATCGACCAGCTGAAGCCGATCCTGCGGGCGAACTCCGACGTCATCGCCGTCGTCCAGTCCGGTTTCGTCGGGCTGTGGGGAGAGGGCTACTACACCGACCACTTCTCCGACCCTGCCGACCCGAGCATCGTCACCGACCAGAACTGGGCCGACCGCCGGGCAGTGAACGATGCGCTGCTCCGCGCTCTCCCCGCCGACCGGATGGTCCAGGTGCGCACGCCGTACATGAAGCAACGCATGTTCGGCGTCCCGACCGGTACCGCGGGAGGGCTCAGCGCGGATCAGGCGTACGACGGATCGCCGGTCGCGCGGGTGGGGCACCACAACGACTGCTTCCTGGCCAGCCCGGACGACTTCGGCACGTACCTCAGCGATCCGATCGAGCTCGACAAGGAGTTCGTCGCGCAGGACAGCAACTACCTGCCTCAGGGCGGCGAGACCTGTGCCGTCAACTCACCACGGTCGGACTGGCCATCGGCGTCCGCGGAGATGGCGAGGCTTCACTTCTCCTATCTGAACACCGACTACAACCAGGACGTGCTGACCACCTGGGGCGACGGCATCACCACCGCCAAGCGGGAGCTCGGCTACCGACTCGCCCTTGCGAAGGGGACCTTCACCAACACCACCCGCCCACGCGGCGCTGTCTCGGTCAGCCTCGACGTGCGCAACGACGGCTGGGCCGCTCCCTACAACCCACGCCAGGTCCAGCTGATCTTCCAAGGTGACAAGCACACCTACGGCGTGACTTTGCCGGCCGACGCACGGCACTGGGCCCCCGGAACGACGACAACCGTCGCCCAGAAGGTCTGCGCTCCGGCCATCCCAGGCAGCTACCGACTCCTACTCAACCTCGCCGACCCGGCACCCCGCCTGCACTCGACCGCGACCCTTCCCGGCTCCACAGAGACCTACAACTCGGCGTACGCGATCCGTCTGGCCAACGCCAACACCTGGCAACCCACCACCGGCTACAACAACCTCAATCACACCGTGACAGTCACCCCCACCGCCCACGGCACCAACTGCGGCGGCCTCCCCACTCCACACCTCATCCACTAGCCCCAAGCCAACCGCAGCCAAGGGGCACGGAAGGCGAAAGCGCGGACCGCTGCGCACGCACCACCCGGCACCGATCTCCCGACACGCCGGGGGAAGCGCTTGCTGGCCGGAGGTGGGTATGCGCGGGCACCCAGACCCTCCCGGCGTTGCACCCCAGCGCCGCGCGGGTCCGGCCAGCGCGGCGACTTTGGGCACCCGCCAGCCACTCGATCTCCGGGCGGGCGGCTGACGGGTGCTCAAGGTTGCGCTTCAGTCCTGCTGCTTGGGCGACCCTTTCGAAACTCAGGGGTGGAGTTCGGGTGTTTGGGAGAGGTTCCAGTACGTGGCGTAGGGGCCGGCCTGGTGGAGGAGATCGTCGTGGGTGCCTTGTTCCGCGATGTGGCCGGCGGCTAGGAAGATGACGTGGTCGGCGCGCCGGACGGTTCGCATCCGGTGCGCCACCATCACCACAGTGCGGCCTGCCATCAGGCGTTCGATACCTTCGTGGACGGCTGCCTCGTTCACTGGGTCGAGCGCGGAGGTCACCTCGTCCAGCAGCACGATCGGCGCGTTCTTCAGCAGGGCTCGCGCGATCGAGACCCGCTGGCGCTCGCCACCCGACAGCAGCGCGCCGCCTTCGCCGACGTTCGTCGCCCAGCCGCCGGGCAAGCGCTCGATCACGTCATCCAACTGCGCAGCGGTCGCCGCCGCCCGTACTTCGGCATCGTCCGCGTCGGGCCGGCCGAGACGCACGTTCTCCTCGATCGTGCCGTCGAAGAGGTAGACATCCTGGAAGACGATGGCGAACTGGGCCATCAACGCTTCGGTGCTGATCTCCCGCACGTCCACACCGCCCACCCGGACCGCTCCCGCATCGACGTCGTAGAACCGCGCGAGCAACTGCAGCAAGGTGCTCTTGCCCGCACCCGACGGCCCGACGACGGCCAGCCGCCGTCCCGCCGGTACGGAGAACGACACGTCGTCGATCACTGTGCGATCGCCGTGCCGGAAGGTGACGGAGTCGAACTCCAGATCATGGCGTTCCGGCTGGATCGGCTCGCTGGGCTCCGGAAGCGGCTCGGTACGCAGTACGGCATCGAGCCTGGCCAGCACGGAACGGGCGCCGCGGAGCTGACCGGCGAATTCCGCCAGCGACAGCACCGGATCCGCGCAGCGGGCGGCCAGGACGAGGATCGTCAGAACCTCCGCCGCACCGATGTTCCCGCCGAGCGCGAGATAGGTGCCCAGGACAAGCAACCCGGTGAACATCGCTTGCACCGCAAGCGTCAGGCCCACGATGCCGGGCAACGCCGACAGCGTTGTACGCCGGGACGCGCGCTGGACTTCCTGCAGCGAATCGTCAAGCAGCTTGAAGCGTTCGGCGGTCCGGCCGCCGGCCCGCAGTACCGGTTGGGCTTGGAGGTACTCGACCACCCGCGCGGTGGCCTCGTTGTCGCGTTCGGCGCGATCCGCATCGGTGGCGGCCATCGAGCGTCCCGTCCGAACCTGGATCGCGGCCACGACCGGTACGGCGGCCAGCGCGGCCAACCCCAGTTGCCAGTTGAAGGCGAGCATCACGGCCACGATCGTCAAGGGAGTCACGGCAGCGGAGATGAACGGCGACAGCAGATGTGCGATCACACCCATCGCTTGCAGAACACCGCGACCCGCGAGCACGGACAACTGCCCGACGCGGCCGGTGCTGTACCAGCCGATGGGCAAGCGGGCCAGGTGATCGCCGAGCCGGTGGTACATCCCGCGGAGCAATGTGGTTCCGACCCGGAAGCCGGACAGATCGCTGCTGTACCGCAGAGTCGCGTAGATCGCGACGGCAACCCCAAACGCGATCAGCCACGGCCATGCGTCCGCCGGCTCGCTGCCGAACAGCGCCCGCAGGACGGGGACCAGGAATGCGTAGGACAGGCCTTCGGCGATCGCGGTCACCGTCATCAGGGCCAAAGTGCGACGTACCGGCCGGGCGTATTCATGGCCCAGCACCCGTAGCAGCAGTCGAATCATCGGGCCTCTTCTCCTTGCCGTGCTCCGTCGTTGGATCGCCAGAACGCGGCGAACTTTCCGTTCTGGGTCAGTAGTTCGGCCGGGCTGCCGCGCTCGACGATCGAGCCGTTCTCGAGCATCACGACGGTGTCGGCGTCGGCGATCGTCTCCAGCCGATGCGCGATGACCAGAATCGTCCGCTCCCCCGCCAACGTGGCCAGCGCTCGGCGTACCGCCTCTTCGGTCTGTGGGTCAGCGAAGGCAGTCGCCTCGTCGAGCACCAGCACGGGCGCGTCGGCGAGCAGCGCGCGAGCGATCGAGATCCGCTGGGCCTCACCGCCGGACAGGCTGGTCTCTTGGTTGAGCACCGTGTCGTAGCCGCGGGGCAGTTCGAGGATCCGCTCGTGGATGTTGGCCAGCCGGGCGGCGTCGACCACGTCAGCGAGGGAGGCCCGCGGCACGGCCAGGGCGATGTTGTCCGCGACCGACGCGCGCAGCAAACGCACATCCTGGAAGACGAAGGAGACCATCCGGTAGAGCTCGCGGCTGCCGATTTCCCGCAGATCGACACCGCCCAGAACGACCGAGCCTTGGGTTGGATCGAAGAACCGCGGCAAGAGCTGAACCAGCGTGGACTTCCCGCTCCCCGACGGTCCCACGATCGCGGTGACCGTCCCCGGCTCGAGCACCAGGTCGATGCCACGCAGTACCTCGTGATCGGCCTCGTAGCCGAACCGGACGTCACGCAGTTCCACTCGGTGCCCGTGCGGTGCGACCGGACGAGCAGGCTGTGGCAGCGACTCCACGTCGAGCACGTCCTGGATCCGCCCGACCGCGCGCCGGGCGGCCTGCATCTCGTCGAAACCGTGCCCTAGCGCGGCTACCGGAGCGGTCAGCCCCAGCCCCAGCAGCAAGAAAGGCAAGAGGTCAGCCGGGGCCAGCGAGCCGGTGGTGATCAGACTTGCACCGCCGATCAGCACGACCAGCAGGACGAACGGCGGCGACAGCGCGAGCTGCATCCCCGCGGCGATCCCGGAGATGCCGCGCACCCAGCGGTAGAAGATGGCCACGAACTCGTCCGTGGCCTTGAGGAACTTGTGGTGAGCGCGCCCGGATCCACCGAACGCCTTCACCACGGAGATCCCTTGCACGAACTCGACGACCGAGCTCGAGATCCGCCCCATCGCCGCGTCGAACTCCTCCTGCTCGCGCTGCCGCGTCGGGGTCATCATCAGCGGCACCAGCGCCACCGCCAGCAGCACCGGGAGCAGGGTGATCAACGTGAGCCGCCAATCGATGCTGAACAGGTAGATCAGCGACACCAGCGGTACGACGAAGGCGGAGACGAGTTCGCCGGGCGTGTGGGCGATGAACGGGTGGACAGCACTCACGTCCTCGCCCACGACCTTCGCCAGCTCGCCGGTCCGACGCCGGGAGAACCAGCCGATCGGCACGCTTCCCAGCCGCGTGGCCAGTTGCCGGCGGAACGACAGCTGTACGCGGTCGTCGAGAAGATGCCCGATTCCGGACGACACGGCCGTGAACAGCAGCCGGACGAACAGACCGGCCGCGCCCGCGATCACGGCGTACCAGGCCTGGCTGTCATCGATCGGGCCGGGCGACAACAAGATGCGGCCCAGCTCGACGACCGCCAGCAGCGGCGCGAGACCCGCGACGGCGCCGATGACCTGGAAGATCACGACCGCGGCGAAGCTCAGTCGATAAGGACGAAGCAACTCCCTCATCGGCTGCTCACCATCTGCTCTGCTTCTCTGCTCGTACTGCGCAGAACTGTGAATGCGATGACAACAGCGCCGACCAGCAGCACGGCACCAAGCCGCAGGCCAAGCGCATACCCGTCGTTGAGCGCCTCAGCCGTCCCTCCCCCACCCGTACGCCGATGCGCAGCGGTCCCCAGCACAGCCAATCCGAGCGAAGCGCCGATCTGCCGCGAGCTGGCCAGCAACCCAGAGGCGGTGCCCGTCTCGTGCGGCGCGACCCCGAGCGTGGCGATGGACACGACCGGCCCGAGGCACAGCCCGATTCCCACGCTGGTGACGATCGACGGGCCGAGCACGTCGACGAGGAAGGACCCGTCGGCGCTGATCAGCCCGAACCAGGCGAACCCGGCCGCGGTCAGCAGCCCGCCGCCGACCAGCAGCGTCCGGGGATCGACCCGGTAGCCGAGCTTGACGGCGAGAACGGCCCCGGCAACCACGCCGAGCGCGAACGGAAGGAACTCGAACCCGGTCGCGGCCGGGCCGGTCCCGAGCACC
The DNA here is from genome assembly GCF_000372465.1 of Kribbella catacumbae DSM 19601. Taxonomy (GTDB): domain Bacteria; phylum Actinomycetota; class Actinomycetes; order Propionibacteriales; family Kribbellaceae; genus Kribbella; species Kribbella catacumbae. The sequence continues at coordinate 73,880 of NZ_AQUZ01000038.1, forward strand.
CGCTGGAGGTAGAGGGAAGCGAAATAGAAGGCCGACGTCATCGCAGCACCGAGCAGGAGGTTGAAGCCGTTGGCGCCCGCGACCGCACGGTTGGTGAACAGGCCGAGCCGGATCAGCGGATCGCGGGTGGTGGTCCGCTCGACGTAGATGAACCCGGCCAGCAGCACGACGGCGATCGCCAAGGTCGCCCAGGTGACCAGCGACGTCCACGAGTGCCGGTCGGTGCGGAGGACGCCGAACACGAACAGGGTCATGCCCGCCGTGGCCAGGATGGCACCCAGCACGTCTGGGCGCCCGCGGCGTACGGCAGGCGGATCGGTGGCGACGCTGCGCCAGGCCAGGGCCAGCGCGCCTGCAGCCATCGGCACGTTCACGAACATCAACCAGCGCCAACTGGCGTACTCAGTGAGCAGGCCGCCGATCAGGACGCCGAGCGCGCCGCCGGCGGCATTCGTCGCACTCCAGACGCCGAAGGCCCGGACCCGGGCCTTGCCGGCCGGAAACGTTGCGGTCAGCAACGACAGCGCGGCCGGAGCGAGCGCGGCGGCACCGACGCCCTGAGCCGCCCGGGCGGCGACGAGGTGACCGGCCACCTGGGCGAACCCGCCGGCGAGAGAGGCGAGGCCGAAGACCGCGAGCCCGAACAGCAGCACCCGCTTGCGGCCGTACCGATCGGCGAGCTTGCCGCCCAGCAGGAGCAGCCCTCCGAAGGTGAGGGCGTAGGCGTGGATCACCCAGGTCAGGCCCACCTCGCTGAAGCCGAGGGCGACCGCGATCTGTGGAAGTCCAAGGTTCACCACCGACAGATCCAGCGACACCATGAACTGCACTACGGCCACCGCGGCGAGGATCAGGCCTGGCCGGGTGCCTCGGGCGACTGACTTTTCGAACTTGTTCCGGAACATGTTCCGAAAGTAGCATCGAGACCATGACGTCGTCGAGTGCAGCGGCCGAAGTCACCCGCTTCCCCGAAGCCGGAGGCCCGGACAGGGATGATGGGACGATGCCCCGACCACTCGCAGCGTCCGGCCGCACCGGCCGGCCACCGGTGACCTCCCGCGTGCAGATCCTGGCGGCGGCCCGCCGGCTCATCGACCAGCAGGGCTGGGAGAAGCTGACCATCCGCCAGCTCGCCGCCGAGCTCGGCATCGGACCGACGACCCTCTATCACCACGTCCGGGACAAAGAGGACCTGCTCCTCCTGCTGATCACCGAGTACGCCGATCAGATCCCCCATCCCGAGCTGCCCGAGGAGCCGCGGGACCGGATCATCGTGGCCGCCAACGTGGTTCACGACGCCCTCGCCGCCTGGCCGTGGGCGGCGGAGGTCCTCACCGTCGACGGGTTCATCGCCCGGATCGGCGAGCCGACGCTCTGGTTCGTCGAGACCATGCTGGCCGGCGCCGTCGACCACGGCTGCACACCGCAGCAGGCCGTCCTCCTCTTCCGCAACATCTGGTACTACACGGCCGGCGAGATCCTCGTCCGTGCCCGGTCAGCCAGGCAACGGCCCGACTTCGACATCGACGCCGCGATGAACAGGCTCAGCACGTTGCCGCTGCCAAACCTCAGCTCCGTCGCCACTCAATGGCCCGCTTTGGTCGCCCAAGACACCTACCTCCGGGGTCTGGAGGCTTTCGTCGACGGCCTCCTCGCCCAGGCGACGTCAGGTCAGTAGCCGGGCCACCGAGCGTTCGAGCTTCTCGCGGATCGTGGTGCGGTTGAGGTTGTCGGAGCCGGCCCGGCTGATCGCGCGGGCGATGGTGCGGCCTTCCTCGTACTGCGTGATCACGCGCGGGTCGACGTAGGAGGCGCGGGCAACCGCCGGGGTGTTGCCGAGATGTTCGGACACGTCGGCGAGCATCGCCTTCACCGCGGCCGTGGTGGCCTTCTTGGTCTCCGGTGGATCGGCGTGGGCCAGCGCGACAGCTGCGTGGACCGTGGCCGTCCAGGTGCGCAGGTCCTTCACGGTGTAGTCGTCGCCGACCAGTTCCTGGAAGCGTTCGTTGATCTGGTTCGCGTCGAGCTCGTGCCAACCGTCCCGATCCCGGTAGACCAGCAGCAGACGGCTGTTGTGCCGGCTGCGTTTGAGCGCGTTGACGGCCGTGACCAACTTGGGATCGTCCAGTTCGAGGGTCCGGCGCTGGTTGCCCTTGGCGGTGAAATCGAAGACCAGCAAGCCTTTGCTCACCCGGACATCGGCGCGGAGCAGCGTCGCGGCTCCACGGCTGCCGTACTCCTCGGCGTACTCCGTGTTGCCGGTGCGGAACACGCCATGGTCGAGCATCCGGAGTGCTACCGCGAGCACACGTTCGCGGGTCAGGCCCTTCGCGCACAGATCGCGGTCCACGGCTTTGCGGAACTCCGGGAGGCGGCGCGCGAGGCGGCGTACTCGCTCATGTTTGTCCGCGTCCTGGGCGACGCGCCACTCCTCGTGGTACAGGTACTGCCGCCGGCCGGCCTCGTCCGTGCCGACCGCCTGGATGTGGCCGTTCGGGTGCGCACTGATCCAGACGTCCTGCCAGGCCGGCGGGATCGCCAGCATCCGGATCCGCTCGATCACCTCGGCCTTCCGGATGATGTTGCCCTCGGCATCGAGATAGCTGAAGCCGGTGCCCCGCTTGCGCCGCGTGAGTCCTGGCCGCTCGACATCGACCCGCTTCAACCGCACAGGACCTCCCACCGGTGGCCGATCAAACCCCTCACACCAAGCTACCGGCCCCGTCCATGAATTGTTGGCCACAACCTCCCATCAAGCGCTAGACCTGGGCGACTGCCCGGCGCATCATCGGCTGTATGGCCCGGTTCGACGTGGGTGTACGGCTGCGATGCGGCTTCCCGCCGTCGGCCTCTGAGCTGCACAAGATGCGGCGCGCTGCCCGGCGGCTGCCACGGCCCTTGCGGCTGCACTCCGTGCTGTTCTTCGTCGAGGGTGACGTCGAGGTCGTCCTCCGCATCCACGGCCCGACGCCGGCGATGGCAGTCCAGCAAGCGCGCCTCGCGCTGCCCATGCTCGGGCTGCGCCGCGACGCAGTACGGCGAATCGACGTGATCCGGGTTCACCTGCTCCGCTCCCATCGCGCCGTACTGGCCACTTGGCTGCCTCCTTCGCGCGATCGCAACTGCCCGCCTCCTCCCCCTTACTCGACAGCTGATTCGGCCTGACGGGATCGCGGCCAACCGGTTGTTCAGGTGCTGTTTGCCGTAGTGCCGCCGGACGAGGGCAGGATCAGCTCGCGGCGACGGCGGCGGTCCACTCGGGGAGCCTGCGCGCGGCCGCAGATCCCACCGATGTCTTTAGGAGCACCGCCATGTCTCTCGCTCGCCGTTCCGTACTCCGCGGCGCCGCCGCCGGCGCAACCGGTGTCGGCTTCGCCGCCTTCGGCGCCGTCCCGTCACTCGCCGAGGCGACCCCGAACCCTCAGCGCGGCCCGTACCCCACCCACCGCCCGTTCCCGCCGCTGATGGACGACCCCAAGGGTGTCCTCGCGCTGCCGCCGGGCTTCAAGTACACGGTCGTCACCCGCGCGGGCGAGACCAAGCTGAAGACCGGCCAGCCGACGCCGGGAGCGCACGACGGGATGGCGGTTTTCGGCACCGGCAAGCGCTACACGCTGATCCAGAACCACGAGATCGGCAGCAACAACGCGCTGGGCGTGCCGCCCGTCGAGGGCACCGTGTACGACCCGGGTGTCGGCTCGGCCGGCGGCTGCACCGTCATCTCCGTCGATCGTGACGGCACGAACCACGGCGAGTGGGTGGCCATCTCCGGCACGCTCACCAACTGCGCCGGCGGCCACACGCCGTGGGGCACCTGGCTGACCTGCGAAGAGACCGAGGGCAAGGCCAACGGCACCACCCGGCTCAAGGACCACGGCTACGTCTTCGAGGTCTGGGCCGACGGCGAGACCGCGCACCCGGTGCCGCTCAAGGCCCTCGGCCGGTATGCGCACGAGGCCCTCGCGGTGGACCGCGACAAGGCCCACATCTACCTGTCCGAGGACGCCTCCGGCCCCAACGGCCTGTTCTACCGCTGGAGCGCGCCGGCCGGCTACCGGCTCGGCAAGGAGAGCTGGAAGGACCTCGCGAAGGTCGACTTCGGCACCTTCGAGGCGATGGCCATCCTCGGTGACGACGGCAAGCCGATCCCGGATGTCGCCTACCTGACCTCCGCGCAGCTGCTCCGCCCGTTCCGGGTCGCGTGGGTGCCGGTGCCCGACCGGGACGCGGTCTCGGTCTCCTGCCGCAAGCAGTTCACCGACGGCCAGGTCACCCGCGGCAAGAAGTTCGAGGGCGTCTACGGCACCGACGACGGCGTGTACGTCGTCAACTCGTACGCCAATTCGGGCACGACGGACCTGCCGGCCGACGCGGTCCCGCACGACGGCATGGTGTGGTTCTACAACTACAAGACCCAGAGCATCCAGCTGGTCACGTACTTCCCGTCCAGCGGCGCCGCCGACCAGGGCGCCGGCGCGAAGTACCAGGACTTCAACTTCGACGGCCCGGACAACGTCACCGTCACGCCCTGGGGTTCGCTCATCCTCGCCGAGGACGGCAACGCCAGCAGCCACGTGCTGAGCTCCACCCCCGGCGGCCCCACCTATGCGATCGCCCGCAACATGCTCAACGACTCCGAGTTCTGTGGCCCGGCCTTCTCCGAAGACGGCAAGGTGCTCTTCGTCAACATCCAGTCCCCCGGCCTGACCCTCGCCATCACCGGCCCCTGGCGCGACTACCTCGGCTAAGACTCACCGCGTGGATCAGCTCTAGCGAAACCTGGTTGGTCGCGAACAGCCGGCTGAGACACTCGGCCTGCCGGGCGGCAAGTTCGTAGGCTTCAGCCGAGCGATGTCTCGCGGCGATCACTCCCCTGACCTGGTCCACTCGGCGGGACCAGGACAGGGGCGTGGCGTGGCGACCGGTCTGCTCGATCAGAGTGAAGCCCGTCCGGTCGAGCAGGGCTTCGAGGTCGTCCTGGGTCGGGAAGTAGTTGCCCTCGGGAACCGGCAGGCATTGCGGGCTTTGGGCAACTACCACTAGTAGCCCCAGCGAGGCACCGGGTGTCAGGACCCGGTTGATCTCTCCGAGCAAGGCGGCTTTGTCCTCCATCGTGCACAGCACGCCCAAGCACCAGGCGGCATCCATCGACGCGGTCCGGAGTGGAATCCGGGCTCCGTCGGCGGCTATGACGGGCAACCCGAAGAGCCGTGCGGCGGCCCGGGAGGCAGCCTGCATCGGCTCCAGTAGTACAGGCCGTACTCCGAACTGCTCGGCCACCCACGCCGCGGGACCGCCCGCGCCGGCACCAACGTCCAGCAGCCTGGTTCCGGCGGACAGCTCGCAGGCCTCGGCCAGCCAAGCCAGAGCACCCGGGCTGGCACTGCCACGACAGGCTGCCGGGATCGCGTACTGGATGCCGAGCTCTTCGACAGCTTCGGCGGTCCACCCCGCAGCATCGTCGAACTCGGCGACCATCGCCGCAACGGTCACAACACCACTGTCGTCTCGTCTGGCGCCGTCGGCAACTAAAACAGTGCAGCCGGACTGGCTGTGACAGGCCCCTGACTCAGGGTTTGCGCGAGACGACGAACAGGTGCGGGAGCGTGCCGGGCACCTCATCGAGTGGCGTCAGCAGGTCGTCCTGGGCGGCCAGATAGCTGTCGGCCCAGCCGGCATCGGCCAGCAGCTTCAGGAGGTGGTCGACAGGTACGACGATGTTGGTCATCGTGGTCTCGAACCTGTCGTAGCGGCCGTCCTCGGCTTGGACGACTCCGGAGATGCGATAGAAGCCGACGCCCAGGGGCTCGTTCAGCGCGCCCCGGAACAGCAGCATCGCCTCGTCGGTCTCGCGAATCTGGACCGTGTTCATCCCCCGCAGCCCCGTGACGGTGGCGATGTCGAACACGAACAGGCCGCCCGGCGAGACCGCCCGGTACACGCACTGCAGATAGGCCCCGATCCGCTCCAGGTCCGGCAGATGGTTCGGGATGTCGTACGTCGACACCGCGACGGGAAACTGCTCGTCGACGGTGAAGTCGGCCGCATCCCCCTCGATCAGCGCTGCCGCATCGCCAAGGCGTGCCCGGGCCCGGGCGAGCATGGCCGGCGACTTGTCCAGCCCGGTCACCGCGTAGCCGGCCCGCTGGAGGTGATCGGCCACGATGCCGGTACCGCACCCGACATCCAGCACGGTGCGGGCGTCGGGTACGACGCTTTGCATCAGCTTCAGCAGCGACGCCGCGGACTTGGTCGGATAGGGATGCCAGAACTGGTCGTAGGCCTGGGCGAATCCTTCGACGTATCCCTCGTTCATGGGCGGACTCCAAGGTCTTGTCGGGGTAGGTGATGCCGAACTGCTGGGTGGGCCAACGCACTGGCCGCCGCGACGACCATCAGGCCGCCGAAGAGCAGAAGTCCTGTGGCTGGACCGAGCTCGGCGGCTACCAAGCCCGCGACCACTGCTCCGACGGGCTTCAGGGACAGGGAAACCAGGTACTCGTACGAGCTGACTCGCGACAACGCGTCGGCCGGCACCTCGGTCTGCATGGTGGTGTCCCACAGAACGCCGAAGATGTCCGTCGCGACGCCCGCACAGAAGGCCGCGACGACGATGACCGGCACAGGTGCGCGGAAGCCGAGTGCCAGTAGCGGTAACGCCAGCAAGGGCGCGAACATGACAGCTGTCGGCAGCGGCCGCCGCGGCTTGAACCTGATCGCCACCACGACTCCGGCCAGCATGCCGACCGCATAGCCCGCCAGTACCAGTGACCAGGCCACCGCGCCGCCGAGGCGTTCCTTGGCCATTGCCGGACCGAGTACTCCGAACGCGGCGGTCAGGGCCGCGTTGATCACCGCGGCCGCGGCCACGGTGGACCACAACCAGGACCTGCTCGCGAACTCATGCCAGCCGACTCGCAGATCGCCAAGCAGATCACGGCGACCGGCGACGGCCGAGCCGGGCAGCCGGACCGCGCTCAGGAGCCCGGCCGCGACGAAGTAGGTCGCTGCATCGACCACCAGCGCTATGCCCGGTCCGAGCCAGGCGACGATCGCTCCCGCAGCGAGCACACCGGCGATGCGAGCCGAGTTAGTACCAAGCCGAAGCTGCCCGTTTGCGCGCTGCAGCTCGTCGGCCGGCACGAGGTCGGCCACGGTGCCGGTGAGAGACGGCAGCAGTAGCGCGGAGGCAGCGCCCGCGACAAAGGCGGCCGTACACAACAAGACGATCGGCGCTTGGCCGGTAAGCAACATCGTCGCCAGTCCGGCATAGGCGAGACCTGAGACCAGTTCGGCGACCACCAGTACGCGGTTCCGGGGGAACCTGTCGCCGATCACACCGCCCAGCAGGAGCAGGGCGAGTTGCGGAACACCTTGGGCGGCCAGAACCACGCCGAGTGTGGCGGACGTCGTACCTGGCAGCGAGAGAACTCCGAACGCCAGGGCGATCGGCCCGAAGGCGCTGCCGAGCACTGACACCGTCCGGGCACTAAGAAAGATCCAAAACCGTCCCGGCACCCTTTACTCGCGATCCGGTCTGCCCTGCGGCAACCACCGATCGACCGTCGCGCCGCCGTCGATGACGGTGATCTCGACCTTGCCGCGCATCAGGTTCACGGCCAGCGGGCAGACGTGACCGGGCAGCAGCCGACCGTCCCTGGGCACCGACACCGAGTCCGGGTCCCAGGGCTGGGCACAATCGGCAAGCAGGTCTGCCCGATCGCCGGCCACGCTGATCGCCACCTCAGCAAGATCACAGACGCCCGCGGCGGCAAGCCCGGCATCCAGGGTCGCGTACGCCCCCGCGACGATCTCGGTGATGCCGTTGACGCTCAGGGCACCCAGAGCTGTCGGAGTACCGCCGGCGCTCACCACTGGGCACTCGATCCCGTCTGCTCGAATCGACTCTGCGGTGGCGACAAGCTCTTCCGCGTGGCGTCGTCCCAGCAGCGAGAAGTCCTTGATGTCCTCGGCCGTCTCCGGCCCGTGGTACCCGGTCACCCCGTCCAGCCGTACTCCGGCAGTCGACTCGGTCAAGCGAGCCAGTGTCAGTACGTCGGCCGCCGGGGTGTGCCGCAGATCGATCCGTACGCCGATCTGCACCCCAGCCGCGGCGGCCGCTCGCCCCAGCCCGGTGATCGTTTCTGCATCGTCGACGTGGACGGCGAAGTGCTCAAGCTCGTGGGCGGCGCCGACGTACAGCGGCCACCGCCACGGCTCCCGCCAGGGCCATGCCACCACGACATCGGTCACCCCGACGGCAGCGAGGTCACGCGCGGCCTGCGCACTGTGGACGGAAACTCCCACCGCGCCGGCCGCTACCTGCCGCGCGGCCAGTTCGGTGGTGCGATGCGCCTTCAGATGCGCTCGGGTCATACAGCCGGCCTCTGCCACCTGCTGATGAAAGCGCTTGATATTCCGATCGAGCTGCCGGGTATCGACGGTGACAGGTACTGCGGGCATCGGTCCTCGCACAATCGACCTCATTGACGTGCGCCCGGGCCGAAGCGCCGGGCGCAGCGCCATGCTTGGCTAGGGCACTACGGTCAGCTCTCCACTGGCGGATCGATACAGCGCATGACGCCCCCTCCCTGTGGTCCGTGTCGGAGCATCGGAGTCTAGGTCAGCGACCAACCGGCCGGAACCCCTCAATCTCGGCAAAAAATGAGCAATCCGGCCACCCCTCCTCTGATCATTCGCCCCCTTTTCACCCACGTTCCGAGCCACAGTCATCGGATCGGCTGCCTGGAGGAGTCGGGCAACACCCCGAAAGACCCACGGATCAGTCAGGAGAGCCGAAAATCGGGCCTTACCCCCGGTTCATGGACACGGTGGTGGATTACGCCGCCGACGGGAGCGTAGCGGGGTAGAGGGTTTCGTAGGTGTTCGGGGAGTGGTAGCGGCACCAGGAGTGCCGCCTGCGGGTGTTGTAGCGGGTGACCCAGCGGAACACTTCGCGGCGGCAGGTGGCCTCGTCGGGCCAGGAGTTGTGGTCTTGGAGGATCTCTCGCTTGAGGGTCGCGTTGAACGACTCGGCGAGTGCGTTGTCGGCGCTCGTGCCGACCGCACCCATGGACTGGGTCACGCCGAGGGCGTTG
>NZ_AQUZ01000039.1 GCF_000372465.1 Kribbella catacumbae DSM 19601
GTCAGGCGTCGACCAGGACGACTTCGTACTGGTCCGCGGTGGGTGGGACGCCGGTGTCGAACTTTGCGTTGACGGCAGCGAGGGTGTCGCCGAAGAGGGCAGCCGTGGCTGGGACCTGGAACAGAGGGCTCGTGATGGTCTTCTTGACCAGGCCGCTGGACAGATCGTTGTTCAGTGCGATTCGGGTGATCTGGTTGGAGAAGCTCTGCACTGCCCACAACCGGTTGTCGTCCAGCACGATGCCGTCGACGGTTGGTACGCTGACACCGGTGATGTGGGCGCTCGTTCCTTTGGCGGGGTTGACGGTGTAGAGCTCGCCGTTGCCTGTGTGGGCGACGATCAGGGTTCTCCCGTCCTGTGTGGCGGCAATGCCGTTGAGATTGAATTCGTCGCCGGTGTCGGCGGCTGGTCCGCTGAGCAGCAATGTCCTGAACGGCCCGAGGTTTCCGTACTGGCCGATCGGGATGAAGTGGAGCCTGGCATGGAGGGTGTCGGTGAACCAGGCGCCCTGGGGTGTGATTGCGACGTCGTTGATGAGCGAGGTTCCGCGGTCGCCGAGTTGGAAGGTGGCCACGGTCGCACCTGAGTCGGTGTCATATACGTACGCTTGCCCGGTGAATCCGCCGGCGACGAAGAGCAGATTGTGCCGGGTGTTGACGGCCATGCCGACGGCCATGCGGCCGGTCGGTGCGTCGATGAACGGGGCGGCTGTGCGTTTCTCGATGTCGCCGCGGAAGATGTCGCCGGTGAAAAGATCCCCGGCGTAGAAAGTAGTACCTTCGCCTGCGGCGATGCCCTCGGCGGAAGTAGCGCCGGGCAGCACGATCGTCTTGAAGACTGAAGTAGCCGACGCGTGGGCAGCTGTCGACGGTGCAAATGTGTTCGTCCCGGCAAGCAGTAGCAATGGCAGCCCGGCCCACAGTACGCGGGCCATCAAACGGTGGCTTCTAACAACGTCATACATCAGTTGTCCTCCAGCAAGTTGGTAAAGAGTGCTCAATGTGGCGTGCCTACTAGACGGTGATGAGGGTGGCGCCGCGTCTGTCGCCGGCTTCGAAGAGGCGTAGTAGCGCGTAGCCCAGGAGGGCGTAGACGCCACCGATCAGGGCTTCGATGCCAATGAGGCCGGCGACTTGTGACAGGGCGGCTCCGTCGGCGACCTTGCGGGCGGCTTCGATGCCGTGGGTCAGTGGTAGGCAGCTACTGATGGCGTGGAGCCAACCGGGTAGGACGGCGGGGCGCACGTTTGCGCCGCAGAGAAGCAGCATTAGCGTGTAGGACAGGTTCGAAATGATCCAGATGTCCTTGAGTCGTAGGGCCAGTGCGCCGAGCGTCAACCCGAACATGGCGCAGGACACCGCCGACACGAGGACAACGATTCCGAAGGCAGGCAACGCAGTAGCCGGCATCCGAAAGTCCAGCAGCAGGACGCTGGTGCAGAGGACGAAGGTGGTCACGACTATGCCGTTGGCGATCGGTAGCACGGCCCGTCCGAAGTACAGCGCGCCGCGTCTGGTCGATGTCGCGATGACTGCGGAGAAGGTGTCGAATTGGCGTTCGTTGCCGAGCAGGAGGACCATCCCGTAGATGCATCCGATCGCGGTGGCCTGGATCGCGTTTCCGACTACGAAGAAGTTGTCATCGGCCAGGCCGCTGTAGCGGCCCAGGTAGGCGAAGAACAGGATCTGGAATGCTGGTGAGATCAGCATGGTCGGGATGTAGACGGCTGTCTGTTTGAAGTTGAAGAGCGCCTTGTACGCAAGGAGGCCGCCGCGGAAGAAGACTCTCGCGCTGTTCATGCGAGCGCCAGACTGGCTCGCTGCCGGGCGAGCCGCTCGAAGTGACGAACGGTGAGAGCTGCAAGCGCGAAGTAGCCGATGGCCAGTCCCAGGCATGCGCCGATTGCGGGTAGTGGATGTCCGCCGATCATGGAGGTTCTGATTGCTTCTGCTCCCCAGGTGGTGGGGAGCAGCCAGGAGACGGGTCGTACCCAGTCCGGCAGGAGACTCACTGGGACCAAGAATCCAGAGGCAAGCCAGACTGGATACCCGAGCATGTTGGTCAAGGCGTTGGCGTGCCGGAAGAGAACGAAAACAGATGCCATCAGCATGCCCAGCATGCCGAGGCCGATCACGGTGGCGGGAACCGATGCCAGGAGCAACCATGGGTGCTCGACGCCGAGTGGCACATCGAACAGGAGCCATCCCCAGACCAGCGTCGCGGCCAGTGAGTACATGCCGACGGTGGCGGCCGCGAGCGTGATGGGTGCGAGCACGAGAACGAAGGGGACGGGCGCCACGATCAGAAGTTCCAGGATTCCGGCATGGCGCAGGAACGTGAGGGCCTGGCCTGATCCGATCAAGGTCACGATCCATACGCCCAGCATGCCCGCGCCGATGGCGGCGTACAGGAGTGCGTCGGGCCGGTTGCCGGCGCGGAACATGTAGGCCGCGATCGCTGCGAAGATGACTGGCTCGATCAGGCTCGACATGATGAAAAACCCGAACGACGATGAGTCCTTGACCTGAATGGCCCAGCCACGCAGGAGCATCCTGGGTACGGCGGCCCGGCTCACGAACGCGTCCCTTGGGTGACCACGTCTACGTAGGCGTCCTCGAGCGTCGGTTCCCGGGTGGCTATCCGGCCGACGCGGGCATCACCCAGTCGGGCCAGGATGGTCTGTGTCAGCTCCAGGCCCGATGCCGACTGAACGCGCAGCAGCTGGCCATCGTCGCGCTCGTCGAGGGTCACGGCGACGACACCGGGAATCCGGCGCAACTTCTCAACGGCGTCAGCGGTGACGGCGTGGGCCTCGATCTCGACAACCGTCCGATCGGCGACCCGGGCCTTCAGTTCGGCTGGTGAGCCCTGCGCGAGTAGTTGGCCTTTGGCGATGATGCCGACCCGATCGCACAGGGCGTCGGCCTCGAACATGTAGTGGGTGGTCAGGAGGATGGTTTTGCCGGCCGCGGACAGCGCGGCGATGGTCGTTCGCAGTTCGCGGGAGCCGACTGGATCGACGCCGATGGTGGGTTCGTCGAGGAAGATCACGGGCGGGTCGTGCAGGAGCCCACGGGCGATGTGGAGTCGTTGTCGCATTCCTCGCGAGTAGCCTTCGACGCGCTCGCGTTCCCGTCCGGACAAGCCGACGATGTCGAGGACTTCCGCGATGCGTTTCCGCTGGATTCGTGGTTCGACGGCGTACAGGTCGGCGAAGTATCGCAGGTTGTCCAGGGCGTTGAGCCGTTCGTAGAGTCCACGGTCCCCGCCGAAGACGTAGCCGATCGACGCGCGCACCCGAGCGGTCTCGGTCGCTACGTCGTAGCCGAGGACACGTCCGGTACCGGCGGTGGGCAGGAGCAAGGTGGTGAGCATCTTGATGGTTGTGGTCTTGCCTGCTCCGTTGGGTCCCAGCAGTCCGAAGAGTTCGCCCTTGTCGATGGTGAAGCTGACGCCGCGGACCGCCTCGATCTCGTGGGTTCGCCGCCGCAGTACCCCGGTGCTTGTCCGGTACGAGCGCCGCAGCCCGTCCGCTTCGATCACGCTCATTTTACTGCCCTCCATGATCCTGTCGCCTGACCCGAGCCGTCGGCCCAGGTACGGCTTGTGATCAGTCAGCCATGGTCGGCTTCGATCAGGATGTTTGTGGCCTTAGTGTCGAAGCAACTGCCTGGTTATCGAGGCGTCGGCTCAAACTTCTGGCATGAGAACATCTGGTTATGGCACGGTGGATTCTTGAGCGTGAGCACGAGCTTGCCGAGCTAGCCGACGCAGCCCGCGCCGCGGCAGCTGGTGATGGATCTGTCGTGCTGATGTACGGCGAGGCGGGGATCGGCAAGTCGAGCCTCGTCGACGCGGTCCGCGGACAGCTACCGGCCGAAGGGCGCATGCTGATCGGTCACTGCGACGATCTGGCAACTGCACGCGTCCTCGGTCCATTCCGCGACCTGATCGGAAGCGTGGGCGCCGACCTCACAGCGGCTCTCCAAACGGGGGCCGACCGCGATCAGCTGCTCGCTGGTCTCCACGCTGAGCTGAACCGGACCGGCCGCCCGACGGTGCTGGCGATCGAGGATGTCCATTGGGCTGACGAAGCCACTTTGGATGTACTGCGCTACCTGGTCCGCAGGATCACGCAATGGCCGAGCGTGCTGTTGCTGACATATCGCGACGACGAAGTCGGTCGTGACCATCCGCTGAGCCAGCTCCTCGGCTTGGCGTCGGGCAGCGTGCGGACCCGGCAGTTGCCGCTTCGCCGGCTTTCGCCAGAGGCGGTCGATGAACTGAGCAACGGACTTGACATTGACCCGGCAGAGGTCTTCGCGGTGACATCCGGAAATCCCTTCTTTGTCAGCGAAATCCTGGCGACGACGCCTGGTGCCGGGGTACCACGCACCGTGGTGGACGCAGTACTGGCAAGACTCCGGAGTCTTGACAGCGCATCGCGCGGTGCCGTCGAGTACCTGAGCGTTGTCCCCTCTGCCATTGATCGATGGCTTGTGGATGCCTTGATCCCGGGCGGGGTGACGAGCTTGATCACGAGTGAGGAGCGCGGCCTCCTGACAGTGACACCGAGGCGAGTAACGTTTCGGCATGAACTCACCCGTCGCGCCATAGTGGATGCGCTGCCCGCAAGCAGACGTATCGATCTCAATGAGCGGGTATTGAATGCGCTCATCGAACACGATGGCGCCGACCTATCTCAACTTCTGCACCATGCGGCCGAGGCCGGCAACGAGGAAGCAATCCTACGATTCGGCCGTCCCGCCGGAATCGCTGCAGCACAAGGTGGTTCCCATCGAGAAGCCAGGGCTCACTTCCGGCTTGTCCTCGGCTATCGCAGATCGTTCACCGCGGCTGAGGAGGCAGATCTTCTGGAATTATCGGCTATCGAGTGCTACACCGTGGGGGACGATGACCGAAGTGCCAGCGAGGACCAGAAGGCTGCCGTCGCGCTCCGTCGCAGCGTCGACGATCCAGTAGCGCTGGGAACGAGTCTGCGGTGGTTGTCGCGCCTTCTCTGGTGGCACGGCGACCGGGCGGGGGCTGAGGATGCAGGTCACGAGGCCATCGAAGTACTTGAATGTACCGGCGACCGGCGACTGCTTGCGATGGCCTACAGCAACCTGTCACAGCTCGACATGCTCGCCGAGCGTAATGCCGAGGCGATCGCTGGCGCACAGCAGGCGATCGTGCTGGCGCGTGAGACCGGCGACGCAGCCGTGCTCAGCCACGCGCTCAACAATCTAGGCGCGGCCAGTTGGCGAACCAACGATTTCAACGGTCAACCGGCCCTGACCGAAAGCTTGAAGGTCGCTCTGAGAGCCGGCGAAAGCGAACATGCTTGCCGTGCGTACGTGAACATTGTCTGGCAGCTGCTCGACGAGCGGCGCCTCGCGGAGGCAGCGACGTACCTGGCAGAGGCGATGGAGTTTGCGGAACGGCTGGAACACATCGCCTTCCTAGATCACATGTTCGTTGAGAAAGGCAGGATCGAGCTCGCTCGCGCACACTGGGCTGAAGCAATCAACTTGATCGCGCGCGGCCTCGACTCGCCTCGCATAACACGGGCCCCCGCGTTGATCCTGATGACCCGTGCGATGATCCGATCGGGACAAAATGCACAGACCTTGCTGACTGAGGTGCAGCACCTCGCCAGCAACCTCAGTGAGGTTCAGGTGACCGGGCCGGCTGAGTCGGTTATGTGCGAAGACGCGTGGCTCCGCGGTGATCTCGACACCATCCGGCGAATAGCGAGGCCTGTGTACGACGAGGCAACCGTGCGTCGGCGACGATCAGTCCAGGGCGAACTGGCCTACTGGCTGAGCTTGGCGGGCGAGGAAGTCGCACCGCTGTTTTTGGACGACCCGTACTCAATGCAAGCGGTGGGGCGCTGGCAGGATGCTGCGAAAGTGTGGGGCGATGCGGGTTATCCCTACGAACAAGCCTCGGCGCTCGCACAAAGCCCCCGTACAGCCGACCGCCTCGAGGCGCTAACCATGCTCGACTCCATCGGCGCACGACCGTTGGCTCGGCGTATTCGGTCCGAGTTGCGTGCCGCGGGCGTCACAGGCATACCGCGTGGCACCGGAATGGAAACCAGACGCAACCACGCCGGTCTCACCAGACGACAACTCGAAGTACTCGGCCTACTGGCGCAGGGACTGACCAACGCCGACATCGCCGACCGCCTGGTCTTGTCAGTCCGCACAGCCGACAACCATGTCGCCGCCATCCTCGACAAGCTGAGCGTCCATACCAGAGAAGACGCTGTCGCCCGTGGACGTCAATTTCTCAGCACCGCAGACTAAGCCAAGGCTCGCCACAAGTAGCTGGGCGATTGCTAGTACTACGGCAGTAGAACCTGATCCGACGCGCCATGCCCGGGCAGGGCTCCAGCGGCTTTGCGTGCCAGGTCCGCCAGCAACCCGTCAATGGCACGCCCCGCGGGTCGGCCACGCCTCCACGCGCGGGAAACACCCGCCCATCTGAACCGCACAACACATCGGCTTACCTGCAAGGCCAATCAGTTAACGGTCACGATCTACATCTGTGTGACGCACACAATGTCGGCGCGGAGGATCCAGGGTGTGTCGTCGGGTCGGGTGGCGATTGCATGTGCTGTGCCGACGGGTTGGGTTCCAAAGATGTCGATTGTTGTGCGGGTGATGTAGCGATCGGTGCTGTTCGTGGCTGCTGGGTTGATGAGCCAGCCCACGGTGGTGAGGCTCCAGACTGTTCCTGGGCAGATCCAGGCATCCGACTTGGTGATGCCGACCGAGGGGGACTTGTCCGTATTGAAGTCGACGGTGCTTGTGACAGAGGCGCAGATGGCGTAGGCGGATACCGACCAGGGTTCGTTGAAGCCACCCGGGCCTGCGTCGGACACGGCGTGCGCGTTGACCGAGTTGGCCGTGCTGGTCGTGTAATTGAGCCGGTCGATCGACACATGTCCCCATCCGTTGCTCAAGGATGCGCCGCCACCAACCAGCCTGGTCTCGGAAGGGCACCGCGCGGTCGCGGCGCGTGCGGCGCCTTGGCCGAAGGCCGAGGTACTGGTGATCAGCACATAGTTCGCCAGTGTGCTGGCGCAGGCAACTGTCGCGGTAATCTTCCAGGAGAATTCCGTTCCGCCGTTGCCGGTGCCGGGTTCGACGATCTCGCCGGCGCCAACGAGCAGGTCGGTCGCGGACGGGATGAAGTCATCGAGCACCACCGCCCCGTCGGCGCCTTCCAGTGCGAAGAACCCGCCGACGACCCGAGTACCTACGGGACAAGCAACGCGCACCGACTTGTAGACAATGGAGTCAACCATTGTGCTGGCAGAGAGATAGATCAAGCCGGGAACCTTCGCCTGCGCCACCAGACTCGAACCGGCAACGAGAGCGAATGTGGCCACCACCGTGCCGAGAATCCGTCCTAGCCGTCCGCTGAGTCGAACGACTCTCTTTGTCGTCATTCGCTTCTCCTTCGATCCGTTAGCACGCCGCTGGGCGACCAGCGACCGCAGGTACGTCGCAGAGACTGACATCGACTGATGGGCAATCACTGGGAAGTACCCCGGCGGGTAGTTGATGTGGCTCGCCCCCGGCAGACGCCGCGAACCACGCGCATGGTGCCGCCGATGATCGGCACGAGGGAAGACTTCGTCGTACGGATGCCGTCGAGTCGGGAACTGGCAGCTCGCCAGCTCGGCGCGCCCGGTTCCCGGTTCCCGGTTCCCGGTTCCAGCAGCCGACCTCTAGTGCTAAGTGCAGCGGGGTTACGCCGACTGCGTCCCAAGGAACGCGGAGAACCATTCGAGTGGCGTTCGACTCGCCTTTGGGGACATTGCTGGTACTCAAAGGTCCGCCGACGGCGGCTGGGCGGAGCCGGCGAGGCGCGACTCAACTGCAGGCCACTCCTCGGCAAGAAGAGACCACACCTCCTCGTCGCGGCGGAGGCCGTCGAATTCGAACGACGAACGCAGCAATCCCTCTCTTGTCATGCCTAGCCGCCGAGCCACAGCGCTACTTCGCGCATTGCGTGGATCGTTGCGCCACTCGACCCGGCTGATACCGCGTTGCTGGAAGGCCCAGTCGATGAGACAGCGGGAGGCCCGAGACGCTAGTCCACGGCCTTGCATCTCGGGCGCAAGCCAGACCCCAAGCTCGCTCGTGCCTCCGCTGGCGTTGAAGTTGGCCAGCCTCACGCCACCCACCAGGACCTCACCCACCCGAATTCCATAGAAGTGGTCGGCATCGCGGGCGTGCGCATCCGCTACGCGTTGCAGAAAGGTGCGCGCGGAGTCGGCGTCGTTGATGTACAGCGCCCACGGAATCCAGGGCGCGAGATGCTCTCGAGCACCCTCAACAGCCGCAGCGAACTGGCCGGCCTGCCAAGGCTCCATCAGCTCCAACTCGGCGTCATCACCGAGCGACGAGGTAATCACTAATGCTCCAATCGGGATCGGTCTGCAATCTTCTAACAGATGCGATTTGCGCCGACCGGGCAGGGCTCCAGAGTCGGCTAGTGATCCACTTCCCCACGAAGTTCTATCGGTGGAATGTGAGTAGCTTTAGGCTCCGCTCGGTCGTACCGAGTGGTTGGAGGACCACACCCGTCTTCCCATCAGTCTCCAAGGGGCCTGAGCCACAGTTGGCGCGCGGCCGGGCACGCTTCGAACGGCGGTACCAGACTAGACGGGGAGTATCCGTATGACTGTCAGCATCCCGACGTTTCGCCGCGGTGCAGGACGCGCGGGCCGGAAGAGATTCGCCGCCATCATCAGCATGGCGCTGGCGCTAGCAGTGGCGCTCGGCTGGTCAGTCACAAGAACAGCACAGGCCGACGAAGACCCAGACTGGAACCATTGCATAAGCTACGGCTGGTCGTCACCGAGCTTCTCTGCGGGTCCTGCAGATATCCAACTCGGAGGCAACGTCACCCTCCGGTGGAGTGTGAAGATCACCCCTGATTGTGTTGGGGTGTTGTCCGTCATGCTCGACGGCCGTCCGGTCAGTGCCCAAGGCTCACTGGTCGATCAGCCGCAGTCGACCAAGACCTACCGGCTGACTATTCAGAGGCCGGATGGCTTCGAGGCGAATTTGGGCAGTGCCAATGTACGAGTCACGGTCCCCCGCAACGTCACGATTTCGAACAACAGCCAGCAGGCCTTGTTCCGGCAGGCGATCGCGACGCCGAAGACCGTCGTACGGATCCAGGATCACGTCGACCTCGACCTCAGCGGCTATGAATCCCTCGTCATCGCCGACGGGGTTCATATCCTCGGCGGCCGGACGTCCACCAATCCCGGACCGCGGCTGTTCACCACCACCTCACCGAAGATCCTGCTCGAGACCGACTTCTCCAACAACGCTGACAACATCAGGATCAGCGGTATCCGTCTGTACGGCGGTGAGATGGGCATCGTGAGCAAAGACACCCCCGGATCAACGGGGATCGTCATCTACTCCAGCATCAACGTCGAGATCGACAACAACGAGATCTACGGGTGGCAGGGCACTGGGGTCACGGTCCGCGATCCTCGCCAGCGCTTGAGTATGCAGAATGCGACCGCGGTACGGATCCACGACAACTACATCCATCACAATCGCCACAAACGACGCGAAGGCTACGGCGTCGTCACGTACGACGGCGCGTACACATTGATCGAGCGAAATGTCCTCGATTTCAACCGGCATGCCCTCGCGAGCGACGGCGAGAACGGCACCGGCTACCTTGCCTACCGCAACCTAGTCCTGCCTGGTGGTGGTGAGAACACCTGGCTGACCGATACCCACATGTTCGATGTCCACGGCACCGAGTCCTGTGGCGGCAAGTCTCAGTACTGCGGCCCAGCCGGCGAGTACTTCGACTTCCGCTACAACACGATCGCCTACAACGACGGTACGTCGATCAAGGTGCGCGGCAAGCCGGCCGTGCGAGCCGATGCAAGCTGGAACGTCTTCTCGCTCAGCCGCGATTGGGAAGGCCCAACGCCGCTGATCGAGCCCGGCGCCTTCTACCAGACCGAGGGCAACAACCTGAACCGCTCGAACAACGATTTCGGGGTGAGCTTTCCTGAGCTCAGGCTTGGCGTCTCCTTGCCCGGCCTGTGCGACTTCGACGCCGATGGGAGAAAGGACAACTTCCTCGCGACCGGGGCCACGTGGTGGTACCGCAGCACCCAGGGCTGGTTCTACCTCAACACCTCCAGAACGAAGCTGGCCGATCTCGACCTGTCCGACTTCAATCACGACGGCCGTTGCGACGTACGAACCAAAAGCGACGGCGTCATCTTCAGCGGCGGCCGGACCGCGCCACCAGCCCGCATCGACCTGCTCTGGAAGTCAACCGGTACCGCGCTGTCGCGGGTTTGGCAGGTCCGCAATGGCACGGTCCAACGCGACTATGTGTCCGGCAACTACAGCACTGGCTGGAACCTGGCCGGCAGCGCCGACTTCAACGCGGACGGCATTACGGACAGCGTGTTGCGCGGGCCGAACGGGGAAGTTGCAGTCCAGGCCGTCAATCACCTAGGCGAGCTGGTCCCCGACATCGGATCACTGCAGGACCTACGGGGAACCTTGCCGAAGACAACCACTCTCGCCGCGACCGGCGACCTCAACGGCGATGGCAGGGCCGATATCGTCTGGCGCCATCAGGACGGCCAGATCGAGCTCTGGCCCGCCGGCCAGAAGGACAACGCCGCAACAATCAATCAAGGCGACGACCCGACCATCATCGTCGGCGGCGCCTGGCGCATCAAAGGCGCAGGTGACTTCAACCTCGATGGTCGCTCCGACCTGCTCTGGGCCGACGATGATGGCCGCCTGTCGATCTGGTACATGGACGGACACCACGTCTCCGCGACGTACGACCTGCCGCCACCGCAGACCCAGGACCCGTTCAAGTGGGTATATCAAGGCGTAGGCGACTTCAACGCCGACGGCCGCTCCGACATACTGGTACGCCGCCCCGACAACGGAGCGCTCAAGATCATCTGGCTCCACGGCACTCATCCCAGCGCCTCCTACCCCAACTTCCAGAACAACCCCAGCCTGCTGGCCGGCATGGATTGGAAGGTGGTCGGCATCGCCGACGCCAACGCCGACGGCCGCTCAGACATCGTCTGGCACCATCAGGGCGGAAACGTAGCAATCTGGCTGATGAACGGCGGCAGCTACGCCGCGGACATCTACCCCACTTCTCCCGACCTCCCGCTGGGGACCGCTTACCAAATCGCCGCCGTCCGCCAGGTCTTCCAGTACGGGACAGGCGTCGTCCTACCCGACGTCCCCCCAGGCAACGTCACCGTCCCAAACGTCAAAGGCAGAACAGCCGCGCAAGCCCAAGCCGACCTCACCGCCGTCGGGCTCAAGGCCGGCACGATTAAGCCCGTTGTCGACAAGACCTGCAACAGCATCGGCAAAATCACGACGCAAAGCCCAACCGCCTACACCCCCGCCCCCCGAGGCAGCACCATCAACCTGACAGTCGGCTCAAAGCCGACAACCCCATGCCCTTAGTAGGCCAGAACAGCCCCCGCTTCTCGCTCCGGAAGGAGAATGACCGAACTCCATGTCACGCCGATCTGGATGACGAGCTAGGGCTCGAGTGGGCTGTAGCGCTGCCGGCTACGGCACTTGCCGGCTTCACAATGCCCACTGCTCAGCCAGCAGCGCTGACACCGAAGGTTCTGGTCATCGGCGTTGACAGAGTCAACTGGGCGCCAAGGTTGTCGAGGCGAACGCCCCGACTCTCGGCAACCTTGCCCTGAGCACATTCGCGGAGAGCCCCTTTCCGTACTGCGGTGACGTCTCCACCTCCAAGAGCGGCCCCGGCTGGTCCAGCATCGCGTCCGGTGCCTGGCCAGACAAGCATGGTATGAAGGACAACAGCTTCAGCGGCAATAGGATCTGCGAACACGCTTTTCAGACGCCTTCGACGCCCTGGCCGCCCACTTGAACCCGCGGTCCTATGAGAGCGTCATCGGTCCACTGTCCTCGGATGGACACACCGGCCCCCAGCCGGATGGACTGGCAATCCCCTGAAACCGTAGAGACCTGAGTCTTGTTGTTTCGGTTTGTGGGCCGGCGTCCCGCTTGCTGCGTGAGGAACTCGCCCGGAGTCGGGGTCAGGGCTGGGCGGAGGCCTCCCGAGGGCTTGGCCTTGACGTCGACGAGGACGAGGTCAGACTCGGTGTGCGGGAGCCGGTCGTTCCTGCTGCCTGGTCGTGTTGCGGCTCGTGGCCCGTGGGGAGGGTGAGTTCGTAGGTGATCGGGTAGCGCATCCCGATCACGGACTGGCGCCGGTCGTGGTTGTATTCCTCGATCCATGCGGCGACCCGGGCGCGGGCCTGGGCGAAGACGACCCGGCGATCGTGGGCTTGCCGCCGCGGACCGCGACCGCCATCACCAGCGCGTCGTAGGCGAGGCCAGCATCGTGATGCTCCCGACCGCGAACCCGACGATGCGCCGCGAACCCATGTCCAGCACGCTGTCCAGCTAGAGCTTGCCCTCATCGGTGTTAATCTCGGTGCCGTCGCCATACCACTTGCGGTTCAGCCGGTCGGTGGCGAAGTCACGCCGGATCAGGTCCCGTGCCCGCCACTTGCCTCGCCCTTGGCTGGTGGTCTGCTTGCGGCGCCGCTTGCGCCGGGCCTGCAGACCGAGCTCCCGCATGAGTTCGGCGACGGTGTTCTCACTGACCCGCCATCCCTCGTCGCGCAAGTCGGCGGCGATCCGCGGCGACTCGTAGGTCCCGTGATGCTTGGCGAACCGCCGCCCGATCGCCACCTTCAACTGCTCCCGCGGCGCGTGCCGGGGCGAGGCGTCGCCGTGGCGCCACTTGTAGAACCACGCCCGGCACACCACCGCGTGAGGCACCCGATGCTAAACCCTCTGGGTAGCGATGAAGGCGCCATGGCTACCGGCCCATCGCATCCTCGACCCAGAGGGCCACCGAGCGCTTGAGCACAGCGCGCTCCATCGCCAGCTCCGCGTTCTCCCGCCGCAACCTGGCCAGCTCGGCGCGCTCGTCCTCACTCAACTGCCCGTCACCACCATGGGCCCGCCGGTCCCCGGCCACCCAGTTCGCCAGCGTGCCCGAATTGATGCCCAACTCCCGGGCGACCTGCGCGACTGGCCTGCCGGACGATCCGGACCGCGCCCTGCCTGAACTCCCTGATCAAACTTCCGTCGTGCCTTACCCATCGCCCTCACCTCAAAGGAGATGTCTCCACGCTACGAGGAGAAGCCCACCTGCACGCGACATGACGACTATGTGGGCCACCATCGACCGAACCCGCCCACCGGATATCGAACTCGGCCCCTTCACCCGATGGCCAGCATCGCCACCTGGCTCGACAGCCTCTGAATATGCCAAACATGATGCCCATCAGGCAAGGGCAGACCGAGTGCAGGACGGCACAATCCGAAGGTCACGGCATAACCGATCTACCGCACAAACGCGAATCCATGGGCGCCCACCTCACAATCGTCTTCGCAGCACTGACCATCACCAGGTTCATCGAGGATGAACCGGCTGACCGATCAAAGAAATTCGTCACCGCCGAGGACCTGCTCCCGACCGATCTACGAGGCGGCCTCACCCCGATCACCTGCCCGCAGTGAGCACTTGATTGATTAGACTCAATCTATCGAGATCTTCGGCAGGTAGTGTATCCCACCTACTGAGATATTCATTGACCGTCTGAAAACTGAAGGCATGGCGATGCGGATCAGGATGATACAGCGGATTAGGACTGCCACTCCGGCTAATAGGATTGAGATACTGCCCCGACTGCTTAGCGTGATTGGACCAATGGTAAAACCATTCTGGGACTCTGTTGCTCAACGTAGACGGAGTTCGAGGGATTGTCAGTCCTTGGGCGGGTGGCCAAGTGACGCTCTCACCAAATGATGCTGCCTGGCGATAAGGATAGCCTCCCTGACTGCTGATTCTAACCCCAATCGTTGTGTGCGCTCCCGGAGCTCGTGGATCTGGTACCGGAATAAGAATTCCATTGTGTTCCGCGACGTTTAGCGGCAGCGGTTCTCCAGTGCGTATGTCACGAGGAACATAGTGACTCTGACCAAGCCCCGGTGGGTTGAGGATGTACGGCCGTGACGCCGGCGAGATGACACCGCTATCCAGGCCCACCTCAGCGAGATCTATGACGCGCTCGCTATTCAGACCGCCCGCTCGCGCCCCGCTCACCGCAGCCGCTGCGGTTTCGATGCGTGCTGTTTCGCGTTGCGCGGCCCAACTGCGGGCCACGTTGTAGCCGCCCTTGGCGAGGCTCAGTGCGGCTCCGGCGATCGGGACTACCGCTCCGGCTACGCGACCCGCGTCGTATTCAACGGATTGAGTGTCGATCCCGGCCTTCTCCGCACCGTATTGCCAGTAATCGTACGATGTCACGAGTGTCTCGCCTTGTCGCCTCAGCCGGTTGACCCGATCCTTGTAGGTCGGATCCATTTCATTAACCATCTCGAGGGTGCCTGCAATTAGCGTTTCGCCTGCGCCGGCGAGGGCTCGGACGGTAGCCACGCCAGCAGCTCCCAAAATTCCCCGTTTACCATACCCCCCACGCGCAAAGGGCGTGCCCACATCCGACTCGCGCCGATAGGCCTGGGCGCCCTTATCCCAGACTACGCTTACTTCAATTTCATCATCATCCCAGGCTAACCCGCCTCCCGGGCCACCAGCAGCCCAGAATAGGATGCTTTCTACCTGTATGCGCACACTTTCTACCCGCATGCGCACACTTTCCTGGATTGCGAGTTCTGCGGCTTGGCGATTGAGGTCCTCTAGCCAGGCGGTATCGCCGATCAATATGGCTATTTCGGTATCGCTGTGATTCATGATAAAGCGATCCTTCGAGTCCAAGAGACCAACGCGAAGCTTGGCCAGCTCGGGCGCACGAATCGTTGCGACCTCATAATTCAACTCCGGCTGGAAGAAGTTTGTCCAATAGGTTTTGCCTTCAATGCGATTTTCCCATGCGCGGTATGGACCAGCAAGGAACTCCCTGACAATCTGGACCGTATAGCGATCCAGAAGCAGGTATTCCTCTTCGGGGCCGATTTGGGTAAGCCCGAGCAGTTGGCCGACGTAGCCGATCAAGGATCCAGTGTCGCGACCAGACATCTCCAGCAGAACCTCACGGCGGATTCTGCGAGCTTCACCGCCCGGCGTCCCCGCCATGACGTCGGCGGATCCCTTCGATCCGCCGATGAACTGAACTGCGCTTGGGTCCAATCCGTATGAGGCAGCGACGTTATCCTTGAATGATCCTGGCAACGCCGGTCGCCGTAGCTGAGCTCGCTTGTTGGCTGCCGGCTTGAGGGCGGCGCCGACTGCCACTTCGGTGAATGCGCCGAGGGCCTGGCCGAGGATGTTCTTCCAGTCTCGGGAGCGGTCGTTGAAGAGCCAGCCGGAGTGGGGATTGACGGCGCTGCCGACGAGGTTCGTCGCCTCGGCGATCGCCGGGGCGTAGGTCCCTTGGGGCCGTCCCAGGGCGGCGTCGGTGTGGTGTCCTAGGGCGGTGCCTGCGAGGGCGAGGCCGAGGCCGATCGCTGGGTTGGTGGATGGCATCGGCATCCCGGTGAGGCGGTCGACGACGTTGCTGGTGATCCATTTGGTGTATGTCTGCATTAGCCGAGAGCTGAGGTCGGTACCTCGCGGCAACTTGGTGATGGGGTCGATGGTCATATGGCCGATCATCATGCCGCCGACGAGGCCGCCGACACCTGCCGCGATGAGGCTCCTGTAGCTGAACTTGTCCTGCAACCCGAATTCCATGCCGACCCACTGGCCGGCGGCGTTGCCGACTGCTGCGGCGATACCAGCGCTGATGCCTACCCCGACCGCGCCGGCTGCGAAGCCACTGCTGAAGGCGCCCAGCGCGGCGGTGGCCAGGCCGGCGGTGGCGTAGGTGACGATGACGACTACCGCGATGATCGCGGCGGTGCCGAGGACGACGGTGAGCCAGCCCTTGGGCGGGGGTGGCGGTGGTGGGGCGAAACTGGGTTGGGGGGTCTGGTCGCCGATGACATCAGCGAGGCTGTAGGGGAGGAACGTGGTGGCGTGGTTGTGGAAGTTGGCGACGACGTTGGGGATGCGATAGGTCTTGCCGCGTTCGGTGATCGGGAGTTCGTCGGCGGGTCCGAAGGCGAGTGAATTGGCCTCGGCGATCAGGTACCAGAGGGCGGTGTCGCCGAAGACCAACTGCGCGATCGTGGTGAGGGTGTCGCCGTCCTTGACGACATAGCTGTCCGGGCTGGAGCCCGGGTAGGCGGCGCTGATGGGTGTGAAGCCGTTGCTGTACTGCGTCGTTTTCGCCAGTGAGCCGCTGCCGATGACCGCAACATGCCGGCCCCGTGCGTAGTACACGTCCTGAAGGCCTGAGGATTGCGGTGGGAACGAGTCGGTGCGGGTCAACTCCGACTTGCTGAGGACGAGGTCGTCGATGTCGTAGGCGAAGGTGCTGCTCCGGAACTGGTGGAGGCCCAGTCCGACAGTCTGGTTCAAGAGCCGGCCGCTGGGATCGTAAGTATTCTCCGTTTTTCCCGCGCCCATCAACGGAAGCGTCGTGCTGACGAAGATGGCGTCGACCTTGCTGCCGCTGAACTCCGAACTGTAGAAGTAGGTGTAGGTATTGGTATATGCCGGTGTGGCGTCCGTTCCAGCGCCAACCTGTTTGTAGGTGTAGCTCTTCAGCCTCTCGGCAGGCTGAATGTTGTTGTTGTACTTGGGGTCGACCTCGGAGCTCCTGCCGGGATTGACGTGGTCGACAGTTCTCTGAAATTCCAGCTGCCCGTCCGGACGGTATGTCGAAGTTGTCGTGGTCTTGGCGGCACCTGTGTCGGGGGCGAACGCGTCGACTTGGAGCAGGCCGCCTCTGCGGTCGTAAACCCGGGTCTCGACGAGTCTCTCGGGTCCGCTGTCGGCCGGTCTGGGCTCCACAGCCTGACCCGCGGTGATGTCTCGCCTGATCGGGTTCCGGTGTGTCGATGACAGATGGTTCAGGCGATCGTAACCGTAGCGTTCGAGCGAGAACTCGAGCCAATGCCAGTCGACTTGTGGCCGACCCTCGCCGTCGATGATCTCCGTGTGCTTGCCGCCGGCGAAGCTGTGCGCGGTCGCACGGCGGCCGAGCTGGTCGTACGTGACCACGGTACCCAGGCCCTGCTTGACCTCGCCGTTCTCCAGGCGCCCGTCGACGATGGCCATCCGGCCTTCAGCGTCGTAGGTGTACCACTTGTCGCTCTTGTCGCTCTGGTCGCTCTTGACGAAGCCTTCGATGCGGCGGCGGTTGCCGAGCTCGTCGTACCAGAACGTCAGGCTCAGCGGCTGCCTCTTCTGATTCTCCTCCTGCGGCGCCCGGACCGTAACCATCCGGCCGTGCGCGTCATAGGTTGTGTACGTCGTCCGGGTGGTCTCCTCAATCGGTACGGTCTCGATGCTCCCCTCATCCCCTTCGGGCCAGCGGATCTCGTACTCACCGGCTCGACGGAACTCCTCCCGGGCCAGCTGACCGCGTTCTGTGTAGTCGTAGAAACTGCGGTCGTCGTTCTGCCAGTAGTCCGCCTCACCAGCACTCCCCTTGATCCCCCTGGTCAGCACCTCGCGGACATGCCTCACCAGACCGTTCTCATGGTAGGCGTAGGACTTGGACCCCAACGGGTGTGTCTCGGACTCGAGCTGTCCGAAGTCGTTGTAAAGGTAGGTGGTCAGCCGACCCCCCTCCGTGCTGGTCGCCAACTGACCGAAGGTGTACTCGGCTGCGCTGTGGGTCCATATCTGGTGCTCCCCGCCGCTGTCGATGTCGCGGACCTTGTTGCCGTGAACGTCGTAGTCGCACTGGGTGCTACTCGCGGAGGGTCTCCTCTGCTCGCGGGCGAAGCTCCGCTCGTCGAACTCGGTGAACGACAAGTACAAGGGTTTCAAGTCCTCGACCTTGTCCCCGCTCTTAAATCGTCGATTCGCCTGGTCATACTCGTACTGATTAATGAGGTGTACCACTGGCGGTGCAGTGAGGCTGGGCCGGCGCAGCACACTGTGGGTCAGAACGTTGCCGTTCTTGTCGAACGTATCTACGAGCACCGTGCCGAGCGCATCGCGCTCACCGAGCCGGTTGCCATGGCCGTCGTAGACATATTGGGTGGTGACGCCCGTGCCATCGGTCTCGGCCACCAGCTGACCGGCCGGGTTGTACTCGCGGCTACGGCGCCGCAGGACCGTGGCTTCATCCGTCGGTGTGCCGTGCACATCGGACAGGTCAATCTCCTGAACCACCCGGCCCAGCAGGTCATGACGCAACTCGTGACGCGGGATCGCCTGGTACTCCGAGCCGTTCGCCCGGACCGCCGTGACCACCGGTAGCACCTCGGTGGCAACCTGGTTCTCGGCGTTGCATCGATACCTGGACACGGCAGCGTTGCCGAGCAGGGCCCCAGTGTCGTTTCGGACCGAGCGGCCTTCGCTGCGGAAGCCGACGTTGCCCCACCGGTCGTAGTCCTGCTCGACGATCGGCGTAGTCACGATACGTGCGCTGCCGGTGTGAGAAGTGAACACCGGCAGCCGCTGGATGCGGGCCTTGCCGAGCGGGTCGTATCCGGTCTCGGTAATGCGGGTGGCCGGGCCCAGGTTCCCGGACTTACCGCGCTGCTCCTGCCGGGTCACCTGTCCTGCGAGATTGTAGAAGAGCACCGTAACGCCATCTGATGCCTGCCTCCGCTCCAGATTGCCGGCGTTGTCGTACTTGTAGGAGGCCAGTTTCGCCTGGCTGAGGAACTGCACCCAGGGGACCGTCGCAGGGCCCCAGACCCTGCGTTCCTCGAAGACCTCGCCGAACGCGTTGAACATGCTGCGCACGCCGCTTTGCTTCATCCCTCGGTCCTCGAAGAAGTCCACATCCTTGAACGCATCCAGGGTCGCGATCTGGCGTCCGGCGGCGTCGTATTCGTAACGTCGTTCGATCGGGTGGGCGTGCTCCCCCGTCCCAGGGAACGTAACGCTCGTGGGTACCGTTTCCCTGTCGATCCGGCCGGCGTGGTCGTGGCGCCGCAACGTCTCGTTGCCCCTCGCGTCGACGGTCCGGAACTGATTCCCCGCGGCGTCATACTCGTGCTGAACGACCAGCGTTCCGCCAGCCGCGCTGATTGGACCAGATCCCACCACACGCGTTTGACGGGTCACGTTGCCGAAGGCGTCCAGGGTGAGCGAAACCGTCGGTGTCGAGGTCACAAAGGGCACGATCGGCCCTTGGACCACGAACGGATCGACCTGACCGGCCTGCGCCGTCTTGCGGGTCGGCTCGGTGGTCTGGGTCAGCTGTCCCAGCGCGTTGTAGGCGAAGCTCGTCACGCCACCCAGCGCGTCCGTCTGGGTCAGAACGTGTCCGGCCCCGTCGTAGCCGAACGTCTGGAGATCGGTCGACACATCGCGCCCGTTGGCCACATCGACGTAGGCGCTTCCGTTCCAGTGGGTGTACCGCGCGCCCAGTCGCCGGACCTTCTGCCGCCGGTTCAGTACATCGTAGGCAAAGGCGGTGATGCGGTCGTCGTCAGAGTTGCCGACACCGGGCGGGTTGAGGTTGCTGTCACTGCCCGACATTCCGGGCTGTGCATGTTCGACCGTCCGCTCGAGGTTGCCGAACGCGTCATAGCTCAACACGATGTGCTGGGCACCATCGTCGACGCTGCGAACCTCCCGACCTCTGGTATCGAAGTAGCGCCAGGTGTTCCGCCAATCTGTGGCGTTCACCTTGACCGACTCGCGCCGAACCTCACCGAACGCGTTGTGCGCGTAGGTCGTGATGGCATGCGCGCTCTCGACCGTCACGGCTGCCGGACTATTCTTCCTGATCGAGGAATCGCCATGGTAATAGTTCGCCAGCGGCTGCTTGACCTCGAACTTCCGTCCGGCGTTGTCGTAGCGGGTGACGATGGGCCGAGGCAGCAAAGTAGCCTGCGGCTCGTTGGCGATCTGGGTCGCGATCTCGGCCGACGTCCAATGGCTGCCGTTGGCCGGCGCACCCTTGACCTTCATGCCGTACCGGGTCACCTCGCCCTGCTCGTCGAACGAGTTGTAAGCAAGGGCTGTGAGGTGGTTCAAGGCATCCACATCATGCTTGACCCGGCCGAGCAGGTCGTAGGTCTTGTACTCGAACTGGTTCGTCACCAAGCTGGTACGGGTCTGCGTCCGCACCATCTGGCCGAACACGTCGTACGTGAACGTGACCGTCCGTCGGAAGCGGCCGGTGGCGTTCTCCTTGTATACGCGGCCAACCTGCGCAGGATCTGCGCCTTCGGCGTTGGGGTCGGCGAAGTAGCCCGGCAGTTCCGTGCTTGTCGGCCGCCCCAGGGTGTCGTGGTCGAAGTCGGTTGTGCGGGCGTCGGCGGTGTTGAACCGCTCCACGGTCTTGAACAGGTTCCCCAGCGCATTGTGGTATGTGCGGTCCTCCAACGTTGTTGGCTGGAGGGTGGGCACGGTCTGACCGTCCAGTTGGACAAACACGTCGACCTGTGGCGTGACCTTGCGGAACACTCGGCCCTGGCGGTCGTAGTGGTAGGTACAGATGGCGCCGTTCTTGTCCTTGTGGGTGGTTCGGTCACCGAGGCCGCTATAGGTGTTGGTCTCGGTGAAGCCCTTGGCATCGGTGGTGGTCAAGATGCGGTCCACGCGGTCATAGGAGTAGCGCTCACCGCGGGTAACGCCGTCACCGACGTGCCGGTCGCCACGAAGCTGGGTGAGCGCGGCCTCGGTGCGGGGGGTGGCTGCGGCCACTACGACGTCGAAGGACCGCCTCTCGGTCACCCGGCCCTTTACGTCGTACACGGTTTCGCTGAGCGCGCCATCGGCCGCAACCGTGAACCGCTGTCGACCGACGGCATCGTGGACGAAGGCGGTGGTCCGGTCATGGGGACTTACGTTCGCGGCGACGGCGGAGTCGATGGTGGCTTTGGTGTAGTTGGCGAGGCCGACCTCTTTCGCGTACGCGGTGGTGCGCGTGGCCCGGCCGATGGCGTCGTACTCGGTCTTGCTCACCTGGTGCTTGCCTAGGGCGCCAGGGGTGAGGACGCGCACGGAGTAGACCTGCCGTCCGGCAATGTCATACACCGAGACCTGACGGCGGTCCTCCGCATTGGGGGCGATCGCGGTGGCAATGGTCGCGGGCCGGTAGTCGGCCAGCACACCGACCGGCGTCGCGTACTGCATGCTTTGGGCAGGCCGGCCGAGCGCGTCATACGCCTGCTCGCTCACCACGTGCTGGGTCGCCTTGCCCTGATTATCGCTGGCCGCGACGCGCAGCGTGAATCGCAGCCTGCCTTGCGTGTCATAGGCGAACCGGGTCACCCGATTGCCGGGATTCGTGCGGTCCACCGCGGCACTGATCGCGTTCTGGTTGTAGTCCGAGAGCGTCGGCTTGACCGCGTAGCGCACGGCGGCCACCAGAGAACCCATCGGGTCATACACGTTCTCGCTGACCGCACCCAGAGCATCAACGGTGAACCGCAACCGGTTGTTCGCGTGAAAGGCAAACCTGGTGCGCTGGATCAGCGTCAGCGTCTCCTCACCGCCGTACCCGAGGGCTGTCAGCTCGGCATTGACCTCGGCCACGGAGAGGCCGGGCGAAGCAGTGGTGTCGAGCGCGGTGATGCTGGCCTCAGGCAGGAACTGGTCATAGCGGCGCGTCTCAGTGATGTTGCCGTTGGCATCGAAACGGTTCTCGCCTACCACCCATTTGTCGCCCTGGGCCGCGGTGAGCGTGAACCGCAACCGGCCGTCCCTGTTGTACACGAGGATGCTGCGCTGGTCGTTCGCGTCGACAGCCGGTGCTACCGGGCCGACGACGTCCCCGAGACCGGCCAAGACCGCCGCGCTCAGCCGGTTCAGATAGCGACGAGTCTTGATCAGTCGCCCATTGAGGTCATAGGTGCTCTCGCTGACCTCGCCCTCAGCGTTGATCATGTGGGTGGCCTGGCCCGCGGCGTCGTACACCGTCCATGCACTCTCGCCAGCAGCATCGATGACGCGACTGAGCCGGCCCGCGGCGTCATAGCGGTAGTGGGTAGTCAGGTCCCGGGTGCCGGGCGCACCCTTACCCAGCACCGCGCTGGGTGCATCGATCTGTTTGGTCTTGCGTCCCAGGTTGTCGAACTCATAGGTCGTGACCTGCTGCGCCGGACTATCCACCGTGCCGTGCTGGATCGTGACGGCGTTGCCAAGCCCGTCATAGCTGTACTTGGTCGACAGCTTCAACCCGCTCGGGTCGACCACGACCTGCAACAACCGGCCGTTGCGGTCATAGTCGTAGCTGGTCACCAACTCGGCGCTGGTGCCCTTGCCCTCGGTCACCGTTGCGTTCTGCCCGAAGGCGTTGAATTGGTAGGCGGTCGTCACGTTATTGTCGGACTCCACCCGCCGCTCCCGGACCCGATCCACGTCGTCGTAGAACAGCCGCACCAACATTCCGCGGCCGTCCTTGGTGGTTTCCAGCCGGCCGCTGGCGTCATATGTGTTCTCGCGGATCGTCGCATTGGTCGCGTCGATGACCGTGAGCAGCTGCCCGTCCTTGTTGTACTGGTACCTCGTCGTACCGCTCAGAGCATCGGTGACCTCGGCGATCTCACCATGGCGGGTCTTGCGTGTCGTGACCCGCGCATTCTCCGCCGAGGTCACGGTCGCCGTGCGCACCGCGTCGTTGTAGTCGAACCGTGTCACCTGCTGCGACGGGTCCACCTGCAAAGAGACCCGACCGAGTACGTCGTACTCCGACCGCGTCGTACGGCCCAGCGGATCGGTCACCTCGATAGCACGGCCACCGTTCTCAACGGCCGATGTGGTGACCTTGCCAGCGCCGTCGACCGACCGGACCGGCCGACCTTGACCGTCGTACGACGTGCGCTGGTTGAGACCGATACCGCCGACATCGGCAGTCTTCGACAACAACCCACCGCGCAGGTCGTAGTCGAACCGCGTCGTGACCGACCTCGTCCCCCCGAGTCCCGTGCTGATCGTGCGGGTCTCAGTCTCCACCTGCCCGAACTGGTTGTAGGTGCGGTTGGTGATGAACCCCTCAGCGTCGGTCTGCTTGGTCAGCAGCCCGCGCCGGTCGTACTCGAACGTTGTGAGTTGATCCTTGGCGGTGTCGACGGCCGGCAGCTTGCCAGCCAGCTGAGTAGCCGGGCCACCCGTCAGACCCGTCATATTCGGCGGAGTCATCCGAGTGGCGTAGCCGCGCACAGAGGCGACCTGCCCATTGGCGTCGTACCTGGTCTCGACGACCTCGCGCTCGGCGTTGATCGTGTGCGTCAGCCGATTCTCGCTGTCGTAGAACAACAGCGTCACCTTGTTGCTCGGATTCACTGCCTTCGCACGGCGTCCCAGATTGTCGTACTCGTACCGCGCACCGCGGCTCGCGATCGCCGCATCGATCACCGGCTGGGTCGGATCGGCGGGCAGGGTCGCCTCACCCTCACCACCCAAGGTCCCGTTGGCCTCGCCGAATGCGGTGAGCCGGGTCCGCCTCGCACGCGGCTCGTCCGAGCCGACACCACGCACCTGACGCACCAGCCGACCGGCGTTGTCGTACTCGCTGCTCGTCACCGTCCCGTCGGCATCAACGAGCCGCCTCACCCGGCAGAAGTCGTCGTATTCGACGGTGCCGGTCAGCTTCGCCGTACCGGCCTTCACTTTCAGCGTCGCCAAGGTGTCAGTCGGCGTTACAGCGACAGGGTTCCGATAGCGGATCTTCTGCGCGGTGTTGGCCTCAGCGTCGTACACCGACTCGATCAAGAAGCCAAGCTCGTCTACCGAACCGCCGACTCGGCCCTGACCGTCGTAGTACAAGTAGCTGCGCAGCGGGGCGGTCTCCTTCGGTCTCCAGGCGGCCAGCACATCCTCGACCGGCTCCGACGCAACCGACGCAACCGCTCGCTGCTGCCCCGCCCTCTCCACCTCGATCTCGACGGTACGGTCCGTGGACTTTCCACCCGGATCGGTGGCCCGCACCGCTAACCGGTGATGTCCGACGGCCAACGTCGTGCCCGTCACGACTCCGGTCGCCGAATTCACCGACAGTCCCTCCGGCAGACCGCTCACCGCGCTATAGGTAACCGACCGGCCTCCCGCAGCCACAGCCTTGGGCGGGGTGAGATTGGCAGGGGACCCGGCCGCCATCACGGTGGGCGCCATCTGCGCCCAGGCCGGCGCGCTGTTGCCGGCTGCGTCCAAACCGAACGACAGAACTACTCCTGCGCCCGTGGAGTCTTGCGCCTGTAGCACGACCGACACGAAACCTGGCGACGTCGGCGTACCGCTCAGCACGCGGGTATTGGTGTTGAAGGCCAGCCACCCGGGTTTCGACACCACGCTGTACACCACAGGATGACCGTCCGGGTCCTCCGCGGCAGGCACCGTCATGCTGAACGGTTGACCGGCTACAAGCTCCTGCTTCGGAACCGCCGCCCAGCGCAGCTTGGAGCCTGTCACCCTGAGTGTGAAGCTCCGTTCGGCGAACAGGCCTTGCTGGTCGGCGACTCTGGCCGTCAACGTGTACA
This sequence comes from Kribbella catacumbae DSM 19601, assembly GCF_000372465.1. GTDB lineage: Bacteria > Actinomycetota > Actinomycetes > Propionibacteriales > Kribbellaceae > Kribbella > Kribbella catacumbae. The sequence continues at coordinate 24,555 of NZ_AQUZ01000039.1, forward strand.
CCCCGCGGGCCGTCGGCGTCCCGCTCAGCCGTCTCAGGGCGGCGCTGAACGTCAACCCGGCCGGAGCCGGTGAGAGGAGCGAGTACGTCAGCTGCGCCGCTGTCGACTCGATGTCCGCCGCCGCCGGCATGGTCAGGCTGTAGCCGCCAGTGCTGACCTCCACCGTGCTGTCGGTCAGCGTGGTCCAGGACGGCGGCGTGTTGACTACGGTGATGGTGATCGTTGCGTTGGCCGTCTTGGTGCGCTGGTCGTCGGCCTTCACCGTCACGCTGTACGACGTGATTGTGGTCGGCGGGGTGCCCTTCAGGACTGCGGCGCCAGTGCTGGTATCGAGCGTCAGCCAGCTCGGCGGTGTACCGACCAGGCTGTAGACCAGATCGTCACCGTCCGAATCGAACGCAGGCAGGGGATACACGAAATGCCGGCCGCCGATCGCGGTCTGGTTCGTCACCCCGACCCACGCCGGCGCAGCGACATTGGCAGCGATCGGGCTGCGTTTGCGGTATCGGATCGTCTCAGACAGACGGCCGGCCGCGTCGAACTTGTACTCGGTCAGGAAGCCCAGCGGGTCGACGACACCGACCTGGCGGTCGTCACGATCGTAGAAGAATCGTGACACGCGGCCACCAGTCTGCTGCTGAGTAACCAGCGACCTGCCGTCATAGCCGGTGGTCGAGGCGGTACCGACCGCGTCGGTCACCGACGTCCGGCGGTTCGATGAATCGTAGTCATAGCGGGTGACCCGGTCATTGACAGCATCAACCACAACGTCGACGCCACTGGCGCCGACGGTCAGGGAGTTCTTGGTGACTGTGTTGGTGCTCGCGTCGTACCAACTGTTGGTGTTCGCAACGAGGTTGCGGTAACGCGTCTCCACCTTGACCTGGCTGTTGGCGTCGTACTCCAGACCGGTGACCGCACCGGTCGTATCAACCGTGAACCGGATCCGGTCAGCAGCGTCGTAGAAAATGAACCGCCGCCCGCCCTGCGGATCCTCGGACATCCGCAACCGCCCAGCGGCGTCGTACACGGTCTTGGCCGCACGACTCGCGCCATCGCCGCCCTGCGTCACCCCGACCGGCCGGCCACGGTCATCAAACTGGCGGGTCTCCACCAGGCCCGCCGCGGTGGATACCTGAACCTTGCTGTTGGCATCGTCATACACCGTGGTGCCGGGTCCACCTGCGTTGGCAGACTGGGTCACTCTCCCCAGGCCGTCACGCTCCACGCTGGACACGGTCGTCGGGCGAGCGCGCCCAGCACCGCGTCCCACGAGTGTCTTCAGTAGGTCGCCGTGGGCGTCGTAGATGTACTCGGTGACCTCGGCGGCGGCATCGAGTACACCGATGCCTGCGGTGGTTGTTTTGGCGAAGGCCGTCTGCTTGCTGAGGTTGCCGCGCAGGTCGTAGGCGAGCTCGGTCAGCTCGATCTGCGTCTTGTCCTGCGCGCCGGCCCAGGTCACCAACTCCAGCTCGGTCAGCCCTTGCTGCGGAGTCAGGCCTCCGACGCCAAATCGACCTCCGGTGTACAGCACCGTCTGCGTGAGCAAGCCCTTCGCGCCACCGGACGTCCCGTATCGGTTCTCGGCAACCGCGCCTTCGGCACTCACCGTGAATCGCAGACGCGCCTCAGTGTCATAGGCGAACCGCGTCGTCACCGGATTGCCGGCAGACTGCTGACCCGGCCCATCCGGATCAGGGAGCCCAAACCGGGTCTCAGTGACCACCTGGTTGCGCGGGTCGAAGGTACGTACCACGGTATTGCCGCGAGTGTCCCGCTCCAGTCGACGGTTGCCCGCACCGTCATACTCGTAGTCCATCGTATTGCCAAGCCCATCGACAATCTGCTTCACATTGCCGTTGGTTTCATAGCTGAACCGCGTCGACAACCGCGCGGCACCAGCGGTCGGCGGAGGCGACAGGATCTCAATCAGCCGTTGTGCACTGTCGCTGACATAAGTCCACACCTTCGGTGCGCCACCGACATCAACACTGACATGCGTACGAGTGACCGACAGCGACCCATCCCCATCGCCCTGCGGGTCGGTTTGCACCTCGTAGCTGAAGGTTTGTGTGCCGCTGGCGTCAGTGACCGTCTTGACCTGGTTGTTCTGGTAGCCGAAGGTCGCCCTGGAGCCATCGCTATGCGACACACTCGCGATCCGCGAACTCGACCCGTCATAGGTGTAGTCGGTGATGTAGAACTTGTTGTCTGACGTATCCGTTGGCGTCAGCTCGGTTCGCACCGACAACAACCGGCCAGTGTCCGCGTCGTAGGCATAGTCGACCTGCTTAACCGGCAACCCAGGCACGCTGGTTGCCCGACCCGAAGCATCCACCGTCAAAGCAACAGTCTCGACCCGCTTGAGCCGCGTCAGATTCGGGCTCCCAGGCACAGTTTCATACGCCAGCACCAACTTCTGGCCACTCAACAAATCAGTCACGCCTGCCAACCGGCCGGAGTCGTACTGAAAGGTGATGCTATTGCCGCTGATGTCCTGCTGACTTGCCAGCTTGCCCGTCGAGGCCGAGTACCTCTCCACCAGCCGACTCGACCCATCAGTCCAGACCCACTGCTGCGGGCCCGGCTCATGAACAAGACCGTCGTGCGCCCCACCACCCTCAGTGCTCGAGTAGCGCGAACCATCCCAGCCATACACCGTCTGATGACCATCGCCATCAGTCCGAGTCACCGAACTACCAGCCCCACCAACGGTCCCCTGTAGGAGAACAGTGCGCTCACCGTCCCAGCGCCACCCATCCCCATCACCATCATTGGCCGTGCCCAGGGAGTTGTGCGTCCGCAAGTGCGACAGACCCACGCCACGACCCGAAAGATGCTCGTCGCCGACCCGAAGCACCAGGTTGCCCGTCGCTACATTCACATAGCACCGGCCAGCCGCCTGCCCCAGCGAACTCTGACCCAACACAGCCGCAGCACCGAGAATATTCGGGCTCGCGTTGAACAAACCGAGTCCGCTACCAGCGACGATCGCAACCATGCAGGACCAGCTCCACTCAAGAAATTTGCGACATAGATCTACCTCCCCGGAAGACTCACAGGCAGCGCTGGGAAACCACTGGGTGAAGCGTTGCTCCGGCATTGGTTGGCTATCTAGTCGACTTCAACGCCGACGGCCGATCCGTCATCCAGTTGGCGCCTATCCCGTCCGGATCGACTCGGTGCCATGAGCAACTTGTGGCTGGCCGGTTCCCTCTTTACTGCAGCCGCTTCCGGCAACCTTCCCAGCAGTTGCCCAGCTCTCCCGAGGAGGCTCGGGTTGTTCGTTCTAGTCGACAAATCGCGTAGGCACTGACGCCTACCTCCTTGCCGACTGGTGCATCACTCCCCGACCGAGTTGGCGAACGTGAGCTTGCCGCCTACTCCTCGGGAGCCAGGTCGCCTTGTAGTCGCGGCGAAACGGAACTACCCACGGATGGAACGTCGCAACAGGCAACTCTGGAACCGCACGTTCCGTGGGCCATCACAGGAGAGGAGGTGGAAATCATCATGGAGAATTCTGGAGAACTGAGCTTGATGGGCGGAGTGGTCGAATACACCACGCCGGCCGAGGTACTCGCTGAAGATGCGTCCGACGCGCCCGAGTTCACACCCACGATCGCGGTCACGTTCCTCGTCGCCTGCTAGCCGCTGCGGCCGTCTGCTGACCGGTTCGCCGGTCAGAACGGTCGGCTGGACGGCAGGGTCCGTTCCGGCTACGAAGTCGGCCGGAACGGACCCTGCTCACGAAATCCTGCGTCCAATTGGGGCCATCGCGGCCTGGGTTCGCCGGGCGTTCCGTGGGCCATCACAGGAGAGGCGGTGAGAATCATCATGGAGAATTCTGGAGAACTGAGCTTGATGGGCGGAGTGGTCGAATACACGACGCCGGCCGAGGTGCTCGCTGAAGGTGCGTCCGACGCGCCCGAGGTCGTGACCACCACCACCACGATCGTGACGGCCACGATCCTTCTCGCCTGCTAGCCGGTGCGGCCGTCTACTGACCGCTTCGCCGGTCAGGACGGTCAACTGGTGAGCGGGGTCCGTTCCGGCTACGACATCGACCGGAACGGACCCATCCTCGCGAATCAGGAGTTCCGTCATGCTGGACAATGAACAGTCTGCCGAGCGTGGACCTGTGTTTCGGGGGAAGCGGCTGCTGATCTTGGGTACCGGATCGGTCAGCGTGAATACGCTGCCGTCGTGGCTGCAGTGGTTGGGCGCAAGTCACCCGGACCTGGAGGTGCGCTGCGTGCTGACGGCCAGCGCGGAGCGATTTGTCAGCCGCTACACGGTCAGCGCAGTCGTCGGCCAAGCAGTGGCGGTCGACCGATGGTCGGACCAGGCCGAGCCGGGTGCTCCGCACGTCGAATACAGCACCTGGCCGGACGGGATCGCGATCTACCCAGCCACCTTCCATTTCGTCTCGCGATTCGCCCTCGGTCTGGGCGATACGCCGGTGATGCTCGCCGCGCAATGCACCCGAGCAGTACTGGGCCTGGCAGCGTCCCTTCCCCCCGGCGCGGACACGTCCACCGCGTATCTGAGGCACCTCCGCACCCTCGACGCCATGCGCAATGTCGTTGTTGCGCCGCCTACCACCGGGTTCAGTCTTCACCTGCGTCGCGAGGAGGTCGGGGCCGCTGTCCCGATGTGGGATCTCCTCCGGTTGATGGAGAAGCGCCGCGTCGAGCTTGAGCCATCTGGAGCACCGTCGTGAGCGACGTCGTCGCCCAGATGGAAACCGGGCGGATGCGTACGACGGTGCTCGACCTTGGGGACGGCCGGTATGAGTGGATCCGCAACCCTGGCAGAGATTGTCCGGAACCATTCGGCATACCGCGCACCACCCAGAGTTTCCCGAGGATCGCCGTCCCAGCCGCGGAGATCGCCTTCGCCGAGCTGGCTCCAGCCGACGGCGCCTGCTATTCCGTTCGAGGCCCCAAAAGCCTGGCGGAATTGCTGATCGGGCGACCCGACGATCGGCCGTCCTGGTGCGCAACGGTTCTGCGTGGGGTGGGCGAGCTACTGGCCGTGCTGCACAGCTTGGGCGATCCGGATCAGGTGGACGGGCACACGCCCATCGGGCCGCGCCGCCTGCGGGCCTGGCTGCGGGACGGAAGTGGCCCCCGTGCGGCGTCGCGATTCCACCGCGTAGTGGCTGACCTGGCCGGACAGCAACGTCTGGACCTGCTGACCGAGTGGTGCGACGAGTCAGCTGCCAGGCAGTCAGCAGTGGTACTCCACGGGCGCCCCGGAAGCGGGTTGGTGATCCCCGCGAGCAGCCCCGGACCGGCACACCTCCTGGTCGGAGACGAACTGGCGACCGGCCCGTCAGCCGTTGACCTTGGCTACTTTGCCGGCGAGCTCCTGGAGCTGCGTCATATCGTCGGTCAGGCAGATCCGGCGTACTTCGAGGAGCTGATCCGCGCCCTGCTGGACGGCTACGGTGAAGTGGACGACCTTCAGGCAGTGGGCCGCTTTGCTGCAACCGGCATCTGGAACCACCTCCACGACTTCTCGGCGTACATGGGCTGGAACGACGATCTCCAGACGAACATCCCGTTCCTGATCGATACGCTGGACACCGCCGCAGATGGCGAACTGCTGAACGCGTTCGACGACGCCAGCCGGGCGACCGCATGATCCGCACGACGCTGGACAACGGACTGCGGATTCTCATCGTGCCGAACCAGCTAGCGCCGGTGGCGGCAGTCGCAGTGCACTATGGCGCGGGGTTCAGCGCTGACCCGGAGAACAGGCCGGGATTGGCTCATCTGCTCGAACATCTGATGTTCTCCAGCGACTCCGACGCGCCTGAGCACTTCCGGGCCGTTGAGGCTTGGGGGGGATTTTGCAGCGCCTCCACCCGGCAGGGCTACACGGACTTCTACACCGTCGTACCGGCCTGGTCAGTGGAGAGTGTGCTGAAGATCGAAGCGGAGCGGATGAGGGCGCCGAAGTTCGGCGAGGCGGCGCTCCATGCCCAAATCGGCGTCGTGTGCGACGAGATCAACCGGAAGATGTCAGGCAGCCCGTACGGCGGGTTCCCGTGGCCGCTGATCTCCCCCATCTTGTATCGCCACTATCCCAACGCCCACAACGGCTATGGCGAGGCAGCGGGTCTTGCCCGCGCGACGCTCGCCGAGGTAACAGGCTTCTTCGAAGCACACTACGCACCGGCCAACGCCGTACTGACGATCTCCGGCGACGTCGGCACCGACATACTGGAGCAAGTAGTCCACCACTTCGGGCAGATCCCGAGCCGACCCTGGTGCCCCACTGATGTCGGCGATCCCGCACTCGACACGGAGGCGCATCAGGTCTGCGTCCGTCCATTGGCGCCGCTGCCTGCGGTGGCCGCGGCGTACCAGATTCCGGCCGTCTCGCACGACATCGAGGCCTATCTTTCGCTGACGACCCTCGCTTCGATCCTCACTCGCGGCAGGGAGGCAAGATTGCCCAGGGCGCTGTCCGATGCTGTGGAGTCGGTGTCAGCCAGAGTCGGCTTCTTCGACCTTCTGGATGCCCGCGACACAGATGTCTGGATCCTCACCGCTGTTCACAACGGGGACGCCTTCGGCCGGTCCGAGGTGCTTGATCGGCTGGATGCCGAACTGGCCGACCTGGCCGCGAACGGGCCGAGATTCGATGAACTCGCGCGAGCGCGGGCAGGGCAACGCACCGGGTACTACCGCGGTATCGACCAGCCGTCCGTGCGGGTCCGTGCCCTAGGCCGAGCCGAGCTGCTCTTCGGCAACGCGGAGCTCGCGCTCACGTTGCCGGACCGGTTCGGTCGCATCAGCGCGGGCGACATCGCCGCCGCGGCCGACTGGCTGACCACCCGCCCGAGAGCCGTACTTTCCATCGCTCCAGAGGGGAAGTTGCGATGACACCGCCGTACAAGGATCACTACCTGGAGAATGGACTGCGGGTCGTCGCGATGCGGCACCCGACGGTTCCGCTGGCCGAGATTCGCCTATCCATCGATCTGCCTCGAACTGACGCAAGCCAGGCAGCCTGTACGACGTTGCTTGCGGCTTGTCTCCTCGCCGACGGTATCAGCCCTGAGCATCCAACACCGACTCTGGAGCTGGCGCGGCTCGGCGCCGAACTGACGGCGACTGCCGATCCGTACGGCCTGATCGTGTCCGGAAGATGTCCGGGCTCAGCGATCAGCACCGTGCTGAACCTGCTGGAGTCTGTACTCCGGACGGGGGCCCCGACTGTTGCCGTCGTCGCGAGAGAACGGGAGCGGTTGGCAAGACAACTGCAGGTGGCTCAGCGGATCCCGCAGGCTGTGGTCCGCACTGCCTTGCTCCGACACCTCTTCGGCCCACATCCGTTGACGATTCAGCTCTCCGCACAGGAGGACATTGCGGCCGTCACCTGTTCAGATGTGACATCGCTGTGGCGGGAAGCGATCATGCCTAGTCGTGCATGCCTGCTAGTCGTGGGAAACATCGCCATCGATGAGGTGGCCGCGGTCTTCGATTCCACATTCGGAGAGTGGACCGATCACATCGACGGCCTGCTACCCACACCCATGCCGCCGCTGCGCGCGGTCGCGGAGAGCGACCTAACGAGAGTCGACGATGCCCGGCTCAGCAGGGCACACCTGAGCATCTGTGCGACAGGGGTCGCCACCGACGACCACCGCTACCCCGCGCTCTTCCTCGCCGGCAATATCCTTGCCGGACTGACGACGTCGCGGCTCGCAAGCAGTATCCGAGATCGGGCAGGCCTTGTTTACAGCGTCAGCGGCTACTACGAGCCGATTCCTGGCGCGAGCCTTGTCCACGTGCTCACAGATACAGCACGGCAATTCGCCGACGAGGTGCTCGCCAAGACCTACGACGAACTCGCCCAACTGAGCGCTGAGCCGCCGACCGCGGCCGAAGTCGACGCGGCTCGCACTTGCGCGACCGGGGCCTTCGCCACCCGGCTCGCACCGCAGGCTGCGTTGGCCGACGCGGTCGCAGCTGATCTGCGACGGCATCAGTCACCCACCGAGACTTTCCGCTTCAGGCACCGGCTGCGCGAGGTCACCGCACAGTCTGTTAGGTCGGCAGCGGCCGATTTCCTGCATCCGGACCGGTTCACCGGTGTCCTGGCCGGCCCCGTCCGCTAAGACCGGCGAGCGTCTGCCTCTGAAGGGAAGCCCATCATGGTTGTCGAGCAACTGAAACAACGGCATCGCATCGCGCCGATCGCCTTGCACGAGGCTCCCGAGATACCGGTGTTCCTTGATAGCCTGGGCCTGGGTCGTCTAGATCCCGAGCGCATCACCTCCGCAGGCGGCCGCAATGACATCTGGGCAGGGACAACTGATTCCGGACATCCCGTGTTCGTTAAACGTCTAGTAGGTGGCGCCGATGACATCCGGACCCGCGTGCGGCGCGTCAGCGCCGTTGATGAACTGTTGCGGAAGGCTCGAGATGAGGTGCCCTCGCCGAGATGCCTCGGCGTCGATGAAGATCGCGGCCTAGTCGCTACTCAGCTGCTGGTGGCGGCTGAAGACGGTTCGCAACTCTACGACGCAGGCGACCTCACAGAAACCCTCTCGACGGAAATGGGCCGGCTGGTCGGGCGACTGCACAAACTCACCCCTTCCGCTGCACTCAACTCAGATCGGCGCGAGTCGCATGGCCTGCACTCAGGGATCGCACGATCCCTCCCGCTCGCCGCATATAGCCAGGCAACCGCCGCCGAACTCGAGATCTGGAGACTCTTGCAAGCCGACGAGAGTCTGGCCGAAGGCCTGGCCAGCCTCTCCGCCCGCGAGCGCCGGGCAAGCCAACAGGTCCTGATTCACGGCGACCTGCGACTGGATCAGTTCCTTCGCCATGACGAGACGCTCCACCTCATCGATTGGGAGGAGTGCCGGATCGGCGATCCTGCCCGAGATGTCGGCGCCATCGCCGGCGAATGGCTCACGCGAGCCATCAGCCGCCTCTCCGACGCCGAGCCTGACCCGTACGGCGAGCCCGACGAAGGCTGGCTCGTGCAAGGTGCCGTCAACGAACTTCGCCGGATCCGCCCACAGATCGCTGCGTTCTGGCACGGCTACCTGGAGGCGCGGGGTACCTCCGCGGATGAACCGGAGCTGGCTCACACCGCCACCGCCGTCGCTGGCCGGCATCTGATCGACCGGGCGTTCGCGGCTGCAGCCATGCGGCCGCGACTACCAGCTGTTCATCGCGCGGCTGCCGGTGTCGGCCGAAGGCTGCTCGCCCAGCCGGCGCAGTTCACCAGCACTATCGGTCTGGCGGTTGCGTTGTGAGCGCGCGAACGGCCAGTGCAGAGAATCTGAATGCCGGTCTGGCCGAGGCAATCGACCAGATAGAGGTGACCACAGACCCGTGGCACGCGCGGGTTGACGACCGGATACTCTCCGCAGACTCCGACCGACAGCTTGTCGGCGAACTGGCCGACGCGATGTACGACGTTCTGCATGCCGGACGCCGCAGTACGGAAGGCCCGCAACCGAAATCGGTACGCGACGCAAGGTTCGAGCAACTGCTGCTGGACCAGGTGCCGCACTCATTCATCTGGATGGATCAGATCGCCGTCGAGGTATCCGGAACCAGAGGGATCGTTGTCGCGATGGACGGCCTGCGCGTGCTTGTGCCCCCGGACGCCCTGGCAGGCGCGAGCCCAGCTCAGGTCGGTGAACGTGTGCGCTTCCGAGTGCCGGCGACCCGACCGGCCGCCTCACCGGGATTCCTCCTCGTTCAAGGCGAATCCGGGACTCTCGACCCGCGCCAGGGCATACTCCGGATCTACCTGCATCTGCCTGCAGCAGACGCCGCGCCAGCAGCTTGGGGGGCAGTCCTTCAAGCCCTCAACGACCTAAAGGTGCCCTACCAGGCCAAGGCGAGTTCCGCCCCCCGGTTCTACCCGCGCCGGGACGCACTTGTGGTGTATCTCGACTCCGCGGCCCTGCAGATGATCGCCTCACTGCCGACGGTTCTGACCTCCCTCCAGCTTGCCCCCGAAGTATCCGTCTTTGCAGCGCCACTCGCTCCCGGGATGGCGTGGGCATGGGAACCCGATGACCGCCGGCCCGGAAATGTCGGTCTGAGTCTTGGACAACACAGATCCCGCGCCGTGGCAGAGGCCCTCGTCGCGCACGCTGCCGGTAAAGCGGATCCGGACCGATACCAAGCGGTCCGGAATGCGCTCCGAGCCGCAAACATCGATCCCTATCAACCACACCGAAACCTCGGCTCGCCGGCCTGACACACTTGAGGCCCCTCGGTGTGGCTGGGGTAGACCATTTCGACGGACAGAGTCGATGTGATGTGGTCAGGCTACTTGCCCAGCGGTGACCATGTTGGTGGACTCCTAGTACGGCAGCCGTAGTTCGTGATCTCAGGCCAGGATGGCTTGTCGGCGTTGGTAGTGGCTGGTTCGGGCGCGGTGTTGGTGTCGGCGTCTCCAGGTTGACTAGTGCAGCCGGTGTCGCAAGTCCCCTATTGAGACGCCCCGGCGTGTCCGGAGGCTTCGTTAGGTGTTAACCGGCCTCGGCGAGACGGGTTCGGTGAGTGTAGTAAGTCTGTTCGGCCTGGATCGGGGTCAGGTCCTGGATGGACTCGTGGGGCCGGGCGGTGTTGAACCAGTGGACCCAGTCCAAGGTTGCTGATTCGACTTGGTCAAGGCCCTTCCAGGGGCCGTAGGAGTGGATCAGTTCGGACTTGAACAGGCCCATGTGGGTCTCGGCCAGGGCGTTGTCGTAGGCGTCACCGACGGACCCGACCGAGGCGTCGATGCCTTCCTCGATCAGGCGCTGGGTGAACGTGATCGAGGTGTATTGCGAGCCGGCGTCGTTGTGGTGCACCAGCCCGGTCAGGTTGGTGACACCTTCTTTGCGGCGGGTCCACAACGCCATTTCGAGGGCGTCCAGGACCAGCGGGGTGGTCATCTCGGTGGCGGCCCGCCAGCCGACGATCCGGCGGGAGAACACGTCGATCACGAACGCGACATAGACCGTCCCTGTCCAGGTCGCGACATAGGTGAAGTCCTATGCCGACCTTCGAACTATGCCGACAGTCCTGGCGATCGTGGGTGCCGGTGAGACTTTCGGGGCGGGATGGTCGGCATAGTCAGAGGGATGTGAGCCAGGCCAGGATGTCGGGTTCGGGCTGGTAGGTCCCGGGTTTCACGTCGGGTGGCCGGGTCCGGTCAATGGCGGCTTGTTTGATGGCCAGGTCGGCGTGGAGGTAGGCGTCGGTGCTGTGGGTGTCGGCGTGCCCGAGCCATAGTGCGATGACGGAGACGTCGACGCCGGCGGCGAGAAGGTTCATTGCCGCGGTGTGCCGCAGGGTGTGCATCGTGACGTGCTTGGCGGCGAGGCTGGGACAGGTGGCCGTTGCGGTGGCGAGGTGTTTGGCGAGGCGGTGCTCGAGCGCGTCGCGGGACAGGGGTTGACCGTGAGGGCCGCAGAACAGCGCAGTGCCTGGGCGGGTGATCCGTTCTGCGAGGTAGGTCGTCATGGTGCTCACGGTGGCTTGTGTCAAGGGGGTGATGCGTTGGTGTCGTCCTTTGCCGGTGCAGGCGATGTGGGGGCCGGTCCCGAGGTGGATGTCGTCGTGGGTCAGGGAGCAGATCTCGCTGATTCGAAGACCGGTCTGCACTGTCATGGCCAGCAGGGCGTGGTCACGTCGTCCGGTCCAGTTCGTGGGGTCGGGTGCGGCGAGTAGGGCGTCGACCTGGTCGGGGATGAGGAACTCGATGACGGGTCTGGTGGTGCGTTTGGGTGGGAACGCGAGGACGTGGGTGATCGTTGCGGCGTGCTCGGGATAGTCGGGCAGGGCTCGGCCGAGCACGGCGCGGATCGCGGTCAGCCGGGCGTTGCGGGTTCTGGTGCCGTTGCCACGCTCATGTTCGAGGTGGTCGAGGAACCCGGTGACGTTGGTCGCGGTGATGGCGTCGAAGTCGAGCGCGTCCGCAGGAACCTTGAGCGTCGCGGTCAGGTACTTCAGGAGCATCCGCCAGGTGTCGCGGTAGGACGTGATCGTGTTGGCAGACAGGTCACGCTGGGTGTGGGCGAAGGTCGTGAAGTAGGTCTGCAGGCTGATCGCCAGGGCGTTCATGAGGGTTCTCCTTCGGCGAGGGGCTCGAGCATTCCGGCGGCCAGGGCCATGAGTTCCCCGGTCGCGGTCAAGTACCAGTAGCTGTGGGCGGCGTCGGAGTGCCCCAGCCAGGTGGCCAGCAGGGACAGCACCCGGTCGGGGTCACCGCCGTGGGCGTAGGCCGCGGTCATGTGCGCGGTAGCGAAGGTGTGCCTCAGGTCGTGATTGTGCCGACGTCGGCACAACCACGTTATGCCGACCTCCCCGTTATGCCGACGTCGGCTCGGATCTGCTGCTCTGCTTGGAGAGTTGTCTGTTGTAGGTCGGCATAATCAGAGGCTTTCGAGGAAGGCGATGAGGGCGTCGGGGGGTCGGTATCGACCGGGCTTGGCGGTCAGCGGGGCGACCCGGTCGATGGCTTGCTGCTTGTGGGTCATGTCCGCGTGCAGGTAGATCGTGGTGGTGGATACCTGCTCGTGGCCGAGCCAGAGGGCGATGATGGTGATGTCGTTGCCGGCGAGCAGGAGGCGCATCGCGGCGGTGTGTCTCAGGGTGTGCATGGTGACTGACTTGGTCTGCAGCGACGGGCATGTGCGGGCTGCGGCGGTGAGGTGTCGGGCGAGGCGGTGTTCGATCGCGTCGCGGCTGAGGTGCTTGCCGGTGGTGCTGGGGAACAGGGGCGCGCCGGGGTTCTCACCGACTTCTGCGAGCCACGCTTTCAGCACCGCCCTGGTGGATGGGATCAGCGGGGTGCGCCGTTCCTTGCGTCCTTTGCCGATCGTGTGCACGTGCGCGCCGGTGGTCAAGGTGACGTCGGCGCGGGTGAGTCCAGCAACTTCGGAGATCCGTAGCCCGGTCTGCAGGGTGAGCGCGAGCATGGCGCGATCGCGTCGTCCCGTCCAGGTGCTCTGATCGCAGGCGGCGAGGAGGGCGTCTGCCTCCAGGTCGGTGAGGTAGGTCAGGATGTGCCGCTGGGTGCGTTTGGGCGGGATCGTGAGCACTCGTTGGATGCACTCGGCGTGCTCGGGGTAGTGCAGGGCGAGGTAGCCGAACAGAGAGTGGATCGCGGCGAGCCGGTTGTTGCGGGTCGCGGCACTGTTGCCCCGCACCCGTTCCAGGTGGTCCAGGAAGGCGCTGACCAAGGTGGCGTCCAGGGCGTCGATGTCGAGCCGGCTGGGGGCGGTCCCGGTTCGTTGGACGGTGAACGCCAGCAAGAGCCGGAACGTGGTGCGGTAGGCGGCGATCGTGTTCGGGCTTGCGGCCCGTTGGTTGATCAACCGTTCGGTGAAGTACGCCTGCAGTGCGGGCGCCAGCGTGGCCATCAGCGCACCCCCGCCGGCAATTGCAGCCGTCCGGCGGCCAGTTCCATCAACTCCGGGACGGCGGTGAGGTACCAATAGGTGCCGGCCGGGCTGACATGCCCCAGATAGATGGCGAGCACGCCGATGTGCTCATCAACGCTGACGCCGTCGCGCATCCAGCGGATCAGGGTGTGAACAGCAAAACTGTGCCGGAGGTCGTGTGCGCGCGGATGCACGGTCGTGGTGCGGATGCCCAGCGTGGTGGTGATCTGTCGCAGCGTCTTGTCTGCCTCGCTGCGGCTGAGGCGATTGCCGCGACTGGACACCAAGAACGTTTCCGCATGTCGCCGGGGGCATAGCCGATCGCGCTGGGTGGCGTAACGGCGCAGCGCGGCCGACGATGTCGGATGGAGCGGAACGATCCGAGGCCGGTCGAACTTTGCGTGCCGGATCGTGATGACCGCATCGTCGAGGTCGACGTCTTCGCGGTGCAGCCCGACTGCCTCGCCCAGCCGCATCCCGGAGACGGCGAGCAGGCCGAACAGCGTCTGGTAGGTCAGCCCGCGCAAGGGTGGGCGTAGCTGACCGGCGGCAGTCAGTACGAGCTCGATCTGCTCGGCGGTCCACAGATACGGCATAGGGCGATACCGCTGGGTCGGGAACACCCCGGTCGGCGGGATCTGGGTGGAGCTGTCGATACTGTGCAGGTAGGCGGCGAACTTGCGGGCGCAGCCCAACCGCTGCGCCCAGTACCGCGGTTGTGCGGTTGCGGGCAGCCGCGCCCAGCTGATCGCCAGTTCGCTGGTGAGGTGGTCCGATCCGGCGGTCTCCAGATACCCGACGAGCTCGCGCAGCCATATCTCTTCACGCTCCAGCCGGTATCCCAGGGCGCGCCGCAGCCGCAGGTAGTCGCCGAGCTGTGCGCCCAGGCCGCTCATCGCTGCACCACCCCGGGCCACGGCGGGGCCAGCTCACGAAGACGTTCGACGTCGACCCGGGCGTAGATCCCGGTGCTCTGCAGGCTCTGATGCCGCAGCACCTGGCCGATCTGGATCAGAGGGACGCCGGCGTCGACCATCTGGCACGCCATGGTGTGCCGCAGCCGGTGCGCGCCCATCGAGGCGATACCGGCCCGCCGGCATGCCCGGCGCACCGTGGAGGACACCGTGCCGGACTCGATCGGGCCGAACGGCGCCCGGGCCCGCAGGAACAGCTCCCGGCGCGAGCTGGCTGACCGACCACGACTGAGGTAGCCGGCGATCGCGGCGCCGACGTCGGCCGGCAGCGGGAGCCGGTCGGTTCGGCCGCCCTTGCCGTGGATCACCATCTCACCGGCCCGCCAGTCCAGGTCATCCAGCGTCACGGCGGCCAGCTCGCCGCGCCGCAGGCCCAGCCGCAGCAGGCTGAGGATGATCGCGTAGTCGCGTCGCCCCAGCGCGGTTCGCCGATCGCACGAGTCGAGCAACGCCCGCGCCTGACCCGGGCTGATCCCCTGGGGCAGCGTCGAGCGGCGCCGGCCAGTCACCGCGAGCGCGGCGCCGGCCAGATCGGTGCCGATCCGGCCGTCCAGGAAGCAGTAGCGCAGGAAGGCTCGAAGCCCAGCCACGAAGTTCTGTGCCGCGCTGACCGAAACGCCGCGATCAACCTCGCGAAGCACCGCGGCCGTGACCTGGCTTGCCTCCAGCTCGTGCAGTTCCTGGCCTGACAGCCCGCCAACGAACCGGCGGGCGTGCGCCACATACCCGCCGACGGTGCCGATCGCCAGACCGCGCTCGTCGAGCAGGTACCGCTCGAAGCAGCCCACCAGCACCTCGATGTCAGACCCCGGGCAAGAGACAGCGGGGCGGGCCACGCCAAGCTCCCCGAGCACGTCCAGCAGGCACCGCAGCCCCGGACGGGACCACTGCGACCGATACCGCCCGCCCGCCCGCTGAACGGCGAAGAACGCCTCGACCGCATGCTCGTCCAACTGCGCGGGGGTCAATCCCTGGCCTCGAAGCCACCGGCTCAACCGCCCCACCTGGCGCAACAGAGGCACCATCGACCGCGGCGTGTACCCGCGGCTCTCCAGCTCCAGACGGTAGGCGCCGACGAACGGCTCCAACGGCCCCGAAACCACGACCCCGCTGACCCTGCTCCTCGCCCTGACCATGACGCTCCTCCTTCTCGATGAGAAACACCACGATCGTCGAGAACCAGCGTTATGCCGACCTACAACAGACAGTTCTCCAAGCAGAGCAGCAGATCCGAGCCGACGTCGGCATAACGGGGAGGTCGGCATAATCGTGCAGGCGGGGTCGTGCCCTGCCTCGCGGGGTGAGCCCGGCAGCCTCCCGGACTCGTTTGAACAGGGACTGGAAGGACACGTAGACGTATCCGGTTCCCTTGCAGGTCACGAAGAGCGGGCCGTGGGGGTCGGGGTGTGTGGCCGTCCGGGCAGGCAGAGCGACGTACTGCCGCAGAGCGGTCGTCGTCGACGGGTGGATGGGAACGAGACGCTCGGCAGACTTCGCGGCCTTGATCACCAACACGTCGTTGTCCTGGTCGATGTCGTCGACTCGCAGGTTCAGCGCCTCGCTGATCCGCAGGCCCGTCGCGGCGAGCAGGCCGATGACGGTGCGCACCGTCGCAGCGACCCGCGCGTCGGCGAACTCGGTGTCGCAGGCGGCGAGCAACGCATCGACGTCGTCCTGGCTGTAGATGAACGGCACAGCTCGGGGCTTCCTGGCCGGCAGCAGGCCATTGGGGACGACCGGGACGTCAACACCGTTCGCATTGAGGTAGGCGGCGAAGCGGCGCACCAACGACAGCCGTGTCGCCCACCACGACGGGTGCGCATCAGGGTTGAGCCGGGCCCACGTCACGGCGTCGTCGATGGTGAAGGTCTGCGTCTGGCCGCGAGCTTCGAGCCAGGCGCAGAACAGGCCGACCTGCCGTTCGAGGTCGTTGAGCTGGAACCCCAGGGACCGGCGCATCACCAGGTACTCGTCCAGTCGTTCCCGCAGCGTCGTCATCGCGGCACCTGCCCAAACGGGACGATCAGCTCGCGCAGCGATGCGAGGTCGACCTTCGCGTAGGCCATCGTGGTGACGGTGTAGGTGTGGCCCAGAAGCTCCTTGGCTTCGGTCAAGGTGCCACCCGCGGCCAGGACGGCCATCGCGGCGGTGTGCCTGAGCCGGTGCGCGTAGATCCGGTCGGTCCCCGCCCGATCCGACAACCGGGCGATGATCCCCGAGATCGCCGAAGGCGCCATCATCTGGCGGGGCGCTCTCATCCGCACGAACACAGCCCGGTCCAGGGCGGGCGGTCGAAGCCGCAACCACGCTTCCAGTGCCTGGCCCACATCGACCGGTAGCGGCAGGACATGCTCGCGGCCTTTGCCTGCGACCCTCACATGTCCACTCGCCCAGTCGATGTCATCGAGCCCCAGACGAGCGGCCTCGCCAGCGCGCAGGCCCAGCCGCACGAGGATCATGACGACCGCCCGGTCACGCGCCCCGATCGCCGTGGCCGGATCGGACACGGCCAGCAAAGCAGCGACCTGCCCGGCATCCACCCCTCGCGGCAGAGATCGCCGCGTCCCGGGAGGCTTGAGGATCCCGGCAGTCAGGTCCCGGTCGAGGCGTCCGGTACTCAGCGCCCACCGGAGCAGGCAGCGGACCGCAGTCACGATGTGGGCACGAGCAACAACGCCGTAAGGGCGTCTGCGCTCGGCGACGTACGCGTTGACGATCGACGCGTCGAGGTGGCACCACTCCACCGATCCGTCCGGCGCCGTCAGCGCGTCCAAGAGGCCAGCCGCGTAGTGACAGTTGGCCGCGATGGTCTTCTCGGTCAGACCGCGCTGGTCACGCATCCACGAACGCCAGTCCGCCGCCGCAGCCTGGGCCGGCGTGAGCTGACCCGGTTCCATCCCGGCCGTACCCAGATAGCCAACTGCCACCAAGAACCGGCGCATCGTGCCCACCCAACGCTTCACAGCGACGCAGGGAAGATCTCGGGAGCGCTCTGCTGCGACGAACTCGGCGAGCAGGTCCTGGTCGATGTCATCGACACCGGCGCCCACTACCCGCATCCACAAGCTCAGCCGCTCCAGCAGGTTCACGATCCCGGCCGCTGAACTCGGCGAGTACCCCTGTGCGGCCAACCATCCCGAGCACTCGCCCAGCACCGTTGGCGCCAAGGGACCCACCGGAACCCGCGGAACCCGAACCGGATACGACCGGGCCGTCGGCGATCTCTTCGTCACGGACATCACCTCCAGACACTCCGTGCCTGAAGCGTGATCGCAACTACGTGACTATGCCGACCTCCTGAACCTCAGCAAGCCCGATGACCTGCAACGTCGCAGGCGACATCGGCATAGTTCGAAGGTCGGCATAGGACATCACCTACGTCGCCACCGCGACCGGCACGGTCTACGTCGCGTTCATCGTCGACGTGTTCTCCCGCCGGATCATCGGCTGGAAAGCCGCCACCGAGATGACCACACCGCTCGTCCTGGACGCCCTCGAAATGGCGCTGTGGACCCGCCGAACCGAAGGCATCACCGACCTGACCGGGCTGGTGCACCACAACGACGCCGGCTCCCAGTACACCTCGATCACGTTCACCCAGCGCCTGATCACCGAAGGCATCGACGCCTCGGTCGGGTCCGTCGGTGACGCCTACGACAACGCCCTGGCCGAGACCCACATGGGCCTGTACAAGTCAGAACTGATCTGGCCCGACGGCCCCTGGCAAGGCCACAACGACGTCGAAACAGCAACCCTGGACTGGGTCCACTGGTTCAACACCGAACGATCCCACGAGTCCATCCAAGACCTCACCCCGATCCAGGCAGAGCAGACTCACTACACTCACCGAACCGGCCTCGCCGAGGCCGCTTAACACCTAACAAAGCCTCCGGACTCGCCGGGGCGGCTCATCGACGGTGTGGTCCTTGGCTGGGTTCGGAGTAGACACCTGCATCCAAGTCCCAAGGACCACACCAGTCACACAAGCGACGCGGCATGTCGGAGCACAAAAGCCCAGGTCACACGGCCTGCGAGGCGACTATGCCGAGGCCCTGCGAACCAGCCCGCCCGGGGCAATCGCCGTCAGCAGCGAGAGCGTTCCGCCCCGACGTAACTGCACAAAGCCTCGCGGGCGTGAATTCGGCGCCGAACAGATGGCCTGCCGGTACTGCGGCGACGGCGCCGAGATCCCCACGAGGAGGTCCGTGCACGGGCAGCATCCGCGAGACGGACTTCACTGTCATAAACCCAACAAGGCCATAGCATGGTCCACGATGTCCCTACTCGGCACCTGTTGCCCGGTAATGAAATCGTGCACTCTTCGCTTTTCGTCGCCAGTAAGCTTGCGTCCAATTCGCTTCTCGACCTCCGTCATCGCGCGATCGAACTCTATATTCTGTTTCGTGTTCTTGCGTGGAATTCCTTCATCTTCGTCCTCATCATGCTGCCGCCGTCCAGACTTGTCTTTACCCTTGGCCTTGTGTGACTTTGATCCCCGCGATCGCCGCCGGCCAAAGGGGATGTCGAAGGGGTCGTCACCATCGGAGAGGATTCCGATGGGACCACCTTCTCGCAGGCTCTCGATAAGGTCTACAGCATCTTCGGCGTAGTCCCCAAATGGGGCGACTTCAATGATGACCCGACCGATTGCGTTACCAATCTGCGCATGACCATCCATGAGGCGATGATTGCGGTCGACCTCGGCGCGCCTTCTGTCCCAGGCCTTGTTGTGGTCGGCTCGAGAGAACTCACTCCACGCTTCTGCGGCACCTTCAGGGTCGTAGCCCCATTGAGCGCGAGCGGCTTCAGCCAATTGAGGATTGCGTTTCGCCCAGTCGTCCCACTCTCGTCTCAGCTTGGCATCGTGCGCACCATACCAATCCATATCCACGGTTTTGCCTCTAATCCCGATCGCGACTTCGTCAACGGGGGCCTTGCCGTGCACGAAAATGAATTGCTCCGGCAACTGGTACGCGCCATCTTCGTAGCGAAGTTGGACAGCCGAGGTAGGCATCATACTCGCTCCAGCCGAGCCGCTCGCAATCTGTCGCTCCGCGCTTTCCAGCATTTCCGAAATCGACTTAGCAGGCACCTCAAAATTCGTCACCGGCAAGTCAGCCGACCCGGCCTGCGTTATCACCGAACGGTAGGCCTCATCGAGTACTGGGAGATCGGGCAGGCTGATTCCGTCGAATACGGGGTGCGGAGCGTCCGCCGGAGGACGCGGTTCGTATGCTAGGGGTTTCGTCTCTGGCGGTTGATTGCCGCTTTGTTGTGGGTTTCTTGTGCCGCGCGAACTGTTGTCATCTGTCAGGAGGTCCATGTGGACGACCACATGCCCTTCGGATGCTCGGGCCTTCAATGCGAAGAATAGCGGAAGTCTCTGGCCATTCCAGTAAGCAAATTCGCGGCCAGCGCTATCGGTGTAGACGACCATGTCGAGACGTGGAACATAGACACCGACTTCGCCCGTCTCAGGCAACAGTTTCACCTGGCTCGCCGTTACGCGATGGGCTTCGGCGACCTTCTTCGAGGCCTGCTCCAGCCGGTACTTCTTGACTGCCTGCTCCAGTTGGTCACGTGACCAGGCGATACCGGCGCCGATCGCTACTTTTCCGGGTGCGTTTAGTGCTTGCCGGACGATGGTTGACCAGTCGCGTGATTCGTCGTGGAAGAGCCAACCGTTGGCGGGATTGAGGGCACTGCGGAGCATCGGGTTCACGGCGCCGTCCCATTGGAAATAGCCGTCGCCCGATGTTAGGTATGGCTGCCAAATGGCACTGGCTATCCCGAATCCCAAATCGAACGCGTCATCGGCTGGCTGGCGCTTCCTGCCTGCGACTAGATCGCCAGCGAACGCACCCATCCACCTGGAACTTGCCCGGGCGACCCGGTCGCTGAGTCCTTTGCCCGGAGCCAGGTAGCCGGCCCCGCCGGTGATGGCTCCTGTGATGCCCGCGGCCGCGACGGCTCTGTAGTCGTAGCCATCCTGTAGTCCCAACCAGTTGGCGACAACTTGCCCTGCCATCTCGCCGGACGCTTGGCCGACTCCGCCGGCGATTGCGGCCACGGCGCCGCCTGGGCCCCCAACGTAAATGATTGCGGCTGTTACCAGCGCGGCAACGAGGGTCTTGACGGCGTAGACCACGAACTGCTTGAGGAATAGGTAACTGGGCTTCGGCGGAAGTGGGCGTCGCGGATATGGGGTGGAGTCGCCGATGATGTTGCCGACGTTGTAAGGCCTGAAGGTGTTGGCGTTGTTGTGAATGTTGCCGACGACGTTCGGGATGCGGTACGTCTTGCCGAGCTCGGTGTCGGGCAGCGGCTCGGTGGGGCCGTTGGCGATGCTGTTTGCCTCGGCGATGAGGTGCCATAGGGAGCTGTCGCCGAAGTAGAGCTGTGCGATCCCGGCGAGGGTATCGCCGGCGCTGGCGACGTGGCCGGCGACGGTTGGTGCGGGGTAGGAAGCGCTGATCGGCGTGAAGACATTGGTGAATTCTGCGATTTTCAACGCGGGTGGCCCGCTGTTGATCGTTTCGCTGCCGACGACTGAGACCAGACGGCCCCGTGCGTAGCTGAAGTCTTGTTTTCCGGACCTGTCATCGCCGTTCGGGTTGACGGTGGCCTCGTCATTGGTCAGCACGTGGTCGTCGATGTCGTATGTGAAACTGCGACGCCTCGTGACCCCGCCGCCCAAGGTGATCGACTGGCCCCGCAGGCGGCCACCCCCGTCGTACTTGAAGGTCGTTTCCCCTGTCCTCAGGTCCGGCATGCTCGAGGAGACGGTGATCTTCTTTTCCTTGTAGCCGCCGAACTCCATGAAGTACTCGTAGCTGTACGTGTTGGTGAAGGCTGGCTTCTGGCTGTTGCCCGGCACGGCATCCTGGCGGTAGGAGTACGACCGGAGGATGCCGGCGGGATCGTATGCGTAGTGGTCCGATGTCGAGTTCGGCGCGTGGCCGGTGTGGTTGGTCGTGATCTGCCGGATGAGCTCGCCGCTCGGCAGATAGAACCTCCCGATCACCGTATCGAGCTGCGGGTTCGTCACGTCGACCGCCTGGGGGCCGTTCGACTGGATTGCCGCGTAGACGTCTGTCTGTACGATCACACCGCTGCCGGCGACGTGTCGGATCTCGGAGTTCTTCCACGGGCTCGACCCGTTGGCTGGGAGATCTGGGGGAACAGTCCCGGTGGCCGAGTACTCACGCTTGTTGATGCGTTGCGAGACGCCGATCAGGAAGTTCCGGTCGTCGTAGTCGTAACGCTCTTCGCGGTAATTGATCCATCCGATGGTCCGTCCAGAGGGCGTCTGTCCACCCCCAGTGCTAAGGAACTTCTCCGCGGTCAGGCGACGGCCGACCTGGTCGTAGGTGATCTTGGTCCCGGTGGAACGGTTGATGGCGCCGGTGATGCCCCCCTCGACGACCTTCATCCGGCCCTCGGCGTCGTAGACGTGCCATCGGTCGCGGGACTGTTCGGGGGCAGTGGATCCCGGGGGAGTGAAAGTCGCGCTCACCTTCCGCCGGTTGCCGAGTTCGTCGTAGCCGTAGGTCAGAGCGACCGAGCTACGCTTGTTCGCGGTCACAGGGTCGTTCGCGGGCGTGCTGGACAGAGTGCTGATCCGGCCGAGCGCGTCGTAGCTCGTGATGGTGGTGCGGCCGATCGGGGACAGCGGTTGAACCTCGTACACCCAGAGGAGTTCGAGGTTCACAAATCTCTTGACGTCGTGCTCACCAGTCCGAGTGAACTTCTCCTTGGCCAGTTGTCCCAGCGCCGTGTAGTCATAGAGAGTCTCTTCGTTGGTGGCCACGTAGTCGTCTTCGCCGCCTGCTCCGGGAGTGCCCTTCGCCATGACCTCGTTGACCCGCTTCAGCAGGCCGTTCTCGTGATAGTCATGATTGCGGAAGCTATTGGTGAAGGCGGCTACCGGGTAGTTCTCCCTCTTGACCTCGCCGAAGTCGTCGTATTCGTACCCGGTCGTGCGGTTGCCACCGACGGTGCTGCTCAGCAGGCGCCCGAACCGGAAGATGTGCTGGACCGCTTGAGTCGGATCGGCCGGGTCAGGATCAGCGTCGTAGACCCAGGTCCGGGCCTGGTCGTTGGCGTCGTTCTCGCGGGTCTTGTTGCCGACAATGTCGTACTCACAGGTCGTGACTCTGCCGGCATGACTGTTGATCCGGGCGAAGCCTCGCTCGTCGAGCTTGGTGAACGATTGCACGAACGGACCAGTACCGTCCTCCTGCAGCCTCTCGCCGCTACCGATGCGACGGTTCGCTTGGTCGTACTGGTAGGCATTGAACGCACGCACGATCGGCGTCTGACCAAGTCCGCCGTTGTAAACAACGTTGCCAGCCTGACGCAGAACTCCGTGACCCGCGACGTTCCCGTTTTTGTCGAAGAGATCGACTTGGACGATCCCCAGCGCATTCTGGACCCCGACCCTGTTGCCGTGGGCATCGTACGCGTACCGGGTGGTGATGAGGGTACCGTCCGTTTCCGACATCATCTGGCCGGCCGAGTCGTACCTCCTGCTTCGGCGTCGCTGGACAACAAAGACCTGGGGCGTCGCGGGCAGGCTAGAGATATCGACCTCCTCAACAAGGCGGCCGATCAGGTCGTAGCGCAGTTCATGACGAAGGTCCGCAGTGTGGATAGAACCGCCCAGGTTCGTGACCGTCGTCGGTGGCAGCCGCTGGATCGTGGGCCTGTTGTCAGCGTTGTATTCGTACCTCGTCGTCGAGGACTGACCGAGCACGAGACCGTTGTCGTTGCGAACGAACCTCCCCTCGACCCGGCTCTCGACATTGCCCCATCGGTCATGGTCGTCCTGCATCACGAGTGGCGTGACCCGAGTCGGTGCGTTGTCCACGAGTGCGCTGAAGGTCGGGAGCCGCCGGATGACCCCGCAGCCGAGTTCGTCGTACCCCGTTTCGGTGAGCCGGGTGGCGGTCTCGTTGCTGTCCGGATTCTTGCCGAGCTGTTCCTGCCGAGTGACCTGGCCTGCAAGGTTGTAGCGGAACCGGGTCTTGCCATCAGAGGAGGTCTTGTCGAACACGTGGCCGGCATTGTCGTAGCTGTACAGGGCAACGGCCGCCTTGCTGAGATCGGCCGGCGTCTGCGCAGCCAGGCCCCAGACCTTACGCTCCTCGGTCACCTCACCGAAGGCGTTGAACAGGGTGCACACGCCGCTCTGCTTGGCCTGCGTGCCCTCAAGGAAGACGTCCAGCGTGTGCGTCTGGCGACCTGCCGCATCGTAGACGTAGCGCCGTTCCAGGTTGTGCGAGTATGTGAACTGGTCGCCCTGCGCGACGCTCACCGGCTGGACTTCCTTGACGACGCGGCCCGCATAGTCGACCTGCTGATGGCTGACGTTGCCCTTGGGGTCGGTCGTTGTGGTGAGGTTGCCCGCGTGGTCGTAGGCAGGCTGCAGGAACAGGTGCTCGCCGGCGCCACCGCCGTTGGTCCGCATCTGCGTGCGAACATTGCCGAAGCCATCCAGCGTCAAGACGGTCACAGGTGTCGCGGTCACCGGGTTGCGGAACGGATCGACCGCACCCGACGCCGCCGTCAGGCGAGGCGGCTCGGTGATCTGATCGACCTGCCCCAGAGAGTTGTAACGGAGACGGGTCACGGCACCCGTTCCGTCCGTCTGCGTCAGGACCCTGCCGAGCCCGTCGTAGGTGAAGCTCTGCAGGGTGGACACGACGTCGCGCGCGTTGTTCACCTCCACGTACCTGTCGTTGTCGAACTCGCTGTAGCGCGCACCCAGCCGCCGGACGCTGGTCTGCTGATCGAGTACGTTGTAGGAGAAGGCAGTGATGCGATCACTATCGCTGTCGTTCGCCCCCGGCTCGTTGGTGCTATCGCTGCCCTGCTGGCCGGGCTCCTTATACTCCACGACCCGGTCCAGGTTGCCCAGCGGGTCGTAGCCCTTGGTCGTGTGATGCTTGAGGGTGTCGACCGTGCGGACTTCACGTCCCATCGCATCGAAGTAGCGCCACGTGTCCTGCCAGCTGGTGGCATCCAGCTTGACGGCTTCGTGGCGCACCTGGTCGAAGGCGTTGTAGAAGTACCTCGTTGTCGCCCGGTCTGTGACCAGCGGCGGCTGGGGAGCGTTCTTCCGCTGCAGGCGGTCGCTGTGGTAATAGCTCGCCGGCGGCAGCTTGACCTCCCTCTTGCGGCCTGCGTTGTCGTACTTGGTGGTGATGACGCGAGCTTTCGGGTCAGTGCCGAGCTTTCCCGCGATCTCGGCCTCAGTCCAATGGCTGCCGTTGGGCGGCGTACCGGTGATGGTCACGCCGTGCCGGGTGACGTCCCCTTGTTCGTCGAAGGTGGTGTAAGCGAACGCGACCACGTGGTTCAAAGCGTCCACGTCGTGCTTGACCCGGCCGAGCCGGTCGTAGGTCTTGTACTCGAACTGGTTCGTTGCCAGGCCAGTGCGGGTCTGGGTCCGGACCACGCTGCCGAACACGTCGTACCCGAGCTCAACAGTCCGCCGGAAGCGGCCGGCCGCTTCGTCTTTGTGCACTTTGCCGACCGACAACGGGTCAGCGCCGGCAGCCGCTGGGTCAGCGAAGTAGCCAGGCAATGCCGTGCTCGTGAGCCGGCCGAGAGTGTCGTAGCCGAAGTCGGTAGTGCGAGCATCGACGGTGTTCGCCCGTTCTACGGTCTTGCACAGGTTGCCGAACGCGTCGTGGTAGGTCACGTCCTCCAAAGCGACGATTTGGATCGACGGCCTCTGGTCGGGCAGTTGGGCGAAGACCTCGGCCGCTGGGTTGATCTTGCGGAACACCCGGCCGAGCCGGTCATAGGCGTAGGTACAGACCGCACCGTTCTTGTCGGTGTGATTGGTCCGGTCGCCCAGTCCGTTGTAGGCGTTGGTCTCGGTGAGACCTTTGGCGTCGGTGCTGGTCAGGAGTCGCCCGACCTTGTCGTAGGTGTACCGCTCACCGCGGGTGGCTCCGTCGCCCAGCGCGCGGCTGCCGCGACGCTCGACCAGCGCAGCCTCCGTGCGGGGGGTCGAAGCATCAAGCCTGAGGAAATAGCGGCGTTTCTCGTCAGCCCGTCCGAGCATGTCGTAGGCCGTCTCGCTGAGGGAGCCGTCGGCGCCGACTACGAAACGCTGCCGTCCCAGAAGGTCATAAACAAAGGTGGTCGTCCGGTCCTTGTTGGTCTTGTTAGCAGCGACTGCGGCGTCGAGCGTGGCTTTGGAGAAGCCGGACAGTTCCATCTCGAGCGCGTACGCCGTGCGTTGCGTGACTCGACCGAGGGCGTCGTACTCGGTCCTGGTCACTTGGTGCTTGCCCTGCGGCCCTGCGGTGAGGACTCGCACAGAGTAGGCCTGCCGGCCGACGATGTCATACACCGAAACCTGACGACGGTCCTCAGCGTTCGGTGTGATCGCGGTCGCAATAGTCGAGGGCTTGTAATCGGTTAGCGCACCGACCGGCGTCAAGTACTGCGTAGTTTGGGTCGGCCGGCCGAGTGCGTCATAGGCCTGCTCGCTCACCAGATGCTGGGTCGCCTTGCCCTGGCCGTCGCTGGCCGCGACGCGCAGCGTGAACCTCAATCGCCCCTGGGTGTCGTAGGCGAAGCGTGTGACCCGGTTGCCGGGATTCAGGCGATCCACCGCGGCACTGATCGCGTTCTGGGTGTACGTCGTGAGAGTCGGCTTGGCCGCAAACTGCACGGTGGCCACCAGGGCACCCATCGGGTCGTACACGTTCTCGCTAACCGCCCCCAGAGCATCAACGGTGAACCGCAACCGGTTGTTCGCGTGATAGGCAAACCTGGTGCGCTGGATCAGGGTCAGCGTCTCCTCTCCTCCGTACCCCAGAGCTGTCAGCTCGGCATTGACCTCGGCCACGGACAGGCCCGGCGAAGCAGTAGTGTCGAGCGCAGCAATGCGGTCCTCAGGCAAGAGTTGGTCGTAACGGCGCGTCTCGATGACGTTGCTGTTGGCATCGAAACGGTTCTCGCCGATCGCCCACCCGGTGTCGGTGACTGCGGTCACGGTGAACCGCAACCGGCCGTCCTTGTCGTACGCCAAGATGCTGCGCTGATCGTTCGCGTTCGCTGCCGGCACCATCGGGCCCGCGATATCACCCAGACCGGCCAAGGTCGCCGCGCCCAGCCGGTTCAGATAGCGACGAGTCTTGATCAGCCGCCCATTCAAGTCATAGGTGTTCTGGCTGACCTCGCCCTCAGCGTTGATCGCGTGCGTTACCTGCCCGGCCGCGTCGTACACGGTCCAGGCGCTATTGCCGTCGACGCCTATTACCCGACTGAGCCGGCCCGCAGCGTCGTAGCGATACTGCGTGGTCAGATCCCTGGTGCCGGGCGCACCCGTACCCAGCACCGTACTGGGCGCATCGATCTGCTTCGTCTTACGTCCCAGGTTGTCAAACTCGTATGTCATCACCTGCTGCGCCGGGCTATCCACCGTACCGTGCTGGATAGTCACGGCAGCGAATCCGTCATAGCTGTACTTGGTCGACAGCTTCAACCCACCCGGGTCGACCACGACCTCCAGCAACCGACCATTGCGGTCATAGTCGTAACTGGTGATCAATTCCGCGCTGGTGCCCTTGCCCTCAGTCACCGTTGCGGTCTGCCCCAAGGCATTGAACAGATAGGCAGTCGTCACGTTGCTCTCGGACTCGACCTTCCGCTCCCGGACCCGATCCGCGGCGTCGTAGGAGAGCCGCACCAGCATCCCGCGGCCATCCTTGCTGGCTTCCAGCCGGCCACTGGCGTCATAGGTGTTCTCACGGATCGTCGCGCCGGTCGCGTCGATGACCTTCAGCAGCTGCCCGTCCTTGTTGTACTGGTACTTCGTCGTACCGCCAACGCCGTCTTCGACCTCAGCGACCTCACCATGCCGATTCTTACGAGTGGTGACCCGCACGTTCTCAGGCGAGGTCGCCGACTCGGCCTGTGTCGAGTCGTCATAGTCGTAGCGGGTCAGTTGCTGAGAGGGATCCGTCCGCCGGAGGATCCGGCCAAGCGAGTCATGCTCCAACCGCGTCCTACGGCCCAATGGGTCCGTTACCTCGATCGTTCGTCCGCCGTCGAGATAGGCAGTGCTCGCGGCATGGCCGGTGCCGTTGACTGATCGGACCGGCCGACCTTGACCGTCGTACGACGTGCGCTGATTGAGACTGATCCCGCCGACATCGGCGGTCTGCGACAACAGCTCACCGCGCAGGTCGTAGTCGAACCGGGTCGTGACCGACCTGGTGCCGCCGAGTCCTGTGCTAATCGTGCGGGTTTCGGTCTCCAGTTGCCCGAACTGGTTGTAGGTCCGGTTGGTGATGAAGCCTTCGGCATCGGTCAACTTGGTCAGCAGCCCGCGCCGGTCGTACTCATACGTTGTGAGTTGATCCTCGACGGTGTCGATGGCAGGCAGCTTGCCAGCCAGTTGAGCAGCCGGGCCTCCGGTCAGGATGGCCATGTTCTGCGCCGTGATCCGGGTGGCATACCGGCGTACGGAGGAGACCTGTCCGTTGGCGTCGTAGTTGGTCTCGGCCACCTCGCGCTCGGCGTTGATGGTGTGGGTCAGCCGATCCTCGCCGTCGTAGAAGGACAGCGTCGCGTCGTTGGTCGGATTGATGGCCTTCGCCCGACGTCCGCGCTTGTCGTACTCGTACCGCGCGCCACGGCTCGCGATCGCCGCATCGATCACCGGCTGGGTGGGATCGACCGGCAGGGTCGCGTCACCCTCACCACCTAGGGCTCCGGTTGCCTCACCGAACGCGTTGAGCCGGGTTCGCCCGGCACGCTGCTCGCCCGCGCCGACAGCAAGCACCTCGCGGACCAACCGGCCCGCGTTGTCGTACTCGTTGCGTGTCACCGTGCCGTCGGTGGCAATGAGCCGACTCACTCGGCCCAGGTCGTCGAACTCGACTGTAGTAGTGACTTTCCCGCTGCCCGCCTTGGCCTTCAGGCTCGCCAAGGTGTCAGTGGGCAACACGGTGACAGCGTTCCGATAACGCAGGTCCTGCTGCGTGTTGGTCTCGGCGTTGTACACCGTTTCGGTCAGGAAGCCGCGCTCGTCGACCGAGCCGACAACCGCACCTTGGCCGTCGTAGTACAGGTAGCTGCGCAGCCCGCTGGCATCCGTTGGTCGCCATGCGGCAAGCACATCCTCGACCGGCTCCGAAGCCAGCGGCGCAACGGATCGTGGCGCTGCCTTCTTCACCTCGAGCGGGACGGCTCTGTCCGACGACTGCCCGCCTGAATCGGTGGTCCGAATTACCACTTGATGCCGTCCGACCGCAGCCGTCGTGCCCGTGATGACCCCGGTCGCCGAGTTCACCGACAGTCCCTCCGGCAGGCCGCTCACCGCGCTGTAGGTCAGCCGTGTGCCCTCCGGATCCACCGCGGGCGGCAGCGCATAGCTCAGCAGAGAACCCGCGGTCATCACGATCGGCACCGCCTTCGCCGAGGTGGGCGGACGGTTGTTCCCGGAGATCCCGATCACAGGAAACTTGACGTCCACGCTGAACGCGACCGTCACGGTCCGGCCGAGGCTGTCCTCGGCCCGAAGCTCGACCGAGTCGAGGCGCACCGCAGTCGGCGTACCGCTCAGCACGCGGGTATTCGGATCGAACTGCATCCACGCTGGCTTGGACACGACGCTGTAGGTCAGCGGCTGCTCGTCCGGATCCGTTGCCGGCGGCACCGTCACGGGCGAGCCGTCGGGTCGCTTGAACGGTACCTGGAACTCGGCCGGTTGTGTCGGCACTGCCGTCCAGGTCGGCCCGTTGTTGGTCACCGTCACGGTGAAACTCTGCTCGGCGAACAGGCCCTGCTGGTCGGTGACCCGGGCGGTCAACGTGGAGACCCCGGCGGCCGTGGGTGTGCCGCTGATCCTGCGATCGGCAGCCGAGAAGGCCAGCCCCGCAGGCAGCGGCGAGCGCAACGAGTACACCAACTGTCCGGCAGGGGGCTCGATGTCCGTCGCCGCCGGCAGGATCAGGCTGTAACCCGCCTTACCCCTCGGCGCAGTGCTGTTCGGAAGCGTCGTCCACGTCGGCGGGGTGTTGACCACGGTGATGGTGACGGTTCTATTGGCCGTCCTGGTGCGCTGATCGTCGGCCTTCACGATCACGCTATACGACGTGAGCGTGGTCGGCACGGTGCCCTTCAAGATGGCGGAACCAGTAGTGGTATCGAGTGTCAGCCAGCCTGGCCAGGTACCGATCTTGCTGTAGACCAGATCGTCGCCATCCGGGTCGAACGCGGGCAGGAGGTATTCAAACAGTCGACCGCCGACCGCGGTCAGACTCGTCGCTCCGCCCCAAACCGGGTCAGCGACGTTGGCGGCGGCTGGGCTGCGCTTGTTGTACCGGATGGTTTCGGAGAGTCGACCGGCGGCACCGTACTTGTACTCAGTCAGGTAACCCAGGGGGTCGACGACACCGACCTGGCGGTCGTCGCGGTCATAGAAGAACCGTGACACGCGGCCACCGGTCTGCTGCTGCGTGACCAGCGACCTGCCGTCATAGCCGGTGGTCGAGACCGTGCCGACGGCGTCGGTCACCGTCGTGCGTCGGTTCGAGGAGTCGTAGGCGTAGCGGGTGACGCGATCATGGACGGTATCGACCACCACATCCACGTTCGTGGTACCGAGAGTCAGGGAGTTCTTGGTGACGGTATTGGTGCCGGCGTCGTACCAGGTGCTGGTATTCGCCACGTTGCGGTACTGCGTCTGCACTATGACTCGTCCGTTGGCGTCGTACTCCAGACCGGTGACCGCGCCCGTCACGTCAACCGTGAACCTAGCCCGATCAGCCGCATCGTAGAAGATGAACTCCCGCCCGCCTTGCGGGTCCTCGGCCATCCGCAGCCGCCCGGCCTCGTCGTACACGTTCTTGTCCGTGCGACTTGCACCACTGCCGCTCTGCGTCACCTCGACCAACCGGCCGCGGTTGTCGAAGCGGCGGGAATCCACCAGGCCAGCTGCCGTAGTCAACTGGATCTTGCTGTTGGCATCGTCGTACGCCGTGCTGCTGTTTCCACCAGCGTTGGTGGCCTGGGTCACCCGGCCAAGACCATCGCGTACAACGCTGGACACGATCGTCCGCCTAGTGCGGCCGGCCCCGCGCCCGACGACGGTCTCCAGCAAATCACCATGCGCGTCATAGATGTACTCGGTAACCTCAGCGGCCGCATCGAGCACGCCGACACCAGCGGCGGTGGTCTTGGCGAAGGCGGTCTGCTTGCTCAGATTGCCGCGCAGGTCGTAAGCGAAGTCGGTCAACTCGACCTGCGACTTATCCTGACCGCTGGCCCAAGCCGCCAATACCGCCTCGGTCAGCTCCTCCGGCGGCGTCATGCCACCAACGGTGAACCTAGCGCCGGTGTATCGCACCGTCTGGGTGAGCAGACCAACGGCCGGTGCGGTCGTGCCGTAACGGTTCTCGCTGACTGCCCCCTCCGCACTGACCGTGAACCGCAGACGTGCCTGGCTGTCGTAGGCGAAGCGGGTCGTCACCGGATTGCCGGCAGTCTGCTGGTCACCGCCGTCCGGGTCAGGGATCCCGAAGCGGGTCTCGGTGACGACCTGATTGCGCTGGTCGAAGGTCCGGATGATCGTGTTGCCGAACGGGTCGCGTTCGAGCCGCCGGTTTCCCTGGACGTCGTACTCATACGCGGTCCCGTTGCCTTTAGCATCGATGACCCGCTTCACGCTGTCGTCGGGGTGATACTCAAACTGAGTCGATAGCCTCGCCGCACCCGCGACTGGCGGCGGAGACTTGATCTCAAGCAGCCGCTGTGAACCGTCGCAGACATACGTCCACACCTGGGCAGACCCACCGACATCGAAGCTGATGTCGGTCTCCAGTCTGCCGTTAGCCGGTGGTCTATATGTGAACGTTTGTGTGCCATTCGCGTCCACCACCGTCTTGACCTTGCCCGACTCGTAGGCGAAGGTTGCGACCGAGCCATCACTTTGGGTGATACTGACGACGCGGTTGCTGCCGATCTCATAGGCATAGTCGGTGATGTAGAACTTGTTGTCCGACGTCTCCGTCGGAGTCAACTCGGTACGCACCGACAGCAGCCGGCCGGTAGCTGTGTCGTAGGCATAGTCGACCTGCTTGACCGCGGTCCCAGGCACATTGGTGGCACGACCGGAGGCATCAACGGTCAGAGCGATCGTGTCGACCCGCTTCAGCCGGGTCAGATTGGCATTCCCAGGAAGAGTTTCGTACACCAGCACCAACTTCTGGCCGGTGGCCAGATCAGTGACGCCTGTCAGTCGGCCTGACTCATATTGGAAGGTCGTCTTGTTACCACTGAGGTCCTGCTGACTCGCCAGCTTGCCCGTAGCAACCGCGTACCTCTCCTCCAGCCGGCTCGACCCATCGGTCCAGACCCATTGCTGGGAACTCTGCTCGTGAACGAGTCCGTCGTGCGCACCGCCACCTTCGGTACTGGCGTACCGCGAACCATTCCAGCTGTACACCGTCTCGTGACCGTCGCCATCAGTCCGGGTCACCGTACTGCCCGCGGCTCCGTTCGTCCCCGCCAGCACGACAGTTCGCTCGCCGTCCCAGCGCCAGCCATCCCCGTCACCATCGCTCTGCGCACCCAAAGAGTTGTAGGTCCGCAAATGCGACAAACCAAGGCCGCGTCCCGAGAGATGCTCATCGCCGGCCTGCAGCACAAGGTTGCCGGTCGCAACATTCACATAACACCGGCCCCCGGCCTGCCCAAGAGAACTCTGCCCCAGGACGGCCGCGCCACCGAGAATATTCGGGCTCGCATTGAACAAACCAAGTCCACTACCAGCAACGATCGCAACCATGCAGGACCAGCTCCACTTCGACAGTCTTCGAGAGTTGAGAAAAGAGAGGGCACGCCAATTGCGCCGGTAAGCGCTTCGGGCGAGAGGCAAGCCCGATGTGTGTTAGAGAAACCTCAGTCAGAGACGTGCGTGATTGATGGGTCGCGCAGCTGAGTCGGCAGGCTTTCCGAGGCAGTCGTCAGGGAACTGGTCACTTGCTCGGCCAGCTCGTTGGCCTGCCGGCGGCGCGGAAGAACCTCTTTGTCCCAGACCTTCTTCGACCTGGCCAACTGCTTCACCAAGCCCGGCAGCTTGGCTGAGCCGAAGAGCAGCAAGACGATGGCGAGGAGGACCAGCCATTCCCCGCCCTGCGGCATCCCCAGAATCGGAATCACGCGCACTCCCCTCCCATAGGTCCGACATCAGATGCATCGACTGTGAGATAGCTTCGAATGTGCTGCTGGGCATCCGCTGGGAACGATCCGGATACATCGCCCGACTTCCCAGGCAGGCAGAGCTCACGGATGGAGCGACTACGGGGAGACTGGGGCCAAGCAGAGGACGAACGACTGGCTGCCGGACTTCTGCCAGTAGAGGTCCGACGTCCCCTTGAACTCGCTGCAAGTACTGAAGGTTGCCTCGGCCTGGCTCTTGTCCTTCACCTTGCCGACAACCTTGTACCGCGCTTCCGAGTTGCCACAGTCGACCTGCTGAAGGCCGTTCGATCCGGTCTCCTTGACGCAGTCCCCGACATCGGTGTTCGAAGCGTTGTTCCGGGCGAAGTAGAACACCGTGCCGAAGATCAGCGCGATGATCGCCAGGCCGACGATATTCGTGATCTTCTGCTTCCGGGTCAGCTTGGCGCGGCCGCCTGCTGTTGGGGTCATCGATTCTTCCGAGGCCACAAGATTCTCCTTGATCGGGTTGACAGTTCCTCACCCGACATCCCGCCAGATCGCGGTTTGGGTCCGATGAGAGAAAGCTGTGTCTCGCCCCCCACCGGACGCAGTACCAGGGGCTTCCCAGCGAACGCCCACCGGGTACGGCGAAGCTGGGCTCAGCCGTAGGTTCGGCCGCCCTGACCGGGCGATGAGCATCCAGCCGAACCCTCACCAGATCGCCCCCGCCCGCACGACTGGCCAACGGCAACGTGCTGGCGACCGGGGCCGGATTGTCAAGGAAAGGTCGGCACATGGAGCTGAGGCGGAGGGCTTTCCTCGCAACGGTGGCTGGAGTCGGAGTCGCTGTAGCGGCTCCAGGATTGGCACGCGCGCAGGGCGCAGCCGTCTGGAGGAAACGCCTCACCGGGGCAGATCTGGACACCGCTGCGCGATGGCAGGTGGCCGGGACCGAGCTCGGTATCCCCTACACGCTTGAGAACGGTTCGATCGGCTACCTGTTCGGCAACACGTTCAGCGCAGCCAGGCCCGAAACAAACCAGGACTGGCGATCAGCGGTCATGCTGCGATCGAAGATCCACCCAGCGACGACCGGAGGGTTGGTCTTCGACAAAGCCTCCGGAGTCCGCAGCAACGGCCTGGCCCCCGCCATCTTCCACAGCGGACAGAACGGGCTCGGCATCGACGGAGTCTGGGAGGTATCCGCGATTCCGAACGACGGGATCACCTTCCCGAACGGCCGCCAACTGATTTCCTACACGAGTGTCGAGCACCGGACCCCGGGCCCGCGGAACTCACTGTGGAAGACGAACTACGCGGGCCTGGCCTACTCCGACAACGGCAAGGACTTCGTCCGCACCAACCTCAAATGGTGGAACAACGCGAACAACGACGACCCCTTCCAGGTGTGGACGATGCAGCGCGACGGCAACTGGGTCTATGTCTTCTCCGTACCCGCCGGGCGCCAGCACGGCGCGATGATGCTGCGTCGAGTCCGCTGGGACCGGATGCTCTTCCCTGCCGAGTACGAAGGCTGGGGTTGGAACGGCCGCAACTGGGGCTGGAGTCGACCCTGCACACCTATCCTGACCGGCCGATTCGGCGAACCATCGGTCCGCCGGCTCAGCGACGGGGCCTGGGTCATGTCCTACCTGAACGCCGCCACGAACAAGATCGTCACCCGTACGGCGGCCGGCCCAACTCGGGCGTGGTCCGCGGAGAAGGTCCAGGTCACGTGGGCACAAGAGTCAGGCCTGTACGGCGGATTCATCCACCCCTGGTCCACCTCGCAACCGAACGACCTTCACCTCTTGGTCTCGACCTGGAGACGCAACCCCACTGGCCGGACCACGGCGTACCACGTGAGCCAGTACGCCGGAACTGTATAGCACCAGGAAGTCCACCCAACGGACAAGGGAGAGAGCGGATGCAAGATTTCAGGGGCGATCCACCGATACGCCGGACAGCCCGCTGGCGCAGGTCGTTGCGTATAGCAACGGGCATGGCGCTGGTGACGCCAGCCACATTCGCTGCGGTCGGAGGTTTGGGCGGAGCCGCTTACGCCGTGACAAGCGTCGAGGCCAACCCAAACCTCGGAGAGCTAACAGTGAAAGCCCAGGCTGGCCGGGTAAACAACATCTCGGTCACGCAGAAGGAGGACCGGCTGATTGTTCACGACACCCGCGACACAGTGGCGGCTTCGCCGACCTGTACCACAATCGATGCACAAACCGTGGCCTGCCCGTCACGAGGCATCTTCCACGTCATCATCGACGCCGGCGATCTGAACGACCAGGTCACCTTCGACGCGGCCGATGAGTTCGAGGCGCTGACTGGCACGCTGCTTGGTGGTCCGGGCGACGATGTCCTCGCTCTCGGACCAAGTGCGACTACCGGGCACCTGTTCGGTGGCCAGGGCAACGATCTACTGAAGGGCGGGAAGTCGAATGACTTCCTCGACGGTGGCGAAGGCGCGGACGAGTTCTCCGGAGGCGGAGGCACAGACTTCGCCGACTACAGCAACCGGGATGCACCGGTCGTTGTGAAAATCGACGACACCGCAAACGACGGCAAGTCCGGCGAAGGTGACAACGTGCACACCGACGTGGAGAACGTGATCGGCGGTTTGTCCGACGACGTACTGGTGGGAAGCCGCAGCAACAACAACCTGAATGGTGGACCTGGGCGCGACCAGCTGTTCGGCGAACTCGGTGACGACGCACTGACCGGCGGACTCGGCGACGATTCCCTCAACGGCGGCCCGGGTAGTGACGACCTGTTCGGGGCGGAGGGCGACGACTCTCTCGAGGGCGGGAGCGGTACGGACTCCGACTTCTTCGAGGGTGGCGATGGAGCCGACACGGTCTCGTACTCCAATCGGCCCGATGACATCGTTGCCGACAACAACGGACAGTTCGACGACGGCGGCAATGCCGGAAACGAAAGGGACAACGTCCGCCCAACTGTGGAATCAATCCGCGGCGGCGCCGGCAACGACAAACTGAGCATCACCGCACCCGGCAGTGCCCTGGTGCGCAACGTGCTCAGCGGCGACCGGGGCAACGACCGCCTCGTCGTCCGCGACGGCGGACCACGCGACATCGCCGAGGGCGGCCCAGGTACGAACAGCTGCGTCATCGACCCTGATGACAAGGCAACTGACTGCCAGCTGGGAGGCACCGCTCTACGTCATCCGTAACTCCAGCCTCAACACCTAACGCTGGCCGGTCCTGAGCCTAAAGCCCAGGACCGGCCAGTAACCTTCCCTATTCTCACGGGGGAACCATGTTCAGACGCTCGCTCCGAATCTCCGCCTGGTCGCATGGCAAGGCGTTGGCATTCAGGAGATGCGTTGAGTAACGTCATCCGCCCCCGGCCGGCAATCAACGTCTACGCCGCCGGTGGGTTGGTATTCGTTGCTCTAGGCACAGTAGAGGCCGTCACAGCCGTCCTCCTGCCTGAGGTCGCCACCTGGATCCGCTACCACGCACTCAGCTTCATCGCCATCGGCGCCCTGTGGACGATACTCGCGGCCCGAGTGGGAAGTCTCAGCGAGCCTCGCCATCTCCTCGGTGCCGGACAGCAGGCAGTCGCACGCATCGTCGACGTTCGATGGTCGCGTGCGCGCACCAGACTCCGCGGCGTTGTCACCCATCGACTCTGCAGGCTCGAGCTGGAGATCTATTGCCCAGGACAACCGCTCTATCGGATCCGGGTCTACCGCAATCTGCCCGCGACCCTCTATCGCCAAGACCTACGCGGTCATGCTCTCGATGCGCGGGTAGTCCCGGACGAGCCGCGACAGGTCGCATTGAACTGGAGTGCCGTTATCGAAGCCTTACGTTCCTGACTGCTTGGCAGACCAGAACAACGTGTCGACGGACCAGCGGGTGGGACCTGCGACGGCGATCAGGAAGAAGGTCCAGCAGAACAAGGCTGCCAGCTCGCCCCCGTTCGCAGTCGGGACGAGAGCATCCGGCTGATGGACCACGAAGTAGGCGTATGCCATGGAGCCTGAGCAGACCAGCGCCGCTCCGCGCGTGCCCAGCCCGACGGCCACCAGCACGCCGCCCACGAACTGGATCAGCGCTGCCCACCACCCTGGCCACAAACCGACTTCCACTGCTGCCCCGGTACCACGAACTCCACCGAGCACACCGGTCAGTGACGTCAAGCCATGCAGGGCAAACAGAACACCCACAACCACCCTGAACACAGCAAACACCGGCTCACGAAGCTGACTCACGAATAGACCTCCTAGAGACGAAAGTTGGCTGGCCAAAAGGCCTGAGGCCAAGGCCTAACCGCCTGGCCACGGGGGTGGAGGCGGCGGATTATTGATGACACCGAAGGCACAGCGGCGGCTCGGCTCCTCGGCTATGCAGCCTTCAAGAACACCGATCCACACGACCCCGCAGAGCACAGCAACGACCAACCCGACCTTTCGACCCGAGCGAGTGCCGGCAGAATTCACTTGTCGTCCTTCCAAATTCGAACTGCTTAACTACCCGGTTGGTCCGGGTCCTGGAGGTGGCGGGCCCGGCACCCAACCCTGGGCTTCCGAAACGATCGACGCCGCGACCACCCAACTGTCGAACACGCCAAACCACGTACCCACGCACCACAACCCCGACAACATCCCCGCGAGGCATGTAGACCAACTAATGCGGCAACGCATGATTCCCCTTTCGTCAACGAGCTGACATCCGACAGAGGACCCTTCTCAGGCTCAGGCGACCAGCTCGCTGAGGAACAACGGCTGTCAACCCCCAGGCCAAGGGGGCGGGGGCGGCGGATTCGTCAAGCCACCAATGGCGATTGAGCTCTCTGGCTCACCAGCGTGCTCGCCATCAGCCGGATGGATCGCGGTACTTGCCCACAGGATTGCCATCAGGAAGCCAGCGAACCCAATCAACCAGCTCGGGCGACTGTCACACCTCAACATCTGTCCTCCTCGCAGTGTTGGGAGTCTGTCGCAGCGAGATGGGCAATCACTGGGAGGAAAGCTGCCCCCGTCTACAGTCAGGGAACACTCACTCCAGCGGAAGGTTGTTGGGGTGAACTGGTTGCATGCCAAAGAAGGACAATTCAAGGGTTCAACGGGCCGTTCGCCTGGGTGGAACGCTCCTGGAGCGCACGGCGCCCCGGCTCGCTGCCAAGCTTGCCGAACAGATCTTCTTCCGCCTGCCACGGCGAGCGCCAATGCACCGGCGCCAAATCCCGCTGGAGTTCCCGCTTGGCGAGTCCTTCGCTGTCTCGCATGACGGCCTGCAGGTCCGCGGGATCGCCTGGGGCACAGGCCCAGCGATCTATCTCGTCCACGGCTGGGGCGGCTGGAGAACACAGCTGGCCGCGTACGCGCTCCCACTCGTCAAGGCCGGCTTCCGCGTCGTTGCGTACGACGCCCTGAGCCATGGTGACTCCGATGCCGGCCGCAGCGGCCCTCAGAGTTCCGATCCGTTGGAGGCCGCCGGATCACTCCACGAAGTCGTAGCTCGGTTCGGAGCGCCCCACGCGATCGTCGCCCACTCAATGGGCGCGATTGTCGTAGCCAGCGCCATCCGCAACGGCCTACCTACCCCACGCCGCCTCGTCTTCATCGCCGCAGCCAACACCTACAACCCCAGCCTCGACCTACTCACGGACCTCACCGGCATCGGTCCTAGAACCCGGCGCCACCTCCTCCGCCGAATCCACCAGCGCCTCGGCCTCCCCTTCCGGTACTTCGACGTCGCCGGCATCTTCTCCGACCTCCTCGCCGAGCGCGGGACACTGCCTCATCTGCTTTGCCTCCACGACATCAACGACCCGGAGATGCCCTACACCGGCTCGGTCACCATCGCTGAAGGCTGGCCCAACGCCCAGCTACACCCCACCAAGGGTCTAGGCCACCGCGACATCCTGCGCGACCCCGACGCCATCCAGATGGCCACCACCTTCCTGACCCAAGACTCCACCGTCCAGATCCGCCAGCCGCACAGCGGACCCGGCCACACCAGGCAGGAGGGCACTCCATGAACGCGAATGGACCAGCCTCGGTGACCTTCACGATCGCTGGCGGCCTTGTGATCGAGGACCTGAGGATCGAGGACGAACTCTTCGCCGCTGTCCGGAGCCTGTGCTTCGAGGCGGTCGAAGTACTCGCAACTCCAGGCACCTCCTATACCTATCGCTACCTCCGGTCTGCAGCACACCTGACGCTCGAGGCCTCGCGGGACGGCACCCTACTGTCGATCACCGGTGACGAGATCGACTCCATCACCTTGTCCCGACCCGAGCTCCTGGTCGCGCTGTATGCCTGTGGACTGCGCTACATCGGGATGCTCGAGGCCGGTCGAGCAGACGGTCAGCCTGTCTCCGCCGAGCTGTCCCAGCTCCGTCCATATTTGCAGAGGGCCCGGGCGGCTCTCACCGCTCCGGACCCTGTCTGCGGCGCACGACCTGTCGGGCAGTTGCCCGACAGGTCTTAGGCAGCCTCAGGCAATTCGCCCACCTAGGCCACAGATGGGGTCACGGGCAGCTGTTCCGTGACTCGGCGCTGCAGCTGTCTTTGCCAGCAGCGCCGTAGGCCTGGTCCAGGCCGCCGTCGCCGATCAGGACATCGTCGCCCAGCAGCCCATACAAGCGGTCGTTACCGCCGAACCCGCGCAGAGTGTTCCGCAGACCATTGCCAACGAGCATGTCGTTGAAGTTCGATCCATACACGTTTTCGATGTCAACTCGGATGTTGTCGCCTTCGCCGGGTCGACCGTCGTTGGCCTTCCCATCGAGTGATACACCCACCGGTCCCGAGTGAGCGAGGTAGGTGGCGAGGTCTAGTCCGGCTCCACCGATCAGAGTGTCGCTGCCAGGGCCACCTTCTAGTACGTCGTTGCCACCGAGCGCGCCGATCGCGTCATTGCCGCCAAGACCTCTCAGCACGTTGTTGCCGTCAGTGCCGATCAGTACGTCGTTCCCGAGGCCCCCGATCGCGTTCTCCACATCCGCACGGATGTTGTCGCCCTCCCCCGACTCACCATCGTTGGCGAGGTTGTCCAGCTGAACTCGCACACCCAGGGTGCGGCTGGCGTAAGAGATCGTGTCGACACCGGGACCGCCCGCGACGACATCGCGCCCGTTCGCACCTCCGACGACGAGCAAAGGCAAGCTTAGGCTTTCCAGGATCAGGTCATTGCCGACGCCACCATTGATGAGGTCGTTGCCTTCTCCGCCCATAAGCACGTTGCCTGCCGCACTTCCGACCAAGGTATCAGCCGCCAACGTACCGATGAGGTTCTCGATGTCCGGCCGCACGTTGTCGGCCTCTCCGGGCTTTCCGTCGTTCGGCCTGTCGTCCAGGCTGATGCTGACGCCCTGGCCTTCATTCTCATAAGTGATCGTGTCGATGCCTGCGCCTCCAGCGTAAACATCCCTGCCAGGACTGGCCATGAACCGGTTGGCCGCAGCGCTGCCTATGATGACGTCGTCGCCAGGGCCATCCACGACGTTCTCGACATCCGTGCGAATGTCATCACCTTCCCCAGCAATACCGTCGTTGGCCTTGTTGTCCAGCGACACCGTCACGTTTGCCCGATGATTGCGGTAAGAAACGGTGTCAACCCCAAGGCCGCCGACGACCACGTCTGCCCCACCGCGCGGATCCGCGAAGTCATTGCCGGATCCGAGGTCGAGTAGATCCTGGCCATCGCTACCGGTGGCCAGGTCGTTCCCCGCGCCCATTCTGAGCTCACTTGGTACGAAGCTGCCGTTGTCGACCCCATCATTGCCGTCGCCGGCATCAACCACGACCTTCTCCGCCTGCGGGAGGTGGCAGGTGACGGAGTGAGCATCGCGGAGCGTACAACCAATGCCTGGCGCAACACCAACGGTGTCGGTGACGGTGAACATCCCGGCAGCAAAGCTGACCGCGATGTTGTTGTCCTGACCGGCCTGTGCCTGAACGTGCAACGCGCTGGTCGTGGGCTCGAACCGGACCAGTGTCGATGCTGCCGCGCTCGCCGGCGTCGCTCCCATCAACAGGCCGGCCGAGGCCAACATCGTCGTCGCTGCCGCCCCGGACAAAAGTCTGCGGCGGACCCCATGACCCATCTTCATTTCGAGGTTCTCCTTCGTCTTCGATCAACGATCGTCGGAAGAAGGGGATGGCCTGGGGCTTCGGGTGGAATGAGGGATGCCTTCGTGGCTCAGCTGACAGCATGGGCTGAGGGATCCCCAGCGATTGCCCAGTGGGAGCTGCCAGTTTCGGCCCATGGCCATGACAAGGAATGCTCTGAGGTTGAAGGTTTCTACGGCGGTCGCCGGAGTACTAATCGCGCTGGCGGTCCAGTCGCCTGCGATTGCAGCGCCGACGCCCATCAAAGTAGCGCTTGAGGATGGTCTATTGCAGGTTCTCGGTGGACCGCAGGACGACCATCCGACGATCTACGTGACGGGATTCCCGGCTGATCGGCCGCCGAGGATCGTCGTGGAGGAGCTCGGGCGAGACTTCGTGGCGAGCGGGCTCTGCGTAACAGTAGGCACCAGCAGTCGTGTTGAGTGTCCGCTGAAGGCTGTCAGCAAGGTGGTTGTCGAGACAGGTGATGGCAACGACTCGATCAGCCACCGCACCGATTTCCCAGCTACGCTGCTGGCCGGTTCGGGTTCCGATACTGTCTACGCGAGCGCTGCACCCGAGAGGATCGACCTCGGGCCAGGCGACGACGTCACACAATTGCTGGGTGGTACCGACGACGTTGTCGGGGGTCCTGGGGTAGATCGAGTGACCTACGGATCATCTGCTGACCTGAAGGTTTCCCTCGATGACATTGCGAATGACGGAGCGGCGGGCGAGAACAGCAACGTCCACAGCGATATCGAGAACCTGACCGGTGGCCACGGCAACGACCTGCTGGTCGGCACTGCCGGGCCTAACCGGATTGACGGCGATCACGGGAATGACAAGCTGGTACTGATGGGCGGTGACGACATCGCCAGCGGTGGCGGCGGCTCCGACGTGATCTCGGGTGGACCCGGCATCGACACCGTCCATTATCTGGGGCGGTACACCCCGTTGAGCATCAGTATCGACAACATCGACAACGACGGCGTGCCCGGCGAGAAAGATGATGTCCGCACGGACATCGAGAACGTGATCGGGGGCGTCGGGAACGACGTACTGATCGGCAGCGACAGCCCGAACGACCTCGATGGCTCAAATGGCGACGACCGCATCGAGGGAGGCGCGGGCGACGACGTCCTCCGTGGCGGTGCGGGCAACGACACCCTGACCGGCGACACCGGCTTCGATACAGCCTTCGGCGGCGCGGGCACTGACACCTGCCGGACTGAGAAGCAGTTCGACTGTCCGTGAACAACACCTGACCGATGACCGGCGGTGGTCCGAGGCTTCTCGGGCCACCGCCGGTCCTCTGTCTCCGAGCGTTCCAATTCCGCGCACGGACCATTCGAGAGTTGGGCCTGTCGGCTCTGCTCGCAGTCATGCCACGGTAGTTGTTGTGGAGTTGGCACCGGAGACCGATGAAGAGATATGCATGGTGGGTTCAACCGTTCTCATCACGGGAGCTACGGATGGGCTGGGGCATGCCTTGGCTTTGAGCCTCGCGAAACGAGGTGCCAAGCTCGCCGTACACGGCCGATGCGACCGAAAGCTTGAGAAGCTCATCAGTCGTCTGCGTACGGCGGGCGCGGTGGACATCACGGCATTCCGCGCTGATCTCGCCGATCTCACCCAAGTACGAGCGTTCAGCGCTCAGGTTCTCGAGCGGCTCCCTCGATTGGATGTCCTGGTCAACAACGCCGGCGTAGGTTTCGCCGCGCCCGAAGGCGAGCACCGGATCGAGACGACAGATGGACTCGAGCTACGCCTAGCGGTTAACTACGTGGCTGGCGTCGAGCTCTCCCTCGGGGTACTCCCGTTGCTTCGCCAAACCGGCGGGGCACGCATCGTGAATGTCGCGTCCAAAGGGCAGCATCCCCTTGAATTCGAGGACCTCCAGTTCCGTCGCGGGTACAACAGCCTGACTGCCTACCGCCGGAGCAAGCTCGCTCAAATCATGGGCGGCTTCGCCCTGGCATCACGGGTGGCGCCGGATCAGGTCACCGTGAACAGCCTTCACCCGGCCACCTACATGCCTACCAAGATGGTTCTTCAGGGTCGTGGTGAGGCGGTGGACAAGATTGAGACCGGAGTACGAGCGGTTGAGCACCTCGTACTGGATCCAGCTCTCGCGCACCAAACCGGTACCTACTTCGACGGACTGAGTCCAGCACTTGCGCACCCCCAGGCCTACGAGCATCAGGCACAACAAAGGCTGTGGGAGTGGACCTGTGGCCTTCTGGGACGCAGCACCGATCTCTAGCCAGCCGAGAAGGAGAACCATGAAACACCACATCCGTCCGTCGGGACTGCCCCCGGTCAACGGCTTCAGCCACTGTGTCGTGGCCCAGGGCAACATTGTCCACGTCTCCGGCCAGGTGCCGCTCGATGCCGACGGCAATCTCGTCGGTGAAGGAGACGCGAAGGCCCAGGCGGAGCAAGTCTTCAACAACCTGACCGCGGCGCTGCAGGCGGGGGGCGCATGTCTCAGCGACGTCGTGAAGATGACCTATTTCCTGACTGACATGCGCCACCTC
Organism: Kribbella catacumbae DSM 19601; assembly: GCF_000372465.1. GTDB lineage: Bacteria > Actinomycetota > Actinomycetes > Propionibacteriales > Kribbellaceae > Kribbella > Kribbella catacumbae. The sequence goes on from NZ_AQUZ01000039.1 coordinate 67,770, forward strand.
CACGATCTGCGAGAGGTACGAGACAAATACATCAGTGCTGACGCGCCGCCGGCAAGCTCACTCGTCCAGGTCAGCGCACTTGTCAACCCAGCCTTCCTCATCGAGGTAGACGCGGTTGCAGTGGTGTGAGCGCGTCGCTGAAACCCTACCCCCTTCCAAGCAATCTGGCGGGCGTCGCCCTGACCAAAGGCGGACAGACCGCCTGGTGGGGGTGCGCCGACCTCGCCGGCGGTGGGAGGACGACCGTCGTTTGCGCACAGCGTGGCAAGACTCCAGCGAGCGTGCTGCCGGTAGAGCTGGACGCGACAACCTTCGTGCACGGATACCCAGGGCAGGGCTGGACTGTCACCTCGGAGGGTCTTGTTTCCTTCAATGCCCGCGATGGTCGACTACACATCATCTCGGGTGGGACATCCAGGCCGCTCACGCCGGCGTTGGGAGGCGGAGTGCAATATGCGGACCTTCATGTCGTCCCGGGAACAAACATGGTTGTGGCTGTTCGGGAGTCCTTGACAGCACCAGAGCATTCGATCATCGCGGCTGATCTCTCCGGAAGCGGCGGGTCTGTACCACTGTTCACCAGTTCTGGGTTCCTCGGGGCTCTGACAGTCTCGCCGAGCGGCCGTGACCTTGCCTGGCTGAGCTGGGACGCCCCAGATATGCCGTGGGAAGCGGCAACACTCATGGTTGGCCGGTTGGGGCACGGCACACTCATGAATGTCCACGCCGTCGCCGGAGGGCCAGGACGTTCGGCTCAACCGGCAGCGTGGGCTGACGGGCGAGATCTCTTCACTGCTACGGAGGAGAGCGGCCTCTGGACTCTATGCCGGGTGGACGCTTCCGACGGACACATCGTCGCGCGATGGGAAGCCCCACAGGAGTGTGGTCACGCCTACTGGCGGTTGGGGTCGCGCAGTATCGTGCCGTGGCGTGGCGGAGCCGTGGCCTTGGTAGGCGGACAGCCCTGGCTGGCAAACGGCTCAGGCTCGTTTCGTCGCGTCGAGACGAAGTTCGATGCCTGGCAGCCATGGCTTGCTACGGAAGGCGATCATCTGATCGGTGTAGCCGGCCACCATGCCGCGAGGCCGACGGTCGTAGTACAGGACCTGGCGACCGGCAATGAGTGGATGCCGGCTGCGACGCCGTCGCGGACAGTCTCCGGCTTCCCGGTCCCGATCGATGTGAGCGTGAAGGTTGACGGCCGTTCAGTGTGGGCTCGTCTGCAAGAGCCGCGCACACCCCGTGCTGACCCTCCGCCTGCGATTGTCATCGCGCACGGCGGCCCCACGTTGTCCTCCCCCAGGTACCTCGATGACGACTGGTGGTGGCTCGTGGAGGAGGGTTTCGCCGTGGCTATCGTCGACTACACCGGATCGTCAGGGCACGGGCAGAGCTTCCGTGACGAGCTCGCCGGCCAGTGGGGAATCCACGACGTCCGCGACGTCGACGAGGTAGCGCGCCACCTTCAGCACCGATCGCTGGTGTCTGCTGTGTTCATCCGCGGAGTCAGCGCAGGTGGCTGGACTGCACTGCACTCTCTCAGAAGAAGGCAGACACCTTTCGCAGCCGGTACGGCGTACGCGCCCGTGACGGACCTCGACGCTCAGGAGCGGCAGACTCCCCAGTTCGAGCGCGGCTACGTTCGCAGGCTCGTCGGCCAGGCCGACCGCTCTCCCGTGAACGATATGCGCGGAGATATGAATCCGGTCCTGGTGATCCAAGGCGCAGCGGACCCCGTAGTACGCGCACAGACGACAGATCGCTACATCGACAAGCTGGCGGCTGCGGGTGTGCGCCACCGGTATCTGCGACTCGAGGGCGAAGGGCACCTCCTGCGCGGTCAGTCCGCCGTAAACACCGCCCGGCAAGCTGAGCTGGACTTCTACCTGGACATCCTCAACGGCACGATCTGATTCGACTCCGATCGGGGCCTACATCCAGGCGCGAACTAGAGGATCGCCAAGCAGTCCTCGGAGGGCCTTCGCGCTCAGGCGGGTCGCCTCGGTTCGGTGAACTGCCGACGCGACCAGAGAGATCGGAACAGACCGCAGGCGCTTGTCTCGGATGGGCACTACCTGTAGGCCCCGAGCAGCGGCGTCCTCCGGCAGTGCGGCAAGAGTCATGAAGGTTGCCAAGCGGCCAGCGCGAGCGAGCTCCAGCGTCAACCCGAGAGTATTGGCCTCGCTTCGCAGATCCAGCGTGATTCCATGCTCGGCGCAGGCTTGGTCCAATTCTCGCCGAATCCCGAACGTCGTGTCCGGCAAGGCGACTGCCAAACCGTTGACCTCCTCGAGCGTCACGCTCGAACGTGTCGCCAGCGAATGATCCGTTCCGACCACGAGATGAACAGGCACCTGCACTGTCCTGACGAACGAAAGCTCAGGTCCGTGATCCCGCACGGACACAAAGCCGACATCAACTCGCCTCGTCAGGATCCAGTCCACAATTTGGTCGGAGCCGCCCATAGCGGCATCAATGCGGGTCGCTGGTGAGACACGTTGGATGCGCCGGACTGCAGCCGGCAACAGCCGGACCAAGCCTTCAAGCACACCGACACGTACTACCGGAACCGCAGGTTCATCTGAGGGCGACAGTCGACCTCTGAGCTCCTTGGCCCGCGCCCTCTGCTCGGTGAAGAAGGCCAGCACCTCGTCCCCCGCGGGGTTTAGCGCCATCCCAGTGGGCGTCCTCTCGAACAGCCGAGTTCCGATTTCGCGCTCCAGGAGGTGAACCTGCCTGCTCACCGCAGAAGGCGCGATCAGCAAGATCTCCGCTGCGGCCCTGATCGAGCCCGTCTGCGCAACCGCGAGGAAGTAGCGGACCATCGGTGGCTCAAGCATCGGTCTCCATGCGATTCAGGTGAACGCTATGACCTAATCATTCTCATGGATCGTACGCCGTTCACTCGTCACCATGAAAGGACGTCAATAAGGAGGACACATGAGCGTCGTGCAAGACTCCGGCCGGGGGTACCACTTCATCCCCTCAGTACGCCAGTATTCCGCGGGCGTCAGAGCCACCCAGGGCCACGGTCTCCATCGTTGCACCTTCGCCGAACTGACACCGCTCTCCGAAGGTCTATCCAGGGCTGTAGAACAGCTCGCTGGACTTGGACTACCCACACATGCTCTCTGCGCACTCGAACTACGCTCCCCGCGGCCGCAGTCAGAAGGCGCCTTCGACGCCTTCAACAACCTCTACCGCAAACTGCTCGACCAAGCGGGCCTCCTGATCCAAGGAGCCAATCCGATCGCCCGTACAAATGTCTGTCCGGTCGCTCAGGCACCTGACGAGCCGGCACTACATGCATTCGTCTACTCGGCCCCTCAGGAAGATCAAGGCACCGCCGTCGACTTCGTAGTGTCCGGCAGCGCCGAGGCTCCAGAGGCGCGCGGCTCGTACCGGCTGTACGCCGCGGCCCCTGACGACCTCACACCGGACGGAATCGTCATCAAAGCAAACTGGGTCGTGGACGAGATGGAACGCCGACTCGACACCCTCGGAGCCAGCTGGTCCGCATGCTCGGCCGTCGAGGTGTACACAGCTCGCTCAGCACAAGCAGCGCTGCCTGTTCTCGATGAGCGCGTCAGAAGCGGCAGACCTGCGACCTGGCACAACGCCGCCCCACCTGTAGTCGGGCTTGAGTTCGAGATGGACTGTCGCAGGGTCAGCTCCGAGAAGTACCTAGGGGATTGAGAGACCGAGGCTTCTACCCATCGATCTCCCATTGACCACTGAGATTCTCGGCTCATGGTCATCCTCGGCCTCTGTGGGAGCCTGCGACGCGACTCCTACAACCATCGGCTGCTGGCAGCCGCCGCCAGCTTGCCCAACGGGCTGACATTGGAGGTATTCGAGGGCCTGCGCGAGATCCCGCCCTACGATGCGGACGGCAGCGCGCCGGGACAGATGGCGACTCTTCTGAACGCGATTGCCGAGGCAGACGCACTCCTCATCGCCACGTCGGAGTACGACGCATCGCAGCCGAGCCACCTCAAGAATGCCTTGGACTGGGTATCGAGACCGTTCCCCCACAACGCCCTACAGGGCAAGCCGGTCGCAGTAATCGGCGCCTCCACCGGGCTTTTCGGAGCCGCCTGGGCGCAGGCAGACCTGCGAGATGTCCTGAAGACGATCGGTGCCAGAGTGGTGGATGAGGCACTCGCCGTCATTCAGGCTGACAATGCTTTCGCTTCCGACGGCCGTCTGAAAGATCCACGCCTGCAATCGGCCCTAGCGAAACTCATCGATCAGCTCACGAGCGCCGTGAACGGAAGGCCAACACCCACCAGTGCGCCGGCTGTACCGCAGGCTAGTCGTGCGCGGGTGCGGCCTCGTCTTGGCCGGGTGCTGTCGCCATGGCAGTTGCGATCTTGAGGTTCCCACGGATGGTGGCGAGGAGGGGGTGGCCGGGCTCGACGTGTGGGACTAGCAGGTCCAGCGCGCGCTGGTGAAGGGAGATCGCCTCAGCGCGCTGGCAACAACGCCGACGAATCGTGCCTAGAGTTGTGAGAGTGGGCGCGAGCTCAGGATGACGATCCCCCAGCGCGCGCTCCTTACCGTCAAGCGCAAGACGAGCCCGGCTCTCAGCAGTTGCAAGATCGCCACAGTCGAGCGCGATGGTTGCCAGATTGCCGTTGACCACGGCAACCTCATAGTGATCGGCACCGAGCTGGTCGGTGAAGGTCGCACGGCTACTCATCAGCAGTGCTTCAGCTTCTTCGTGGTGGCCGACATCTATCAGCAGGGCCGCGAGCGCACCCTCGTCGGCAGCAACGGCAAGCGGATCCGGAGCTGTCGTCTTGCGAAGACGGAGCCCTTGCCGCGCCCACCTCACGCCCTCGTCTGCCATCCCTCGTGCGTGCGAGAGCCCGCCGAGGTTGTGATAGATCACGGCAGCGAAATTTGCGTCACCAGTCGACTTCGCAGTATCCAGAGCAAGTCGATATAGATGTTCAGCCTCCGCGAAACCACCGCTGTACTTGAGTGTCATGGCCAGGTCGTGCCGCACTGCCGCGGTCTGCGCGGAGTCAGCTCCACACACTTCAACAGCCAACGCCAGAGCCTGCCGATAAGCCAGTTCAGCCTCGCCCCATCGGCCGGCGGATCGCGCAGCCTTTCCCTGGCTGGACAGGTGGCCAACTCTCACTCTGTCATCGGCAGCGGCCTCGGCAGCCTGCGCCCACGTACTCGCGGCGCGGAGCCAGTCGGCCGCGGCGGTGAGCAGCTGTGCTGCCGCCACCAGCGTGTCATACCTCTCCGCGCCGTCCAGAAGCTCAGCCGCTTGAACCGCCAATCCACCAGCTGCACAAGGATCGTCACCAGCCAACGCCGCCGCCCGCTCCAACAGCAAAACTGCTTCATCCACCTCGGACGCAGCCCTCCCTGTCACCAACGGTCCCGCACCGCCGACTCGTTGCGATTCCCGCCGCAACCATTAGGTGGGCAAGGTTCCGGCTCATCCGGCTCTTCATCCATCATTCGTGCCACAGTTGCCGAGTTGCCAGCGGCACCCGTCGCGACCACGGCGCTGGTCAGCGGCAACGCACTCGCAGCAGCAACCGTCAGGGCTGTAACCGCACGACGTCCCCGAACCGACCAGCCATCATCCCGGGCTGCTCGCTTGGTGTGGTTTCCGGTGCACTCGATCTGCGTACAGTTCACTAGTGCCACCGCATCAGACGCGGCAGCCACCTGCAGCGCAGCAGTAGCCGCGACACCTAGCGCGGCAACGCGCATCACCCGAGCCCTCAAGTGACCACTCCTAACGACATCTCGCGACTTTGGGCACGCCGGCAAGATCCATACTCCGCCCCCGATGCGCTACTCATCGCGGGCGCCACGCTCGTTGTGGTTGCCACCGCACCCGTTGGGCGGACACTCTTCTTCATCGTCGGGTGGCTCGCTGGGCCCGTCATCCATCATTCGGGCCGCGGACGCCGGGGCGTTAGAGCTGAGCGTCGCGATCAAGACGCTGGACAGCGGCAACGCGATCGCAGCAGCGGCTGCCAAGGCCGTAACCGCACGACCTCCCCGTACCGACCAGCCATCATCCCGGGCTGCTCGCTCGTTGTGGTTGCCGCCACATTCGAGCTGTGTACAGGTCATTCGTGCCGCTGCATCAGACGCGGCCACCACTGCAGCGCTGCGGTAGCCGCGACACCTGCGCGGCAACGCACATCACCCGAGCCCTCAAGGCAGCAGTCTCAACGACATCTCGCGACCTCTAGGGTACGCCGGGTAGCTCCGCTGACGCCCCTCGTTGTGCTACTCATCGCGCGCAGCACGCTCGTTGTGGTTCCCGCCACACCCGTTGGGCGGACACGGCTCTGGATCCTCAGGTGGATCCACAGGCTCGCGGTCCATCATTCGCGCCGCTGCCACCGCGTCCATCGTGCCGGGCGTCGTTCCCACAGCGCATGCCACTGGCAACGCCATTGCAGCGGCTGCCGCCAGGGCCGCAATTGCACGACGTGCGACCATCGGCCAATCACCATCCCGAACCGCGCGCTCGCTGTAGTTTGTTCCACACTCGGCGATCGTGCAGATCACCCGCGCCGACGCGTCAGCTGCGCCAACCAGCTGCACTGCCGTCGCAACTGCGACAGCGAACGCAGCAACCCGCAGCGGACGAGCCGTCAAGTTACTCCACTGATCCAGCCCAACCTGACCAACAACTTCGGCAGGCTCCTTCGCTGCATAGCTCAACTTAGTCGCGGTCTCTGCCGGTGAGCAGGATGATTTTTGCTGAGCGTTGTTCGAGTTGTTCATCGGTTCCCCCGTTCATGTGGTTCTTCTCAATTCCAGCGTTCGGCACAGACTCTGCCCGCTACCGCTCGGAAAACGATGGGCATGCCGATGCCCAGCTCGGCGATGAGCCGCGCTGGTTGTGGGAACCAGACGCTGTACTCATGCCACAAGTCAGATCTGCTGTATTTGGGGCGGTAAGCAACGAACTAACCGGTTCGGCGGGCGCTCCCCTGTATTGAAGGCTGATCGGCCCGCTTGATCTGGCCATGCGGGCGGCCGATCTCTCGACAGGTCACGGTCGCGACGGCTTCGACGGCCTCGCTCGCAGCGACCAGACTGCTATCCGACGCCTACGATCACCAGAGTGGGATCGTTACGGCCAAGCCGTCGCTGAGTTGGAGCCGTGCTGGTGTTCGCCCTAGGCTCGGACTGTGAACTAGTTGTCGCCGATGTAGACGGTGCCTCTCTCGCGTATCAGCTCCGTGAAGGACAAGCTGGTCGACGCTGCTGTGGCGACGGAAACGCCGCCCGAGAAGACCTCGTAGTAGACGAAACCGTCATGGTTGGAGGGATTCCAGGCGATGCCGTCAGGCATGTCGCCGACAGACAGCAAGCGCAGGTTCGTCGGCTTGGGACGAGCTGGATGATCACCTGGACGATGGCACCTACTCCAACGCCGAACAGCGCCGACGCGAGGGCGGGGTCGTTGACAGAAGCGCCGATCGCCGCGCCGATGATCGCTGGTCCGCCGGCTAGCAGCCCGGGCCGAGGAGCCGGATCAGGGACGGTCGCCGGTGGGCCAGTGCTGCCACGATGGCCAGCCCTTCCGTGGTGTTGTGCAGCGCGAAGCCGACCACCAACGCGGCGCCCAGAGGAAGCTCGCCGACCGCGTAGGCCGACCCGACGGCCGGCCCCTCGCCGAGGTTGTGCAACCCGATGCCGATTGCAATCATCGATGCCAGCCGGGTGCCGTCCGACCCGGCGGCCGGCTGCTTCGACTCACGGCCCTTGAGGTATCGGTCGGCTGCGGTCAGCGCCAGGAAGGACAGGCCGGCGCCGAGGATGACCAGGAGCGGACCGCCGAAAGCGCCGCCGGATACGGGCCGCGAGGTCGAGCCCTTCGATGGTCGCGTCGATGGCGAGGAAGGCGAGGAGCCCGACGGTGACAGCCATCAGCCCGCGGATCACGCGCAGCCGGGCTCTTCGCAGTACAGGTAGGAAGATCATCCCAAGAGCGACCGGGATGACGCCCACGTAGGTATCAAGCAGCGCCATCAGGGCCAGGAGCCGGGTACCCGTGGCGGGTGACTTGACGGCTGCGGGGATCTCGTGCTCGATGACGGCGCCGGTCGAGGTCAGCATCGCGACCGTGAAGGGCTGCCCTTCCGGCCATGGATAGTCCACGTGGACGGTCTCTTCGCCGAGCCGGCCCAACGGCTCGGTTGCGCCGGTGTAGACATCGTTCACTGCGATTTGCGCGACTTGCACCGGATCAGGACCGGTGTTGCGAAGGGTGAGTTCGATGATGCCGGGCGACAGCGTGACCCGCTCGACCACCAGCTCCTCGACCGGGGTCCGGTCCGCTCGGGCAGACTCCGGCCGCCGAGGACGGCGAGTGCGGTCAGGGCGATCGCCATCACGACAACGGCGGCGATCGCGATAACCGCGACCGGTGCACGTCCACGAAGGCCAGGAGCGGTCACTCGGTCACCTCGAAGAAGCCCATCCACCCGAGATCAGCGCACTCGCTCTTGTGCGCGTGAAACAGTACTTGCCCAGATGCGGGAACCTCAACTCGCCAGATCCCGCGCTGACCCTGCGCCTGGACGACAATGTCGGTGTACTCCGACGACTCGAGCCGGGTACCGGTCGGGAAGTAGTCGAAGAGGTTCCCGTGCAGGTGAAAGCTGTTGATCGGGTCGTACTCCAGGATGTTCGCCAGATAGACCCGGACCAGCTGACCGCGCTTCACCCGGACCGGCTCGTGCATGTTGTGGAACGGGATCCCGTTGACCGCGTAGAGCTGGTTGCCCTGAGCATCGAAGGTGGTGTTGTAGCCGTTCATCACCATCACCAACTCGTCCGCCGCCGACCGGGGCTGCGGTGGGTCGATGACGAACACGCCGTACATGCCGCGCGCGATGTGCTCAGCCAGCGGACCCACGTGACAGTGGTAGAGATGAACCCGAACGGCTCCGCGTCGAACTCGTAGACGAACTCGCCGCCAGGTTCGATCACGCCGCGGCCGATCCCCGGTACGCCGTCCATCTCCGCAGGGTGGATGCCGTGGAAGTGCATCGTGTGCGGATGCTCCGATCCGTTGATGAACCGCACCCGCAGCCGATCGCCGGCCTTGCAGTGCAGGGTCGGCCCCGGCACTCTCCCGTTGAACGTCCAGCTGGGGAACCAGACTCCTGGAGCAACCTCGATCTCACGATCGATCGCGGAGATCTCCCACTCCCGCAGAGTCCGGCCGTCGGGCAGCTTCGAGGTCTTGCCGTGGTCGAAACCCCGGAGGATCTCGGTCGGGTTGAATCCGTTCGCCAGATGGTCGACCTGGCCGCCGCGGAAGGTCGGGCCGTTGATACCGCCACCATGCGCGGCGTGGGCGCCATGATCCACCGGCGGCGTCGGATCGGCCTGTGCCGCTCCACCGGAGACCGCGCCGAGGGCCACCCCGGCCCCACCCAGCAGGAAGCCCCTGCGAGCCGCGCCCGACATCAGGCAACCTCACCGTGTACGACGGCAGCGAGCATCGGCGCGAGGGCGTGCCTATTGGCGCCGACCTTCACCCACACCGGTCCGCCGAACGGCTCGCGGTCCATCACCTCGAGTACGGCGCCCGGGGTGATCCCGCGCTCAGCCAGGTACCTCAGCGCCGCGCTGTCGTCATCGGCGACCCGTTCCACCCGGAACCGGCTGCCTGCCGGAACACCACCCAGCGGCGCGGCCCACGACTCCACATGACGACCACTACGCGGCGGAATCGGGTCACCATGCGGATCACGGCTCGGGTGCCCGAGGAACTCGTCGATCCGGTCCTCCAGGCGCTCACTGATCGCATGTTCCAGGATGTCGGCTTCCTCGTGGACCTCGTCCCAGCTCAGCCCCAGCACCTCGACCAGGAAGGTCTCGACCATCCGATGCCGGCGCGTCACTCCCCGCGCGTGCCGCACACCGTGGTCCGTCAGCCTGATCGCATGACTTGCTGAGCGGGTGATCAGTTTGCCGGCCTCGAGCCGCTTCAACATCGCCGAAACCGTCGGCGGCGCGACCCGAAGCCGCTCGGCGAGGCCGGAGGTCGTCACCGACACCTTCCGGCCGACCAGCTTAAAGATCGTCCGCAGACAGTCCTCGACCGCCTCGGTATGAGCGATCTCGCAACAAGCACCTGGACCGGCTGGCGACTCGGGGGGCGATTGGTCCACAATGGCGCCACGTAGCACGGTCCGGGCTCGTGTCGCCCAAAGGCCGAGATTGCACTTCATGCTCCAAACCATCAAGTGCAAGACATGCTCGGCGCGCAGCAGTTGCAAGATCGCCACAGTCGAGTGCAATAGTCGCCAGATTGCCGCTGGCCGCGGCAACCTCATAGGTGATCGGCACCGAGCCAGTCAGTGAAAGTCGCACGGCTGTTCGTCAGCAGGCAACACCAAGTAGGTCCGAGGCAGCAATGGCAGGGGTGCCGCTGGCGGTCGATCACCATCCTGTGTCCGCGTACGACCTCACGTACCGTTCTCAGTACGACCTGACATGTAGGTCGGTCTCCGCGAGTCTTTGCTCGTCTGAGCTACGGAGTCCTGGATGAACGGTCGTCATTTCCGCGCCCTGCAGGTTGCGGGCGCAACCTTGGCCAGTCCGGCATCCACGATGGTGACCCTTCACGGTCCGTCGCTCGGCGTGTTTGTGGCGGTGGTCGTGGATGTCGTGGCCGACCGGGATGTCATGCCAGTGCAACTTCTTGAGCCGGTTGTGCAGGTGCGGCTGGTTCCGTTTGCTGTCAGGACGCAGTGGGCATCCCGGCCTACCAGGTCGATACGGCCCAAAAGCGTTGAGAACATGGGGATTTCGTTCGTCTTGGCGAAGGTCTTCCCAACACCGAGGAGGTCGCCAATCCCAGGCGCGATCTGTGATGATGACTCAGCGGGCATGGCCCCCTGCGGTGATCTGGCCGGCGTAGGAACCAGCAAGATCACCTCACGGGCCATGCCCGCCAGTCATCGACCACCGGCGTGTCGAAAACCCACCGGATGACTCTGCCGCACCCCTGAGGGGGAGGCAGAGTGGTGGTGCCGATCAACTGATGGTGAAGTTGGTCTCTACACCGTTGGTGTCACCTTTCAAAGACGTATCGGACTTGATGCAGGTGCCAGTGATTACGCCGTCAGGATCGTCACAACCAGCCTTCGTATAGTCGATTGCTCTGACCTGGTAAATGTGGTTCGTCGTCGGAGGTGTGAAGACAAAGGCATTGGAGCTGGTGGCCGTGCAGGTGGATCCGGTCCAGCCATGGTTCACCGTCGAGGCCAAGGTGAATGGTGCCCCTGCCGTGGCGTCCCTGGTCCAGAACTTCAGCGGTCTCGGGATGTCTAAGCTGGAGCTCGGCGACCCTGCACAGTTGAAGATTGTTATCCTTTTCACTCCCGGCGGCGGGGGCGGCGGGGGTGGTGGCGGCGGCGCGAACGGATTGTACCAGACGAGATTCATTCCTGTGGTTTGATCGCCGCTAACAAGGAAGGCCTTTTTGCGCGTGTTCCAGAGTGCATATCTGCCGCTGGCTATCGGGCTACCGGCATCCGTTTCGTCCGCCGGAGTGCTCCGATTTCCAATCACGATCCACTCGAAGGACTTGGAGTCAGACAGCCCTAGATCAACGCCGAAGTTCTGATCGTCGTAGGTCAGCCAGCCACGTCCGGCCAAGTGGAGCCCGATCGACTGACCCTTCATGATCGGTGGACCAGTTTCTACGCTAACCGGCCAGTCCACGGTGTTGACTCCCCACGCTGCAGGATCGGCGCCAAACTTCAGGTCCACCCCGAAGTCGCCCTGGTCATACACAACATATGCCGGACCTCCCTCCTCCCGGAAGAAGTTCCCCAGCGACCCGGAGAAGTCGTCGGTGCCAGCGATGCCGCCCCACTGAGCAACGTCATTTGGAACCGACTGCGGGAACCGATCGGGGTCAGGTCGAACCGTGCACTTCACATTGGCGTAACCGACGTCAGTCGCGTTGAACGCGGCAATTCTGTAGCACTGCCCTCCCATGCTCTTGTCGGTATCGACAAAAGAATATCCGCCAATCGCATGACCTATTCGGTTACGAGTAACGACCCGATGAATTTCATGCCAATCACCAAGCTTGTTGCGCTTCTGTACCGCAAAGCCACCTTCATTAATCCAACCATCGGTCCATGTAACCGTCACTGAGTTCGCATCGGCTGCCAGGACAGTCGCGACAGATTGCGTCCTCTGCAGAGGGCCTGTTGCTGGACCTGCCCAGGTCGGGAAATCCGGGACCAGCTTATTAGTGACAGCGAAAGTACCGTCTCCGTTGGAAAATGCGACCGGGACGGAAACGAAGCCCGGACTGCTAGTCAATGCGATGTCGGTTCGGCCGTCAGCGTTGAAGTCGCCACTCACGACCTTCGTTGCAGCCGGAGATGCCCAACCACCGAACTCGCCCACTGGACTGTTGGTGACAGTAAATCTACCGTCGCCGTTCGACAACGCCAGCGGAATCGTCGTCCAGCCCTGACCACCCGTCAACGCGATATCAGTCCGGCCGTCGTTGTTGAAGTCACCATTGATGATCTTCACGCCTGGGACCGCGGACAAGCCCGGGAAATTGCTCGCCGGATTATTGGTGATGGTGAACGTCCCATCCCCCTTC
>NZ_AQUZ01000040.1 GCF_000372465.1 Kribbella catacumbae DSM 19601
ACCATCACCCGCCGTCACACCCGCTGCGGCAAACCCAACTGCGGCTGCCACGCCGACCCGCCACGCATGCACGGCCCCTACTACCAGTGGACACGCAAGATCAACGGCAAGACCGTCACCCGTCGGCTCACCGAACACGAGGCGAACCTGTACGCCGAATGGATCAACAACGACCGGCAGCTACGCGCCCTCATCACCCAGATGCGCGACATCGCCGCCGAAGCCACCGAACTGATCACCAGACACGACACCAAGGCGGCCGAGGTTTAAACGCAAGCTACAGCCGGCTAGCGGTCACATAACCGGCTATCGGAGCACAGCGTTTTCTAGGGTGGGGCTATGCAAAAGGTGGCGTTGGTGACCGGATCGACCTCTGGGATCGGGGAGGCGACGGCTACGCGCTTCGCCGCCGATGGGATGACGGTGGTGGTGCACTCGCGCAGCAGCCGCGACGCTGGGCTCGCGCTTGCCGAGGAACTCGGTGGGACCTACCTGCAGGCCGATCTCGGGCAGGAGGACGAGGCGGCGGCGCTGGTGCCTCAGGTGCTCGCCGCGCACGGGCGGCTCGACGTACTGGTGAACAACGCCGGTATCAGCTGGCCTGTGCCACATGCGGACCTCGATGGGCTGACTGCTGCCGACTGGCGTCGACTGCTCGACGTCAACCTGATCGCGCCGTGGCTGCTCTGTACTGCGGCCCTGCCCGCGCTACGCGAGTCGCAGGGCGCCATCGTGAACGTGACGAGCCATGCCGGCGTCCGCCCGAAGGGGAGTTCGATCGCGTACGCCGCCAGCAAGGCGGCGCTGAACCACGTGACGAAGTTGCTCGCCGCGGCGCTCGGCCCCGACGTACGGGTGAACGCTGTCGCGCCTGGGCTGGTCGACACTCCGATGACGGAGGCATGGACCGAGGCACAGGAGCTGTGGAAAACCATGAGCCCGATGCGCCGGGCCGCGCAGCCCGCGGACGTCGCCGACCTGATCGCCGCGATCGCCGGTCACGCCTACCTGACCGGCGAGGTGATTCTGCTCGACGGCGGTCTCAACCTGCGCTGACCGCACCTAGCACTTCTCTTCCTTCTCGCAGCCCACCCCCCGCCTTCCTTCCGTTGTAGACACCGGCTGGGCCTTGGCTTGCTAGGTATGAGCTTCATACAGCGTTCGGCGGGCCTCAAGGGCCTCTAAACGGGCCTTCGGCCCGAGCGCTACCGGTTGCGCCAGGCGAGCGGCGAGACCGTCAGAGCGGCCTCAGCGAGGCGCTTACCGAAGTCGGTTTTGATCTTGGAGCGGGAGGACTCGATCCAGCCATCGACGCGGGTGTAGCCAGCCTCCTGGTATTCAATGGCCTGCATGAGGCATTCGAGTCGATCCGCGTCCTTGGCGCAGCGAGCTTCGATCGTCCCTCCGGACTCGTACTCCGCTACGGCGTCCCGGATGCTCTTCGCTGCACGATCGGGTAGCCCCGCGATTTGGTCTTCGGTGATCCGTTCGTTGGAAGCAACTTCGACGTACGGGCGTGCGCTGTGTGGGATGTCGCCGATGCGCGTCTCCTGCGAGTCGTGCCACATCCCCATGTAGGCGGCACGGGCGGGGTCGCCGCCCTCTTCAGCGGCGATCAGAGCCGCGAGTTGGGCCACGCGAAGGCTGTGCTCAGAGACTGACTCAGGATCGCGTACGCCGGCGTGCCACCAGCCGGCGCGGCGAAGGCGCTTGAGAACGCCCATCTCGTAGGCGAAGGCGATGGTGCCCGAAGCGTCCTGATCTGTCGTGTCGTCTGCCACGGTTGTCCCTTCGTCAGCGGCCAGCGAGTTGCACGGCACACCGCAAGTTAATCAACTCGTCCCGCGTCTCGCGGTCGAACCCTGTGTCGAGTGCTTGCTCAACGCGGTTCCCGGTCTTCAGGCGGAGTTTGTGGTCCCGCCTCAGCAGATCGGGCTTTGCGAGAATCAGCACCCACAGGCTGTGAATGTTCAGGTGGCTATGGAAGTCGTCGTCCAGGTGCCTCAGGAGGTGCGCGGCCAGGCGGCCGCCCGACCAGCCATGCTCATCCGCCTCGGCGATCAGGTACGAGTCGTCAGCGTAGGACTCTGTGATCTCGCCCAGCCAATACGCCCAGTAGGCCAGGTTGGCTGCCGCGTGGTCCTCGCGGCTGAGCGTGTGCTTGATGAAGTAGCGCAAAGGATCGATGTCGCCGCGACGGGCTAGCGCCACCGTCGCGGACCGAGCGGCGATGCCAGCGGGGAGGTCAGCCGAGGCTGTACCGGCGACGAACGCGCGCCGATGTTCAGCAGAGAGCCACTCGGCGGACTCCTTGCGCTGGTCAAACCCCAACAGGTAGGAGGCCTGGCGGCGCAGTACGGGCAACCGACTGGCTTGCCGGGAGTCGACGGTCGCTAGCAGGTGGTCGAAGAAGCGGGCTTGGTCCCCGTTGGAAAGGTTCGGGTGTTTGGCGACTGGTCCTCTTGCGGGTGCCGATGGCAGATCACGCAGAGGTGGCGGCGATATGCCCCTGAACGGCCAGGTGATCATGTGCACCAGACTGCGCCGGTGGACCGCAGCAGCAAGAGGATTCATGTCCACGCTGACGGGCTGCCCGCCTGCTGCAATCGCCAAGGAAAGGATGCCGTCGGCCTCGATCGCGTCTTGCAGCGTTCCGACAGCAGCAGGGGAGCCTCCAAGCATGACCAGGCGTGTTTTCAGGCGGAGCAGGTCAGCGGCGCGCTGGGCTGTCAGTGGCCGCTTGCCTGTTTCCCAGCCCTGGATCGTGCTGATGTCCACACCGAGGCGCTCGGCCATATCGGCCTGAGTGAAGCCGATCGATCCACGGATCAGTTTCAGGACGAAGCCTGAGACCACGCCCACCTCGGAGCTTGGACTCACCAAACCCCGCATGCCGGTACGACTTTCGGATGCCGCCATCGCCTGAGCTAACACCCTCCCCGCTCACGGTCAGTGCAGTAACACGTACTACCAGTCAGTTCAGCATAGTTCAGTGATCCGTGATCGTTGACGGCATGTCCACACACGAAGTTGTCGATGGGGTGGGGTGGGCCCGAGGCCACGACGAACCACCTTCGGAAGTCGAGAGGGGCCCGCGCGGCTGGCCAGTTCTGCATGCAGATGATCCCTGCGATGGCACCAATCCGATGACGGGCCGCCGTTGCCTCAGTGGCTACCACAAGGGCCATCACAAGGACGCGTCCGGTGCCGAGTGGCTGGACGAAGAGTGACCCATGCGGCGGGCGACTGTCGATGTCGTCGTCACCCCCTGCGGTGCGCTGCCGCAGAGCGCTGGCCGCCCGCATGAGTGCCTCGGCGCGGTGTCCGACACCTCGCGACACCGCGCCGAGGTCTCGCAAGACCCGGTGTGCGGGCGTACCGCTCTACTGCGTCCGCACACCGTTCCACTTCCTGGGGCTGGGCGAGGCCCTTCGGAAGATCTGTCCCGCTGCCCTTGCAGCCAACCTCATCACGTGAGGGCAGCGGGACATCTCAGTGCCGAGCCTCGACGTCTGGTCGGGCCTACCCAGAGATCTTCAACCGTGAGGAGCAGGGAATGTCTGTTGTAGAACAGCTTCGGGGGCAACTCCATGCCGTTGCCCAGGACGCCAATCAAGGTGCCGCTAGTCTCGGCGGGTTCCAGAACAAGTTCAGCCAGGCCAGCCAACAGGTGCTGGCCTTGATCCAAGGGTCAGCGACCGGCGCCGACCGCGACATCGCGGAGGTCTTGGACGCGGCCTCCAAGTCTCTGGCCTCGGCGGTGGAGTCGCTACAGATCGCTTCCCACAAATGCGGGCAGTATGCCCAGCAAATCTAGGCAGCGCGGGTGCCGTCGGAGTTGCAGCGGGTCGCCGCGGAACTGGTGGCCTGCCTGGGCATGATGCCGCGAGTGAGTACCGCGCTGCATGAGCGGGCCCGACGTTGTCGCGAGGTGGCGGGGTATGTCGGTGGCCTGTCGAGTGGAAGCCCGGCGTTGCAGGCTGCTGCCTACCACTTGGATGCGGCGGCGACCGATTGCGAGAAAGCCGCGTACTTCGCCGACCGGGCGTACCGCGATGCGAGGGGATGGGCGGCGGCAATGGTAGGAGGTGAAGGCGGGGCGGCGCCGTCAGGGCAGCGCGGTGCGTCCGGGCCTTCGGGTGGTTCTGGCGGGCCAGGGTCGGCGAGCAAGCCGCGGTCATCGGAACGTCCAAGACCGAGGCCGCAGCCGGGCCCCTCCACGCCTAGGCCGCCAGAGGACGGCGGCGACCCGGAAGCGCAGAGGATCGTCGGGCGCCTTCCGGTGCGCGAGAACGACGTCGGCAAGACACGCGGGCTCTGGGCGCCCCCGGACAAGGAGGAGATGCCGTTGGTGAGTGGCTACGGCCATTACCAGCGGCTGGCCGACGAGCACGCACGGCGCCTCGGGCTGAAGGCGATGAGGAGCACCTCGCACGTCGAGGTCAAGTTTGCCCTGTTCATGAGAGAGCGAGGTCTACGCGATGAGACCATTTACATCAACAACCGCCCCTGCCGGGGCGAGGCGAGCTGCCCGCGCTGGATCGAGAGCTTCCTCCCGGAGGGCGCGAAGCTTACGGTCCACTGGCTGGGCGGGGGACCATGGACGTTCACAGGAAAGGGCGAGCCATGAGCTACACGGCTAGGGCGTACTACCACGACGGGCACGAGGACGACCCTGTCGTGATCGCGACTGCTGATGACGTTCGGGCGCTCATCGACACGATGCTTGAGCAGCCGCTCCAGAGCTCGACTGTAGCGCTCTATATCCAGGAAAGGCCGCAGCACGAAATCGGTGTGGCGGATCACGAATTGCGCTTCGGTGTCCTGGCGGAGCGCAAGCTCGGCAGCATCAACTACGTGAACGGCCTTGAGGCTTGGTATGCGCGGGGTGTCCACGACGGTGACGGACCAGTCCGATACCAGTACATGGGCAACGAGGAACTCTTCCCGGCCGACTCTCTGGTCGAGCTTGAGGTCCTGTTCGCGGTGACGACGGACTTCCTGGCGACCGGGGCCGAGCGACGGCCCGAAGGCGCCGACTGGGCCCCGTGGCCGGATGATCCGCTGGAGGAAGACGCCGACGACTCGTTCTGACCACGACGACGCTGATCGCCGGTCGGATCGCCGCGATGGACACGCCTACCTGACCGGCGAGGTGGTCATGCTAGACGACGGCCGAGCCTGCGCTGCCGGTCTTGTCGGTGGCGGCTTCTACGATCGGCCGATGCCGTTTGGAACTTCTCTGAGTCAGGACTTCCGGCGGCTGTGGGCCGCTTATGCGATCAGTGCGATCGGCAGCGGGATCGGGTACGGCGCGCTGCCGCTGGTGGCCGTGCTCGTGCTCGACGTGAGCACCTTCCAGGTCTCGCTGCTGGCCGCCCTCTCGGCCGTGGCGGGTGCGGCTCTGGCGTTGCCGATGGGGGACTTCATCGAGCAGCGCCGCAAGCGGCCGGTGATGATCACCGCGGATCTCGTCCGGTTCGCCACGCTGCTGAGCGTCCCGGTGGCGGCGGCGCTCGATCTGCTGACCTACACCCAGCTCTGCGTGGTCGGCGTCGTCCAGGCGGCAGCACTGATCGCGTTCACCGCGGCGAGTGGCGCGCACCTGAAGTCGCTGGTGCCGGCCGCGGGGCGAGCCGAGGCGAACGGCCGATTCGAGTCGACCACCTGGACCACGCTGAGTGTCGGGCCGCCGATCGGTGGCGCACTGGTCAGCCTGGTCGGCGTTCCGCTCACGCTCGCGGTCGACGCCGTCTCGTACCTGCTGTCCGCGGCCGGCGTACGCCGCATCCGCGAGCCCGAACCGGTACCGGTCCGCCGCCAGGACAAGCGCGACATCACCGCCGGCTGGCGCTACATCTGGCGAGATCGCGGGCTGCGTTCGCTCTTCTGGAACTCCCAGCTCTTCGGCGGGCCGGTGATGATGATGGCGCCGCTGCTGCCCGTCCTGATGCTGCGCGACCTGCACATGCAGCCGTGGCAGTACGGGTTGGTGGCGGGCCTGCCCTGCTTCGGCGGTGTCCTCGGTGCCTGGTTCGCGCCGCGGCTCACCCGCTGGCTGGGGCTGCACCGGATGCTGCTCGTCTTCGGCGTACTACGCACGCCGTGGTTGCTGTTGTTGCCCTTCGCAACACCCGGCGTGGATGGCTTCGTGCTGTTGATCGTCGCCGAGACTTGCTTGCTGCTCGCCGCCGGAGCCTTCAACCCGTCGTTCGCGACCTACCGGATGGAGGTCACCGAAGACGGCTTCATGGCTCGCGTGCTCACCTCATGGTCGATCACGTCCCGATCCGTGCAGCCCGCCTTCATGGCGGCAGGCGGCGTACTGGCCGGCCTGACCAGCCTGCGTACTTCGATGCTGGTCGCGGGTGGACTGTGTCTGCTCAGCGCCTTCGTCCTGCCGTGGCGGTCAGCTAAACGAGCCCCTTTGCCTGCGCCAGTCTGACCAGGTTGCCCATCACGCCGTCGTTGTCGTCCATCGCGTCGAGGTACGTGATCGCCTCGGCCGGTGGCAGCACGAGCACCTCGGTGATCTGCTCGCCGTCCGGCGGGCTGGTCGGCTCGCTGTCGACCACGACGTCGACGACGTAGTTCGCCCAGTACGAGACCGGATGCGGCAGATGGGCCCGGTACGGCGCCGGGCGCCGATGGTCGGCCCGGTGCCCGCCGAGCCAGATCAGCGGGCCGGTGACCCGGGTGCCGGCCTCTTCCAGGAGTTCGCGCTCGACGAGGTTCTCGATCTTCTCGTCCGGCTCGCGGGTGCCGCCGGGCAGGAAGCGCCAGCCGAGGTCGTTCGCGCAGACGACGATGCCGCCCTCGGTCCGGCCGATCACGTGCGCGTTGCTGATCAGCTCGTCGGGCGGCTGCTCGGTGCCGAAGCGGACGTCGAGCTCGCCCCAGCGCCAGTAGCCGGGTGCGTACAAGTCAGGAAACCGCTCCGCCCAGGTCTGCATCCGGACATCCTCCCGTGCGGTACCGTCCCGCGCATGGCTGCTGCCGAACCGAATCCCGAGCGTGCCCAGCGCATCACCATCCGCATCCTCTGGGCCTGTGCCGCGCTCTGCTTGTTCGTCGGCGTCTTCCTGATAGCCGATGTCACCAAGGCAGCCGGCAATTACCGGCCGTCGGCCTGGGTGGGTGTCTTGCTGTCCGCGCTCGCCATCCTCGCCCTGACCGTCCTGTACGTCGCCTGCGCGCTGGGCCGCGTCACTCTCGGCACCCAGGTGGGCCCGGCAAGCCTCTTCCAGCTCTCGGCCGTCTGCCTGGTCATCGCTGTGGGCGCCGACATCCTCATCCCCGACCGCAACGCCGGCGGCCTGGCCCTACTGCTGCCCTGGGGCATCACGTACTGGCTGCACAACCTGAACCGCCCAGCCGACGCTGGGCGCTAGTGCGCAACGGAACTTCCGACGCGGCGCACTAGTTCAGGTGCGCGCGGAGGTAGTCGATGTCTGCCTTCTGGCCGTGATCGCTATTCGGGGTCTCGACGACGACCGGAGCGTTGGCGGCCTTCACCACCGCGACGATCTCGGCCGGGTCGATCTCGCCCTCCTCGAAGTTGCTGTGCCGGTCCGCGCCTGAGCCGAACGCGTCCCGCGAGCCGTTAGCGTGCACCAGGTCGATCCGGCCGGTGATCGCGACGACCTTCTCCACCACGGTCGGCAGGTCCTCGCCGGCCGCGTGGAAGTGACAGGTGTCCAGGCAGAAGCCGACCCGGTCGACGTTCTCATTGCCGGAGCTCTGCACCGCGTCCCACAGCCGGGCGATCCGCTCCAGTTTGCGCGCCATCGCGTTCTCGCCGCCCGCGGTGTTCTCGATCAGCAGCGGGACCGGCAGTTCCGCGCGCTCGATGCACTTGCGCCAGTTGTCGAACCCGGCCTCGGGATCGTCGTCCTCGCCGACGTGGCCGCCGTGCACGATGACTCCCTTGGCGCCGATCTCGGCCGCCTTGTCGAGCGTCTGCTGCAGCAGCTTGCGGCTGGGGATCCGGATCCG
Source organism: Kribbella catacumbae DSM 19601 (assembly GCF_000372465.1). Classification (GTDB taxonomy): domain Bacteria; phylum Actinomycetota; class Actinomycetes; order Propionibacteriales; family Kribbellaceae; genus Kribbella; species Kribbella catacumbae. The sequence continues at coordinate 7,996 of NZ_AQUZ01000040.1, forward strand.
GTTGTTCAGCGTCGCGACGTTCAGCCGGTACGGCGCGTGGATGTAGAGGTCGATCCCGTCGGCCTCCGCGCGGGCCTTCAGCGCCTCGGCGCCATCGGCGTACGCGACCTTGGGTGCCTTGTAGTCCTGCGGGTCACCGAGGAAGAACTGCACCAGGTCGGCACCCCGGTCAGCGGCCTCGGCCAGCGGGTCGTTCTGCTCGACATGCGCACCCAGTTTCACACTCATGCCGCCACCTTATGACCGCCCGCCGACAGTTCTAGTGCCCCCACCCCTCGGACCGCGTGACCGGGCGGGCGTCGTACGCCGGTGGTTGCACCGGGCGTCCCTCGAACTCCGTGGACAGCACCACGTGCGTGTTGATCTCGCCGTGCTCGCCCAGCCGCTCGAACAGCCCCTCCAGGTGCCGCATGGACGCGACCCGGACCCGCAGCATCGTGCAGGAGTTCCCGCTGAGCTTGTGGATCTCCAGTACTTCGGGGAAGTCCTCCGAGCGGGTCGTCTTGAGCAGGCAGCGCCCGGTCGTACACCGCATCTGGACGAAGGCTGCCAGCGGCTGACCCGCACGAGCCGGGTCGACCTGCGCCTTGTAGCCGACGATCACACCGGACTCCTCCAGGCGGCGTACCCGGTCGGCGACGGCCGGTGGAGACAGGTTCACCCGCTTGCCGAGCTGGTTGTACGACAGCCGGCCGTCGGCCTGCAGCTCGGCCAGGATCTGCCAGTCGGTGGCGTCCAGATTTCGCTCCTGAAAGGTCACCTCCCAAGAACACCTTCGATATCGCTGCTCGGCAAGGCCCCGATGCCTTACTTCGGGCATTCTGCGCCGGGAGCTGCCTTTCTAGCGTTGAAGCATGCTGATTCCCGTCATTCTGGCCGCCGCCCTGATGAATGCCGCGATGGTCGCCGCCAGCGCCGTGAGCACGATCCTGATCGCCGACGACCTGTCCGCCGACCTGGCCGGCCTGCCCAACACCGCCGGAGTCCTGGGGACGGCGGCGGGCGCGATGGCCATCGGCAGATGGAGTGCCCGGCTCGGTCGTGCCCAGGCCCTCAAAACCGGCTACGGCGTCGCCGTCGCCGGCGGCGCGCTCACGGTGCTCGCCGCTGTCGGAGCACCCGTCGCTCTGCTGTTCGTAGGCATGTTCCTGCTCGGCGCAGGAAACGCCGCGAGCCTCCTGTCGCGGTACGCCGCCGCCGACGCGGTCGCTCCGGCAAGACGAGCAGCCGCCATGAGCACAGTCGTCTGGGCCAGTACTGCGGGCGCTGTCGGCGGCCCGTTCCTATTGGAGCCGGCCCAGTCGATCGCTACCTCGCTCGGGCTACCGCCTCTGGCCGGACCGTTCCTGCTCGCGGTGGCCGCCGCCTTCTCGGCGCTACTCGCCGCTAGTCGCATCCGCCCGCCACAGCGAACGCAGTACGAGGAGCAGGCGGCTGGTGCGGTGCCGGTGCGACTGGGTGCGTCGGCTGTCGTGGCGGCGGGAGTCATGCTCGTGGGGCACTTGGTGATGGTGGCCCTGATGACGTCGGTGCCCGTGCACGCGCATCACCACGGGCAAGGGCTTGGCGCCCTCGGGCTGATGCTCTCCGCCCACACGCTCGGCATGTTCGCCTTGGCGCCCCTGACCGGCTGGTGGATCGACAGGGCAGGGCCGACGCCGGTGATGATCGCCGGACTCGCCACCGTCATCGTTGCCGCGCTGGTGGTGGCAGGGCCGAGCGGATCGACCTTCACGCCGGCTCTCTTCCTCCTGGGCTACGGCTGGAACCTCTGCTATCTGGGTGGCAGCGCTCTGTTGACCGCCGCTTCGCCTGGCGCATGGCTGGAGAGCGGCGTCGAAGCCGGCGTCTGGGCCGTCTCCGCCATCGCCACGGCCGCCTCGACCTGGCTGTTCTCGGCAGGCGGCTTCCCGCTCCTGGCCGTGGTCTCGGTCGTGCTCGGTCTGCCGCTCCTCGTGGTGGTCGCTCTGCGTCGCCGGCCGACCGCGGTCGTCGTACCGCCGCTGGCGGGGGCTATCGTGGGTCCGGCCGACCGTGAACAGGCCTGTGGATAGTGGTCAAGACCACGTCCACGCGCTGGTATTCTGTTGGTGTTGGCCCGGTCCTTCGACCGGGCTTACTGCTTGACCCAGTTCGGCGCCGACGGCGATTGTCGGCGCCGGGCACGCATCGCCCTCCTGCCACGGAAAGACCGTGGCCGCCAAAGTCCGAAGGAGGTGGAGTTCGCGCATGCGTCGTTATGAAGTCATGGTGATCCTCGACCCTGAGCTCGAAGAGCGCACCGTGGAACCGTCCCTCGACACGTACCTGAACATCGTCCGCAAGGAAGGTGGCACGGTCGAGAAGCTCGACATCTGGGGCCGTCGCAAGCTGGCCTACGACGTCAAGAAGAAGTCCGAGGGCATTTACGCCATCATCGACCTGACCGCCACGCCGGCGGTCGTGAAGGAGCTCGACCGTCAGCTCTCGCTGAACGAGTCGATCCTGCGCACCAAGGTCATCCGTCCGGACCAGCACTGATCCCTGGGGTCGTCAGCAGCTCCAGTGTCGGTGCCATCCGCTACTGATAGCTGTAGACACAGCCACACCCGAAAGCAGGAGGAACGGCAATGGCAGGCGAACCACCCATCACCTTGATCGGGAACCTGACGGGAGATCCGGAGCTCCGGTTCACACCGTCGGGGGCCGCGGTGGCGAACTTCACAGTCGCCTGCACGCCGCGCACCCTGGACCGGCAGAGCAACGAGTGGAAAGACGGGGAAACCCTCTTCATCTCCTGCTCCGTGTGGCGCCAGGTCGCCGAGAATGTCGCCGAATCGCTGACGCGTGGCGCCCGAGTCGTCGTTCACGGCCGTCTGAAGGCAAGAAGCTATGACGACCGCGACGGCAACAAGCGCACCGTCTTCGAGTGCGACGTCGAGGAGATCGGCGCGAGCATGCGGTATGCGACCGCCAAGATCACCAAGGCCTCGCGGTCCGGCGACGGCGGCGGCTTCGGTGGTGGTGGCGGCGGTGGCAACCAGGGCGGCAACTTCGGCGGTGGCGGTGGCAACCAAGGTGGCGGCTTCGGCGGCAACCAGGGTGGCGGCGCCCCGCAGAACGATCCCTGGGCGACCCCTGCCGGCGGTGGCAACCAGGGCGGTGGCGGTGGCGGCCAAGCCGCTCCGCAGAACGACCCCTGGGCAGGTCAGAGTGGCGGCGGCTCGATGGAAGAGCCTCCGTTCTGAGCTGAGCAGGACAATTTTTACCGAATGACCATTCCGGCACTAGCCGGGCTCTAGTAGTAGGAAGAGAGCACCACAATGGCCAAGATCATTCGGAAGCCGAAGAAGAAGGTCTGCGGCTTCTGCAAGGACAAGGCAACGTACGTCGACTACAAGGACACCGGGCTGCTGCGTAAGTTCATCTCCGACCGCGGCAAGATCCGCGCGCGTCGGGTGACGGGCAACTGCGTCCAGCACCAGCGCGATGTGGCCACCGCAATCAAGAACGCTCGCGAGGTGGCTCTGCTGCCTTACACGAGCACCGCTCGCTGAGGGAGGTCTGAGACATGAAGCTCATCCTGGCGCAGGAGGTCGAGGGCCTCGGAGCCCCCGGCGACATCGTCGAGGTCAAGGACGGCTACGGCCGTAACTACCTCGTGCCGCGTGGTCTGGCCATCGGCTGGACGCGGGGCGCGGAGAAGCAGATCCAGTCGATCAAGCGGGCGCGTGACGCCCGGGCGATCCAGGGCAAGGAGCACGCGAGCGAGGTCAAGAACCAGCTCGAGCAGCTCGGCGTCCAGCTGGACGTGAAGGCCGGCGAGACCGGTCGCCTGTTCGGCTCGGTCACCCCGGCGGACATCGCCGGCGCGATCAAGTCCGCGGGTGGACCGCTGGTGGAGAAGCGGGCGATCGCGATCGGTTCGCCGATCAAGACGACCGGCAAGCACCAGGTCTCGGTGCAGCTGCACCCGGACGTGGCCGCCACCGTCCGCCTCGAGGTCGTCGCCGTCTAAGGCAACACCTCACGCACGACTGACGAAGGCCCGCTCCCTGAACCAGGGAAGCGGGCCTTCGCTCATTTGTGGCTCAGGCTGGTTGCGGGGCCGGCCATTGTCTGGGCTTGGGGTCGCTGGCTGAGCTGCTGTCCGGTGGGGCGACGTCGGGCCACTCGGGCGGCTTCGGGTCGGACGGCGTACCGGTGCTGGCACCTGGGTCCTGGATCGCCGGCCATTTCTGCGGGACCGGGTCGTCACCGGCGCTCGCCGGGGCGCACGGGAGCAGCAGCACCAGCGTGCAGGCGAGTCCGGCCAGCAGCCGCGAGCGCTTCCTCACTTCTTCTTGTCCAAGGCGTACAGGACCGAGTTGTGGACGACCATCGCGTGCGGGCCGGCCACCCCCCACGGCAGCGCCGTGTTGTCAGCCAACGGGGTGAACTTTCCGCCCGGCGTACCGGAGATCAGATCGCCCGCCAACTTGCCGTAGACCGTCTGGCCGGTGATCGACAGCGGCTGGAAGTCCTCGAACAGCGAGGTCTTGTTGGTGGTGAAGTTGATCATGCACTCACCCCAGGCGGCCACCTTGTGGCCGGCGTCCGGCACCCACTGCCAGCCGGATGCCGTGCTCAGGGTGGCCGCCGGACAGGTCGCGACAACGGCACCGGTCGCGGTGGAGTTCACCGTCGGGATCACCGTGCCGGCAACCTTGGTGTTCCACACCGCGAGGACCCGCTCAGGACTGGCGGCCACGACATGGTTGATGCTCGTCGCGCCTTTCGGCGGCTTGATGTCCAGGGGCAGCGGTTCCTTGTCTGGCTGGCTCCAGAACAGCGGACCGGTGTATCGGGCCAGCAGAGCTTTGTCGCCCTCGGCAAGCAGGAGTGTGGCCCCCCGCCGCGGGTCGGGGAGTGGCTTGAGTTCCCCGCCCGAGATGACGCTGGCGCCGGCATCCCTGCTCAGCACCACCAGCGGCGAAGTGCCGAAGAACTGCACGGTGGCCGAGTTCGGCAGAGCGATCTCCTTGGCCTCGGCGCCGTCACCGGCCCAGTAATACAAGGACTCTGGTGACACCACGGCAACCACGCGCTTGGAATCGACAGTGGTGTAGACCGGAGTCTCCGCACCACGCGGCACCTTGTCCTGCCAGAGCACCTTGCCGGAACTGTCGAAGACGGCGATCTTGTCGTCGGGCGTGATGATCGCCACCTCGCTGCCGTCGGGGGAGACGGCCGGCTCGGTGTCGGTGTTGATGTCCACGGTCCAACTGGCATTGGTCGACCAGCCCGGCGGTACCGGCCGCGGGAACTGGTCAGGAGCGACCCGCGGTACGGGCAGCTCGGGCAGCTTCGGCGACACGGTCGGTTCCGCCACCTTGTCGCCCTGCGGGCGCAGAACCACCAGGTAGATGACCGTCGCCGCGATCAGGACGCCGGCCACCACGGTCGCCACGATGATCGGCCAGATCGGCTTGCTGCTCTTGGCATCCACGTCGACCGACTCGACCCGGCCGTCCGGGTGGATGATCAGCGGCCAGGACGCGCCGTCGGACTCCACCGCCGTCGCCTTCACCGGCCGGCCCAGCTGGGCGGCCCGCTCGCTGACGAGCTGGATCGCCGCCTGCCGTGGATCGTGGTGGTTGACCGGGTGACTCCGGCCGGCGATCTTCACCTCGGCGTTGTGGTCGTCGTACAGCCGGATCGTCACCTTGGGCCAGGACGGGATGCCCTTCTCAGCCATCGTGACCTCTCATTCCAGCCACAAAACTCCCTCGTTAGTCCGTCTCCGTCCAGGCCGTTCTAGCATGTCGTCCGCCCGTAACTCATGCTTGCGCCCGATGGCATGCCAGTACGCGAGCCGGCCCGGCTCGTCTGACCCCGACAAGGGGGTAGAAACATCCTCGCCTGTGGATGGGTCACGCCAGTACACCCGGATAGCGAGAGAATACTGTGGGCGACAGCCCGTGACACGCCGCGAGAGGAGGGGCCATGACGCAACCGCAGCAGAATCCGTGGACTCGGCAACAGCCGCAGGAACCGGGTCCGCAGCAGCCGCAACAGGGCCCACCCGAGCAGCCGGCCGACCTGACTCCGCGTGGCCCGGCGACGCCGCAGCACGGCGTACCGGCGCCGGCGGAGGATCAGCGCCTGCCCAAGTTCGCCATCCCGGCCGCCGACACCCTGTGGTGGGTGGGCGTGCACGGCGGGGCCGGCGAGACCACCATGTCGCAGCTGTTACCTGGTACTCGCGCGGCCGGCCACCGCTGGCCGATCCCGCCGCCGCCGGTGCCGACCCCGGTGGTGCTGGTCGCCCGCACCCATGGATCGGGTCTGCGGGCCGCCCAGCGGGCTGCGATCGAGTGGGCCTCAGGCGTGGTTCAGGGAGTGGCGGTGCTCGGCCTGGTGCTGATCGCCGACGCTCCCGGCCGACTGCCCAGAGTCCTGGACGACTTCGCCGACATCGTCGGCGGCGGTGTCCCGCGAGTTTGGGACATTCCCTGGATCGAGGAGTGGCGAAGGGGGGAGGATCCCACACCTGACAACACCCCGGACGAGGTTTTCGAAGTTCTTGAATCCATCTACGCTCTTCGCGCGTCGAATCCAGCGGGATACCCCGCCCCTTACTGAAAGGCACCACCGCAATGATGATGCTGGCACACGTGATTCCCGACCTGATCATCCCGATGGGTCCTGGTGGCGAGCCGCCGCCCGGCTCGGACAAGCTCCTCGACATCGTCGACTGGGTGCGGTGGATCGCGTTCACCGTCTGCATCCTCGGCATCCTGATCGCCGGCGCGATGATGGCCGTCGGTCAGCGTCGTGGTGAAGGTGGCGAGCACGCCGCCCGGCTCGGCTGGGTGATGGCCGCCTGTGTCGTGATCGCTTCGTCGACGTTGCTCGTGGAAGCCCTCAAGTGATGCTGGACAGCCGGCCGTACCTGGTCACCGAAGGCTGATCGGGAGTGGGATTGTTCAGCAGGGACCCTGACTCCGATTCCGGAGACGGCAGCGCCGAGGACGACGGATCCGCCATCTGGCAGGAACGTGGATTCGTCGCCTCGGCGATCGTCGTCGGTGCAGTGATCGTGTGTCTCCTGGTCTGGTTCTTCGCCCGCGGGGACGACACACCCGCCAGCCAGCCACCGACCCAGACCACCAGCAGCAGTCCCACCGAGCAGCCCACCGATGAGCCGACTGTCCCACCGGCGACTCCGACCCAGGAGCCGACCGGCGCCCCGACCTCGCGGCCCAAGCCCGGCGTCGGCGGCTGCAAGACCAAGAGCCCGGATCAGCGCAGGCCCAGGACGACGCCGACGGCGGTGACCTGGGAGTTCGAGGACGACATGCTGATTCCGATCCAGCAGGAGGCGGGTCCGGCGGTGATGGACAGCACCGGCGTCCGGTCCTGTTTCGCGCACTCGCCGACCGGGGCGGTGTTCGCCGCGCTGGTGACACTCGGCCAGATCCGCAATCCCGACCTGACCCTGCCGGTACTGCGGCAGCGGTTCGTCGCGAACCGTGGCCTGACCCTGGCGATCCAGGAGGGCAAGGCGACCCAGACCCCGGGTGAGCCGACGAAGGTCGCCCAGTTCACCGGCTTCAAGGTGCTCGACTATCTGCCGGACCGCGCGATCATCGCGATCGCGGTCCGGATCGACGACACCAACGTGGCCTCGATGCCGGTGACGATGGCCTGGTCGGGCGGCGACTGGAAGGGCGTGCTGCAGGAGGACGGCAGCTTCAACGGCGAGGCCGCGCCCGACCTGCTGCAGTCGATGGACGGCTACGTCCGCTTCGGTGGTGCGTGATGATCCCACTGATCAACTGCCTGTGGCCGCCGAACTGGGACGACTGTCTCTCGCGGTTCCTGAGCAAGGCCGTCAACGCGGGCCTGTCCGGGTTCTTCGGGCTGCTGTTCGAAGCCATCAAGGAGTTGGTGGTGATGGCCGTCCAGGCGGTGATGCTGGCGGTCGGCTTCCTCTGGATCACGATCGACTCCCCGGAGGTCCAGGGCCACGCCACGGTCACCTTCATCACGTCCCACACCCAGTACCTGCTGGTCTTCGCCGCGACGATCGCGCTGATCGCCGGTGCCATCAAGATGGCGATCTCGCAGCGGGGCGAGCCGGTCCGCGACATCCTGAAGAGCCTGCTCACGATGGTGGTGGTGTCGAGCGCCGGGGTGGCCTTCGCCTCGGTGCTGATCTCGGCCTCCGACTCGTTCTCCGAATGGATCATCAAACAGGCGCTCGGCAACATGGAGTTCTCCAGGCGGATCGCCGACATCATCACCGATCCGCTGAAGGACGGCGGAGTGGGGCTGGTGCTGGTGATCCTGGTCGGCATCCTGATGGTGATCACCGCGCTGATCCAGCTGGCCTTGATGGTGGTCCGGTACGGAATGCTGATCCTGCTGGTCGGCGTCCTGCCGCTGACGGCCGCGGCCACCAACACCGAGATGGGCATGATGTGGTTCAAGCGGTCGGTGTCGTGGCTGGTCGCCTTCATCATCTACAAACCTGTTGCCGCGCTGATCTACGCGACCGCCATCAAGCTGATGACGGCCCCCACCGACTCCACCCTGAAGATCATCACCGGCGTGACGATGATGGTGATGGGGATCGTCGCCCTGCCCGCCCTGCTGCGTTTCGTGTCGCCGAAGGCGGGTTGAGATGGTCGGGATCGCGCTGTGCGCCGGCAACTGGTTCAACTGCCTGCTCGGCTATGTCAAGGAATTCCTCGGCGACGCTGTCGGAAAGCTGATAGAGCTCATGTTCGAACCGATTCTGAAGTTGTTGACCGAGGCAATCCAGGTGATGTTCGCGACCATCGGAACCTTCTGGGTCTATGTACCGACACCGTCGATCGGCAGCACCACGACCGGTGCCCCGAGCAACGACACGGTCGGCTGGATCTGGGGCCATACGGAGTACGTCGCGATCTTCGTCGCCACCATCGGTGTTCTGGTGGCCGCCGTCCAGATGGCCTTCACCCAGCGCGGCGAGGCGGTCCGGGACCTGCTCCGCTCACTGATCACCTTCGCCGTCGCGTCGGCGCTGAGCATCGCGGCCGTGCAGGTACTGATCGACTTCGGTGACCGGTTCGCCGACTGCATCATCACTACCGCGCTGACCAACAGCGGCGCAGGCTGGACCTGCGGGGGTCCCGGTGCCGCGAACGGCGATGCGTTCGGTGCCTCGATGCTCGCGACGATGGGATTCGCGGTCGCCAGTGGCCCGATCGGCGTCGGCCTGATGATCACCGTCGGCATCCTGACCCTGCTCGCCTCGGTGATCCAGATCGTGCTGATGGTGGTCCGGACCGGGATGCTGATCCTGCTGCTCGGCGTGCTGCCGATCGCGGCGGCGGCGACCAACACCGAGATGGGCCGGAGCTGGTTCAAACGAATCCTGTCCTGGCTGGTCGCCTTCATCTTGTACAAGCCGGTGGCCGCGCTGGTCTACGCGACGGCGATCAGACTGACCTCGAACAACGGCAAGCCGCTGAACTTCAACCCGGCACCTGGCCAGGACCCGGTCGGTGCTCAGGTGATGAACATGGTCGTGGGGATGACCATGCTGGTACTGGCCCTGTTCGCGCTGCCGGCCCTGATGCGCTTCATCGCGCCGATGGTCGCCGCGACCGCCGGTTCGGCCGGCGCCGGAATGCTCGCGGCCAAGATGATCGGCGCCGACAAGATCGCCGACAAGGCGGCCGAGTCCGCCAAGAGCGAGAGCGACGGCCCGAGCGGCGCCAAGAACGTCGGGAAGCCGAGTTCCCAGCCGTCGAGTCCGAGCGGATCTCAGAGTCCATCGCCACCTAGTGGTGGCAGCAGCCCGCCGCCTAGCGGTGGCACTGGAGGCGCCAGTGTCAGTAGCAGTGGCGGCGCGACAGGTGGCGCCGCGGGTGGCGCCTCCGGCGGTGCGGCTGGTGGAGCGGCCGGCGGTAGCGCGGCTGCGGGCGGTGCTGCTGCAGGCGGTGGCGCGGCGGCTGGTGGTGCCGCGGCCGGTGGTGCGGCGGCAGGCGCCGGAGCTGCCGCGGGTCCGGTCGGTATCGCCGTGGTGGCTGCGGCCGCAGCCGTCAAGAAGGGCGTCGACATGACCAAGGAAGCGGCTCAGGCCGGCGCGAACGAGACGATCAACAACGACGCAATGGATGAGGGACCAAGTGGCAGCGGCTGACAACGTCCGGACCCCGCGGACCTACGGGAACTGGCGTCAGCCGGCCTCGGCGGGTATCGGCGGTCTGGGTTCGCTGGGCACCGGCATCATGATGGGCGGCCTGGTGATGACCATCATCGCCATGACGGCCGGCGGTGTGGTCGCGGCACTCGTGGTACTGCTGATCGTCGGCAGCGCGCTGGGCCTGCTGATGACCAAGGACAAACACAACCAGTCCGCCCTGCAACGGCTCTCGACCCGTATTGGATGGCAGCGAGCAAAGATGGCCAAGCACAACATCTACCGGTCCGGTCCGCTCGGACGTACGCCCTGGGGCAAGTTCCAGCTGCCTGGGCTGGCGGCGGCTTCCCAGCTCAGCGAGTACAAGGACTCTTACGGCCGGCCGTTCGCGCTGCTCTTCTACCCGAGCACGCGGCACTTCACCGTGATCATCAACGCCGAGCCGGACGGCGCGTCCCTGGTCGACGAAGACCAGATCGACTCCTGGGTCGCGCACTGGGGCCAGTGGCTCGCCTCGCTCGGTCACGAGCCGGGCATCATCGCCGCTTCGGTGACGGTGGAGAGCGCACCGGACACCGGGATCCGGCTGCACCGCGAGGTCAGCAACAACATGCAGGAGGGTACGCCGGCGATCGCCCGGGCGATGCTCGCCGAGGTCGTCCAGACCTACCCCGAGGGCTCCGCGCTGGTCTCCGCCCGGGTCGCGCTGACCTTCAAGGGCACCGACCGCAGCGGCAAGAAGCGCAAGGAAGAGGACATGGGCCGCGAGCTCGCGTCCCGGCTCCCGGCGCTGACCCAGAGCCTGAACTCCACCGGCGCCGGTGCCGCTCGGCCGGTCACCGCGCAGGAGCTCTGCGAGACGATCCGGATCGCCTACGACCCGGCAGCGGCCGGCCTGATCGACGAGGCCCGCAGCCAGGGCATGTCGCCCGAGCTGCAGTGGACCGACGTCGGCCCGGCCGGTGCGCAGTCCTTCTGGGACAAGTACCGGCACGACAGCGCATGGTCCGTCACCTGGCAGATGACCCAGGCACCGCGCGGTGAGGTCTTCTCGTCCGTACTGTCGCAGTTGGTCGGCCCCCACCCGGACATCGACCGCAAGCGCGTCACGCTGCTCTACCGCCCGCTCGACGCGGCCACAGCGGCCCGGATGGTTGAGGCCGACAAGCGCAACGCGTCGTTCCGGGCGACCACCTCGTCCCGCCCGTCGGCCCGTTCGATGGCCGAGGCCAGGGCCGCCGACCGGACCGCGCAAGAAGAGGCTCGTGGCGCCGGTCTGGTCAACTTCGGCCTGGTCGTCACCGGCACGGTGATGTCCGCCGAGCAGATCCCGGACATGATCGCCGCGATCGACAACCTGGGCGCGACCGCCCGCGTCCTGCTGCGCCCCGCGTACGGGTCGCAGGACTCCGCCTTCGTCGCCGCGCTGCCGCTCGGTGTCGTGCTCCAGAACCACCTGTCGGTTCCGGCCGGCCTCCGGGAATCGCTATGACCCAGCGGGAGTCACTGTGAGCAAGAAGGAAAAGAAGCCGGTCGACCCCACCCGGGGCGGCAGGCGGCCGATGCCGCGTGGCTGGCCAGGTCCGGCCCGCGGCTACTCGACGTACCTGCAGGCCCCACAGGAGTGGCGCGGTACGACGGTCCAGGTCTGCGGCATGTGGCCGTTCGCGGCCGGCACCGGCAGCCCGATGGTCGGCGTACCGATCGGCCGGAACATCCTGTCCGGCGCCACCATGTGCTGCGACCCGATCAGCTGGTTCATGCGCGCCAAGCTGATCTCCAACCCGTCGATGTTCGTCCTCGGCAAGCCCGGCCTGGGCAAGGCGCTCGATGTCGAGACCCTGATTCCGACGCCTGACGGTCTCCGGCGGATGGCGGATCTGCAGCCCGGCGACTTCGTATTCGACGCGAACGGGTTGCCGACGGCGATCGTCGCGGTGTCCGAGGTGATGACCGATCGCGAGTGCTGGGAGCTGACCTTCTCCAGCGGTGAGACGATCGTCGCCGACGCCGAACACCTCTGGGTGACTGAGACAGTCGAAGACCGCCGACGAGCCTGGGTGGAGCGGAACGTACCGCGCAAGCGGCTCCCCACCGGAACCGACACCGAACTCGCCTCCGTCAGCGCAGCCCGGACAAGCCTTGGCAGCGAGGCGATCTCCGTCCGCGAACTGACCCGGGCGCTTGGCTGGAACGGCACCACCCGCGAAAGTTCGGTCTACCGCTGGGCCAGCACGGTCCAGCCGGTTCGCAGCAACGGCACCAGGCGCTGGTACGACCCGGCCGTCCTGGTCAGCGCCGTGGACGAAGCGTTGCGCAAGACCAAGAATGATCAGCGTGCGCGGACGCCGGAGAAGGCGCCGGTGACCACGGCGCAGCTCGCCGCGTCGCTGGTGGCCGGCGGCAAGGCCAACCACGCGGTCCGCGTGATGCCAGGTCTGGTCCTGCGCGAGGCGAAGCTCCCGCTCGATCCCTACGTCCTCGGTGCCTGGCTCGGCGATGGTCACAGCGCGGCACCGAGACTGACGACGATCGACCGGGGCATCGTCGAGCGAATCCGGGCTGCGGGCATCGAGTGTGAGCCGACCGGGCACCTGCTCTATCGGTTGTCGATTCCGGGAACCTACCGCCAGAAGGGTGTCGGTCTGACGGAGGTCTTCCGGCAACTCGGCGTACTGGGCGACAAGCACATCCCGACGTCGTACCTGCGGGCCTCGGATCGGCAGCGGCGGGAACTGCTCGCCGGTCTGCTCGACACGGACGGCACGGTCTCCCCGGCCGGCGGCGAGGTCCAGTACACCTCGACCTGCCGACGGCTGGCGGAGGATGTGCTCGAGCTCGTCGCCAGTCTCGGGTACCGGCCCACCCTTCGAGAAGGCCGGGCGATGCTGAACGGCCGCGACTGTGGTCCGAAGTGGACGATCGGTTTCACCACGACAGACGAGGTGTTCGGTCTCGAGCGCAAGCACGTCGTTCATGCGGAACGAACCGTCGGGAATCCGGCTCGGACCGCCCGTCGCTATGTGGTCGCGGCTCGCAAAGTGGCGTCGAGACCCGTGCGATGTATCCAGGTCGCCAACTCCGATGGCCTCTATCTGGCAGGACGAACCTTCATCACCACCCACAACTCGACGATCACCCGGCGGATGGCGCTCGGTCTGGCCGGGTACGGCGTGATGCCGCTTGTGCTCGGCGACCTGAAGCCGGACTACAAGGACCTGGTCGTGGCTCTCGGTGGCCAGGTGATCGAGCTGGGCCGTGGCCGCGGCCACCTGAACGTGCTGGACCCGGGCGAGTCCCGGCAGGCGGCGCTCCGGCTCACCGGCAGCGCGCGGCAGGCGATCCAGGCCGACGCGCACGGCCGGCGGCAGACGATGGTCTCCGCACTGATCTCGATCATGCGGTCGGCACCGCCGAACGACCGCGAGGAAACCATCATCGACGAGGCTCTCAAGGTGCTCGACGAGCGCCACGAGAAAACCCCGGTACTGCGTGATCTGCTGCAGGTCGTCCAGGAAGCACCGGACCGGGTCCGTGACGTCGCGCTCGACCGCGGCAGCATGGACCGCTACCGGCAGATCACCGAAGGCCTGGAGGCGTCGCTGATCGGCCTGGTCGGCGGTGGCCGGCTCGGTGAGATCTTCTCCGAGCAGACCGACCAACCGATGAAGCTGGACCGCCCGGTCGTCTTCGACGTGTCCAACATCGACGACTCCGAGACCAGCCTGCAGGCCGCAGTACTGCTGGCCTGCTGGTCCTACGGCTTCGGAGCGGTCGCCGTCTCGCAGGCGCTCGCGGATGCCGGCCTGGAGCCGCGACGGCACTACTTCGTCATCCTCGACGAGCTCTGGCGCGTACTGCGGGCCGGCCGCGGCCTGGTCGACCGGGTCGACGCACTGACCCGGCTGAACCGGCAGCGCGGTGTCGGGATGGCGATGATCTCGCACACGATGTCCGACCTGCTGGCGCTGGAGCACTCCGAGGACCGGATGAAGGCGAAGGGTTTCGTCGAGCGTTCCGGGATGGTGATCTGCGGTGGTCTGCCGCGGGCCGAGATGGAGAACCTGACCGCCGTCGTACCGCTGTCGAACGAAGAGCAGAACATGCTGATCGGCTGGCAGGACCCGCCCGCGTGGGACCCGGCCACCGGTGAGGAGGCCGCACCTCCCGGCCGGGGCAACTTCCTGGTCAAGGTCGGTGGCCGCCCGGGCATCCCGGTGCACGTCGGGCTGACCTCGGTCGAGCGCGAGATCAACGACACGAACAAGCTGTGGAAAACCGGCGCCGACGGTACGCCGCTCAAGGTGGAGATCGCCGAGGACGGCACCGAGGAGGTCGTGGAGGAATACTCCTTCGCCGACCCGACGATGCTGCCGCCCCCCGACCCGACCACCCGGGTGGTCGCCAAAACGGGAGTTGACGAGTAATGGCCCAAGGCAAGAAGTCCACCGGTCCCGGTGGGTTGTCGGCGGAGTCGATCCTGGTCTTCATCGGGGTCGCCATCTTCGTCCTGGTGGTCGGCGGCACCTGGGTCGCGACCAAGGTCGCTTCCGCGATCAACGACACCCGGCCCATCGGCAACCCGATGAGCAACCTGATCGACATCATCAACGGCCGGGTCCGCTGGTCCGGCGCCGCCACCGGCGTACTGATCCTCGAGATCGTCGTGCTCGGCCTGCTGGTCGGCCTGGCCTTCTACCTGGTCGGCAAGATGCGCAACGCCGGCTCCCGGGTGGACCGCTCCGCGCAGCTGATGTCGAAGCGCAAGGAGATCTACAAGCTCACCCGCGAGGGCGCCCAGCAGATCGCCAACCGCCTGGGCGCGGGGCACGCAGGCCCCGGCGTGATGATCGGCCGGACAGTCCGGGACAACCTGGAGGTCTTCGGATCCTGGGAAGACATGCACGTCGACATCTGGGGACCAAGAACCGGAAAGACCACCTCCCGCGCAGTACCGGCCATCCTGGACGCGCCGGGCGCCGTCGTCGCTACCTCCAACAAGCGCGACATCGTGGACGCCACCCGCGACCCGCGCTCGGCGAAGGGACCGATCTGGGTGTTCGACCCGCAGGAGGTCTGCGGCGAGTCGCCGGACTGGTGGTGGAACCCGCTCAGCTACGTCACCGACGAGGTGAAGGCGCGTGAGCTGGCGGAGCACTTCGTCGCCTCGCAGCGCAAGGAGGGCGCCCAGACGGACGCCTTCTTCGACTCCGCCGGTACGGACCTGCTGGCCGGTCTGCTGCTCGCGGCCGCGGTCGCGAAGCGCCCGATCACGCAGGTCTACAGCTGGCTCGCCGACCAGCGCAACGACGAGCCGGAGCGCATCCTGCGGGGCACCCCTGGCCTGCAGCTGTCCGCGGACGCACTGTCCGGCGTCATCAACGCCCCGGACAAGCAGCGCGCCGGTGTCTACGGCACCGCGCAGCAGAGCGCCCAGTTCCTGATCAACCGCAAGGTCACCCGCTGGGTGATCCCGAACGGCCCGAACGACAACCGCCCGCAGTTCAACCCGCACACGTTCGTCCGCGAGGGCGGCACGCTCTACAGCCTGTCCAAGGAAGGCGCCGGTACTGCGGGCCCGCTGGTCACCGCGTTGACGGTGGCCGTGGTCGAGGCGGCCGAGGACTACGCGAAGACCTGCCCGATGGGCCGGCTGCCCAACCCGCTGGTCGGCGTACTGGACGAGGCGGCGAACGTCTGCCGCTGGAAGAACCTGCCGGACCTCTACAGCCATTTCGGCTCCCGCGGCATCGTGCTGATGACGATCCTGCAGTCCTGGGCGCAGGGGATGGAGTGCTGGGGCGAGCGCGGGATGGAGAAGCTCTGGTCCGCCGCGAACATCCGGGTGTACGGCGGTGGCGCGTCCGACGCCAACTTCCTGGAGCGGCTGAGCAAGCTGATCGGTGACTACGACATCCTGTCCAGCTCGGTCTCGTACAACAAGGGCGAGCGCGGTACGAGCAAGCAGACCCAGCGGCACCACATCATGGAGGTCTCAGACCTGGCCTCGATGCCGCCCGGCCGCGCGGTCGTCTTCCCGTCCGGTATCCCGGCGACGATGATCAAAACCGTGCCGTGGATGGCGCGCCCCGACGCGGGTGCAGTGAAGGCCTCACTGGCCCACCACGACCCGGGCGCGGGTACCGCGCTGGCGGCCCAGGGTGGGGCGAACGCGTGGGTGGCGGCCGGCACCGGCCCCGCGACGCCGCCTGCTCCGGCGGCGCCGTCCGGCCCGCCGGTCCCGATCTGGGAGCAGAGCGAGGAGCAGCGTCGTGGATGGTGATGAGCAGGAACTCTTCTACCCGCACGTCGCGGCGTTCGTCGAGGACCGGCTGGTCTACCTGTACTGCCGGCGGATCGGCCAGCAGTTCATGTGGTGCCCGGAGTGGTTCCGGCATGCTGAGGCGCTGAGCCGGCTCGACTCGATCTGGCGGGCCTGGGAGCACCTACGGCTCGACCCGGCGACCGGGATGTCGGTCTGGTGGCGGGACCACGCGGACCCGCACATGCAGGCCCTGCTCGACCCCGACGGGCCGTTCGCGGCCTGCCGCGGGGCGCACAGCGACTACCCGATCCCGCCGCTGCCGGTGGAGGAGCCGCCCGCCGGCCTCTTCTTCGACCAACGCCAACCCAACCTCCGCGGGGTTTAGTCGGGGTCAGGGAGACCCAGTACTGCGCCCAGGCGGATCAACTGGTGGTCCAAGTGGGCGGGGAACTGGGTGACGGTGTTGGTGAACTGGCCGAAGAGTTCCAGGCTCACCAAGCCGCACAGTGACGAGAAGGCGAGCAGACCGCGGGCGAACACCTCTGGCTTCAGGTCCCCGGGGAACGCTGGCCGGAGCCGGTCGAGCTCGCGGTGCAGCGCGGCTGTCATCGGCGGGTCGTCGGGTGAAGGCTCGAGGTTTGCCTCGGCGAGCACGGTGAGGAGGAGGATTGGCACCCGGCTCCCGGCGGCTGTGGTGCGCTCTGGCGGCGCGTGATAGCCGGGAACGGGGCTGCCGTAGAGCAGGGCCCACTCGGCCGGGTTGGCGACCGCCCAGCGGCGTACGGCGCGGCCTATCGCCAGCCAACGGCGGCCTAGGTCGTCGCGATGGCAACGGGTTTCCGCGGCCTCTACGGCGTCGCCGAAGGCGTTGTAGGACTCTTCGATCAGCAACGTGAGCAGGTCGTCGCGACTCGGTACGTAGCGGTAGATCGCCGAGGACACCAGGCCGAGCTCTCTGGCGATCGCCCGCAGGGACAAGCCGGCGCTGCCCTCGGTCGCGAGCTGCTGATGGGCGTACTGGAGGATGTCGGCCATCGTCTGCCGGTGCTGGCGCTGCCGCGGGGTCTCCGTCATCGCTCCAGTGTGCCGAAGAGCTGGAGCGCTGGCAACTTTAGAGAGCAATGCTCTTGCTTTTCATCGCTTGAAAGCTACACTGACAACAAGAGAGAGCGGTGCTCTCGCAAAGCAGGGAGTCGGTGGAGATGTTCGAGATCTGGCGCTGGAGCAACCTGGGCCTGGCCTTCCTGATGGAGCTGGCCGGCCTCGCCATCTACTCCTGGTGGGGCTGGAACGCGGGTAGCAGTACGGCGCTCCGGCTGGTGCTGGCCATCGGTCTCCCAGTGATCGCAGCGGTTCTCTGGGGCCTCTTCGCTGCCCCTACCTCGAAGCACGGTGGCCAGATCTTCACGGCAGCCTTCAAGCTTACTTGCTTCGCCCTGGCAGCGCTGGCGGTGTGGAGCCTCGACCACCACGTCCTGGCAGGCGCCTTCGTCCTGGTGGTGGCGGCCAACGTCCTGATCATCCGCGCAGGTCGGCTCGCCTCCACCACGGAGCACTAGTACAGGCGGATCAGTCGCCGATCCCGAAGTCCCTGAGGGCCTTGGAGTTCTTCTCCTTCTGACGGCGGCGCAGGGGCTTGATGTTCTTGCGGGCAACTGGCGGCTCGTCGGGCCCGTTGCGAACCGCGTCCGCCGCGGGCGCCTCGGCAGCGACCGCCTCGGCCCGGCTGCGTTGCGCGCGGCCTTCGGCGTAGTTCCAGTTGGCTCGCCGGTCATCGTCGTTTGCGATGCGGTCGCGGGAGTTCGCTCTCGCCTGGGCGCGGTCGGCGGCCCTCAGGTCGGCATCCGACTGCGCGTCGTCACGGCCCACGGCGCCATCGCGCAGATGGGCGGCATGCGCCGAGTCGCCGCGAGCCAGCAGCCGTTCGTCTGCTGCCCTGGCCCGGAGCTGCTGGTGATTCCGCTCGGCCATATCGGCCCGGCGCATCGCGTCGGCGAGTTCGGCGTCGTTGAGGTCCCGCTCGCGCCGGAGGTCGCGCAGTTCGCGCTCCTCGCGCGCATCCAGTTCGAGTTCTTCGCGGAGCTGTTCCTGCTGCTCCTCGTCCTGCTCGTCCGCGATCGCGTCGTCCTTGTCGGCCATGCGGCTCCTTCCGCTCGCTCCCACGATGCCGCAAAACCAGGTCAGCCGCCTAGGTCGCGTGGGTGCTCAGCGGGTCGCTCCGGTGACTAGCCAGGCGTCCCGGCGCTCGCGGGTCAGCAAGGTCAGCAGCCGGAGCAGCATGAACCCGCCGAAGGCCCACCACAGCGCCACCACTCCGCCGTCAAACCACAGCACGCTGAGCGCCAGCGGTACGTACAGGACCAGCGCGATCACGCCGGCGATCGCAAGGTAGGGCCCGTCGCCTGCACCGATCAGTACGCCGTCCAGCACGAACACGACCCCGTTGACCGGCTGCCAGAGCGCCGCCACCAGCAGAATCGCGGCCAGCGTGTGCCGTACCTCGGGGTCGGACGTGAACAACGGGACGTACAGGTCCCGCAGACCCCACAGCGCAAGCCCGCTGACGAAACCCGAGACCAGGCCCCACCACATCATTCGCCGCGTGATCGCCCGCGTGCCCGCTACGTCGCCCGCGCCGAGCGCCCGGCCGGTCAGTGCCTGCGCGGCGATGGCGATGGCGTCGAGCGCGAGGGCCAGGAACGACCACAGTGTGAAAGCGACCTGGTGCGCCGCGACGGACGTAGTACCGAGGGAAGTGGCGACGTACGTGGCCAAGACGATCGCCACTCGCAGTGTGAGCGTGCGTACGACTAGCGGGATCCCGGCTTGTGCCGACGCGAGGATGCCCGGGCGGTCGGGGCGGAGCTTGGCGCCGTCGCGGCGGGCTCCGCGGACCACTACCCAGACCAGGGCTACGCCGGCTCCTGTTTGGGCGAGCGCTGTGCCCCATGCCGAGCCGGCGATGTCCATGTCGAGTCCGTAGACCAGGAGGAGGTTCAGGCCGATGTTGGCGAGGTTGGCCGAGATCGCGACCACCATGGGCGTCTTGGTGTCCTGCAGACCTCGCAGTACGCCGGTAGCCGCCAGGAGCAGCAACATGGAGGGGATGCCGAGACAGGAGATCCGCAGGTAGGTCACTGCGTACTCCGCGACGTCTGGCGACGGGTCGAACCCAGAGATAGCCAGTGGCGCGAGCAGTAGGCCGGCAACAGCCAGTACTACGCCCAGCACCAGGGCTAGCCAGAGTCCGTCGATGCCCTGTGTGAGCGCGCCGCGGTGGTCGCCCGCGCCGATCCGCCGGGCCACCGCGGAGGTGGTGCCGTAGGCGAGGAAGACGCAGATGCCCACGAGGGTCTGCAGGATGGTGCCCGCGACGCCGAGGGCCGCGAGTTGCGGCGTACCGAGGTGGCCGACGATCGCCGAGTCGGCGAGCAGCATCAGCGGCTCGGACACCAGCGCGAAGAAGGCCGGCACCGCCAGCCGGAGGATCTCCCGATCCTGCGACCAGCTGGTAATGGGCATAGGCCTCATTGTGCCTGGCCACGCCTGGGGCCCATCCCCGGGGAAGGAATCGAACACGGCATCGGACCTGTGGGTATCGGATCTTTTTCTCCTCCACAGTGTGGGGAAGAAGAAACCGCAGGTCAGGCCCCAGTTGTGGATCTCTGTCCCCAGATATCCACAGGGATATACCCAACCTGTGCACACCCGTTCCCGGGGTTTCCCACAGGTCTTCCACAGGGGGTGTGGACGACCGGCTACCGGGGTTCGCGCTAACCGGCGTACGGTCGCGTGACTGACACCGTC
This sequence comes from Kribbella catacumbae DSM 19601, assembly GCF_000372465.1. GTDB lineage: Bacteria > Actinomycetota > Actinomycetes > Propionibacteriales > Kribbellaceae > Kribbella > Kribbella catacumbae. The sequence goes on from NZ_AQUZ01000040.1 coordinate 28,224, forward strand.
CGCCCGCAGTCTCGGGGGCGAGTCCGCCTGCGGATGCTGCCAGCGAAAACTGTCCGAAGCGTTCGTTACGGTTCGATCAGGTGTTCGATTAGCGTTGGTTTTCTGGGTACGGTTGTCGGTGCGGGTCGGGACGAGGAGGTCGGACGAGTGAGCGTTGCGGAGTTCCGCGGGGGGCCGGGCGGCGGGAACGAAGAGCGCAACCCGGAGATGGGCTTCGACCGCACCCCGCCTCAGGATCTCGCCGCCGAGCAGTGCGTGCTCGGCGCGATGATGCTCAGCAAGGACGCGATCGCCGACGTCATCGAGACGTTGCGCGGCACGGACTTCTACCGGCCGGCCCACGAGATCGTCTTCGACGCGGTCACCGACCTGTACGCCCGGGGTGAGCCCGCCGACGCGATCACCGTCGCCGCCGAGCTGGCCAAGCGCGGCGAGATGGCCCGGATCGGCGGCGCGCCGTACGTGCACACCCTGGTCGCCTCGGTGCCGCTCGCGGCCAACGCCGGCTACTACGCCCACATCGTCCGGGAGAAGGCGATCCTGCGCCGCCTGGTCGAGGCCGGCACCAAGATCGTCCAGATCGGCTACGCCGGCGAGGGCGAGGTCGACGACGTCGTCGACCAGGCCCAGGCGGAGATCTACTCGGTCACCGAGAAGCGCACCACCGAGGACTACGCCCCCCTGAAAGACATCATGGAGGGCGCCCTCGACGAGATCGAAGCCATCGACTCCCGCGGCGACGCCATGGTCGGCGTCCCCACCGGCTTCACCGACCTCGACGAACTCACCAACGGCCTCCACCCCGGCCAAATGATCATCGTCGCGGCCCGCCCAGCCATGGGAAAATCGACGCTGGGGTTGGATTTTGCTCGGTCGGCGTCGATCAAGCATGGGTTGACTTCGTGTGTGTTCTCGCTGGAGATGAGCCGTAACGAGATCACCATGCGGTTGCTCTCGGCGGAGGCGAAGGTGCCGCTGCATCACATGCGCAACGGCAAGATGACCGACGAGGACTGGGCCCGGCTGGCCCGCAAGATGGGCGAGGTGTCCGAGGCGCCGCTGTTCATCGACGACTCGCCGAACCTCACCATGATGGAGATCCGCGCCAAGGCCAGGCGCCTCAAGCAGCGTCACGACCTCAAGCTGATCGTCATCGACTACCTGCAGCTGATGACGTCGGGCAAGAAGGTCGAGTCCCGCCAGCTCGAGGTCTCCGAGTTCTCCCGCTCCATCAAGCTCCTCGCCAAGGAACTCGAACTCCCCGTCATCGCCATCTGCCAGCTGAACCGAGGCTCCGAACAACGCTCCGACAAACGCCCGATGGCTTCAGACCTCCGCGAATCGGGTTGCCTGACCGCGGATACCCGGCTGATGCGAGCAGACACAGGCGCTGAGATCTCGCTCGGTGAGCTGCTCGCGGCGGACGCCCGGGACATCCCGGTCTGGTCGCTCGACGATCGCCTCAAGCTGGTACCGCGGACGATGACTCATGTCTTCCCGAGTGGCGTGAAGGAGGTCTTCCGGCTGAAGCTCGCCTCCGGCCGGGAGATCAAGGCGACGGCAAACCACCCCTTCCTCACGTACGGCGGATGGAAGCCGCTGAGCGAACTGACGCCGAGCACCCGGCTTGGCACGCTCCGGCATGTGCCGCCACCGCTCGACGTCAAGCCGTGGGACGACGACGAGGTCACCCTGCTGGCCCACCTGCTCGGCGACGGCTCCTTCGTGAAGCGTCAGCCGATCCGGTACGCGAGCATCGACGAGGAGAATCTGTCCGCTGTCGGTGAGGCGGCTCGTCGGCGCTTCGGCATCACCCCGATCCGTGACGAGTACGCCGCCGCCCGGGTGATCACCCTTCGCCTTCCGGCGCCGTACCGGCTGGCCCGCGGCAAGCGGAACCCGATCGCAGCCTGGCTCGACGGGATGGGTCTCTTCGGCCTGCGCAGCCACGAGAAGTTCATTCCCGAAGGGGTCTTCGGTCTGCCGAAGGAGCAGGTCGGTGCTTTCATCCGCCACCTCTGGGCCACCGACGGCTCAGTCCGCTGGGATGAGAAGAACCGCCAGGGCCGGATCTACTACGCCTCGACCAGTCGCCGCTTGGTCGACGATCTGGCCAGGTTGCTGCTGCGGTACAACATCTTCAGCAGGATCAAGGTCGCCAAGAAGGCCGGCTACCGCGACTCGTACCACCTCCACCTGTACGGCGTGGAGAACCAGTTGCGCTTCTGCGACGAGATCGGCGTCCACGGCTTGCGTGGGCTCAAGGCGATGGAGGTCGCCACCGCGCTCCGCGACGTGCGCGGCAACACCAACCTCGACACTATTCCGCAGCAGGTCTGGTCGCAGGTCCGTCACGTGCTGACCGAGCAGAACATGCCGCACCGCGCCTTCGCTGCCGCGATGGGGACCCAATTCTGTGGGTCCACGATGTGGAAGCACGCGCCCAGCCGGCAACGCCTCGCCAAGGTCGCAGATGTCTTGGGCAACGCTGAACTGGAGATCCTCGCCACCAACGACATCTTCTGGGACACCGTCACCTCGATCGAAAGCCTCGGCGACCAAGAGGTCTACGACGCCACTGTCATGGGCACCCACAACTTCGTTGCCGAGGGCATCGCCACGCACAACTCGCTGGAACAAGATGCCGACGTTGTCATCCTGCTTCACCGCGAAGACGCCTACGAGCGCGAATCCACCCGCCCCGGCGAAGCCGACTTCATCGTTGCCAAGCACCGCAACGGCCCCACCGCTGACATCGTCGTGGCCTTCCAAGGCCACTACTCCCGCTTCGTAGACATGGCCCACGACGGCTGACGGAAGTCATCACGGCCTCTGGGTCAGGAGGCCGGGGAGGTCCAGCGGTTGGCTGAGATGGATTCTTGGGCCAGGAGGCGGAGGCTGGAGATGAGGGTTTCGCCGAGGATGGTGCCGATGATGACGCTTTCGGCTATTTGGTCGGGGGTTGTGCGGGAGGTGACCGCGGCGATCTCCAGGGCGGTGAACTTCTCGACTGCGGCGGCGTAGGAGTCGAGGAAGCCGACCAGGTGGTCCTGTTGCAGGGTGCGGAGGGCGGCGATCGTATCGATCAGGGTGTTGAGGGCGGGGGCGTCGGGCTCTACCGTCCAGCCGCGGGACTTGAGTAAGGTGTCGACCTGAGCGGTCGCGGCTTCCCTCGCGTCTGAGGTTGAGGTGAGTTGCCGTTGCGGGGTGATCGCGCGGTGGGCGCGGCCGATCTGGTCGTGCAGGGACATGGTGTCCGAGTCCAGTCCCTCCAGTACCTCCTTCACGCGCGCGACCGGGACCTGCGCGAGGTCGACGAGCGCACGGATCAGCCGCAGCCGGCGCAGGTGGGTGTCGCTGTAGCTCGCCTGGTTCGGGCTGGTCAGCTCGCCCGGGGGCAGCAGGTTCTCCCGGAGGTAGTACTTGATCGTCGGCACCGGCACTCCGGAGATCCGGCTCAGTTCGGCGATCCGCATAAGGCCCTTGCCTTCCCCTTGACTGTGATGGATAGTATCAGTATCCATAAGCGGATACCTCAACTATCCATGTAAGGAGAGCAAGCATGCTCCTCGACATCGTGCTGATCGCGGCGACGCTGGCCTTCCGTGCGCTCGGCGCGCTCGGCGTACGCCGGTTCGCCAGCTGGCCAGTCAGCGCCGCGCACGCGATGGCGGTCATGCTGGTGATGACCGGCAGCGCGCACTTCGTTCCGGCGAGCGTCACGGTGATGCCGAACCACGCGGACCTGGTCCGGATGGTGCCGCCATTCCTGCCGTTCGCGGACGCGGTGATCTACCTGACCGGCGTGCTGGAACTGCTCGGTGCGCTCGGACTGGTGCTGACGGCAACGAGGTGGGCAGCCGGCATGGCACTCGCCGCCCTGTTCGTGACGTTGCTACCGGCAAATATCTACGCGGCGCTCGCCGACGTGGCGTTCGCGACTGGCGAGCCGGCTACCCCGCTCTGGCAGCGCATCCCCGAGCAGATCCTGTACGTCGGTGTCGTGCTCTGGGCAGCCCGCTCGGCCGACAGCACCCCGGTACGCCGGCTGCTCACATCGCTCCGCCGCACCCCCTCCGCCCAGGCCCAGCTCACCCAAGCCCAGTCGGCGGCGGAGACCGCAGTACCTGCCGACGCCGCAGTCACCAACCACTGAAGGAGCAACACCCATGGAACTGAGCGACCCGTCCCGGATCATCGCCGGAGCGATCCTGCTCACCATCGTCACGATCCAGGTCGGCGGCTGGTTCATGACCAAGATCGTCCGCGGCGACGTGCCGATGACGGACTTCCAGAAGTCGTTCGCCCGAGCCGGTCACGGTCATGCCGGCGTGCTAGTCATCCTGAGCCTGGTCGGACTCCTGTACGTCGACTCGACCAGCCTGTCCGGCTTCTTCCTCTGGCTCGGCCGACTCGGCATCCCGGTCGCGGCGATCCTGATGTCGGGCGGCTTCTTCGCCTCGTCGGCAGGCAAGGACCGCACCCAGCCGAACCAGTTCATCTGGATCCTCTGGATTGGCGCCCTCTCCCTGGCAGCCGGCGTCCTGACCCTCGGCATCGGCCTGATCACCGCCTGACCCTCAGATCTCCGCCAACCGTCTTCCTGTACTTCGCAACAGCTCGGTTGTCGCCGGCGTCGCTTCGAGGGTGAAGTCGGCGCCGAGGGCAACGATCCCCGCGACGTACTGCGTCAGCAGTGCCGGCGACTCGGCGCTCAATCGCACCTCGCAGGCCGACTCGCTCACGGCCGAGATCGTGCCGACCACGGATCCGAAGAAGTTCTCCCGCACCACCGCCGCAGGCAGCTGAACAGCAAGCCGGACCGTATGCCGATACTCAGCCTCCGCGAAAGACTCCACCAGGTATGACGCCGCGTCGTCCGCCGGCAACGGACGAGCGGTGAAGTGATGCCGAGTCGGCGCCAGCTCCGAGACGCGATCCACCCGGAACGTCCGCCAATCTGCCCGCTCCGGATCAAACGCCAGCAGGTACCACCGCGCCTGAACCATCACCAGCCGATGCGGCTCGACCCGTCGCCGACTCCCTTCACCGCGACGGCTTTCGTAGCCAAAGGCAACGATCTCCAGATCCCGGCAACAAGCAGCCAGTACCGCGAGCAACCCCGGATCCACCCGCGGAGCCTCATCCTGCCCAACCACCTCGGCAGCGCCGACAGCCGCTACCGACGGCCGCAACCGCGCCGGCAGGATCCGCTCCAGCTTGGCCAGCACGCTCATCGAGCTCGCCTCGATCCCCGCCACTCCGCCGACCGCCGCACTCGTCAGCCCGATCGCCACCGCGACCGCCTCATCGTCGTCGAGTACCAGCGGCGGCACGTTCTTGCCCGACGCCAGTCGATACCCGCCCGCCGATCCGGTCGTCCCCGTCACCGGGTAGTCGAGCGAACGCAGCCGCTCGACGTCCCGGCGTACGGTCCGGTCGGTCACGCCGAGGCGCTCGGCCAGTTCGCTGCCGGACCACTCACGTCGGCTCTGCAGCAATGCCAGCAGCCGGAGCAACCGCCCGGGCAGGTCCTTTCGCGCGCTCATAAATCCCAGATTGGCAGATCTTGCGGACAAGATGTGTCCGCAATGCCTCCTAGCGTCGGTGACATGAGCACAGAGATCACTGCAAAGCACTGGACCGAAAACACCCCTGGGTACGACGAGGAGCGCCGCGGCTACCAGTTGCTCGACCCGCACCAGCCAGTCCACATCGTCGGCGCCACCAGCCCGCAAGACGTGCAGCAGGCAGTGCGCTACGCCCGCGAACACCACAGCAAGGTCGCGGTCAAAGCGAGCGGCCACGGTCACGTCACGCCGCTCGACGGCGGTGTCCTCATCACCACGAGCCGCCTCGACCAAGTGACCGTCGACTCGGACAACAAGATCGCCAGGGTTGAGGCTGGCGCGACCTGGCAGCAGGTGATCGAGGCGGCTGCACCCCACGGCCTCGCGCCGTTGTCGGGCAGCTTCCCCGGTGTCACCGCGGTGCCCTACACGCTTGGCAGCGGCCTGGGGCTGATGGCGAGACGCTACGGCTTCGCCGCCGACCACGTCCGCCGGATCGAGGTCGTCACCCCCGACGGCGAGCTCCGCAATGCCGAGGACGACCCCGAGCTCTTCTGGGCCCTGCGTGGTGGAGGCGGCAACTTCGGCGTGGTCACCGCCATGGAGATCGACCTCTTCCCCGTGCCGACCCTCTACGGAGGCAGCCTGTACTACGACCTCACGGCGACGCCCGGCGTTCTCGAAGCCTGGCGCGAGTGGACCGCGACCGTCCCCGACGAGGTGACGTCAGCGGTCGGGATGCTCCCGTTTCCCGATATCCAGCCCATCCCCGCCGAGCTGCGCGGCAAGTACGTCGCCCAGGTCCAAGTCAGCATCGTCCCGCACGGTGAGGATGACGGTCCCGAACTCCTCCGTCCGCTCCGCGACAAACTGGGGGAGCCGCTGATGGACACGGTCACCCGACTGCCCTTCATGGAGTCCGGCCAGATCTTCGCTGAGCCGGACCGGCCGGACGCCTTCCGCTCTCGCAACATCCTGCTGAGTGAGCTCGACGAGCAGGCTCTCGCCACCATCCCGCGACTGGCCGGCCCGGACGCACCCACGATGTGCGTGGTCGGCATCAGGCACCTTGGCGGCGCGCTCGCCCGCAAGCCGGCCATCGACAACGCCGTCGGCCACCGCGACGCGCAGTACTCGCTGACCGTCCTGTCGCCTGGTGAGGACGACGTGCACGACCTGCATCGCGCGATCCTCGCCCCGTGGTCGGAGTACGTGGTCGGTAGGTCGCTCAACTTCAGCCTCGGCCCGCTCACCGAGGACGAAGTCCGCGACGCCTTCGAGCCGGCCGACTACAACCGGCTCACCGCACTCAGGGCCCGCTACGACCCGACCAACCTCCTACTTCCGAACCACCGGATCTAGCTGAAGCGGCGAACGTGCCGCTGCTGCCAGGGGGTTTCGACAGCCTTGGGGTGGTAGTTCGTACGCACGAACGCGATCGCCTCCGAAGGCGCGACCCCGTCGAGAATCGCCAAGCAGGCAAGCGCAGTACCGGTTCGCCCGCGCCCGCCGCCGCAGGCGACCTCCACCCGCTCATCGCCTGCCCGGGCAAGCACCTCGACCAATGCGTCCCGAGCCTCGCGGTCATCACCCGGCAACCGGAAGTCCGGCCACCGCACCCACCGAGCCTCCCACTCGACCGCCGGCGGCTGCTTCCCCAGCAAGTACACCCCGTACTCCGGCAAGGCCCCGCCCGGCAGCCCGTCGCGCAATCCCCGCCCTCGCACCAGTCGCCCTGAGGGCAACCTCAACACACCGGCTCCAGCCGACCACGTATCCACAAACCCAAACTATCCGGCACCCCACCGCTGCTCCCGACCGGACAGCCGCATCGGGAACGCGCACTCCAGACGCCCATCCGAGCAGCCCGTCTCACCCCATTTGGGCGGTTATCCGCAAGGCCGGTTAGTAAAGACGAGCGTCGGGCTGTCAACGAACGCGTTCGGCCGGACGTGTCCCGAAGGACAGGAGGTAGTTAGTGCTGATCAGTGCACCTGAGCGTGTCCTGTGCTCGCGTGTACGGTGTATCGAGGTGCACTACCTGTCGTTCGGGACGCCGAGCCCGCGCCCTGGTGCGCGGGTAGACCCGGGTCGCTCCCTTGAACGAGACAGTAGCCATGACTGTTAACCTCCATCGCCGGCAGGAACGTGCCGGACGATCCGTAGCAAAGGCCCCCAGGAGTGGGTGTCTACAACGATGGTACGTCGGGTTGGTGATGTATCAACAAACCCAGCGAGCCAGCTCAGAAAGCCGGGCTCCCCGGTCGCAATGAGTCGGCCATCAGGTCGAGCAGCGCCGCCACGGCCCGGCTCGGTCGCCTGCCGTTGAGCGTGATGGCGGACAACGTCCACGACAGGTCGGAGCCGGCCAGCGGACGCCGTACCACTCCCGGCATCGCGTCCTGATCAAGCGCCGGTACGACGGCCACCCCCAACCCGGCGCGCACATAATCCGGCACGCTGGTCAGGTCCGGCACCTCCACCTGGACCCGCCGAGGCAGCCCTTCTAGGTCGAACGCACGATCCACCGCCGTCCGGTTCCCGAAGCCCCGCAGCATGTCCACGAACCGCTCACCGGCCAGCTCCGCCAGCCGAATCTCAGCCGCCTCCGCCAACCGATGCGACGACGGAACCAGTACTACGAACGGCACCGTCGCCAGCTCGCGTGGCTCCAGCCCGGCCATGTCCTGGCGACTCAAGCCGACCAGCGCGACATCGAGCCGCCCGTGCCGCACGTCATCCGCGAGACCGCTCGAGCCGGTCGGCGAGGTCGTCACCTGGACCTCGACCAAGGGATATCGCTCGTAGAAAGCGCCGAGCAGCGAGGCCAGATCGACCAGGCCGAGTCTCGTCAATGTCCCGATCCGGACGCTTCCGCGCAATCCGGTCGACGCCTCCTCGACCACGGCCCGAGCCCGGTCGAGTGCCTCGAGCGCGGCCTTCGCCTCGGGCAGCAGCGCCTCGCCGGCATCCGACAACGTCACCCGCCGGGTGGACCGGTCGAAGAGGGTCGTCTTCAGGTCCGTCTCCAGCGCACGGATCGCGGCCGAGACGGTCGACTGGACGGTGAACAGCCGTCGCGCCGCCCCGGTGAAGCTCAGCTCCTCTGCGACGGCGACGAAGTACTCCAACTGCCTGCTGTCCACGGGCTCAATTATCGCCCACGTCGATAAGACCATGCAAGAAGATTCGTTGGACTCGATAGATCTTCGGCGCGAACCTAGAAGCATGACAACTCTTTCCGGCCCGCGCTCGCTCGACCAGGCCGGTACGCCCGTTCGGTTCGCGCACGGCGCGGGCTTCTGGATGATCGCCATCGCCTTCTTGACCACGATGGCCTTCTCGACGGTTCCGACGCCGCTCTACGCCATCTACCAGCGTCGGGACGGCTTCCCGACCTTCCTGATCACGGTCATCTTCGCCGCCTACGCAGTGGGCGTGATGGTCAGCCTGTACCTGGCCGGGCACGTCAGCGACTGGCTCGGCCGTCGCCGGGTGGCGTTGCTCGCCGTACTGACTGAGATGCTGGCCGCGGTGATCTTCCTGGTCTGGCAAGACGTGCCCGGCCTGCTGCTTGCGCGCTTCGTGTCGGGCGTCGGCGTCGGCGTACTGACCGCGACCGCGACGGCTCACCTGTCCGAGCTGCGCCGGATCGCCCGGCCGGAGGAGGACCCGAGCCACTCGGCGCTGATCTCGTCGATGGCGAATCTCGGCGGGCTCGCCTTCGGACCGCTTGTCGGCGGGCTGCTCGCGCAGTACGGGACGCAGCCGTTGGAGCGGCCGTACCAGTTGTTCCTGGTGCTGTTGCTGCTGAGTGCGCTGGGGATCGCGATGGTGCCCGAGACGGTCGAGCGGCTGGAGGAGCGTCCGGCGTACCGGCCGCAACGGGTCGCGTTGCCGAGTGCCGCGAAGCCGCAGTTCTTCGCCTCGGCGACCGGAGCGTTCGCGGCGTTCGCGATCTTCGGGCTGTTCACCTCATTGGCGCCGACGTTCCTGGCCGGCACGCTGCATCACACCTCGCGGCTGCTGGCGGGAGCCGTCACGTTCGCGGTCTTCGTCGCGGGAGCGGGCAGCCAGGTGGTGTTCGTGCGGCTCACCAGGCCGCATCAGCTCCGACTCGGCCTGGTCCTCATGTCGGCCGGCCTGGTCGCGGTTGCAACCGGTGGACTGCTGCCCAACTTGTGGCTGTTCGTCATCGGCGGAGTGGTCGCCGCGGCCGGCGTCGGGCTGGCCTTCCGCGGCGCCGTCGCGACCGCCGCCTCGTTGGCGGATCCCAGTTCGCGCGGTGAGGTCCTCGCCGCACTCTTCCTGATCGCGTACGCCGGCCTCGCGGTCCCGGTGCTCGCCGTCGGAGTGGGCGTCGCCTTGCTGCCGGACCAGCTCGCCCTGCTGATCTTCTCGGCGATCATCTTCGTCCTCGCCAACGTCGCCGGCCGAAGGATGCTGCAAGCCAATCGAACCTGACCTTCGGCTAGCCTCCGTTGCGTGAACCAGATCGAGGCGAATCAGGTGCAGGTTGGGGAGCTGGGGGCTTATCTCGCGCGGCCGGCGGGTGCTGAGGCCGGGCCGGGGATGTTGCTGCTGCCGATGATCACGGGGATCGGCGAGCAGCTCCGGGACTGGGCCGACGAGCTGGCCGGGCGGGGGATCACCGCACTGGTCTGGGATCCGTTCAACGGCCGCAGTACGGACAACGCGACCCGCGATGAGTTGGGCGAGCTTGTCGGCAAGCTGGATGACGACACGGTCCTGGCCGAGCAGGTGGCATTGCTCGATCACCTGTTCGGTGAGCTCGGCTGTACCAAGGTGGGCACGATCGGCTGGTGCCTCGGCGGCCGGTTCGCTTTGTTGCTAGCGGCAAGGGAACACCGGCTCGCGAACGTGGTCGTCTACCACCCGACCGTGCCGTCGGAGCTCCGGCCGAACCACTCGTACGACGCGATCGCGGACTCCGTCGGGATCACCGCGCCCGTGATGGTGATCTACCCGAGCGCCGACACCGCAGTACCGGTCGCTGACTTCGAGGCGTTGCAGACGGCGCTTCAGAGCCGGGATGCCGGGGCCACGGTCGCGCAGTTCTATCCGGGCGCCGACCACGGGTTCTCCGATCGCGCGCGGCACGGCAAAGCGGTGAACGCAGCTGCCTTCCGGATCTCCTGGCCGCAGGCTCTCGCGTTCATCGACGTCACTACTGCCTGAGCCGTGGCCTCCCGATGACCGACCTGGCCTGGATCCTGGAGCGCTAGGCGGCGCGCCGGTGTGCCGTCGGGCTGGTGCCGCGGACGCGTTTGAAGGCGACGCTGAGCGCGAACGCGTTGGCGTAACCGACCTTGCGGGCGATCGACTCCACCGTGTCCGTTGTCTCGCGCAACAAGTCCGCGGCCAGCGCGATCCGCCAGCCGGTCAGGTACGCCATCGGTGCTTCGCCGACCAGTCCGCTGAATCGCCTGGCCAGGCTGGCTCTGGAGACCCCAGTGCGGTCGGCAAGCTCAACCACACTCCACGGATGCGCCGGCTCCTCATGCAGCAACCGCAACGCGAGGCCGACGACCGGATCGCTCTGCGCCTGGTACCAACCCGGTGCGTGCGACTCGGGCCGGGCGAACCACGCGCGCAAAGTGGTGATCAGCGCGAGATCGAGCCAGCGGTCGAGAACGGACTGCTGGCCAGGTTCGTCGCGCTGGATCTCGCCCATCACCATGTCCATCACGTGACCAGCGACCTCCGCCGCGGGCACCACCAGCACCGGCGGCAGCGCCGTGAGCAACCGGCGGCTGACGTCACCCTCCAGCTGATAGGTGCCGCTGACAGCCATCGCCTCGCCGTCCGGACGGGCGCCATAGGTGCGGACGCCGAGCCGCGCGCTGTAGTCAATAGGGGCCCCAGGCAACGGCTCGCAGATGCCACCCGGGTGGATCCGCAGGTTCGGCTCGGTGTCGGGCTGGTCGGCGACGACGTACGGCTCGGGGCCGGTCAGGACAGCCACGTCGCGCTCCTCCATCCGGACCGGCGGCTGGCCGTCCCGGATGATCCAGGCGGAGCCGCGGACCAGGGTGGCCAGCGCGAGCGGCGCCTCGTCGACGATGTGCAGACCCCAGGGCGGATCCAGGATGGTCAGGTTGAACACCCCGCCCCGCGCGCGGGTGCCGGCGAGCAGATCATCGAGGACATCCATGTCGGACAGCCTATCCCAGGATGAGACTCTCAGACATCGAATTGCGTCAGACAACCATGGTTTGTCTCACCAGATCGCGATGAACTTACGCCATGACAACAACAGCACCGATCCTGATCATCGGCGGCAAGGGCAAGACCGGCCGCCGCGTCGCAGCACAACTAGACGCCCGTGGCGTCCCTTTCCGGCTCGCCTCGCGGTCGAGCGAACAGCGCTTCGACTGGTACGACGAGGGCACGTGGGAGGGGGCGGTCGCCGGCATCGACACGGCGTACCTCGCACCGCCGGTCGGTCCGACCGGACTGGCTCGCGCTGGAGAGTTCATCAAGCAGGCAGCGTCCGAAGGGTTGCGCCGGGTGGTGCTGCTGTCCGGTCGTGGCGTCGGCAGCCCGGGGCGCGACTTCGCCGTCTACGAGAGCAGCGTCGCGCTGGAGAACGCGGTCCGGGAGAGCGGCGCCGACTGGACCATCGTCCGGCCCGCGTGGTTCGCCCAGAACTTCAGCGAGGACTTCCTGCTGGACTACGTGCTCGGTGGCGAGATCCGGGTGGCGGCCGGTGACGGCGCCGAGGCCTGGATCGACACCGATGACATCGGCGACGTGATGACGGCCGCGCTGCTCGACGAGCGGCACACCGGCGAGACCTACTCGCTGTCCGGGCCGCGCACGCTGACGATGGCCGAGGTCGGCGCCGAACTGTCCGAGGTCACCGGCCGGCCGATCCAGTACGTCGACCTCGAGCCCGAGGAGTTCGTCGCCGAGCTCGTCAGTTACGGGCAGCCGCAGGAGGACTCGGAGGCGGTCCGTGACCTGTTCGCGGTGATCCGCAACCACCGTTCGGAGTACGTGTCGGAGGGAGTCCAGCAGGTGCTCGGGCGGGCGCCTCGCGACTTCGCGGACTGGGCGCGGGAGACCGCGAAGACTGGAGTGTGGTCCGCATGAATCTCACCAGGATCCTGATCTTCTCCGGGCTGGTCGGCAGCGCGTTGATCGGTGGGGTGTGCTTCTGCTTCGGTACGGCGGTCATGAGCTCACTGCAGCGGATGCCGGCCGGCCAGGGCGCGACCGCGATGAACCTGATCAACGTCAGGATCCAGAACCCGCTGTTCCTGCTCATCTTCCTCGGTACTGCGCTGGTCTGCGTGGCGCTCGTGATCCTGGCTTTCGTCCAGGACACCCCTGGCAAGTGGTGGGTAGTCGCAGGCTCAGCGCTCTACCTGGTCGGCGTGATAGTCGTCAGCATGGCCATCAACCTGCCGCTGAACGATCACCTCGCGACCATCGACCCCAACTCCACCGCGGGCGCCGCCGAATGGCAGAACTACCTGACCAAATGGAACCCCGCCAACAACATCCGCACCCTCACCAGCACCCTCGCGGTCATCGCCTTCGCCCTCGCCCTCCAGGCCGGCGCAGGCAGCACAACCGACACCAGTCGCCCCCCGGTCAACGTCTACACAGCCGGACGATGACCGCCGCCGGATCCCCCGTGGACTCAGCGCTCCCGCTGATCCATGGGGCATCCGCACCCCACGCCAGCTAGGTTTCCGTGCATGGAGCCGACGGTTTTCGAGCACGACGACGTCTACCTGCACGTGGAGAGCTCGCCCGGCGGGCCGATCGCCGGGTCGGTGCATAAGCTCGGAAGGTAGAGCAGGCGCCACCCCAGGTGGGGTGGCTGCTGGATGGGACGCGCGGGCCGTTCCGGAAAGGGTTGGGAGTACTTGATTCCGACCCTCCGGAGGATCTTCATGAAGTGGCTCCTGGCAACGCCGGCCTTACTCGTGGCGGCACTGCTGCCCCTGTCCACGGTGACCGCGACCGCGGCTCCACCCAGTCCGGTGCCCGCGCTGACCCGAGCGGCGCAGCCGATCCGCAGTACCGATGCGGGCGGCAGCCTGCGGGACCTGAAGCCGCTGACCGCGATGGTGGGGAACGCACGGGTCGTCGGAGTCGGCGAGGCCACCCACAGCTCGAGCGAGTTCTTCACCCTCAAACACAAGATCTTCCGTTCGCTCGTCGAGGAGAGGGGCTTCACAGCGTTCGCCCTCGAAGCGCCATGGAGCACCGGCCTCGAGCTCGACCGGTACGTCGTCAGCGGGGTCGGCGATCCGCGCGAGATCATGCGCAGCCAGTTCCAGGACGCGTACAAGTTCTGGAACGCGCAGGAGTATCTCGACCTGATCGAGTGGATGCGCTCCTACAACCGCACTCACGCCCGCAAGCTCCACTTCGTCGGCAACGACGTCGGCTACGCCAGCCCCGCCCTGCTCGACCGAGTCATCAGCTACGTCGGCAAGACTCGCCCGTCCCAGCTCCCCGAGATCAAGAGCCTGTACGCCGCTATCCGCTCCGACGCGGAGTACAAGGACTGGAGCGCGGCGTACTTCGGTAAGCCGCTGGCCGAGCGGGTCAAGATCGAGGCGGCCGCCCGACGGGCCGTAGTACTGGTCGAGTCGTTGCCGGCCGGTCCTCAGCGGACCTGGGCGCTGCAACATGCCCGGGCGATCTGGCAGGTCTCGAAGCTCTACTCCTTCGACGTCACGAACCCGGAGGAGACCCCGAAGGCGATGTACTTCCGCGACGAAGCCATGGCGGACAACACGGCCTGGTGGGCTCGCGCGACCGGGGCGAAGGTCATGCTGTCGGCGCACAACGGGCACATCGCGCTGGAGTCGAACTCGCCGAAGGAGTACCCGACGGTCCAGGGCCAGTTCCTGCGCGAGCAGCTCGGCCGGGACTACGTGAACATCGGCTTCTCCTTCGATCACGGCTCGTTCAACGCCCACGACACCTCGACCGGCGAACTCCGCGTCTTCAACCTGCCGCCGGCCGCGCCGGGCAGCAACGAGTACACCCTCGACAAGGTCCCGTACCGCGACTACTTCGTTGATCTGCGCCGACTGCCCGCCGGGACTCGCGCCTGGCTCGCCGTACCCCGGCTGACGCGCGACATCGGCACCGGCTACCCGTGGCCGGAGCTGCCGACGCGGCTCTCCCACACGTACGACGTCCTCATCCACCTCAACGAGATCTCCGCGGCGCATCTCCGCTAACGCACGAAGGGAACCCGAGAGCCTCGGGTTCCCTTCGTAGTGTCAGTCGGCCGAGCGGAGCATCGTGCGGATCCCGACCGTCAGGCCGGCCGCGACGGTGACCAGGCCGGCGATCCAACCCCAGAGCACGGTCGTCGAGCTGACATCGCCGGCGAACAGCGTCCGCTCGGCGTCGACCAGGTAGGACAGCGGGTTGAACTTCGACGCGACCCGCATCCACTCCGGCCCGGTCTCCAGCGGCAGCAGCATCCCGGACAGGATCATCAGCGGGAACAGGAAAGTCTGCTGCACCACCCAGAACATCCAGTCCTGCTTGCGGACCGCGATCGCCAGCGCGTAGCTGAACGAGCCCAGTCCGATCCCGAACACGGCCAGCAGCGCCAGCCCGACGACCGCACCGCCCAGGTGCAGGTCGAAGCCGAACGGGATCATCACCGCGACCACGATCACCGCCTGCCCGAACAGCGGCACCATCTCCTTCAGCGCCCGCCCGATCAGCAGCGACGAGCGGGACAACGGCGTCACCAGCATCCGCTCGTGCGCGCCGGTCTGGAACTCGAACAGCAGGTTCGACCCGGTGGCCGACGTACCGAACAAGGTCGTCATCACCAGGATGGCCGGCACGAACCACTGCCAGACGCCGCCGTCGAGCGTGCCGCCGAGCGATCCCGCCAGCAGCGGGCCGAACAGGGCCAGGAAGACGAGTGGCTGGATCATCCCGAAGATCAACGAGAACGGGTCGTGCAGGACCGGCTTCAGCTCGCGCCGCATCACGATCGACGTGTCGCGGAAGAGGTTCCGCTTGACGGACCGGGTGATCTCGACAGCGACGGTGGGAACGGTGAGGGTGCTCATGCTGCGGCCTTTCCATTGGCGTCGGCCTCGCGGAGGCTGCGGCCGGTGAGATTGAGGAACACGTCATCGAGCGTCGGCCGGATCACCTGCGCCGCAGCCACCGGTACTCCGGTCCGCTGGGCAGCGCCGATCAGTTCGGGCAGAGCCTCCGGCCCGTTCGCCACTCGCACGCTGATCTGGTCGCCCTGGGCAACCACATCTCTTGCACCAAGCAACTGTTCTGTGAGCTCGGCGGCTCGTGCGAGGTTGCCAGGGGCAACGGTGAGGAGGAGCTGGTCGCCCGCCAGCTTCGCCTTCAAGGCATCGGCGGTGTCATCGGCGATCACCTCGCCGTGGTCGACCACGACGACCCGCTCGGCCATCGAGTCCGCTTCATCCAGGTAATGAGTGGTGAGCACGATCGTCATCGAGTACTGCTCGCGCATCCGCAGGATGTGGTCCCACAGGTTGGCCCGGTTCTGCGGGTCCAGCCCGGTCGACGGCTCGTCCAGGAACAGCAGCCCGGGTGCGTGCACCAGGCCCATCGCGACATCCAGCCGGCGACGCTGACCACCGGACAGCTCGGACACCTTGCGCCGGGCCAGCTCGCCGAGCTCGAGTGATTCGAGCAGCTCCTCACTCCGGCGCTTCGCGGACCGCGAGTCGAGACCGTAGATCACGCCTTGGCCATAGAGCTCGTCGCGGACCCGTTGCGAGTGGCCCGCGCCGTTGCCCTGGCCGACGTACCCGATCTGCCGGCGTACCTGGCCCGGATCGGTGCTGACGTCGTACCCGGCGACCTTCGCCGTGCCGGAGGTCGGGGCGATCAGGGTGGTGAGCATCCGCAGGGTCGTCGTCTTGCCGGCGCCGTTCGGGCCGAGGACGGCGACGAGCTC
The DNA here is from genome assembly GCF_000372465.1 of Kribbella catacumbae DSM 19601. Taxonomy (GTDB): domain Bacteria; phylum Actinomycetota; class Actinomycetes; order Propionibacteriales; family Kribbellaceae; genus Kribbella; species Kribbella catacumbae. The sequence goes on from NZ_AQUZ01000040.1 coordinate 44,754, forward strand.
GCCCGGCTCGACGTCCAGGCTGATGCCACGAACCGCGTGCACGGTCTCGGTACGGCTCACCACGAAGTCCTTGGTGAGCTCTCGGGTGCTGATCACGATGTCTCCTTGAGATCTTGGGGCTGACATCACGAACATTTCCAGCAGTAGAGGACAGGTTCTGACCGTTACCCATGGCAATCTGAGGTCATGTCCGAAACCTCGGCTCGACTCCTCTCGCTGCTGTCCCTGCTTCAGGCCCGCCGCGACTGGCCGGGCGCGCTGCTGGCCGAACGGCTGGAGGTGAGCCCGCGCACGGTCCGCCGCGACGTGGACCGCCTGCGCGACCTCGGCTACCCGGTCCGCGCGAGCAAAGGGCCGGACGGTGGCTACCGTCTCGACGCGGGCGCCGACCTGCCCCCGCTGCTCTTCGATGACGACCAGGCGATCGCGGTCGCCGTTGCGCTGCAGACCGCGACGACCTCGGTCACCGGCATCGAGGAAGGCGCCCTGCGCGCACTCGCCACGGTCCGCCAGGTGATGCCGGCGCGCTTGCGCCAACGCGTCGACGCACTCCAGGTGACCACCGTCGACAAGTACCCCGATTCGCGCCGGACGAAGGTGAACTCCGAGCACCTGATCGCGATCGGTACCGCGCTGCGTGCCCGCGAAGTACTGCGCTTCGACTACGCCTCGCCGGGCGCGACGGAGGGGGAGTGGGTGCCACCACGCAAGGTCGAGCCACACCACCTGGTCACCTGGGGCGGACGCTGGTACCTGGTCGGCTGGGACCTCGACCGCAACGACTGGCGCACCTTCCGAGTGGACCGCATGCTCCCCAAGACGCCGACCGGCCCACGCTTCACCCCACGCGAGCTGCCCGCCCCCGACATCTCGACGTACATCTCGAGCCGTTTCAAAACCCAGGACCAGTGGCCGTGCCGCGGGACGGCGATCCTGCAGGCGAAGGCCTCCGACATCGCCCGCTGGTCCGGCCGCGACTCCGTGGTGGAAGAGATCACGGAAACCACCTGCCGCCTGACCATGAACGGCTGGTCCTGGACCGGCCTGGCCGCCAACTTCGGCATGTTCGAAACCGACCTGGAATTCACCGGCCCCCAAGAACTAAAAGACGCCGCCACCCACCTCGCCGCCCGCTACACGACCGCGGCTTCCTAGGCACATACGAACCAGGCGATGAAACATTGACGTAATGATTGTATCAATCTAGATTGAAGTCATGCTTTTCCCGACTCCAGCTCTCAGTGCTGCTGACGAGCGTGTTCTCGCCGAGATCGACCGGATGCGGGAAGCGCTGCGTCACCAGGTGCGGGCGACTCCCACCAAATGGACGGCCGGTCTGCGGAAGTTCCTGACCGCCGATGCCGTGGCGGGATCCAACTCGATCGAGGGGTTCAAGGTTTCGACAGTTGACGTCGAGGACCTGATGGCCGGTGAGCGCGATGTTGAGATCTCCGACGAGAATCGCGAGGAGACGCTGGCCTACCAGCGCATGATGACTTATCTCCAGACGCTGCACGATGTCGAGGATTTCACCTACAGCAAGGGATTTCTCAACGCGCTGCACTGGATGCTCCAAGGGCATCGACACACTGCCCGCAAGCCGGCCGGGCAATGGCGCAAGGGGGCTGTCTACGTCACCGATGTCCGCGATCCCAGCATTGCCGCCTATACGGCACCCCCCGCCGCCGAGCTCCCGGCGCTGATGGCAGAGCTGGTCGACTGGCTGAACGCGGAAGACTCCACGCATCTCCTGGTCCGGGCCGGGATGGCGCACCTGCAGTTGGTCTCTATCCACCCCTGGGCCGACGGCAACGGGCGGATGTCCCGCTCGCTACAGACCTTGATGATCGCGCGGGAAGGAGTGCTGGCGCCCGAGTTCTCGTCCATCGAGGCGTGGCTCGGGCGCCCCGGCAACACCTGGGAGTACTACCGGGAGCTCACCCTGCGCGGAGCCGTCTACCTTCCCGAGCAGGATGTCGCCAGCTGGATCCGTTTCAACCTCGTCGCCTATCACCAACAGGCACAGACCGTTCAGAGTCGTCTCGACCGCTCCGCGCGGGTGTGGACGTTGCTTGGTGACTTCGTCAAGCAGGCAGGTCTCGACGAGCGCGTGATCAGCGCTCTACATGACATCGCCATGGAAGCCAGGGTCAGACGTTCTCGCTACGAACAGTCCGAGGGCCTCAATCGCCAACAGGCACAGCGTGATCTCCGAGACCTCGTGACGGCCCAGTTCCTCCAGCCGGTCGGCCGAACCCGGGCCCGGTACTACACCGCTGGTTCGCGCTTCCCAGAGCCGATCCTGGAGATTGCCCGTACGCCGATCACCCTGACGAATCCCTACAGCTCCTGAGGTCAGTACAGGATCGGGTTCAAGGGGGAGGAGATTTTGTCGCCGGGGCGGTTGCCGGGCATCCAGGTGGTTAGGTCGGCTTCCTGGTAGGTGTTGGCGGGTGGGGTGATCTCCATGGACGCGTCTACGTAGATGATCGTCATCACCCGGCGCGGTACGTCGGTGTTGTTCGCCGCGGCGTGGTGGAAGGTCCAGCCGAGGTGGTAGCTGACTTCGCCCAGCTCGTACGGCTCGGAGATCTGCGGGAAGTTCTGATCGGCGAGCGCCTCCTGCAGTACGCGCTCGGACTCGTCGCTGATCTGCAGGTCCCGGCCGTGCTCGAAGCGATGACTTCCGGCGGCGAACGCGAGTGGGCCCATCTCCATCGGGGTTTCCTGCAGCGGGATCCACACCGTCACGCATCGATCGGTCGCGAACGGCCAGTAGTACTGGTCCGCATGCCAAGGCGTGACGCCACCGCCGGACTCCTTGTAGAGCGCCTGATCGTGGTAAAGCCGCACCGACGGTACGCCGAGCAGCTGCGCCGCGATCCGCGCCAGCCGAGGTGACGACACGAACTCCAGCACCTGCTCGCTGTCCTGCCAGAGGTTCATCACCTGGAGGAAGGCTTTGCCGTAGGTGTCGCGTTCCTCCAGCGGCAGGTGCTGGGTGTTCAGCTCGATCACCTTGCCGGAGATCTCCGCCTCGTACGCCGCGATGGTCTCCGGCGTCAGCACCCGCTTGAGCTTCACGAAGCCCTGCTCGGCGAAGGCGGCGACCGAGGTCCGGCTCAGGCTGTAGTCGGTCTCGAGTTCGGAGCGGGTCACGGTCATCCCACCACCCTCAGGGGTGCGGTCTAACGATGTAAAGGTGAGAGATCAACTTTTTCGTTCAAACCGGGCTAGTCCGGCCGACCGGGGCTTGCTCAGCGACCCGCGAAGTGCTCAATGGCGGCCAGCACCAGATCGGAGACGCTCGCCTGCCCGGCACCGTGTCCGGCATCGCCGACGATATGCAGCTCGGCATCCGGCCAGGCCTGCGCCATCCGCCAGGCACTGTCCGGCGGACTGCTGATGTCGAGCCGGCCAGTGATGAGCACCCCAGGAATCCCCGCCAGCTTGCCCGCGTCGCGGACCAACGCGCCGTCCTCGAGCCAGCCAGCGTGACCCCAGTAGTGCGATACGAGCCGCGCGAACCGCAGCCGGAAGATCGGATCCTGATACCGGGGGTCCGGCTTGTACCCCTGGTACGTCGCCACATGCGTGTCCTCCCACTCGCACCAAGCGCGAGCAGCCCTGTCCCGCACAGCCGGGTCGGGATCGTGCAGCATCCGGCTATAGGCCAGTGCGAGATTCCCGTCCCGCTCCTCAACCGGTACGACGTCCCGGAACCGCGTCCACTCCTCGGGGAAGATCCGGCCCATCTCCCGGGTGAGCCACTCGACCTCCCGCGGCGTCGAGGTCGTCACGCTGAAGAGGACGATCTCGGAGACCGACGACGGGTGCTGCTCGGCGTACGCGAAGGCGAGGGTCGCGCCCCACGACGCTCCCAGGACGAGCCACTTCTCGATGCCGAGGTGGTTGCGCAACCGCTCGATGTCGGCGACCAGATGCCAGGTGGTGTTGACGCTCAGATCGGCGTCCGGCTCAGCGGCATCCGGCGTACTGCGGCCGCAGCCGCGCTGGTCGAACAGCACGATCCTGTACTTCGCCGGGTCGAAGAAGCGACGCCAGAACGGCCCGGCCCCCGAGCCTGGCCCGCCGTGCAGGACGACGGCCGGCTTGCCGTCGGGGTTGCCGCAGACCTCCCAGTAGACGAGCTGGCCGTCTCCCACGTCGAGCTGTCCGTGGTCGTACGGCTCGGTCTCCGGGTGCATCGGTGCCTCCGCCCTAGATGTAACAGTGCTGTTAGATTACCTGCATGGAAGGCGCGATCGGTACCCGATTACGGCACGTGCTCGAACTGCTCGACGGTGACGTGGCGAAGGTCTACCTGGAGCTCGGCCTGCCGGAGTACCGGCCGAGGTTCTCGCCGATCGTCCGGACGCTGGTCGCCGAAGGCCCGCTACCGATCCGGGCGCTGGCCGCGGCGGTCGGCGTGACGCACTCCGCCGCGAGCCAGACGGTTGCCCAGCTCAACCGTTCGGGCTTTGTCACGCTCGAGCCCGGCACGGATGCGCGGCAGCGGATCGTGCAGCTCACTGACAAGACCCGCGAACTGCTGCCCACCATCGAGGCCGAGTGGCAGGCGACCACCGCCGCGATGGCCGAGCTGGACGCCGAGCTCTCGATGCCACTCGGCCGGCTTCTCGACGAGGTGATCGCCGCGGTCGAGGGCCGCCCGTTCCACCAGCGAATCGGCTCACAGAGCCCGGTCGGCGGTGTCGGCCAGGCGTCAAGCGGCGTCGTGGAAAACCAGCCCGACAGTGTGCCGGATCCCTGACCTGACGGTGCTGACGCCATGCCGGACGGGCGAGGCCGACCAGCCGCGCGCCGACTTCACCGGTCGATCGCGCGTGGTGAAGATCAGCCCCTGCCCCTGAGGCAGCATCGTGACGGTGCCCCGCGACTGCGCCCGCGGCCGCTGCTCGACCAGCAGGAACTCGCCGCCTTCATGGTCGACGCCCGGCCGGTTCAGCCCGATCACGATCTGCAGCGGGAACACAAGCTCGCCGTACAGGTCGCGGTGCAAGGCGTTCCAGTCGCCGGCCTGGTACTTGAGCAGGATCGGCGTGGGCTTCGTCTGGCCCGCTCGGTGACAGTCGTCGAGCCACTCTTCGAGGGTGTCCGGCCAGGGCGCCGGGCGGTTGAGCTTGGCGGCCCACTCGCGGGCGACCGGGAGCAATTGCGGGTAGTACTCCTCCCGGAGCTTGGCGACGACGTCGGGGAGCGGGTGGTCGAAGTACCGGTACTGTCCCGAGCCGAAGCGGTAGCGGGCCATGTCGATGGTGGAGCGGAAGCGCGCGACTTCGTCGTACAGGCCGGAGATCTCCTCGCACTGCTCGGGCGTGAGCAGGGGTGGCGTCAGCGCGCAGCCGTGTTCGTCGAGTTCTTCTCTCCAGTTCATACCGATGGAACGGCTGGAACCGCCGTTGTGTGAGTCAGAGGACGCCGGTGTAGGTGAGCGCGAAGGTGCCGCAGGGGAACAGGAAGAGCGACGCCAGGATGACAACGCCCTTGAACGTCATCCCCGGCCCGATGAACCGCCGGTACGCCGCCACGAGCACCGGCACCATCACGATCTCCAGCGCGAGCATGCTCCGCGGAATCACCGCATCCAGTGCGGCCAGTACGACGGACAGCCCGGCCGCCGCGATCCAGAACGCGAACCCCAGCCGGTACGTCGCCCGCGCGCCGAGGCGAACCGCGATCGTCTTGTACCCCGCCGCGCGATCCGCCGCCAGGTCGGCCAGCGTGGTCGGCAGGTAGAGCCCGATCGCGGCCAGCGTGCCCTGCAACGCCATCAGCCAGGGGAATCCGCTCAGGTCGGAGTCGACCGCGGCCCAGCCGGCCAACGGCCCAAAGGTGCCCAGGGCAAGGGAATTCGAGGCGACGTCGAAGCCGGCCCGAGTCTTCAACCGCACCGGCGGAACGCTGTAGGCAAACCCGAGCACCACCGCGAACAGCACTCCGAGCGCGAAGGTCGTCCCCACGAACAACGCGATCACGACCGACGCGATCCCGGCCCCGACCGCAAGCCGCTTGGCCTCGGTGAGCGACACCCGCCCGTCGAGCAACGGCGACTTGGACTTGCGCGGATTGAGCAGATCGCCCGGCAGGTCGTGCGCGTCGTTGATCGCCAGCACCGAAAGCCACAGCAGCGGTCCCATCACCAACGCGCCGACCGCCAAGCGAGGCCAGTCCCCGACCTCCGGCACGAGCCGATGCGTAGCGAGCAGGATGCCCACGTAGTACGGCACCACCGAAACAACCCAGAACGCAGGCCGTCCCACCGCCACAACATCCAGCACATGCCGGCCCCACCCGCGCCGAGCCAAAGCCGATCTGCCAGGTCCAACCAGTGTGGTCACGCAATCCACACTGCTCCTCCTGCGCCGTACCGGCCTCCCCCTACAGGATGAATCGCCTCACTCCTAGGCGTGGATGTGGGCAAGAACACCGATCTCCAGCGCCACCCACAGTTCGCCGTCGGCGGTCAGGACGAGGCCGTGTGGTTCAGTGCCTTCGCCCAGGGCAACTTCCTCGACGACAGCGCCCTGTGGGTCCAGCCGGATCGCAGTACTCGAACCCCACAAGGTGACCCAGCATCCGCCGTCAGGCGTCGCCGTCACCGCATGCGGCTTGGACGCGCGATCAGGAAGCGGGAACTCCTCGATCTTCCCGTCCGCGTCGATCCGGCCGATCTGCCCGGCCATAAGTTCGGTGAACCACACTCCACCCGGTCCCGCGCTGATCCCCACCGGTCCAGCAGCATCGGTGGGCAGCGGATAGGTCATCACCTCGCCATCCACGGACATCCGCCCGATCGCGTTCCCCTGGTTGAGCGTGAACCACAGCCCGTCATCCGCGGTGATGAACGCCGGGAACCCACCGGTCGTCCCAGTCTCGAACTCCGTCACGTCGCCGGCAATAGTGACTCGCCCGATCCGATCGGTGTTCATCGCCGTGAACCACAACGCGCCATCCGGCCCAACACACAGCCCGTACGGCGCACCGCCCGCGGTCACCTCGATCGACGACACCACCCCGTCGGCCCCGATCCGGCCGATCCGGTCGTCCCCGTTGCGGGTGAACCACATCGCGCCATCCGGGCCCGGAACGATCACGCTCGGCCGGCTCCCCGTTGCCCCGAGGTCGAACCGCTCGACCTGCCCCTCGGCGAGCCGCGCCACCACACCGGCGTGCACCAACGTCGTCCAGACCTCACCAGGGCGACCACCCAGCGCCACGCCGTACGGGCCTTCGGCCGGCTCGGCGATCCTGAATTCCGTGCTCTGCAAGAGGTTTCTCCTTGCCGTCAATTGTTAATGCGACTGGTGTTGCATTAAGATCTTCACATGAGCCCAGCCGAGAACGCAACCAGACCGGGTGGCCGGACCGCCCGGACCCGGGCCGCAGTACTGGCGGCTGTCGGTGAAGAACTGGCCGAGCACGGCTACGACGGGCTGACTGTCGATGGCGTCGCGGCCCGCTCCGGCGTCCATCGGACGACGGTCTATCGCCGCTGGGGGACCGTCGAGGGTTTGCTCGTCGACCTGTTGACGACCGGTGCCGACGACAGCTGGGCACCGGCCGACACCGGCTCGCTCGAGGGGGATCTGGTCTCGCTCAACCGTGAGGTCCGTACTGCGCTCGCGGCTGCGGCCTCGCTCACCGTGGCGGTCATCGCGGCGTCCTTCCGGATGCAGGGTGCGGCTGACGCGCTCAGCGGATTCTGGCGGGATCGGTACGAGCGCAGCGCCATCGTCGTCACCCGGGCGATCGAACGTGGCGAAGTACCGGCTGGCACTGACGCTGAGCGCGTGCTGATGCTGGCGACGGCGCCGCTCTACCACCAGCTCGTCCTGCGCAGACAGCCGATGTCGGCCGCCGTTGCCAAGCGCTACGCCGAGGACGCGGCTGCGGCTGCGCGGGCCGGAATAGTCTTGCAACGATGAGCTGAAAGGAGGCGCGAGTGGCTGGACGTCTGACGGATGAGCTGCTGAGCAGGCACCGCGCTCGTGCCGCTCGACCTCCGCGCCACCGCCGCCCTTCGGCACACGAGCACTGCGTCCATCCCTGGCACTCGCCTTCCACTCCGCAGCTACCCACCGCTGCCTCCCGGCCATCCCTCGCGGACTTTGGGCACCCGCCAGCCGCCTACCCGTCGGTACGCCGACTAGCCGGTGCTCAAAGACGCCTCCAGTCCCGCACAGCCGGGTCGAAAGGGAGACTGGAGGAGGCTATTGCCCCCGGATCCGGCGAAGATCCTCCCCGGCTACGGTGAAAGTCCTCCCCAACCCCGATCCGGCGCGACGAACCGCGTCTCGTTCAGGACGTGGGAGACGGTTGTCACCGAGACCTGGGCCCGTCGTGCGACATCCACCAGCTTCACCACCGGGACGTTGTTGTCACATTCGCGAGCCGGTGCGAGTCGGACAAGTACAGCCGCGAGAACAGCGGCCACCGATCGGGAAACCGGTCCGACTCCCAGGAGACAGCTCATGACCGCAACCGTCCTCGTCACCGGCGGCACCGGAACCCTCGGCCGCCTCGTCACGCCCCTGCTGCGGGCTGCCGACTTCAAGGTCCGGGTGCTCAGCCGCAGCGAGCATGAAGCCACCGACGGCATCGAGTACGTCCTCGGCAACCTCGCCACCGGCGAGGGAATCGACGCCGCGGTGGCCGGCGTCGACACGATCCTGCACCTGGCCGGCGACGCCAAGGGTGATGACGACAAAGCCCGCACGCTGGTGAAGGCAGCGACCAAGTCAGGCCGCCCGCACATCGTCTACATCTCCGTCGTCGGCGCCGACCAGGAATCCTTCGCGTACTTCGGGTTCAAGCGCGGCGCCGAGCAGGTGATCGCCGACTCCGGGCTGCCCTGGACGACCGTCCGCGCTACCCAGTTCAACGACCTCGTGCTGACCCTGGCCAAGGCACTGACGAAGCTGCCGGTCGCACCGGTGCCGAGCGGCTTCCGGGTCCAGCCGATCGACCCGCGCGACGTCGCCGCCCGCTTGGTGGAACTCGTCCAGGGCGAACCGGCCGGCCTCGTCGCCGACATCGCCGGACCGAAGATCTACACGCTCAGAGAGATCGTCAGCTCCTACCTCGCGGCCGCCGGTCGCCGTCGCCCGATGCTGCCGCTCCACCTGCCAGGCAAGGGCGCCCGCGCCTTCCGGACCGGCATCAACCTCGCCCCCGACCACGCCACCGGCACCCACACCTGGGAAGCCTTTCTGGCCGACCGCGTGCAGTAGACCTTGATGCCGGCGAGATGATGAACAGGTGACTGAGATCGAGGTACGCCGGGCCAAACCGGACGACGCCGAAGCCTTGGTGCGACTGCGAGCGTTGATGCTCGACGCGATGGGCCTGGACATCGGCGCCGAGGACGCGCCCTGGCGGGAGCCCGCCCTCCGGTACTTCGCCGAAGGGCTCGCCTCGCCGGAGACCTTCGCCGCCTTCGTAGTCGACGATCCCGCAGCCGGAGTGGTGGCCTGCGCAGTGGGCAACGTCAACATCCATCCACCGAGCCCGAGGGATCTGACCACCACCCGCGGCCACCTCTACAACGTCAGCACCGAACCAGCCTTCCGGCGCAGGGGGCTGGCCCGGGCCTGCGTGATCGCGCTGCTCGACTGGTACCGCGACGAGACCGAGGCCGGTCAGATCGAATTGCACGCCACCGAGCAAGGCGACGGCCTGTACCGGGCGCTCGGATTCGTCGACAGCACCTTCCCGGCGCAGCGGCTGAGAATCACTCGCTGAAAGCGCCCGTTCCGTCGTCTGCTGGAATACGTCCGGGCCGGAATCCGGCAGCTGGAGATTCGCTCTCCGCCCGTGGGGGTACGGCGGCGGAGAAGGGGTTTTGGCTCTTCAGACAAGAACGGGGTGAGGACGCGTTCAACCGGAGCGCGGGGTGACGAGCAGTTGATGCGCAAGACGAGGATCGCCGCCCTGGGGATCGCAGCAGCGGTCGCGGCGGGAGCGCTGTACCAACTGCCGGCCAGCCCCTTCGCCCGCCACGGCTACCCAGAGCGACCGGCCGCCGCCTCGGTGATCCCGCCGCGATCGGCACGGCCGGCAGGGTGTTCACCTTCCAGATCGCGATCGAGGGTGGCATCAAGGGCATCGACCGCCCGGCCTTCGCCAGGTTCGTCCGCGAGACCTACGGGGCACCGCAGGGTTGGGCCTCCGGCGGTCTCTACCGGTTCCGCCAGGTCGGTCCCGGCGAGGCGGCCGACTACCGGCTGATGCTCGTCACTCCCGCCACCCGCGACACGATCTGCGGTGGCAGCTTCGACCAGTACACGAGTTGCCGGATCGGCGATCGCGTCGTCCTCAACGTGGCTCGCTGGGCCAAAGGAGTACCGAACTACGGCGCGAGCCTGGCGACGTACCGGCAGTACATGATCAACCACGAGACCGGTCATCGCCTCGGCCGCGGCCACGAGCTCTGCCCTGGTCCGGGCCGCCCTGCGCCCGTGATGGAGCAGCAGACCCTCGGCCTGCACGGCTGCACCGCCTACTCTTGGCCATACCTGAACGGCCAGCGCTACAAGGGCACCATCGGCCAGTACGACGACTCAACACAGACCAGCTAGTCGAACCGCCCTGGCCCAAATGCTCGACGTCGCCAAGGACGTCTGAACCTCAGAGCTCGATGATCGAGAGCACGTTGCCCGCCGGGTCCTTGAACCAGGCGATCAGCGGGCCCTCGCCCCGGTGGATGCCGAGTTCGTCCTGGTCGCCGCCGTATCGCTCAAAGGTGACGCCGCGCGTGCTGAGTTCGCGCGCGGTCGCCTCGATGTCGGCGACGGGGAAGTTCAGGATGGTGAACTCCGCGGGCGTGTGGTTGTCCTTGGGGTAGACGAGGATCGGGATGCCTCCGGCGATCCGGAGTTGGAGCATCCCGTTCTCCTCGCTCACGTCGAGGCCGAGCGTGTCGCCGTAGAACGTCCGCGCCGCTGGGATGTCGTCCACCGAGAAGCCACTGAAGGCCTTGGTTGCCTTGAACATCTCTTCACTCCCTGTCCGGTGGCACCGTGGGGGTGCCTCTCACCGGGTACGTCGGCGCCGATCGCGCCGCTTCGACATCAGGGAGAGCCTGCGCTGCCGGTACGCCGTACCGGCAGCGGGCGGGGGATCAGTTGTGGAGGATTGTTGGTGGAAGCTGGTCGGTCATGACGGCGGACTCCAGGCCGTCGGCGACTGTGTGGAGCAGGCGGATCAGTTGGGCGGCGTCGGCTGGGCCGAGGATGCCGGTGACTACGTCGAGGACTCGGACGGTCAGACCGTCCAGCTGGGACAGACGAGCCTGACCGAGGCCCGTCACGGTCAGGGCCGGCGACGTGCGCACCAGGCCGAGTGCCGCCAGCTCGGCGATGGCGAGCTCGGCCTCGCCGGTCGTGGTGCCTACCTGGGCGGCGACCGCGTCGGCGGTGTCGCGGCCGTTGGAGATCGCGCTCAGCACCAGCGCGGCCGGCATCTTGATCCCGACCGCGTCCTGCAGGCCGAGGATCAGCGGGTGCGCATGGCCGCGGACCCGCTCCACGGCGTCCAGCAGGCGGAGGGCGTCGCCGATGTCGCCGATCAAATGTTCGGTTTGGACGGTGGCGATCCCGGTCGGCCTGACGACCCGGTCGGGAACCGCCAAGGTCTTGGTCCCAGCGTCTTCGATGGTCACTCGTCCAGCCTACGGAGGCGGTCAGGTCGCCTCGGCGTGTCGTACCTGAGGAAACGCTATGAATTGCGTCTCCAGCTCTAACCGAACAGGTCTTCGAAGCTGGTGACGAACCTCTGGACAATTGCCCAGATTTCGAGCGTGACCTTCCGTTCCCGTCGTCCGTTGGATCTGACGTGACGGTGAACACACGGCGCACCGGCACCGCGCTCGCTCCGCGTACGAAGGCCGACCACCCCTCGAACTGCATGGAGGACAAGTGACAACCGCCACCGCCACCCAGACGTCTGAGCGCCGACGCGTACGAGTCTGGTTCGGTGAGCACGTGATCGCCGACTACAACGCCGAGCCGGCGTTGGCCGAGCGGTACGCACATGCCATGAGCCGCCGTTTCGCCGGACTCCGGGTCACCAACGACCCGATGCCCGCCGTCGACCGGCTCCCCGACCCCCTGCCCGGCGAGCGCATGTGGGATGTAGCACCCCGCTGAAACGACTGATCGGCGGCAAGCGAGAGCGGGCGATCTGCCCCTCGCCTGCCGCCCTCAATCCCTCGGAAATGCGCCTGAGTGAACCACCAAGCTGTAGCGCCTGAAGAACCTTCACCGTCCGCACCGTGACCGCCTGGTCCTCCGGTGCGGACGTTTTTCTGTCTCGATGTCGAGCCCGGTACGGCGACTCCGACGTACCGGTCGTGAGCCGATCGACGGCTCGGAAGCGGAGAGATCATGGACCGGCCCGTTCTGAACAGCATGCTGCTCGGCAGCACCAACCCCGACCGTCTCAAAGCGTGGTACCGCGACGGCTTCCACGCTGAGACCGACGGCTACGGCAATCTGGATCTCGGTGGTTTCGGCCTGATCGTCGAGCAACGTGACGACGTCGACGCCAAGACGATCGAGCCCGGGCGGGTGATCGTCAACTTCTCCGTCGAGGACATCGAGAAGACCGCCGCCCACCTCCGCACCCTCGACGTCGACTGGCTGGTCGAACCCGAGGACCGCGGGGTGGGCTTCTTCGCCACCCTGATCGACCCCGACGGCAACTATGTCCAGCTGATCCAGCTCAAGCCGGAGTACTACGCCAACCAACCGCTGACCGCCCGAACCTGATCATTCGCCCCCTTTCACCCTCGTTCTCATCAAACGCTCACTAACCGCTGGCCTAGAGGGTGAAAAGGGGGCGAATGATCAGGTGGGTGACCGTCAGTAGATCTCGATGTCGTCCAGGAAGACGCCGTCGGCGCTGGGGATGAAGGTCCGGGTGAAGGCGACCTTCACGTGCTTCGCCTCGACCGGTGCGAACTCGATCTCCCAGCGGTTGCCCGAGGCATCGTTCGGGCGGGTGAGGGTGGCGCCGCGGGCCGTCCAGTTCGTACCGTCGTCGCTCGTCAGCACCTGCACGGTGTCCGGCCGGTAACCGGAGTACTCGACATATCCCTGGACCTGCACCTCGCGGACGGTCTTCGAGCCGCCCAGGTCGAAGCTCACGTCGAACGCCTTCTTCTCGCCGGCCGCGCCCTGGATCGCGTAGTCGCGCCCATCACCCCAGTTGTCCGCGATCACCCCGTCGGTCGACTCCAGCCCGGTCGAGTCGGGGAAGCGAGCCGGTGGCGTCCACGACTTCGTGTACGTCTTCCCGCCGACCAGGTTCTGCCGCGTGAGCCGCGGTCCGGCCACCTTGAAGCTGAGCAGTTCGGGCGCCGCCGACTTCAGTCGCACGTACCGCGCCTTCCCGTTGATCCCGACGAAGTCCTCGCCACCGTTCGCCGCGGTACGCCGCGCCGCATCCACCCAGCTCACGCCGTCGTACGACGTCTGGATCGTGTACTCCGCCGGCTGCCCCGCGCCCCAGCGCAGATAAACCCCGTCCACCTGGTACTGCGCACCGAGGTCGGCCGCCGCTCCCGTCTTGATCGTCTGAGCCAGGTCGCGCACCGCCAGCGGCTTACCCGCCGCCGCGTCGAGCACGAGCGCCCGGATACGATCCAGGAAGGTGACATCGCCGGTGAACGTGCCCGGACTACTGGCCAAGGCCTTGGCCAAGTCGGTCGCCAGGTCCGGATGCGTCTTCTTCAGGATGGTGACGACTTCCCAGTCCTCGATCCCGTCCCGCATCGACTCCAGCCGCAGGGTGCGTTCGAGCAGGTTGCGCTCGCGGTCCGGGTTGACCACCCAGAAGTCGCCCTTCACGTCCTGGTCGTCCATCGAGATGTTCCAGTTGTTGAAGGCCCAGTGCAGATGGCCGTTCGCGTTCCGGGCCGCGGCCAGCCAGCCGATCAGGCGCTGGTAGTACTCCGGCTGGTCGACGAAGCGGCTCAGGAATCCCTGCGTCGGGATGTTGCAGTTGTACAGCCACAGATCCTTGCCCTGGGCCCGTGCTTCGTCGAACGCCTGCGGCTTCCACTCGTAGTTGAGCAGGTTCGGGATGGTGATGTCCTCGCGCTTGGCCACCTCGCTGGCGACCGGGTCGTGGAAGGTCGCGTCACCGATCTTGACGTCCGGCCAGACCGCCTTCACCTTGTCGAAGATGCCGTTCCAGCCGTCCCGGCCGGAGGCGCCCTGCGGCTCGTCGCCGACGTGCATCCACCAGATCTTCTCCCAGCCCTTGGCCTTGACATGCTCACGCAGCGCACCGACGTACTGGTTGATCCAGTCGGCTGACCGTGCCCCGGGCCATGAAGAACTTCACCACCTGGTCGATCGCGGACCAGTCGAACTGAACCTTGCCATCGGCACCGACCTTGGTCCCGCTCTGCAGCAGCAAGGTTGTCATCGGCAACGTCAGGTTGTTGTTCCGGTAGTCCCTGCGCAGGTTGGCGTAGTCCTCCATCAGCTTCCACCACTTCGGCGTGAAGGGGGAGAAGCCGTGGTTGGCGAGCATCGTCTCGACCGGCGGCTCCTGATGGGAGACGGTGCCGAAGAACAACGTCCACTCCACATCGGTGAACCCGCTGTCCTTCGCGTCCGGAATGGTCACGGCGCGGACATTCACCGACAGCGGCACGCTGAACGTCCCATGATCGGTCTCCACCCGTACTACGCCGCGGTACGTCCCGCCGGCGGCGGTCTTCGGAACGTGGACGCGAACCCAGATCGGCTGCGTCTTGTTCGCCGCGACCGTGGTGGTCGGCGCGTTCGACAGGCCGTCGGGGAAGTCGTCGGGTGCGGGACGGCTCGGCGCGTAGACGTAGTCCTTGCCGCCGAACACCGAGTTGTGGTTGAGCGGGGTGAACTTCACGTAGTTGGCGGACAGGTCCGACGCGGCGATCTGGTGCAGCCCGGAGCGGAGCGGGGGTGAAGCTGACGCGCTTGATCGTGAACGCCGTGCCGCGACGGATCGCGACCTGCCCGGCCTCGAACTCGTTCCGTGCCGCATCCAGTTGGATCGCGTGACCGGCCCCGCTGTCGGACGGGAGCGAGTCGGGGAACAGGTGCGTGGAGGCCCGCGCGGTCCACAGCTGGGTTGCGGCCGCGGGCTCGGCCGCGGCGGGTTGGTTGGACCGGTAGGTGGTCAGACTGGCGACACAAGACGCGGCAATCAGAACACCGAGTACTTTGCGACCGGATGACTTCATCGGAGAACCTCCCGCTGGCGGTCAGGAGCCTTCATTGTTGGAGCTCAGCACCCCACCGCCAACAAACCTGTCTAGACCACTTGGACGGCATGTGCTCACTCCCTTCGAGATCGGCATCCCGCAGGACGCCGTCGACGACCTGCACCACCGCCTCCGCGCGACGCGCTGGCCGCGATCGTTGCCGGCCGCGGGATGGGACCGCGGAGTACCGGTGGACTACCTGCGCGGGGTGGTGGCGCGCTGGCTGGACTTCGACTGGCGAGCCTGGGAGAAGCGGCTCAACGCGATACCGCAGTACACGACGAGGATCGATGCGCAGACCGTCCACTTTCTGCACGCGCGCTCACCCGAGCCGGCGGCCGTCCCGCTGCTCCTGACGCATGGCTGGCCGGGATCGGTTGCTGAGTTTCTCGAGGTGATCGGACCGCTCACCGACCCGCGCCGGTACGGCGGCGACGCCGCTGACGCGTTCCACGTGGTCGCCCCGTCGGTCCCCGGGCACGGGTTCTCGGTGCCGTTGGAGTCGGGTTGGGACTACGCGCGCATCGCCCGCGCTTGGGTCGAGCTGATGGATCGCCTCGACTACGACCGGTACGGCGCTCAGGGCGGCGACACAGGATCGGTGGTCTCACCCCTCGTCGGGCACTTGGCCCCGGACCGCGTCATCGGCGTACACATCAATGGTGGTCTAGCGTTCCCGAACGCCGGGCCCGGTGATTTCGACAACCTCAGCGACTCCGATCAGGCCAAGCTCGCGACGGCCGAGCACATCCGCGCGACCGGCACCGGGTACGCCGTACTGCAGTCGACCAAGCCGCAGACCGTCTCGTTCGCCCTCAGCGACTCGCCGGTGGGCCAGCTCGCCTGGATCCTGGAGAAGTTCCACGACTGGACCGACCCGGCCCGGCCGCTCCCCGAGGATGCCGTCACGCTGGATCACCTGCTGGCCGACGTCTCCATCTACTGGTTCACCAACACCAGCTCCACCTCGGCCAACCTGTACTACGAAAGCCGAGTCGCCGAACCGGCTCGGCCGAGTGGCGTGCCGACCGGGGTGGCCGTCTTCCCGACCGATCCGGCGATGCGGCACATCCTCGAACGCGAGCACCACCTCACGCATTGGGCGGAGTACTCGCGGGGCGGTCATTTCGCCGCGCTCGAAGCCCCTGACCTGCTGGTGGATGACATCCGCACGTTCTTCCGGAGCCTCCGCTAGCAATATGAGCGGCAGCCGCGTTCGACGCCGTACGCGCGCTTGCCCTTAGCAACCATCGAGACCGGTGAGAGTTGCCGGCCGTCATGCCACGCGTTGAGGAACGCCTGCGGTGACACAGCACCCCGCCGAATCCACCAGTGCCCGGCCGGAGTCGTCCAGCTGATCCCGAAATGCAGATGCGGCGGCGTAACCCGCGCACTGCCGGTGTTGCCGGTCAGTCCGAGCGTCTGCCCGGCTCGCACCGCCAGGCCGGGCTTGATGTCCGTTCCGACGGCGGACAGGTGCGAGCCGTAGTACCGGACCCCGTCGACACCGACCACCGACACCGACAAGCCGCCACGGTCGCGCCCGACGTTGGTCTTCGGGTCCCAGCTGTCGACCCGGTTCACCTCGTCCACCCGCCCGTCGACCGGCGAAACGAACTTGCAGCCCTTAGCCGCGAAGATGTCCGACGCCGGATAGTCATGATGACTCTGCGAGGCGTCCGCCCGGCATCCACCGACGGGGAACACGTACCGCGTGGTGGTGCTGGCCGGCCGCGGCGGTGCGCTTGTTGCGGTGGTACTCGGCTCGCCCGGCACGGTCAAGGGAGCACTCGTCGTCGGCGCCGGCCCAGCCGACTTGCTCGACTCGGACCGGTCGAACGCGCCAGTGGCTGTGAGCACGATCAGTCCGCTGCCGGTGATCACCAGAGCAGCAGACAGACAGATCACCCACAGAGACCGTTTCACTGGGCCTCACCGTAACAGCACCGGTAAATGCGACATCGTCGCAAAACAAGGGGTTTGCCGGCAAGGAGCGGCGGCGGGGGTTCATCCGGACAACACCTGGATGTCATCCGGAAAGGCGATGATCCCGCCGGATTCCGCTATCCGAGAGGAAGCACGATGGGACACACCCACGGCCACGGCCACAGCCATCACGACGAGGCCGGGCACGGCCACGGTCATGGACACGGGCACGGCCACGGTCATGACCACCACCACCCGAACACCGAGCTGGACGTGGCCACCACCGCGGCGCTGGACGAGTCGATCCCGGACACCGACCTCTCGCCGGCGGAGCTGTCCCGCCGCAGTCTGCTCCGCTCGGCCGGCATCCTCGGTGGCACCGCCGCGCTCGCCGTCTCGGGCGCACAGCTCGCCGCCGCGCACACACCGAGCACCCACGTGTTCAAGCCCGGCAACCGGCCGAACGTCTGGCTGGCCGGTGACCACCACATCCACACCCAGCTGAGCTCCGACGGCATGTACCGGGTGATCGACCAGGCCCGCCACGCGGCGGCGTACGGGCTCGACTGGCTCGTCATCACCGACCACGGTGGCGCGACCCATGCCCGGATCGGCGTCGACCTGGTCAACCCGCAGATCAAGGCGGCCCGGACCGAGCTGAAGAACACGCTGATCTTCCAGGGCCTGGAGTGGAACATCCCGGCCGCCGAGCACGGCACGGTCTTCGTCGCGCCGGGCAGCCGTGAGGTCGAAGTACTGAAGCAGTTCGAGAACAGCTACGACGGCGGCGTGAAGGGGGCCGGAGGCAACAATCCGGCCAACGAGGCGCTCGCGGTGTCGGGCATCCAGTGGCTGGGTCAACAGGTTGACCGCCGTCGGGTCCAGGACGCGTTGTTCCTGGCGAACCACCCGGCCCGCAACGGCATCGACAGCCCGCACGAGATCCGCAACTGGCGCGACGCCGACCCGCGGATCGCCATCGGTTTCGAGGGTGCGCCCGGCCACCAGGCCGCCGGTCTGCCCGCGGCCATCGGTGCGGGGAGTGCCCGTGGCTTCTACGGCAACGCGTCGAACGCCAACTCGTTCCCCGGCTACCCGCCCGAGTCGTACCGGACGTGGGGTGGTTTCGACTGGATGACCGCGACCGTCGGCGGCCTCTGGGACAGCCTGCTCGCCGAGGGCAAGCCCTGGTGGATCAGCGCGAACTCCGACTCGCACGTGAACTGGAACGAGACCTCCCGCCGTCCTGACGGCTCGGACCAGGCCCAGTTCGAGCGCGACGGCCGCTACATGGATCCGGTGTACGGAAACACGGTCAACCGAACGGCAGGTGACTTCTGGCCCGGCTACTACAGCCGCACGCACGTCGGCGCCGACCGTCGCGACTACCTGTCGGTGATGGAGGGTCTGCGCAACGGCCGGATGTGGGTCGACCACGGAGCGCTCGTCAGGGGTGTCGAGGTCGAGGTCCGCGAGGTTGGCAAGCGGTACGGCGAACCGCTGGGTGGGGCATTGCACGTACGCCGGGGACGCGCGGTCGAGCTCGTCGTACGGATCACCGCGCAGATCATGCCGAACTGGTCCAACTTCGTGCCGTCACTCAACCGGGTCGACGCGATCGTCGGCTCGGTGAAGGGCGCTGTCACCGACCGGGACAGCTTCACGGCTCCCGACACCAAGGTCGTCCGGCAGTGGGACACCTCCGGCAAGCGCGGCACCTTCGAGCTCGTACTGCCGCTCGGCAAGGCGGAGGCTCCGTACTACGTGCGCGTGCGCGGTACGGACGGCAACCGCAGCCAGCCGGGCTACCGCGGCGCAACGATCGACCCGGCCGGCCCGAAGCTGGACGTAGTCGGCGACGCTGACCCGTGGGCGGACCTGTGGTTCTACACGAACCCGATCTGGGTGCTTCCGACAAAGTGATCATCGCCGTCGATGCGGACTCCGCAGACACCGTGGGGGCCGAGCATGTCCTCCACGATCTGCTGGAGTCCGTGACAGGCCCGGTAGTCGCCTGCACCCACGTGGTGCCGGGCGGCCACCTGGCCGTCTCCATCAGTACGCCGGGGGACTTCGACCAGGCGGCGCTCACTCACGATGTCGGCTCGGCGATCATCCGCCCGGGTGCTGCCGAGCCGGACGTCGCAGGCCCGAGCCAACTGGTCCGCGGCGCCTATGTGGCCGCAGTAGAAACAGCACTCGGTACTGCGGGCCGCCTGGTCGCCTTCCCCGGTCAGGAGAACGCCCGAGGCACCCTAACTGCTGCAGAGCTCCGCGCCCGCTGCGGAATCGACCAGGTGGAAGCACTAGGCGGACTCGCCGTCGACGACACCACACTGGTCGACACCCGCGACTACATCCGCCCGATCCGCCGCAACAGCCGGGTAGTCCTCCTGGTCCAGCCGGCCGCAGGCGGAGTACTGATCCCCTTCGAACTCGAGCACCAACAGAAATGCTGCGCCGACCACTAGCCAGCCCAGGCGGCTGACTTCTGCAGGACCTCTGGGAGCGGGCCGACGACGCCGAGGCGTTGGGTGCAGCGGGTCAGGGCGACGTACAGGTCGCGGAGGCCGCGGGGCGACTCGATCAGGATGCCGTCGGGGTCGACGACCAGGACGGAGTCGAACTCGAGGCCCTTCGCCCCGGCCACTGTCAGCACCGTGACGCCTTGTACGTCGCCGACCGCTTCCTGCACGAGTTCCAGGCGGTGCCGGGACGTGATCACGCCGACCTGCCCGTACTGCATCTCCTCGTGCGCCATCTTGCTCACGTACGTCGCCTGCTCCGCCGCCGGGACGTCCAGGTGCCAGGGCTTCACCCCGGTGGATCGCACTGACCGAGGCGCCTTCGCTGTCGGGTCGACCTCACGCAGTACGTCGGCAGCGAGCTCCATCACCTCGGCGGGCGTCCTGTAGTTCATCGTCAGCTCAGCCAGTCGCCACCGGTCCCCGAAGGACGGCTCCAACGCCTGTCGCCAGCTGGTGCCACCACCGGCGGCACCTGTCTGGGCTACGTCGCCGACGAGCGTCATAGAGCGCAGTGGACAGCGCCGCGCGATCGCCCGCCACGCCATGGGTGACAGCTCCTGCGCCTCGTCCACGATCACGTGCCCGTAGGTCCACCGCCGGTCGCCCGCAGCCCGCTCGGCCAGCGTGCGATCATCGTCGGCCTCGTAGCGAGCCGCCAGCGCCTCGGCGTCGAGGATGTCCTTCGCCGACAACACCTCCGCCTCGTCGTCCTCGTCGAAGTCGGTCGAAGCCGAACCGGCCAGCACATCCAGCGACCCCTGCGCGTACGCGATCGCCCGGGCCCGCTCCGCCCGCTCACGCGCCAGGTCGCGCCCGTCGTCGCCGAGCAGCTCCGCCGCTTCGTCGAGCAGCGGTACGTCGGCTGGGCTCCAGTCATCGCCGTACCGGAGCAGGTGCTCCCGATCGAGCGGACTGAGTTGCGGCGCGGCCGACGTGAGCCGCTCCTCGTCGCCGTACAGGTCGACCAGCAACTGCTGCGGGCTGAGCACCGGCCAGAGCCGCTCAAGCACCGCCCGGACTGCGGGCTCGGCCACGACCTCCTTGCGCAACTCCTCCAGGTCGTACTCGTCGAGCAGGTTCTCCCCGCCGAGCGGGTCAGCGCCGATGAGATCGGCGTACTGCGAGGTCAGCTGGTCGACGATGTCAGTGGTGAAGAAGGGCTGAGCCTGGTTGTGCGTCAACCGCCGAGCGCGGGCCCTGGCGCGGGTCTCCTCGACGACGGACGGTTCCAGCCGCAGTACGGTCCGGTCGACGGTCAGCTCGATTGGCTCGGCCGGCACCCACTGGCGGTCGGCGACCGCGGTCTCGATCACCTCGGCCATCGCCGCGCGGCCCTTGACCTCGGCCACCTCGGCGGGCTCGGGACGGGTCGCGGTCAGCCCGGGGTACAGCTCGGCGATGGTGACCAGGCGGACGCCGTCCTCGCCGAGTGACGGCAGCACCTGGCCGATGAACTTCAAGAAGGTGGAATTGGGGCCGACTACAAGAATTCCGCGCTTTTCCAGTTGGGTTCTGTGGGTATAGAGCAGGAAAGCAGCCCGGTGCAATGCGATTGCGGTTTTACCGGTCCCCGGACCGCCCTGGACGACGAGTACACCGGCCAGGTCGGAGCGGATGATCCGGTCCTGGTCGGCCTGGATCGTACGCACGATCGACTCCATCGTGCCGGTACGCCGGGCCTCCAGCGCGCTGAGCAGGACCGCCTCGCCGACCACGCCGGTACCGGGCTGGGACGCGCCGTCCGCGGTCCGGTCCAAGTCGAGCTGCTCGTCCTGGACGTCGACCACCTGACGCAGCCGGGTCTGGATGTGCCGGCGGCGGACGATGCCCTCGTTCACCACCGCTGTCGCGATGTAGAACGGCCGCGCCGCGGGTGCACGCCAGTCGACCAGCAGCGGTTCGTAGTCCTCGTCGTGCAATCCGATCCGGCCGATGTGCAGCACTTCACCGTGCTCGTCGTCGAGCCGCCCGAACGCCAGACCTTCCTCGGCCGCGTTCAGCCGGGACAGCCGCGCATTCAGGTCGCGAACCCGGCCGTCGCGCTGATGCAGGGCCTGCGCGTTCCGCGTACCGGCGACCTGCTCGTCCTGCCGACGCCCCTCCGTCCGCACGCGCTCACGGTCGAGCGTCGCGTAGAAAGTCGTCAGATAGACCTGTTCAGCCTGGACCGGATTCAGCAATTCAAACCCCTCGTGATAAACTGCGCAACGTTGGTTCCCAGACAATTGCTCTGGTAGTAGCCACAAATCCCTTACTTTACCGCATCCGGCCTTTGCCGCTGTGTCTCCGACCGGTCGCGCTTGACCTCAACTCGTCTTGAGGTTCTAGCGTCGGCACGGTGACCATTCATCCGCTCCGGCTGGCGCTCCTCGTCCGGAACTCCGAGCCGGGCCGGTTCAGCACCGTGCTGGCCGAGTGGTTCGGGCGGGAGGTCGACGGGCGAGACGAGTTCAAGCTCGACCTGATCGACCTCGAACGAACCCCACTGACCGAGCTCCCTGCCCGGATCGACGAGGCGGACGCGATCGTGATCATCTGCCCGGAGTACAACCACGGCTACCCCGGCGACCTGAAGACCGCGATCGACGCAGTACGGCGCCCCTGGTACGCCAAACCCGTCGCCTTCATCGTGTACGGCGGACGCTCCGGCGGCCTGCGCGCCGCCGAACAACTCCGCCAGGTCTTCGGCGAACTCCACGCCGTCACCATCCGCGAAACCCTCAGCTTCCACCAGCCCACCGACCCGTTCACCCCCAACGGCACCCCCACTGACCCCACCACCCCACTGGCCGCCGCGACCCTGCTCACCCAACTGGCGTGGTGGTCCCGCCCCCTCCGCGAGGCCCGCACCACCACGCCGTACCCCAGCTGATCCACCAAAGCCCGCCCGACCACGCCGTACCCCGCCTGATCCACCAAAGCCCGCCTGACCACGCCGTACCCGGCCTGGCCTGGGTGGCGGAATAGCCGGAGTTAGCTGGCGGTTGGCGTTAACCGTGAGCCCTGAACCGATGCCCCTGTCCGTGCTCGACCTTTCGCCGGTGCCGACGGGGACTCGACCGTCCCAGGCGCTCCACGAGACGCTGGCACTTGCCCGCAGCGCAGAGGCAGCCGGCTACCACCGGTATTGGCTGGCCGAACACCACAACATCCCCAGCGTGGTCAGCACCAGCCCCGAGGTTATGATCGCGGCCGTAGCCGCCGCGACCTCCGCGATCCGCGTCGGCTCAGGCGGCATCATGCTGCCGAACCACTCACCCCTCAAAGTCGCCGAAACCTTCCGCGTCCTCGGCGGCCTGTACCCCGACCGCATCGACCTCGGCATCGGCCGCGCCCCCGGCACCGACCAGCGCACCGCCCTGGCCCTCCGCCGCAGCCGCGAGGCCCTCAGCGCCGACGACTTCCCCGACCAGTACGCCGAACTGCGCGCGTACGCCGAGGGCTTCGCCGCCGGCCACCCGTTCGCCCCGATCTCCGCGCAGCCGGCCGACGTCCCGCTGCCACCCGTCTGGATCCTCGGCTCGAGCGCGTACGGCGGCCAAGCAGCCGCAGCCCTCGGAACCGGATTCGCCTACGCCGGCCACTTCGGCAACCTCGACCCGGCCGGCAGCGCCTACCGCGAGACGTTCCAGCCGTCGCCCGAGCAGCCCGAGCCGCACGCGATCCTGGCACTCGCCGCGATCGTCGCGGAGACCGAGGAACGCGCCCAGGCCCTGAGCCTCGCGAACCAGCTCTCGATGCTCCGCCTCCGCTCGGGCCGCCCCGGTCCGCTGCCCTCACCCGAGGAAGCCGCCGCCTACCCATGGTCCGACGCCGAGCGCGCCGCCGTCGAGGAATGGGCAGGCCTGGTCTCCGTCGGCACCCCCGACCAGGTAGCCGCCGACCTGACCCGCCGCGCCGAATCCGCCGGCGCCGACGAACTCATCATCACCACCAACATCCACAACCCCACCGAGCGCCGCCACTCCTACGCCCTCCTAGCCACCGCCTGGAACCTGATGCCCCGCTGACGTCCGGGTAGAGCCGCCTCTCTGCAGAGCCGCGCAGCCCCTCGCCTACTGTCCTTCCAACTTGAGCGTATCCAGCCGACGCCGCTTGGCCGGGAGTTGTCCACAGGTGCGGACGTGCAGCACTCACTAACTCTGGCTGGGTGGGTTTGCGGGGGTGCTGTTGAGCGTGGCGGATCGGGAGATCTGGTCGGTGGTGGGGCTTGGTGTGTGATGGCGGTCCGGGGTGCTCAGCATCAGGCGGGGGAGCACAGGTCAGGAAGTAGTGCCTCGGACGTGTTCGAAGATGAGGCTGGTTTCGGCGTGGATTACCGCGGGATCTGCGGTCAGGTGGTCCAGGACGAAATCTCGGAGAGCATCAGGCGACGCGGCCGCCACGTGGAGTAGGTAGTCGTTGGCGCCGCTCACATGGAAGAGCGACAGGACGCCGGGGAGTCGCGGCGCCGCCGTTCGGAAGCGGTCGATCTCGTCCCTGGAGTGGGCGCCGATCCGGATCGCCACCAGTGCCTGCAGGGGCCGCCCGAGTGCCGCCAGGTCGACGTCCGCGTGGAAGCCGCGGATGATCCCCCGCTCGCGCAGGGAGCGGACGCGGGTCAGGCACGTCGACGGCGCGATTCCGGTCGCTTCCGCGAGCGCGTTGTTCGGCATCCGGCCGTCGGCGGTCAGCAGCCGGACCAGCTCCTGATCGACCTCGTCGAGCGCAGCGGGTACCGGCCGCGGGGCCGGTCCAGGCGTCCGACGATCCTTCGGCATGCCCCCACTGTAAGTCTCATCCACAGAATCCACAGCGTGTGGACAAGCCTGTGGACGAATTTTCTTCGGAACTATTGCGCCGAATCTGCAGAAGATTCCATCCTCAGCGCATCACCGAGGAGGCGACCATGACCCAGCTGGACACCCGCTCCGTGCACGCCGGCCGCGACGACCTGACCGCGCTCGGCGTCCACGTCCCCCCGATCGACCTCTCCACGACCTACCCGCTGCCCGGCGTCGCGAGCGGCGGAGCGTCGTACGACGCCCTGGCGCTCGGCAACGGCCCCGACGGCGGCAGCCTCGTCTACCAGCGCCTGTGGAACCCGAATGTCGCCCGCCTGGAAGAGGCCCTCGCCGAGTTGGAGTACTGCGAAGGCGCAGTCGCCTTCGGCTCCGGCATGGCGGCCCTGTCCGCAGCGCTGCTGGCAACCGTCGTCGCAGGCCGCCCGCACGTAGTCGCCGTCCGCCCGCTCTACGGCGGCTCGGACCATCTGTTATCCACAGGCCTCCTCGGTACGACGGTCAGCTGGGTCACCCCCGGCGGTATCGCCGACGCCCTCCGCCCGGACACAGGACTCGTACTGGTCGAGACCCCGGCCAACCCGACCGTGGAGCTGGTCGACATCGCCGACGCGGTCCGCCAGGCCAACGGCGTACCGGTGCTTGTGGACAACACGTTCGCGACGCCGGTACTCCAGCAACCTGCACGGCACGGCGCCACACTCGTCATGCACTCGGCCACGAAGTACCTGGGCGGCCATGGTGACGTGATGGGCGGAATAGTCGCAGCGAACGCCGACTGGACCGCCAGGCTCAGGCAGGTCCGTGCACTCACCGGTGGCCTCCTGCACCCGCTGGCGGCGTACGAGTTGCACAGGGGACTGCAGACGTTGCCGGTACGGGTCCGGGCGCAGCAGGCGTCGGCGGAGAAGCTCGCTGACTGGCTGAGCACTCACCCGGCCGTGGAGCGGGTCTACTACCCCGGTCTGACCGAGTGCGACCCACATGGCCTTGTCGGACGCCAGCAGGCCGGCCCCGGCGCGGTCCTCGCCTTCAGCACGTCAGGCGGGTACGACGCTGCCGCCCGGGTGGCAGCGTCGCTACAGCTCATCACCCACGCCGTCTCGCTGGGCGGGGTCGACACACTCATCCAGCACCCGGCCGGCCTCACTCACAGGCTGGTCGCCGCCGAGGCCAAGCCGCACGACAACCTGCTCCGCCTGAGCATCGGCCTGGAAGACCCGGACGACCTCGCCAACGACCTCGCCCAGGCACTGGGCTAGCCAGAATCCGGCTTGAGCCAGACACGGGGCTGGCTCAAGCCAACAACGCCCGGCCCCAAGGCCCGGCCACTCTGCCCCCAGTCCCGGGCGCTGGCCACTCCGGTTCCGCCCGGGCATCGTCCCGGTCTCAGGCCGGTACTGGCACCGGTGGGTGGGTGAGAACGGTGTCGATGATTCCGTACTCCTTCGCCTGCTCCGGGGTGAACCAGCGATCCCGGTCGGAGTCGGCCTCGATCCGCTCCACCGGCTGCCCGGTGCGGTCGCTCAGCAGCTTGGCCAGGTCCTTCTTCGCCGCTTTCGACTGCTCCGCCTGGATCTTGATGTCCGACGCCGTACCGCCCATCCCGCCGGTCGGCTGGTGCATCATGATCCGGGCGTGCGGCAACGAGTAGCGCTTGCCCTCCGCCCCGCAGGCCAGCAGGACCTGTCCCATCGAGGCGACCAGCCCCATCGCGTACGTCGCGACGTCGTTGCTGATGAAGTTCATCGTGTCGTAGATCGCCAGCCCGGCCGAGACCGAACCCCCGGGCGAGTTGATGTAGAGCGAGATGTCGGCCTTCGGGTCCTCGGCGTTCAGCAGGATCAGCTGGGCGCACAGGGCGTTCGCGTTCTCGTCCTTCAGCTCGTCGCCGAGCACGATGATGCGCTGCCAGAGCAGGCGCTGATAGATGTGGTTGTCGAGGGCATTCGGTGCGGTGGTCTCGCTCATGTCCTCCAGCGTGGCCGCGCGGCGCCCGGGAGTCCCAGGAATCTGCCCATGGCAGATCTGCCCACCGCAGACCCGGCCGGGGTGGCACACTCGGTACAGGACCACGGACACCGACAGCGGGAGGACCAGACGTGCTACTACGCCAGGTGATCGGAAACGTCTTCCGCCGGCTGCGGCGCGAGCGGGGGATCACCCTGCGCGAGCTCGCCGAACAGGCCCAGGTCTCGGTGCCGTACCTGTCCGAGATCGAGCGCGGCCGCAAGGAGCCGTCCTCGGAGATCCTCGCCGCGATCTGCCGCGCGCTGGACCTCGAGCTCGCCGACCTGCTGGCCGAGGTGCAGTTCGACCTCGCCACCGCGGTCCGCTCGACCCTGCCGGTGCGCCTGCAGACCGCCTCGATCCGCGTGACCGAGTCGGCGCCGCAGCGGGTTGTCTCCTCGCCGAACGCGCACACCACTTCGGCCCAGGCGTTCGCCCTGGTCGCCTAGGCGTGCTCTGGCACAGCAACCCGGCCGCAGGGCAGTGGCGTACTACGCCTGCGCCCGCCGAGGTGCTTGCCTTCCACCAGGCGCTTGCCGACTACCGGCCGACGCCGCTGACCGCAGTACCGGCTCTTGCGGCTGAGTTGGCCGTCGGGCGGGTTCTGGTGAAGGACGAGTCGCAGCGGCTCGGCCTGCCTGCGTTCAAGGCACTCGGAGCCTGGTGGGCCATCCACCGGGCTCTCCTGGATCAACCGGGTACGGCTGAGCTGGTCACAGCAACCGATGGCAACCACGGGCGAGCAGTGGCCCGGATGGCGGCCAGGCTCGGCCTCAAGGCACACGTGTTCATCCCGGCCGTGGTCAGCGCGCGCTCCGTCGAGGCCATCCGGTCCGAAGGCGCCGCTGTCACCATCGTCGACGACTCGTACGACGCTGCGGTGGTTGCCGCAGCCGATGCGGCGACGGGGGACAGCTTGTTGATCCAGGACTCGGCCTGGCCCGGGTACCAGCTGATCCCGCAGTACATAGTCGACGGGTACTCCACACTCTTCCGCGAGATCGACGTCGAGCCCGACCTGGTCGTAGTACCGATGGGTGTCGGCTCAATTGCTCAGGCAGCTGTCACTCACTACCGCAGCGGACCCGTCGCTCCGGCACTGCTCGGTGTGGAGCCCGCAAGCGCCGCCTGCGTCACCGCCAGCCTCCAGGCGGGGGAGCTCGTCACTGTGTCCACAGGCCAGACAGTGATGGCCGGCCTCAACTGCGGCACTCCCTCAAGCCTCGCCTGGCCGGTACTGCGTGCTGGTCTGGACGCCGCCGTCACGGTGGAGGACCTAGAAGCGCTACGGGCGGTCGAAGACCTCGCTGCAGCCGGGATCTCGTCGGGCGCCAGTGGAGCCGCCACTCTGGCCGGCCTGCGAGTGGCACGCGACCGCCTGCCGTTGACCGCCGACAGCACGGTCGTCCTGATCAGTACGGAAGCCGCAACGTGACCGATTACCGAATCCGCTTCCCGATCGACGACACCAAGCTGTCCACGTTGCACGCACTCGCCTTCGGGGCCACGGTGGAAGTGCAGCCGTGGGCGGCGCGGCTGGAGCGGCACGCGCTCACCTGGGTAGGTGCCTTTAGCAACGATCAGCTGATCGGCTTCGTCCAGGTCTGCTGGGACGGCGGTGCGCACGCCTTCGTGCTCGACACCGCGGTGCACCCGGAGTACGGCCGCCAGGGCATCGGCAAGCAACTGGTGCTCGCCGCCGCTGCCGAGGCGAAGGTGGCGGGTTGTGAGTGGCTGCACGTCGACTACGAGCCGCACCTGACCGACTTCTACGTGAAGGCGTGCGGCTTCTCGCCCACCGAAGCGGCCCTGCTCAAGCTTCGCTGAGTACTGCGGTCAGCCGCTCGGTCGACACACAGGAGATCAGGCAGCGCTCCTTGGCGTCCCCGAGCAGTTCCGCGGTCCACCGCGTGAACCCGCCATCGCCCAGTCCGGCGTCACCGGCGCCGATGCCGAGCGCAGTACCGGAGTAGTAGTTCGATCCCTGGTCCCGCTCGGGATCCTCGGCGAACACCGCCTTCAGCGCGGGCCGCACGGTGTCGTCGATCCGCTCCCGTACAGCGGACTGCGCGAACGTGGTGAACGTCAATCGCGCCTCATCGCCCAGGACGTCGTGCCAGAAGCGCAGGTGATCGACCAGCATCTCCGCCTCGATCCGCCCCGACCCGGTGTCGCGCGCACTCGACACCAACGCGAACAGCTCGAAATGCGCGAACATCCCCGGCCCGTCGACCGCCTGAGCACGAACCACCCGCTGGCAGGCGGCCAGATCCACCCGCGCCTGCCCGGCACGACGGCGTACGGCGGCTTCGATGGCGAGCTCGTTGGTCGGATCGCTCGCGACCTCGGTACCGCGAATCGTGCTGACGATCTTGTTCTGATCGACGGTCGCGACAGCCGAGCAGGTCCCCAACGGCGCCAACGGCGACAACTCCACGCCCGCGAACCGCTCCGGCAGCCGCTCCCACAACATCGCCTGGGTCTTCACCAGCGCCCGCGGATCAACTCCGGACGGCCGCACGAACCGATCCTCTCGCCACCGCCGCATCACCCGCGCCGGCGTAACCACCGCCGCCCGATCCCGGCAAACCCCAAGCAGAACCGTCTGCAACTCCGAGGGACTCAACCCCACACCCAACACCTCCCGAACCCCATCCGGCACCTTCCGCCAAACCCGCTCACCCACATCACCCATGCCCCAACCCTCGCGGACCTGAGCCCGGATCGCCGCTCATTTAACGCTCAGCGGTGATCCGAAAGGTCTCTGTACCTACTAGTATGTTTGTTCTGGCGAGGAAGGAGTTGGTTGTGTACGCGATGCAGTACGAGATCACGTTGCCGGCGGACTATGACATGGGGATCATCCGGCGGCGGGTGGAGACCTTCGGGGATCGGACGGATGAGTTCGAGGGGCTGGGGGTGAAGGCGTATCTGGTGCAGGATCAGGCGAACGGGGCGGTGGTGAATCAGTACGCGCCGTTCTATCTGTGGAACGAGGGAGCCGGGATGGGGCGGTTCCTGTGGGGTGGTGGGTTCTTCAGCGGGATCTGCAAGTCGTTCGGGCGACCGATCGTGCGGCACTGGACCGGTGTCGAGGCATTGGCCGGGGCGGAGGTGGATCAGCCTGCCGTCGCTGCGACGAAGAATTTGTGGCAGTTGCCGGCTGAGGTGGATCCGGCTGGGCCGGTCGCCGACGCTTTGGATGGGTTGAAACGGACCGTCGAACTGCCCGGTGTCCACAGTTCGGCGATCGCGGTGGATCCGGCCCGGTGGGAACTGGTGCACTTCACTTTGTGGAGTGGGGAACCGGGGATCATGCCGGGGACGCGGTACCAGGTGCTGCACTTATCCACACCAGGAACAAAAGATCTGTTCCGGTAGGGGCTTCGCGGATACCTTCTTAAGCATGACCTATTCGAGCCCGCATCTTTGACGTCCTGACCCGCAACGACCCAGCGCAGTACCTCGTAGTCTGTCCGTTCGCATCGTCGCTTACGAGGCGTTGCAGGACTTCATCCCGTTGTACCCGGTGTACGGCTTGCTGTTCACGGATCACGGGTTGTCGGCGTCCGAAGTCTCGACGCTGTTCATCATCTGGTCGACGACCGCCTTCCTGCTCGAGGTGCCCTCCGGTGCCTGGGCGGATGTCTTCTCCCGACGCAAACTGCTGGTGCTCGGCGCCCTCATCGGCGGCCTGGGGTTCGCCAGCTGGATCGTCGTGCCCTCGTACGCCGGGTTCGCGTTCGGCTTCGTGCTCTGGGGAATCAGTTCGGCACTGATCTCCGGCACGTTCGAAGCCTTCGTGTACGACGAACTCGCCGCGCGCGGAGCCGTCGATCGGTACGCCGGGCTGATCGGCAGGGGAAAGGCCGCTGCGTTGGTCATGAACCTGGCGGCCACCGCATTGGCAGCGCCGCTGTATGAGCTTGGTGGCTACCCGTTGCTGGGTGCCGTCAGCGTGTGCAGCTGCCTGGCCCAGGCGGCGGTTGCTCTGTCCTTGCCGGAGGCGGCACGCGTCGCCATGGCTGACGAAACGGAGGAGGTGGAGCCAGGAGCCGGCGGTGGCCCGCTCGGACGCTATGCGGCGATGCTGCGCTCGGGACTGACCGAGGTGGCGACCAGTCGCACCGTCCGCAAGGCCGTTGCCCTGGTGGCTCTGTTGGGTGGATTCCTTGCCTTTGACGAGTACTTCCCCTTGCTGGCAAGGGAGATCGGCGCCTCGACGACACTGGTGCCGTTGCTGATCGCCGGTACGGTCGCCGCGCAGGCGATCGGTGGCGCGCTCGCGGGTCCGGCGTACCGGATGCGGGGGCGGCTGCTGGCGGTCGGGTTGGCGGTGTCTGCCGGATTGCTGGCGTGGGGTGCGTTGAGCGGGACGGCGCAGGGGTTCGTGCCGATCGCAGTCGGCTATGGCGTGATGCAGCTCGTCATCATCGTCGCCGAGGCACGACTGCAGGATGCCATCACGGGTCCGGCGCGAGCGACGGTGACGTCGGTGTCGGGGCTGTTCGCCGAGGTCTTCGCCGTTGTGGTCTATGTCGGCTTCGCGCTGGGTTCGCTCTGGCTGGCGCTTCCGGCGTTGGTGGTGGCGCTCACCGTCCCGCTGTTCCTGACCGCGCTGATCACGTCGTCGGCTCTTCCGCCGCCGGCTTCACAGGTCGAGGAGACTGCCGACGGATAGGGCGAGGCGTTTGACGAAGGCAGTGCGGTTGGTGTCCGTGGTGAAGGCCAATGACAGGAAGGGGTTGAGGTCTTCGAGTTCGACCAGGAGAAGTTCGTCAGAGGTGGTGCGGCACGCGTCGACGCGCTGGATGCCGTGGTCGATGGCGTTCCAGTCGATGAACCGTTGGGCGAAGGCGAGATCGGCGTCGGTCGCCTCGTAGGGCTCCAGCTCCCAGCGGTGGTCGGGATTGGGGGTGTACAGCGCGTACTGGAAGTCGCGGTCGATGAAGTAGAAGGACACCTCGTACTGGAAGTCGATCAAGGGCTGTGCGAGCAGCCCGTCGAGAGAAAGGGTGGTCAGCTCGTCACGGGAGACTTTGCGCAGTCCGATCGAGTCGGAGCCGAGCTTCGGCTTGACGATGTACCCGGGTGACTCGGGAAGAGCCGACGGGTCGGTGTCGGTGGTCGGGATGACCGGGTGGCCGGTGTCGTTCAACTCCACCAGGTACTGCTTGCCGATCATGTCGGCCTTGCCGGTGAGCTGGTTGAAGACGCGGGTTCCCTGGGCAACCGCGGCTGCCCGGAACTCGTCGTACTCGGTCTGGAAATGCAGGACCGGGCCGCAGTTGCGGACGATGACGGCGTCGAACTGATCCATCAGCGCCACGGCGTCGAGCGGGTGGCACAGCGCCAGGTCGAAGTGGTCGCGAAGCTGCCGGGTGAGGAACGAGTCCTCGTCGCCGTAGCGCCGGCCGCGGGCCGGGTAGGTGAGATCGGTGACGTACAGGATCTTCGCGCGCATCGCAGAGCCTCCGGGGTTTCGGGATTCCAGGTGCCACAGAGGGCTAGTCGCGGCGCGCGTCATCTCTGCCTCGCACCGAGCCTCCGATTATCAGTGCCGCTACGACCCCTGGCACAGCAGGCATCCGCTCCGTGGGACCAGTTTCCGCTAGCGCGATCCGAGGCCAGCCCTGAGCCAAGGCCTAAAGCCCCAACAACCGCCCGAACGTACAGGCGGTCGCCTGGCCAACGCCGCCCAAATGTACGACGCTCACCTGCCCCAAAGCCGCCCAAACGTACGGCGCTCACCTGCCCCAACAACCGTCCAAACGTACGGCGCTCACCTGGCCCGGACGTGCGGGTCGTCTGCCGCTACAAGCGGTAGTGGGTTTCGATGCCGGCGACCAGTAGGTCGATTCCGGTGGAGAAGCCGGTGTCGAAGTCGTAGTGCAAGCCCTCGGGGCCCAGTTCTGAGGTGACGCGTGCCAGGGTCGGGGCTTTGCCGGGGGGTAAGGCGCTGACGCGTGCCAGCAGGTCGGGGGCCAGGTCGAAGGTGTCGGACCGTACGGACGCCTCGCCGAGGCTGAAGCCGTGGATGAAGTCGATGATCGTGTTCACAGCCTCGACGATTTGCCGCGGCTTCGCGCCCGCCCGATCGAGCGCGCGGTAGAACGGCTCGACGGTGACCACGACGACATCCGAGACGGCGGAGGTGTCCGAGAGCACCTGCAACGCCAGATTCGGATGAGCCCGCAGCCCGTCGCGGTAGGCGCCGGCGGCGGCTTTCAGTTCCTCCTGCCAGGGCACGCTGTCGTCCGGCGGCGAAGACTCCAGCTGGGCGAAGACGAGTTCGGCCAGTCCGGCGAAAACAGCCGCCTTGTTGGGCAGGTGGTGATAGATCGACATCGGGTTCACCCCGAGCGTCGAGGCGAGCCGCCGCATCGTCATCGCCTCGATCCCCTCGGCGTCCACGATCCGCAGCGCCGCTTCGAGGATCGCGTGCCGGCTGAGCCGCTCTTCCCCCGCCCGCGGCCGACCCGCTCGACCCGGACCCGGCTTGCCAGTATTAACCATACGTCGTATGGTACATAAATCATACAGCGTATGGCTATCGTGGGAGGCAGTCGATGACCGAGGAGACCGTGAAGCCACTGGCGGGCAAGGTGGCGTTGGTGACCGGAGGATCCCGGGCCGCCGGGCGCGGGATCGCCGTCGAGCTGGGTGCCGCCGGTGCGACCGTCTATGTGACGGCCAGGACCACCCGGGCGCAGCGCTCGGAGATGAACCGTCCGGAGACGATCGAGGAGACCGCCGAGCTGATCGACGCGGCGGGCGGCCGCGGCATCGCAGTCCAGGTCGATCACACCGAGCCGGAGCAGGTGAAGGCGCTGGTCGAACGGATCGACGCCGAGCAGGGCGCGCTGCACATCCTGGTCAACGACATCTGGGGCCAGACCGGCGAACCGGACTGGGACAAGTCCGTCTGGGAGTCGAACCTCGAGGCCGGCCTCAGGCTGTTCCGGCTCGGCGTCGAGACGCACGCGATCACCAGCCACTTCGCCTTGCCGCTGCTGATCAGGACGCCTGGCGGCCTGGTCGTCGAGATGACGGATGGCACGGACGAGTTCAACGCGACCAACTACCGCGTCTCGTTCTTCTACGACGTCGCCAAGGGCGCGGTCAGCCGGATGGCGTTCGCGCTGGCACACGAGCTCAAGCCGTACGACGCGACCGCGATCCTGCTCACCCCCGGCTGGTTGCGCTCGGAGGCGATGCTCGAGGGCTTCGGTGTCACCGAGGAGAACTGGCGGGACGCGACCGAGAAGATCCCGCACTTCGCGATCTCGGAGAGCCCGTCGTACGTCGGACGTGCGGTGGCGGCGCTTGCCGCCGACCCGGAGGTGTCGCGCTACCACGGCAAGTCGCTGTCCAGTGGCGAGCTAGCGCAGGTCTACGGCTTCACCGACCTGGACGGCAGCCAACCCGACGCCTGGCGCTACATCGTCGAGGTGGAGTCCCAGGGCAAGCCAGCCGACACCACGGGGTACCGCTAGGAGCCTGCTGAACAAGGGAGGTTTGGGGGCGGGAAGCGCGGGAGGGGCCTGTGTGTGCGGTGGTGGGTCGGTTCGCTGGGGTCGGTAGCGTGGTTGTTCTTCGCGCGGATGCGGTGATGGGGCGTGTGAGCGGCGCTTGGGGGCTGTGGACAGGTCCCGGGGGGTGCTGGTCAGGCTAGGTTCCAGCTTTCGCCGTGGCGGGTGAGGCCGAGGTTGAGCAGGCGGCGCAGGTTCAGCCCGGCCATCCGGGTGTGGAGCCACTGGT
>NZ_AQUZ01000041.1 GCF_000372465.1 Kribbella catacumbae DSM 19601
GCAGGCACCACCGCTGGCTCTGCTGCCGATCCCGCGTCTGCTGCCGCGGACACCTCCTGCGGCCCTCCCGTCGACGCAGACTCCGCCGAGGCCGCCGACACAGACTCCACCACTGGCAGCGCTGAGGGCGCTGACAGCGCTGACCGTGCGGCGCAGCCGGAGCCGGACCCGGCCGGCGGCCTCGCCCCGGACCCCGCCACCGCGACGGACGATGCCGCCGCGACGGACGCCCCGGACCCCGCCACCGCGACGGACGCCGCCACCACCCCGGACCTCGCCGGCAGGTCCGCGACCCAGGACCCGCCCACCGGCAACCACCCCGACCCCGGCAACCACCCCGAGCCCGGCGACCACCCTGGCGCCGACCGCCACTGCGGCCCCGGCACCCTCCCCGCTGCCGGTGGTCACGTCGATGCCGACGGTGCCGAGGAGCGATGCGGTGCCGCGGAGTCGGGAGGTGGCGCGGGTTCTCAGGGCTGGTGTGCCGGTAACGAGCCGTGGGACAACCACACCCAGGCCGACGCCGACGACGCCGACCGGGGGGAGCCGCCGGATCCCGGCGACCCGGTGGGCGACCGGCCACACGACCCGTGGGCACCCCGCCACCCCAGCGGCACCCGCCACCGCGAGCCAGCCGAGCCCGAGCCAGCCCAGCCTGAGCCAGCCCAGCCTGAGCCGGCCGAGCCTGAGCCAACCTGGGCGGCCGAGCCGGCCGAGCCGGCCGACGCGGCCGAGCCGGTGCTGGATGATGCCGTGCGCCTGGAACTGCGCCGCAAGCTGGCCGCGATCCGCCAGGACGCCTACCGCACCGGTCTCGGCGCGACCGGGCGCAGCCCGGCTCCCACCACGATGTATGTGCACATCACCGACCAGACCCTGCTNGACGGTGAAGGCGTCGCCCGCGTGGAGCGGTTCGGGCCGGTCCTGGCCGCCCGGCTGGAAGAGTTGCTCGGGCACGGGCAGATCGTCATCAAGCCGGTGATCGACCTCAACGAAAACCGGATCAACGTCAATGCCTACGAGGTGCCGCGGGAGATGCGCGAACGCCTCAAGCTCACCTACCCGGTCGAGCAGTTTCCCTACGGAGCCGCCGAGACCACCGAGAGCACCGACCTCGACCACATCACGCCGTACGACTTCTCCGACACCGGGCCGCCCGGCCAGACCAGCATCGCGAACCTCGCCCCGCTGCGGCGCTACAGCCACCGGGTGAAGACGCTTGGCGGGTGGGCGGTCGAGCGCCTCGACGACGGCGCCTTGGAATGGACCACTCGGCACGGCTTCAAGTTCCGGGTCGACCACACCGGGACGCACGCGCTGGAACCCTAGGGCGCAGGGATCCCCTGGCTTACTCGGGGGGGCGGGTTCGTCGGGTGTGTGCCGGCGAGCAGCGGCAAGCGGTCGGTGTCCGGTGGTGTTCTCACGGGTAGCGGCAGGGCCATGCCGACCGCCGGGGTGGGTGCTGCCAGGGCGCCGCCGCTTGCTGGACAGCATGCTGGACCTGGGTTCGCGAGGTATCGCCTGGGTTCCCGGTCGGGGAGCAGCAAGACGCCGATGTGCGGACAGGTCCAGACACAGTTGCGGGAACCGGTCGAGGGTACAAGGAGCGGTGCCACCCAACCGATGGGCCAGTCCGGTTGGGTCGGGGCTGGACAACGCAGTGATCGAGGCCTGGGACTCGACCGTGGAGTTGGAGCGCAGGGCTCGGGCAGTTCACTACCCAGGGTCCAGGATCCTGCCTGGCTGGCTGGACTGCCCAGAGCCGAAACAACAAACCCAACTCTCCACAGTTTCAAGGGATTGCCGGTTGACCTTCGAGTTGGTTGAAGCTCAAGGATGGCGAGGTGCCAAGTACTGAGACAAACACCCCATGACGGCCGCGCCGGCCAGTCCCGATCCGACTATGGAAGCCATCGGTCACGCCGTCATCGAAGGTCGAGCCGGTGACACCGCGTCCGCCCGTCGAGAGCTCCTAAGCCTGTGGGCCGGGATCGGTGTCACCGGCGACCCGCTGTACCGCTGCTCGCTCGCGCATTACCTAGCGGATCTCTACGAGGATCCCGCCCAGGCCCTCGTGTGGGACATCCGGGCCCTGGACGCTGCCGATGCCGTGACCGAGCAGCGCGTCCAGGACCACCACACCGGCCTCCACATCGCCGGCTTCTACCCCTCACTGCACCTCAACCTTGCCGACAACTTCCGTCGGCTCGGGTCATTCGAAGCTGCCACCGAGCACATCGACGCGGCCAAGGCGCAGGCCTCCGACCTTCCGCAGGATCCCTACGGTGACCTGATTCGCGGCGCCATCCAAGAAGTCGCCGAGGCCATCATCGAAAAGGACCGCACCCGGCGGGCGTCAGCACCCTAGGTGCACCAGATCGGGTAGAAGGTGTAGCCGCGGGCCTTGAGGGTTCTCAGGATGGTGGGCAGCGCCGCGACGGTCTGGCTGCGATTGCCGCCGCCATCATGCATCAGGACCACCGAGCCACTGCGCACGCTCGCGAGAACTCGCCGGACGATCACCGACGTACCGGGGCGTGACCAGTCCCGCGGATCGACGGACCAGAGTTTGACCTTCTTGCCAAGGGCCGCTGCCCGCCGGGAGACGACGCTGTTCGTTGCGCCGTACGGCGGTCTGAGGCAGCGTGGGGTGTAGCCGGTCTGCGCTCGGAGGGTCCGGTCCGTCGACTGGACCTGGGACTTGAAGGTCGCCCAGCTCACCTTCCGGAGGTCCGGGTGCGACCAGGTGTGGTTCTGCACGCTATGGCCGTACAGATCGGCCCGCCGGGTCAGATACGGATAGCGCGCCGCGTTCCGGCCGAGCTCGAAAAAGGTTGCCCTGACTCCGTACTTCCGGAGGATGGCAAGGACCTGCGCCGTGTACTGCGGATGCGGCCCGTCGTCGAAGGTAAGATAGACGTACTTCGACGCGGTCGCGGCCTGGGGCGCCATCGTGGCGGTGTGCACGGCTTGTTGGTCGGGCTTGGCCGCCGCCGAGAGGCCGGCCGCCAGCACCAGACTGAGACCGACGATGGTGATTCGAACCTGCCAACGAGGAATCATTGGAGCCCCCAGACACCGATGACGAAGGAGACCTCAGGAAAGCGGGGTCATCTCCACCATCGGCGCCCAGGACTCAAATAGCTAGAGCACCTGCGACAAGAACTGCTGCAACCGCGGTGACTCCGCCGCGGTGAAGAGCTTTTCCGGTACGCCGGACTCGACCACGACACCGTGATCCATGAACGCGACCTGGTCAGCGACCTGGCGGGCGAAGCCCATCTCGTGGGTGACGACGATCATCGTCATACCCGCCGAGGCGAGGTCGGCCATCAGGCCCAGAACGCCCTTCACCAGTTCGGGGTCGAGCGCCGAGGTGGCCTCGTCGAACAGCATCACCTCGGGCTCCATCGCCAGGGCCCGGGCGATCGCGACTCGTTGCTGCTGGCCACCAGAAAGGTTGCCGGGTCGCGCCGATTCCTTCTCCTTGAGGCCGACCAGTTCGAGCTGGATCCGGGCCGCCTCGACCGCGCCGTCCGGGGTCAGCTTCTTGATCTTGCGCAAGGGCAGGGTGATGTTCTCCAGTACCGTCTTGTGCGGGAACAGGTTGAAGTGCTGGAACACCATCCCGATCCGGCGCCGCAGCTCGTCCGGGTTGCTCCGCAGTACCGACTCGCCGCCGAGCTTGATGTCGCCCGCGGACGGTTCGAGCAGCCGGTTGGTGGCCCGCAGCAACGTCGACTTGCCGGACCCCGACGGCCCGATCACACAAGCCGTCTTGCCCGCCGGTACTGCGAGGTCGACACCGCGCAGCACCTTGTTGTTGCCGAAGGCAAGTTCGATCCCGGTGAGCTCCAGGCTGGCGGCGGACTCAACGATGGTCGGCATGGGTGAGCTCCTCGACCTCGAGATCGGCGGGACGGCCTTCACGCAGCCGCTTGTCGAAGTAGTTGACCAGGTGGGTCAACGGAACGGTGATGATCAGGTAGAAGATGCCGGCCAGCAGCAACGGCGACAGGTTGCCGTTGGTCGCCGCGGCGTCTTGCCCGATCCGGAACAACTCCCGCTGACTGGCCAGCAGGCCGAGGAAGTAGACCAGGCTCGACTCCTTGACCAAGGCAATGAACTGGTTCACCAGCGCCGGCAGCACCCGGCGTACACCCTGCGGGATGACGACCAGCCGCATCCCGGCGGTGTAGCTGAAGCCGAGCGCGCGCGACGCCTCCAACTGGCCCTTCTCCACGCTCTGGATGCCGGACCGGAAGATCTCGCCGATGTACGCCGCCGCGATCAGCGACAGCGCGAGAATGCCCAGCGGGTAGGGATTCGGGCCCCACCAGTGCCGCGTGATCGGCGACAGCCCCTGGCCGATCAGCAGGATGGTCAGGATCGCCGGCAGGCCGCGGAAGATGTCGGTGTAGACCTTCGCCGGCCACCGCAGCCACCGTCGGCGGGACAGCCCCATGACCGCCACGATCATGCCGAGCATGGTGCCCAGCACGACCGAGGCGGCCGCGAGGATGAGGGTGTTGACCAGTCCCACCTTCAGCATCTCGGGCAGGACTGCCTTCATCGACTCCCAGTCGAGGAAGGTGTCGTTCAGGGTGGACCAGATGTCCATCTCAGCCGGCTGCGGGGGTGGACGACGGCGCGGTGAACTTCACCGAGCCGCTTCCCGGCTTGAAGTTCACCGGTACCGCACGTCCCGGGTAGTACTGCTCGACCAGCTTCGTCCAGGTGCCGTCGGCAATCACCTCGTCGAGCGCTTTGTTGACGGCGTCGCGCAGCTTGTCGTTGCTCTTGGCCACGGCGAAGGCCATCGGGGCGTCGCTGAGCTCCTTGGCGGCCAGGATGACGGTGCCGCCGCCTTGTTCCTTGGCCATCTTCTCGCCGATCTCGGCGGGGGAGACCCAGGCGTCGGCGGTACCGGCCTTGAGCTGGCCGAGCGCGGCGTTGTAGTTCGGCACCCGGACCGGGTTCAGGTCCTTCTGGCTCGCGTAGTCGTCCTGAACGGTGCCCTGGACAACCACTACCCGCTTGCCGCCGAGCTGGTCGAAGCTCTTGATGCCCGACGTCTTGGTGGTGTTCAGGCCGAGGTAGCCGAAGTCATAGCCATTGCTGAAGGCAACCGTCTTCTTGCGCGCCTCGGTGACCGTGATGGACGAGCTGCCGAGATCGTACTGGCCGCCGTTGACCTGGGAGAGCAGGGCGGAGAAGTCGGTGCCGACGAACTCGGGCTTCAGGTTCAGCTTCGCGGCGACCGCGGTGATCAGGTCGTTGTCGAAGCCGGTGAACTTGCCGTCCTTCACATACACGTTCGGCGGCGCGTCGGTGAGCGTGCCGATCCGCAGCGTGCCCGCCTGGAGCAGGCCGAGATCGGGGCCTGAGGCATCGGATTTGTCGTCACTGCCACAAGCTGCCAGCGCGGCAGCCAGGGTGACGGCCGTACCAATGGCAGCGAGGCGGCGGAAGGCGCTGATGGCGCGCACGGGTGTCTCCTTAGAACAAGCGATTCGGGAACGATGGGGTTGGCCCACCGAACGACGCTAACGCCGCGGACAGGCAGCGAATTCCGTCGTGACACCGGATGAGACGGGTCCGGAATGTCTACTCACTCCGTGATATATGAGTCAGTGATGACGCTCGTAGTGTGCCACGGCGTCATCGGTCCGCCCCGCACCGTAGGCGAGCAGCAGTTCGGCGAGTCCGGGGGACTGGGCAACGATCTGGTCCGCGGCCCGCTGGATCTCGTCGGCCGATGCCACCGAGCGGAACAGATCCTGGATCTCCCGTACTACGGTGCGCGCGTCCGGGCGCGGGTTGTTTGCCGCAGGCATCGAATTTGCCGGGGCGTCGGCCGGTGTGTGTCCAGCCGGTGCTGATCTGGTGAAGGCGCCGGTGCTGCTCCGGATGCCGGCCAGCTCGACCGCGATCTGTGGTTCCTCGAGCCCCTCCTCGGTGACGCGGGTCACGAGCAGGTCGAGCGAGTGCAGCCGCGACACCACCGCGGGGTTGCCGATCTTGACCCGTTGCCCGCTCATCAGCTGCGACAGCATGGGGGCGGACAGGCCGATCGCCTCGGCGAGCCGGGCCTGGGTCAGGCCGAGGGTGCCGCCGATCCGGCGCATCAGGTCGCCCAGGGGCTCGCCGTACAGCTCGGTCTGCTGCCGTAGGTTGTGCTCGGTCTGATCCACGGGTCCATCTTCGCACTTGCGAAGACGGTAGGCCAGTCGAACGCGCTTGACATTCGCTATCGCAAACTGCAAACATTGCGATAGCGAATCGATCTGGAGGAAAAGATGATGCGAACGCAGGGATACCGCCGCCCCGCGGCCCTCGCGCTGATCGCCGCCGTGCTACTGGCGTGTCTGTCGATCGGTACTGCGCAGGCAGACCCCGAGCCGGGTGACACCGGCAAGCTCGTTCTCGTGCTCGACTCGTCGGGCTCGATGAAGGAGCCGGCCGGTGACGGCAAGACGAAGATCGTCGCGGCCCGGACGGCGCTCACCCAGGTGGTGGGCAAGCTCCCCGAGAACGCGCAGGTCGGTCTGCGGGTCTACGGCGCCACGGTCTTCAAGCGCAGCCAGCCCGGCGCCTGCACGGACACCCAGCTGACCGTGCCGATCGGCACTGGCAACCGGCCGCAACTGCTCGCCGCGATCTCGACGTACAAGCCCTTCGGCGAGACGCCGATCGGGTACTCGCTGCAGCAGGCCGCGAAGGATCTCGGGCCGAGCGGGCAACGCACGATCGTGCTCGTGTCGGACGGTGAGGCGACCTGTGCGCCGGAGCCGTGCGCGGTGGCGAAGGAGATCGCCAAGCAGGGCATCGATCTGAAGATCGACGTCGTCGGGTTCCGGGTCGGGGCGAAGGCGCGCAGCCAGCTCCAGTGCGTCGCCCGCGAAGGCCGCGGCGACTACTACGACGCCGACTCCACGATCGACCTCGAAGCCGGGCTGGATCGGTTGTCCACCCGGGCCTTCCGGCCGTTCCGCATCTCCGGTACGCCAGTCCAGGGCGCTCCGCAGCAGGAGGGCGCGCCGGTGCTTGCGCCGGGCCACTACTCGGACTCGTTCACCGGATCGCCGACGGCGAAGTACTACGTGATCAAGCGGACCATCCCTGGCTCGACGCTGCGAGCCGGCATCAGCTTCCGGCGGCCGGCCGGTGGCGACCTGGTCATCCAGTCCGAGGTCAAGTTGAACACCACCGAAGGGGACAACTGCGGGTGGAGCTATCCGCGGGCCTTCGAGGGTGACCAGGGCCTGGCGACCGGTACCGCGTCGAGCTGGTCGGACTGGCAGAAGGAGTGCTCCGAGTCCGCGCAGATGGTCCTCACGGTGTCCGCGGGCAAAGACTTCCGTCAGCTCAAAGGTGTTCCCTATGAGCTGAGGATCAACGAGGAACCGCCGGTCGCCTCGACCACGAGCCTGCCTGCGAAAGCCGGCGACCCTGTCTGGGTGTCGATGCCCGGCACCACGCCGCGCGAGGT
Organism: Kribbella catacumbae DSM 19601; assembly: GCF_000372465.1. Lineage (GTDB taxonomy): Bacteria > Actinomycetota > Actinomycetes > Propionibacteriales > Kribbellaceae > Kribbella > Kribbella catacumbae. Next base: position 7,493 of record NZ_AQUZ01000041.1, read on the forward strand.
CACTCCCGGCTCCAGCTTCCCCGACGCTCCGTTGCTGGCGGCGGGCAGCTACAAGACCACCTTGATGCCGGGCGAGCTGCAGCTGTACCGGGTCAAGGCGGACTGGGGGCAGCGAATCCAGGCGCAGGTCACCGTGGCGCAGCTAGGTGGGGCGCTGGCGGAGGCGAGCGGGACGGTCCGCTATCTCGACACCGCACTGATCTCGCCGATCGGTGAGGACGTGTACGCGGTGTTCGCGAAGAAGATGCCCGGCTCCGGAGGCAAACGTGGAGTGCTGACCAAGCAGGGCATCGTGCATGGCGTCACGATGAAGGAGATCCGCTACCTGAACCGCGACGGCGCCAACAACCAGGACACCGGGACGTCGACGCCGGGCGAGTACTACCTCGCGGTCTCGCTGAGCAGGAGGGCGGAGGACAAGGCATTCGCTGTTCCGATGACGGTGACCATCGGCATGCAGGGCACCGCGGGGACGGGCAAGCCGGAGTACGTGGACGGGGCGACGCCGGTGTCGGGTGACACCGTGACACCGACACCGAGCCCGACCCCATCCGCCGAGCCGTCGCAGCCGACCGATGAGAAGACCGAGGCCGGGGGGCCGGTCGAGGACAACGGCAGCTCGTCCACCGGCGATGGGGCGCCGGTCGGGCTGATCGCCGGTCTGGGTGGTGGCGCTCTCCTCCTGGTGCTGGTGGGTGCCTGGTCCATCGTCCGGCTCCGTAGGCAGCCGGTTGCCGCCCACTCGCAGCAATCACCTCCGCAGTACCCGCAGCAGCAGTACCCACCGCAGCAGTACCCGCCGCAGGCGCCCAACCAGGGTCCGCCCGGTCGCTGACCAACTCCCCGCGCGCCCGGCTGCCCCTCCCGCAGCCGGGCGCGCTCTGCGGTAGCTTCTAGCCGGTGGAGGCGTTTGCTGGGCGATATGTGCTGATCGATCTGGTCGGTACCGGTGGGATGGGGTCGGTCTGGCGGGCGTGGGATCTGCGGCGGAAGGGGTACGTCGCGGCGAAGGTGCTCGGGCAGCATGACGCGGCGACGCTGCTGCGGTTCGTGCGAGAGCAGTCCTTGCGGATCGAGCACCCGCATGTGGTCGCGCCGCACGGGTGGGCGGCAGATGACGACAAGGTCGTGTTCGCGATGGACCTGGTCCGTGGCGGGTCGGTCGCCACGTTGCTCGGGGACCACGGGCCGCTGCCGGCGTCGTACGTCGCCGTACTGGTCGATCAGTTGCTGCACGGGCTGTCTGCGGTCCACGCGGCCGGAATCGTCCACCGCGACTTGAAGCCTGCCAACCTGCTGCTGGATGCGACCGGTACTGCGCACCCGCGGTTGCGGCTCTCCGACTTCGGCATCGCCGGATTGCTGGATGAGCCAAGGATGACCCGGCACAGCACAATCCTCGGTACGCCGGGGTACATCGCGCCGGAGCAAATGGCGGGTGCTGACCCTGATCCTCGCCAGGACCTCTACACGGTCGGCGCCGTCGCGGCTGAACTCCTCACCGGCGAACGCCCAGACATCCACGGCAACCTTCCCGCGGGCGGCGATGACCTGCTCTGGGACTTGATCCGCCTGCTCACCTCAGCCGATCCGGCGAACCGCCCCGACTCCGCAGCCGCCACCGGACGCCTGCTCGCCAAAACCGGCCTCCTCCCACCAGCCGGCGTCACGCCCTGGACCATGGCTCCAGACCCACCCGAAGTCTTCGACCAACTCCCACCCCTCCCACCAGCCTGGACACCCGCCGGCCCTACCCCAGCCGCACCCCCGCTGACCGCGACTCCAACGCCTGGCCCAGCTGACGCCTCACCCCCGCCGACTGCGGCTCGAATGCCTCGCGCGACTGACGCTGCACCCACGCCGGCCGCGACTCCAACGCTTCGCCCGGCTGACGCCGCACCTCCGCTGACGTCGGGCGGAGCGGTGCTTGCTGCGGCGGGGCGTCGGCGCCCTCAGGCGAGTGGGGTCGAGGGTGCTGGGCGGATGGGCCCTCTGGCGTGGGTAGCGGTTGGAAGCTTCGGCGGCGCGGCCGTGCTGCTTGTAGCCGCCGTCTGGTTGCTACTGCGCTGACCCTTCTCCCAGCCGAGCAGCCGCTGGTGTTCGGCGGCCGTCCTCGCCTAGTTCGGGGTGCGGAGGGTGCGCATCTTGTTGCGGGCACCGCAGACGTTCATTGAGCACCAGCGGCGGCGGTGGCTGCGGCTGGTATCTACGAAGAGCAGTGTGCAGGCCGGGTCTTCGCATTCGCGGATCGACGCCGCTTCGGGGCCGGTCAGCAACTCGACTCCGTCGCGGGCGGTGGCAGCCAGTACTGCGGATGCTGTCGGCGCGGGATCGTTTCGGCGTAAGGCTCTCGACCGAATCGCGAGCGCGGGCGCCGGTGCGTCCTGAGCCGCCCACTTGTTGACCATCCCGACATCGGCCGGGCGCGCGGGTGCCCGGCCGAGAGTCGACAACACCAACCTGTACAGGGCTTCCCGCAACAACCTCGCCGCTTCAAGATCCGCCTCGTCGGCCGAGATCGTCCCCAGGCCCGCCAGCTCCGCCCATCGGGCAAGGTCTTCCGGCGTCCGCATCCGCTCGAGCTTCGCCGTACTGCGCTTGCCGAGCGTGGCGACGAAGTCGAGCGTTGTCCGCCCGCCGATGAACGGGAACGCGAGAAGATCGACGGCCATCAGCCCACCTGGCTGCGCGCACTCGCCAGTTCGTACAGGAGGTTGTTGAGCGGGGTCGGCGTACCGGTCTCCCTTCCGAGCCTCACGACGGCGCCGGTCCAGGCCTCCAGTTCGGACGGCTTGCCGGCGTTGATGTCGCGTTGCAACGAGGTCGTCCCCTCGGCGGGCAGGCTGTCGAGGAACGCGAGCGTCTTGTCCACGGCATCGGTGGGCAACTCGACACCGGTCGCCTTCGCCACCTGCTTGATCTCGTTCATGCTGTCCAAGAGCAGTTGCCTGGTGCCCGGCCGCGTACGCAGTACGCCGTACGGCGCGTTGGTGACCGTCGCGACTGCGCCAAACGAGCCGAGTGCAAGGAACTTGCTCCACAGCGCGACCCAGACATCGCCCGGTACCACCGCGGTCAGCCCTGATCCCTGCAACGCCGAGCGCAACAGCTCAACCCGCTCGCTCGGCCGGCTGTCCCACTCGCCGAACGTGAGCTTCCCAAGCCCACCGATGTGCCGCACCCGCCCCGGCCCGTCAAGGAACGCGATCACCTCGATGGCACCCGGCAAGACACTGTCCCGGCCAACGCGATCCGCCACCTGCTGAGGCGCATCGACCCCGTTCTGCGTGGTAACAACCGCCGTCCCGGCCCCGACCAGCGGCTCCAGCATCGCGATCGCACCCTCGAGCTGCCACGTCTTCACCCCCAGCAAGACGTAGTCGACCTCACCGATCTCCGCCGGATCATCAGTCGCCACCACCGACTCCACCGCAAAGTCCCCCGCGACGCTCTCGACGGTCAGCCCGCCCTTCCGCAAGGCCTGCAGATGCTCACCCCGCGCCACAAAACTCACCTCATGCCCAGCCGCAGCCAACCGCCCCCCGAAGTACCCACCAACGCCACCCACACCCAGTACTGCGATCTTGATCGTCATGCCGGTGATGTTACCGGTCTAACCGGTAACAGGCCAGGGTGTCGATCAGCAGGTGACTAGGGGTGGGGCAGGCGCCGGCTTGGCGGATGCAACGGGGGGCATGCACGGATCGAGGCTGCGTGCCAGTGGTTCGGGCGGGCTCAGCGCGCCAGCCCGTGACGGGGGTGACCTGTTGTTCAGGATGTGACCCAGGTCGTGGTGGTTTTCGGTTGCCGTGGCACACTTCAAGTACGAGTGAACCCACTCGCGTGCTCCGGGGTCGGTGTAATTCCGAGCCGGCGGTGATAGTCCGCGACCCGGCCGTAGCTGTATCTCGGCCGGTTGACCTGGTGGAATTCCAGGACCGACGGTGAAAGTCCGGATGGGAGGCGCACGCGATCGGCGGGTGCGCTCCGGCGTCCGGGCCCGGCTGAAGTCAGCCGTGTCCCGCGAGCGTCCGGGTCCGCGCGTGCGCCGGTTGTCATGGCCCCGGTGTGCGTCCGTGACAACGAGGGACCCGTCAGTGAAGAACGCCTCGCCGATCGACATCGCCTGGATGCGTCGTGCCGTCGAGCTGGCCGCGTACGGCGTCGGCAGCACGCACCCGAACCCGGTCGTCGGCTGTGTCATCACCGCCCGCGACGGTCACCCGGTCGGCGAGGGATTCCACGCCTACCCGGGCGGGCCGCACGCGGAGGTCGAAGCGCTCCGGATGGCCGGCGAGCGCGCCCGCGGCGGTACGGCGTACGTGACGCTGGAACCCTGCAACCACACCGGCCGGACCGGGCCGTGTGCGGATGCGTTGATCGCGGCCGGTGTCGCGCGGGTCCTGTACGCCGTACCGGATCCGAATCGGCAGGCGGCCGGTGGAGCCGAGAAGCTGGCGACCAAGAACATCCGGGTCGAGCAGGGCGTGCTCCAGGACGAGGCAGAGGCGGTCAACCACGTCTGGCTGCACAGCGTTCGGCAAGGTCGGCCGTTCGTCACCTGGAAGTTCGCGACCACGCTCGACGGGCGCTCGGCGGCGCCGGACCGGTCGAGCAAGTGGATCACCGGCCCGCTCGCCCGCGCCGACGTGCACAAGAAGCGCGCCGAGTGTGACGCGATCGCGGTCGGCACCCAGACCGTACTCACCGACGATCCCGAGCTGACCGTGCGCGACGAGCAGGATCACCCGGCCGCGCGGCAGCCGCTGCGGGTTGTCGTCGGCGACCGCGAGATCCCGCTGACGGCCAAGGTCCGCAACGACCGCGCCGAGACGCTGCTGCTGCCCACCCACGACCCGGCCGAGGTACTGCGCCAGCTGGACGATCACCAGATCCGGCACCTCTGGCTCGAAGGCGGCCCGACACTCGCGGCCGCGTTCCTGCGCGCGCAGTTGGTCGACCAGATCGTCGCGTACGTCGCACCGGCGGTGCTCGGCTCGGGCTTCTCCGCGATCGGCGACCTGGGCGCGGAATCTATCGACCACCTGCGGCGCTTCAACCTTGCGGACGTCACCCGCCTCGGCGACGACGTACGCCTCACCCTCACTCCTCTGGGAGGAAAGTAGATGTTCACGGGCATCATCGAAGAACTCGGCACGGTCGAATCGCTGGATCTGCTGGACGGGGACGCCGCGAGGCTGACCATCCGCGGTCCGAAGGTGACCGAGGACGCCGGACACGGCGACTCGATCTCGGTGAACGGCTGTTGCCTGACGGTGATCGAGCACGGCGACGGCACCTTCACCGCGGACGTGATGCGCGAGACCCTCCAGCGCACCAGCCTCGGCAGCGTCGGGAAGGGCTCGAAGGTCAACCTCGAACGCGCGGTCGCGGCCCACGCCAGGCTCGGCGGTCACATCGTCCAGGGCCACGTCGACGGCGTCGGCACGATCGCGAGCCGCGAACCCGCCGAGCACTGGGAGGTCGTCCGGATCGCCGCGCCGGCCGAGATCCTCCGGTACGTCGCGGAGAAGGGCTCGATCGCCGTCGACGGCGTCTCGCTCACGGTCACCGATGTGGACGACGCCACCGGGACCTTCGGGATCAGCCTGATCCCGACCACGCTCGAGCTGACCGTGCTGGGCCGCAACAAGATCGGCGACACGGTGAACCTCGAGGTCGACGTCATCGCCAAGTACGTCGAGCGCCTGCTCACCGGAGGCAAGGCATGAACGTCTTCGACTGGTTGCTGCATTCGCAGATCACCATCGCCGGGTCGCCGGTGCTGGTTCGCGAGATCGTCGGCAACGTGTTCGGTCTGGGCAGCGCGCTGTTCGGCATGCGCCGGCTGGTTGCGGCCTGGCCGGTCGGCATCATTGGCAACGTTCTACTATTCACCGTTTTTGTTGGTGGATTGTTCGACAATCCGCAGGACAAGGACCTCTGGGGCCAGGCCGGGCGACAGGTCTTCTTCGCGCTCGTCAGCCTCTACGGCTGGTACCGCTGGTACCAGAACCGCCACGGCGGCGCCGCGACCGGAGTACAGCCTCGCTGGGCGACGGGACGTCAGCGTCTCGAGCTGCTGGGCGCCGCAGTGGTGCTCTACGCGATCGCCTACCCGGTGCTGAAGGCGCTGGGCTCCTGGGGACCGCAGTGGGACGCGTGGATCCTGACCGGCTCCATCCTGGCGACGTACGGGATGGCGCGTGGGTTCGTCGAGTTCTGGCTGATCTGGATCGCGGTGGACGTCGTCGGCGTACCGCTGCTGGTGCAAGCGAAGTTCTACCCGTCGGCGACGATGTACGTCGTCTACGGGCTCTTCTGTGTCCTCGGATTCGCCTCTTGGTGGCGGATCCAGAATCGCGAGACGGCCAACCAGGCCACTCCTGAGCCAGTTGCGGTGGTCTGACCATGGGCGAGGTATTGAAGCTCGACACGATCGAGCACGCGATCGACGAGATCCGGGCCGGCCGGCCGGTGATCGTGGTCGACGACGAGGACCGCGAGAACGAGGGCGACCTGATTTTCGCGGCCGCCAAGGCGACTCCGGAACTGCTGGCCTTCCTGATCCGCTACAGCTCCGGCGTCGTCTGCGTCCCGATGGAGGCGGCCGAGCTCGACCGGCTCGGCATCCCGTTGATGACGCCGCACAACCGCGAGCGGCTCCGGACGGCGTACACGATCTCGGTCGATGCCCGCGACAACGTCACCACCGGCATCTCGGCGGCTGACCGGGCCCGGACGATCCGGGTGCTGGCCGACTCGGCATCGGAGTCGTACGACCTGGTGCAGCCGGGACACATCTTCCCGCTGCGGGCCCGCGAAGGCGGCGTCCTCGTGCGGCCCGGGCACACCGAGGCGTCGCTCGATCTCGCCCGGCTCGCGGGGCTGCGGCCGTCCGCGGTGATCGCCGAGCTGGTGAACGACGACGGCACGATGAAGCGCGGGGGAGAGCTGCGGAAGTTCGCCGACGAGCACGGCCTGGTGCTGATCTCGATCGAGGACCTGATCCGGTACCGGCGCAGGACGGAAAGCCAGATCAAGCGCGTCGCGACCACCACGCTGCCGACGCAGTACGGCGATTTCGTTGCCCACGGCTACCGGAACATCATCGACGGGACCGAGCAGCTCGCACTGGTCCGCGGCGAGATCGGTACCGGGCCGACGCTGGTCCGGCTGCACTCGGAATGCCTGACGGGTGACGTGCTCGGGTCCCTGCGGTGCGACTGTGGTCCGCAGCTCGACGAGGCGATGCGCCAGGTCGCGGCCGAGGGTGGCGTCGTCGTCTACTTGCGTGGCCACGAGGGCCGGGGGATCGGCCTGCTGCACAAGCTGCAGGCGTACGAGTTGCAGGACGCCGGCCGCGACACGGTCGACGCGAACCTGGATCTGGGCCTGCCCGCAGACGCCCGCGACTACGGCACCGGCGCGCAGATCCTGGCCGACCTGGGCATCACTTCGGTGAAGCTGCTGACGAACAACCCGGACAAGCTGGCCGGCGTCCAGCGCTACGGCATCGACGTGGTCGAGCGCCGCGGCATCTCGATCGACCCGACCGAGCACAACCTGCGGTACCTGCGGACCAAGCGCGACCGGATGGGACACCACCTGCCCACCGGCACTGACGAGAACGGAGCCGGCTGATGTCGGGCAGCGGAGCACCCAGCATCGAAATCCCGCAGGCTGACGGCGTCCGGGTCGCGGTCATCGCGGCCCAGTGGCACCCGCAGGTGACCGACTCGCTGGTGGCCGGCGCCGAGCGGGCACTGGCCGACTCGGGCGTCACCGACTACAAGGTGGTCCGGGTGCCGGGCTCCTTCGAGCTGCCGGTCGCGGCGCTGCACGCGGCCAAGGGCGGGTACGACGTGGTCGTCGCGCTCGGCGTTGTGATCCGCGGCGACACCCCGCACTTCGAGTACGTCTGCCAGGCGGCGACCGAGGGCCTGATGCGAGTCGCGGTCGACACCGGCGTACCGGTCGGCTTCGGCCTGCTGACCTGCGACAACGACCCGCAGGCGCTGGATCGCGCAGGCCTCCCCGACAGCCGCGAAGACAAGGGCTACGAGTCCACCCAGGCAGCCCTCGCCACCCTGCTCGCCACCCGCGCTCTCTAGCGACCCTGCTCGCCACCCGCACGCTCTACCGGCTGACAGTGGTCTCCCGCTGCATCCACGACAGCTTGTCGGGGTTGCGGACGTAGTACATGCCGGTGATGAGGCCGTCCTCGATGGTCAGCGCCATCACTCCGTCCAGTTCGCCGTCGCGGCGGATGACCATCGCCGGGCTGCCGTTGACCTGGACCGGTTCGACCGACAGGTGATGACCGGCCTGGCCCAGGCCGACGGTGAGCAGGCGTGCCACCTTGTCGGCGCCGAGGATGGGGCGCGGGAGGGTCTGCTTGATGCCGCCGCCGTCGCCGAGCAGGACGACGTCGGGCGCGAGGATATCGACCAGGCTCTGCAGGTCGCCCGTCGTGACCGCCCGCTGGAACGCCTCGACCGCGTTCCGTGACTCGGCCTGGGACACGACCCCGCGCGGCCGGCGGGCAGCGACGTGAGCCCGCGCCCGGTGCGCGATCTGGCGGACCGCGGCCGGCGTCTTGCCGACGGCCTCCGCGATCTCGTCGTACTCCAGAGCGAACACGTCGCGCAGGACGAAGACCGCTCGCTCGGTCGGCGTGAGCGTCTCCAGTACCAGCAGCATCGCCATCGAGACGCTGTCGGACAGTTCGACGTCGTCAGCCACATCGGGCGCGGTCAGGAGCGGCTCGGGCAACCAGGAACCGACGTACGACTCCTTGCGCCGGCCGAGCGACCGTAGTCTGTTGAGCGCCTGACGGGTGGTGATCCGGACCAGGTACGCCCGTTGCTCCCGCACTGTGCTGTGGTCGACCGCCGCCCAGCGCAGCCAGGTCTCCTGGAGCACATCCTCCGCGTCCGTCGCTGAGCCGAGCATCTCGTAGGCGACGGTGAAAAGCAGGTTGCGGTGGGCAACGAATGCCTCGGTGGCGGAATCCATCTGCTCGTTCCTGTCTGTTCGCACTGGGCCGGGGTCAGTCACAGGACACCGGCCGGCATCGCTTTGTGACAGGAACGCCCAGTGGTCCACGTCACGTCGCCGGACCGTCACAGCACGCGGCTCCGCGGTGCCTTGTGGTCAACCAACACAATCATCAAGGAGTGTGCACGATGGAAGCTCGCCTGGACCTCGCCACCAACCCGATCACCGGCAAGATCATGAAGCACTTCGTCGCAATGCACCGGGTCCTGCTGGATTCACCGCTGCCGGCCAAGACGATGCACCTGGTGACGCTGCGGGCCAGCCAGATCAACGGCTGCAGCGTCTGCACCGACATGCACACGAAGGACGCCGCGCACGACGGAGAAACGCCCCAGCGGGTCAACCTGGTCGCGGCCTGGCGGGAAACGGACCTGTTCACCGAGGCCGAGCGCGCGGCGCTGGAGCTGACGGAGCAGGGCACCCGGATCGCCGACACGGCCGGTGGCGTCCCTGACGAGGTGTGGGAGAACGCCGCCAAGTACTACGACGAGGACCAGCTCGCCACGCTGGTGGGCCTGATCGCCTTGATCAACACGGCCAACCGGCTGAACGTCATCGTCCAGAACCCCGTCGGCGACTACCAGCCCGGCCAGTTCGGCTGACCGGGGCCGGCCACTGGCCCTTCCCTATGGAGGAAGGGCCAGGGCTTGTCAGGGGATGCGGGTGTGGCGCATCTTCCAGTTGCTGTGCCAGGTTTCGCCGCCGTCGGTGGAGAAGAGCTGTTCCCAGTTGGACTTGTCGGAGCCGGGTGTCCAGACGAAGCGGACGTCGATCGGCTGGCCCTCCCACACGTCAGGCCCCTCGAAGATGCCGCGGCCGTCGTCGCCGAACGCCCCGATCACCGGGCTCTCCAGCTTGCCGCGCAGGCTGTTGATCCAGTGGATCGCCCAGGTCTTCGAGTGCGGGTTGTAGAGCCGTAGCGTCGCGCCACGGAAGCCTTCGCTCGGATACCAGCCTTCGTCGAAGCTGATCGCGCCGTCGAAGTACGTGGTGGCCTTCAGCTTGGACTTGAGCTCGTACCATTCGGCCGGTTCGCCGAGCGGGGGCCGCCGGCGTTCGTTGTGCATGTCCCATTCGCCGACCTGGAAGTCGAAATCGCCCGTCACCTTCGGGATGTCGACGCGCGGCGGCTCGGTGTCGCGACGGGTGAAGTCCATCACCCAGTTCAGCTCCCAGGTGTCGCCGCCGTCGGCGGAGAAGGACTGCTCCCAGTGCGCGGTCGTCTCGGTGATGTCCGACCAGGCATAGCTGACCAGGATCGGCCGGCCGTCGATCTCCTCCTCGCCGACCAGCCAGCACGACTTGCCGTCCTCGGCCCAGCGGCCCTTCACCGGCGGGTTGAGCTCCATCGTCTTGCTGCTGATCCAGTAGATCGTCCAGTCCTTCTCGACCGGGTCGTACAGCCGCACCGACATCCCGTACGACGCCTTGCTCGGGAACTGCATCTCGTCGACACTGATCGCCCCGTCGAAGTGGGTCCGCGCGGAACACGTCCCTTCGAAGGTCTGCCAGTCGTCGCTCCCGACGAACACCTTGGTGAGCGTCCGGTGCCGCACATCGAAGTACCCGTTGAGGAAGTCGAAGTCGCTGGTCAGCTTGGGGCTCTGCGATTCAGGGAGGGTGGACCGCCGGGTGAAGGTCATCGTCCAGTTGCTCTCCCAGCCGGCGCCGCCGTCGTTCGAGAAGAACTGCTCCCAGACCGGTACGTCGCCCTTCGTCCACCGGAACCGGACGTCGACCGGCTGCCCGTCGTGCTCATCGGGCCCTTCGAGGATGCCGACACCGTCCGCGCCGAAGCCGCCGTACACGGGTGGCTCCAGCTCGCCACGCTTGCTGTTGATCCAGTAGATCGCCCAGGATCCGGCCGCCACGTCGTACAGGCGCACGGTCATCCCGTCGAAATCCTCGGTCGGGAAGAAGGTCTCGTCGATGCAGACGGCGCCGTCGAAAAGCGTGTAGCAATCCGCTGTGCCGGGCATCTCCTTCCACTCGTCGCTGCCGGTCAGCGGGTCGATCAGGCGGCGGTGCTGGACGTTCCACTCGCCGGCGAAGAAGTCGAAATCACCGGTGACCTTGGGGATGTCCAGCGCCGGCGGTTCGCTCGATCGCCGGGTGAAGTCCATCGTCCAGTTGGTGTCCCAGGTCTTGCCGCCGTCCTCGGAGTAGGCCTGCTCCCAGCGCGCGGTCTCGTCGGTGACATCCGACCAGCGCAGGCGGACAGGGATCCTGCGATCGCCCAGGTCGTCTTCGCCGTACAGGGTGCAGACGCCGTCCGACCAGCCGCCGCGGACGGGCGGCTGGAGTTTCCCGGTCCGGCTGTTGACCCAGTAGATCGTCCAGATCTTCTCGACCGGGTCGTAGAGGCGAAGCGTCATCCCGAAGCCACCCTGGCTCGGGAAGCGCACCTCGTCGACGATGACGGCTCCGGCGAAGTGGCTCAGCCCGCTGTGGGTGCCGGCGAATTCCTCCCAGTCGCCGGCCGGCGTCAGGACGCGGTTGGCGACGTCGAAGTGGCCGATCAGGAAGTCGAAGTCGTCGGTGACCTTGGTGATTGTGCTCATGAGCAGAGCCTCTCGCCTATACCTGACAGTGAGTGGCAGTGATTCCGGTTAACCTCGAACCATGCGCTCGAGCCGGCTGCTCCAGATCCTTCTGCTGCTGCAGACACGCCGTCAGCTGACCGCGCGGGAGCTGGCCGAGGAGCTCGAGGTCTCGCTGCGGACGATCTACCGCGACGTCGAGGCGCTAGCCGCGGCCGGGGTTCCCGTGTACGCCGACCAGGGTCGCGCCGGCGGGTATCGCCTGGTCGACGGCTATCGCACCAAGCTCACCGGGCTCACCGAGGGCGAGGCGGCCGCCCTGTTCCTGGTCGGGATGCCCGGACCCGCCGCGGCACTCGGGCTGACCGAGCAGACGAGTGCGGCCGAGCTGAAGCTGCTCGCCGCGCTGGCGCCAGATCAGCGCGATCGGGCCGGGCGGCTGAAGAACCGTTTCCACCTCGACATGCCCGCGTGGTACCGCGATGCCGAGGACTCGCCCTACCTGTCAGCGGTTGCGTCGGCGGTGATGGAGGATCGCCGGATCAAGGTGCTCTACCGCCGCTGGGAGGCGCCCCGCGAAGTGGAGCGGACGCTCGAACCGTACGGGCTCGTCCTGAAAAACGGCAGCTGGTACGTCGTGGCCGCGACGCCCAGCGGAGTACGGACGTATCGCGTCTCCAACATCCTGCAATTGGCGCCGACCGACGAGGTGTTCACCCGGCCCGCCGGATTCGACCTGGCCAAGCATTGGCAGGAGCATCTGGATCGCTTCGAGCAGCAGCGGTTCACCGGCGAAGCGGTGGTGCGGATCTCGGCCGACCTGGCCGGACGGCTCGCCGATCTCTCGGCATCCCTGCTGCTGAAGGCGGTCGCCGACACCGGCGCGGAACCGGCCGAGGACGGCAGCATCACGGTCGCCGTACCGATCGAGTCCGTGGGCAACGCGGCGACGCAACTGATCCGCTACGGCAAGTCGCTGGAGGTCCTGGAGCCGCCCGAACTACGCGACGAACTCAAGCGCCTGGCTGAGTCAGTTGCCGAGCTCTACGGGTGATCAGCTCATGCGGTACGGCGTACTGCGTGTTGCCGTTATACCCGGTCACGGTCGTCGCCATCGTGAGCGAGTTGAGCAACGCCTCTTCCGTGGCTTCAGTAGTTGCGTTGAAGACTTGTTTCAAGTCGTGATCTTGGATCGGCGTGGTCCGGTTGGTGCTGAATGCGATCGCGTAGTCGCCACTGCCTGGCGAGAAGTCGGAGCCCACCCGGCCCATGGCAAACACCGCACGCCGGGCGACCCTGCCGAGCTGCCGCGCGTCGAGCGGCAGATCGGTGGCGATCACGATCATGCACGAGTTCCCCTCCGGTGCCGGCTTCTCCACCGGTGGCGGGATCGGCGTACCGAGCACCGTCAACGTGCCGGAGAAGTTCGCTTGCACCAAAACTCCCACCACGCCAGCTGCTCCGCCGCTGGCCCCATCCCGACCGCCGCTCACAGCACCACCGCTGACCCCACCCCCACCGCCACCGCCGCCACCGCCACCGCCGGAGGCGACGGCGGCGGCGTTCGCGGTCGGAACCAAGCGCGATGCTGTGCCAATGCCCGCTTTGTACCCAAGAGCGACGGTGCCGGCGCCGGCGCCGGCATTGCCTTCCGCAGGAAGCTCTGCGGAGGCGGAGTCGAGGGCTGCGAAGACGTGCTCGGGTGTGATGGGACGGCTACGGATGTCGGAGAGATAGCCGTCGTTGGTCTCGCCGACCACCGGGTTGAGGCTGAGAGCGGTGGGATCGCGGTCCAGGAGCCAGGTCAGCAAGGCATCGGCCACGCGGAAGACGGAGAGCGTCCCGGTCAGCAGGATCGGCGTTTCGATGATGCCGAGCTCGTCCACCTGGGTCGATCCGACCAGCTTCCCGTAGCCGTTGCCGACAGCAACCGCCGCGGGCAGCCCAGCGGCGAAATCAGCCGGCACGATGGCGGTGACCCCGGTGTTCAGGTCCCCGCCGGCGATCGTGGTCTGCCCGACGAGGACGCCTGGTACGTCGGTGATCGCGTTCAGCCGGCCGGTCGGCAATGTGCCTGGCGCCACTCCCAAGGAACGAATTCTCACACTGGCTATTCTCAGCCAGATGGAATTGCTGCACCTCAGCGGGCGGGTCTGGCTCTACCCGCACGACCCCGACCCGGAGGCGATCCGCGCGTCGGGATCAGGTGGCCGAGAATCCGCGGCTCGGTCCGAGCTTCCGGGCCCGGGCCCTGGCGATGCCGGAGTGGGGCGGGTTCGCGGTGCTCCCGCCGCATCGGGCGTTCGAGGAGACCCTCGAGTTGGCGGGCGGAGTACAGGTCAGGCATGTGGGTGGGCGGCATGCGCCGGATTCGGCCGTGGTCGTCGTGCCGGACTCCGGGGTGATGTTGATGGGGGACTGCTACTTTCCGCCGCCGTTCCACCTGCGGGAAGAAGGTGACGAGATGGATTTCGGGATGGTGAGACGGCTGCTCGCCGAGCGGCACCGCTGGTACGTCGACTCGCATTCCGCACCGCGGGAAAGTCCGGGGAGCGAGACCTGACCGCAACCTGCCGGCGGCCGACCTCTAGGCTGGACCCGCGATGAAGACCTTTGACGAACTCTTCGCCGAGCTGGGCGAGAAGGCGCTGACCCGACCGGAGGGCTCCGGCACGGTGGCAGCGCTGGATGCCGGCGTGCACACGATCGGCAAGAAGCTGGTCGAGGAGGCCGCCGAGTCCTGGATGGCCGCCGAGCACGAAGGCAAGGAACGGGCCGCGGAGGAGCTGAGCCAGCTGCTCTACCACGCGCAGGTGATGATGCACGCGCTCGGTCTGAGCCTCGACGACGTGTACCGACATCTGTAGGAGTGCCCTGCGGACCCGGTTCACCTCTTCCCGAAAGGCCGTTTCATGCTGCGCGTCGCAGTACCCAACAAAGGCTCGCTGAGCGAGGCCGCCACCGCCATCCTGGCCGAGGCCGGCTACCGGCAGCGCCGGACCAGCAAAGACCTCTCTCTGACCGACCCCGACAACGGCGTCGAGTTCTACTACCTGCGCCCGCGCGACATCGCCGTGTACGTCGGTGAGGGCACCCTCGACGTCGGCATCTCCGGCCGCGACCTGGTGCTCGACTCGCACGCCGCCGCGGACACCATCCTGGAGCTCGGCTTCGGCGGCTCGACCTTCCGGTTCGCCGGCCGGCCGGGCGTCGCGCAGTCGGTGAAGGATCTGCAGGGCAAGCGGATCGCCACCTCCTTCGCGGGCATCCTCAGCGACCACCTGGCCGAGCACGGCGTCGAGGCGTCCGTGGTCAAGCTGGACGGCGCGGTCGAGTCCGCGGTCCAGCTCGGCGTCGCAGACGTGATCGCCGACGTCGTCGAGACCGGTACGACGCTGCGCCAGGCGGGCCTGGAGGTGTTCGGCGACGTGATCCTCAAGTCCGAGGCCGTGCTGATCCGGCGCCAGGGCGTGGAGAAGCCGAACGGGGTGGAGCAGCTCGTCCGCCGGCTGGAAGGCGTCCTGGTCGCGCGCAACTACGTGATGATGGACTACGACATCCGCGCCGAAGCCGTGGAGGCCGCGAACGCGGTCGCGCCCGGCCTGGAGTCGCCGACGGTGTCGCCGCTTCATCGGGAAGGCTGGGTCGCCGTCCGGGTGATGGTGCTCCGAGCCGACGCACAGCGGATCATGGACCAGCTCTGGGACGTCGGCGCGCGCGCCATCCTGACCACCGACATCCACGCCTGCCGGATCTGAGCCGATGGCCCCGAAGGCGTTGTGGACGTTCCATCCGTGGGCGATCGCGATGATGGCCGGCGTGATGGGACTGTCGATCGTCGCCGTCTTCGGGGTGATCTGGGTCCAGCTGTCGGCGGAGGCGCGGGACACGTTCACCTTGTTCCAGCGGCTCACGTTGCTGGCGTTCTTCGGGACCGTGCTCTATCTGCTGTACCGGATGGCGACGGTCCGCGTCACGGCGTACGAGGACAACCTGCGGGTGCGGAACGTGTTCCGGACCTATCAGTACGCCTGGGATGACGTGAAGGCGCTGCGGTTCCGCGCGGGCGATCCGTGGCTGCAACTGTTCGATGCCGAGGGCAACCGACTCGGAGTACTGGCGGTGCAGGCGTCCGAGGGAGCACGAGCGAGCCGCGCGGCGCGCGAACTTGCGGCCGTGGCTCGCTCACACGGCGCGGGCGCTAAACACTGACCCTAAAGCTCGTGGTGTGCTCGTCGCCGGGCTTCAGGACGACCAGGTCCTCGCCGCTGATGAAGGCGTCGGGCGGACAGGTCATCGGCTCGACGGCCAGGCCGGCGCGGCCGATCGCGTTCGCCGTGTAGAGCTGCATCCACTTCGTGTCGCTGACCAGCCGCGCCGAGTTCCCCGTCGCCGGGTCCGTCAGCCGGACCTCCCAGTTCTCAGGCAGGCCGGTGAACGCGTTGTCGATGTCGAGATCCTGCAGCTTCCGCGCCTGCCCGAAGTCGTACTGCGAACCGGCGACGTCGGCGAGGCCGATCGGGCTCAACCTGTCCGGCGTGACCTCGAGCCAGCTGGCGGCGGTGAACTCCAGCTCACACTCGTCGATTCGCCGGCCGACGCTGAGGTAGGGATGCGTCCCGTACCCGTACGGCGCGTCGCCCGCGCCGACGTTTGTCGCGCGGGCCGTGACGGTCAGCCCGTTGGTCGCGTCGAGCTGGTAGGTGATAGTCAGGTCCAGCTGGTGCGGGTACCCCGGCTGCCCGTGCAACCGGTGAGCGACCTCGACGAAGGACTCGTCGGTACCGTCGTCCACCCGCTCCCAGTTGGCCCAGCGGGTCAGGCCGTGGATCGCGTTGCTCCGCGGCGGCTCGGTCAGATAGAGCTGCTGGTCGACGCCCTGGAACGTGTACTTGCCATCCGTGACCCGATTCGGCCAAGGGAACAGGTGCTGCCCGATCCCGGCCCTGGCCGGCTGGTCCTCCGGATAGCCGACCAGCACCTCGCGACCGGCGTACGAGAGACCGCGCAGGCCGCCTCCTACGCTCACAACGGTGCCGGCGTACTCCCCGGCGCGAATGGTCCACTGCTCACCCGACGGCAGAACGCTCATGCGCCCTATCCTCGCCCACTACGAGGCCGAACTCGCTGCGACGTGGCAACGGTCTGTCGGCTGGGACGCCTACCGCCGGCTCGACCGGCTGGCTTCAGGAGGCGGCTGAGTCGTGGGGGAGATTGAGCGACTTGGTGACCAGCTCGGTGGCCGGGTCGTGCGGGACGACGGGGTTGCCGTCGACAACCAGGTTGGCGCGGGTGCGGGTGTTCTCGGTGGCGAAGTGGTCGCGTTCCCAGCGCATCCAGTCCAGCCAGCGGTCGCGCAGGGCCTCGCCGTCGCGATCGATGCCGCGTTCCAGGCGGATCTCGTTGGTCGTCTCGATCCAGATCTTCAGCGACTGCCAGGCGTCGGCGTCGCGGTCGCAGGAGGTGACGCCTTCGACGATCAGCAACTCGACGGTCGCCGGTACGAGATGCAGCTCGGCGTACGCGCCGGTGGTCCAGTCGTACCGGCGGTAGCGCCCTTCGCGGCCGTCGGCGAGACGGGTGAGTACGTGATCACGCAGGAGCGCGAAACCACGGACGGCACCGTCCCAGCCGTCGTACAGGTCATCCATGCGGAGCACCCGGGTGTGCAGGCCGCGCGCCTCCGCACGCGCGGCGACGCGGTCGGCCAGGGTGCTCTTCCCGGATCCGGCCGGGCCGTCGATGCTGATCAGCCGGGTCCGGCCGAGCCGGGCGGGGGCCGCCTGGACGTGGTCGAGCAGGCTGTCGATGGTCAGTGGGTCACTGGCCGAAGGGGCAGTGGTCAGGGGGTCGCTGGTCAGGCGATTAGTTGATTCCATGGCGCTTCAGGATGTCCTCGATCTCGTCGAACTCCGACGATTCCTGACCCTTCGCCGCCTTGGGGGCCTTGGCTGCCTTCGGGCGGTCCTGTTGGGTCTTGGCGGGCTTGCCGGCGCTGGCCGGAGCGGGTCCGCTGGCGGTCAGTTCACCGATCGCGTCAGCGGCCGGCCGGGTGGCGGGCTGGGGCTTGGCTGCCTTCTCCTTGCTTCCGCCGCGGCCCTTGGCCACGCCGGAGACGACGTAGAGCACGACCGAGACGCCGAACAGCGCCACGCCGGCCCACACGGTGGGGTTGAAGATCAGATGCGTGATCCAGCTACTGACGGACTTCACCACGTCCCAGAGCAGCTCGAGCAGCCCGGTCAGGTACAGCGAGACCGGGAGCAGCGACCAGGCCACGCCGCGGACGCCCGAAGCGAGTCCGCGGCGCCGCCAGGCGGCCCACGAACCGATCAGGCCGAGCAGCGTGAGGCCGACACAGAACGGCAGCAGCGTCAGATCGTTGAAGTCAGGCACATACCCAGGCTCGCACAGGTCTGCCACGAACCAAGGGGGAACAGCCCTGACACCACCCTGAAAGGGCCCCGGTCCGGGGTGCTGGACAATGGGTGGGTGCAACCGGAACGCAGGCTCGCTTTTACCGGCTTCGATGACGACGACGGGTCTGCTGACCCTGCGCTCAGCGCAGCCCTGCGGGCTCGGGATCAAGGGGCGATTCTGGCCGCGCTGACGAAGGCGCGGCTGCTGGTGCCTGTGGTGGCGATGCTGGGCGAGGTCGAGTACGACGAACGCGGGCTGGCGCACGACAAGACCTCCGACATGGCCGTCGCGCTGCTCCAGGGACAGGACGGCCGGAACGCGTTGCTGGCGTTCACGAGCACTGAGAGTCTCGCGCGCTGGAGTCCCGAGGCGAGGCCGATGCCCGCCCAGTCGCAGCTGGTCGCTACCGCCGCGATCCAGGAGGGGGCCGCCGCCATCGTCATCGACGTGGCGGGCCCGGCGCCCGCAGTACTGGAGACGGATGACGTACGCCGAATCGCCGCCGGCCTCCAGGTGGTCAGACTGGAAGACGGCGGCTATGGCTGGGTCACGACCGAGTGATCAGCCGGCCGCGTCCATCGGCTTGACGCGCATCGCGATCCGGCCGGTGATGCCGGTGACCGGGAGGACCAGGAGCAGGACGAGCACGATCCAGCCGAGCAGGACCCAGACCGGGCCGGACGGGATCGGCCAGCCGCGGGTCGCGATGGCGATCGGGAAGATGCTGAACGCTGCGGCGACCAGGCCGAGCAGGAGGACGAAGGCCGCGATCACCAGGTTCTCCAGGTAGAGCATCTTGGCGACCTGCTTGCGGGTCGAACCGGTCAGCCGCTGCAGGCCGAACTCCCGGCGCCGGTCGAGGACCGCGACGGCGATCGTGTTGATCGAGGCGATCGCGGTGTAGGCGATCGCGATCGCGGCGAGTAGGTAGCCGATCCAGGCGTCGATCCCGAGCCCGGCGTCGTACTCGGCCGACAGCAGGTCGCGGTCGCCGATGGTTGTCCCCGGCCACTTCTGCAGGTCGATCGCCTTCGGGTCCTTCGTCTTCAGCAGGATCTGCGTCGGCAGCCCGGCCGTCGTGTGCGCCGCCAACAGGGCCGAGGGCAACAAGATCGACTCGTATCCCGAAGTGCCGTCGACCAGCGCGACGATCTTCACCTTGACCAGCGCGTCGTCACCCAGCCGTACGCCGATCTGATCGCCGACTCCGACCTTCAGCTTCTTGGCCGCTCCCGGCGGCAGTGCGACTGTGTCTCCGGTCAGCTGGTCCAGTGATCCGGCGTGGACTTTCCCCTTGTAGACAGGGCCGTTCAGCCCAAGGAGCGGCCAGGGGTCGCTCGTGTGCGTGGTGTCGTACGGCTCCTCGATCCAGCCCTTGCTCCGGACCAACTCCGATGCCGCGGTCACTCCGCTCGTACTGCGAACCTGGTCGAACAGCCCGGCCGGAATGCCACCCACATCACTCGTGATGACGGCGTCCGCGGACAGGTTGTCCGTGTAGGCCTCGACCGCGGCCTTCTGCTGCGTGGTCTGCGAGTAGATGTTGCCAAGGGCAATCGACGTTGCCAGCGTGATCGGTACCAGGATCGCCGCGAACTGCACGGCCCGGACCCTCAGGTTGATCGCGGCCAGCACGCCGTTGGTGCCGGCCCGTCGCTCGAGGAAGGCGGTGATGCGGGTGGTGAGCATCGTGCGGATCATCAACGGGCCGAGGACGGCGACCGCGATCGAACCGGTGAGCACTGCCGGCCCACCGATCGCGGCGGCGTTCGTGGGGCTCATGAAGATCGTGGAGACGCCGATTCCGACCGTGGCCACGGCGAACACCGCTCCGATGATCAGCCGGATCCTGCCGATCACCACGGGCGGTACTGCGGCTTCTGTCAACGCCTGGATCGGTCTGATCCGGGCCGCGCGTCCGGCGGCGAAACCGACCGTCAGGCGCAGAATCACCAACGTCAGCAGGGCAGCGCCGACGAACGGCAGCGGACCTTGGTCGAAGCGCAGAGCCGGCGGCACGATCCCGTTGCCGGTCAGCATCCCGAAGATCCAGCCGCCCATCGTGCGGCCCAGGAGCAGCCCGGCGGCCAGCGCGATGATCGCGACCAGCATCGTCTCGGCGACGACCATCTTGTGCACCTGGCCCGGTGTCGCGCCGCTGGCCCGCAGTAGCGCGAGCTCCCGGCGGCGTTGCCGGACAGACAGCCCGATGGTCGCGGACACGACCAGCGCCATCACCACCGCGACCATGCCGCCGAAGACGCCCGACAGGATGATCAGCGGCAGACTCGTCGCGATCCCGGCGAACTCGGCCGCGCCCCGATCGTCACCGGTCAGCGCCGAGACGCCGTCGGGGAGTTCGAGCCGCTTGGCGAGGTCGCGCGCCGTAGTACCGGGCGTTGGGAAGACGCCGATTGCGTCGACTCGGGTGGGAGTGTCGGCGGCGGAGAAGAACACGGACGGTACGTCGACCTTGTGCTCGGGTGAGGCCACGCCGGCTAGGACGAACTCGCGTTGGATGCCGCTGACGATCACGTTGATCTTGTCGCCGGGTTTGGCGCTGCCGGCCAGGCGGTTGTCGAGGACAACTTGGCCCGCGGCGGGCGCAGTACCGGCTGTGAGGTTGTAGGGGGTGAGCTCGGCTGATGCCCAGCCATGGCCGCCGACCCCCTCCGCCTTCCTTCCATTGCTTTCGCCGACCCCCTTCGCCTTCCTTCCCTTGCTTTCCTTTCCTTCCTTGCTTTGGGCAACTACTGCGGGAAAGGAGACATCGGGGATTGCTTTCGCGACGCCCGGAATACTGGCTAGCTTGGCGACGAGTGCGGGGTCGACACCGCGGCGTTCTGGGTACGCGACGGAGCCGGAACCGTTCGGAGGGTGGTAGGCGGGGCGGCCGGTCACGATGATCGGTGCGGCGTCGAGGCGTTGTGGCGAGACGTTCAGGCGCAGCCCGGTCTCGAGCAGGCCGCCGGCGGCCGACATCAGTGAGCTGCCGAGCAGGACGGCGACGAAGATCGCCAGGAACGCCGCGGTACGGAAGCGCAGGCTGGACAGTGCCAGGCGGATCATGTCGTCACCTTCAGTCGGGACAGCTTGGCGAGTTCCGCCGCGACGCTCTCGGCGGTCGGCGCGGGGGACTCAGAGACGATCTGGCTGTCGACCAGGAAGACGACGTTGTCGGCGTACGAGGCGGCGACCGGGTCATGGGTGACCATCACGGTCGTCTGCCCGGAGGCCCGCGACTGGTCGCGCAGGAGAGCCAGGACTTCGAGCGCGGTCTGCGTGTCCAGCGCTCCGGTCGGCTCGTCCGCGAAGGTGATCGCGGCCGATCCGGCCAGGGCGCGGGCGATCGCGACGCGCTGTTGCTGGCCGCCCGACAGTTCGCTCGGGCGGTGCTTGGTGCGCTCGGCCAGACCTAC
This sequence comes from Kribbella catacumbae DSM 19601, assembly GCF_000372465.1. Lineage (GTDB taxonomy): Bacteria > Actinomycetota > Actinomycetes > Propionibacteriales > Kribbellaceae > Kribbella > Kribbella catacumbae. The sequence continues at coordinate 28,932 of NZ_AQUZ01000041.1, forward strand.
GCGCTGGATCACCTCGGCCACCCAGGCCTGGTCCGGCGTGCGGCCCGCCAAGGTCAACGGCAGAACGATGTTCTGCTGCACGGTCAGCGCCGGCATTAGGTTGAACGCCTGGAAGACGAAGGCAACGTGGTCGCGGCGGAGCTCGGTCAACTGGGTCTCGTTCAGGCCTTGCAGCGGTTTGCCGACCAGGTGCACCTGACCCGAGGTGGGCTCGTCCAGCCCGGCGGCACAGTGCAGCAGCGTGCTCTTGCCGGAGCCGGACGGGCCCATCACCGCGGTGAAGGTGCCTTGCTGGAAGGAGTGGCTGACCCCTCCCAGCGCGGTGACCGCGCTGGGGCCGGAGCCGTAGACCTTCTGGACGTCGGTCAACTGGACGGGCGCGCTCATCGGACAACCGTCGGGTCCAGCTGGGACCGGCGGTGGTAGGACTCGTGCGTCCACCAGAGGATGCCGACGCCGAGGCCGAGGCCGATGTCCGACCAGAGCCACCACGGCCAGTCGAGGTTGCCGAAGACGGCGAGCAGGAACCAGACCATGAACTGGATCACGCAGACTGCCAGCCAGCCGACTGAAGCGATCCGGAGCGCGAGGGTCAGCCCGCTCGGCGGTACTGCGTCGTGCAGGCCGGCGAGGACCTCGCGCAGGTCGCCGCGGCGGTGAGACTCGTTGAGCAGCCGGTGCCGGTTGGCTGCGTCCTGGGCGAACAACACTCCCTGCCGGGCCGCGCTCTCGATCTTGGCGTGGGCGGCTTGCTTGTCGGAGTAGCTGAGCTGCTGCTCGTCCGGGGAGATCAGCGGGCCGAGGGTGGTGTTCAGGGTGTTCATGATGGGGGTTCCTTTTTCTCCTGTGGCCCGCTTGGTCGCGGTGCCTGACGAGAAACAGCGTATGGATTGAACAGTTTCATCTTGGAGGGTCCTGGAGCCCGTTTCGGGGGTGGGGCTAGGTCCACCGGCCGCGGGGTGGCAGGTCTTCCTGCTTCCGGCGGTCGAGTGGGGAAGGATGGGGGCATGAGTGACGAGCCGGCGCAGCTACCGCCCGGGCTCGCGCTGTCCTGGGGCGTCCAGCCCGTCCAGCGGCGCGGGCCCAAACCCGCGCTCACGGTGGAGCAGATCGTGGCCACCGGCATCGAGTTCGGCGACAGCCAGGGCTTCGAGGCGATCTCACTGCAGAGGATCGCGGCGCACCTCGGCGTCACAACCAATGCGATGTACCGCTACGTCAGCTCGAAGGACGAACTGATCGTGCTGGTCGCCGAAAAGGCCTGGGGGCGCGCACCGGAGTACATCGCGGCTGCTCCCGGGTGGCGGGCGGGTGCCGCGGCGTGGGTCAAGGCCCAGGTCGACCGGTACGCCGAACGCCCGTGGCTGCTCGACGTGCCCATTCGCGGGGCGCCGATGACGCCCAACCTGTTGCACTGGACGGAAACGATCCTGCGAGTGATGACGCCGACCGGCCTGAGCCAGCACGACGCCCTCGGCTGCGCGGTGCTCTTGGACGGCTCCGCCCGCACCTACGCAAACCTGGCCCGCCAACTAGCGGCGAGCGACCAGGCCCCGGTCGAGTCAGCGGCAGTCAGCGCGTTCCTCCTCCCGCGGTTGCAATCGGCAGGCTATGACCAGTTGGTCGCTCTTTACACGAACCACCAAGACACCCTCGACGACGACCTCGACTTCGGCCTGGACCGAATCCTCGACGGCATCCAAGCCCTCATCGACCGCCGCACCCCTTAGCTGGCCGGACACCTCACCGCGCCCAGCTTGCGAGGGATGGGGAGAGCCGTTCCGGTACTCCGTTTGGGCGGCTGGCCGCTAGCCGGCTATCCGACCGATAGCGGGCTACAGAGCCTGTTGGGAAATGGGTCTGGGGTTCGCGTTGTGTCCCGATCGACAGGAAGTAGTGCCGGTTCTGCGGTCGGCCGCGGTCTGCGTGAGCGTGGCGCGCGGCCGAACGGTCGACTACTTCCTGTCGGTCGGGACACAATCGGCCGCTGGCGAGCCAATTCGCACAGGCTCTACGGGCGGTTAGTCGTCCAGTAACCGGCTAGTCGTCCAGCAAGGCGGCAGCGGGTTGGTGGGTTTGGGGTGGGGTCGAGGTGAGGGGCGTCAGGAGGGGAGCGTGATCCGGACTGGGCCGGTGGTTCGGGCTTCGACCCAGGCGCGGTGGAAGGGGCTGCCGGGTGCGAGTTCGGCGCGGCGGGCGGGGTCGGTGCGGGGGTTGATCGGTGCTTTGAGTGTGGTGGCCGATTGAGGCGTGATGCCGGTGGAGCGGATGTCGGCGATCACGTCGGCGAGGGCCTGGGCGGCGGGTTTGCGTTGGTGGTCGACGGTGAAGAGGCCGAGGTCGTACTCGCGGTCGGGGAAGTCGAGGAGCCGTCGGTCGATGTCATGTGAGGACCACCAGGTGATGCCCCAGAGCGCGGGGTTGTGCACGACCACCTCGACCGTACGCCGGGTGAACTCCGCCTGCAGGTCGACCGGGATATCCGGCCCCGGTACGCCGATCTCCTGCAGCCATACAGGTCGTGAACTATCCAGCGAAGTCGCGGCCGCCAGCTCGACCAAGTAGTCGGCGTGCGTCAGCGTCGCCGGACCGAGCGGGCCGTCCACCCGTGAGACCCCGTTGAAAACCCACGAGTGGACGGTGCTCAGATCACCCAGGTCGACGACATCGGCCGGGTGGAACGGGTGGTCGGGCTTATACCAGGCGTCGTCGAACACCGAATGCAGCGCGAGTACGTCGGGCGCGGCTTTTTTCAGCGTGAGTAACAAGTCGTGAGCCCAGCGGCTGGAGGCCTCCGGGGTCGTCGAGCTGTCCGGCCAGAGGTTGTTCACCTCGTTCCCGAGGGTGATGGCGAAGACGTTGGGTTTGGTGGCCACGGCGCGCGCCACCGCGTCGACGTACGCCGTCAGGCCGTCGCGGACGATCTCGCTCTCGAACAGGCTGCTGCGGTGCCAGGTGAGTACCCACGAGGGCAGGAAGTCGAAGCTCGACAGGTGCCCCTGGATCAGGTCGACCGCCACCGTCAGGTCGTGCTCGGCGGCGGCGTCGATCAGGTCGATCAGGTCGCCGATCGCGCCCTCGCGGATGATCGCCCGGTTCGGCTGGATCCAGGGCCAGATCGGGAACACCCGGACATGGTCCAGGCCGAGCCCGGCCAGGTCGGCGAAGTCCCGGCGAACCGCCACCGGGTCGTAGTCGAGCCAGCTGTAGAACCACCCCTGGGAGGGCACGTAGTTCGCGCCGAACCGGGGCGTGGCGGGATCCGAGAGCATGAAAAGGATACTAAAACGGTTTAGCCCAATCCGCCAGTTGGCCCAATAGACACCACTTGCAAGCGAGGTCGCGACGGGGTGGCGTGCGGGCTGGGAGGGAAGCGTGCCGGGGCGAGTGGTGGCCGGGGAAGGAGAGGTGTGCCGACGGGGTGGTGGCCGGGAAGGCGAGGTGAGGCGGGGAGGTATGCAGGGCTGGGATGGCGGGGGTGGGGCGGGTTGGTCAGGGGGTGGGTGGGGCGGTGGATTCGCGGACTGTGAGGACTGGGTCCGCGGTTCGGAGGTTGATCACCTTGGTGGGTTCGGCGATCACCTCGAGGAGTACTTCGGCGGCTTGGCGGCCGAACTCGAAGGTGTCTCGGGACAGTGCGGTCAGTGCCGGGTGCATCAACTGGGTCAGGATCGAGTCGTCGAACGCGACGATCGACAGGTCACCCGGTACCGAGACGCCCATCTCCATCGCGACGCCCAGCCCGGCCACCGCCATCACGTCGCTGTCGTAGACGATCGCGGTCGGCCGGTTCGCCTGGGAGAGCAGTTTGCGCGTGGTGGCAGCACCTTCGGCATCGCTGAAATCGGTGGTCAGCGACGGCGCGTCGAGCAGCCCCAGCCGGGGTACGGCGTCGCGGACCGCGCGGATCCGGCGCTGGGTGTGCTGGAAGTTCGGCGTACCGGCGACGTGCGCGATCCGGCGATGGCCGAGCGCGGCCAGGTAGTCCACGATCGAGAGCATCGCGTCGCGATCGTCGGCCCAGACGGAGGCGAGCGCTCCCTTTCCGCCGCGGCCGCCGATCACGACCGCGGGCAGTTCGAGTGCCCGGAGTGCCTCGATCCGCGGGTCCTTCACGGTCAGGTCGACCAGGATCACGCCGTCCACGCGATGCTCGGAGGTCCAGCGCCGGTACACCTCGATCTCGGCGTCGGTGTCCTCGACGATCAGCAACTGCAGCGAGATCGAGCGGGCGGAAAGGCCGGACTGCAGGCCCGAGACGAGGTGCGCGAAGAACGGCTCGACGCCGAGAGTGCGGGCCGGCCGGGCGATCACCAGGCCGACGGAGTCGACCCGGGAGGCGCCCAGTGCGCGGGCCGCGCTGTGTGGTCGCCAGCTCATCTGTTCGGCGATCTGCAGGATCCTGGCCCGGGTCGCGTCACTCACCCCGGGCCGCCCGTTCAGTGCGAACGAGACAGCGCCCTTCGAGACGCCCGCCTTGTCAGCGATGTCTGCGATGGTCGGTCGCGCCATCTCGCCCTCCTGGTGTTGTTGTCCCCTTGACAGCGGATTCTACGATGTGGATAGTGCAGGAGCTATACCGGTTTATCACTTCAGGAGAATCCCCATGCGTAGTCGTCGTCTGACCGGGGTGGCAGCTCTTGCCGTCGCGGCCCTCACTCTCGCTGGTTGTGGCCTCGGCTCCTCTGACGACACGTCGTCGGGCAGCAAGCCGACCGTGGACGCCAATGCCCAGGTGACCGGCGAGGTGAGCTTCCAGACCTGGGCGCTGAAGCCTAAGTTCACGACTTATGTGGAAGGCGTGATCAAGGCCTTCGAGGCGAAGTACCCGGGAACCAAGGTGACCTGGCTGGACCAGCCCGGTGACGGCTACGACAAGAAGGTGCTGAGCCAGGCGTCCGCCGGCCAGCTGCCCGACGTGGTCAACCTGCCGCCGGACTTCGCGCTGCCGCTGGCCAAGCAGAGCATGCTGCTCGACGTCGGTGCCGCCGACCCGAAGATCGCCGAGGAGTACGTCGAGGGCGGCGTACAGGCGTACCAGTACCAGGGCCAGACCGGCACCTTCGGCTACCCGTGGTACCTGAACACCGACATCGACTACTGGAACGCGACCAAGTTCGCCGCGGTCGGCCTGGATGCGAAGAACCCGCCGAAGACCTTCGACGAGCTGCTCGCGGCCGCCAAGGTGATGCACGACAAGTCGGGCGGCAAGGAGTACATGATGAGCCGCCTGCCCGGCATCGGCGACCTCACCAACGCCGGCGTCAAGGTGCTGTCCGACGACGGCAAGACCTTCACCTTCAACACCCCCGAGGCCGAGGCGCTGCTGGACAAGTACGCCGCCGCCTACAAGGCCGGCTACCTGCCGCGCGACATCCTGACCCAGCAGTACCTGGGCAACTCCAAGCTCTTCACCCAGAACAAGGTCGCCTGGACCACCGGCGGCGGCAACGCGCTCGGGGACTTCGTCAAGGACAACCCGTCGCTGAAGGGCAAGGTCGTCCCGTCGCCCGCGCTGGACACCCCGCCGTTGTACGTGCAGGGCCTGTCGGTGTCGGCCAAGACCAAGAACCAGGCGGCCGCGATCGCGCTCGCGCGGTTCGTCACCAACGCCGAGAACCAGGCCGCGTTCGCGAAGATCGTCAACATCTTCCCGTCCACCAAGGCTTCCGCGACCGACCCGTACTTCTCCAAGAGCGACGGTACGCCGGAGTCCGACGCCAAGGTGCTCGCGTTCGAGTCGCTGGCCAAGGCGAAGGTGCTGCAGCCGCCGGTGATCAGCGGGGCCACCAACGACTTCATCAACCAGCAGATCTCGCTCGCGATCTCCGGCAAGGTGACGTCCAAGCAGGCCCTCGACGCCGCGGTGGCCAAGGCCAACCAGCTGCTCGCCTCCTGATCGATGCGCTACCACCGCTGGTTCACGCCGTGGGTGCTGGTGATCCCGGCACTCACCTGGTTGCTGGTGTTCAACCTCTGGCCGTCGATCAACACCGTCATCTTGTCGTTCACCAACGCCAAGCCGATCGGCGGCGGCACCTTCGTCGGGCTGAAGAACTTCGAGGCCCTGCTGCACGACGAGCAGTTGCGCTGGGCGCTGCTCAACAGCGTCATCTACATGGTGGTCTGCCTGCCGTTCCTGACCATCCTGCCGCTGCTGCTCGCCGTGCTGGTGGAGAAGAAGCTGCCCGGGATCACCTTCTTCCGGACCGCCTTCTACACCCCGGTGGTCGCCTCGGCAGTGGTGGTGGCGCTGATCTGGCAGTGGATCCTGGACGATCGAGGCCTGGTCAACGGCCTCGCCGAGAAGCTCGGCGTGATCTCCGGGCCGCTGCCGTTCCTCAGTGACCAGTGGCTTTTGTTGTTCAGCGCGATCAGTCTGACGATCTGGAAGGGGCTCGGGTACTACATGATCATCTACCTGGCCGCCCTCGGGAACGTTGGCCGTGAGCTGCACGAAGCCGCAGCGGTCGACGGCGCGTCGGCGTACCGCCGGTTCGTCCACATCACCATCCCCGGTGTCCGGGGAACGATGATCCTGATCTCGATCCTGATCTCGGTGTCGGCCCTGCGGGTCTTCTCCGAGCTGTTCATCCTCAGCGGTGGGAAGGGTGGCCCGGGTGGCCGCGACAACTCGGTGGTGATGCTCATCCAGCAATACAGCCAGGGCTTCGAGGGCAACCTCGGCTACGCGTCCGCGCTGTCGATCGTGCTGTTCTTCGTCACCGTCGTGCCGATGCTGTTGCTGGCCAGGATGAACCGGAAGGCGGCGGACGCATGACCGTTGTGACTGACCCCGCGCGCCCGGTCGCAGTACCGGAGGCTTCTGGTACTGCGCCGCCGCGGCGGAAGCGGGGGACGTTCGGGTTCAACTCGTTGTCGCCGACGGAGAAGGTGGTCCGGTACCTGCTGCTGGTGTTCGTCCTGCTCATCACGATCGGGCCTTTCCTGTGGCAGTTGTCCACCTCGCTGAAGGGTTCGGGGGAGGACATCTACACCCGGATCCCGCGGTTGTTGCCGTCCCAGCCGACCTTGTCCCACTACGGCGAGGTGGCCGACACCATCCCGGTCTGGGACTACATGCGCAACTCGCTGCAGGTCGCCGTACTGGTTGTCGGAGGCAACATCATCGGGTCGTCGCTGGCCGGGTTCGCGTTGTCCCGGCTGGAGTTCCGGTTCCGGCGGATCGTGCTCGGCCTGTTCCTGGCGACACTGGTGCTGCCCGGTGAGGTGACGATCATTTCGCAGTACGTGACTGTGCGGGAGCTCGGGCTGGCGAACACGCTGTTCGGCGTCGCGCTGCCTGGCATGATCGGCGCGCTGAACGTGCTGCTGATGTACAACGCGTTCCGGTCGCTGCCGGTCGAGGTGGACCAGGCGGCCGTGGTCGACGGCGCGAACGTGTGGCAACGGTTCATCCACATCGGCCTGCCGTCGGTGCGCGGGACGCTCAGCGTGGTGGCGATCTTCGCCTTCATCGGCGCCTGGGACGACTTCCTCTGGCCGCTGATCGTGCTGACCGATCCGGACAAGTACACGTTGACCGTCGGGCTGCAGTACCTGTCCGGCACCTTCAGCAACGATCCCCGGCTGATCGCCGCCGGCACGATGATCGCGTTCATCCCGATCGTGATCGTGTTCGCGACGTTGCAGCGCTTCTTCTTCAAAGGCGTGGAGGAGGGCGCCGTCAAGGGATAGCTGGACCGCCGCAATCCGCCCATTGCAGGTTTGGTTTCGAAGGAGTCCCCATGATGTTGCGTAAGGCAATGAGTTTCGCTGCCGCTTTGGTTCTCGGGGCGGCAGTACTCCCGGCCGGGTTTGCTGAGGCCGGTACCACGGCTGACAGCAAGCGGGTCGTCGTCTACTACCAGACGCAGTACCTCAACGGTGCTTACGTTTCGCCGAAGGCGCTGACCGACAACACCACCGGCGTCACCAACGTACTGGTCGGCGCGATCCACCTCGACCCGGATGTGGTGCACCTCAACGACGACCCGCCGGAGGCGCCGAAGTTCACCCAGATGTGGGCCGACCTGCACGCGATGCAGGCGGCCGGCGTCAAGGTGTCGGCGTTCGTCGGTGGCGCCGCGCAGGGTAGTTTTCAGCGACTCGACACGGAGTTCGACAAGTACTATCCGCGGTTGAAGAATCTCGTCACGACGTACGGGCTGGACGGCCTCGACCTGGACGTCGAGGAGACCATGTCGCAGGCCGGCATCAACCGGCTGATCGACCAGCTCACGACGGACTTCGGTACCGGCTTCATCATCACGCTCGCGCCGGTCGCGACCGCGCTGAGCGGCGGCGGCAACCTGTCCGGCTTCAACTACGAGACGCTCGAGCGGGATCGTGGCGCGAAGATCGACTGGTACAACGCGCAGTTCTACTGCGGCTGGGGCTCGATGGCGAACACCACCGGGTACGACAACATCATCAACCGCGGCGTGTTCACGCCGTCGAAGGTCGTCGCGGGAGTGGTGACCAACTCGGCCAACTGCGGCGGGTACGTCGCACTGCCGACGCTGAAGAACACCCTCGCGGCGCTGGTCGCGAAGTACCCGACCTTCGGTGGCGTCGACGGTTGGGAGTACTTCAACTCAGACCCGGGCGGTACTGCGGCGCCGTGGCAGTGGGCGCGGGAGATGACGGCGGCTATGTCTGGCGGCTCTGGTGGGCCGGCCAACTTGGCTTTGAACAAGCCGGCTACTGGGTCTGCGGCCTGCACATCGACCGAAGGGCCGGCGAAGGCTGTCAATGGCAGTGTGTCGGGTGGCAACGCGGACAAGTTCTGCTCGCTTGCTTCGTCGAAGTGGTTGCAGGTTGATCTGGGGTCGTCGCGGGGGCTTGGGTCCGTGGAGGTCTCGCATGCGGCGGCGGGCGGGGAGTCGGCGTCGTACAACACGCGCGGCTTCACGGTGCAGACGTCGGCGGACGGGAGCACGTGGACTACGCGAGCCACCGTCACTAGCAACACGGCAGCGGTTACTACGCACGCGGTCGCCGGTGTCTCGGCCCGCTACGTCCGGCTCAACATCACGGGCCCGACCCAAGGCTCGGATCCGGCAGCCCGCATCTACGAGCTGAAGGTCTTCGCCTGACCTGAGCACCCGGTACTGCGCCCGCAGCGCGCCTCCTACGTCGGCCGCTCGAGGCCCCGGTGTCGCCGCTGCTCCGGCGCGGCTCAGCAGAGGCAGCGGTGCGCGGTCGAACACTTGGCAGTCCTGGATTGCTGGGGGTCGCCGTTCGCGGCGGGTGTGGTGGCTCGAACACCCTCTGGCGACCTCGGACACGCAACTCCTTGTCCGTAGTCGCCGGATGATTCCGATGACACCACTCCTGCCCTGAAGCGAGGGAGTATCAGCCTCGCCGGCTGGCGAGTTTTTAGACCGCTGGCGGGTGGCAGAGCCTGTTGGGAAATAGGTCTGGGGTTCGCGTTGTGTCCCGACCGACAGGAAGTAGTGCCGGTTCTGCGGCCGGCCGCGGCCTGCGTGAGCGTGGCGCGCGGCCGAACGGTCGACTACTTCCTGTCGGTCGGAACACAATCGGCCGCTGGCGAGCCAATTCGCAACAGGCTCGGCAGGCTTCTTCGCGGGCTCACGCTGAAGCCCGCCAGCGGCGGTCGGAGTACGGGTCGTCGGTGCAAGCGGAGGAGGTTTGAGTGTCTGGAACTGCTGCGCGCTACCTGTACCTCGCCAGGCATGGCGAGGCGTTGCCGGATCAGAGTGGGCTGACAGCGAGGGGTCGTAGGCAGGCGCACCTGCTAGGTCGGCGGCTTCGCGACGTCGCCTTCTCGACGGTTCACCACAGCCCACTGCCTCGGGCAGTGCAGACCGCCGGGCTGATAGGTGAGCAACTGACGAACGATGTCCCGCTGGCGGTCTCGGAGCTGGCGGGCGACTACGTTCCGCAGGTACCGAAGAAGGACGACTTGCCAGCCGAGTCTGCCGACTTCCTGTTCCGCTTCCTCGAGCAATGCACAGCTGAGGAACTCGCAGAAGGACCCGTACTGGGCCGCCAAGCGCTGGTGCGCTTCACCGGTCCGGTGGACGGTGCTGAAGACCGGCACGAGCTGGTCGTGACCCACAACTTCCTGATCGGCTGGCTCGTCCGGCACGCCATGGATGCACCGAGATGGCGCTGGCTCAGCCTCAACCACTGCAACGCCGCGCTGACCGTACTTCGATACGCACCGGGCCGGCCCTCGTCGATCCTGCTCTACAACGACATGCGACACCTACCAGCCGACCTGCGCTGGACAGGCTTCCCTGCCGAGCTACAGATCTGAGGAGTAAGGCATAGCCCATCCGTGACCGCAGCAGCCCACGACCGCGGCGTGAAGGATTATTGCCACGGAGCGGCAAGAATCCTTCACGGCCTGCGGTGGGTCAGCGGCGGGAGGCAGCTGGGTGTACCTCGCCTGTGTATTTCTCGCCGGGGCCTGTGCCGGGTTCGTCCGGGATGGTCGAGGCTTCCTTGAAGGCGAGTTGGAGGGAGCGGAGGCCGTCGCGCAAAGGCGCCGCGTGATGGTGCCCCAGCGACGGGGCGGAGGCGTCGAGGAGGCCGGCCAACGCGTCGATCAGGGAGCGGGCTTCGTCGAGGTCCTTGTGGTCGGGGAGGTCTTCGGCCAGGCCCAGGTTGACCGCGGCGGCGCTCATCAGGTGGAGGGCGGCGGTTGAGATGATCTCCACGCTCGGGACCTCGGCGATGTCGCGGGACGCGGTCGACAGCGGGTCCACCCGGAGCTGCTCGGTGCCGCCAGAGGAAGGGGCCGGGGAAGGGGCCGGGGAAGGCGGAGTGGAGACTGGGTCGCTCATGGTGTTACTGTTGCACGGCGACCGACCTGGTCTGATGGTGGCCCCTGAGCGGAATACTCGAGGGACGCCAGCGGTTCAGGTCTAAGCGGAGGGCCACCTCCCACCCAGCTGATGCACAGTCGGCGGGTCCCCGGTCACGTCGAGGTGATCCGGCTCAGGCCGGAGTACCGAGGCGAATCGTACGGCGTACCCGGTGACGGGAGCGCCGTCGATCTGGGAATTGGGCCTTCGTGTGGACGCACGAGGGCCTTTCGTCATTTCCGGCAACGGACAGGACGCGATCCCTCAAGCGTTGACAAGGTGGCACCAGTAAACGAACAACCCAGGAGGACCCATCACCATTGAACTGCGCGTCAACGAGCGCATCCGCGTTCCTGAGGTGCGTCTGGTCGGACCGAACGGTGAGCAGGTAGGCATCGTCCGGATCGAGGATGCACTTCGGTTGGCACAGGAAGCCGATCTCGACCTGGTCGAGGTTGCGGCCACGGCACGCCCGCCGGTCTGCAAGCTGATGGATTTCGGCAAGTACAAGTACGAGACCGCGCAGAAGGCGCGCGAGTCACGCCGGAACCAGACCAACACCGTCATCAAAGAGATGAAGCTGCGGCCGAAGATCGATCCGCACGACTACGAGACCAAAAAGGGTCACGTCGTCCGCTTCCTGCGTGCCGGTGACAAAGTCAAGATCACCATCATGTTCCGCGGTCGTGAGCAGTCCCGCCCCGAGCTGGGGTTCCGGCTGCTGCAGCGGCTGGCCGAGGACGTCAGCGAGCTCGGCTTCGTCGAGTCGTCGCCGCGTCAGGACGGCCGGAACATGATCATGGTGCTCGGACCGCACAAGAAGAAGTCCGAGGCGCGCGTGGACGTGGAAGCCGAGAAGGCCAAGAAGCAGGCTGAGCACGAGGCCGAGCAGGAGGCCGAGCGGCTGGAGCGTGCTGAGCAGCTCAAGCAGCACGAGGCCGAGCGCGCCGCCGGGGCAACGAAGAAGCCGAAGGGTCCGGCAGACAACCTCGATCCGGAGTGACGTGTCGCTCCGGCCGCCGGGTTGTCGTCAGTAGCCGGAGCAGTCACCAGATCGAGTCAACGAAGAAAACCAGGAGCACATAGCCATGCCGAAGATGAAGACCCACTCGGGGATGAAGAAGCGTATCCGGATCACGGGCTCGGGCAAGCTGCGTCGCGAGCAGACCGGCAAGCGCCACCTCGCCGAGGCGAAGTCGACCAAGCGCAAGCGCCGCCTGTCCGGCACGGTCGAGGTCGCCCCGTCGCACGTGAAGAAGGCCAAGAAGCTCCTCGGCATCTGAGCTTTCCCACCCCCGAACACCCCCCGCCGGGTGGACCACCTTCTCCGGCGCAGAAATACAAGGAGTAACACCTCATGGCACGCGTGAAGCGGGCAGTCAACGCCCACAAGAAGCGTCGCGTCGTCCTCGAGCAGGCCAGCGGTTACCGCGGCCAGCGCTCGAGGCTGTACCGCAAGGCCAAGGAGCAGGTCACCCACTCGCTCGTCTACGCCTACCGGGACCGCAAGGCGCGCAAGGGCGACTTCCGCAAGCTGTGGATCCAGCGGATCAACGCCGCGGCTCGCGCCGAAGGCCTGACCTACAACCGTCTCATCCAGGGTCTTCGCCTGGCCGAGATCGAGGTCGACCGCAAGATCCTCGCCGACCTGGCGGTCAACGACCCCAAGGCGTTCTCGGCGCTGCTCGCGCTGGCGAAGGCGGCCCTGCCGGCCGACGTGAACGCCAAGAGCGACGCCGCGGCCTGAGCCGCAGCGTTCCTCCGAGAGCACCCCGATAGCACCCGAAGTGGCGAGCCCAGGTCTGCTGACCGCACAGTCCGTGCGGATCAAGCAGGCCCGTAGGCTCGCCACTCGTGCGTTCCGGCGCAAGTCCGGCCGCTTCCTGGCCGAGGGCCCGCAGGCGGTCCGCGAGGCACTCGAACACCGCGAGCTGGTCGTCGAGGTGTACGCCGAGCCCGACGTCGCCACCCGGCACCGGGACCTGCGCGATCTCGCCCAGCTCGCCGACGTCCCGTGGTACGACGTGAACCGCGCCGCGATCGAGGCGCTGAGTGAGACAGTCACCTCGCAAGGCGTCGTCGCCGTCTGCCAACTGGTCGACGTACCTCTGGATGAGGCCGTACTGCGTACCGCGCGGCTGGTCGCCGTCGGAGTCCAGGTGCGCGACCCCGGCAACGTCGGAACCTTGATCCGTACTGCGGACGCGGCCGGCGCGGATGCCGTCGTACTGTCGGCCGAATCGGTCGACCCGCACAACCCGAAGGCCGTCCGCGCCAGCGTCGGCAGCCTTTTCCACCTGCCGATCACGGTCGAGGCCGACGTCGTGACGGCCGCCAAGTCGTGGCGTGAGCAGGGGCTTCAGGTCCTCGCCGCCGACGGCTACGGCAGCTCGGATCTGGATGAGTGCATCGAAGACGGCACCCTGGCGAAGCCGTCCGTCTGGCTGTTCGGCAACGAGGCGCACGGTCTGCCCGACGGCTTCGACGCGATCGTCGACCGCTCGGTGAAGGTCCCGATCTACGGCCGCGCCGAGTCGCTCAACCTCGCCACCGCCGCCGCGATCTGCCTGTACGCATCCGCCCGCGCCCAGCGCCAGTGACAGGGCTGCCCTTCGAGGTCCCGGGGCAGTTCTGGCGAGGGAATCTGCATACGCATTCGGACCTCTCCGATGGAGCGCTGTCGCCGGATGAGACCGCGCGGGTGCATCGGGAGGCCGGCTACGACTTCGTGGCGATCACCGACCACTTCCGGCCGGAGTACGGGTTCCCGGTCACGGACACGCGGGTGTTGCGGTCGGAGGGATTCACCATGCTGATCGGCGCCGAGTTGCACGCGCCGCGCACCGAGGCGGGCCACGCCTGGCACATCGTGGCGGTTGGTCTGCCGCTGGATTTCGAGCCGCCGGGGGAGGCGGAGACGGGACCTGAGCTCGCGCACCGGGCCCGGGCCGCGGGGGCGTTCGTCGGCATGGCCCATCCGTCGGCCTCACTGCTGACGGCAGTCGATGCGGAGAGTCTGGACGCGGCCCACTCGGTCGAGGTCTACAACGCGCTCGCCGACCGGGAGAACCGTGGCGACAGCTGGCACCTCACCGACGTCCTGCTGAGCCGCGGTCACCGACTCACGACGTACGCCGCCGACGACGCGCATCTGCAACCCCAGGACCCGCCTCCGTGCCAGGCATGGGTCCAGGTTCGCGCAGAGGCGCTCGAACCGGACGCACTTCTGACCGCGCTGAAGGCCGGCCACTTCTACTCGAGCACCGGCCCCGAGTTGTACGACGTACGGATCGAAGGCGACGGGGTGGTGGTTCGCTGCTCACCTTCGACGAAGGTCCTGCTGAGCGGCGGCCATCCCGGCGCAGAGGTTGCCCAGGGCATCGATCTGACCGAGTGCTCGCTCCCACTGGCCCTCCTCCGCGGCGCCCACTGCCGCATCACGATCGAGGACGCTACCGGCGGCCGCGCGTGGACCAACCCGATCCACCTGCCACCTGCGAATGGCTGAGGCTATTTCCTGGCCTTGACCTTGGCCTCCAGGCCGTCGAGGAGGGCGTCCAGGCCGAAGGCGAAGGACTCGTTGGTCATCGCGTTGAGGTCGCGGTCCGTCCGCCGGCGCAGCGACTCCTCCATCTCGGGCTGGTCCGCGATGTTCACGCGGGCCATCTCCATGACCTCGCTAGTCCACTCCTCGAGCGACTGGCCGGCCTTGCGTACCGTCGTACGGACGGCGACCTCGGCGCTTGCGGAGCCGATCACGAACGACATCACCGAGCTCATCGCGTAGTCGACGTCGCGGTCGGCGAACCCGGCGGCGCGGAACAAGACGATTCCGCGTGAGCCGAGCGACATCGCGTTCGGGCCGATGCTGGGCCGGTTGTAGATGACGTCGGGCAACCACGCGTGCCGCAGGATGGTCGCCCGCAGGCTGTGCGCGAACAGCGTCGCCCCGGCGCGCCAGCCGGCCAGCTCAGGCTCCGGTACGTCGACCTCGTGGTAGATCTCGTCGATCACCAGGTCGATCAGGTCGTCCTTGGTCTGCACGTGCCAGTACAGGCTGGTCGCTCCGGAGTCGAGCTTGGCGGCGAGCTTGCGCATGCTCAGCCCGGCCAGGCCCTCGGAGTCGAGCAGCTCAATCGTGGTTCGCACGATCTGAGTCCGGCTGAGGGTCTCCCGCGCGGGTGCGGCCGGCCGGGTCCGGGTCCAGATCGAATCCATGGCTCCATCCTAGCTCGACTCGCACACTGTACGAGTTTGTCGTACAGTGTGCGAGTGACTAGTACACCGTTCGAGTCCCCCGCGACCGGCCATCCGCGACGCTGGTGGATTCTCCTGATCCTGTGCCTGAGCCTGATGGTGCTCGTCGTCGACAACACCGTGCTCAACCTGGCGATCCCGTCGCTGATGCGCGACCTGGGCGCGACGCCGGCGGACATCCAGTGGGTGATCGACGCCTACATCCTGGTGTTCGAGGGCCTGTTGCTGACGGCCGGCAGCCTGTCCGACCGGTTCGGCCGGCGGAAGATGCTGCTGCTCGGGCTGGTGCTCTTCGGCGCGGCCTCGCTGCTCGCCACGTTGGCCGAGACTCCATGGCAGCTGATCGTCTGCCGCGCCCTGATGGGTGTCGGCGGATCGCTGCTGATGCCGAGCACGCTCTCGCTGCTGTTCACCGTTTTCCCGCCCGAGGAGCAGCGCAAGGCGATGGCCGGCTGGTCGATGGTGGCGATGGTCGGAGTCGTGGCCGGTCCGACGATCGGCGGCGTGCTGCTCAACCACTTCTGGTGGGGTTCGATCTTCTGGCTCAATGTGCCGATCGCGATCCTGGCGATCGTCGGCACGCTCGCGCTGATCCCCGAGTCGCGCGGTCCGGCCCGCCCGGTCGACCCGGCCGGCGCGGTGCTCTCGATCATCGGCATGGGCGCGGTGGTCTGGGCGATCATCTCGATCCCGGCCGACGGGCTCGGCTCGGCGAAGGTGCTCGGCGGGCTGGCGGTCGGCGTACTGGGGCTGGTCGGGTTCGCGCTGTGGGAGAAGCGGAGCGCGCATCCGATGGTGCCGCTCGAGCTGTTCCGCGACCGCAACTTCAGCGGTACGAGCTTCTCGATCGTGCTGCTGTCCTTCACGGCCGGCGGATTGCTGCTCGCGCTTACGCAGTACTTGCAGTTTGTGCTGGGCTACAGCCCGCTGAAGGCCGGCCTCGCGCTGATCCCGTACGCCGTTGCCGCGACGGTCTTCAACGGTCTTGGGGCAACGCTGGGCAAGAAGTTGGCGGATCGCACGCTGATCGTGATCGGGCTGGCGGTCATCGCCGGGAGCTTCGGCATCCTGTCGCAGGTCTCCGAGTCGTCGGGGTACGGGCTGCTGATCGTTGGGTTGCTGGTGATGGGGGTTGGCGGCGGGTTGGCCGGGCCAGCGGCGTACACGCTGCTCATGCAGGCGGTACCGGCGGAGCATCGTGGGGTTGGGTCGGCGATGAACGACACGGTGCAGCAGGCTGGCGCGGCTCTGTCGGTCGCAGTACTGGGCAGCGTGTTGGCGGCGGCGTACTCGTCGTCGCTGCCGGACTCGGTTCCGGAGGCGGCGCGGGATTCGATCGCTAGCACGCTTGCTCTTGGGTCTGACTTCTTCCCAGCCGCGCGCTCTGCCTTCACGGATGCGATGTCGATCGCGATGACAGTCGGCCTGATCGGTGCCGCTGCCGGCGCGGTGGTCGCGCTCTTGGTCCTGCCACGCAAGGCCGCTGAATCCCAACCGGCCGACGCCGACGAGAGCGAGCAAGGCGTGTCGGCGTAGAAGATCTCCCCGTGGAGAGGCGGGGCCGGTGGACCGGTGCGCTGTCACGATGGGCCGATGACGACACCGCCCAGTCGTACGCGAGAGTGGATGATCGATCTGCCGACCCGGATCCACCTGTGGTCGGCGGAGCACTGGATTCGGCACCGCACACCGTCCGATGCAGGTACGGCGGCATTGCGGGCTCGGCGCGACAATCTCGCCGTACTGCGTGAGTACCGCAAGAGCCGGCAGTACCCACGCAACGACACCGACCTCCGGCGTACGCCGTACTTCGTCGACGCCGCCGGCAGGCATTGCGCGGTTGCCCATCTGATGCGGGGCTCCGGCGACCACGACGCCGTACGGCAGATCGCCAGCACCGCAAACCTGGCGCGGATCGACGACCTGGACCCGGTCATGCTGCAGAGCTGGGCTGGCCGCTCTGGGCTGACCAAGCAGGAACTGGCCCGCATCCAGCCTGGATACGCACACCCGGACCAGTCGGCCGTCAATCTGCTGCTGTGGTCCGCGCTGGTGTTGATCCCGTTGGCTTCGCTGTCCTTCGCTGTCGGCTGGATCAGGCCGGATCGCACAGCGGTGAAGGCGGTCCTGACTGTCGCCACCGTGACGTTGTGCACGGTGATGTCGCTCCTGGTGTTCGCCACGGTCAACAGTGGTGCCGGCCGGGGGTCGGCCATGTTCGAATGGCTGGAGTGGCTGGGGTGGCTGGTCGTCATCGTCGGCCCGATCGTCGCCGCGGTGCTCTTCGCGATCCAGTTGCGCCGAGGAGTGGTCCGGGAGGACACCGGTCCGACGGTCACCGGCGCTGCGGCGGGCGCCTTGACGGCGGTGCTGGCCTCCATCTACCTGGTGCTGGGCGCCGCGCTGGCGGAGCCCGAGAAGCCTGTCGACCCGACCATCCCGACGATGTATGGCGACCTCGACATCTCGTTTCCCTACGGTTTCGCGGCCCTGCTCATCGGCCTGCTCTGCGTAACCACCGGCCTCATCCGCCTACGCCGCCTCGCCTGACCGGCCGCCGTCGCGCCGCCAAGCACACGGTTCGCGGCTGCCGGCGGAGGCTCGTGGGGGAGGCCTGTGGACAACCGATTCACGCTCCGGGCCCGTGGGTTCCTAGACTGCTTTGAGCAAATCGGTAACCAGCGACCCCGGGAAGAGAGCCATGTCCGGTCCCAACAAGAATTACGACCCCGTCGAGGTCACTCCTCTGCATGCCGACGAGGTCGAACGGACGCGTGATGAGGCTCTCGACGCCTTCGCGAAGGCGGCCGACCTGGCGGCGTTGCAGGAGGCCAAGGTGGCTCACCTCGGTGAGCGCTCGCCGATCGCGCTGGCGAACCGGGAGATCGGCGCGCTGCCGCCGCAGGGGCGCAAGGAGGCCGGCCAGCGGATCGGGTCGGCCCGAAAGGCGCTCAACGACGCCTACGCGGGGCGGCTCGCAGTACTGGAGGCCGAGCACGAGGAGCGGATGCTCGCCACCGAGCGTGTCGATGTGACGCTGCCGTGGCACACCCCCGAGCTGGGCGCGCGGCACCCGCTGTCGCTGATCTCGGAGCAGGTCGCGGACGTCTTCGCCGCGCTCGGCTGGGACGTCGCCGAGGGCCCTGAGGTCGAGGCCGAGTGGCTGAACTTCGACGCGCTGAACTTCCAGCCCGACCACCCGGCGCGGCAGATGCAGGACACGTTCTTCGTCGACCCGGCCGGTTCAGGCACCGTACTGCGGACGCACACGTCGCCCGTGCAGGCGCGATCGATGCTGACCCGCAAGCCGCCGATCTACGTGATCTGCCCGGGCCGGGTGTTCCGTACCGACGAGCTGGACGCGACGCACACGCCGGTCTTCTACCAGGTCGAGGGCCTGGTCGTGGACGAGGGAATCACGCTCGCGCACCTCAAGGGCACCCTCGACCACTTCGTCGTGTCGATGTTCGGTGAAGGCCTCGAAGCGCGCCTCAGGCCCAACTTCTTCCCATTCACCGAGCCGTCGGCCGAGGTCGACCTCAAGTGCTTCGTCTGCCGCGGCGCCTCGGTCGGCAACCCCGACCGCCCGTGCCGGACGTGTGGCAGCGAGGGCTGGATCGAGTGGGGCGGCTGCGGCGTCGTCAACCCGCGGGTGCTGCAGGCGTGCGGGATCGACACCGACCGGTACTCCGGGTTCGCGTTCGGGATGGGGCTGGAGCGGACGCTGATGTTCCGCAACGGCGTCGAGGACATGCGGGACATGGTCGAGGGTGATGTGCGGTTCAGCCGCCAGTTCGGGATGGAGATCTGATGCGGGTCCCACTGTCATGGCTTCGTGAGTACGTCGAGCTGCCGGCCGGCGTGACCGGCCGCGAGGTCGGCGAGAAGCTGGTCCGCGCCGGGCTCGAGGTGGAGACCGTCGACGAGGCGGGCGACGGGCTGACCGGGCCGCTCGTGGTCGGCAAGGTGCTCAGCTACGAGCCGGAGCCGCAGAAGAACGGCAAGACCATCCGCTGGTGCTCGCTCGACGTCGGCAACGACGAGCCGCAGTGGGTCGTCTGCGGAGCGAGCAACTTCGAGGTCGGCGACCTGGTCGTCGTCGTGCTGCCCGGTGCGGTGCTGCCCGGCGGGTTCGCGATCTCCGCGCGCAAGACCTATGGGCACGTGTCGAGCGGGATGATCTGCTCGAGCTCCGAGCTGGGCCTCGGCGACGACGGGACGCACGGCATCGTCGTACTGCAGCCGGGTGAGGCCGAGGTCGGTACCGACGCGATCGAGCTGCTCGGGCTGCGTGACGACGTACTGGACATCGCGGTGACGCCGGATCGGGGTTACTGCCTGTCGATTCGCGGGGTCGCGCGCGAGGCGGCAACGGCGTACGGGGTGGAGCTGAAGGACCCGGCTGCGCTGACGCTGACCGGGGATGGATCCGGTGGATATCCGGTGCGCGTCGACGATGCCGAGGCGTGCAGCGTTTTCGTGACCCGAACCGTCACCGGGATCGACCCCAAGGCGCCGTCGCCGCGCTGGTTGCAGCAGCGGCTGGTGATGTCGGGGATGCGGCCGATCTCGATCGGTGTCGACGTGACGAACTACGTGATGCTCGAGCTCGGTCAGCCGATCCACGGCTACGACAAGGCGCGGCTGAGTGGCGAGATCGTCGTCCGCCGCGCGGTGGCGGGCGAGAAGCTGATGACGCTGGACGACCAGACGCGTGAACTGGACGCCGAGGACCTGCTGATCACCGACGACTCCGGCCCGATCGGCGTGGCCGGCGTGATGGGTGGAGCGTCCACCGAGATCTCCGAATCGACCACTGACGTGGTGATCGAGGCGGCGCACTTCCACCCGATCGTCATCGCCCGGTCGTCGCGCCGGCACAAGTTGTCGTCCGAGGCGTCTCGCCGCTTCGAGCGCGAGGTCGACCCCGAGCTGCCGCGGTACGCCGCCCAGCGCGTCGCCGACCTGCTGGCCGAACTGGCCGGTGGCACCATCGAGCCGGCCGAGACGGTCGTCGACACGCATCTGCGGCCCGAGCCGGTCAGCTTCCGCGCCGACCACGCGGCCCGAGTCGCGGGAGCGCCAATCCCGGTCGACGAGTCGATCAGGCACCTGCAGGCGGTCGGCTGTGAAGTTGCCCAAGGCAACGATGCGGCTGTCGCGGCACCGTTCGCCGTCGGAGCCAGCACGGCGACTGCCGCCGACCTGATCAGCGTCACGCCGCCGTCGTGGCGACCCGATCTTCGTGACCCCAACGATTTTGCCGAAGAGGTTATTCGGTTGTTCGGGTTCGACAACGTGCCGTCCGTGTTGCCGAAGGCGCCGGGCGGGCAGGGCCTGACGGTTGCTCAGAAGCGTCGTCGCCGGATTGCCACCGCGCTGGTTGGTGCGGGGCTGACTGAGGTCGTGTCCTACCCGTTCGTGGGGGATGCCGACTTCGACGCGATGGGTGTGCCCGCGGACGACGCACGCCGGACGACGGTGAAGCTGGCCAACCCGCTGTCGGATGAAGAGCCGTCGATGCAGACGACGCTGCTGCCGACCCTGCTCCGGACGGCCGAGCGCAACGTCGGTCGCGGCGCCACCGATCTGGCGATCTTCCAGACCAGCCTGGTCTTCCTGCCCCGCGCTGACTCGAAGCCCGCGCCGCTGCCGTCCGTCGCGCAGCGCCCGAGCGATGACGAGATCCAGGCCCTGTACGACGCACTCCCGGAGCAGCCGCTCCATCTCGGAGTCGTGCTGACGGGTTCGCGGACTCCGACCGGCTGGTGGGGCAAGGGACAGCCCGCGGGCTGGGCGGACGCAGTACAGGTGGCTCGGTCTGTTGCCGCTGTGGTCGGCGTCGAGCCGGTACTGCGTAACGTCGAGTTGGCGCCGTGGCATCCGGGTCGGTGTGCTGAGTTGTCGGTCGGTGGCAAGGTCATCGGTCACGCCGGTGAATTGCACCCGAAGGTGTGTCAGGCGTACGGGTTGCCGACCCGGTCGAGTGCTGTCGAGCTCGATCTGGACGCGTTGATGGCGGCCGGTCCGTCGTCGGTCTCGGCGCAACCGTTCTCGTCGTACCCGATCGCGAAGGAAGACGTCGCGCTGATCGTCGGCGCCGAGGTCGCGGCGGCGGATGTCGAGGCGGCGCTGGTCGAAGGCGCGGGCGAGCTGCTGGAGTCGATCCGGCTGTTCGACCTCTACACCGGCGAGCAGATCGGCGAAGGCAAGAAGTCCCTGGCCTTCGCGCTCCGCTTCCGCGCGGCCGACCGCACCCTCACCGAAACCGAGGTCAGCGCCGCCCGCCAGGCAGCAGTCCAGGTCACCGTCGCCCGCTTCAACGCAGTCCAGCGCGTCGGCTGACCTGCGCCCTCACCACTCACGCCGCCCGGCGGACGACCTGACGGCGGATCCCCGGACGTCCACGCCCGGCCTGGCGGTGCGTCCCCGACGCCCACGCCCGTCCCGACGCCCACGCCCGTCCTGACGGTGGGTCCCGGAGATCCAGGCCATCAATGGGGGCGTTGGGTGGGTCGCGTCGGTCGCTCTGAGCGTGGGTGCGGGGCATGGCTTGAGCGATTGATGGCCTGGAGCTCCGCGCCCCCTCCCGGTGGGGCTGGGTGTGGGTGGAACGGTGCGGTGCGTGCCGACCGGGTGGCGTGGAGTTCCGGTTCGGATCGGGGGCGGTCTGTACGGCGCGCGGGCGGAACGGTGCGGCAGGATGTGAGGGGTGGAGATGACGGTGAGCGGTGCATCGGTCGTTGGTGTGGGGTGGTGGTGGTGATGCGGCGGCCTCGGGTGGCGGTGGCTGCGCCTAATCGGGCGGCGGCTGACGCTGGGGTGCGGTTGGCGGCGGAGGGTGGCAACGCCGTCGATGCGGCTATCGCCGCGACGCTCGTGACGATGGTGAACGAGATCGGTATCGTCTCGCCGGCGTCGGGTGGGTTTGTCACGTTGCAGGTCAAGGGTGGTGAAGCCGTCACCATCGACGGCTGGGTGGAGATGCCTGGGCGCGGGGTGCCGGAGCACAAGTTCGGGCAGGGCGTTTGGGATGTCACGACGGACTACGGCGGTGGGACGACCACCACCGTCGGGCATGGTTCGGTCGCCACGCCGGGTGGGATGAAGGCGCTCGACCTGGCGCATCAGCGATCCGGTAAGGCGCCGTGGAGTGAGGTGGTCCGGCCGGCGATCGAGGTTGCCAGGCAGGGATTCCCGCTCAGTCGTACGTCGGGGTACTACCTCGGCTACACGCACGAGATCATCTTCGGTTGGCATCAGCCGAGCCATGGTGTCGTGCATGACGACGACGGCGTGGTGATCAAGGCCGGTACCACCGTGCTCATCCCTGAGCTCGCCGAGGCGCTCGAGCTGATCGCCGCCGAAGGAGCCGAGACGCTCTACACCGGCGAACTGGCGGAGTTGCTCGTCCGCGACATGGCCGACAACGAGGGCATCCTGACCGCGGCGGATCTGGCGGCGTACGAGGCGATCGTCCGGCCCGCGTTGATCGTCCGGCAGAACGGGTGGCGCCTGGCGACCAATCCGCCGCCGGCCGTCGGCGGAGTCGCGGTCGCCGCGATGCTTGCGTTGCTCGACGGCGTACCGGGGCAAGGCGCCTGGAATCCGGCCGAGCTGGAGCGACTGATCGAAGTACAGCACGCTGTGCTCGGTCGTCGCCTGGCTGAGCTGGATGAGGAAGATGTGCGCCAGCTCGAAGGGCAGAAGTTGCTCGAACTCGCGTCCGCTGGAGATCTGCGGGCGCTCAGCTCACCCAGTACTGCGACGGTCTCCGTGGTTGACGATGAAGGTGATGCTTGCGCGATCACCGTTTCGTCCGGCTATGGCTCCGGCGTGATGACTCCGGGCACCGGCATCTGGCTCAACAACGCACTCGGTGAGCAGGAACTCCTGCACGGCGGTCCGCACAGCCTCGCGCCCGGCACCCGACTCACGTCGAACATGGCGCCGAGCGTCGCGCGCCGGGACAGCGACGGAGCGGTGCTGGCGATCAGCTCGCCGGGGTCCGATCGGATTCCGACCGCGATCGCGCAGGTGTACGCGCTCTACACGCATGGCGGTCTGTCGCTCGAAGAGGCGGTGGAGCACCCGCGCCTGCACGTCCGGGTCCGCGAGAAGACGGTCGTCGACTACGAGGACGACCTCCCCGTGTCGGGCTTCGCCACCAATCTGCCGACGCGTCCGATGCCCCCGCATTCGATGTACTTCGGCGGCGTCGCAGCCGCCTTCTGGGACCCATCCCACGGCCTACTAGCCGTCGGCGACCCACGCCGCACCGGCGCCATCGCCGTCTCCCCCCAAACCTGACACGCGGCCCACCGCCACCCGCCAGCCCGGCTCCGGGGCGCAGTCACGCGAAGCACCAGCACGCACCAAGCTCGCTCCGAGGCTTGGCGGCGGGGCGCCGGCACGCACGAACCTCGCTCCGGGCGAGGTCCTCGGCCCACTACGGCTCGACTGTCGCGTTGACGCGGGCCCACAACTCGGACGTCGTGGGGCGGGGCAGCGGATCGCCACCACACATTGACTTGGCGGCCGGCACGCGGAGCGCTGGCATGCACGGACCTCGTTCCGGGCAGCGGGTTCTGGCATGCGCCAACCTCGCTCTGGACGGCGGGCACGCGGACCGCCAGCACTCACAAACCTGGGTTTGGATGGTGAGTAGGCAGAGGTTCAGGCGGGGGCAGCGAGGGGGTTGGGTGGTTGGTGAGTGGTGGCGGTCCGGGGGTGGCCTGCTACTTTCAGCTCCTGCTCCTTTCGCCCCGGCGACCCGAACCGCTCGGCGGCGTCCCGGCCAGATCAGTCGTGGAGGACCACCGGACATGCCGGATCCCGAACTCTCCGTCGTCGTGCCGATGTACGACGAGGAAGAGGTGCTGCCGATCTTCTTCGAGCGGATGCGTCCCCTGCTGGACGGCCTCGGCATCAGCTACGAGGTGCTCGTGGTCGACGACGGCAGCCGCGACGCGACCGCCCCGATGCTGCTCAAGGCTGCCGTCGACTGGCCCGAGCTCCGCGTCGTGCGCCTGCTCCGCAACTCCGGCCATCAAGCTGCGCAGTCAGCCGGTTTCCGTCGGGCCAGAGGCAGGTACCTCGTCACCATCGACGCGGATCTCCAGGACCCGCCCGAGGTGATCGCCGAGCTGCTCGCGACGGCCCGCGAGCAGGAGGTCGACGTCGTGTACGGCGTGCGCTCCGACCGCTCGAGCGACTCCTGGCCGAAGCGAACGACCGCCCGCATGTACTACCGGCTCATGTGCCGCCTGGTCGGCAAGGACATCCCGTTCGACGCGGCCGACTTCCGCTTGGTCTCGCGCCGAGTCGTCGACGCGGTGAACGCGCTACCCGAGGACGGCCGCGTCTTCCGACTGGTGATCCCGTGGCTCGGCTTCCCCAGCGCCGAGGTCGCGTACGTGCGTGCCGAGCGAGCGGCGGGCGTGACGAAGTACAACTGGTCGAAGATGTTCCGGCTGGCCTTTGACAGCGTGACCGCGTTCTCGGCCGCGCCGCTCAGGCTGGCCACTTGGTTCGGGCTGCTCGGTGGCATGCTGTCCGGTCTGTTCGCGGTCGGCGCGCTGGTGATCAAGCTGTCCGGCAACAGCGTTCCCGGCTGGACGTCGACGGTGCTGGCCGTCAGCGTGATCGGTGCGATTCAGCTGCTCTGTCTGGGGCTGCTGGGTGAGTACGTCGCGCGCTTGTTCCAGTCGAGCCAGCGCCGCCCACAGTTCCTCGTCGGTTACGACAGCCTCGACGACGCCGGGCACCAGACGCTCGACGACGCCGGACACCGGGCGCTTGACGCCGCCGGACACCGGACGCTTGACGCCGCCGGACACCGGACGCTTGACGCCGCCGGACACCGGACGCTTGACGCCGCCGGGCACCAGACGCTTGGTGAGGCACCTACTCGATGACGCGTTCCCTGCCGCGGCTGCTGCCGTGGCTGTTGCCGTACGCCGTTACGGTCCTCGCGCTGATCTCTCTCGACGTCCCCGTCGTCCCGATCGCGAAGTACACCCTGTACTTCGCCCTGGCGGTGGCGCTGCCCGGCATCCTGATCCTGCGCGCCCTCTGGCGTAGTACGGGCAACTGGGCTGAGGACTTCGGGCTCGGGGCGGCCGTCGGGGCGACGTACCAGCTGGGCGGTTGGGCAATCTTCACCGGGCTCGGCTGGCAGCGGGTGCTGGTGATCTGGCCGGCGCTGGTGATCGTCGCCTTCGCCGCGATGCCACGGCTCCGGAAGCACTGGCGGATCCAGGAGCCCAAGCCGCTGCCGTTGCTGTGGACGTGGGGGATGGTGATCGCCTCAGCAGTCCTGCTCGGTGGGGCGGTGGTCGGTGCGATGAAGTACCACCCACCGCCACCGGACGGTACGTCGTACTACCAAGACCTGCTGTATCACCTGTCGATGCTGAACGAGCTGACTCGCTCGGTGCCGCCGGAGCTGCCGCAGGTATCGGGGGAGTCGCTGGAGTACCACTGGTTCGCGAATGCCGACATGGCGGCGGCAGTGGACATCACCAAGCTCTCACCGATCATCGTGCTCTACCGGCTGTGGCTGCTGCCGCAGTTGCTGGTTGCGCTGCTCGTGTGCGCCACTCTGGCCAGGACAGTCAGCCGCGCGTGGTGGACCGGGGTACTGGCTGCTGCGGCGTTGGCTGGGCCGCAGTTGTTCCTGTTCATCGACACTGCGGTGAATCTGTCGCCACCGTTGAGTTTGCTCAGTCCGTCGCAGACCTTCGGGATGGTCGCCGGCACTACGGCTGCCGTGTTCTTAATTCAGCTCTTATTCAAAAGGGATACCAGTAAGGGTTTGTGGTTACTCGCGTTCACGGTCGCGGTCGTGGGCGGCGGGTCGAAACCGACGACCTTGCCGATCCTGGTCGGAGCGGTCGGGTTGCCGGCGCTCTTCCTGCTGATTCGTGACCGGCGGTTGCCGCTGCGGTTCGTTGCGGCGGGCTCGCTGCTGGTGGCTGCTGCGGTCGGCACGATGGTCACGGTCGCGGGGAGTACGAGCGGGTCTGGGCTGCAGTTGCTTGCGGTGGTCAAGACGCAAGGTGGCTATGCGGCGGCGACGCGCGACAAGACACTTGCCGGCGAAGGCGGGTTGATCCTGCCCGCGTTGACGTCGGGCCATCTGTTGTCCATCGGTGGCGTTCTTGTGGTCATTGTCTTGCTGTTGACCGGTCAGTTGCTGGCGGTCGTCGGCTACGGGTTACTCGGAAGGCGTGAACTAAGGCGCGATCCGGTCGGCTGGTTCCTGCTTGGTGCGCTGATCGCGGGGTGGGCGGGCTTCCTCGTCGTCGACCATCCGTCGGTGAGCGAGGCGTACTTCGTCCACAGCGTGGTCCCCTTCAGCCTGGCCGCCGCCGGCTGGCTCGCCGCAACAATCACCAGAACGTACGCGGCGGGGGAGAGCGGGGAGCGCGCGGCGGGGAAAGCCGGGGAGCGCGTAGTGGCGAAAGCCGGGGAAGGCATGGTGGGGAAGGCCGGCCAAGGCGTGGCGGGGGAAGCCGGGGAGGGCGTGGCGGGGAAGGCCGGGGAAGGCGTGGCGGGGGAAGCCGGGGAGGGCGTGGCGGTTGAGGGTAGGCGTGGGGTTTTGATCGGTGTCGGCGCCGCTGCCCTCGTGCTCGGCGTGGTGTTCGCGTTCATTTTGCTGACCACCGATGCGGTTCCGAGTGGCTCGCACTTGCGGCGCATCGTGATGGTCGCCCGCCCGCTGATCGTTGTGGTCGCGGTAAGCGCCGGGCTCGTGCTCGTCTGGTCGCTGCTGCTGAAGCGACTGCCTCGCCTCGCCGGTCTCGGCGGTCTGCTCATTCTACTGACCCTGCTAGTGGTGCCGTCGGCAAGGACCTTTGAGCAGAACCTGCATCTCAACGGCGGCAAGCAGGCGCAGACCTTCACGTCCGCGACCTGGTGGGTCTACCCCGACGAAGAAGCAGCCGCGCTCTGGCTCGCCAAGAACTCCAAGCCGACAGACATCGTCGTCAGCAACACCTGGTGTCGGCCCGCAGGCAAACAAGGCCCGGGATGCGACGCCCGCGGCTACATCGTCAGCGGCATCGCCGGCCGCCGTACCTTCCTCGAAGGCTGGGGCTACACCTCGCAAGCGATGGTGAACCACGGCGTCGACGGCCTGCGCTACAACCAGCAGCCGTCGCCCTGGCCCGATCGTGTAGAGCTGACGAATCAGGCGATCTACGACCCGACACCCGAAGTACTACGGCTGCTGCGCGACCGGTACCACGTCCGCTGGGTGTACGCCGATCTGTTCGGCGGACCCGTCTCGCCGGAGCTCGGCAAGCTCGCCGTCCTGCGACACAGCTGGCAGCGGGTCCGGATCTACGAACTCACCGGGTGATCCCGCGTAACATCGGGCTGGCGTAGAGCGTTACCTCTACGCTGGCCCGCTCGCCCCGAGGCCGACGCATGCGGAAACGTGAGTGCTCGGGAGGGCGTTTGATGACGGGGACGAGGTCCGGCCATCGGCTTCTCGCCGTTCTCACCGCTTTAGGGATCACCACGATGGCCGCCGGTCTGGCCTCGGCCTATCAGGTGCCTGAAGCCCCCTTCACCCAGGGCAGCACCGCGACGGCGACGATGCCCGGTTCCGGGCTGGTCCAGACGATCACGGTCACCGGGCAGACCGAGTTGCTCGACGCAACCACCGCCGGCGTCCGGGGCAGCACCGCCAAGACCTACGAACCGGCGATCGCGCGCACCACGCCGGCTCAGGACCTGCTCGTCAACACCGGTACGTGCGCGGCGATCGGCACCTGCGGAGGTCGCGGCACGTTGACCATCACGTTCTCGCAGCCAGTTCGCAATCCGATCCTGCACTTGGCGGGCCTCGGCGGCGCCGCCACCGAGACGGTCAACGGCCGGACCAGCGCGCAGTCCGAGCTGCACTCGGTCCTCAAGCTCACCACGGCCGGCCTCAGCCTGACGAAGATGGGCCAAGGCAACAACCTGGCCATCAGCAGTGACACGATCACCGCGCTCAACCCGGACGCCGGGCCGCACTGCATCAACACCGACACCGGCGAAGGTCCGGACTCAGCGGCGACCGCGGCCTGCGGTTCGGTCAAGGTCAACGGCGTCGCGAAGTCCATCACCTTCGACCTCACCGCCGTCTTCACCAAGAACCGGACCGTCCCGGCCTTCAACGCCCCCACCTCTGGCGACGCGTTCTCAGTGCTCGCCTCCGTGGGTGAGGATTTCGGCGACGCGCCCGCGACGTACGGCGCTGCCTGGTCGGTGCTCGGCGATCTCCGGCTGGGCGACGACGCGACCGAGGACAACACGACCGTTGCCAACGGCACCTCCGGTCCAATGAAGGACCAAGCCGACGACGGCGTCACCTTCAAGCCGCTCGCGACCATTGCCAAGAGCTACTCGGCCACAGTCGCTCTCAGCGGAGCAAGCAGGTCCGGTCGCGTCTGCGGCTGGATCGACCTGGACAAGAGCGGCAAGTTCCAGCCAACGGAGCGCGCGTGCGCGACCTTCGCCTCCGGCCAAAGCGCCGCAAGCCTGACCTGGTCAGCACTACCAAAACTGACCGCCGGTACGACGTACGCGCGGGTGCGGGTCGGCTACTCGACGGCGCAGGTGGAGACGCCGCAGAGTGCGGCTGACAGCGGCGAGGTCGAGGACTACCCGATCGTGATCGCGCCGCCGCCTCCGCCGATCGCGCTGGACGACACCGCGACCACGCAGTACAACGCCGGCCTGACGACCGATGTCCTCGGCAACGACAGGCCAGGCGACCCGGCCAGCCCGCTGAAGCCCACCACGCTCTGTCTGGTTGCCGCTGACAAGTGTGTCGTGATGGTCAACGTCGTGGCCGAGGGCAAGTACGTCGCGAAACAGGACGGCAAGATCGACTTCGAGCCGGTGCCCGGGTTCGTCGGCAAGGCCAAGCCGGTCACCTACCGGATCGCCGACACGAACGGGACGACTGCGACCGCGATGCTGACCATCACGGTCGCACTGCCCGCGAAGCCACACGCGGTCGCCGACACCGCGACCACCCAGCAGAACGTCAGCATCGCCGTGACCCCACTCGCCAACGACCGCGCAGCGCCAGGTGTCACCCTCGTCCCCGCTTCCGTCGTACTGCGGGATCCGGCGGACGCGGCCTTCAAGAAGAAGGTGGTCGTCCCGGCCGAGGGCACCTACGCGGTGAAGCCCAACGGCGCGGTCGACTTCATGCCGCTGCCGCAGTTCACCGGGGTCGCCACCTCACTGGGATACCGGGTCACCGACAGCACGCGTCAAGTCGCCGAGTCGACTCTCGCCGTCACTGTCACACCGGTGACTCCGAAGGCGGCGGGGGACTCGATCACCACGCCGTTCGACACCAATGTCGTGATCCCGGTCCTCGACAACGACCTGCCGGGCACGCCCGAGGCGCCGCTGAACCCGCTCACTCTCAAGCTGGTCGATCCAGTCAGCGGCAAGCTCGTCGACCGGGTGACCGTGCCGCGACAAGGCAACTATGTGGTTGCTGATGGCAAGGTGAACTTCGAGCCGGTGCAGGGATTCCAGGGAGTCACTACGCCGCTGACCTATCAGGTGCTCGACAAGAACGGCACGCCTGCCCGGGCGCAGTTGACGGTGTCGGTGGATGCGCCCGGCCCGCCGGTCGCCAACCCTGACCGGACGACGCTGCAGCAAGGCGGATCGGTCTTCATCACAGTGCTCGACAACGACAAGCCCGGGCCGACGGGCTCGGCGATCGTGCCCGGCAGCGTCCGTCTGATCCCGCCGACCGCCGAGGCGGATCCGGTCAAGAGCCTGGTCGTCGCAGGGCAGGGCAAGTACACGGTGAAGCCCGACGGCCGGGTGCTGTTCGAATCGGACCCGGCCTTCAGCGGCAAGGCGACGCCGATCGGCTATCAAGTGGCCGACGGCAACGGTGCGATCGGCCGGTCGACGCTGGCCGTCGAGGTCGCCATGGTGCAGCCGGACGCGGTGAACGACACCGCCAGTACGGCGTACGACAAGAACGTGACCGTGAACGTGCTGGCGAACGACAGCGCTGGTGACCCGGCCGTGCCGTTGGTGCCGAGCAGCCTCAAGCTGATCGACCCGATGACTCACCTGCCGAAGTCGACGGTCGTCGTCGACGGCGAGGGGACCTTCAAGATAGTGGCCGACGGCAAGGTGGAGGTCGACCCGCTGCCGACGTACACCGGGGTCCTGACGCCGTTGACCTACACCGTCTCGGACGTGAACGGCACCATCGCATCGGCGACGCTGACGATTACCGTCGCCAAGCCGTCGCCGCCGACCGCGAAGCCGGACGCCGCGACCACCAAGCAGGACGATCCGGTCACCCTCGATCCGCTGGTCAACGACCAAGCCGGGACGGGCACCGGTCTCGATCCGGTCAGCGTGGTGCTCATCGACCCGGCCGACGGTTCGCTGAAGAAGGTCGTCACGATCGCCGGCCAGGGGACCTACCACGTGAACCCCGACGGAACGATCAGCTTCGATCCGCTGCCGGCCTTCACCGGGACCGCGACCACGCTGGCGTATCGCGTCTCCGACTGGTTCGACCAGGCGGCCAGCTCGACCATCACGCTCACCGTGACGCCGATCGTTCCCACCGCGGAGGACGACACCGCCACCTCGCCGTACGGCGCGACCGCGACGGTCAAGGTGCTCGCCAACGACAAGCCCGGTGACCTGAGCGCGCCGCTCGTCATCGGCAGCCTGCTGCTTAAGGACCCGGCCGACGGGCTGCTCAAGACCGCCGTGACGATCAAGGACGAAGGTGTCTACACCGCGAAGGCGGGCGTCGTCGGGTTCGTGCCGGTGCCGGGCTTCACCGGGCCGGGTACTGCGCTGACCTACCAAGTTGCCGACGACAACGGAACGACGGCGACGGCCACGGTCTGGATCACCGTCGGACTGCCGCCGGTCGCGCAGCCCGACAACGCCTCGACGCTGCAGAACGTCACGGTCACCGTGAACGTGCTGTCGAACGACAGTCCGGGCACGGACGCGAAGCTCGACCCGTCGTCGGTGGTCATCAGCGCACCCGACGTACCGGCTGCGGCTGCCTTCGGTAAGAAGGTGACTATCCCAGGGCAAGGCACCTACACCGTGCAGCAGAGCGGTGCGATCCAGTTTGACCCGGTCCCGGCGTTCCACGGCAAGGGTCGGCAACTCCAGTACAAGGTGACCGACTCGCAGGGAAACACCGCCTCGTCGACGCTCCGCATCGAGGTCACGGCGGTCCAGCCCTTCACCGTCGACGACTCGGCGATCACACCGTTCAACCGGCCGATCACGCTGAACGTGCTGACCAACGACAAGCCCGGCGATCCGAGTGCACCGCTCGTCGCGGCGAGTCTGCTGCTGCAGGACCCGGCCGACACGACGAAGTACCGGAAGACCGTCACGCAAGCTGGTGAGGGCACCTACACCGCGAAGCCGGACGGGTCGATCACCTTCGTGCCCGTGAAGAACTACCAGGGCATGACCACGCCGGCGACGTACCGGGTGAGTGACACCAACGGGACTCCGGCCGACGGTCTGCTCTTCCTCACGGTCGGCAAGGGGCCGCAGGCCAAACCTGACAGCACGACGACGAAGCAGAACGTGAACGCGCTGGTCGATCCGCTCGTCAACGACCAGCCCGGCACCGACGCCGAGCTGGAGAAGACCTCGGTCGAGGTGTACGACGGCAAGGCCTGGGCGAAGACCGCGACGATCACTGGCCAGGGGACGTACAAGGTCGACGCGGTGACGGGCAAGGTCACCTTCGACCCGGTGCAGACCTTCAGCGGGCCGAGCTCGATCACCTACCGGGTGACGGACACGGCCAGGAACAAGGCGACTTCGACGGTCACCGTGACGGTCGATGCCATCATCCCGGACGCTGTGAACGACACGGCCTCGACCGCCTTCGACACTCCGATCACCGTGCCGGTACTGGCGAACGACCGGCCTGGCGACGCCAGCGCGCCGCTTGTCCCGACGAGCGTCCGGCTGATCGACTTCGCGACCGGCGACCCGGTGACCAGTCTGCGGGTCGAAGGTCAGGGCACCTACACCGTCCAGCCCGACGGCGGGATCCGGCTGCTGCCTTGGGGTGGCTGGACTGGTGCGGCGACGCCGGTGACCTACCAGGTCAGCGACGCCAACGGCAGCGCCGGTACTGCGACGCTGGTGGTGACCGTCGGTGCGAAGCCGGTGGCGCTGCCGGATGTGGCCAAGACCAAGCAGCACGTCGCGGTCACCTTCGACCCGTTGGTCAACGACAAACCGGGCGCCGGGGCGAAGTTCGATCCGGCCACGCTGCTGCTGGTGAATGCGGCCGGCGACCTGGTCGCTCGGGTGACCATCGCGGGACAGGGCAACTATGTGGTTGCTGAAGGCAAGATCATCTTCACCCCGGTGGCGACCTTCGTGGGCAGCACCCGGCCGGCGCAGTACGAGGTGAAGGACAGTAACCGGAACGCGGCCCGCTCGACCGTATCGGTGACGGTGCTGCCGGTTCGGCCGGTGGCGACGGATGACAGTGCGAGTACGCAGTACGGGGAAGCTGTGACCGTGCCGGTGCTCGGCAACGACAAGGCCGGCGATCCGTCGGCGCCTCTGGTCCCGGCGTCGGTCGTGCTTCGCGACCCGGCGGACGGGACCGACAAGAGCACGGTGACGATCCCGGCCGAAGGCAGCTTCGTGGCCCGGCCGGACGGCACCGTCGGATACACCCCGGTGAAGGGCTTCGCCGGTACCACCAGATCGCTCACCTATCGGGTGACCGATGCGAACGGGACGTCGGACACGGCTCGCCTGGAGATCACCGTCGGTGCTCCCAGCGGGGCGAAGGCCATCCCGGACACCGGTACCGGCACCCCTGGCAACCCGGTGGTCGTCAACCCCCTTCTGAACGACGCCGCGACCCAGGGCGCGGTCTGGGATCCGGGCAGTGTCTGCCTGGTGACCGGGCCGGCCACCTGTGGGAAGCGGGTGGTCGTACCGGCCGTCGGTGTCTGGACGGTCGGTACCGACGGGTCGATCAGGCTCGTTCCGGAGCGGGGCTTCATCGGTACGGCGAAGGCGTCGTACCGGGTCGCTGACACGAATGGCGTGACAGTGGACTCGCGGGTGAAGGTGACCATCGGGGCTCAGCCGGCCGCGCAGGCCAAGGTGGACAAGACCGAACTGCCGGACACCGGCGGCCCGTCGATCCTGCTTCTCACCCTGGCCGGGCTGCTGGTCGCGCTGGGTCTCACGCTGATGGGCCGGGGCCGCCGATAGTGGGGAACCGTGGCGCCGGGTCTCGCCGAGGAGCGGGACCCGGCTCTACAGATCGCTGACCAGCATCAGTTCGTCGCGGTAGTCGTCGTCGGCAACCCGTACTGCGCGGGGATGGCGGCCGACGACCCGGTAGCCGAGCTTGCCGTAGAAGTCCTCCAGGCTGCTCCCGTCGCGGACGGTGAGCTGCAACTGCTCCAGCCCGAGCTTCACCGCGGACTGCCGCAGCCCGTCCATCAGCAACCGGCCGGCGCCGCCACCCTGGTACTTCGGATGCACCATCACGCGCAGCACCGTGCGCCAGTGGAGGTTCAGCGCGCTATCCCGATCAACCAGTAGACCCATGCCGACGTACCGCTCGCCGTTGTGCAGTACGCCGAGCAGATCCTTGCCGGCGGCAACTCGCTCGAGGGCGAGATCGAGGGTCTCGGCCACCAGGTGCACCGGAGCGGGCACGGTGAACCCGACGCTGCCGCCCGCGTCCGTGGCGGCGATCCAGGTGTCCAGCAGATCGGCCCGCAGCGCGGGATCCGAGACCGCGTCCGGCTCCATGACGACGTACTCCACGGCGACCTCCCAGATGCGACTGATTTGCAGGTAGCAGTCTACGGTCGTTAGTCACCTGGACGAGGTGGTCGGGCTGATCCGGCCGTTCCTCCGTCGCGTGACGTGAGAAAAGCCGATGAGCTGCCGGCGGACCTGCTGGCAGAATCGGCGCGGTGTCCACTCAGATGATCGTGCTCAACGGCGGTTCGAGTTCCGGCAAGACCGGGATCGCTCGCTGTCTGAAGGCGGTTCTGCCGCAACCGTGGATCAGTCTCGGGGTAGACGATCTCGTCGACGCGCTGCCGCCGGGCCTGCTGGAATCTGGATCCGGGATCGCGTTCGGCTCGGGTGGTGAGGTCGAGGTCGGGGAAGGGTTTCGCAAGATTGAGGTCGCCTGGATGGCCGGTGTCGCCGCGATGGCGCGGGCCGGGGCGCGGATCGTCTTCGACGACGTCTTCCTTGGTGGCGCCGCCTCGCAAGAGCGGACGCGCACGCAGCTGGCCGGGCTCGAGGTGCTCTGGGTCGGTGTGCGCTGCGCGCCGGAGATCGCGGCCGGCCGGGAGATCGCCCGCGGCGATCGGGTCGGCGGCATGGCCGCGCTGCAGGCGACGGCGGTGCACGAAGGCGTCGTCTACGACCTTGAGGTCGACACCGGCACCACCGAGTCCATCGACTGCGCCCGGGTCATCGCAGCCCACGTCAGCTAGTGCCGGCCCGGACCGCCACCACTCACAAACCTGCCGTTTCCATCCCGGCGCATGCCTGCGCACGCTCGGCCGGGTGCGATCAGCTGAGGTTTGTGAGTGGTGGCGGTCCGGCCCGCCCCTCCAGCAGTCAGAGCTCGCTGAGGCGGGGGAGCGTGCTGAGTTTGTCCGGGTTGCGGACGATGTAGATCTGGCTGATCTGGCCGGCTTCGTCGAGTTCCATGAAGCCGGCGCTGTCGACCTCGTCGCCGTCGTAGAAGACGAAGGCGCGTTCGCCGTTGAGTTCGGCCAGTCTGACCTCGAAGTTGTACGCCTCCCGGTCTGGGGCGAGCAGGCTGATCAACCAGCGAGAGATCTTGTCCGCGCCGAACAACGGCCGCAGGGCAGCCTTCTTCTTGCCGCCGCCGTCACTGACCAGCTCGACGTCGGGTGCGAGCAGCGAGACCATCTGGGCAAGGTCACCCGACCACGCGGCCGTGAGGAACTGGGTGGTCACCTCGGTGTGCCGCGCCTTGTCGACCCGGTGCCTCGGCTGCCGGGCGTGCACGTGCTCGCGAGCGCGATGCGCCAGCTGCCGGACGGCGGCCTCCGACCGCCCGAGGGTGGTGGCGATCTCCGCGAACGGCAGGTCGAACACCTCCCGCAGTACGAATGCCGCCCGCTCCAGCGGTGACAGCGTCTCCAGGACGACCAGCATCGCCATCGACACCGAGTCGGCGACCTCGGCCACGGCGGCCGGATCGTCCTCGTCCCGGGTGGACAGGATCGGCTCGGGCAGCCACGGCCCGACGTACTGCTCGCGCCGGGCCTTCTGCTGCCGCAGCCGGTTGAGCGCGAGCCGGGTGCTGATCCGGATCAGGTACGCCCGGACATCGCGGACTTCCTCGCGATCAGCGGCCGACCACCGCAACCACGTCTCCTGTACGACGTCCTCCGCGTCGACAACACTCCCCACCACCCGGTACGCCGCGCCGACCAGTACTGAGCGATGCTCGGCGAACTCGGCTGCCAACTCGTCCTCGGACGTCATACCGACCTCATCCCGCCATCCTCCTGTGTGTCATCCCTCCGGACACGCAGAACCAGGCAAATTGTGACGTGAGGCCGCTCACAGCGGTCAGCGCTGGAGCCACAGGTAGACGATCGGAGCGGTGATCGCGCTGGCGACCAGGAAGGCGAGCAGGCCGCTGATGCGCCCCCGCTCATCAGCGCGCCACTGCCAGAAGGGTGAGGACCAGGGAGGCCAGGATGAAGGTGGTGAAGTAGGCGGCGCTGCCGGTGGCGAACGAGGTCATCCGCCGGCGGTTGTAGGCCTTGGTGAGCAGCAGGCCGACGATCAGCTGACCCACCAGCACAAAGAGGCCGAACATCATGCCGAGCAGTACCAGCGTGCCCCGGTCGCTGAAGCACAGGCCGCTGCAGTTTCGCGGAGCCTCGTCGGAAGCGGTCAGCACCAACACTGCGTAGGCGGCCAGTTCCAGGCCGATCCAGCCGAGAAACACCAGGCCGCTGTTTGACGCCCGCCGGTCTTCGGCATCCTTGAGGCCCTGCACGCTCGCCGGCCGTTCGTTGTCCATACGCTGATCCTGGACCTTCGGCGAGGTCGGCGCCTGAGTGGATCTACTGATGTTCGGGGTTGGATATTCATGCGGCATCTGACATGCTCCTTCACATGAGTTTGACCGTCGCGCTTGAGTCGCTCACCTGCTCGTCGGTCACCTCGGGCGGTGTCGCCGTCATCGCCGCGACACACCACTAGCGGCATCGTCGAGGTCAGCACCCGCCGACTATGCAACGCGGCCTTGCCCGGGTCCGGCACCTGCCCGTACTGGCGCCTGCTGAACCACTCCACCAACCGGACGAACCGCGTCCGCCGATGCCCCACTCGATCCGCGCCATCATCAGCCTCCTTCGTGTCACCCTCCGGACACGCGGAGACCGCTGCTTTGTGACGTGACGCCGCTCAGTCGACCCCTGGGAGCATCGCCAAGTAGCCAACGTAGAGGGCTGCGACGATCGCGAGGCTGGTGACGAAGGCGGCGCTGCCGGTGGCAAAGGAGGTCATCCGGCGTCGGTTGTAGGCCATGGTCAGCAGCCAGCCGACGATCAGCTGACCTATCAGGGCAGGGATGCTGGCCATGCCGTACAGCAGGGACATGTCACGCCAGCAGCGGTCGTGCCAGGGTGCCAAAGTCGCGCCGCAAGCCGACAGAAGGACGATCGCAAAGGGTGTCAGCTCGATGCCGATCCAGCCGAGGAACACCAGGTAGCTGTTCGACGCCCGGCGATCCTCGGTGTCCGTGCCGGTCTGCACCGCTGGCGGTCGGTAGTTGTTCATACGGTTGATCCTGGCTATCCGGCCGAGTCTGCGCTTGAGTGGATCTACTCGGTTCCCCAGGGTTGGATATTCATGCGGCATCTGACATACTCATTCACATGAGTTTGAAGGTCGCGGTGGCTGGAGCCAGTGGGTACGCCGGGGGAGAGCTGCTTCGGCTGCTGTCGGTGCATCCAGAAGTCGAGATCGGAGCACTCACCGCGGGCGGCAGCGCCGGTACGACGCTGGGCGTCCACCATCCACACCTCCTGCCCCTGGCCGGTCGCACGCTGGTCGAGACCTCGGCGGTAACGCTCGCCGGTCACGACGTCGTGTTCCTGGCCCTTCCGCACGGGCAGTCCGCCGAGATCTCAGCGCAGCTCGGTGATCTTGACAACTCAGTCACCGTGATCGACTGCGGCGCGGACTTCCGGTTGGTCGAGGCGGAGGCGTGGGTGGAGTTCTACGGTGGCAAGCACGCCGGCCACTGGCCCTACGGTCTGCCCGAGCTGCCCGGTCAACGGGACAAGCTCCGCGGCAGCAACCGGGTCGCAGTACCGGGGTGTTATCCCACTGTGTCGACCCTTGCCCTGCTCCCCGCAGTACAAGCTGGTCTCGTCGACCCGGGCCAACTGGTGGTGGTCGCGGTGAGCGGGACGTCGGGAGCGGGCAAGGGCCCCAAGACGCACCTGATGGGCGCGGAGGTGATGGGCTCGGCGACGGCGTACGGCGTGGGCGGGGTGCACCGGCACACGCCGGAGATCGAGCAGAACCTGTCACCGCTGACCGACCAGGCCGTCTCGGTCTCGTTCACGCCGGTGCTCGCCCCGATGGCGCGTGGCATCCTCGCGACCTGCAGCGCACCCGTTGCCGACGGCACCACGGCGGAGACGCTGCGGCAGGCCTATGAAGATGCCTACAGCAACGAGCCGTTCGTGCACCTGCTGCCTGACGGGCAGTGGCCGCAGACCCAGGCGACACTCGGCGCGAACACCGTCCAGCTGCAGGTCACGCTGGACCAGCGCACCGGCCGCGCAGTGATCGTGGCCGCGATGGACAACCTCACCAAAGGCACTGCCGGCGCCGCCGTGCAGTGCATGAACCTGGCCGCCGGTCTCGACGAGACCCTGGCCCTTCCCCTCGTAGGAGTAGCACCGTGACCGTAGCTGTCACCCCGGATGCCCAAGTCGATCGGAGCGCCGGAGTCACCGCGCCGGCCGGCTTCCGCGCGGCCGGGGTGATCGCCGGGATCAAGCCCGCCGGAAAACCGGACCTCACCGTCGTCGTCAACGACGGCCCGTACGACGTCGCGGCGGGCGTCTTCACCACCAACAAGGTGAAGGCCGCTCCCGTGCTCTGGTCGCAGCAAGTCCTGACCGCGGGCAAGCTGAAGGCCGTCGTCCTCAACTCGGGTGGCGCCAACGCGTGCACCGGCCCGGAAGGTTTCCAGGACACCCACAAGACCGCCGAAGAACTCGCCGCGCTCCTCGGAGTCGGCGCGGTCGAGATAGGCGTCTGCTCGACCGGCCTGATCGGCGAGCGGCTGCCGATGGACAAGCTGCTGCCCGGTCTCAAGACCGTGGTCGATGCCTTGGGCAACGGCCCGGAGCACAGCCTGGCCGCCGCGACCGCGGTGATGACCACGGACAACGTGCCGAAGCAGGCGGTCCTCAAGCACGCCGACGGCTGGAGCATCGGCGGCTTCGCCAAGGGCGCCGGCATGTGCGCGCCGAACATGGCGACCATGCTCTCCATCATCACCACCGACGCGATCGTCGACCAGCCCCAGCTCGACCACGTACTCCGGAACGCGGTCGGCAAGACCTTCAACCGGCTGGACGTCGACGGCGGTACGTCGACCAACGACACCGTGCTGCTGCTCAGCTCGGGCGCCTCCGGTGTCACGGTCCCGGCAGACGAGTTCGAGGTGGCGCTCACAGCGCTCGCCGCGGACCTGGTCAAGCAGCTGCAGGCCGATGCCGAGGGCGTCACCAAGCACGTCAGCATCACGGTCCAGAACGCGGCCAGCGAAGCCGAGGCCGTCGCCGCCGCGAAGATCGTGGCCGAGGACAACCTCTGCAAGACGGCCTTCTTCGCCTCCGACCCGAACTGGGGCCGGATCGCGATGGCCGTCGGCAACGCCCCGACGGCCTTCGATCCGGCGCTGCTCGACATCACCCTCAACGGCGCCGCGATCTGCGTTGCCGGAGGCAAGGGTGTCGATCGCTCCGAGGCCGATCTGAGCGGACCCGAGATCGACGTCGTGATCGACCTGCACGCCGGGTCGGCGAGCGCGACCGTACTGACCACCGACCTGTCACACGCGTACGTCGAAGAGAACTCGGCGTACTCCTCATGACGATGACGACGCGGGCGACCGCGACCAGCCAGGCGAGCGCGGTCGAGAAGGCCGCCGTGCTGACCGAGGCGCTGCCCTGGCTGAAGGAGTTCCACGGCAAGACGCTGGTGGTCAAGTACGGCGGCAACGCGATGGTCGACGACGAGCTGAAGCAGGCCTTCGCCTCGGACATCGTGTTCCTGCGGCACTGCGGGGTCCGGGTGGTCGTCGTCCACGGGGGCGGTCCGCAGATCAGCGACATGCTGCAGCGGCTCGGCATCGACAGCGAGTTCCGGGGCGGCCTGCGGGTGACGACGCCCGAGGCGATGGACGTGGTCGGCATGGTCCTAGTGGGCAAGGTCGGCCGCGAACTCGTCGGGCTGCTGAACGCGCACGGCCCGTTCGCCGTCGGCATGTCCGGTGAGGACGCCGGCCTGTTCACGGCCGAGCGGCGGGGCGCGATGATCGACGGTGAGTCGGTCGACATCGGCCTGGTCGGCGACGTCGTCGACGTCCGGCCCGAGGCCGTGATCGACCTGATCGACGCCGGCCGGATCCCGGTCGTCTCCACGATCGCGCCCGACGAGGACGGCCTGGCGCACAACGTGAACGCCGACACCGCCGCCTCCGCCTTGGCGGTCGCGCTGGGCGCGTCGAAGCTCGTCATCCTGACCGACGTCGCCGGGCTCTACCGGAACTGGCCGGACAGCGACGAGATCATCACCCAGATCGACGCCTCCGGGCTGGCCGAACTGCTGCCCTCGCTCGCGTCCGGGATGGTGCCGAAGATGGAGGCCTGCCTGCGCGCCGTACAGTCCGGCGTCTCTCGTGCGACCGTCATCGACGGCCGGGTGCCGCACTCGCTGTTGCTGGAGATCTTCACCGACGCCGGAAGTGGAACCCAGGTGATCCCGTCATGACAGAACTGCTGACCGTCGATGGCACGCAGAGCGCGCTCGTCGAGCGCTACTCGCAGTCTCTGATGAACACCTTCGGTGCACCCAAGCGGGTCCTGGTCCGCGGCGAGGGCGCCTACGTGTGGGACGCCGATGGCAAGAAGTACCTCGACCTGCTGGGCGGGCTCGCGGTGAACTGTCTCGGCCACGCGCACCCGTTCGTGGTCTCGGCCGTCACCAGCCAGCTCGCCACGCTCGGCCACGTCTCCAACTTCTTCGCCTCCGCGCCGCAGATCGCCCTGGCCGAGAAGCTGCTCTCGCTCTTCGATGCTCCCGGCAAGGTGTTCTTCACCAACTCCGGCACCGAGGCGAACGAGGCCGCCTTCAAGATCACCCGCAAGAC
The DNA here is from genome assembly GCF_000372465.1 of Kribbella catacumbae DSM 19601. GTDB lineage: Bacteria > Actinomycetota > Actinomycetes > Propionibacteriales > Kribbellaceae > Kribbella > Kribbella catacumbae. The sequence goes on from NZ_AQUZ01000041.1 coordinate 69,501, forward strand.
CGGCCGGACCAAGATCGTCTCGGCCGTCGGCGCCTTCCACGGCCGCTCGATGGGCGCCCTCGCGATCACCTGGAAGCCGGCGTACCGGGAGCAGTTCGCGCCGTTGCCCGGCGACGTCACCTTCGTCCCGTACGGCGACGCGGCCGCGCTGGCCGCTGCGGTCGACGACGAAACGGCAGCCGTAGTGCTCGAACCGATCCAGGGCGAGAACGGCGTCGTCGTACCGCCGGCCGGCTATCTCCAGGCCGCCCGGCAGATCACGTCGGAACACGGCGCGCTGCTGTGGATCGACGAGATCCAGACCGGCGTCGGGCGGACCGGCGACTGGTTCGCCTTCCAGGCCGAGGGGATCACGCCCGACCTCGTCACCGTGGCGAAGGGGCTCGGCGCGGGCATCCCGATCGGCGCCTGCCTGGGCTTCGGCCCGGCGGCCGACTTGCTCCAGCCCGGCAACCACGGCACCACCTTCGGCGGCAATCCGGTCGCGGCGATCGCAGGTCTCGCAGTACTGACAGTGATCGAGCGCGACGGCCTGCTGGCCAATGTCAATGCCATCGGCAACCATCTCGCGTCGGCCGTCGAGGCACTCGACCACCCGCTGATCGCAGGCGTCCGGGGCCGCGGTCTGCTGCTCGCGATCCAGCTGACCAAGCCGGTGTCGGACCAGGTCGCTGCCCTGGCTCTCGAAGCCGGGTTTGTGGTGAACAATCCGATTCCCGACGCGTTGCGCTTGGCGCCGCCGTACATCCTGAGCAAGGCTGACGCCGACAGCTTCGTTGCCGCGCTGCCCGCGCTGCTGGACCAGGTGGAGGTCGGATGACCAGGCACTTCCTGCGGGACGACGACCTCAGCCCGGTCGAACAGGACGAGGTGCTGACGCTGGCCCAGCAGCTGACCACCGACCGGTTCGGGCACCAGCCGCTGAGCGGGCCGCACTCCGTCGCGGTGATCTTCGACAAGTCCTCGACCCGGACCCGGATCTCGTTCGCGGTCGGGATCGCCGAGCTCGGCGGCGTACCGCTGATCATCGACGCGCAGACCTCGCAGCTGGGGCGTGGCGAGCCGATCGCCGACACCGCCCGGGTGCTCGACCGGCAGGTCGCCGCGATCGTCTGGCGGACCGCCGGGCAGACCCGGATCGACGAGATGGCCGCGGCCTCGCGGGTGCCGGTGATCAACGCGCTGACGGACGAGTTCCACCCGTGCCAGATCCTCGCCGACCTGCTCACCGTCCGGCAGCACAAGGGCAGGACGGCCGGCCTCAAGCTCGTCTACCTGGGCGACGGCGCGAACAACATGGCCCACTCGTACCTGCTCGGCGGCGCGACCGCCGGGATGCATGTGGTGGTCGGCTCGCCGGCGGAGTTCCAGCCGGACGCCGCGATTCTCGCGAAGGCCGCCGAGATCGCTTCGGCGACCGGTGGTTCGGTGGCCTGGAGCTCCGATCCGCTGGAGGCCGTCGCGGGTGCCGACGTGATCGCCACCGACACCTGGGTGTCGATGGGCCAGGAGGCCGAGGCGGCGTTGCGTGAGGCACCCTTCGTGCCATTCGCGGTGACCGAGCAACTAGTGTCCAAGGCAAACGACGACGCGATCGTGCTGCACTGCTTGCCGGCGTACCGGGGCAAGGAGATCGAGGCCGCTGTGATCGACGGTCCGCAGTCCGTCGTTTGGGACGAGGCAGAGAACAGGCTGCACGCGCAGAAGGCGCTGCTGTCGTGGCTGCTGGCAAGGAACTACAGCTGATGACGATCGCCGTACCGACGACCAAGACCGCGCGCCAGCAGCGCATCGTCGACCTGCTCGGTCGCCAGCCGGTCCGGTCCCAGACGGAGCTGGCCGACTTGCTTGCCGACGCCGGGCTCGTGGTCGGGCAGGCCACCTTGTCCCGCGACCTGGTCGAGATCGGTGCGGTCAAGGTCCGCGACTCGGCCGGCCAGCTCGTGTACGCAGTACCGGGTGAAGGCGGTGACCGTACGCCGCGTGCTGGTGAGGCTGCGGCCTTCGAGGCGCGGCTGGGCCGGGTCGCCTCTGAGTTGCTCGTGTCGGCGGAGGGCAGCGCCAACCTGGTGATCCTGCGAACTCCGCCGGGTGCGGCCCAGTACTTCGCGTCGGCGATCGACCACGTGGGACTGGACGACGTACTCGGCACCATCGCCGGCGACGACACCGTCATGGTCGTGTCGCGGGATCCGTCCGGGGGAGAGGCCCTGGCGGCCAGGTTCCTCAGCCTCGCCGACCGGAGCGAAACCAAATAGTGCTGATTGCAGTGGTATTTATGAAGGGGTGTTGTGGTGAGTTCGGGTGAGAGTTCGGTCCTGTGGGGCAGCCGGTTCGCGGGCGGGCCGGCCGACGCGCTCGCCGCGTTGAGCAAGTCGACCCACTTCGACTGGCGACTGGCGCCGTATGACATCGCTGGGTCGAAGGCGCACGCGAAGGTGCTGCACCGTGCGGGGCTGCTGACCGACGAGGACCTCACCAACATGCTCGCCGGGCTCGACGAGTTGCTGGCGGACGTCCTGTCCGGTGCTTTCCTCCCGGCTGAGGACGACGAGGATGTGCACACCGCGCTCGAGCACGGGCTGCTGGCGCGGCTCGGTGCCGAGCTGGGTGGGCGCCTGCGGGCCGGGCGGTCGCGGAACGACCAGGTCGCCACGCTGTTCAAGAGTTTCCTGCGCGACCACGGCCGGATCATCAGCGGGCTGGTGCTCGATCAGGTGAACACCATCGCCGAGCAGGCCGAGAAGCACCTCGGTGTCGCGATGCCGGGCCGGACGCACTTGCAGCACGCCCAGCCGGTGCTGTTGTCGCATCATCTGATGGCGCATGCCTGGCCGTTGATCCGCGATCTCGACCGGCTGGCCGAATGGGATGCGCGGGTCGCGGCCGATTCGCCGTACGGGTCCGGGGCCTTGGCCGGGTCGTCGCTCGGGCTGGATCCGCAGTTCGTGGCTGTCGAGCTGGGCTTCACGAACTCGTCGGCGAACTCGATCGACGGGACTGCTTCGCGGGACTTCGTGGCGGAGTTCGCCTTCATCACCGCGCAGATCGGCGTCGACCTGTCCCGGCAGGCCGAAGAGGTGATCATCTGGGCGACGAAGGAGTTCGGGTTCGTCCAGCTGGACGACGCGTACTCGACCGGGTCGAGCATCATGCCGCAGAAGAAGAACCCGGACATCGCCGAACTCGCCCGCGGCAAGGCCGGCCGGCTGATCGGCAACCTGACCGGGCTGCTCGCGACACTGAAGGCTCAGCCGCTCGCGTACAACCGGGACCTGCAGGAGGACAAGGAGCCGGTCTTCGACTCCGTGGACACCCTCGAGGTGCTGCTGCCGGCGTTCACCGGGATGATCCGGACGCTGCGCTTCAACACCGAGCGGCTGGAGGAGCTGGCGCCGCAGGGGTTCTCGCTGGCGACCGACATCGCCGAATGGCTGGTGCGGCAGAAGGTGCCGTTCCGGGTGGCGCACGAGGTGGCCGGCGCATGTGTGCAGGAGTGCGAGAAGCGCGGCATCGAACTGTGGGACCTCTCCGACAAGGACCTCGCCGCGATCTCGCCTTCCCTGACGCCCGAGGTCCGCTCGGTCCTGAGCGTCGAAGGCTCAGTCGCCTCCCGCAACGGCCGCGGCGGAACAGCAGGCGACCGAGTCGCCGAGCAACTCGCCGAGCTGCGCGGTCGCGCGACCGCCCACGCGGAGCGCCTCGCCTAGTACCACAGCTGATCGCCCGGACCGCCAGCACTCACAAACCTGCCGCTTCCGCCCGGGAGCGGACCAGCGCACGCTTGGCTGGGTGTGATCAGCTGAGGTTTGTGAGTGGTGGCGGTCCGGCCCCCAGCGGCGTTCGGTGTGCAGGGTCCTGACCTAGAGTTCGGCCCATGCCTGTACGCCGTACTTTGCTGGCTGGCCCGGTTCTGGAAGTGGCGCCCAAGCTGCTCGGCATGGTGCTGCGCCGGACTACTCCGGAAGGGGTGATCGCCGTGCGTCTCACGGAAGTCGAGGCATACGACGGGCCTAACGATCCTGGCTCGCATGCCTATCGGGGACAGACGCCGCGGAATGCGGTGATGTTCGGGCCGGCTGGTCATCTCTATGTCTACTTCACCTACGGCATGCACTTCTGCATGAACGTCAGCGCGGGACCGGCCGGCCAGCCGTCGGCCATCTTGCTTCGCGCCGGCGAGGTGATCGAAGGCGTCGAGCTGGCGCGCGAACGCCGGGGGCTTCTGACACCACCTGCTTCCGCTGGTGCCCGAGTCAAGGTGCTGCCCGATCGGGATCTCGCCCGAGGGCCGGCGCGGCTGTGTGTTGCGTTGGGGATCGGCCGGGCGGAGAACGGCGCCGATCTGCTGGATCGTGGCTCCGCTGTCCAGCTGTTGCCCGGGGACGGCTTCGACGGCGAACCCGCGACGGGTCCGCGGGTCGGCCTGCGGGAGGCGGCTGAGTGGGATTGGCGGTTCTGGGTTCCGGGCGATCCGACGGTTTCGCCGTACCGTCCACACTTCCCCAAGAAGCGGCGCTAACCCGTACGGCCGCGATAGCCCGCGCAACGGCGTACGGGCTGGCGCGGGCTGGCTGGTGGGTTAGCGGTTGGCCAGCTTCAGGACGTAGTCGAGTTGCGGGAGGCCGTGCTCGACCTCCGGGTCCGGGAAGAGCCCGATGTGCTGCACGCCCGCTACCTCAAGCGCCTCGATGTGGGCAGCGGCGTCATCGAGCGTGCCGATCGGCCCGATCTCCTGCCACCAGTCCTGCGGCATCGAGACGAGCCCGGCCTCACCCTTCTCGACGTGCAGCTTGACCAGGTCGTCGTAGAACGGCAGCGCCGGCAGTGACGGGTTCTTCTGCTCGATCAACCCGGCCAGCCACGGCGCAGTCCACTCGTACGCCGTCTTGCGGTCGCTCCGCACACACATCGCACTGAAGACGGCGACGACGAATCCGTCCGGCGCACCCGCCTGCTCAATCGCCATCCGCACGTACGACGGGCTGGCCGGCTCTGCCAGTACGACGCCACCCCCGACCCGTCCGGCCAGCGCCAGCGACTTCGGCCCGCGCACACCAAGCAGGATCGGCGGCGGCTCCACCGGCGGCGCATCCAGCTGCACCTCGTCCAGTACGACGTAGTCGCCCCTCATCGTCACCTTCTCGCCGGCCAGCAGCCGGGTGACGGCGGTAGTCACCTCTTCCAGCGCAGTGAGCGGCGACTTCGGCCGCACGCCCATCTGGCCCATCCATTCCTGGACACCGTGCCCGATACCCGGCAGGAACCGGCCTGGGCCCAGCGCGTCGAGAGTGGCGAACTCCATCGCGGTCATGGCCGCCGTGCGTGCCACTGCGGGCACGATGCCGATCCCGCAGGTGAGCCGCTCGGTGGCGGTCAGCGCGGCCGCGGCCAGCGACGGGCCGGCGGTGTAGAAGCAGTCTTCGATCAGCCACAACTCGTCGGCGCCGCCGGCCTCGAGACGGCGGGCGACGTCCGTTACCAGGGCAGCTGGGTAGGTCCGTGGAAAACACATTCCGATGGCAGCGGGGGTCCTAGTCATATCGAGACTGTAAAGGTCGCCGGGGACAGTCCTCCCGGTGCGCATACGGGCCCTCTCGGCGGGTAGGTTTCGGACATGGCCCGTCCGCACTACTCCTCCCGTCTAGAGGACTGGTTCAACGTCGGTGTCGGGGTTCTCCTGCGCCGCCGCGGCTGGCGGGAACGGATCATCCCGCACGTCGGCTACGGCACCCAGGAGTTCACCCGGGTGCTGGCTCGCGTCGTGCTCAGCCGGGACCCGCGCAATCAGCCCCGGTACGACGAGGACCAGGTGGTCCGCGGGTGGCGAGTCTTCGTCACCGCGCCCGCGACCGGCGTACAGGTGGCAGTCACTGTGGCCGGCCAGAGCTTCGAGGCGACTACTGATCGCGGCGGCTTCGTGGACCTCACAGTGCCGGTTGCGTTGCCGCCTGGTTGGCACGAGATCAGCCTGGGCGTGCATGGCGAGCGGCAGGCTCGCGGGCAGGTGTACGTGCCCGACCCGGACGCCACCTTCGGCCTGGTCAGCGACATCGACGACACGGTGATGCTGACGATGCTGCCGCGACCACTGATCGCCGCGTGGAACACGTTCGTCCGCGAGGAGCAGGCGCGCAGAGTGGTGCCGGGCATGGCTGAGATGTACGCCGAACTATTGGCCGACCACCCGGGTGCCCCGATCCTCTACCTGTCGACGGGCGCGTGGAACACCGCGCCGACGCTGACCCGGTTCCTGCAGCGGCACGGCTATCCGGCTGGGCCGATGCTGCTGACGGACTGGGGACCGACCAACACTGGCTGGTTCCGCAGTGGGCGCGAACACAAGCGCACTGCCCTGCACCGGCTGGCGACGGAGTTCCCCCACGTCAAGTGGGTGCTCGTGGGCGACGACGGCCAGCACGACCCGCAGCTGTACGGCGACTTCGCCCAGACGCATCCGGATCACGTGCGGGCTATCGGAATCCGCCAGCTGACTCCTGCCGAGCAGGTGCTGTCCCATGGTCTGCCAGTACCGAACCCCGACCCGGGTGCTCACGACCCTCATCGCCCGACGGCCGCAACCGTTCATGGGCCCGACGGACATGCTCTGGTCGCGCAACTGCGCGCAGTACTGTCGCGGCCCGAGGCGGGCTGACCCGGCGCCTGCCGGCTGGAGCTGGTACAGGACACTGGGTCTTGATCTGACGTGACTCGAGGAGAGACCAAGTGACCGACAGCGGGACCGCAAGCCGCACCCAGGTGCTCGACGACCTGGAGAGCCGTGGCCTGATCGCGCACTCCACCGATCCGGACGCCCTCCGTGCGTCGATGGCAGCCGGACCGATCACCTCGTACGTCGGGTTCGACCCGACCGCGCCGAGTCTGCACATGGGCAACCTGCTGCAACTGCTGACGCTGCGGCGGCTCCAGCTGGCCGGCCACAACCCGATCGGGCTGGTCGGCGGCGCCACCGGGCTGATCGGCGATCCCAAGGAGTCGTCCGAGCGGGTGCTGAACCCCAAGGACGTCGTCCAGCAGTGGGTGGAGAAGGTCCGTAGCCAGGTGGAGCGGTTCGTCGACTTCGACCAGTCGCTGCCGAACCCGGCGCGGATGGTCAACAACTACGACTGGACCAAGGACCTCAACACGCTCGACTTCCTCCGGGACATCGGCAAGCATTTCCCGGTGAACCGGATGCTCGGCCGTGAGGTGGTGAAGGCGCGGCTGGAGCAGGGGATCAGCTACACGGAGTTCAGCTACGTGCTGCTGCAGTCGCTGGACTACCTGGAGCTCTACCGGCGCCACGGGTGCACCTTGCAGACCGGTGGCAGCGACCAGTGGGGGAACCTGACTGCTGGGGTCGAGCTGATCCGGCGTACGGAGGCGGGGAAGGCGCATGCGCTGGCGACACCGCTGGTGACCAAGGCGGACGGGACCAAGTTCGGCAAGACCGAGTCGGGGACCGTGTGGCTGGACCGGGAGCTGACTTCGCCGTACGCGTTCTACCAGTTCTGGTTCAACACCGACGACCGCGATGTGATGCAGCTGGTGCGGTTCTACACGTTCCGGACTGCTGAGGAGATCGCCGCACTCGAGGAAGCGACTGCTGAGCGTCCACACGCTCGTGAGGCGCAGCGGGTGCTGGCTGAGGACGTCACGACACTGGTGCACGGCTCTGAGGAGACCGAGCAGGTGAAGCTGGCTGCGAAGGCCCTGTTCGGGCAGTCGGAGCTGAAGGCCTTGCAGGGGACGACTCTGGTCGCCGCCCTGCGGGAAGCGCCGCACTACGAGCTCAAGCCGGACGAGCAGATGCCCAGCATCACTGACCTGCTGGTGCTCTCGGAGCTGGCGCCCAGCAAGTCGGCCGCGCGACGCACGATCGCCGAAGGTGGCGCCTACCTGAACAACGAGAAGGTGAGCGACGCCGAGTACGTGCCGAGCAGCGAGGACCTGCTGCCCGGACGTGCGCTGGTACTGCGGCGTGGGAAGCGTTCGTTTGCAGGGGTTCTGGTCACGCCGGCCGCCGGCTGACCCATCCCACGAAGTCGGTGCCGGGGGCAAATGACAGACCTGTGATTCAGCCCTCCGGTAACCGATTTGACCGGCTACCTGGAAGCCACGTAATGTTCTTCTTGTTGGAGCGAGGCGCGGGACGCGAAAGCGGCCGGCCGCTCCGAACCCCCAAAGCTAGCTGAGCCGCACCGTGTCGTCTAACTCGGGTCGGTAGCTCAGGCGCGGGGCGCGGATCGGAAAAAAAATCGGGCTTGACTCGGTTGATCGGATCCGGTAAGGTAACGCAGGTTGCCCCGGAGTCCTGGCCGAGAGGTTACGGACGCGGTGTGCGCCCGATTCTTGAGAACTCAACAGCGTGCCGAAAGTCAATGCCGAAATTTAGCATTAACCCCCATCACGGGTCTCGGTGTAAGTGGGTCTGCTGGCCTCTTCGAGGTTGGTAGGTCTGTTTCATCGTTGATTCGTGTTGGATTCCTTTGTAATTTTTCTGGATTCAAGTCAGTTTGATTTGTTTCTGATTGCAATGGATCGTTTTTCGTTAGTCTGTTATCCACAGCTTTTGTTGTGGTTGACATATGGATTTCAACGGAGAGTTTGATCCTGGCTCAGGACGAACGCTGGCGGCGTGCTTAACACATGCAAGTCGAGCGGTAAGGCCCCTTCGGGGGTACACGAGCGGCGAACGGGTGAGTAACACGTGAGCAACCTACCCTCAACTTCGGGATAAGCCTCGGAAACGGGGTCTAATACCGGATATCACTCCTTGTCTCATGGCTTGGGGTTGAAAGTTCTGGCGGTTGGGGATGGGCTCGCGGCCTATCAGCTTGTTGGTGGGGTAATGGCCTACCAAG
>NZ_AQUZ01000042.1 GCF_000372465.1 Kribbella catacumbae DSM 19601
GATTCCTGCCGAGATGGCTCGACGCATCGCCGCCGACGGCACCTGGCGGCGCATCCTGACCGACCCGGTCAACGGGACCGTGCTCGAGGCCTCGACCACGCGGCATGACCCCGGGATGCTCGTATCGGAGACCTTGCTCGCAGCCCACCCCGTCTGCGATTGGGTGAACTGCAACCGGGCTGCGCGTGAATGCGACCGCGACCACGGCGTCCCCTTCGCCCAGACCGGAGTCACGAGACTGGCAGACCTCCGCAACTACTGCGAACTGCACCACGTCATCAAGGACACCCCCGCCTGGGGCTGGGCCGCCACCAACAACCCAGACGGCTCCACCACAGTCACCACACCAACCGGCCACCGCTACACCACACCACCCGCCGCCCCCGGGCTCATCCACAAGCCGACACCACCCCCTGAGCCCGACGAACCACCACCCTTCTGAGCCCGGCGGCAAGGGCGGGTCCAGCCCTGCGGATGATCCGTTCTGTCGCTCTGGCACCCGACAAACCGCCTTCCGACAAAGCACCATCCGACAAACCGCGAGAGTGGTCGCCAGTCGAAGGCCCAGGAATGACCGATCGGCAGCGCCGGCCTCGATACCGCACAGCCCTAGCTCTGGCATTCGCCTGTACTCAGTTGCCGCGTCGACCCGCTCCTGCTGGAATGGCCCGGTGCCGGCAGCCAATGGATTCGATTATGTGAGCAGTCCCGACGGGACGGTTCGCATCACTCACCATGGCAAGCCGGCCACCGTCTTGCGCGGCGCCCGGGCCGCGGAGTTCCTCGCTGAGGTCGACGACGACCCGCAGGAAGTGATGGCCCGCTGGACCGGCAACTACAAGCGCGGCAACGAACGGATGGGCAAGAACCACCCCCGCAACCGCCGCTGAACCCCCGGCCACCCCGCAACCGCCGCTTAACCCCCGGCCACCCCGCAACCGCCGCTGAACCCCTGGCCAACTCCAAGACCGCCGACAGGCGCGCATCGCGTGGCATGATCGGCCGGTGACCGCTCTGATCGCCATCGTCCATGCCGGCCTGGCTGCCGCGTGGGTGGGCGGGATGGCCTATTCGCTCTTCGTCGTGCAGCCGAAGCTCAAGAAGTACTTCGGGCCGCGCGAGGACGACCGCGAGACGCTCACCGCAATCATTGCCTCAGGCAACCGTTACAAGGTGCTGGCGCTGATCGCGGTGATCGCTGTCAGCGGCATCATCCTCATCCTCCTGGACCACCAGCACTGGTGGCTGCACGCCCTCAAGGCCGCTCTCCTGCTCGCCGCCACCGCCATCTTCTGGTACGTCTCCTGGCGCCACTGGCCGCGCCGGATCTTCGCCACCGCCGCCGAACGCCCGGCTCTCCAGCGCCAGCTCATAACTCTCGCGACCATCATGCTCGGGCTGGCCGGCGCCGCCTTCGCCCTCGGGGTTCTGGCCGCTCAGCTCTGAGATTGGTCTACTTGGGTTTCTCCCGAGGCCTGGAGGCACCGATAGGTTCTGAGTATGGGTGGAGCTGAGGAGTTTCTGGGCAAGGCGATGGAACTGACCGCGCGGGCTGTGGAGACACAGTTGCCGGCTGTTCGGGAGGCCGCCGGAGTAGTGGCCGATACCTTGGGCGGCGGGAAGACGTTCTGGGTGTTCGGGACCGGGCACAGTCATGTGATTGCTGAGGAGTTGTACGGGCGGGCCGGTGGGCTGGCGAGTGTGCGGGCGGTGCTGGAGCCCGGGTTGATGTTGCACGAGGGGTTGCTGAAGAGCTCATTGCTAGAGCGGCTCGGCGGGTTGGCCGACGTGCTGCTGCAGGTCAACGAGGTCGCGGCGGGGGATGTCGTCCTGGTCGTGTCGAACTCGGGGCGCAACGCAGTACCGGTGGAGTTCGCGGTGGGGGCGAAGGCTGCGGGGGCGACGGTGATTGCGTTGACTTCGCTGGCGCACAGTGAGGCGGTCGAGTCGCGGGCGCCCGGTGGGCAGCGGCTGTTCGAGGTCGCGGACGTGGTGATCGACAACTGCGGCGTTCCCGGCGACGCGTTGATCGAGGTCGACGGCAGTCCGGAGCGGACCGGCTCGACCTCTACCGTCGTCGGCGCGCTGCTCGCACAGGCGCTGGTCGTCGAGGTCGTCACCTTGCTCGCCGAGCGCGGTCACACGCCCGACGTACTCCGCAGCCTGAACGCCTGAGGCCGGGCACACCGCCGTACTGCAGAGCCTGAGCGCGGGCGCCGTCGTACGGCGCTTGAGGTGGTCAGGTTGCGCGGTAGGCGACGGTGATGTCGTAGCGGTCGGAGCGGTAGATCGAGCGGCCGAACTCGATCACCTCGCCGGACGCCGTCCGCGGCGCCGAGGTGATGATCAGGCAGGGCACGCTGGATTCGATGCCGAGCAGTTCGCAGTCGGCCGCGTCCGGCGGTGCCGCCACGATCGAGGCGGACACCATGCCCAGCGTCACGCCCCACCGCGTCGAGAGTGAGTCGTAGAGCGAGACTTCTTCGAGGTCCAGCTCCTCCAGGCCCGGGTAGCGCCGCAGCGACAAAGCGGTCCGCTCGATCGCCATCGGCTCGCCGTCGGCGGTTCGGAGCCGGACCAGGTGCAGCACCGGCGTACCGACCGGCTCTTCCAGCTCGGCGGCCAGTGCCTCGTCCGCGGTGCCGACGCAATGCTCCAGCACCTTGGCGCCGGGCGTGATGCCGCGGGCGCGCATGTCCTGGCTGAAGGACGACGTGAGCATCCGGGCCGGGCGTGGCTCGGCGACGAACGTGCCGCCGCCTGGCCGGCGGGCCGCGAGGCCTTCGGCGACGACCCGGTCCACCTCCTGCCGGACGGTCATCCGGGCCACGCCGAAGCGCTCGGCCAGGACGCGCTCGGACGGCAGCACGGTGCCTGCCGTGAGGCTGCGGGTGAGGGTCTCCAGAATCTCGCGGATCTGGTCACCCTTCGGCCGATCGGTGCGCAGCTCCGTGGGGAGTTCCGCGAGGTCACCGGGGTTGTTCCTTGGGCGGGCCATGACGTCAGTATCCCTGGAAATGTGCCCGGCAAACCGGTTGCCGGGGGTCGCGAGCCGCGTTGTGCTCCTGAATGTTCGAACTAGACCACTACTGCCGACAGTACTGTTTGGCACCTCTGACGGCTAGCAATCATCTCCGTCGGAGGCCGGTAACTTTGCCGGTATGAGTTCCGCACCGTTCGTCACCGAAGGACCGGACGCGGGCGCCTGGACCCGGTAGGATCGGGTGGAAAAGCCGGGCAACCCCCGCGCTTGGTGTGCCGGGAAGTCTGGTCGGCGATTGGTCCGACCACGCCCGAGCGAAGGGAGCCGCCGGTGCGGCTGCTGCAGAAACGACGAGCCTTTCCACGGATTCTGGGATCCGAGCGCGCCTTCCTGGCCGACACCCTGCGCGCCGAGACGACCGGTGGCCTGATCCTCGTCGGGGTCGCGGTGATCGCGCTGGTCTGGGCGAACTCGCCCTGGCAGGACGGCTATCACCACCTGCGTGACGCCCAGCTCGGTCCGTTGACCGTCGAGCAGTGGACCAGCGACGGTGCGCTGACGTTGTTCTTCTACCTGGCCGGCGTCGAGCTGAAGCGTGAACTGGTGGTCGGCACGTTGTCGCGGATCAGCGAGGCCGTCGTACCGGTGGTCGCGGCGTTCTGCGGGATGGCGGTGCCGGCGCTGATCTATGCCGCGATCAACCTGACCGTTGCCGATGGCAAGCCTCACGGCTGGGCGGTGCCGACGGCAACGGATATCGCGTTCGCCCTGGCGGTACTGGCGATCGTCGGCCGGTCGTTGCCCAGCGCCCTCAGAGCCTTCCTGCTCACCTTGGCGGTGATCGACGACTTCGGCGCGATCCTGGTGATCGCCGCCTTCTTCTCGCACGGGATCAACCTGCTGGCGCTGGTGGCTTCCCTCGCCCTGATCACCGCCTTCTACTTCCTGCAACGCCGCCGAGTCCGTACTGCGCTGCTGTACGTGCCGATCGTCTTGGCGGCCTGGTGGTTCATGCACGAGTCGGGCATCCATGCCACGATCGCCGGCGTCGCGCTCGGCCTAGTCACGCGAGTGCGGCCGGACGCCGACGAGAAGCGATCCCCGGCCGAGCGGCTGGAGCATCGCCTGCGCCCATGGTCGGCGGGTGTCGCCGTACCGCTGTTCGCGATGTTCGCGGCGGGCGTCACGCTCGGCGGCGACGCGCTGCGCGAGATGCTGACCGATCCGGTCGCGATCGGCGTGGTCGCCGGGCTGATGGGCGGCAAGATCATCGGCATCCTGGGCGGGTCCTGGCTGACCGCGCGCTTCACCCGGGCCGAGCTGAACTCCGACCTCGCCTGGCGCGACGTCGGCGCGGTCTCGGTGCTGTCCGGAATCGGCTTCACCGTCGCCCTGCTGATCGCCCAGCTCGCCTTCGCCGACGACCTCGCCCAGATCGAACGGGCCAAGGCGGCGGTCCTGGTCGCCTCGTTGCTCTCCGCGCTGATTGCCGCCGTCCTGCTGTTCCGCCGCAACCGCGCGTACGCCGAGGATTGAGGCGGGGGTACAGGCTAGGGTCTTTGGGTAGTGTCCCGTGGGCGACGTAGCTTGAACGATAGCGGTGTCCAGGTGCGTGCATCGCGGTGCTTGAGCAGTGGCCTCGATGCGGAGCATCGTGGGCGCTGGGCAAGTGCCGCGAGGTGCGTGCCTGGGCGCCGATAGCGTCAAGCTACGTCGCTCACGGGACACTCCGGACACCCGCTTGGAAGGAGCGCCATGTCGATGGGGCAGACCGAGGATGAGCCCACAGTCGGGCAGCTCGTCGCCAATGCCAGCAAGGATCTGTCCAACCTGGTACGCAGTGAGCTCGAACTGGCGAAGACTGAGCTGAAGTCGACGGCGGTCGCAGCCGGCACCGGCGCGGGGATGTTCGGTGCCGCCGGCTTCCTGGCGCTGCTCGCGGTCATCCTGCTGTCCATCGCCGCGGCGTACGGCGTGCACGCGATCGGCCTGCATCCGGCGCTGGCGTTCCTGATCGTCGCAGTGCTCTACCTGCTGATCGCGCTCGTGCTGGTACTGGTCGGCAAGAAGATGATCGGCAAGGCGAAGGGCCCGCAGCGCGCGATCGAGACCTCGAAGGAGTCCGTCGAGGCCCTCAAAGCGATCGGCAAGGGCGACTGAGTCCCGCCGGAGTTTCGGATCTGCTCGTCGACGGGCCGTGGTCGCATTCGCTGGTGGCGGCCAACGGGGCGAGGTTCCACGTGGCCGAGTGTGGCGCGGCGGACGATCCCTTGGTGCTGTTCCTGCACGGTTTCCCTGAGTTCTGGTGGGCTTGGCGGCATCAGCTGCCGGTAGTCGCCGCAGCGGGGTACAGGGCTGTCGCGATGGATCTGCGCGGCTACGGAGCCAGCGACAAGACCCCGCGTGGCTACGACCCCTTCACGGTCTCCGCGGACGTCTCGGGCGTCATCAGGTCGCTGGGTGCGACCGATGCGGTTTTGGTCGGGCACGGCTGGGGTGGGTTCGTTGCCTGGTCGGCCGCAGTACTGGCGCCTAAGCAAGTGCGTGCTCTAGCGGCTGTGTCGGCTCCCCACCCGCTGCAGCTGATGCGGTCGGGGCAGTTGCGGTCTATGGCCCAGGTGGGCTGGTTCCAGCTACCGGTACTGCCGGAGCGGCGCCTGCTCGCCCATGACGGCATCCACATCGAGCAACTCCTCCGAGCCTGGTCGGCACCCGGCGGCACCTTCCCGGACGCCGAAGCCTCGCGCCGCTACCGGGCAGCCCTTCAGGTCTGGCCGGCACCGCACTGCGCTCTGGAGTACCACCGCTGGTTCGTCCGCTCGCGCCTACGCGCCGACGGCCGCCGGTACTCCGCCCGCATGCACACGCCGGTCGCAGTACCGGTCCTGCAGGTGCATGGCGCTCAGGACGGAGCTGTCAGCGCGACAACACCAGGGGGTCTGCTCACCGGGCCGCTGCGAAGCGAAGTACTGACCACCTCCGGCCACTTCCCCCACGAGGAAACACCGGACCTATTCAACGCTCTATTGCTTAAGTGGCTGGCCGAATCGCAGGCGCCATCCCGGACATCGGCTTGACCAGCCCATCCACCTTCCACGATCCGCCACCCTGGACGACTCGGTAGGTCGCCCAGCTCGCATAGAGGCATCCCCGGGCGTCGAAGGTCATGACCTCCCGGTGATCGCCTCGGTCCACGATCTGGCCGACGGCGACGAACCGGTTGGTGGGCCGAGGGTTCTTGCAGGCGTGATCCTCGCCGACCCAGCGGATCGGTTGGTCGGTGATCACCAGTCGCTCGATCTCGGCCTTGGTCTGCGCGGAGAAGTCCGGCCCGCGGGGCGACTGCCCCATGTCTGGCGGCGCGGGGTAGTCCTTCGGAGCCATCAGGACGAGCAGGTCCGGCCCTAGCTTCTGCTCCGGAGTCTTCTTCAGGATCTCGGAGATCACGGCCGCCCTGAGTGCCTCGTCGGACGGCACTCGGGTGGTCCGTTCGTAGACCGCGGCGGCGAAGAGGGTGCCAGTGAGCAAGATCAGGACGGAGGCCATCGCGAGCTTGGACTTCATGACCTGGCCACGGGGCCGACTGTTCCGGTGATCTTCCAGTCGGCTCCGCCCTTCGGGTTGGGGACGTCCGCGAGGCGGTAGGTCGCCCACATCCCGTCCTGGCAGGATCTCCATACGCTCACTCCGACCGTCGCACTCTCGGCCTTCTTATCGAAGACGACCGGGCCGAGCGTGATGTACGGCGTAGCGGCGGGCTGATCACAGATGTTTGCGCCGGTGGGCCGACTCTTCACCCACTCGACCTGTGCATCCGCGTACCCGGCGAGCTTTGTTCGGGTCTTGGCATCGAAAGGTATGCCCGCCACCCCTGGACCGCTCGGATCCCCGGCCCCCCGGTACGGCCTGTCGAGGATCTTGACGGCCGGCCAGCCGCCGGCGGGACGCTCCAGTTTCAGCGCCTCTTTGAGCACCAGGCCCCAGCCGGTCACCGTCAGGTTCAGCTCGAGAGTGGTGGTAACAGCTGCCGTCGGCTTGCTGGCGGCGGGGGCGTAGCTATCACCGAGCGGCACGGTCGGGGTCTGGGTCGGCCGGGCCTCCTGCTTGTGGTCGGTCCCCACGATCGAGACCGCGCCACCGAGGACGGCGAGCACCGAGGCGGCGGCGATCAGCACCGGCAGCTTTCGGCGTACCGGCGAGGTAGTTGCTTCTGGCAATTGGTCGACCAGGTTCTCCTTGTCTGCAAAGGTTTCGCGGAGTAGTTGGCCGACCTCGTCGTCCGTGAGCTTGGGCATCTCAGTGCTCCTTGTCGAAGGTCGGGAGGTTTGCTCGCAGGGTCGCCAGGCCGCGGGACGCGTGGGAGCGCACGGTGCCGGTCGAGCAGCCGAGGATGGTGGCAATCTCGTCGTCCGGAAGATCCTCGTAGAACCGCAGCACCAGTACTGCGCGTTGCTGGCGCGGCAGGCCCGCGAGGAGGCGCCACGCGGCGTCGCGTTGGGCGAGGCGGGTGCTGACGTCGTCATCGGCCGGGGTGTCGGGCAGCTCGGCCAGCGGCAGCTCTTGGTTCTTGAGTCGGCGGCGCCAGCTCAAGAACTCATTGACGACCATCTTGCTCAGGTACGCGTCCGGATTGTCGAGCGCGCTGATCCGGTCCCAGCGGCGATGCGCCCGGGCCAGCACGGTCTGGACGAGATCCTCCGCACTGTGCACCCCGCCGGACAGCATGAGCGCCAGCCGCAGCAGCCGTCGCTCGCTCGACGCCACCACCTCGTCGAACGCGGCTCGCTCGGTGTCCCCGCTCGTAATCGTCACACCCTTCCAACGCCGCGGGAGTACCGATCTGTTGAAGAGGAATCAGGTGCAACTGCGGGTGGAGACCTCTTGGGTCGCTTTGGCGCCGGTCGCCGCGTCTTCGGCGACCTGATCGGCCGTCAGGACGTAGCCGGTGCGGTTGTCCTCGACCGAGGCGGCGAAGACGACGCCGTACACGGTGCCCTTCGAGGACAGCAGCGGGCCGCCGGAGTTGCCGGGGCGGACCTGGGCCCAGATGGAGAAGGCTCGGCGCGTCACGGTTTTGTCGCCGTAGATGTCCGGGCCGCGCAGGCGTTCCTCGGACCGGATCCGGGCCGGCTCGGAGTCGAACGGGCCGTTCTCCGGGTAGCCGAGTACGACCGCGGCCGCGTCGGCCTTGCCGTCGGGGTCGAAGACCAGCGGCTTCTCTTTGAGCTCAGGGACATGCAGGACGGCGATGTCCACGCTGGGGTCGAACAGCACCACCTTGGCGTCGTACGCGTGCCCGTTGACCTCCACCTTCGGCGAACTGACGCCGGCCACCACGTGCGCGTTGGTCATCACCCGCTGCGGGGCGTAGACGAAACCGCTGCCCTCCAAGCCACGCGAGCAGTTCGCGACGCCGGTCACCTTGGCGATCCGGGTGTACGCCGCGCGCACGGTCGGGTTGCGCGCGATCGCGCCGTCCGGCGGCTGCGTCTCGCGGATCCGCTCCGGCACGAACGGGTCGAGGAAGCGCGGGAACAGATCGGTGTTCACTACATCGTTGAACGCCTGCAACGCGCGATCGGCACCGCCCGGCAGCGCCTCGTCGACCTTGGCGAGCACCTGCGAGCCGCGGACGGCAGACGTCACGCTGGGAATCCGGGCCCCGCTGACGGCGACGCCGAGCACCCACGAGACGACCAGCACGGAGGCGGCCGCCAGCGCCGCGCCGCCGAGCGCATCGACGGCTTTGACCGGTTTCCAGGAGATCTTGTTTCGCAACTTGGAGCCGAGCAGGGCTCCTATGGTCCGGCCGATCGAGGCCAGCAGCACGACCAGGACCAGGGCCGCGAAGGACACCTCGACGCTGGGCGAGAAGTTGTCCAGCACCCGCGGTACGCCGTACACCCCGACCGCGGCGCCCGCCAGCAGACCGAGCGTCGCGCACGCACCGAGCACGAATCCCTCGATGTACCCCGAGAGCGCCACCAGCGCGGTCACCACCAGCAGCGCGATATCGAGACCGCTCACTCCACACCCTCCGGACGCCCCAGGTCGTGCTCGATGGCCGTCAGCCGCCGAACGTCCTCCGGCCGCCGCCCCTCACTCCGCCAGGCCGCCTCGACCAGTCGGTCGGGCAACGGTACGACGTTGCCGGGGTCCCAGTCGCGCGCCCAGCCGCCAAGCTTCAGTAACTTGTCGAGCAGACCGGCGGTGAAACCCCAGATATAGAGGTCACCCACGGTGAACGCCGGGCCGGTGAAACCCGACGGGTGCAGGCAGCTGATCCGGTTGGCCGGGTCGGCCAGCGCCGCGAGCGCGACGCGATGCACCGAGGCGACCTCGGCGGGGTCGACCACCGCGACCGGCGACGGCTCCCGCCACCAGCCGAGCACGGGTGAGACGGCGAAATTGCTGACCGGCACCCAGAGTGAGGGCCAGACGGCGAACACCTCGACGCCCTTCGGGTCGACGCCCGTCTCCTCCTCGGCTTCGCGTAACGCAGTACGGATGAGGCCTTCGACGCCGGTGCCGTCCTCCGGGTCGACGCGGCCGCCGGGAAAGGACATCTGGCCGGCGTGGCTGCGCAGGGTCCAGGCTCGCTCGGTCAGCAAGACGTCCGGACCGTTGCTGTGGGCATCGTTGCCGTCGGCAAGCAGGATTAGTACTGCGGAGCCGCGTACGCCTGGGTCGTCCTCGGGTGGCAGGAAGCGGGACAGCTCCTTGGGGTCGACCTCCTGGGAGGCGGTCCTCAACCCCTGCAGGAACTCGGGCAGCTCCACGTCGTACGTCGTACTGGTCCTCACCAGGTCACTCCCAGTTTGTCCTGCACCAGCTGATCCAGCTCCTGCTGCGACGTGATCGGCTTGCGGTGCACGTAGACGACCGCGCCGCTCTTGTCGACGAAGGCGGTCAGAGGCGGGCCGCCGATCCTCAGCGCTTGCTGCGTCTGCTTCTCCCGGTCGACCAGATGGGGATAGTCCCAGTGCTGCTCGACCGCGAACTTCACGGCGAGATCCGGGCGGGTGTCGATGTAGTCGATCCCGAGCATCTCGAGTTTGCTGCCGGCCTTGCGGTGCAACTCGGCCAGGTACGGCGCTTCCTCTCGGCAAGGGGCGCACCACTGGGCCCAGACGTTGATCACCAGCGGCCCACGCAGGTCGGCCAGGCGGGTGTCGGGGCCTTTGCCCAGACACGGCAGGCTGACGTCCGGCAGGGCATTGGCCACCGGCGGACGCGACTGAACGCTCGGGCACGGCTTCAACTGATCAGCCCCGGCGACAGTCCCATCTGGCTCCTTCGCGACACTCCCCGGCTGTTGATCGCCGCAGGCAGCCAGTAAACCCAGCACAGCAAGCGCGACGACCACGAGAGCGCGGCCGCGGCACGTAGTACGGATGCTGGGTGGTCGGTTCACGCTGGAGTCTTCACCAGTTTCGCGGCCAGCTCGGGGTCGGTCGGGCCGAGGCCGTAGGAAGGGCACCACTGCGCGATCGGGCAGGCGCCACAGGCCGGCTTCTTGGCGTGGCAGCGGCGGCGGCCGTGGAAGATCAGCCGGTGCGACAGCATCGTCCAGTCCTTCTTCGGGAACAGGTCGCCGATCAGGTGCTCGACCTTGACCGGGTCCTCCTCCTCGGTCCAGCCGAACCGGCGGACCAGCCGCCCGAAGTGCGTGTCGACGGTGATGCCGGGGACCCCGAAGGCATTGCCAAGCACGACGTTCGCCGTCTTGCGGCCGGTGCCGGGGAGCTTGACCAGCTCGGCCAGCTTGTTCGGCACGACGCCGTCGTACTCGTCGACCAGGGCCTGGCCGAGTTTCATCAGGCTGTTCGTCTTGGCCCGGAAGAAGCCGGTCGGCTTGAGGATCGTCTCCATCTCCTCCCGATCGGCCTCCGCGTACGCCGTGGCGTCGGGGTACTTCGCGAACAGCGTCGGGGTCACCTTGTTGACCATCACATCGGTCGTCTGGGCCGACAGGATGGTGGCGACGAGCAGCTCCAGCGGGGTGGTGAAGTCCAGCTCGCAGTGCGCGTCGGGGTAGGTGTCGGTCAGCACCTTGTGCATCTTGCGGGCCCGCCGGACCAGCTGGGTGGAGGTCTCGTCGGTGAAGACAGGCGCCTTCCGGGGCAGCTTCAACGGCACCAGGACGGCGGATTCGACAGAGGCGGGGGCCTCGACACGCTGGGTCGGCATGGAGGCCAGCCTACGTCCGGGCTCCGACAGTCTCCGTTCAGGCGCCTGAGGGGATGGTGTTCGGTCTCCGCTTCGTTCGGCGGGTTGTCCCCGAAGTAGCGGGCGGTGTCCGTGTAGACGGTCCAGCAGGCGAGTGAGATCTCGGCGCGGCCGGGCTCGGGCAGGCTGACCCGCAAGTCGCCGTACGCGGCGTACTCGGCGTCGGAGATCCGGCGCGTCGTACTGCGCTCCTTGCCGTTGCCCAGTAGGTCACGGAGTGCCGAGTCTGCGTTGCGGGTCAGGAGGAACTGGGCCTCCGAGACCTGGTTGAAGTCGCCAGTCTGGCGTTTCGGCACCCACTCGAGGGCCCACTCGTCGCCGGCGTCCACTCGGGCCTGGGAGAACGCGATGGCGGTGTTGAGGCGGCGCATCTCGGCCAGGAGGCCGATCACGCGGGCGGTGCCCTGCGGACCGGCGTACCCTCGTTCGATCCCGCGGCCAATCCTCCACCATCCGGCGACACGCCGGTGTGGCTGTCGGTGGGTCACAGCGGCTTGGCCACGGCGTGCTGAAGGGCAGCTGTGGGTGGCGCTCCGGCGAGTCTCGGCAGGCCTACGTGGCGGTGCGCACACCCGAGGGGCTACGGTTTTGGGGCGACCGGGTGTGATCCGCCTGGCGCCGAGGGCGCTCGCAGCACCCTCGAAGGTCGCAGTTCAGGTCCAAGGAGGCCCATTCGTGGACGCCGCAGTGCTCCGACAAGCACCGCTGTTCAGCCAGCTCGACGACGAAGCAGCCGATGCGCTGGCCGCATCGATGACCGAGAGCAGGCTGCGCCGCGGCCAGGTGCTGTTCCACGAGGGCGACTCCGGTGACCGGCTGTTCGTCGTTGTCGAGGGCAAGGTCAAGCTCGGCCGCACCTCCGCCGACGGCCGGGAGAACCTGATCGCCGTCCTCGGCCCCGGCCAGATGTTCGGCGAGCTGTCGCTGTTCGACCCGGGCCCGCGCTCCGCGACCGTCACGGCCGTCACCGACGCCTCGTTGATGTCGCTGACCCACGACGAGCTGCTCCGCTGGCTGGCCGGCCGCCCCGAGGTGGCCCGCGGCCTGCTGCTGCAGCTCGCGTCCCGGCTCCGCAAGGTCTCCGACGTCGTGGCCGACCTGGTCTTCTCCGACGTACCGGGCCGCGTAGCCAAGGCCCTCCTCGACCTGGCCAGCCGCTTCGGCCGCACCGCCGACGACGGCGTCCACGTCCACCACGACCTGACCCAGGAGGAGCTCGCCCAGCTCGTCGGCGCCTCCCGCGAAACAGTCAACAAGGCCCTAGCCGACTTCGCCTCCCGAGGCTGGGTCCGCCTAGAACCCCGCTCGGTAGTACTCCTAGACGTAGACCGCCTACAACGCCGCGCCCGCTGACCATTTGAGCGGTCAACCGCCGAGCTCGCTGACCCGAATCGGCGCTGAACCCACCGGCGCGGGGCTCCGCAACGGTGCGCTGAACCCCATCGGCGGGGTTAGCCCTCGCCGGAGGGGTTAGCGCCCTGTCAGAGCAAGGGGCTAACCCCTCCATCAGGAGCTGAGCCGCCTTTCGGAGAGGGCGAAGGCCTGGCGGATTCGGTGGATGAGGCGGTCGGGGTGGTTGAGGTCGTCCCAGGTGACCCGGACGACCAGTACGCCGGCTGAGCGCAGCCGGTCCTCACGGTGTTTCTCCCGTACGACGGCGTCGACGGCGTCATCGCGGTACTTGATCAATCCGTCGAACTCGACAATCACCTCGAACTGCCGGAAGTAGAAATCCACCCGGGCCACGAAATCGCGGGCGCTGAACTGAACCTGCAGCTCGGGTTCGGGCAGGCCGTGGGTGTCCATCAGCACCCGGAGCCGGGACTCGCCGACAGACTCCGAACGCCCGTCGGCGAAGGCCACCGCCGCCTGCGCAGTACAGGTTCCCGGCCAGCCGACCATCTGGCCCAGCTCTTCCGAGAGCTGGGCTTTCGTCACCCGACCGCTTTGCAGGGCGCCGTCGCACAGCGCGACAGCCACTTCGTATCCCGCTGAGCACGATGCGTCGACGACCGACCTCGCGATCGTGGTGGTCGGCAGACCTTCGGTCGTGGTCACAGCGCGGGCCGGCAACTCGCCCACGTGGTGGCTCGTTCTCGCGAGAATGCGTCCGTGGCCGCGGTCCGTGCGGGTCACATGAACGCGGTCGAGATCGAGCCCCCACGTCGGCAGGCCATGCAGAACCGCAGCCGACTGATGGCTGATCACCACAGGGCTCCCGGCGAGCGCCCGCGCGGCGGCGTGGACCGCAAGCCGATGCTCGGCCGCTTGGCGCTCCCAGGGCGGACTGCCGGCCCGGTCCACCAACTCGGCGTAGAAGCCTCGTCTGACCGAGATCCATCGCCCATCGCGGAGCCGCTCACGGATCTGACTCACCGTGTAACCGCACTCCACCGCATCCTGCCGATTGAAAGTGTCGCCGTACTCCGAGGCACGACGCCGAAGTTTGGGATTCATACTCAACAACCTGCCGCGATCCCCACCACCCCCCACCCCAATCCTCCAAACCTGTGGACAACTACCCCCAAACAGCCCACCCCTGAGCGGTCAGCCCCTGGTTGCGGGGTTCGCGCCCTGGTTGCGGGGTTCGCCCCCTGGTTGCGGGGTTCGCGCCCTGGCCGACGGGTTCGCGCCCTGCCCGAGGGGTTCGCGCTCCGGCCGANGGGTTCGCGCCCTGCCCGAGGGGTTCGCGCTCCGGCCGAGGGGTTCGCGCCCTGCCCGAGGGGTTCGCCAGCAGCGAAGGGGTTCGCCAGTGCCGGAGGGGTTCGCTCCTCGTGGCGTGGTTCGCCCCCTGGCAGAACAGGGGGCGAACCCCCGGAGGAGGGGTGAAGCACACCGAAGGAGGCCGGAGCCGCGCAGCCGGAGCCGGGCGCAGCCGGAGCTGGGCGCGGGTGGGGCCGGGCGCGGGTGGGGCCGGGCGCGGGGTTAGGGGTTTAGGTAGGCGAGTTGGGCTTGGACTGAGCGCTCGGCTGCGGGCCACAGGATTGGGTCCACGTCGGCGTAGACGTGGTGGACGATTGCTTCGGCGGTGGTGTGGCCGGCGGCTAGGGCGGTGCGGACCTGGTTTAGGCGTTCGTGGCGGTGGTTGAGGTAGTAGGTGAGGACGGCGTTTGGGTCGTTGATGACCGGGCCGTGGCCGGGTAGGAGGCGTTGTACGCCGGCTGGGGAGTTGGCGAAGGCTCGGAGGCTTTCGAGGGAGTCCAGGTAGGGGCCTAGGGCTCCGTCGGGGTGGGCGACGACTGACGTACCGCGGCCGAGGACGGTGTCGCCGGTGAGGAGTGAGCCGTCCTGTGGGAGCCAGAAGCAGACCGAGTCCATCGTGTGGCCGGGAGTCGGCAGCACTTCGATGCGCAGGTCGCCTGAGGTGATCACGTCGCCCTCAGCAAGGCCGCGGGCGTGGTCCGTGGGGATGCGGAAGGCGGGGTCGACTGAGCGCACCGGGCAGTTCGCCTGCGATGCGAACCACGCCGCGCCTTCGGAGTGGTCGAAGTGGCCGTGGGTGAGCAGCACCGACGTCACCGAGTACTGCGCGACTGCGTCGAGCACGGCGCGCAGGTGTTCCTCGAGCATCGGTCCTGGGTCGACCACGACGGCGGAGCCTGCGCCGGGAGCCCGGAGGATCCAGGTGTTGGTGCCGTCCAGCGTCATCGGGCCTGGGTTGGGCGCGAGGAGGCGGGACGCGTAGTCGGTGACTGGCTCGACGGTCATGTGGTCTCCAGGAAGGCCTGGCCGTTCTCCACCCGCATGGTCGGCATGATCGGCCGGATCTCGCGGTCGGCGGAGGCTGCCAGCGCGTCGGCGACGGTGCCGTACGGCGTGAGGTCCAGGCAGCACAGGTAGGTCGGCGGGAGCATCAGCATCTCGCCCGCCTCGACCGCGCGGACCGCCTCCGCCGGGAGCATCCACGCGACCTGGTCGGACTCGCTGGTCACGTCGCGGGTGACCTGTCCGGCGGGGAGGGCCGCGACGAAGAAGCGGGTGTCGTAGCGACGGGGCTCGAACTCGGGGGTGATCCAGTGCGCCCACGCGCCGAGCAGGTCGGCACGCAGTACCAGGCCCCGGCCGTGCAGGAAGTCGGCGAACCCGAGTTCGCGTGACTCCAGCGCAACCCGGTCGGCCTCCCAGTCGTCGCCGGTGGTGTCACCGACGATGGACTCGTTGGAGGGACCGGCCAGCAGGACACCTGATTCCTCGAAGGTCTCCCGTACTGCGGCCGCCACGTACGCCGCGGCTGTGTCGGCGGCGCAGCCCAGGCGTTCGCCGAACCACTCGGGCGGGGGTCCTGACCAGGAGTCGGCGATCGAGGAGTCGGTGGGGTCCACGCGTCCGCCGGGGAACACGGTCATCCCCGCGGCGAACGCCATGCTCTGCTGGCGCCGCAGCAGGTAGACCTCTGGTCCCGCCGCGCTGTCGCGCAACAGGATCACCGTCGAGGCCGGCCGCGGCTCGGCCGCTGTGCGGCCCTCGTGGACAAAGGAGAGCGCCTCAGCAGCCATCCGACCGGAAAGCAGCTGCGACTTCAGATCCCGAACCACTGCACCTCCAGATCGTTGACCACCCACCCTGCACAGCAGGCGGCCGGTCCGCCAGCACCACGAGCCGCGTGGTGGCAGTGGCCCCGGCCGCCGGGGGTGGCGGCGCTGCAATCTATTGGGCGGCTCCGCCTGTACTGCGAGCGGACGGCGCGGCTTAGTGCTGCTCGCCCGCCGGGTGGCGGCGCTGCTGTCTGTGGGCGGCTCCGCCTGTACTGCGAGCGGACGGTGCCGCTTAGTGCTGCTCGCCCGCGGGGTGCTGATGCTGCGGGTGGCGGCGCTGCTGTCTGTTGGGCGGCGCCGCCACCCGCAGGGTTAGACAACCTCGACGATGAGTTCTACCTCGACGGGGGCGTCCAGGGGGAGGACGGGGACGCCGACGGCGGAGCGGGCGTGTTGGCCGGCTTCGGCGAAGACCTGGCCGAAGAGCTCGGAGGCTCCGTTGGCGACCTGGGGCTGGCCGGTGAAGTCGGGCGTGGAGGCGATGAAGGCGACCGCCTTGACGATCCGTTTGACGTTCGCCAGGTCGCCGATCTCCGCCTTGACCGCGGCGAGGGCGTTCAGCGCACACTGCTGGGCGCATTCGCTGGCGACCTCGGCGGTGACGGCGTCGCCGACCTTGCCGGTGGCGATCAGGGCGCCGTCCCGCAGCGGCAGCTGACCGGACGTGTAGACGAGGTTGCCGGTCCGCACCGCGGGTACGTAGGCGGCGACAGGCTTGGCGACCTCGGGCAGCTTCAGGCCGAGCTCGGCCAGCTTCTCCTCGGGGTGGCTCATGATTCGGTGATCTCCCGCTTCAGGTAGGCGACCAGGTTCTCCGGGTTCAGGCCCGGGACGACCTGGACCAGCTCCCAGCCATCCTGACCCCAGTTGTCGAGGATCTCCTTGGTCGCGTGGACCAGGAGCGGCACGGTGGAGTACTCGAACTTCTTCATAAGGTGGACTCTAACGGGCTCCTGTCCCGGACTGCTGTGGCCCACCGCCTACGCTGGGCAGCATGGCAAGGCTGCATGTGGTCACCGGCAAAGGCGGGACCGGCAAGACGACGGTGGCTGCTGCCATGGCGCTCGCGCTGGCCGACCAGGGCAAGCGGATCCTGCTCGTCGAAGTCGAGGGCCGGCAGGGGCTCGCACAGCTCTTCGACGTACCCCCGCTCCCGTACGTCGAACGCCGTATCGCCGTCGGACCCGCCGGGGGCGAGGTCTACGCACTCGCGGTGGACGCCGAAGCGGCCTTGCTTGAGTACCTCGACATGTACTACCACCTCGGTCGCGCAGGGAAGGCGCTGGACAAGGTGGGCGCCGTCGACTTCGTCACCACCATCGCGCCGGGGCTGCGGGACGTACTCCTGACCGGCAAGGTCTACGAGGCGACCCGCCGCAAGGCACACGGCCGCCTCGCGTACGACGCCGTCGTCCTGGATGCACCACCGACCGGACGGATCGGGCGGTTCCTCAACGTGAACCACGAGGTCGCCGGGCTCGCCAAGGTCGGGCCGATCCGCAACCAGGCGGACGCGATCATGGGCATGCTGCGTTCGGACGTCACCCGGATCCACCTGGTCACGCTGCTCGAGGAGATGCCCGTCCAGGAGACGCTGGATGCCGTGGAGCAACTGGAGTCCCTGGACCTCAAGGTCGGTTCGATCGTGGTGAACATGGTCAGGCACAGCCCGCTCGACGATGACGCGTTAGCCCTTGCGGTGAAGGAGAAACTCCCCGCGACCGAGCTCACCCGCGGACTCAAGGCGGCCGGGATCCCTGCCACCAAAGAGCTGACCAGCGCGCTGGCGCAGGAGGCGCACGACCACGCAGTACGGGTGGGGCTGGAACGCGAGAACCGGGACCGGATTGATGCCTTGGGCAAGAAAGTGACCGAGCTGGCGTTGCTGCCGGACGGGATCGACCACGGCGCACTGTTCGACCTGGCCGAGGAGCTGCGCGGATGACAGCCCTCGACCTCGATGCCCTGATCGACGATCCGGGCACGCGGATCATCGTGACCTGCGGAGCCGGTGGCGTCGGCAAGACGACGACTGCCGCCGCTCTCGGGCTGCGCGCCGCCGAGCGTGGGCGGAAGGTCGTCGTCCTGACGATCGATCCGGCCCGCAGGCTGGCGCAGTCGCTCGGCCTGACCGAGCTGGACAACACGCCTCGCGCGGTCGCCGACGTCGACCCGGCGAACGGCGGCCGGCTGGACGCGATGATGCTGGACATGAAGCGCACTTTCGACGAGGTGGTGCTCGCGCACGCCACGCCGGAGAAGGCCGAGCAGATCCTCGCGAATCCCTTCTACGTGGCGCTTTCGTCGTCGTTCGCGGGGACGCAGGAGTACATGGCGATGGAGAAGCTCGGGCAGCTGCACAAGCAGGCCAAGCGGACCGGCGACTGGGATCTGATCGTCGTGGACACACCGCCCTCGAGGTCGGCGCTGGACTTCCTGGATGCGCCGGAGCGGTTGGCGTCATTGCTGGAAGGGCGGTTTCTGCGGTTGCTGCTGGCACCCGCACGAGGTCCGCTGCGGTTGATGTCGGCCGGGGTGAACCTGGCGATGTCGGTGATGAACAAGGTGCTCGGCGCGCAGGTGCTGACCGACGTACAGACCTTTGCTGCTGCCTTCGACACGCTCTTCGGCGGATTCCGGGAGCGGGCCGACAAGACGGTCGCGCTGCTGCGGGAGCCGCATACGGCGTTCCTGGTGGTGGCCGCGCCGCAGAACGACGCGCTGCGCGAAGCGTCGTACTTCACTGAGCGCCTCCGCGAGGAGAAGATGCCGCTCGCCGGCGTCGTCCTCAACCGGGTGACGACCACGCACGTACCGGAGCTGTCCGCCGAGCAGTCACTGGCCGCCGCCGAGCGGCTGGAGTCCAGCAAGAAGTCAGCACTGACTGCCGCCGTACTGCGCTTGCACGCCGACCGCATGCAGCAGGTCGTCAGCGACCGCAAACGCGCCGACCGCTTCCACCGAGGCCACCGCTCGATCCCGACCGTCGACGTCCCCGCCCTCCCCGACGACGTCCACGACCTCACCGGCCTCCGCGCCATCGGCGAACTCCTGACCGCCTGACCGCTTTTCACCCTCAGCGAACGCTCGCGGTGCCCGGGAATGACCTGGTCAAGGTCACGGTTGAGCCTGTCAGACTCAATCTTCAACAGAGGGTGTGACAGCGTGACTGAGACGTTGAATCTTCCTGTTCTTCCGCTCGACGACGTCGTGGTCCTGCCTGGAATGGTCGTGCCGGTCCGGCTGGCCGATACCGAGGCACGCGCCGCCATCGACGCCGCACAGGCCTCCGGGCAGGACCAGGTCCTGCTGGTGCCGCGCCTGGACGGGAAATATGCCAAGGCCGGGACGCTCGGCGAGATCGAGCAGATCGGCAGGTTGCCTGGCGGAGCCCAGGCAGCCGTGATCCGGGGTTCCGCCCGGGTCCTGATCGGCGCGGGGACCACTGGTCCCGGCGCGGCCCTGTGGGTCGGCGCGACCGTGCTGGACGAATCCACCGACAACAAGTCCGCCGAGCTCGCTCGTGACTACAAGGCCCTGGTGACCACGGTGCTGGAGCGCCGCGAAGCCTGGCAGGTCATCGACTCGGTGAAGCAGGTGAACAACCCCGCGGAGCTGGCCGACCTGGCCGGTTACGCGTCGTACCTGAGCAACGAGCAGAAGAGCTGGCTGCTGGAGACTCCTGACGTCTCCGAGCGGCTGACCAAGCTGATCGGCTGGGTGCGGGACCACCTCGCCGAGCTCGAGGTCTCCGAGACGATCCAGAAGGATGTCCAGGAGGGCATGGAGAAGCAGCAACGGGAGTTCCTGCTGCGCCAGCAGCTGGCCGCAGTACGCAAGGAACTGGCGGAGCTGGATGGGAAGGCCGAGTCCGAAGAGGAGGACTACCGCGCCCGCGTCGAGGCCGCCGACCTGCCCGAGCACGTCCGCAAGGCCGCGCTCGCCGAGGTCGACAAGCTGGAACGTACTGCGGAGCAGTCCCCCGACGTCGGCTGGATCCGGACCTGGCTGGACACCGTTCTCGAGCTGCCGTGGAACGAGCGGACCGAGGACGGCTACGACCTCCGTGAGGCCAGGGCGATCCTGGACGCGGACCACGCGGGCCTGGACGACGTCAAGGAGCGCATCACCGAGTACCTGGCCGTACGCCGCCGCAGGGCGGACCGTGGGTTGGGAGTAGTCGGTGGACGCCGCAGTGGCGCAGTACTGGCGCTCGTCGGGCCTCCTGGTGTCGGCAAGACCTCGCTGGGTGAGTCCGTGGCGCGTGCGATGGGCCGTAAGTTCGTCCGGGTCGCACTGGGCGGAGTACGGGACGAGGCCGAGATCCGCGGTCACCGCCGGACGTACGTCGGGGCGCTGCCCGGGCGGATCGTCAGGGCGATCACCGAGGCGGGTTCGATGAACCCGGTGGTGTTGCTGGACGAGATCGACAAGGTGGGTGCGGACTACCGGGGCGACCCGACGGCCGCGCTGCTGGAGGTCCTCGACCCGGCGCAGAACCACACCTTCCGGGACCACTACCTGGAGGTCGAGCTGGACCTGTCGGACGTGGTGTTCCTGGCCACGGCCAACGTGCTCGACTCGATCCCGGCACCGCTGCTGGACCGGATGGAACTGGTGCAACTCGACGGCTACACCGAGGACGAGAAGGTCACCATCGCCCGCGACCACCTGCTCCCGCGCCAGCTGGACCGGGCCGGTCTGTCGGCCGAGGAGGTCGCCATCGACGACTCGGCACTGCGGTTGCTGGCCGGCGAGTACACGCGAGAGGCCGGCGTACGGCAGCTCGAGCGTTCGATCGCCCGCGTACTTCGGAAGGTCACGGCCAAGCTCGCTCTGGGTGAGGAGCTGGGTTCCCTGGCTATTGGTGCCGGAGAGCTGAAGGGCTATCTGGGGTCGCCCAAGTTCACGCCGGACTCGGCGGAGCGTACGGCGCTGCCGGGTGTGGCGACTGGCTTGGCGGTCACGGGTGCCGGCGGTGACGTGCTCTTCATCGAGGCGTCGCTGGCGGACAAGGAGACCGGCCCGACCGGGGTCACGTTGACGGGGCAGCTCGGCGACGTGATGAAGGAGTCGGCGCAGATCGCGCTGTCCTACCTGCGGTCGCACGGTGCGGAGCTGGGCCTCCCGGTCGGCGATCTGGCCGAGCGGAACACCCACATCCACGTGCCTGCGGGCGCAGTACCGAAGGACGGGCCGTCGGCCGGTGTCACGATGACGACGGCGCTCGCGTCGCTGCTGTCGGGACGGCCGGTGCGGTCGGAGGTCGCGATGACTGGTGAGGTGTCGCTGACTGGACGGGTGCTGCCGATCGGTGGGGTGAAGCAGAAGCTGCTCGCCGCCCACCGGGCCGGGCTGACCACGATCCTGATCCCGAAGCGCAACGAGCCGGATCTGGAGGACGTGCCGGAGTCGGTGCTGTCGGAGCTGACGGTGCACCCCGTGAGCGACGTACGGCAGGTGCTGGAACTGGCGCTGGAACCAGCTCAGGTGGACGCGCGACAGTTCGCTGCCTGAGTTCGTACGAACAAGCCGGCGGGACTCATCTTCGATGGGTCTCGCCGGCTGTCGCGCATCTGGAGTACGACGCTTGAAACCACGCTCAGGTTGACGTGACATAAAACACATTCGAGGAATTGGCGTGGCGCTCTGATCCCGTAGGCTCGTGCCATGCGCGTAAGGGATAAGGACGATCGAGGCGTCGTCCAGTCAGTGGTTCTGTTCCTGGGGGTGAGTGTGCTTTCCGGCGCACTCGCAGCGGGCCTGGCGATTCCGTTCGCGGGGCTGGCGGGGTTCACCACCGAGAAGACGGCCGAAACTCTGCAGGACCTGCCACAGGAACTGGTGACCCAACCACTGTCGCGCAGGACTCAGATCTATGCCGCCAATGGCCAGCAGATCGCCGAACTGTACGAGCAGAACCGCGAACCGGTGAAGCTGGCGCAGATCAACCCGATCATGCTGAAGGCGATCGTCGCGATCGAGGACGACCGATTCTTCGAGCACGGCGCCCTGGACGCGAAGGGCACCTTGCGCGCCCTGGTCCGCAACCAGAGCAGCGGCGGCGTCCAGCAGGGTGGTTCGAGCATCACCCAGCAGTTCGTCAAGCTGAGCCTGGTCGAGAAGGCCAACGCCGCCGGTGACGAGAAGGCGATCGCCGAGGCGACGGCCGACACGTACGAGCGCAAGATCGCCGAGCTGCGTTACGCGGTCGCCGTCGAGAAGCAGTACTCCAAGAACGAGATCCTGGAGAAGTACCTGAACCTGGCCAACTTCGGCGACGGAACCTACGGCGTGCAAGCCGCGGCCATGCACTACTTCAGAGTGCCCGCCTCCAAGCTGACACTGCCCCAGGCAGCGATGCTCGCCGGCCTGGTGAAGAACCCCACCGGCTACGACCCGACGAACTACCGCGGTCGCGCGAAGGAACGCCGCGACGTCGTCCTGCGGCGAATGGCCGAACTGAACGTCATCACCGCCAAGCAGGCCACCGCCGCGATGAAGACCAACGTCCTCAACGGCCCGGTGCTGAAAGTCAAGAACGGCTGCGCCAACTCGCCGTACCCGTTCTACTGCGAGTACGTCGTCTCGAAGCTGCTCGAGAACCCGGCCTTCGGCAAGACCGAGAAGGCCCGCGAGCACTACATCAAGACGGCCGGCCTCAAGGTCTACACCTCACTCGACCCGAGGATCCAGAAGGCCGCGCAGAAGTCGATCAACCAGCACTCCAAGCCGACCGACCAGGCGATCGCGGCGATCACGATCGTCGAGCCGGGCACCGGGGTCGTGAAGGCGATGGTGCAGAGCAAGCCCTACGGCAGCGGCAAGAATCAGACGGCGTACAACTTCAATGTCGAGAAGGCCTACGCCGGCGGTTACGGCGGGTTCCAGAACGGTTCGACGATGAAGGCGTTCACCATCGCCGCCGCGATCTCGAAGGGCTTCCCGCTCACCCACCGGATCAACTCGCCGCCCCAGATGGACATGTCCGACGCGAAGTTCAGCACCTGCTCGGGGACGACAGAGGCCTATGGCAAGTGGGTGCCCAAGAACTCGACCAAGGTCTCGGGCGATCTGACGATGATCGACGCCGCCAAGGCCTCGACCAACACCTACTTCATCCAGCTGTCGCAACAGACCGGGCTCTGCCCGGTCGCGACCATCGCCGCCAAGCTGGGCATGTACGACGCCAACGCGAACGAGCCGCTCAAGCAGGTGCCGTCGATGACGCTGGGCGTCGGGAATGTGACTCCGCTGCAGATGTCCAACGCCTACGCGGCCTTCGCGGCGCGCGGCACCTACTGCACGCCGCTGCTGATCACCTCGGTGAAGAGCTACAACGGCAAGAGCCTCGTCAACAACGGCCCCAACTGCAAGCAGGTGCTGACGCAGGAGGTGGCTGACGGTGTCAACGAGGTACTTCGCAATGTGATGCAGCCGGGAGGTACCGGTCAGGCCCTGCGGTTCGGTAAGAGCGACCTGGCCGGCAAGACGGGCACCATCCAGGAGAACAAGGCCGTCTGGTATGCGGGTTACTCCAACAAACTCGCCGCCGCCTCGGTGGTGGCGGACGCGACTCCGACGTACTCCAACCTCATCGGCCAGACGCTCAACGGCAAGAAAATGTACGACGCATCTGGTTCCGGCACTGCTGGTCCACTCTGGGAGACCGCCATGCAGGGCGCCCTGGCGGGGATGCCGACGACCAAGTTCACCCCGCCCACGGACAAGACGCGGCGTGGTGACGTGAAGGACCTGCCGTTCCTGACCGGTATGAACCCCGACGACGCGGCGAACAAGCTGCGCTCGATGGGCTTCCAGGCCGAGATCGCCCCCGGCCAGGTCGACTCGGCCGAGACGCAAGGCACCGTCGCCTACACCAGCCCGCGGCAGGCCGACGGCGCCCCTGAAGGCGCAAAGGTGACCATCTACGTCTCCAACGGCAGCAAGGCCCAGCAACCCCCACCCACCACCGGCACTCCGGGCATTCCGAAGCCGCCGGTCCCCCCGAACACCGGCAAACCAGGCGGCCCCAACCCCAACTGCCCAATCTGGCACCCGAAGTACCCCAACTGCGGCGGCCGCTAGGCACAGAAGAGCCCTGTCCTCGACAGGGCTCTTCTGGTTCACCGCTTGACCACCAGGAACGGCGCGAGCAACGCAACGACCGACGCGGGGTAGACGGACATTGCCCGCCATCCCTGCACACCGAGCCGCCGCCGCAAGGACCGGACGATCGCGACCGCTGCCGTGAGCAGTGGGCCGCCGATGACGATCAGGATGATCGCAGCCACTTGAGTCTTGCCGTCATGATCGGCCCCGAATGGTGCCCACGGGGCATTCGTGGCGGAGCCTATTAGTTGACGAATGAGCAACTCGCCTGCCAAGAGCGGATAGGCAAGGAGCCAGCCGACGGCAACCATCGCCGCCAAGCCGGACAAGGCCACCCATTTGCCAGTCACGGCGGAGCCTTGTTCACCAGACCTACCGACGATCGTCCGGGACATGGCAGCAACCGATTCCGAGCTAGGCGCCGAGTTGGCGTTTTACTTCGGCTGAGACTGTGCCGCCGTCTGCCTTGCCCTTGACCTTGGGTTGGAGGGCGCCCATGACCTTGCCGATGCCGCGGGGGCCGAGTTCGGCGGCGCCGGTGGTGGCGATGGCTTCGGTGACGAGGGTGGTGATTTCCTCGGGGGTGAGTTGCTCCGGGAGGTACTCGGACAGGATGTCCGCCTCGGCCTGTTCCTTGAGGGCCATTTCCTCGCGGCCGGCGTCCCGGTACGCCGTGACCGACTCGCGGCGCTTCTTCGCCTCGGCGGTGAGCACCTCGATGATCTCGGCGTCCGAAAGCTCGCGAGCCTCCTTGCCGGCCACCTCGGCCTTCGTCACGGCCGTCAGCGCCATCCGCAGGGTCGACTTGCGGAGCTCGTCGCGCGCCTTGAGGGCGGCGGTCATGTCGTCGTGCAGGCGCTGCTTCATCTCGGAGTTGGACATGCCCACGATTGTGGCAGGCTGGTGAAATGAGTTCCCGGGGGCTTGCCGCAACTGCTCTGAAGACCACGGCCGTCGTGTCGGCCGTGGGTGCCGCCTGCGTCGCGTACGCGGCGGCTATCGAGGTGCGCTGGTTCACGCTGCGCAGAGTGACGGTGCCGGTGCTGCCGGTGGGTGCCGCGCCGCTGAAGGTGCTGCACCTGTCCGACCTGCACCTGATGCCGACTCAGGAGAAGAAGATCCGCTGGGTCAATGACCTCGCCCAGCTCGAACCGGACCTGATCGTGAACACCGGCGACAACATCTCCCACCCCGACTCGGTGCTGCCGCTGCTGCGCGCGTACGGCGCGCTGCTCGACGTACCGGGTGTCTTCGTCTTCGGCTCCAACGACTACTGGAAGCCGCATTTCAAGAACCCGGGGAAGTACCTGCTGCCGGCCAACAAGCAGCGCCACAAGCCGCACGGCCCGGACCTGCCCTACGAGGAGATGCGGGCCTCCTTCACCGAGGCCGGCTGGGTCGACCTGAACAACGCGCGCTCCAGCCTCAAGGTCAACGGCCTGCGCCTCGACTTCGCCGGCACCGACGACCCGCACATCAAACGCGACCGGTACGACGAGGTGGCCGGCGAGGTGGATCCGGCGGCCGACCTGTCGATCGGCGTGACGCACGCGCCGTACCAGCGGGTGCTGAACGGCTTCGTGGGCGACGGGTATCCGCTCGTCCTGGCCGGTCATACGCACGGCGGTCAGTTGGCTGTGCCGCTCTACGGCGCCCTGGTGACCAACTGCGACCTGGACACGTCCCGGGTCAAGGGCTTGTCCACCTGGGGCTACGAGGGCCGTCAGGCGGCGCTGCACGTCTCGGCCGGCCTGGGCACCTCGCCGTACGCTCCGGTGCGGTTCGCCTGCCGCCCGGAAGCGACCTTGCTCACGCTCGTACCGCGGGTCGGCGACAGTGCTGGATAACCCGATTTCGTCCCAGCGGTGGGCGCATGTAAGCTAACGCCGACTTCGGGCTGTGGCGCAGCTTGGTAGCGCGCGTCGTTCGGGACGACGAGGTCGCAGGTTCAAATCCTGTCAGCCCGACAGATGAAGGCGGTGGCTCCTCGGAGCCGCCGCCTTCAGTCATTTCACACCACCTACGGCCCGCGTACGTCGTTGGCCGACCTCCCGGCCGAGACCGCGGCCATCCCGACCGTGGCGGTCGACCGCGGCGGCTTCGCGACGTACCACGGGCCCGGTCAGTTGGTCGGCTACCTGGTGACCGATCTGAAGCAGCGCGGGCCGGTCGACATCGTGCGCCGGGTCGAGAACGGCCTGATCGAGGCCCACTAAAGTTCAGCAGTTCGGGGAGGTTCTTGGCCGGGCTTGGGGCGGATTTTCTCTTCCAGGCGGTGCAAAAGTCTCCCCGAGCACGCAACGCGCACCCGGACGCGCACTGCCACCACTACCGAACTCGACACCGGCACTCCGACACGCCGAGGGAAAGCGCTTGCATGGGAGGTTGGATAGTGGTGGCCGTCCGCCCTCACCCAGAATCCCGCCCTGCGGCCATCGCCAGCTGCCTCACCGCCGGGCCGAACAACCCCCCGACGCGGTCCTTGACAGCACGACGCCCTCCCCAACCAACCGGCATTGCCACTAGTGGTGTGCCGGGTTTTTGACGCGACACACCACTAGCGTCCAGGTTGTCGATAGCCTGCGGCCATGAGCGACGACAAGCCCGGGCCAGACGACCCGACGCTGGCCGACGAAGAGGCGGCGGAAGAAGCCGATGAAGGTCGGTACGACGCGCCGCCGTTGCCGCCACTGCTGATCCTTGCCGTGGTCGGTGTGCTGACCGGGTTCGTCATCATCGCGCTGGTCTGGCTGAGTGAGCAGGGCTGCGACTGGGTCCGGAACTCACCCACCTGCGGCGCCGCCGGATTCCCGTTGCTGGTGCTCGCCGTCGTGATCACCATCGTGCTCGGCGCGCTGACACTCAGCCGGCTGGGGATGCCACATCCGAAGCTGGTCGCGTTCCTCGGCGTCGGGTTCATGCTGCTGATCGTGCTCGCGTTCCTGTCGGACGACCTGTTCTCCACCTGGACGTTGCTGATCGTCCCGGTGCTCACCGCCATCACTTTCCTAGTCGCACACCTGATCGCCGGACGGTTGGAGCGAGCCGATGACTGATCTCCCCCACTACCCCTGCCACCGCACGACCACCCCACTCCCGATCGACGGCACCCTGACCCACCCCGCCTGGGCGAACGCCCCGTGGACCGGCGACTTCGTCGACATCCGCGGCGCCGACGCCACCACGCCCAGATTCCGGACCAGGGCCAAGCTCCTGTACGACGACGAGTACCTGTACGTCGGCGGGCAACTGGAGGAGCCACACGTCTGGTCGAGCATGACCGAGCCGAACACCTGGCTGTACGAGGAGAACAACTTCGAACTGTTCCTCGACCCCGACGGCGACGGCCAGAACTACTACGAGTTCGAGATCAACCCGCTCGGCACGATCTGGGAACTCTCCCTGCCCAAGCCGTACTCCGAGGGCGGGGTCCCGGTCGATCCGGACAACCTGCCGGGCCTGCGGACCGCAGTACGGGTGGAGGGGACGCTGAACGATCCGGCGGACACCGACACCGGATGGACCGTCGAGGTGGCGCTGCCGTGGGCCGACCTGGCGAAGTACAACCGGAATCAGACGCCGCCGTCGCCCGGTGACGAGTGGCGGATGAACCTGATGCGGATCGAGTGGGACCACGAGGTGGTGGCCGGCGAGTATCGCAAGGGCAAGGAGCAGGACTTCTGGGTCTGGTCGCCGCAGTACGTGGTGGACATGCACAAGCCCGGCCAATGGGGCGTACTCCGGTTCGAATGAAGACCGCCGTTCGACGGGATTCCGGGGATCAAGAGCCTGCAACTGCTGGGAAAGAGGCGCGGCTTCCGGGTGATCACCTGATCACCCCCGGCCGGTAGACCGACCCCGCCCCGGCAGCCGAGCGGGGCGAGGCGACAATGAGTCATATGGAGTTCGCCGACGAGGGGCGCCTCGATTGACTGCCGAAGCCACCGCCGTCCAGCGCCCTGAGGCGCATGGGCTGGTCGGCCGTGAGGAACTGCTGGCAGAGCTCGTGGAGGCACTCGCTGCAAGCCGCCTGGTGACACTTGTCGGCCCCGGCGGCGTCGGCAAGACAGCACTGGCAACTGCCGCCGCAGCATCGACTGCAGGCGACGTCCGCGTCGTCGAGCTGGTGTCGATGGCGCCAGCCGACGATCTGGCGCCGGCCGTGATCGACGCGCTGGGACTGCGGAACGAGTCGCTGGTCCATGCGTTGGCCGGGCGTGACCTGTTGCTGGTGCTGGACAACTGCGAACACCTGGTCGATGCGGTTGCCCGGCTGGCCGGCGAGTTGCTGAATGGTTGCCCAGGGCTACGAATGCTGGCGACCAGCCGGGAGGCGCTCAGGGTGCCGGGCGAGACGCGGTTCGCAGTACCGGGGCTGGCACAGGATGATGCGGTGCGGTTGTTCGCCGAGCGGGCGCGGGCAGCCGACCCGATGTTCCGGCTGGACGCGGCGACTTTGCCGACAGTCGAGCGGATCTGCGCGCTGCTGGACGGCTTGCCGCTGGCCATCGAGTTGGCGGCCGGGCGGGTGGACTCGGTTCCGCTGGAGGACATCACGATCGCCTTCCTCCATCACGAGAGACGCACCGACAGCCTGCGCAAGGCCATCGTGTGGAGCTGGGACCTGTTGCCACCGGTCGAACGCGTCATCGCTGCCCGGCTCGCGATCTTCTCCGGTGGCGCGAACGCGGAGTCGGTGGCAGCCGTCCTCGACCTACCGCAGCCCGTCGCCACCCGCCTGCTCGCCGCGTTGACCGAGCGCTCTCTCCTGACGCTGACCAACGGCCGCTACCGGATGCCCGAGACGATCCGCGCGTACGCCGGGGAGCAACTCACGCCGGCCGAGACGGACGACCTGCGCGCCCGGCAGGCGGCGTACCTGCTGAGGCTTGTGCGCCAAGCCGACCCGCACCTGCGCGGACCGGATCAGTTGCTCTGGGCAAGTTCTCTGAAGCAGGAGAGCGACAACCTCCGTGCGGCGATCAGGTGGGCGGTCGAGCACGATCAACGGCTCGGGCTCGAACTGGTCGCCGGGCTTTCGACGTACTGGTGGATGCACGGCCTGCGGGGTGAGGCAGCGAGAGCTGCGCACGGGCTGCTCGCAGTACTCGGTGAGGTGGTGCCCGATGGGCTTGCCGAGGAGTACTTGCTCGCCGCCCTGCATGCGGCCGGCTCCGGTCGGGTGGACGGCGTCGAGCAGGCGCGCGCCATCGTCGAGGAGCTGGACGAGCCGTTCAGGCATCCGATCACGGTGTTGTTGTGGTCGCTCGTCCTCGGTCCGTTCGCGCCGCCGGAGTTCGTCTCCGAAGTACTGGATCGTAACGAGCTCAGCACCGACCCCTGGACGCTGGCCGCGCTCCAGCTCTGCGCCGGCTACCCCGGTCTGACGGGTACTGCGGCTGTAGACGCGGAGGGGATCCTCCAGTCGGCGCTGACCCAGTTCCAGCTGATCGGTGACCGGTGGGGCATCTCGCTGGCGCTCAACGCGCTGGCAGAGCTCGCCGCTTGGTCCAACCGGCTCGACCTCTCCGCCAAGCTGATCGGCCAGGCGCTGTCGATCGCCGACGAGCTAGGCTCCGACGAGGAGGCCGCGCTCCTGCTGTGCCGTCGCGGCGACCTCCACCTGCGGCTGGGCGAGCTGGGCGCCGCCGAAGAGGACTACGGCCAGGCCCTGGTACGAGCGGAGCGCGTCGGCCTCCCCGAGTCCTCCGCGGCCGCCCGGATCGGCTTGGCCAGGACAGCGCGGTACGACGGCAATCTCCCGAAGGCGCAGGAGCTGGCCGAGCAAGCGATGGCCGACTGCCCCGCTGGCTGGGTCGGGGCAGACCTGGCGACGACAGAGATCCTCAGCGAGCTGGCCGCGATCGCAGCCGCCGCAGGCAACCCGCCGGTGCCCTGTGGCTCTGGCCACAGCCGGTGAGGCTCGCCGGATCCGCGGGTGCTGGTTAGAGTCGAGCGACACCAACCTGCAATGGAGCAGCCTGATGGACAAGACGTACGAATCGCC
The DNA here is from genome assembly GCF_000372465.1 of Kribbella catacumbae DSM 19601. Taxonomy (GTDB): domain Bacteria; phylum Actinomycetota; class Actinomycetes; order Propionibacteriales; family Kribbellaceae; genus Kribbella; species Kribbella catacumbae. The sequence continues at coordinate 29,867 of NZ_AQUZ01000042.1, forward strand.
GCAGGCCGCGGTCGACGACATCGGCGACGGCGCGAGCCTCGCGGTCGGCGGCTTCGGACTGTGCGGCAATCCGATGCAGCTGATCAGCGCGATCCACGACAAGGGCGTGAGCGGGCTCAGCGTCGTCTCGAACAACTGTGGCGTCGACGACTGGGGGCTGGGCATCCTGCTCGCCGACAAGCGGATCGCCAAGATGACCTCGTCGTACGTCGGGGAGAACAAGGAGTTCGCCCGGCAGTTCCTGTCCGGCGAGCTGGAGGTCGAGCTGACCCCGCAGGGCACGCTGGCCGAGAAGCTCCGGGCCGGCGGCTGCGGGATCGCGGCATTCTTCACGCTGGCCGGCGTCGGTACCCAGGTCGCCGAGGGTGGGCTGCCGCAGAAGTACAACACGGACGGCTCGGTCGCGAAGGCGTCGGAGCCGAAGGAGACGCGGGAGATCAACGGTACGACGTACGTGCTGGAGGACTCGATCACCACGGACTTCGGCCTGGTGCACGCGCTCAAGGGCGACACCCACGGCAACCTGGTCTTCGACCGGTCGGCGCGCAACTTCAACCCGCTGGCCGCGATGGCCGGCCGGATCACCATCGCCTCGGTCGAGGAACTGGTCCAGCCTGGTGAGCTGGACCCGGACCAGATCCACCTGCCCGGCGTCTACGTCCAGCGCGTGGTTGCCGTCGGCAAGGACATAGAGAAGCGGATCGAGAAGCGTACGGTCCAACCCCGCGAGGCCTATGAGGCCGCCCGCGAGAAGCTGGAGGCCTGAGATGCCACTCACCCGTGAGCAGATGGCCGCCCGCGCCGCCGCCGAGCTGGAGGACGGCTCGTACGTGAACCTGGGCATCGGCCTGCCGACGCTGGTCCCGAACTACATCCCGGACGGCGTCACCGTCGTGCTGCAGAGCGAGAACGGCATTCTCGGCGTCGGGCCGTACCCGGTCGAGGGTGACGAGGACCCGGACCTGATCAACGCCGGCAAGGAGACCGTCACGACGTTGCCGGGGGCATCCTTCTTCGACTCGTCGCTGTCCTTCGGGATGATCCGCGGCGGCGCCATCGACGCGGCCATCCTGGGCGCGATGCAGGTGTCGGCCACCGGCGACCTGTCGAACTGGATGATCCCGGGCAAGATGGTCAAGGGCATGGGCGGCGCGATGGACCTCGTGCACGGCGCCAAGAAGGTGATCGTACTGATGGAGCACGTCGCCAAGGACGGTTCGCACAAGATCCTGCAGGAGTGCGACCTGCCCTACACCGGCCGCGGCGTGGTCAACCGGATCATCACCGACCTGGCCGTGCTCGACATCACCGACGACGGCCTGCGACTGGTCGAGCTCGCCGAGGGCGTCACCTTCGACGACCTCCAGGCCAAGACCGGTGCGCCGATCAAGCAGTGACCGTGACGCCCGGTGCGGAATGGATCGCACCGGGCGGTAGTTGGACCTCCAGGAGAAGCGCCGTACGGGGTCATCTTCTGGAGGAACCAACTTGAGCAACGCCGAAACGGTCATCGCCGCGCTCCGCACCGGCTATGACAGGCTCGCGGACCTGGTGAAGAAGTTCGACGACGAGGACTTGGCGCGAGGGTCGGCCGCCACCGAGTGGGACGTCGCGCAGGTCCTCAGCCACCTGGGCAGTGGCGCCGAGATCATGCGCTCCACCGTGCTGACCGCACTGGAGGTCCAGCCGGCTGCGGACGGGGACTACAACCAGTCCGTCTGGGACCGCTGGAACGCGATGCCCCGCCGTGAGCAGGCCGAGGGCTTCCTCGACCTGAACGAGAAGTACCTCAACCTGCTGGAGTCGCTGGATGCCGACCAGCGCGAGAGCCTGCGCATCGATCTGGGCTTTCTCCCCGCGCCCCTGGACGTGGCGGCCTTCGCCCGAATGCGGCTCGCCGAGCTCACCCTGCATTCCTGGGACGTCCGCAGCACGTTCGACCCCCAAGCCACCCTCGACACCGCAGCGATCCCTGAACTGCTCCAAAGGTCGGACAACCTCGGCTGGATCAGCAAGCCGGCCGCCTTGAACGGCCAGTACGCCGTACTGCGGGTTGCCACGACCGAGCCGGCGACCGAGTTCACCCTGCACCTGACCGACCCGGTCAGCATCGACTTCAACCCCACCGACGCCTCCGCCGACGGCACCCTCAGCCTCCCCGCCGAAGCCTGGCTCCGCCTGGTCGCCGGCCGCCTCGCGCCGACCTTCAGTGATCTCGAGCTGACGGGCCCGGTGAGTTTGGAAACCCTGCGCGAGGTTTTCCCGGGTTACTGAACGAACGTGACGTCCGGGTGCCTCGGCGAGTTCTGCCAGGCACTCGGACGGCCCCGCAGGTGCTGGTCGAAGAAGGCCGGGATGTAAGTGCGCAGCGACCGCAGGATCCGCTTGGCGTTGACCGTGCCGATCGTGTTCGCGATCAGCTCGGGTGGCACGGTGAAGAAGCGCCGGAACCAGGGGATCAGCACCTGGTGGTCGATGAACGTGTAGTGCTGACCGGCTGGCACGTTCAGGTCGCGCTTCCAGCCGTACGGCGCTCGTTCGGTGTGGCCGCCGCTGGATGGGTACCAGAGGCTGATCATCAGCTCACGCGGTTGGCCGGGCACGTACGGATCGTCGCGGCGGGAATCCACCAGGTGGAGCTCGGTGGTGCCGACGGGGTACAGACCGGTCGGTCGCGGGAACCTCAGTGACACCGGCGCTTGGGTAGCTGTGGCAGTGGGCATGGGTAGGAACGGGCTGAGTGCAGCGGCTGCAGTGGCGCCGAAAAGTGTTCGTCGGGTGACCATGCGTCGACCTTGCCGCCTGCGGGCCGTCGCGGACTGCCGCCGATCGCCACCCGTCACCACTGCTATTAGTCAGTGTCAGTAAGGATGGGGAGCATGGATCTGGATGTCTTCGTGATCGGCGGGGTGGGGATCGACACCATCGTGCGCGTGCCCGCGCTGCCGCTACCCGATCGGGAGACGATCCACGTACCGCGGGTCGAGTCGTACGTCGGCCATACCGGGCACGGCGTCGTGCTTGGCTGCTACCGGCTCGGCCTCTATCCCGGGCTGGCGGATGTGATCGGTGACGACGCCGAGGGTGCGCGGATCCGGGCGGCGTACGAGGAACTGGGGCTGCCCCTCGCGGTCGCGCTGCACCCGAGCGGCACGAGGCGCAGCGTCAATCTGGTGTCGCCCGACGGCAGCCGCGTCTCCCTGTACGACGGGCGGCACCCGCCGGGGATGCGGGTCGACCCCAACCTCTGGCGCGGGCGGGTCGAACGCGCCCGGCACGTGCACGTATCGATCATGGACTTCGCGCGACGGGCGCTTCCCGACGTACTGGCTGCTGAGTGCACGTTGTCGACCGACCTGCACGACTGGGACGGCGACAACGAGTACCACCGGGACTTCGCTCAATGCGCCGACGTCGTGTTCGTGTCGACCAGTGCGCTGCGCGACAAGGCCATCGACTGGATCTTCGCCAGCGGCCGGGCGCAGGTCGTGGTCGCGATGGCCGGCGCCGACGGCAGCTACCTGCACGTCCGCGACGAGGAGCCCGTTCACCTCCCGACCGTGGAGATCCCGGACCGCCCGGTCGTCGACACCAACGGCGCTGGCGACGCGTACGTCGCTGCCTTCCTGACCACCTGGCTGGACGGCCGCTCGTACTACGAAGCAGCCGAAGCCGGCACCATCGCGGGCGCCTGGGCCTGCGGCACCCCGGGCACCCACACGGACCTGATCACCGCGGAGCAACTCATGCTCCTAATGCGCTGAACAGCGAACACTCCAGCGGCTGCGTCAACCACGGGTGAGCGGTGGGTGGAGGGTGACGGCCGGGCCGCGGCGGAAGAGTTGGGCGGGGCGGCCGCCGTCGCGGGTGGTGGTCGCGCCGACGGGGACGACGAAGCCGTCGGTCTTGGTGGCTTTGCGGTGGAAATTGCGTGGGTCGAGCAGGACACCCCAAACGGCCTCGTAGATCCCGCGCAACTCCGAGATAGTGAACTCGTCCGGACAGAACGCCGCCGCCAGCGGCGAGTACTCCAGCTTCGCCCGGGCGCGCTCGACCGCGTCCGTGAGGATCCGGTGATGGTCGAACGCGAGCCGCCGCGGATCCTCGAGCATCTCGGCCACCGCGACCCAGGAAGCCGAGGCCGCATCCGTTCCGGCCACCGGTGTCGGCAAGTCCGGGACCAGGGCGAGGTACGCGACACTCACCACTCGGCCACGCGGGTCGCGGCCAGGTTCACCGTAGGTCGCGACTTGCTCGAGGTGGATCCGCTCCGACCCCAGGCCGGTCTCCTCGGCCAACTCCCGACGCGCCGCCTCCTCCAGATCCTCCTTGGGCCGCACGAAACCGCCCGGCAGCGCCCAACGACCCCGGTACGGCGCGATGCCGCGACGGATCAGCAGCACCTGCAGGGACCCGTCCCGGACGGTCAGGATGACGAGGTCGGCGGCTACCCCCAGCGGCTCGTAGTCCATGGCGGATCACTCTAATCGTCATCTTGACGAAAAGCCATCTCGGGTCTTATCGTCAAACTGACGACAATCGACCTGGGCGCGAACTCGGGTCTGTGAGGAGACATCGATGGCCGACATCACCCGGTTCCGTTTCATCAGCCACCTGCGGGCGAACCCGACGACCCACGTCCGGCATCTGCGCAACGGCAAGGTCGCCCACGACGGCGCGGGGCAGGCGTTCTGGTTCCGGGCCCTGAACTCGTCGCTGAGCGAGGTACCGATCGACGACCGCGAGCAGCCATTGCTGTTCCACGGGCGCACGCTCGACTTCCAGGATGTCGTCGTCCAGGCGACCGTGACCTACCGGGTGACCGACCCGGCGCTCGCGTCCACCCGGCTCGACTTCGGGATTGACCCCGCTACCGGGTTGTGGCGGGCGACTCCGCTGGAACAGCTTGGTGGGTTGCTGACCGAGCTTGCCCAGCAGACGGCTCTGGATCTGCTGGCCGGGCTCTCGCTCACGCAGGCCTTGTCCGAGGGGATGGCTTCGCTGCGGCTGGCGATGAGTAGCGGGTTGCGTGACGACCAGCGGCTCACGGGACTGGGGATCGGGGTCGAGGATGTGCGCGTGGTCGCAGTACGGGCTGAGAGTGATGTCGAGCGCGCATTGCAGACTCCTACGCGGGAGATGGTGCAGCAGGCGGCCGACAAAGCGACGTACGAGCGGCGGGCGATGGCTGTCGAGCGAGAGCGGTCGATCGCGGAAAACGAGCTGCAGAACCAGATCGAGCTAGCTCGGCGGGAAGAGCAACTGGTTACGCAGAAGGGCCAGAACGAACGCCAGCGTGCGACCGAGGCGGCAGCGGCCGGGCGGATCGAGACCGAGGCTTCGGCTAGCCGACGGCGGCTGCTTGCGGAGGCTGATGCGGACGCCAAGCGGGTCCTGGGTTCCGCTGAAGCTGCGGCTGAGAAGGCTTTGCTGGATGCGTACGCCGAACTCGACCAGGGCACGATCCTGGCGATGGCGATCAAGCAAGGCGCGCTGCCGGAGATCGGCACGCTGAACCTGACGCCGGACCTGCTCAGTCCGCTGCTCACCAAGCTGAGCGCATGACCCTTCCTCCCAGAGCGGTAGTGGTCCACCGGGCGACCGAACTCACAGAGTTGGTCGCCCGGCATGGCACCCGGCAGCAAGCCGGGTTCTTCCTGGCCAGCCGGGATCGTTCTCTGGACTCGCTTGACGCCCGGCATCTCGCCCAGCAGGAAGCCCTTGCCACGGTCTCGGCGGCCATCCCGCTGGACTGGCGGAGAGCCGTTGCCGAGCGCAACGATCTCGACCGTTTCGTCTTCGGTCCTGAGGATGTGGTGATCGCGGTCGGCCAGGACGGACTGGTCGCCAACGTAGCGAAGTACCTGGACGGCCAGCCGGTGATCGGCGTCAACCCGGAGCCCGGCTGGAACCCTGGGGTGCTGGTGCCGCACGAGCCGGCCGCAGTACCGGATCTGCTGGTCCGACCTGCTGTCGAGGAACGCACGATGGTTGCCGCCAGCACCGATGACGGCCAGAAATTGCTTGCTCTGAACGAGATCTACGTCGGGCATCGCACGCACCAGTCAGCGCGCTACCGCCTGGCCTCACCGGAAGGTCTGGAGGAAAGGCAGTCGTCGTCGGGTTTGCTGGTCGGCACCGGAACAGGTTCCACGGGGTGGTGCCGCTCAGCTTGGCAGGAACGCGGCAGCGGCTTGCGCCTACCGTCACCCACCGAACCATCCTTGTGCTGGTTCATCCGAGAAGCCTGGCCGTCACCCGCCACCGGCACCAGCTACACCGAGGGCCTACTAACCGCCACCGACCACCTAGCAGTGACCGCCGAAGCCGACCTAGTGGTCTTCGGCGACGGAATCGAATCAGACACCCTGACAATCACCTGGGGCCAACGCCTGGACATAGCAGTAGCCGACATCCACCTCCGCCTCGTCCGCTAGGTACTCCCCACGCACCCGCCACCTCCACTCCTCCGTCGACGATGTGGTGTTACCGCGGAGCGCGGCCTAGGGACCAGATGCGGATGCTGTCGTCGGTGACGTCATAGAGAATGCGGTACTCGCCGATCTGGAGACGGTGGAACGAGCTGCCGCTGAGGTGGGTGCTGCCTGGGGGCTCTGGGTCGCGGGCGAGTGCAGCGGCATCCTCGAGCGCTTGGTAGTGGGCCAACAGGCCGGGAGATATTACGGCGGCCGCCGGCTTGCCGTGGTCGGTGATCAGCACGGGCTGGTTGGTGTAGCGGGCCTCGTTCACCATTCGGCCGTCCGCTTGTTCGCCTCGGTCATCGTGTAGGTCACCATGAAGCCAAGATACCTGGATTCTCCGGAAAATCCGGAATTTCTGGAGAAGTGCAGTCATCGGCCATCCTGCTCGGGCTCCTGGGCCGCAACCCGGACTGAATCTCCCCACTCGGCTGACGGTGTGCCGACCGACAGGACATAGTGCTCCTGAAGTAGTGCACCTGAGGCGGGTTCCGTCGATGTGTACGGCGTCTCGAAGGTGCACTACCTGTCGGTCGGGACATAGGCGAGGGTGAGGGGGTCGGGTTTGGCGGCAGCCAGCTTGGCGAGTAGGCCGCGGAACGGGCGCGACGTCATCAGCCGGGTGAGCGGGAGCGTCCCAGAGCCGGAGCGATGCAGGAGCGTGGGTGGTGGGCGCGTGGGGGACGGCGTACCTGCTCTATCGTCGGGGTGCTTCGGACCAGGTGAGAGGAGGGTCGAGGTGGCTGATGTGTTTGCCGGGCGGTATGAGCTGATCGACCCGGTTGGTTCTGGGGGCAACAGCATGGTTTGGCGTGCCTGGGATCGGCGGCTGGGGCGGGTCTGTGCGGCGAAGGTGCTTCGGCAGCGGCATGCGGGGGCGTTACTTCGGTTTGTTCGTGAGCAAGGGCTTCGGCTCGACCATCCGCAGGTGCTGAGCCCATACAGCTGGGCGGCTGAGGATGATCAGGCTCTGCTGGCTATGGATCTGGTCGGCGGTGGTTCGGTCAGCAGTCTGATTGCCGACTTCGGTGCGCTGCCGGTGCGCTACGCCGCCGAACTGTTGGCGCAGCTCCTTGGCGCGCTCGACCACGTGCACGCGGCCGGGTTGGTTCATCGTGACGTCAAGCCGGCGAACTTGCTGCTCGAAGCCACTGGCACCGGAAGTCCCGTACTTCGCCTGAGCGACTTCGGCATCGCGTTGTCGCTCGGGGAACCGCGTCTCACCCAGCACGGCGCGATCGTCGGTACGCCGGGGTACGTGGCGCCCGAGGCGCTCGCTGGTGAACCGCCGTCCATCAGCCAGGACCTGTACGCCGTGGGCGTCACAGGCTGGCAACTCCTGACCGGAGAAGAACCTCCCGCCACCGGCCCACCACCGAGCCGCCCTCCGGCCGCGGCCGCCGTCGTTGACGCCGACATCGTCTGGCGGGTCGTCGAGAATCTCATGCACCCTGAGCCGGCGGATCGAACCCGCTCGGCCAAGGACGCGCTAGCCGCACTGGCGCCTGTACTGGCGAAACCGTTGAAGCTTCCGGCGCTCACACTCGACGGCGAACCGATCGAGGTCTTCGACCAACTCCCGCCACTCCCCGAGCCGTACGACACCCTCGCCACCCAACCCGAGCCCCTCGACACCCCCGACGAGTCGGCACCCCTCGAATCGCACCCACCATCCGGCTCGCCCCAACCAAACCTGTCGCCCGGGCCCCAACAACCATCCGAGCCGACCCAACCGCCCGAGCCGAGCCAGTCATCCCGGTCGACCGCGGCGTACCGGCCGGGCCAAGCGTCCGAGCTGCCCCAGCCAGTCGCGTCGAGTTCGTTGACCGAGTCGACCGAGCGGCCTGCGGGTTCGGGGAGGCGGCGGCGCGTAGTACTGGCTGCGGCCAGTGGCCTGGTGCTTGTGGCGGCAGCGGTGGTCGCAGTACTGGTTCTCGATGGGAAACCGCCGGGCAAGGAGTCGCCGGGGTCGCAGCAATCGTCGCCTCCGGCAACCATTCGCACGGGCCCCGTCACGCCGGCGCCGAATGCTGGGGTGAAGGTCGGCGGGACCTGTGGTTGGCAAGAGGCCGGGAACGTTGAGACGACTACTGACGGCACACGGATCGTGTGCCGTCAGCAGGGGTCGTCCTACCGCTGGGTCAAGGCCTAGACCAGCCTTGCCCCGGGCCGTTCGGGTACATCGGCGGCGCCGGCGGCTTGCGGCGGCGGAGGATCAGCGCCACGGCTACCACCGCGACCAGCAGGAGTACGGCGCCGAGGATGATCCAGGGCAAGGACGACGAGGAGGTCTCGCTGGCCGCCGGCCTGGCGTCGTCACCCGAGCCCGAGCCCGTGCCATTGCCCGCCGTAGTACCGGGCGCGGACGGCGTCGACTCGCTCTGTCCAGCTGACGGAGTCGGCGTCGGCGTCGGCGTCTCACCCGTCGACGCGCCGTACTCAGGCCCGGCAGCCTTGTCGCCCGCGACCGCCACGTCGATCGCCACCGGTACGCCGCCCGGCTGGTGATCGCCGAAGGGAGTGCCCAGCTTGACCACGATGTAGTACCAACCGTCGACACTCGCCTTGCGGATCAGCGCGTCGCCGGCGTTGCGGTTCAGGTACGCCGTCCGCGGGGTCGCGATCGCCTTGCCGCTCGCCGGCAGGATGTTCGTCGTACCGGTGTAGGCCGTCGTGTCGAACTTCATCTCCGAGCGGACCGGGCTGAACAGGCCGGTCCGGATGTTGGTCGTCTTTGCGTCCGGAACCGCACCAAAGGTGACTCGGTAGGCGAGACCCTGTCCCCAGTCGAGCTTCACGCGGTAGAACAGTTCTTCGCCGTTGTAGATCGTCTCGCCGTAGCGACCGGAGCCCGCCAGGGTTGTTGCCTCGTTGAACGAACCACCGCCGCGGACCGGACGAACAGCGCCGGCCGGCTGCTGCGCGAAGCTGACCAGCCCCATCTGCGCCGGCTCACCAAGGCTGCCGGTCACCGGCGGCTCGATCCGCAGCTGCAGCTCCAGCGGCACGCGGTCGATGCCTTCCTTCGCGTCACGGGTGACTCTGAAGACGTACTTGCCGGGAACGCTGCAGCCCTTGGGCCTCGACGAACCGGAAACCAACCCGTCCCAGCTGAGGACCGACGTCAGCGCGCCGCCGTCGTCCTTCGCCCGGGTGTGCAGCTCACGCTCGCGCTTGGAGCAGTCCGCCCCGCCCGGGCCGGTGATCTTGATGTCCACGACCTCGATCTCGCGAGGGTTGCCCCGCGGGAAGACCGCCGTCGCCGCGAAGTACGCGGTGTCGCCCGCCTTCAGCTCGGCCGCGTAGAAGCGTTCCTCGACCGGGTTCAGGGTGTCCAGGTACTGGCCGGGCGTCATCGTCGGCGCCGTGAACGGATCCGCCGTACCGGTGACCGGCAGGCCGGTTGGCTCGTAGTGCCGCAGCGCGCGGTCGGTCACCCGGCCCAGTACGCCGAGCAACGAGTCGGCGTCGGCGGCATCGTGGTACGTCCCGCCGGTGTTCTGCGCGATGCAGGCGAGCTGGGCCCGCGCCTTCGCGTCGACGCGGAAGCCGATCGCGTGCACGTGGAGGTCGACACCCTGCTTGCTGAGCTCCTTCGCCACCTCGCACGGCTGCGGCGGCGCACAGGTGTCTTCGCCGTCGGACACCAGCACGATCGAGCGCTGGCCCTCCTTCGGAAGCTGAGCGGCCGCGACTCGCAGCGAGTGGCCGATCGGCGTGTAGCCGCTGGCCTTCGTCGCGTTCACCGCTGCCTTGAGGACGGGCTTGTTGACCGCCTTCACCGGCTGGACGACCCGGACGTCGCGGCAGCCCGCGGCCTTCTCCGAGCCACTCGAACCGGTACCAGCGCCGTAGATCGCCAGGCCGACCGGAGCCTGCGCCGGCAGCCCGTCGACCATCGATCCGACGGCTCGTTTGGCGGCGTCCATCCGGGTACCGCTGCCGCCGACGTCCCGGGCGGTCATCGAGCCGGAGGAGTCGAGCACCACCATCACCGGCGACAGCTCGCCCTCGGCAGCAGCCGGCGAGGCATTTCCGAACGCGAACGTCACGGTCAGGGCGGGTACCGCAGCCAGGGCGGCGAGGCGTCGTATCATGGCGTCTCCAGAGGCATCGAGGGGCGAACATGCAGAAACCTATCGTTTGCATTTGCAATTTGCAAATGGCAATCCAGATCTGCCCATGACCGACCTGTACGCACGGAACCTCAAGCTCCAGCTGGAGTGGTACGGCGAACCGCTGGGAGAACGGTTTCGTCGCCTACTCGGTCGTCTCGACCTCTCCCAGGCTCAACTCGCCGGCGTACTCGGCCTGTCCGCGCCCATGCTCTCGCAACTGATGTCCGGCCAGCGCGCCAAGATCAGCAACCCGACCGTACTGTCGCGCCTGCTCCAACTGGAAGCAACGGTCAACGAGCCAGGCTGGGACAACCTGCCACTGGCTGAGCAGACCCGCCGACTGGACGAGATCCGGGGAGCCCAGCGATCGACACTCACCGTCGACCAGGGCAGAGAGACCCCAGCCGGCCCAGCGACCTCCGCCGACCCGGTCGTAGCCATCCAGTCGCTACTCCGCGACATAGCCTCCGCAAGCGACCTCCAAGGAGCCGCCGAACTGCTGGAGGACCACTACCCCGACCTAGCGGAGGCCCTGCGAGTACTAGGTGCCGGCCGCACCCAGGACGCCCGCACCTACTACACAAGAATCACCAGCCACCGCTGAAGCCAGTACTACGCCCACGCGTGCGTACCCGGAACCCGTGGAGGCCGAAACCTTGGCGGGTAGTCAGCCTTGGACGACGAGCGCGGCCGCACCGTCGACGAGCGTTGTCGCATGTCGGATAGCGGTCTTGGCCTGCTGAGGATTGACGAACACCATGCGCCTGAGCGCGGTTGCACTCCTGCGTCCGGCCTTTCGGCGGCGTCAACGGGTCACCACATCCTTGCTGATCTCGGCGCGAAGCCTGCGGAAGTCGAGCCCGTAGACAGTGATGCAGTCGCGGAGCCATTCGTCGACGATCGGTTCGCCGGCACGGAGATGATCGGCAAGTCCGGCCGTGCTGAGTTCGTAGGTCTGCATGAAGTTGCCTGACCAGCGGTGCACTCGGTCGCCGAGCTGGTCGATCTGCTCCGACCACTCCGGTGGCGGGTCATCGAAACCGTGGACGATCAACAGGTCGACATCACTGTCGAGATCACCGTCGCCTCGGGCCGCCGACCCGAAAAGGCTTGCGTGGATTGGATGCTGGGCCCACTGCCCGATCGCGTCCATGATCTCCTGGATCAGCCGCCTTCGCAGCGTGGCAAGTTCGATGATGGCCGCGGCGGCCAGGTGCTCACGATTCAGCGAGTACTGCACGCTGGAGCCGACTTGAGTGGCGGATACGAGGCCGGTCATGGTCAGACGGCGTAGCACTCTGCGGGTTCCGGTTTCACTCCCGCTCGCGGCCAGCTGGTGAATTCGGCTTCCCGTGAGTGGTTGCTCGGTCCGAGCCAGAACAGCGAGCACCGGCCCGTCGAGAGTCGGGATAGCAGTGCTGATCGGTTGTGACAGGTCCATTGCGCCTCCCCACACTTTTCTGCCGACATCGGCATTATAGTGCCGATACCGGCAGAAAAGTGCCGACTGTAACGGCGGGACTACGTGAGTCGATCATGGGCGGGACGAAGTATTTCCCGTGATCTGTACGCGTTGTGATCGGGTGGGTGGGATTTGTGGAGACAACGGTGTCAGGTTCTGCTTAAGGTGCGTCCATCACAACGGCCCTGTCGAGGGAGGGCTGTCGTGCCTTTGCCCATCCGCCCATAGGGGAGAGACACGCATGCGCAGAGCTCGAAGAACCGCGTTCCGGAGTGGGGTCGGCCTGCTGGCTGCCGCCGCGCTCGTGCCGATGGCTTCGCTGACCGCGACGGCCCGGCCCGACACACCCGCGGAGGCTGCCAAGCCGATCGCCAAGCCGTTCGTTCAGGGGACTCAGACCGTCGCCGCCTACGACTACGAGAACGCGATCCATGAGCGCGTCCAGGTCGACGTGCCGGGCGTCGACGCGGACGCCAACGGAATCACCGACCAGATCACCGTCGACATCGTCCGGCCGGGCGAGGCGGCTCAGGCCGGGATCGACATCCCGGTGATCATCCAGGCTTCGCCGTACTACGCCAGCAACCCGGCCACCTACTTCGACGCCAACGGGACCCGGCAGGTCTTCCCGAGCTGGCTCGACAACTACTTCGTACCGCGTGGGTACGCCGTCGCCTTCGTCGACATGCCGGGCACGTTCCGCTCGACCGGGTGCAGCGACGTCGGCGCCGACTTCGAGGTGCGCGGGACCAAGGCCGTCATCGACTGGCTGAACAACCGGGTTCCCGGCCGCACGCCGGCCGGCGTACCGACGAAGGCCGACTGGTCGACCGGCAAGGCCGGGATGATCGGTACTTCGTGGAACGGCACCATCGCCAACTCGGTCGCCAGTACCGGCGTGAAGGGGCTCGAGACGATCGTGCCGATCGCCGCGATCTCCAGTTGGTACGACTACACCCGCGGCCACGGAGTGCCCTTCTACGACGAGTACATGGGCTTCCTGCACGACTACGTCAGCAACGACGCCAGCCCCCGATGCGTCGAGCTGACCGACGAGATCGAGCAGGACTCCGACACCCGTACCGGTAGCTACAGCCGCTGGTGGGATCCGCGCAACTACAACCTCGACGCGCGCAAGGTGAAGGCTTCGGTCTTCGTGATCCACGGCCTCAACGACGAGAACGTGAAGACCCGGCACTTCGGCGAGTGGTGGGACGAGCTGGTCAAGAACGGCGTACCGCGGAAGATCTTCCTGCACCAGGGTGTGCACCTGGACGGCTTCAGCTTCCGTCAGGCGTACGTCGACCAGCTGCATCCGTGGTTCGACTACTGGCTGCAGGGCCTGCAGAACAACGTGATGAAGAGCCCGCAGGCAACGCTCCAGCGTGAAGACGGCAGCTTCACCACCGAGGCCCGTTGGCCTGCAGCCGGGGCGAAGAGCACCAAGTTGTCGCTGAGCAAGCCGCTTGGCGCCAATACCGGTGGCCTGTCCATCGCCGCAGCGTCCAGCGACCCGATCAGCTTCACCGGTACGAGCAAGGAGTCGGTGGACTCTGTCGTCCTCAACCCGACCACCCCGCGGCCGGACCGTGCGGTGTTCCTGAGCAACGATCTGGCGCAACCCGTCCGGATCTCCGGTACCGGCAAGGTGACGGTCCGGGTCAAGTCCAACAAGGTTGCCGCAGGCATCAAAGCCCGGCTGGTCGACTACGGCACCGCGACCAGGTACACGAACATCACCAACGTCGCGAACACCAGCACCTGCTGGGGTGACGGCAATACTCTCGACACCGGCTGCTACCCCGACACCAAGATCAACACGGCCGTCTCGGACGCCGCGGTCGTGGTCCGGACGCTTGCTGACGTCGGCCACTACAAGTCGCTGGACGAGAAGGTCTCGCTGCAGTCCGGCAAGTGGTACGACCTGACCTTCGAGCTGAACGCGGACGATGTCGTGTTCGCGGCCGGCCACCGGCTCGGCCTGGTACTGACCGTCGAACCCGACAACCCGTCGGTGCCCTTCACCGGCGCGACACTCACGCTGGACCCGGCCAAGTCGTCGCTGACGCTGCCGCTCACCGGAGCGACCGCCAGCCTGACCTCACCCGAGTCACCGCAGGCGCGGGTCCCGGCCACTGACCTGGCTCAGCCCGAGCCAGAGAAGGACCCAGTCAAACTGATGGAACAGTTCGTAGAAGCCTCGCGTTAACAGGAGGGCCCCGGCAGCGATGCCGGGGCCTTCTCAGCTAGCAGCGGTCGCAGCCAGGCTCGAATAGGCCGCCACCAGGAGCTCGGCGTCGTGCTCCCAGTTCAGTTCGTCGGCCGCAGCCCGTACTCCGGCGACGTAGCCGGCGTAGTCCGCGATCAGGGAACGCACGGCTGCGGCCAGCGATGCCGCGTTGCCGGGCTCGTACAAAGTTCCCAGGTGGTACTTCGTGATGACAGCTCGCAACTCGGGGAGATCCGCTGCCACCACCGGTACTCCGGCGCGTACTGCGTGGAACAGCTTGTTCGGTAAGGCGAGGCGGTGGTTCTCGCACGTATTCGTCAACGTGACAAGGGAAATCCCCGAGTCCTGCAGGACCCGGTCCACCTCGTCGATCGACGTCTCCGGGACCTTCTGCACCGGGCCGAGGCCGAGCCGGTAGTTCGGGTCGACCGAGCCCATCAGCAGCGTCGGGAACGGCGCGAGCTGGCGAGCCGCCTCGACGACGGCCGGCAGGTCTCGGCCCGCGCCGACGCGGCCGGCGTACAGCAGGCCGGCCGGCGATGAAGGCAGTTCTGCAACCGCTGAGGCGCGAGGGAACGTGTTGCGGATGACGCGTACATCGGGCAGGCCGCGCTCACGCAACCGGGCAGCGATCCCGTCGCTGACCGTGAAGACCACGCGCGCCTGACGGGCCAGGCCGAGCTCAAAGCGCCGCCCACGGATCCGCCACAGCGGCGTCGGCCGCCCTGGCAGGGCACGGTCGAACCACAACTCATGACTGTCGTAGACCAGCGTCGCCGACCACTCAGACGCAAACGAGGCAGCCAGCTCCAGAGTGTTGAAGTCGTGCGCATGCACCACCTCGAACGGCTCCAGCGCCGCCAGCCGAGCAGCGGCCGCAGTACGCCACTGCTTCTCGGTACGCAGCCGATGCTCGGGCAGCAACAACCACCGACCGAACCGCTGCACGAGCACCTTGACGCCTTGTCGCCCATGGCCCACCGCGGGGCCGCCGTTCCCACCGCGCAGACCGGCTGAGCGGGAGACCGACTCGACGGTCGCTCCGCCCTCCATGGCGAAGCCCTCCGGCACGTCGCGACCGACCACGTGAACCGAGTGGCCGGCCGCTGTCAGCGCCGCGGCTTCGCGCAGGATGCGCGAGTCCCCGGCGATCGGGGACTGCGCAACCATCAGTACTCGCATGTCACCTTCATCGGCCACCCAGGAAGGACAACAGCACGTCGACCGACTTCCGGCCATCGTGCAACTCCCGGACGTACCGCGGTCCGGCGTCCGCGATCTTGCGGGCTTCCTCCCGCTCGGCCACGAGCCGCTCGATCACCTCGGCCAGGTCGTCCGGCGTCGCCTCCACGATCGGAAGCTCGGTCGGCAGCAGGTCGCGGACGTGATCCGCCACGTGCCCGACCGTCGTCCGGCCGGCCGCCATCGCCTCGCACGCGAAGACGCCGTACGAGCCGAGCAGCATCTGGTCGACGACGATGTCCGCCTCCTTGACCATCGCCATCAGCTCCGGGTGCGGAACGCCCTGCACCCGCTGGTACTTGATCACGCCGCGAGCATCGAGCGCAGTCAGTACCGGGTCGACGAACACCGAACCCTTCAGCGCACTCGCCGACGGCGCGTGCAGCACGACCGGCACCTCACGGTCCATCACCGGCACCGTGGAGGCCAGGTCGTCGGGGCTCACGACGACCGGCAGCCACTCGCTCTCCTCGACGTACTCGAGCAGGTCGGGCGTGGTGACGAACCGCGGGCCCTCGTACTTGACCAGGTGCTTGCGGAGCAGGTCGTTGGCCGCCTGCAGCCGCATGGTCAGCTCGTCGGTCCGGTCCGCGAACGGCGAGAACTGGTACTTCGCCCGGTGCCGGGCCGGGTCGCGGACCTCGGACCCGTGGAAGACCAGACCGTGCTTGATGCCGGCCGCGTCGAGCATCGGAACGTCCTGGTCCCACATCTGCCCGGGCAGCTGACCGAACATCGGCCGGCCCGCCTCGAACAGCACGTGGGTGACGTTCTGCAGCGCCCACGCGGTCAGCTCCAGCTGCCAGCGCAGGTCCTCGCGGTACTGCTCGTACGTCCCGGTGCGGTGCACCTTGAAGTCGTACTTGCCGCTGCCCGTGGTCAGCGACTCCGCAGCGATGCTCGGGACTTCCCGAGCCACCGCACTCGTCCACAGGTAGGCCTGGCCGGCGCTGTTGACCGGTCCGACCAGCAGCCGCCGTCCGGGCGCCTCGGAGTCGGTGTCCAGCACCGGCTCCAGCTGGGTCCGGCCGAGCATCTCGGTGTAGAGCGCGCGCAGCTTCTCGGCCTGCCCACTCCACGCCGCTTCCTGCTTGTACGCCGGATCGGCGATCCGCTCTCGGTAGGTGTCGGGCCGGCTCAGCAACAGCTTCGCCTTCTCCGCCAGGTCAGCACTGTTCGCAGCCTGGAAGACCTCCCCGATCCCAGTCCGGTTGACGAACTCCTTCATGCTGGCCATGTCGCTGACCAGCACCGGCAGACCACCCAGGCTGTACTCGAACAGCTTGTTCGGCATCGCCATCTCGTGGTTGGGCGCGCGCAGCATCGGGATGATGCCGGCGTCCGCCGTCGCCAGGAAGGCCGTCACCTCCGCAGGCGCCACCGGGTGCAGGTAGTGCATCCGGTCCTCGACGCCGAGCTTGTCCGCGAGCTTGCGCAGTACGTCGACGGCCGGCTGCTTCGGCGAGGGGACCGCGACGATCGCGAGGTGCACGCCGGGCATGCTCGGCAGCGCCTCGATCGCGGTCTCGATCCCACGCACCGCGGTGATCCCGCCGCTGTAGACCAGCAACGGAACCTCGGCGGGCAGCCGGACCTTGCTCCGGATGTCCCGCTCGATCTCGACCGACTCGGGAATGTCCGGGGTGTTCAGGATGACCTCGGGCTTGTGCGCGAGCTTGTGCTCACGCTCCAGCCGGTCGGCGATCGCCGAGCTGACGGTGACGACGCGGTCGGCGGCACCGATGTACTCACGCTCGTGGTTCGCCCAGGCGGCGATGTACTTGCGCGTGCGCGAGCCGTACCGGGCGATGCCGGGCACGTACTCGTGCGCGTCGTACACGACCTTCAGGTCCTTGCCACGCAGCTTGGCCCGGCCGGCCGCGCGAGCGGCCACACCGATCACGTGCATGTCGTGCGCGTGCACCACGTCCGGCTCGAGCCGGTCGATCAGGTCGCCGAACGCGAGCTCGAGGTCGATCGCCTCCGGGTGCACTCGCCGCCACCGAGCCGGCCAGGTCATCCGGTGGTTCACGCCGTCCCAGACCCGCCAGGCGGACTTGAACGGCTGGTCCAGCTGGTTGCCCAGACCCTTGCGGACCCAGATCCCCCGCCGGGCAGCCTGCCAGCCGACCCTGCGTGCGAGCCGGGTGAAGACGCCGGCCTTGAAGGCCAGCTGGCCGGCGGGACCGCCCTTCTTGGCCTTGATGGCGTGACCTGAGTCGGCCTTCAGCTCCTTGAGCCCGGCCGACACCCGATGGCTGCGAGCCATGTAGGCGCGCTTGGTCGGGTAGCCGATCAGCGGCGGCCGCCAGTCGCGACGCTTCTTCCGGCTGGCCTTCCTCTCATCACGCAGGATGAACGGGACTGCCACGCGCACGACCATCGCGCCGTCGAGCATCTCCCGGGACTGGCGGCCGTTGGCCGAGACCCCGAGCACAGTGACCTGTACTCCGGCCTCGGCCAACGCTGCAGCCTCTTTGCGGACCCGGCTGTCGTTGGTGACCTCGTTCGCAACGAGCATCACCACCCGAAGTTCTTCCGGGGAACGCGTCACTGACGCACCGACCTTCCGATCACGATCCGACGGACACCCGCCCAGCGAGCCGCGTCGGTCGCGTCGCGACCGTCGACCAGCACCTGCACGCCCGGCAGCTCGGCCGGGGTCAGCTGCTTGTACTCCGGGTGGTCGGCCTGCAGCACGGCCGCGTCGGCGGCCTCACCCAGGTGGTACGGCGTGAAGCCCAGGCCCTGCAGCTCTTCATCGGTGTACATCGGGTCGTGCACGAACACCTCGGCGCCGCGGGACTTGAGCGCCTCCACGGCCGGGAAGACACCCGAGAAGGCGGTCTCCTTCACCGAACCGCGGTACGACGCACCGAGCACGACCACGCGCGCGCCGGTCAGGTCGCCGTACGCGCCCTCGAGCAGGCCGATGGTGTAGTCGGGCATCCCGAGGTTCGCCTCGCGGGCGGCGCGGACGACGGTCGCTTCCGGGTCGGTCCACAGATACAGCCGCGGGTAGACCGGGATGCAGTGGCCGCCGACGGCGATGCCGGGCCGGTGGATGTGGCTGTAGGGCTGCGAGTTCGAGGCCTCGATCACCTGGTGCACGTCGATGCCGTTCGCCGAGGCGAACCGGGCGAACTGGTTCGCCAGGCCGATGTTGACGTCGCGGTAGGTGGTCTCCGCCAGCTTGGCCAGCTCCGAGGCCTCGGCCGAACCGAGATCCCAGACGCCATTGCCGCGCGGCAGGTCGGCGCGCTCGTCGAAGTCGAGGACGGACTCGTAGAACGAGATGGCGCGCTTGGCGCCTTCCTCGGACAGGCCGCCGACCAGCTTCGGGTATTTGCGCAGGTCCGCGAAGACGCGACCGGTCAGCACCCGCTCCGGGGAGAAGACCAGGTGGAAGTCGGTGCCCTCGCTGAGGCCGGAGACCTCCTCGATCAGCGGCTTCCAGCGGGTCCGGGTGGTCCCGACCGGCAGCGTGGTCTCGTAGCTGACCAGGGTGCCCGGGGACAGGTGCTCGGCCAGTGAACGGGTCGCGTTCTCCATCCAGCCGAACTCCGGCTCACCGGTCTTCTCGTCCACGAACAGCGGGACGACGATGACCACGGCATCGCTGCCGGGGATGGCGTCCGCGTAGTCGGTGGTCGCCCGCAGCCGGCCGTCGGCGACGGTCTCGGCCAGCAGCTCGGCCAGGTGCGCCTCACCGGGGAACGGCTCCTGCCCGGCGTTGACCTGGTCGACCAGACCCTGGTTGATGTCGACGCCGACCACTTGGTGGCCCTTGGTCGCGAACTGGACCGCCAACGGCAGTCCGATCTTGCCTAGGGCAACTACTGCTACTCGCACGGAAACTCCACTGGGTATGAATCATTCATCGGGGACCTCGCAGGCGCCGCTCGAGCGGGTGCTCAACGAACTTGTAGAGCAGCCAGGAGGCGAAGATCGAGAGCACCAGGACACCGGCGTACCAGGTCAGGTTGGCCCAGCCGATCGGGCCGGCCACGCCGTGGAACTCCTTGATCGCGTACAGGATGGTGGCGTGCACCAGGTAGAAGGAGTACGACCACTGGCCGAGCGCGACCAGGGGCTTGCTGCGCAGCCAGGACCGGCCGCCCCTCAGGTCGCGGGAGGCGACCGCCAGGATCAGTACGCCGTACAGAACGGTGAGGATCTCCTTCTGGGTGAGCCCCATCGTGGTGGCGAGCGGGAACGTCTTGGCATGCACGCCGGAGTAGTAGAGCGTGTAGATCCCGACCGAGAAGATGGCGAACGCCACCGGGAACGGGATCCACGGCCGCCAGCCCGACCGCAGCGCGATCGCCAGTCCGATACCGAACAGGAACGCGACCGAGTGCAGCACCGGCTGCGGCAGAACCGGCACGACGCCTGGGTTGTGGAACAGGATCAGCTTGTACGCGCCGCCGATCACGACGACGGCCACGCACAGGATCAGGCCGCCGGCCAGCTTCAGCCGCTGGGTGGCCCGCCAGACGAACGGGAAGTACGCGTAGAAGAACGCTTCCACCGACAACGTCCAGGACGCCGGGTTCCCGGCGTACAGGACGGTCGGGTCGTTCGACCAGCCCTGCAGCAGCACCAGGGTGAGCAGCAGGACGCCGATCTCGAACGGCTTGATCCAGCTCATCGTCGGATCCGGGTCGAACCGGTAGAAGACGAAGACCGCGACCAGCAACGCGACCGCGTGGGCCGGCCAGATCCGGGCGAACCGGCGCCGGTAGAAGGTCCCGACCTTCGTTTGCGGCCGGGCCGACCAGGTCAGCACGAAACCCGACAGGACGAAGAAGAACGTGACGCCGGAGGTGCCGTACTTGAGGAACTTGTGGATCGGCAGCGGCGCGAGGTTCGTCATGTGATGGGCGAACACGAAGAACGCCGCCCACCAGCGCAAACCGGTGAGCGACTCGACCCGCGGCAACCGGATCCGGGGTGCTGCGGCGGCAGGATCGGCCGGGACCTGCGCCGGTGGCTCGTCGTGAGCCAACGGCGCGGGTGCGACCTCTTCCTGCCCCTTTTTTTCCTCGGCGGCCTTCGTCATGTCGCTATCCCGCGAGGGCAGCGACGACGCGACCGGCAGCCTGACCATCGCCATACGGCGCGGCCTGGGCGGCGGTCGGAACCGGCCGGACAGCAAGCTCGGGGAGCTTGCCGAGATCCATGGTGAGCACGTTCCAGCCGTCCTCGAGGGTCTCGGTCCACTCGGTCTCCGTGCGCAGCGTCGTGCACGGCGTACCGAGCAGGAAGGCCTCCTTCTGCAGACCACCCGAGTCCGTCACCACACCGACCGAGCCGAGCACCGCCGCGACCATCTGCGGGTAGGCCAGCGGCTCCGCGGTGTGCAGCGAACCGCCCGGACGCTCCAGCTTGATGCCGAACTCGGCGCAGCGCGCGACCAGACGCGGGTGTGCCAGCAGCAGCACCGGGGTGTCCAGCGAAGCCAGGCCGTCGACGATCGCGGCCAGCTGCGCCGGGTCGTCGGTGTTGTCGGCGCGGTGGATCGTGGAGACCAGGTACTCGCCGCGCTTGAGGCCGTCCGGCAGATCCAGCGGCTGGTCCTTCACCGCGTCACGGACCCGGAAGCAGACATCCGTCATGACGTCGCCGACCAGCCGGGCACGATCCTTCAGACCCTCGTTGGCGAGGTGGCCCATCGCCACCTCGGTCGGGGCCAGCAGGATGTCCGCCGCGTGGTCGGTGAGCACCCGGTTGTGCTCCTCCGGCATCGACCGGTTGAAGGAGCGCAGGCCGGCCTCGAGGTGCGCGACCGGCAGGTGCATCTTCACCGCCGACAAGGTGCCGGCCAGGGTCGAGTTGGTGTCGCCGTAGACCAGCACCCAGTCTGGGCGGTGCTCGTCCAGTACGGCGTCCATCGCGGCCAGCATCGCGCCGGTCTGGACACCGTGACTGCCCGACCCGACGCCCAGGTGGACGTCGGGGGCCGGGATCAACAGGTCGGCGAAGAACACGTCGGACATGTTCTTGTCGTAGTGCTGGCCCGTGTGCACGATCACGTGCTCGTGGTCGGTGGCGGCGAACGCCTCCGCGATCGGGGCGAGCTTGACGAACTGCGGGCGGGCCCCGACGACGCTGAGGACCTTCATGACTGCGCGGCTCCAGCACTCTCGGAGACCAGCGCACCGGTCAGCGCGTCGGTCAGCCGGACGGACTTGCCGTCCTCGGCGGCGGACGCGATCACGGCCTCGGCGACGACGACGGTGGCCAGCCCCTGGTGCAGGGTGACGATGTCGGTCTCCTTGCCCAGGATCGCGTCGCGGAACGCCTCGTGCTCCGCCTTCAGCGGCTCGGGCTTGGCGATCGCGTAGCGGATCATGTCGCCCTCGCTGACACCGCGGAAGTGCGCGACGTCGTCCCAGGCGGTCTGCACGGTGCCGTTGGCGTGGAAGGACAGGTCGGCCGTCAGGGTGTCGGCGATGAACGCTCCGCGCTCACCGGTGACGACGGTCAGCCGCTCCTTCATCGGGGACAGCCAGTTGATGAGGTGGCTGGTCACGGTGCCGTCCTGCAGCTTGCCGGTGACGGCGATCAGGTCCTCGTACTGCCGGCCGCTCTTGTGCGCGCTCTGCGCGGACACCGAGGCGAACGGCGACTGGGTCACCCAGGCGGTCAGGTCGATGTCGTGGGTGGCTAGGTCGAGCACCACGCCGACGTCGGCGATGCGGGCCGGGAACGGGCCCTGACGGCGAGTGGTGATCTGGTAGATGTCACCCAGCTCGCCGGCCTCGAGGCGGACCCGCAGCGCCTGCAGCGCCGGGTTGTACCGCTCGATGTGGCCGACCGCGCCGATCACACCGGCTGCCTCGAAGGCCTTGGCGATCTCCGCCGCCTCCGCGGAGGAGCCGGCCAGCGGCTTCTCGATCATCGCGTGCACGCCGGCCTCGGCCAGCGCCTTGGCGATCTCGGTGTGGTACTGCGTCGGCACCGCGACCATGCAGTAGTCGATGCCGGCCGCGATCAGCTGCTCGACGTTCTCGTGCACCGGCAGGCCGTTGGCCACGCCGTGCTTGTCACCACCCGGGTCGGCGACGGCGACCAGGTCGACGCCCTCGAGGGAGCCCAGCACGCGGGCGTGGTGACGGCCCATCATGCCCAGGCCGATCAGTCCGGCACGAAGGTTCGCCATCTCAGGCACCTGCCTTCGCGACGGTCGCGACAGCGGTCACGATCCGGTGCAGGTCTTCCTCGGACAGCGAGGGGTGGACCGGCAGCGAGAGCACCTCGGCGGCGGCCTTCTCGGTCTCCGGCAGGTCCAGCTCACGCTTGAAGGAGGGGAGACGGTGGTTCGGGATCGGGTAGTAGACACCGCAGCCGACACCGTGCTCGTTGCGCAGCGCGTCAGCGAAGCCGTCGCGGTCCTCGGTCACCCGGATCGTGTACTGGTGGTAGACGTGCGTCGCCTCGGGGGCCACCGTCGGAACGGCCACGCCCTGCAGGTTCGCGTCCAGGAAGGTCGCGTTCTCCTGGCGCTGCTTGGTCCAGCCGCCGACCTTGGTGAGCTGGACGCGGCCGATGGCTGCGTGCAGGTCGGTCATCCGGTTGTTCAGGCCGACGACCTCGTTCTCGTACTGCTTGAGCATGCCCTGGTTGCGGTAGAGCCGCATCCGGCGCTCGAGGTCGGCGTTCGCGACCGAATTCATGCCGCCCTCGCCCGACGTCATGTTCTTGGTCGGGTACAGGCTGAACATGGCGAACTCGCCGAAGGTGCCGACCGGTGCGCCGTTCCAGGTCGCGCCGTGCGCCTGCGCGGCGTCCTCGTACAGGTGCAGGCCGTGCTTGGCGGCGATCGCGCCCAGCTCGGTCATGTTGGCCGGGTGGCCGAACAGGTGCACCGGCATGATCGCCTTGGTCTTGTCCGTGATCGCGGCCTCGACGGCAGCCGGGCTCAGGCAGAAGTACGTCGGCTCGATGTCGACGAAGACCGGGGTCGCGCCGGTCAGCGCGACGCTGTTCGCGGTCGCGGCGAAGGTGAAGGAGGGGACGATGACCTCGTCGCCCGGACCGACGCCCGCGGCCAGTAGGCCGAGGTGCAGACCCGAGGTGCCCGAGTTCGTCGCGACGCAGGCTCGACCGGAGACCAGCGCTGCGCCGAACTCCTGCTCGAACGAAGCGACCTCAGGACCCTGGGCGAGCATTCCGCTGCGCATCACACGGTCGACTGCCTCCCGCTCCTCCTGCCCGATGATCGGCTTCGCGGCCGGAATCGGCTGCACCATCAGTTCTCCTCCATGTTTTCGTCGGCCGGCCGCAGCCGTCCGTCTGTTTCGATGTACATCTCGCCCGTCGTCGGGCATTTCCAGTCGCCGTTGCCGACATCCAGCAACGGCACGCCTGCCTTGCCGACCCACTTGATCCGGCGGGCCGGGACCCCCGCGACCAGCGCGAAGTCTGGCACGTCCTTGGTGACCACAGCACCCGCGGCGACGGTGGCCCAGCGGCCGATGGTGACCGGTGCCACGCAGACCGAACGAGCGCCGACCGCACTGCCCGTGCGCAGCGTCACACCGACGGCGTCCCAGTCCGACGCGCTCTTCTGCGTGCCGTCCGGGTTGATCGCGCGCGGGAAGTGGTCGTTGGTCAGGACAACCGCGGGTCCGATGAAGACGCCGTCCTCGAGCACGGCCGGCTCGTAGACGAGGGCGTCGTTCTGGATCTTGCAGTTGTCGCCCATCGTCACGCCGGTGCCGACGTAGGCGCCGCGGCCGATGATGCAGTTCTTGCCCAGGACCGCGTTCTCGCGGATCTGGGACAGGTTCCAGACGGACGATCCGGCGCCGATCTGCGCGGTCTCGTCGACGTCTGCCGACGCTGCGATCCGGGACGTCACAAGGTCTCCTTCGGGTCAAGCCAATCGGTGAGTGCAAGGGCGGAGCGTCGCCCGTCGTGCAGCTCCGCCACGAAGGCGGGGCCCGCGGCGGCCTGCTCGGCGGCCGCCGTACGGTCGGAGAGCAGATCGGTGATGACAGCGCCGAGCGAATCGGGATCCGCCTCGACGATGGGCACCTCGCGCCCAGCCAGACTACGCATCCGATCGCGAACCGCCGAACCGACGTAAGAAACAACCAAACGTCCGGCGGCCAGCGCCTCGGCGGCGGCCACGCCGTACAGGCCGATCCGGAGCTGGTCGACGACGATGTCGGCGTCGCCGATCACGGCCGGCATCCGGTCGTGGGTGACGCCGCTGATCCGCCTGTACTCGACCACGCCGCGGTCGGCCAGCGCGGTCAGTACCTCGTCGATCCGGTCGCTGCCCTTGAGCTGCGCGCTGGACGGGACGTGTACGACGACCGGCCGGTCGGTAGAAAAGAGGGGACGGGCTGCCTGCTGCCACGGCGCCGGGTCGATCGCGACCGGCAGCCACTGCGCCGTCGGTACGTCGTCCAGTAGGTCGACTGTGGAGACGAACACCGGGACGTCGGCCTTTTCGACCAGCTCGGCGAAGCGCGCTGCCTGAGCCTCGAGCCGGTCGGTCAGTGGGTCGCCCGGCGTGAACGGGGACCAGCGCTCGCGCTTGGCGTGGCGGCTCGGCAGGCGGATGTCGGAGCCGTGGAAGAGGAGCGCCGGTTTGATGCCAGCCTCCTTGAGCTGCAGGAGCTCGGATGACCCGTCCTGCAGGCCGCGGGCGCCGAACAGCGGGCGCAGGGACTCCATCAGGACATGGGTGTAGGAGCCCAGGACGTGCTGCTCCTGGGCTCGCTGCCAGCGCGGCTGACCGAACCAGGTCAGCGGTACGCCGTAGTCGTCTTCGAACTGGAACTGGCCCTTGCGGTGCACCGAGAAGGAGACCGCGGAGACGCCTTTGATGCTGCCGGCAGCACGCGCCCAGGCGTAGCCCTGGCCGGCGCTGTTGGTGGGGCCGACGAACAGCCGGACCGGGGTGTCCGCCACCTGCGGGAAGGCAGGCAGCTGCGCATAGCTGTAGCGCAGCCCCTTGAGCCGTCGCCGGACCGCACCCGCGGTCCTGGCGATCGGCGTCGGCAGGTGGTCACGAAGAGTCCGCGCAGATGTCACCTGCACTCCCACCCCACCTCGGTCCGGCATCTCGTCACTCCTGCCCCGCTCCGACCAGCCGGTCCAGCTCGCGGCGGGCGGCCGGTACGCCGAGTACCACCGGCGTCTGCGGCTTGCGCTGACCGACCTGCCAGCCGGCCCAGACCGAGCCGCCATCCAGCGCGATCACCACGTCGGCCTGCTCGATCCTGGTCATCACGTCGGCCCGACCGAGAACCCTGTTCCAGTAGGTCTTTGCCAGGTTGTCGGCCTTGCGGTTGGCCGTCAGCTTCTTCACCGGCCCAGACTTCTTAATTGCTGCAGGCAACATCTTCCCACCGGCCCGCCGCAGTTTCCGAGCCCGCCACTGCGCAGCCTTGACCACCCGCTTGGCCCCCGTAGGCCGCGGCTTGGCAGCAGGCTTCGAAGCAGCAGGCGCCACCTTCACGGCCGCCTCGTCGCCTGCGGCGACCTCGGCGGGAGTAGAAGCGGGGAGGGCGGAGGCCTCGCCGCTAGAGGCGCTGCCAAGCTCGTCGCCTTCGGCGACATCGCCGGCGGGGGCGGTGGTTGGGCCGCCCGTGGGGCTCCCGCCGGACTGGTCGCCTTCGGCGACCTCGTCGGCCTCCGTCGCTGTGGACTCCACCGCTGCTTCGTCGGTGACCGCCTCAGGCGCAGGAGCCTTGGCTGACTCGCTGACCCCAACCGGTACCTCATCGGCTTCCACGGGGGCCTCCACCGGCGCTGCCGGGGGGACGACCTCGACTGGCATCTTGCCGGGGCCGATGAGGGTGAAGCTGTTGACCAGGCCGTCTACGGGGCCGGCCGGGGGGACCCAGGCGACTACGTCTAGGGCTAGGTCTTCGCGGCCGCCTAGGTCGGCGCGGACGGTGTCGAAGTACGACGGGGGGAGCCGTCGGGTGCTCAGGAGTACGACCTTCATGTCAGACCACCGCCCCAACGCGCTCGGCCAATGCCTTGATTCGCGGATCCATCTGCAGGTCACGCCGGTAGCCGGCGCCGAACTCGCGCGCCTTCGCCCGGATGCCCTCGTCCGCCGTGCGGGCCGCGCGGGCCGCCTCGACGAGTGCTTCCGCGATCGTCTCGGGGTCCTCGATGTCCTTCACCGGGAACCAGAGCGGATGCCCACGCAGTACGTCGGACGCCGCGTTCATCGGGTCGTGCACCGAGACGATCGGCAACCCGGTGGCGAGGTACTCGAAGACCTTGCCGCTGGTGACATAGCGCCCCTTGCCGAGCATCAGCAGCTGGACGTCGAACTCGTCGTACGCCTTGGCGATCTCAGCCTTGCCGACCGGACCCTCGTAGCTGACCCCGTCCTCGGCGGCCGCGTTGAGAATGCCGAGCATGTCGGCGCGCGGCTGCGCGTAGTACCCGAGGTAGCCGTGGATCTTCACCTTGGCGTCGCGCAGGTCCTCGGACCGCTCCTTGGCAATCTGCCAGCCCTTGACGAAGTCCGCGAGCGGGACCTTCGGCGAGACGGTGCCCACGTAACCGAAGACCAGCGGGCGATCGGTCACCGCGCCGCGGTCGTGCGTCGACGGCACCAGGTCCGGGTCGAAGCCGTTCGCGACCGTGTGCATCTTGCCCCCGTGCTCGGGGTAGAGGTCCTTGTGCCAGTCGAGGATCGGGTCGTTGACGAACCAGACCTCCTGCGCGGACGCGACCAGCTTGCGCTCCCAGCGGGCGGCGCGGCTGTTCGGCTCGTGCAGCCGGTCACCGCTGAAGACATCCAGCAGCCACGCGTCGCGGTAGTCCATCACGTACGGCACGTCGAACTTCTTGAACAGGTGGTACGCCGCGGCGAAGGTGACGTGCGGGTTCGCGGTGGCGACGGTCAGGTCGACCTTGTTCGCCTGGTGGATCCGCTCGGCGGCCTTCTCGATCGTGCTCCGCCACGGGCCGTAGCCGGTTTCCGGGAAGGGGATCTGGTCGCGCTTGGTGCGCCACTTGCTCCACAGCTTCGGGTTCGAGGCCCGGGACTTCGACCACTTGCGCAGGTCGGCCTCCAGGATCGGCCACTCGAACGGCACCCGGACGACCTCGACGTCAGGGTGGATCCGCTCCTCCAGGGTCAGGTCGGCCCCGGTGAACCGGTGGAACGTCTCCCGGTCCGCGGTCAGCACGGTGACCTTCCAGCCTTGTTCGGCGAACCGGTTCGCGGTCGCCAGCGCGCGGTAGACGCCGCCTCCTCGGCAGGGCGGGTAGCCCCAGCAGACGTACAGCATGTGTGGGCGGGCCTGGTTCATGCACTTCCTCGCAGCAGGTCTTGGATGGCGTCAGCCAGTTCGTCGTACGGCGTCGTCGTCGGCAGATGGTCGGCGGCCCACTGGAGCGCACAGTCGCGCAACTTCTCCAGCTCCCCTGGGTCGTCGGACCAGCGGCGCAACGTCTCCGCGGCCTCGGCGACGGTGTCGATCAGGACACCACCACCGGATTCCTCGATGATCCTCGTCTGACGGGGCAACCGGGTGGAAACCACCGGCAATCCGCTCGCGAGGTACTCGTAGATCTTGGACGGCATCGCCTCGACGAAGGCCGGGGTCTCCTGCAGCAGCGCAAGGCTGGCCCAGGCTCCCTCGACGATCCGCCAGGCTTCCGCCGGTGGTTGCCGGCCGTGCAGCCGGACCCGGCCCGCGACATCGGGCTCGGCGATCCGGCGTTCCAGCCGCTCCCGGTCGCCACCGGCGACCGGGCCGATCAGGTCCAGCGACCACTGCGGCGCGGCCGCCACAGTGTCGACCATGTCGAACAGTCCACGGCTCACCCGCAGGTCGCCGACGTACACCACCCGGGGCTCCCCGGCCGGCGGTGCCGGCGCCAGAAAAGCCGCGACCGGCTGGTTGGTGACAACCATCCGGTGCTTGGCCTGGTGTGGCGAGAGGTGGGAGTCCGCGACGACCGTCAGGTCGGCCCCGGCGGCCAGCCGGGTACTGAGGGCCACCATCAGCCGGGCCGGCAGCCCCACCGGCCCCCTGGCCCAGGCCCGGTCGCGAAGCAGCCGGCCGTAGTCCTCGTGAACGTCGGCCACCATCTTGCGGCGGCGCAGAGTGGTGACGAGGCGGGTAATCGGGATCATGTCCGGATCGACCGTCACGACCACCTTGGCACTGGTCCGCCAGGGCAGTACGGCGGTCCGGGCCAGCCGCTGGACCAGGCTGCCCCGGTTGCCCGCGTGGACGGTCGCTCCGGTCGGTCCCCCGGCCGGGTCACCAAGCCCCCACAGCTCGACGTTCAGACCCCGCTTCTGCAGGGCTGCGGTGATCTTGTGCAGCCGCGCATCGGCGACGTCGTGGCCGGACGTGATGATGCCCACGTCCGGCACTGGGGTGGATCGCATCGTCAGAAGTCCTCGAGAGTGGCAGCGCTCTTCGCACTGACCTGCAGGAACTTCGTGTAGGCGGCGATCACTTCGTCAGGGGTACCGCGCATCATCAGCTTGCCGTGGTCCAGCCAGATGCAGTCGTTGCACAGATCCTTGACGCTGCTCATCGCGTGGCTGACCAGGAACATCGTCCGGCTGTTGGTGACGAGTTCCTTCATCTTGTTCGACGCCTTCTGCTTGAAGGACGCGTCACCGGCCGACAGGGCCTCGTCGATCAGCAGGATGTCGGGATCCATGTGCACGGCGACCGAGAACGCCAGCCGGCTGAACATGCCGGACGAGTACGTCCGCATCGGCATCTCCATGAAGTCGCCCAGCTCGGCGAACGCGGCGATCTCCTCGTACCGCTCCTGGATCGCCTTGCGGCTCAGACCGGCCGCCAGACCACCCAGTACGACGTTTTCCTTACCGGACAGCGCGGCGTTGAAGCCGACGCCCAGCGACAGCAGCGTGCTGACCCGGCCGTGCACCTCGATCCGGCCCGAGGTCGGCGGCAGGATGCCGGCCAGCGAGCGCATCAGCGTCGACTTGCCGGCGCCGTTCGCGCCGATGATGCCGATCGTGGTGCCGTGGTCGACGTCGAAGGAGACGTTCTGGACCGCCTTGACCTCACGGACCGCACGCTCGCCGCGGCCGAGCCGGACCAGCGCGCTCTTGAAGGTCGGCACCCGCTCGAACGTGGTCCGGTAGGTGATCGAGACGTCCTGCACCTTGACGGCGGGACCCAGGTCCTTGTTCTGCATCGACTTCTTCTCAGCCTCAGAGACGGACAACGAACTCACGCTCCCTCGACATGAAGAACAACGAGCCGATGAGGGCCGCGGCCAGTGCCCAGGCCGCCGCACCGATCCACATCCACAGGTCCGGGATCTGGCCGCGGACCAGCAGGTCGGTCCAGCCGCCGATCAGCGAGAACAGCGGGTTGAACTGGATGAAGCTCTTGAACTTCTCCGGCGCATCCTCGGCGAACCAGAGCACCGGGGACAGGTAGAGCCAGATCCTCACGAAGTACGGCAGGAAGCTGGTGGTGTCGCGGAAGTACACCTGCAGTGCCGCGAAGATCATCCCCATCCCGGCCGCGAAGACGGTCAGGAAGATCAGGAAGATCGGCGCGAGCAGCATCGCCCAGTGCAGCGGCTGGCGCATTACCAGGTGGATCGCGGCGTAGACGACCATCGTCGGCAGGAACCGGAAGAACGAGGTCCGCAGTGCCGACAGCGGCAGCAGCATCCGCGGGAACGACATGTTCATCAGCAGCTTGCCGCCACCGACGACGCTGGCCGCACCGGCGGTCATCGCACCGGAGAAGTAGTAGAAGGCGAACAGCCCGCCACACATGTGCGCGAACCGCTCCGCACCGTCACTCTTGGCGCCGGCACCCGCGATGATCTCCACCAGCAGGTAGTACACACCCGCCAGCAGCAGCGGGTTCAGAACCAGCCACACCTGACCGAAGAAGGTGTTCGTGTTGGCCGCCCGGATACCGGTCCGGGACATCTCGGCCGCGAACTCCCGCCGCTCCCACAGCGCCTTGAAGTAAGGCCGCAGGGGCGGCAGGCCCACCTTGTGCGGTTCGTACACATGCACCGACGGGTTGAACTCCTCGTCGACGCTAGTCGCGTTCATTCAGGCGACGCCTCTCTGGGGACGGTCGTAGTCATCGAAATTTCGACGGTGGCCGCGGTCCACGACGACGGGCCACGCAAACCGGAAGCAGAGTAGCGGATTGCGTCGTAGCCGACGACACAGCGTGCCTCCTGGGTGAGCAGCGACGCACAGACTGCTATCAAAACGTCGCAACCGATCGGAGGAGCGGACCCCGCCCATCGTTATCTGGAATATACATTTGACACCTCACACGAAGCCAATCAACGTACCTGGCCTTCGCCGTAAGGCGTAATCGGCGCAACAGAAATTGCGCGGATCAGAAGATGTGGAACCCCAGCCGGTACGCCGGTACGCCGGCCAGCAGCCCTTGCCGGGCAGGGCCGATGGCGTTCAGGGTGTCGCCGGTGGAATCCACCCAGGGCTCAGCGGTCAGCTGTTGCTGAGGAGTGCCGCTCCCGGCACCACCTGCCGTGGACAGCCTCACCATCCACGGAAGCTCGCTTGGCACTGCATGGATCCCACCGGCAGCCCGGGGGCCAGGACCGCCTGGGGCGACAGCATCGCCTTGGAGGGGAGTCCGGGCTCGCGCGGAATGCACCGGCACGATGGCCAGGGCGGCGGTCATCGCACCATGGCCGAAGGCCCGGCGATGCCTGGGCAGAACCTGACGCAGTGGCTGCGACATAGGGGTCTCCTCCTCATCGGCCTCACGATGGAGTTGCACAGTTTGTACACCCTCCAGCACAGCGGGTGATGGCACGGGAGTGCGAGGGCACCAATACGCCGGGATCGAGACCCAACCGAAACGGCGTTCGCTGACTCCGAAGCGAACTAAGGCCAGAATTGGAACAGCAGCCCGGCGGCGCTCAGGTGGTCCGTCGCCGGGCTGCTGGACCTCAATTCTCGCTCACAACTGCGCAGAAATGGTGGCCAGATGGTGACACGGCACAAGAATGCTGACGAAACAACAAAGATCGCTCGGTGCGGTCGCCGGGATACGGACAGTGCCGAAAAAGTTTCACCGCTCGTTCTAGGCTTGAGCGGCGGTAGCGCACAGTGAGCGCGCTCGGGAGGGAAGGGAGAGTTATGGGCTCGACCGACACGGAGCGTGCCGATCACTTGCGGGTGCTCGGCCTCAACGACGACGAGATCCGGGTGTACCAGCACCTGCTGCGCACCGGGCCGTCCTCGATCACCGAACTGGACGAGGCCGTCACCGGCCGGGCAGTGGGGATCGACGCGACGCTCGGTGGCCTGGTGCAGGCAGGCCTGGCCAGGCGGTCCGGGTCGGACCACTCCAGATTCCTGCCGGTGCCCCCTGACGCCGGGCTGGAGGCGCTGACACTGCGCCGCGAGTCCGAGCTCAAGCAGGCCCGGATCGAGGTCCTGAACGCGTACGACGAGTTCCGCCGGACCGTGCACAACGAGTCGACCACGCATCTGATCGAGGTGGTCACCGGCAGCGCGATCGTCGAGCGGATCCACCAGATCAAGGACAGCGCGCAGCGGGAGATCCTCGCCATCGACACCCCGCCGTACTACCTGGGCGCGGGCCCCAACCAGGAGGAGATCGAGCAACTCAGGCGGGGCGTCTCCTACCGGGTGGTCTACTCGCCGGAGTCCGTCGAGGTGCCGGGGTACCTGACCGAGAACATCCTGCCCTGCGTGGAGGCCGGCGAGCAGGCGCGGGTGCTGCCCGACGTACCGGCCAAGCTGACCATCATCGACGGGTCCATCGCGTTCGTGTCGATGTCGGTGCGCGACACCGACGTGAACCGGTCGCTGCTGATCATCCGGCCGAGCAGCCTGCTCACCGCGCTGCTCGGCATGTTCGAGCTGTGCTGGCGCAACGCCCTGCCACTGCACGCGTCCGTCGGCACCGAGGACGACCGGCTGGAACCGATCGAACGCCGCCTGCTGGCTCTGCTGGCGACAGGGGCTGCCGACGACACCATCGCTCGAACGCTGGGCATCAGCCGCCGGACCTTCTTCCGCTACCTGGAACGCCTGATGAACCGCACCGGCGCCAGCACCCGCTTCCAGCTGGCCCTGCACGCGGCCCGCGAGAACTGGCTCTGAGAGGGGACGGCCGGATCAGCTGCCGGGCTTGAGCAGTCCGGTCTCGTAGGCGACCGCGACAGCGGCTGCCCGGTCGTTCACCTCCAGTTTCGCGAAGACGTGCAGGAGATGGGTCTTCACCGTGGCCTCGGTGATGAACAACCTCGTCGCCACGTCCCGGTTCGTCGCGCCGCGCGCCACCAGACCCAGTACTTCGAGCTCACGGCCGCTCAGCCGCTGCTGTTGCGGCGCCCGCACACTCTGACTCAGTACTCCGGCCACGGTCGGCGACAGCACGGTCTCCCCTCGCGAAGCAGCCAGTACTGCGTTGCGCAGTTCGGCTCGAGGCGTGTCCTTCAGTAGATAGCCGATAGCGCCCTCCTTCATCGCCGGCAGCACATCCGCGTCGTCGTCGAAGGTGGTCAGCACGAGCACCTGCAGGCCGGGCGTCTGCTCGCGAAGCCGGCGGATCACTTCGGCGCCGTTCATCTTCGGCATCCGCAGATCCATCAGCACCACGTCGGGCCGGGTCTGCAGCGCGACCACGAGAGCTTCGGGGCCATCGGCCGCCTCGCCGACCACCTCGAAGGCGTCGTCGCCGGCGAAGATCCCGTGCAGGCCGTCGCGAACGATCGGGTGGTCGTCGACGATGAGCAACCGGATCGGAGTCACGATGCGCTCCCCTCAGGTGGAATGGCGGGGACGGTGGCGGAGATCCCGGTGCCTTGCCCAGGTGCCGTCTCGACCTCGAAGGCACCGGCCAGGCGGGTGATCCGCTGGCGCATCGCGACCAGCCCGAAGCCCGCAGTACGGGCTGGGACGAAGCCGGCGCCGTCATCGCGTACGTCGAGCGCCACGACGTCCTCCATGTACGAAAGGGTGATCCCGACCCGGGTTGCCCGCGCATGCTTGCCGACGTTGGCGAGCGCCTCCTGAGCGACTCGCAACAGGGCGACCTCTACCTCGACGTGCAACGGCCGGGCATCACCGGTGACGTCGACGGACGCGGCGACCTCGCTAGTCTGCGACCACTTGTCCGCGACCTCTCGCAGCGCGGTGGCGAGCTGCGCGTTGTCCAATGGCGCCGGACGCAAGGCCTGTACCGAGCGGCGCGCCTCCGTCAGTGCGTCCCTGGCCAGACCGCGCACGGTTTCGAGCCGTTTCGCGGTGGCGGCCCCGCCGTCGGCTTCCAGCTGGGTCAGGATGCCGGTGAGGCTCTGCGCGATGGTGTCGTGGATCTCCCGGGCCATCCGCTGACGTTCGTCAAGCACACCGGCCTCTCTGGCCTGCGTGAGCAGCCGCGCCTGCAGTTCCGCGTTCTCCTCCGCGAGCTCCTGCAACCGGCCGATCATCACCTTCCGCTGTTCGCTCTGCTCGGAGATCACCCGGGTGGACAGCCCGACCGCCGAGGCGATCAGTACTGCGACGAGGAACGAGAAGATCAGCTCCCGGGCAGAGCTGCCCGATCGAGCCGGTACGCCGACCAGTACACCGGCGGTCGCCGCGACGCCGACGTACGCCCACCAGCGGGGCAACAGGGTGAAGGCGAGGACGAACGCCCCGATACCGGTCACGAAGAAGACCGAGTCGATTCTGAGCAGTACGGCCAGGACGGCCAGCAGGCCAGCGAAGTACGCGATCATCGCCAGCGGCTGCTTGATCCGGCGCCAGTCGACCATCAGCCAGTGCCAGCCGCCGAGGGCCAGTGGTAGGAGCAGCGCCTCCGGCCGCCAGTCCCGCAGCAGGGCGAAGACGGCCGGGAGCAAGATAAATAGGTAGGGCAGGACTGGCTGGGCCCGGTCCCAGCGGGTGTCCTCTACCATCTGAAGGTCCGTACGGCAGCGCATCCGGCGACCAGGGCTATCGCTGCCATGAGGCTCAGGGTAAGCGGCGAGAGGGCGTTGCCGGCCCAGGCGTCGCGAATCGTTTCCACCACCGGAGCCATCGGGGTCAGGTCACCGACCGCCCGCATCGATTCCGAGGTGACCTCGCGCGGGATCATCGCGCCGGAGACGAACACCATCGGGAAGAAGAGGCTCAGCCCGATCACTGTCGCGGCCCGCGCGTTCGGGACGAGAGCGCCGATGAGCAGCCCGATCGCGCCGAGGCTCAGTGCGCCGAGGAACCAGGCGAGCAACACCGCGGCCACGTTCGCCGGAGCCGACAGATCGAAGACGGCGAACCCGAGCGCGATCAGCAGCACGGTCCCGATCGCGGCCAGCAGCAGATGGGCGAACCATTGCGCACCGAACACCAGCGCGGACGAGGCAGGAGTCGCCTGCAGCCGCTTGAGGATCCGGCGCTCCCGGTACTGCGCCAGCGTGGCCGGCAACACCACAAGCGCGGCCTGGCCGATCACGAAGACACTGAGCATCGGCACCGTGGCATCGATCTCCGGTAGACCGCCCGGCAGGGGTTCGTCGCCGCGCAGCTTGACCCAGAGCAGCAGCGGCGGGAAGGCGAGAGCGAAGAAGGCCGACATCGGATCCCGCACGATCAGGAGGAGTTCGATCGCGATGACCTGCCGCAGTCCCTTCATGACAGCGTCCTTCCGGTCAGCGCGAAGAAGGCGTCCTCGAGGGAATCGCTGTGCTGCTTGGCGATCAGGGCCGCCGGGGTGTCCTCGGCGATCACCCGGCCGTGGTCGACGATCGCGATCCGGTCGCACAGCGCCTCGGCCTCGTCCATGAAGTGGGTGACCAGGACGACGGTCACCCCACGGTCGCGTAGCTCGCGGATCAGTCCCCAGGTCGTCCGCCGGGCGATCGGATCGAGTCCGGTGGTGAGCTCGTCGAGGAAGACGACCTCCGGGTTGCCGACCAGGGCGAGCGCGATGAACAGGCGCTGCTTCCAGCCACCCGACAGGCTGCCGAACGAAGCACGCTTCTTGTCCGCGAGACCCCAGTCGTCCAGGAGCACCCGCCAATCCGCGGGCCGGTCGTACAGGGCGGCGTACATCCGCAGTGCCTCGCCGACTCTGAGCGCGTCAGGCAGTGCGGCTTCCTGCAACTGGGCGCCGATCCGCTGGAGCAGTTCGCGTCGCTGGGTCCGCGGGTCGAGGCCGAGCACCCGGACCGTACCGCCGTCCGGCCGGCGCAGGCCCGACGCGCACTCCACCACGGTGGTCTTGCCGGCGCCGTTGGGGCCGGCGATCCCGAAGATCTCTCCCTGCTCGACGCGCAGGGAGAGACCGTGCACCGCCCGGTTCGCCTGATAGCTCTTCGTCAGGCTCTCGATCTCGATCACTGTCATGAATCGAGCGTCGCGTCATCGCGACCACGGCGAATCAACCGATCGGTTGATCGGGCACTACTGCTGAGTGGTGAGCTCCTTGGCGACGACCTCGGCGATCTGGGCCGTGTTGAGGGCCGCGCCCTTGCGCAGGTTGTCGCCGCAGACGAACAGCTCCAGCGCCTGCGGGTCGTCCAGCGAGCGGCGGATCCGGCCGACCCAGGTCGGGTCGGTGCCGACCACGTCGGCCGGGGTCGGGAACTCCGCCTCGGCCGGGTTGTCGAACACGAGCACGCCCGGCGCGTCCCGCAGTACGTCGCGGGCCTCGTCGACGTCGACCACCTGGCCGAAGCGAGCGTGCACCGACAGCGAGTGCGTGGTGATCACCGGGACCCGGACGCAGGTCGCGGAGACCTTCAGGTCCGGGAGGTTCAGGATCTTGCGGGACTCGTTGCGGACCTTGAGCTCCTCCGACGACCAGCCGTCGTCCTTGAGCGAGCCGGCCCACGGTACGACGTTCATCGCCAGCGGTGCCGGGAACGGCCCGAGCGCATTGCCGATCACCCGGCGCACGTCGCCCGGCGTCGTCCCGAGCTCGCGGTTGCCGGCCACCTTCATCAGCTGGTCGTAGAGGGCGTCGATGCCTTCCTGACCGGCTCCCGAGGCTGCCTGGTACGACGCGACGACGAGCTGCTCGAGCTCGTACCGGTGGTGCAGCGCGCCCATCGCGACGATCATCGACAAGGTGGTGCAGTTGGGGTTGGAGATGATCCCCTTCGGCCGGTTGCGGGCCGCCTCGGCGTTCACCTCGGGCACCACCAGCGGTACGTCGGGGTCCATCCGGAAGGCGCCGGAGTTGTCCACCACGACGGCACCCTTGGCGGCGGCGATCGGCGCCCAGTGCGCGGACACCTCGTCCGGTACGTCGAACATCGCCACGTCGATGCCGTCGAAGGCGTCGGCGCTGAGCGCGACGACCTCGACCTCCTCGCCGCGGACCTTCAGCCGTTTGCCCGCGGAGCGCTCGGATGCGATCAGCCGGATCTCGCCCCAGACGTTCTCACGGGTCGAGAGCAGGGTCAGCATCACCGTGCCGACGGCGCCAGTGGCGCCGACGACCGCCAGCGATGGCAGGCCCGTCCGGTCTTCGGTCTGATCAAGAGCGCTCACAGGGGTCACCGTCCAGTTCCTCCGTACACGACAGCTTGGGTGTGCTCGTCGTCCAGGTCGAATGCAGTGTGCGCCGCGGTTACGGCGGCGTCCACCATGTGCTCGTCGACAACCACCGAGATCCGGATTTCGGATGTCGAGATCATCTCGATGTTGACGCCGGCTTCGGCCAGCGCGGAGAAGAACTTCGCCGAGACGCCCGGGTGCGAGCGCATCCCGACGCCGATCACGGAGACCTTGCCGATCTGGTCGTCGTACAGCAGTTGCTCGTAGCCGACCTCGTCCTTCTTCCGGGCCAGCGCGGACATCGCGCGGGCGCCGTCGGAGCGCGGCAGGGTGAAGGAGATGTCGGTCCGGTTGGTCGCCACCGCGGAGACGTTCTGGACGATCATGTCGATGTTCGTCTCGGCGCCGGCCACGGTCTCGAAGATCCGGGCCGCCTCACCGGGCTTGTCGGGGACGCCGACCACGGTGATCTTGGCCTCGCCGCGGTCGTGGGCCACACCGGAGATGATCGCCTGTTCCATGTTGTTCAATTCCTTCGCATCGACGACCCAGGTGCCTTCCTTCTGCGAGAAGGACGAGCGCACGTGGACAGGGACGTTGTAGCGCCGCGCGTACTCCACGCAACGCAGGTGCAGCACCTTGGCGCCGCAGGCGGCCATCTCGAGCATCTCCTCGTAGGAGATCTTCGGGATCTGCTTCGCGGCCGGCACGATCCGCGGGTCCGCGGTGAAGATGCCGTCCACGTCGGTGTAGATCTCGCAGTAGTCCGCCTCCAGGGCGGCGGCCAGCGCGACCGCGGTGGTGTCGGAGGCGCCGCGGCCCATCGTGGTGATGTCCTTGGTGTCCTGCGCGACCCCCTGGAATCCGGCCACGATCGCGACGTGACCCTCGCCGAGGGCCTCTTCGATCCGGCCCGGCGTGATGTCGATGATCCGGGCGTTGCCGTGCCGCGACGTGGTGATCACGCCGGCCTGCGAGCCGGTGAACGAGCGGGCCTCGTAGCCCAGGTTCGCGATCGCCATCGCCAGCAGGGCCGCGGAGATCCGCTCACCCGAGGTGAGCAGCATGTCCAGCTCACGCGGCGGCGGCAGCGGCGAGACCTGCTTGGCCAGGTCCATCAGTTCATCGGTGGTGTCGCCCATCGCGGAGATCACCACCACGACGTCGTTCCCGGCCTTCTTCGTCGCGACGATCCGTTGGGCCACGCGCTTGATGCAATCGGCGTCAGCGACCGAAGAACCGCCGTACTTGTGCACGACGCGTCCCACAGAGTCTCCTCATTGCTTGAATCCCCAGCCGTCCTGCACTGGTTGCGGTACGCCGTGCTGCGCTGCACCGGGCGTAGTCGTTCGGGCTCATTCTAGCCGTGATCTTCTCGTTGCCTACGGGCCGACCACCGACTGGTCCACCTGTACGGCGACTTGCCGGAGGACCGGGAGGAACGCCATCCGGCCCCCGATCCGGCCGCAGACCTTCCGCCCGATCAGACCACTTGCTTATATAAGTGGCGACTGAAATAGTGCGGATCGTGCACGCCTTCGACATTCTCGGCGACCCGGTCCGGCGGCGGATCCTGGAACTGCTCGCCGACGGCGAACTGCCGGCCGGCCAGATCGCGGCGGTCATCGGCGACGAGTTCGGCATCAGCCAGCCAGCCGTCTCCCAGCACCTGCGGGTACTGCGCGACAACGGCTTCGCCACCGTCACCGTCGAAGGCACCCGCCGCCTCTACGCCGTCGACGCCGCCCCGCTCCAGGAGATCGATGCCTGGCTGGACCGGTACCGCCGGTTCTGGACGAACCGCCTCGACGCCCTCGATATCGAACTCCGCCGCGGCCACCGAGCCAGGAAGGAACCCGGCCATGCCTGACCCCAGCACACTCTTCGGCCACACCGAGCGGCCGGCCGCTGACGATCTCAGGCCTCTTGAGGTACCGCCTGGCGTTCGACGGGTTCCGGGTCGTCCGCCGGGGTGTGCGGCGGGACGCGCAGTACGGTGACCGCTGCGACGAGGGTGAGGACCGCGGCCATCACCCAGACGTAGCGGACGCCGAAAGCCTCGACGACCACACCCGCGACCGCTGAGCCGACAGCGCCGCCTGCCATGCCGGCACTCTGCATCCAGCCGAAGGTCTCGGTCTTGACCGACTCCGGTGTCATGGCACCGAGCCGCTCGTACAGCGCGCCGACCATGGGGGCCAGTCCGCACCCTGACAGCATCAAAGCGATCCCGAGCGACACCGGCGACCAGGTGGCGAAGGCGCAGACCAGCATGCCGGTCGAGACGAGGAGCGTCCGTCGCCAGACGTACGACTTGCGGCGGCCAGGCAGAGCACCGACCAGGATGCCGCCGGCCAGGCTGCCGATTGCCCAGACCGTCTCCAGCGCACCGGCGATCAGGCGATTACCGTGCGCGTCCGCGAACGCCACGATCCCGAGTGAGACCGAGGCGAAGGCCGTGACCGAGAACGCGAAAGCAAAAATCAACGGCAGCCGGTGGCGATGCCAGAGCAACTGCGGCGCCGTCAGCCGCGCACCCTTCGACTCGTCATGCGGGACCGCCGGAGGCTGACGCAGACCGAACCACCAGATCGAAATTCCGGCCGCGACAGCAGCAGTCAGTACTCCGGCCCGCGGGCTGGCGAAGCTGACGACCAGGGCACCCAGCATCGGGCCGATCGCGAACAGCACCTCCGCCGCCGTCGCATCCAGCGCATAGACCGCCCGCAGCCGCGAGCCCTGGACGATCCGCGGCCAGGCAGCTCGCAGAGTCGACGTGACAGGCGAGACGAACGCACCGGCCAGACCGGAGATCACCGGCATGAGCCTGTACGCATCGGACGGCATCAGGGCGAGCACGGCCATCGCCACACCCCAGGCGACGCCGGTGGCGATCACGACGCCTCGGCCGCCACGACGGTCGGCCAGACGGGACCAGACCGGCCCACCGACCGCCATACCGACGGAGTACGCGCCCGCTACGACACCGGCCCACCCGAAGTTGCCGGCTGCGTCCTTGGCGAGGAAGGCCATCGGTACCAGCGACGCGATGACCGGGATCCGGGCGACCACCGCCGCGGTCAGCAGGGCGAAGACGCCCGGCGTCCGCCAGAGCGCGCGATAAGCCGACAGGTCCATGAGCCGCATTCTGTCCTGTCGCACCGACAGTCCGCCTCGGGATTTCTCCCTATTCGGACCCATTGCGAGTATGCGAACATATGTTCGTGCCCGACGGCGAAGCGACCATCCTGCATGCCGACCTGGACGCTTTCTACGCGTCGGTCGAGCAGCGGGACGACCCGCGCCTGCGTGGCCGACCGGTGATCGTCGGGGCCGGCGTGGTGCTCGCCTGCAGCTACGAGGCCAAGGCGTACGGCGTCCGCACCGCGATGAACGGTGGCCAGGCGTTCCGGCGCTGCCCGCAGGCGATCGTCGTCCACCCGCGGATGGCGGCGTACTCGGAGGCGAGCAAGGCGGTCTTCCGGGTCTTCGAGAACACCACGCCGCTGGTCGAGGGGCTGTCGATCGACGAGGCGTTCCTCGACGTCGGCGGCCTGCGCAAGATCGCCGGTACGCCGGTCGAGATCGCCCGGCGGTTGCGCGCCGCAGTACTGGCTGAGGTGGGGTTGCCGATCACTGTCGGGGTGGCGCGGACGAAGTTCCTGGCGAAGGTGGCGAGTGGGGTCGCGAAGCCGGACGGGTTGCTGCTGGTGCCGCCCGATCGGGAGCTGGAGTTTTTGCATCCGCTGGCGGTCGAGCGGCTGTGGGGTGTCGGCGAGGTGACGGCCGAGAAGTTGCGCAATCGCGGGCTGACCACGGTCGGGGATGTCGCGATCCTGCCGGAGGCGGCGCTGATCGCGATGCTCGGGCGGGCGTCGGGGCGCCATCTGCATGCCCTCGCACACAACCGCGATCCGCGGCCGATCGAGGTCGGCCGCCGACGGCGGTCGATCGGCTCCCAGCGCGCGCTCGGGCGTTCGCCGAAGTCGGCGGAGACGCTGGACGCGGTACTGGCCGGGTTGGTCGATCGGGTGACGCGGCGGATGCGGTCGGCCGGGCGGGCCGGGCGCACGGTCACGTTGCGGCTGCGGTTCGACGACTTCACCCGGGCGACCCGGTCACATACGTTGCCTCAGGCAACGGGTCAGACGCGGGCGATCCTGATCACCGCGCGCTCGCTGATGGCCACGGCACGGCCGATGATCGAGACCCAGGGCATCACCATGGTCGGCATCTCGGTCGGCAACCTGGAGAACGAGGCGACCGTGCAACTGGCGTTGCCGTTCGACAAGGCGAGCAACGACGAACTCGACTCCACGCTGGACGGCGTCCGCGACAAGTTCGGCACCAACGCCATCACGCGAGGCAACCTTCTCGGCCGCTCCCAAGGCCTGACCGTCCCCATGCTCCCGGACTGATCAATTGCCCGTCGCGCAGGTGACTTCTACCTTGCGAGGAGCGGCCTTCGGCGCCGCCAGCAGGGGTGCGAAGTAGCTGAAGGTGACCAGGAGGGCGCCGGTCGACAAAGCGGGCGTGGAGTAGGCCAGCCACAGCCGCGGGTTCGTCATCGCCCGCAGCTCGCTGGAGATCCGCGGTGCGGACGCGCGGTCCGGGGTGGTCCGCGGAACGGTGGTGAGTCCGCCGGCCACGATGCTCATCGCCCTGCCGCGGCGATGATCCGGAACCAGCCCCAGGGCGGTGACCGCGGCTACGGCCCAGAACCCGGCGTACACGAAGGCGCCGACCGCACGGCTGGCGATCGTAGTTCGGGGCCAACGCACCCACGACATGGGTGAGAGCGAACACCTCAAGGAAGGTCAGCAGCGCGGTACGACGCGGCCAGCGGATCGTGACCACGGCCAGCACCGGGGCTCCGATCAGCATGCCGATCGCGAACGCCGAGCCAAAACTTGCTCGCAGGTGGTCAAGTGGGGGCTTCGTGGCTTCAGTGGCGGGGGTAGGCGATCTCGGTGATGTCGTCCTTGAGGTCTTTCAGCATGCGTTCAGGGTTGAGTGCGGTGACGACCTCTTCGGTGAGTGGCATCAGCGCGTAGACATGCTGGACGGCGTCCAGCTCCAGCTCGACCTCGTAGTACTCCTCGGCGAAGGTCAGGTACGCCTCAGGGCGCCCGTCGGCCAGCAGTTCGAACAACCAGTCGGCGCCGTCCTCTTCAACCCCTTCGACCGGCCCGCAGTGCCACGCATCGTCGCCGGCCTGCCGCCAGAAGCAGACAGTCGCCATCCGCGTATCCGACTCGTCCCGGAACGCAGGCTCCTCCAGCGCCCCGGCGAACACGTCCGGTACGCCGTCGAACAACCCCGGCCACACCGTGTCCTGATCATCGGAGACGTACGGCGAGACCGGCGACTCATGCGCGAACCCCTGCGCGAACGCACCCGCCGGCGAGAACACGATCCAGTACTGATCGCCCTCCCCGTTGGCCATCAGTGCCGTCTCCTCGGTGTCCGACCACCGCGCATCGAAGCTGAAGTACCGCGAATCCGCTTCCGGACTCAACACCGCATCGAGCATCGCCAGAGCACGACTGGTCCGCCGCACCTTGTCGATATCGGGCAGCTGCGCGATCACCTCGTAGACAGACACGTTGCCATCTAAGCGCTTCCGCGGACCGTCCGCCTGACCGCCTGGGCCTCAGGAGCGCCGGTAGCCGATTGCGGCGATGTCGCGCTCGAGATCGTCCAGCCCCAGCTCAGGATTGAGCGCGGCGACCACCTCTTCGGTGAGCGGCTTCAACGCGTAGACATGCCGGATAGCATCGATCTCCAGAGGGCTCCCGTAGCAGTGCGTCGCGAAGCGCTGATAGGCCTCGGGGCGACCGTCGGCAAGGAGGTCGAACATCCAGTCGGCTCCGTCCTTCTCAGCGCCTTCGACGGGACCGCAATGCCACCGGTCGTCGGCCGGAGTACGCCAGAAGCACACCGTGACAGCCTGGCTGCCGTCGTGGTCGCGGAAGGCCGGCTCCTCCAAGGCGGCTGCCAGCTCATCGGGCAGGCCGACGAACAAGCCGGGCCACGTCTTTCTCGCCGGGCTGTTCCACTGCGAGATCGGCGACTCGTGATCGAAGCCCTGAGCGATCGCGCCATCAGCCGAGAAGACGATCGAGTACTGGTCGCCCGAGCCGCTCACCATCAACGCGGTCTCCTGGCCGGCTCTCCAGTGCGCGTCGAAACTGAAGTACCGGTACTCCGGTTCCGGACTCAGGACAGCGTCGAGCGTCGCGAGAGCGCGACTCGTCCTCCGGACCTCTTCGATCCCGGGCAGTCGTGCGATGACGTCATAAACGGACACGCCACCAGTGAAGCGCTTCCGGCGAAGATCCGCTCGGCCCTGTCGAGGCCTTGTGGATAACTGCTGGTCAGCGGCGCTGTACGGCCTCTTCGGCGACCTCGACGAGCTCGCGATCGGTGGCCTCGGTCTCCGGATCGTGGGCCGGCTCCAACCGGTCGTGCGCGATCAGCGACTGGATGGCCCGCAGTACTGCGCTCGCCGCCGCGCCCCAAGTGGACACGTAGGAGAACTGCCACCACCACAGCGCCTCGACAACCCGGCCCTCTTCGTAGTGCGCGAGTCCGTGCACCAGGTCGGTCGCGATCGCGGTCAGGTCGTCGGAGAGCCGGTTGACGGTGATCTCCGGCGGCGCGGCGTACGGGTCGAAGACCTCGGCGTACTCGTCCAGGCCCTCGAACAGGATCGCCAGCCGGTCCCGCATCGCGTCGAGATCCGGATCCGGACCGGCGTCGCTCTCGAACCGCTCCTCCGGGACGAAGTCCTCGAACGCACCCAGCCGCCCGCCGGCCAGCAGCAGCTGGCTCACCTCGAGCAGCAGGTACGGCAGTGAGGCGAGACCCTCGTCGACGCCGTCCTCATCAGGCTGTGCGGCGATGTCGCGCACGGAGATGAGGAAGCTCTGCACCTGGTCGGCGATCTGTTCAGCGAACTCGAGCAGGTCCTCGGAGTCCGTCGCCAGAGCACGTTGCGCAATATCGGTTGATTCAGTCATCGATCGATCGTCGCCCTTCAAACGCCCGTCCGAGTGTGACCTCGTCGGCGTACTCGAGATCACCGCCTACTGGAAGTCCACTAGCCAAACGGGTGACGCGCAACCCCATGGGCCGTAGCAAGCGGCTCAGGTAGGTCGCTGTCGCCTCACCCTCCAGGTTCGGATCGGTGGCCAAAATGATCTCGGTCACCTCACCGCTGGCGAGCCGCTGCATC
The DNA here is from genome assembly GCF_000372465.1 of Kribbella catacumbae DSM 19601. GTDB lineage: Bacteria > Actinomycetota > Actinomycetes > Propionibacteriales > Kribbellaceae > Kribbella > Kribbella catacumbae. Next base: position 74,140 of record NZ_AQUZ01000042.1, read on the forward strand.
AGTTCCCTGATCCGCAACTCGTCCGGCCCGATCCCCTCGATCGGCGAAATCGCGCCGCCGAGGACGTGATAGCGGCCGCGGAACTCGCGGGTCCGCTCGATCGCCACGACGTCCTTGGCCTCCTCGACCACGCAGATCAGCGCGAGGTCGCGACGCGGGTCGCGGCAGATCCGGCACTGCGTCTCCTCGGAGACGTTGCCGCAGATCTCGCAGAACTTGACCTTCTCCTTCACCTGCACGAGCACATGCGCGAGCCGGCGGACATCGGTCTCGTCGGCCGACAACAGGTGGAACGCGATGCGCTGCGCGGACTTCGGACCGACCCCGGGGAGCCGGCCAAGCTCGTCAATGAGGTCCTGGACGGCCCCTTCGTACACGTCAGCCCGGCTTCTGACCGGGCAACCCGGCCGTGCCGGATGTACCTGGGGTGCGCGTCATGCCTGGGCGCCTGGGGCTTCGGTCGCGCCCGGGGTGCCGGTCGCGCCTGGAGTGCCGGTCGCGCCTGGAGTGCCGGTCGCGCCTGGGGTGCCTGGTTTGCCGAAGCCGATGCTTGGCTTTGTGGTGTCGTCCTCGTCTTCGGCGCCGCCGAAGACACCGTCGAGACCGGGCAGACCGCCGCCGAGTCCACCGGCCAACGGACCCATCGCGCTGGCCGCGACCTGCTTGGCGTTCTCCGAGGCGTCCCGCACCGCGGCCACGATCAGATCGGCCAGCGTCTCGGTGTCGTCGGGGTCCACGGCCTGCGGCTTGATGGTCAGGCTGAGCAGTTCACCAGTGCCAGACACAAGCGCGGTCACCAGCCCACCACCGGCGCTGCCCTCGACCTCCTGGCTCTCCAGGTTGGCCTGAGCCTCCATCAACTGGCTTTGCATGGCCTGCGCCTGAGCCAGCAGATTGGACATGTCGAAGCCACCAGCGCCCTGCGAACCGCCACCGTCGAACACCGCGATCTCCCGTCCGAACTGCTTCCCAGTTCCACTTGCTCCCCGAGCCTAGCCGGTCCCCCGGACAACCCCGCCCCAAGGGAGCACCCAGGAGGAAACCGATGAGTCTCCCAAGCCTTCTCCACAAGTTGTGGACACCTTTATCCACACCCTGTGGACGACCACCGATCCCCCGTCTCCCACAGCCCCTACCCCTTGTGGATGAACCCCTCAAACCTGTGAATTCGAAAACAATTCACCTCCCACACCTTCCCAGCACCCCCCTGACAACTCCGCAGACCACCCCGGACTCACCGAAGCCCCATCCACGCCCGCCCCCGTGCCCCAGCAACTCCCGGCAAGCCGCCCCCAAACCCATCCAGAGCCACCTCGCCCCGCCACCTACCCAAAACCCCAACCCACCACCGCACCACAGCCACCTTGAGCACCCGCCAGCCACCCAATCCGGGATCGAGCGCCTGACCCGTGCCCAAAGCCCCAAGCCAGCAGCAGCCCCGGAACGCCAGCACCAACCGGACCCATTCGCGATCCGCCCCAGGCCCCACCACACCGCCGGCACCCCTCGGCAACTCCAACGGGCCGCCCGAATGCCCGAGCACCACCCACGACCAGCACACAGCCGGCACCTGGCGCACTCACCCCTCGCCCATCGCTGGCTTCGCGCGTCGCCGCTCTCCCCAGCGAGGCAGCCGGCGTAGCGCAGCGGAGCAGTCGTCGTGAGCCCTACACCCAGCAGCCTCCGCAACTCCAGCCGGCCGCGGTGAGTTGGGCGGGTTGGTTCTGCTGGTGGTGATGGTGGCTAGTTGGGTTCTTCGCTGATGATTTGGGCGCCGAGGGTTTCGGTGAGGAGGTCGGTGTGGCTGCGGGAATCCTCTTCGAGGATTACGTCGTCCTCGCCGATCGCTTCGGCCTCTTCCTCCTGGGTGAGGGGGACTTCTGCGACCTGGACCTGGGCGGCGCGGCGCTCCTGCTCGGCTGCGACTGCGGCTTCGGCGGCGCGGCGCTTGCTCGCGGCCTGTTCGCGGCGGTCTTCGGGTACCTGCTCAGGGTTCGCGGTCGGCGCCGGCGGGCCGCCTGCCTGCTGGTCGGACTGCAGCCCTGTCTGGCCGGTCGCCGCTGACGCTTCCTGCAATGCAGCAGCCGGTACTGCGGCCGCTGTCGGCGCCTGTACCGCGGTGGCGACCCCGCCACCAACGGCGGGGGCGTCCGCAGTACCGGGAGCTGAGTAGCTGTCGGTCGGGCCAGCGGCATGACCGCTGCTCGTCGGGGCGCCTGTGCCGGTGGTGGGGCCGGGGCCAGTGGCGGGGCCGGGGCCGGTGGAGGTGCCAGGGCCAGTGGCGGCGCCAGGGCCAGTGGCGGCGCCAGGGCCGGTGCCTGCGCCGGGAGAGGGGCCAGCAGGGCCGGTACCGGCACCGGGCGAGGTGCCGGTGGTGGGAGCATTGCCGCTGGATGGAGCAGCGGAGGGTGATGCGTCCCAGGACGACGAAGGTGGCGAGCTCGGGCGTGGCGGGGTCGCGGGTGGAGTTGCGCCGGGATCGCTGGATGGGTCGACGACAGCCTCGACGCGACGGTCGAGGCCGATCGTGTCGATCATCGCCTGCCGCAGGATCTCGTCGCTGCCGGAACGGGCAAAGCTCTCGCGGGCACCCGCGTTGACCAGCCCGAGCGTGAGGGTCTGCTCGTCGATCGCGATCACCTGAGCGTTCTGACTCAGCATGATCCAGGCGAACCGGCGCTTGGCCTTCACCGCCTCGAGAATCTCCGGCCACAACCGCCGCACATCCCCCAGCCCCACCGACCCTGAAGACCCACCCACCCCCGCCGGTGCCGCGCCCGCAGCAGGGCCCGCCGCACGCGGGTCGACCGAGGCGGGATAGTTCGCTGAGGTCGGAGCGCCTGGAGCGGGACTACCCGCCGCAGGCGAGCTGCTTGAAGCGGAGGCGCCCGGAGCAGGCGGGCTTCCTGGAGTCGAGGTGCCTGGAGCTGAGGCGTGCGGGTTGCCTGGACCGGAGGGCGGGCCGGAGGGCGGGCCGGATTGAGCCGGGGCAGTGGGCTCATCGCCCCAGGCGCCGGAACGCGATCCGGTGTTGTCCACCTGCGCCGGAACTGCAGGCTGCGAAGCCATCGGCTCCTGCGCCTGCCCTGATGCCTGTCCCTCGCCTTGGTCTCGACCCGCTGCCTGACCCAGTGCCTGTCCTTGGCCTTGCCCCGACGGCTGGCCTGGTGCTTGGCCCGGCGCCTGGCCCTC
>NZ_AQUZ01000043.1 GCF_000372465.1 Kribbella catacumbae DSM 19601
ATCCGGTATTAGACCCCGTTTCCGAGGCTTATCCCGAAGTTGAGGGTAGGTTGCTCACGTGTTACTCACCCGTTCGCCGCTCGTGTACCCCCGAAGGGGCCTTACCGCTCGACTTGCATGTGTTAAGCACGCCGCCAGCGTTCGTCCTGAGCCAGGATCAAACTCTCCGTTGAAATCCATATGTCAACCACAACAAAAGCTGCGGATAACAGACTACTTCGAGTGATCCTTTGATATCTCAGAAACAATCAAACTGACTTGAATCATAATTTCTCAAAGGAATCCGAACACGAACAACAGACAACCCAACACCCAAAATCCCGAAGGGACCAGGGCGGACAGGATCATCCAATGCCGTGAAACGGGTTAATGCTAAAATTTCGGCATTGACTTTCGGCACGCTGTTGAGTTCTCAAGAATCGGACGCACACCGCGCTTGATTCTTCCGAACCAAGCTCCGGGGCAACCCGCCGAACATTACTGTTTCGTTTGCAGCCAGTCAAACTGGCTACTTTCGTCCCAGTCTCCCCGTGTCGCAGTGACCGAGACCCGCACGAGGCGTGTTTCGGCTTCTATGATCTTCAGGGAGTTTGGAGCGTCCGGCCGCTTTCGCGTCCCGCACCCGCTCCAACAAGAAGAACATTACTGACATTCGCGGTGAAGATGCAAATCGGGTCCGGGACCCTGTCCGAACCCTTGCAGAGCCTCTCCGGCGAGCCAGCCGCCGTCCCTCTGGTCACACCAGTCACCCGCGTCTCCGCGAGCCACCTCCCCATGGTGCCGAACCCGATCAAGTCATCCCACCGGAGACGGCAGATGGGTGGGAGACCGGATCAACCAGCTCCCACCCATCGAAGTACCGCACCGTCCAGCAGACGCCTCTCGGCGAGTGGCCGCTCGTAGCGGCTGAGTGTGAGGCCCGGGGGTCATGTACCGGACGGCATCAGATGTAACCCACTCCCCCCACGCACCTATTCCCAGCCGTACGACGCAGCGATCCGGGCGAAGGCTCTCTCCACGACGGAGCTGCCGTTGTGCCCGTTGGTCATCACGGCTGCGCCGTGGCCCGTGTCCCGGTACGCGAGCAGATGGCACTTGAAGCCCCTGTTTCCTCCACCGTGTCCGAATCGCTTCCCGCCATCAGCCAGGAACACCCCGAGCCCCAGCGCATCCATCCCGTCGATTCGCTCGACCGTGGGGACATGCGGCGTCAGCTGCTGCCGAGCCAGCTCCTGGGAGATGAGAGCTCCCTCGACGCCGTCGTACGCGCTCTGGACTGCCAGCGCGAAGGTCACGAGGTCAGTTGGCGTGGTCCAGAGGCCGGCTGCGGCTAGTTCGGGATACGAGTGCCATCGGCCATCCACTGGTCGACCGAGTTCGTCGTGGGCGGTGGCTGCGCGACCGTGGAGCTCCGCCGGCAATGGTTGCGCGAAGTCGCTGTCGGACATGCCCAGCGGATCCAGGACGAGTTCGCGCAGGAGCTGGCGGAACGGCGTACCGGTGACATCTTCGAGGAGTTGCTGCATGACGACGGTTCCGCCGCCGGAGTACCGGAACTGGGTGCCGGGCACCAGGTCAACGCGGACCTCGGAGGTGTTCGCCGGCGGCACGCCGTTCAGGATCTGCACCGGGGTCGGCAGCTCGGCGCCTTGCCTGTACCCCGGGAAGCCGTGAACCGTCAGACCCGCACTGTGACTCGCAAGCTGCCGCAAAGTGACGACTGGCTGCCGCTCGTCCGTCGGCGGAATCTGCCAGGAAGTGAGTCTCCCGTTGACGTCCTCATCGAGGCCGAGCAGCCCTTGGTCAACGAGCCGAAGCATGGCGACCACCGCGACCGGCTTGCTGATCGAGCAGGCCTGGAACAGCGTTCCCGCGGTGACCGGATCCGCGCGGCCGGCCTCGACCACACCGGCGCTGCCCCGATCGGTGATCTCGCCGTTGCCGATCACCGACCAACTGATCCCTGGAACCTTGAACTCCTCGAGATCCCTCTCGATCTCGCTCCTCAGCCCGTCCGCCAACACCGTCGCCTCCCCAGTCAGGTTGCTACGGAGCCTAGACGTGGCGAGGCGTGTCAGCGGGACGGTTGTGGGGCTTCGCAATCGATCTTCGGGTTGGCGCCGACGTAGTTCAGGGGGCCGGCGATGATGGTGACGGCGACTGTGCCGATCTTCGCGCAGCTGGCATCCGAGCCTTTGAAGTAGTTTCGCTGGGCGGCCGCTGCGACGCCGATCAGCAACCACACGACCACAAGCACCGTGATGACACGAGACCCGGTCCTGGACGCTGTACGCGTGACCATCTCCACCTCCTGACGAGATCGCCCCCGTGAATCCACCTTCCGGTGCCCGCCCAATCACGCAGCGAAACGTGGCCGGCGCTCAGACCTCGGCGACATCGAAGTACGGCTTGATCTGGGTGTTGACGTAGTTGCCGATGCTGGGGGCGGCCAAGAGGCCGGCGTACGTCGGCTGCGGCACGTCGTAGTACTGGTAGGTGCTGCCGTTCACGTACTCCAGCTCGAGGGTGCCGCTGGACATGTCGTACCCCACCGACTTCACACTCGTCGAGGTCACCGGCCGTCGCCTCATCTGCCTGTCCCTTCGCTTTCCAAGCCGACGACAGTACGCCGTACTCGAACCGATTGGCGTCAAGGCGGCCCCGGCGACTCGGTCGTCGCGACGCCCCTGCCGGCCGGCTGAACGTCAACGGTCTGGAGCACCGCCAAGATGCGCGACAGCTCGCCCAACGCAGCGTGAAGTTGGTCGACCGTCGAGTCGTCCAGGCTCGGTTGGTCAGTCTGCGGTACGCCGATGCTCGCGGCGAACCTCGTCTGTGCCTCCGGCGAGGCCAGGTTGAGCGAGGTGTCGAGCGCCTCCTGCAGCTGAGGGCTGGGCACCATGTCGGGGCGCTTGCGCCACTTGGCCACGGTGCGTGGCGAGACGCCGAGGTGCTCGGCGAATGCCTCGCCGGTCAACCGCATCGCCGCCTGCAAGGCGCGTGCGTGCCGGCCCGTCCACTGGTCGATGACTGTCATCGGCCCCGCTCCTCCCAGCTTGCGATATCACTCTGTGCAATCAGATTACGTCGATCGAGTGACCTCGTGGGTGCATGTTCGGTGCCCTGTGGATACCGGTCGGGTTCATGGTCGAGCCAGGCTCGCGAGCGTTGACTGTCGGTATGGACGAGATCAGCGGCAGACCCGCGACGATGCTCCGGCCACCGCGAAGACATCTGAAAGTCGCGGCCAAGGCGGGACCACGACGCTTTCACCTCTTCCGGGAGCGCGACGTCTCAGGTGTCAGCGGCACCGGCATCGTCGCCGAGGGCGTCGAGTGGACCGACGGCACCGTCACCCTGCACTGGGGTGGCCGATACCCCACCACCACCGTGTGGCAGGACGGCATCGACGCCTTGCTGACCATCCACGGACACAACGGCGCCACCACAATCCAATGGATTGACAACTGAAAAGCCCGGTAGAGCCGGCGCCACCCCTGCACCAGCGCCGGCTCTACCGACCAAGCCGATCAGCCTTGCTCAGAAGGATTTTCGCCCGGATCCTCGGCCTTCTGAGCCAGCTGATCATCACGTCCGGACACCTCCGGTACTACGAGCGCCAGCGGGCCGTGTTCGTTCTCCCACCGGCGTTCGAGGGCCTCGAGCGGGAGGTCGTTGGCTGCCGCGGACAGCCGGGTGAGGGTGCCCAACAGATCCACACACTTGGCGACCTCGCCCGGATTGTTGGCCAGCCACCAGACGACGGCCGAGCCAGGCGTGGCGAGGACGTCGTCACGGAGGTAGGCGCGTTTGTCCTGCTCCAGTTGGCGTTCCAGCAGCAGTGTCTGCGCGCGGCGGTGAAGGGCGGTGACGTTCTGGAGGTGCTTGAGATCGGCGTCCGGAAGCTTCAGCCGTACCTCGGTGGCCCAGGTGCGGACCTGGCCTCGCTCGTCGAGATCAGGTTCGCCGAGCAGAGACGCCAGGCGGTGCTGGTTCAGCGCCTCCTCCGACGGTTGCTGAGCTGCCGTCAGCGCCTTCGCCCTGCTGAGCAAGGCGTCGACGGCGACACTGCCGAGGTCTGCATGCCGCAGTCCTGTCATCACAGGCGACCACTGGACGATCGCCGAGAAGCTGAAGGAGTAGTCAGGCGACGCCGACGGAAGCCGTACGCCGGCGATGGTTCGCGTGGGCGGCGTGGTGAAGACAGGTTCGCGATCCACCGGTTTCGGGGCGGGTGGAGTGGGAGCCACGACGGGTGCCGGTGGCTCTTGTTTCCAGACCAGCGCCAGGAGGATCAGCAGGAGTGTCGACGCCGCCGCCGCAGCCCAGGTAGGCAGGCTCAGCATCGTTGCAAGGAGGTAAGGAACGGCAACGACCACGGCCGCTGTCAACAGCACCCGCTTGGTGTGCGTCATCGCGGATCGCCTTCACCAGTGGGGGAAACTCCACGCACCCGACCGTCGATCGCCACGGCTGCTCGCCTCTCACCCCGCGCTGATCCTCACACCAGAGCCACAAAGAGTCTGCCACGCATCACACACGGTAGCGACGCCAAGCGTGTCGCCAAGCCGAACACCGGTGGAGTGGGTTTGGCCCGCAGTACCGAGGACAGCGACGGCCTGGTGCGGGCCACTTAGCAGCAGTACCGCGGGCAGAGACGTGCTGCGTGTCGGTCTGGTGCGGACCACCTAGCAGGAGTGCCGCGGGCAGCGACAAGGTGCGGGGCGGTTGGTTGTGGGCCGATTAGCCGGCTAGGGAGCGGAGGGCTCGGCGGCTGGGGGTTAGGAGGACTGGTTTGTAGGGGCAGCGGGCGTCGGTGAGGGTTTCGTAGGCGCGGATGGCTCGGTCGGCGGCGTCCCAGCCTTGTTCGGCGGGGCTTTTGCCTAGGCCTCGGTTGCGGACCAGGGCGCCGTAGAAGGCGGAGCAGAAGACGGTGGCTTCGTACCAGCCGATGACGGTGCTGGTGCCGATGTAGGTGATGTCGTCCTGGAGGCAGTCGCGGATGGCGCGTTGCCATTTGCCGATGCCGGTTTTGCAGCCGTCGGCGATGACCACGCCGCTGGCGATGCCCCAGGAGCGGTCGAGGAACCAGTCGGCCAGTGCGGTCAGGGAGACCTGGGTCTGGCCGTCCGTCGAGAGGAAGGACGGTTCCTCACTGTGATCACCGTGTGCCATCACGTGGAGAACGGACGAAGGGGTGGTGAGGGCGGAGAAGGCGGTTTCGTGGTCGCGGGTGCGGACGAAGTTCACATCGATCACCGGGCTGTCCCAGCCCGCGTTGATATTGCCCGTGATGCCCTGGACGAAGGTCATCGAGGCGTCGAAGGAACTGTCCAGGCCAAGGTCCACCAGCGTGATCAGTCGGTTCTTCATCGCCCCACCCCTCACCATGTTCCCGGTCCCGGCAACCCATGATGACCCAGCCCACCGACAATCCGCTCCCCACGTCTCGCCGCGCAGGCTCGGCGGCCGAACTGGTCCCGATCGGCTGCTGGGCAAGGGCTGAGGAAAAGGGTTGCCAGGTCCGGGATACGGTGGCCAGGAGACTGTCGGCGTGCTGTTTGGAGGATCGATGATGACCGTTCCAACCGTCACTTTGAGCAACGGAGGCGTCATGCCCCGGCTAGGGCTCGGGACCTCTCCGATGAACGACGACGACGCTGAGCGGGCCGTCGTACGGGCTCTCGAGGTCGGGTACCGGCTGGTCGACACGGCGGAGAACTATCGCAACGAGGTCGGCGTCGGGCGGGCGCTCGCGGCGTCCGGATTGGCGCGGGAGGACCTGTTCGTCACCTCCAAGTTCAACAAGCGGTGGCACAGCGTCGAGGGGGCGCGGACGGCGTTCGAGGCGAGCGCGGAGAAGCTGGGACTCGAGTACCTCGACCTGTTGCTGATCCACTGGCCGAATCCGGACCAGGACCGGTACGTCGACGCCTGGCGCGGGCTGATCGAGCTCCGCGAGGCCGGCCTGGTCCGTGCGATCGGCACCTCCAACTTCAAGCCCTCCCACCTCCAGCGGCTGATCGACGAGACCGGTGTCGCCCCTGAGGTGAACCAGGTCCAGTTGAGCCCGGTCTGGACCAAACAGACCGAACGCGAGTTCCACGCCACCCACAGCATCGTCACCGAGGCCTGGAGCCCTCTCGGCAAGGGCACCGACCTTCTGGACCACCCAACAGTCGCAGCAGTGGCCAAGGCCCACGACAAGACGCCCGGCCAGGTCGTACTCCGCTGGGAGGTCCAGCAGGACGTAGTACCGATCCCTAAGTCAGCTAACCGCGAGCGCCTTGAGCAGAACCTCGCAGTGTTCGACTTCGAGCTCACAGCCGACGAGCTGACTGCCCTCGACGCGATGGACGGCACTGGCAAGGCCCCTGCCGACTCGGACAGGTTCGGCCACTAGAAACAGCCAACTCAGTCAGTGACCTTGGCCAGTTCGGTCAGTAGCGTCGGGAGGACTGACTCCATCCGACGAGGTCAGGTGGTGAAGGAGCCGGTGACGACCGAATACGACTCGACGCCGTCTTTCTGGGACCAGAGGCGGATGCGAACCAGGGTGCCGTCGGTGACAGAGAAGTTGCAGAACGACCAACCCTGGTAGTCGGCGACCGTGGTGTCGTCGAAGCACTCGTGGGCGTCGTACCAGAAGCCGACCTGGCTCTGGTAGAGCTGAATGGCTACGCGGGCGCTGTGGCGGTCTACCTGATCGTCATGCACGCCGAGCCATTCGCCGTCGGTGCAGTAGACCGCAGCGCTGAGCCGCGAGTTCAACAGTTCCTTGGTCGGGTGGGCGTAGCAGTTCGCTGGCGAGTTGGCGTAGGCGGGCGCAGCGGTCAGCGCTGATGCGGCCAGCACGCCGGCGGCGGGATCCACTGGCCAGAACCGGAACCTGTCCAGTACTTGCCAACGGCAAGCAGACGCGCTGCGGCCCCCGGGGGAATGGGAAGTTCCCGGGGGCCGTGGCGCTGTCAACTAGGGGTTAGCTGCAACCCGAGGTGCTGCCGCAGCCTTCGCAGACGTAGCAGGAGCCGGAGGGGCGCATCTTGGTGCCGCAGGTGAAGCAGAGGGGGGCGTCGACCGAGGTGCCGGTGATGAGTTCGAACATCTCGGCGGTCGTACGGACCTCTGCGGTGACCGGCTTGGCGGCCGCGGCTTCGACCGGAGCCGAAGGCTCTTCGACCTTCTCCGCGACCTTGTCGACGGACTTCAGCGACTCTGCTTCCGACACCTCGACCGGGGCCGGCTCGTAGGAACCGGTGTCGAGCTGGCGGGAACGCTCTTCGGCGGAGTAGATGCCGAGGGCGGCGCGGTCGTCGAAGGCCAGGTGGTCCAGCGCCAGGCGGCGGAAGATGTAGTCCATGATCGACTGCGCCATCCGGACGTCCGGGTCGTCGGTCAGACCGGCCGGCTCGAACTTCAGGTTGGTGAACTTCTGGACGTAGGTCTCCAGCGGCACACCGTGCTGCAGCGCGACCGAGATCGCAATCGAGAAGGCGTCCATCACCCCGGCCAGGGTCGAGCCCTGCTTGCCCATCTTCAGGAAGACCTCACCCAGACCGTCGTCGGGGTAGGAGCCGGCCGTCATGTAGCCCTTGGCACCGCCGACCGTGAAGGACGTGGTGCGGGACGGACGCGACTTCGGCAGGCGCTTGCGGGTCGGCCGGTACTCGATGATCTTCTCGACGACCGGCTCGGCGGCGGCCGCGTCGGCGGCCGCGCTGGCCTTGGCGGACTTGGAGTCCGACAGCGGCTGGCCGACCTTGCAGTTGTCGCGGTAGACGGCGAGTGCCTTCAGGCCGAGCTTCCAGCCCTGGAAGTAGACGTCGGCGATCTCCTCGACCGTCGCGGTCTCCGGCAGGTTGACCGTCTTCGAGATCGCGCCGGACAGGAACGGCTGGGCCGCCGCCATCATCCGCACGTGGCCCATCGGCTTGATCGCGCGCTCGCCCATCGCGGTGTCGAAGATCTCGTAGTGCTCGGTCTTCAGACCGGGCGCGTCGACGACGTGACCGTGCTCGGCGATGTACTCGACGATCGCCTCGATCGTCTCCTCGGTGTAGCCGTACTGACGCAGCGCCCGCGGCACCGTCTGGTTGACGATCTGCATCGAGCCGCCGCCGACCAGCTTCTTGAACTTGACCAGCGAGAAGTCCGGCTCGATCCCGGTCGTGTCGCAGTCCATCATGAAGCCGATCGTGCCGGTCGGCGCGAGCACCGAGGCCTGCGCGTTGCGCCAGCCGTTCTTCGTACCGATCTTCAGTACGCCGTCCCACGCGGCCGTCGCGTGCTTCTGGACGTCCTTGTCGATCTCGTGCACGGTCCGGATCGCGTCATTGGCCGCGGCGTGCTTGCGCATCACCCGGGTGTGCGCGTCCTTGTTCCGCTCGAAACCGTCGTACGGCCCGACGATGCCGGCCAGCTCGGCCGACCGCTTGTACGACGTACCGGTCATCAGGGAGGTGATAGCGCCCGCCAGTGCGCGACCACCGTCTGAGTCGTAGGCGTGTCCGGTCGCCATCAGCAGCGCGCCGAGGTTGGCGTAGCCGATGCCTAGCTGCCGGTACGCGCGGGTGGTGTCGCCGATCGCCTCGGTCGGGAAGTCGGCGAAGCAGATCGAGATGTCCATCGCGGTGATGATCAGCTCGACGGCCTTGACGAAGTTGACCGAGTCGAAGGAGTCGTCGTCCTTGAGGAACTTCATCAGGTTCAGCGACGCGAGGTTGCAGGACGAGTTGTCCAGGTGCATGTACTCCGAGCACGGGTTGGACGCGGTGATCCGGCCCGTCTCCGGGGTGGTGTGCCAGTCGTTGATCGTGTCGTCGTACTGGATGCCCGGGTCGGCGCACGCCCACGCGGCGTGGCTGATCTTGTCGAACAGCTCGCGTGCGTCGACGGTCTCGATGATCGAGTTGTCGATCCGTGCCCGCAGCCCGAAGTCGCCCTTCTCCTCGACCGCGCGCATGAACTCGTCCGTCACCCGGACCGAGTTGTTCGCGTTCTGGTACTGCACCGAGGTGATGTCGCGGCCGCCGAGGTCCATGTCGTACCCGGCGTCGCGGAGGACACGGATCTTGTCCTCCTCGCGCATCTTGGTCTCGACGAACTCCTCGATGTCGGGGTGGTCGACGTCCAGCACGACCATCTTGGCCGCGCGCCGGGTGGCGCCGCCGGACTTGATGGTGCCGGCCGACGCGTCCGCGCCGCGCATGAAGCTGACCGGGCCGGAAGCGGTGCCGCCCGAGGACTGCAGCAGCTCCTTCGACGACCGGATCCGGGACAGGTTCAGGCCGGCACCGGAGCCGCCCTTGAAGATCAGGCCCTCTTCCTTGTACCAGTTCAGGATCGAGTCCATCGAGTCGTCGACGGCGAGGATGAAGCAGGCCGACACCTGCTGCGGGGACGTGGTCCCGACGTTGAACCAGACCGGCGAGTTGAAGCTGAAGTACTGGTGCAGCAGCATCCAGGTGAGCTCGTGCTCGAACACCTCGGCGTCGGCGGGGGTGGCGAAGTACCCGTAGTCCTCGCCGGCCTTGCGGTAGGTCTTGACGACCCGGTCGAGCAGCTGCTTGAGGCTCCACTCGCGGTTGTCGTGGCCGACGGCGCCGCGGAAGTACTTGGTGGTGACGATGGTGGAGGCGTTCACGCTCCAGTAGTCGGGGAACTCGACCCCGCGCTGCTCGAAGACGGTCTCACCCGTCTTCCAGTTCTGCTGTACGACGTCGCGGCGCTCCCACGTCACGTCGTCGTACGGGTGAACACCTTCGGTCGTGAAAATGCGGTCGATGGTGAGTCCCGCGGGCGCGTTCTTGCGCCCCCGGAACCCGGCCGTCGACCTTTTGGTCGACCCCGAGTGGCCGGTCACCGTCTCTGTCATGGTTGCTCCTCGCCTGGTGTCAATGCCGCGGTCTGTCGGGACCGCCCCGTTGGGTGCTGCTCTTTACCGCTCTTTACTGCTGGTTCCCCGATTTATGTCTGTACGGACGGCTCGGTGCCTTCGGGCTCTTTCTCCGCCCGGAGCAACGCGATCTCCGTCTCGAAGTCGTCGGCCGACTCGAACTGCCGGTAGACGCTCGCGAAGCGCAGGTACGCCACCTCGTCGAGCTCACGCAGCGGTCCGAGGATCGCCAGGCCGACCTCGTGCGCCGGCACCTCCGGCGAGCCGCTGCCCTTCAGCGCGTCCTCGACCTGCTGGCCCAGCCGGGCCAGGGCGTCCACGCCGACGGGCCGGCCCTTGCAGGCCTTGCCGACTCCGTTGATGACTTTTTCCCGGCTGAACGGTTCGGTGGCGCCGGAGCGCTTCACGACCGTGAGCTGCATCTGCTCGACGGTGGTGAACCGCTTCTCGCAGACCGGGCACTGCCGCCGGCGGCGGATCGCTCCGCCGTCCTCGGCGACCCGGCTGTCGACCACCCGGGAGTCCACGTGCCGGCAGTAAGGACAATGCATGGCAGACCACTCCTCCCGTGAGCGTTTCAGCCCCTGCCTGGGGATGAAACTGTGGATCAGCTGGGGACAACTTGTGCATGACCTGTGTGTAACCAACCACTACCTGTGGATGACTTACAGGCTTGTAACTACTACATCTAGGGATGTTACGTCCGGCCTCCGACAGTTTGCAAGAACGGTCGAATCTCGCGCGCGTCTCTTTGTTCCAACACCGGCGCGGCCCCATGTACTCCCGCGTGGCGCCACCGCGACGACCCTTTCGAGGAGCAAAATGCGGCCGGCCGGACCCCGGGTGAAGCACCCCCGGAGCCCGGCCGACCGGCCTGCGATCAGCTCGTTGCGAGGAGTCGCGCCTCGGTCACGATCTGCTGCCGCCGTACTGCGCTCAACCCGGCCGCGGCCGGCGTCGCGGCGTACGTGGCCAGTACGCCGTACTGGCGCCGGCCGAGCAGTGTCGTCATGGTCGAGACCGCCGTCTGGGACGCGCCGGAGGTCAGGATCAGGTGCGCGAGCCCGGTCGGGGTCGCAACGATTTCGAAGCTGGACACCACCGGCGTGTTGCCGGCCAGCACCTTGATCTCGTGCGCGCCGGCGGCCAGCGTGCTGGTGTCGACAACCGCGCCATTGTCCACAGGCCGCCCGTCGAGGGTGATCGAGTCCGCCGCGGTGGCGGCGATCGTCAGCACCTGAGCACGATCGACCTTCGCACCGGCGGCCGGAGAGAGCACGCGGGGCTTGGCGCGCTGGCGGAAGGCCGCATTCCAGCCGGCCAGCTCAGCCGGACGGTTGGTGATGATGCCGTCGACGCCCGCCTTCTCGAGCGCGTCCCAGCGAGCCGCGTCGTCGACCGTCCACACGTTGACGGCGACTCCGGCCGCGTGCAGCTCGGCGATCGCCGCCGGCCGGGTGGCCAGGGCAGCGTCTGACGGGTTGTACGCAGACAGGTCGAGATCCTTGGCGATGGCGACCGGGTCGGGATCGAGCGTGCTGCGGAGCAGGCCGAGCGGCAGTTCGGGTGCCAGTTCGCGCATCCAGCGGAGATGCTGCGGCTCGAAGCTCTGCACGAAGACCCGGCTGCTCATCCCCCGGCTCCGGATCTCGGTGACGATCCGCGCGACCGAATCCTTGGTGTGCGCGCCCTTCACCTCCAGCAGCAGGTTGCCGCCGCGCGTCTTCAGCCCATCCAGTTGCGCGGCCAGCGTCGGGACTTGCTGACCCTTGTACGCCGGTGCGAACCACGAGCCCGCATCCAGCGCGGCCACCTGTGCTGCCGTCAACGACCGCACAGCACCAGTTCCATCGGTGGTCCGATCCACGGTGGTGTCATGCAGGATCACCGGTACGCCGTCCTTCGTCGGCTGGACGTCGTTCTCGATCCACTCGGCCCGGGCGCGACGCGCGACCTCATCGGAGGCGGCTGTGTTCTCCGGAGCTGCCGATGAGCCGCCACGATGTGCCCACACGCGAAGCGGCTCGCCCGGTTTGCGGATGAACGACTCCCGCTGCAGCGGAGTCACCTTCAGATCGTCGAACGACACCGTGGCGCCATTGACCAGCAACGCCTGTACGCCGCCCGCGGTCCGGTTCACCATGCTGGTCCGAAGGGATTCGCGGCCATCGACGTACCAGGTCGCCCTGGAGCCGCGGACCTCGACGGCGACCGCGACCTCCTTGCCGACTCCGACCTGGATCGGGGCGGCGCCCGTATCGGTGACGTTCCAGGTGTTCGAGGCGGTCCGCTGGGCGAACTCAAGTCCGTTGTTCACCGTGGAGCCGTTGCGGAGGGTCGCGATCGACCACGGCACCGCACCGGTCGGAGCGAGGTCGAGCCCGATGGCGACCCAGCGCGCGGCGTCGAGTGCCGAGTCGAAGCGGAGATGGCTTTCGATCCGGTAGTCGGTCAGCGGCGTACCGAAGGTGATGCGACTCTGCTGGCTCGCGGTGGTCGACGTACCGACGAGGCGGCCGTTCTGGACCTTCCAGGTTCCGTCGACCGCATTCCACCCAGCCGGCAAGCCAGGGCCGTCGAAGGTTTCGTTCACAGTGGGCGCGTCGGCCGCGGGTTCGGCCTGGGCTGGTGGAGTAGTGAGCAGGGCAGTGACCGTGATGCCCGCGACGAGGGCTGCGAGCACTGCGCGAGGGCGGCGTCGAGTGAGCTTCATGGAGACCGACCGTAGGAAAGTCACGCTAACTTCGCCAGAGCCCGTGATGAATTAACTGCCAACGCTTGGTGGCGCCCTCGATGGGTGAGGATAGACCGCATGAAACCGGTCATCCTCGACGTCGACACCGGGCTGGACGACGCTTGCGCACTCCTCCTCGCCGCCCGGCACCCGGAGCTCGACCTCAAGGCGGTGACCTGTGTGGGCGGCAACGTCGGCATCGACCAGGTCGTCGTCAACACGCTGACGGTGCTCGACGCCGCCGGCCGCCCGGACGTGCCGGTTGCCCGCGGCGCCTCACTCCCCTTCCTGCAACCCGTCCGTACTGCGCCACACGTCCACGGCGCCGACGGTCTCGGCGACCTCGACTGGCCAAAATCCATCCGTACTGCGGACGCCAGGCACGCCGTCGAACTACTGCGGGACGTGTTGCTGGAGGCGGCGCGGACCGGCGAACTGGTGACGCTGATCCCGTTGGCGCCGATGACCAACATCGCCTTGCTCCTGCGGACCTATCCCGAAGCGGCCGCCGGGCTGCGCGAGATCGTCTTCATGGGTGGCGCGGCCGGGATCGGCAACGCGACCGCGTCGGCGGAGTTCAACATCTGGACCGATCCGGAAGCGGCCGCGATCACGCTGACCGCGGCGAGCGAACTCGGCGTACGGGTGACGATGTATGGGCTGGATGTCTTCTACGACGTCGTGATCTCGCTGGCCGAGGCCAAGGCGCTCAGTGGCTCGCCGTCGGCGGATCTGGCTCGGCGGCTGATCGAGCGGCGCAGCGAGCTCTACCGATCGGACGACGGTGCGAGCATCGGTGACGGCGGTGCGGTGTGCGCCGTGATCGACCCGTCCGGACTGACCACACTGCCCTTCCCGTTGCGGGTGGAGCTGTCCGGCAGTTGGTCGCGGGGACGCACGATCGTCGACACCCGCGACTGGGCGGGCGACCTGACCACCGACCCGCACGGCGTCGCGCCACCCGTCGTCCAGGTCGCCACCGCGGTGGATGGCCGGCGGTACGCCGACCTTTGGCTGGCGACGGTGCGCTAGTACCCACAGGGCACTGGCGGCCGGTTTCGGTCAGCGGGTTGTCCTGACAAGGTCGGCATGATTGAGTGGCAAACGCTTGCCATGCCGATCTCACCAGGAGTGTGCCTTGTCCGCACCCGCCCAGGAACGCCGTCGTTACGCTGTTGTCGGGTTGGGGGCCAGGGCGCAAGCCTTCGTGAACGCGCTGGCCGGCCCGTACGCCGATCGCGCCGAGCTGGTCGGGTTCTGCGACGTGAACCAGACCCGGATGGCGGTGCACAACCGCTGGCTGGCCGAGAAGCACGGAGCGGCCGCGGTGCCGCAGTACGACGCTGCTGATTTCGGCCGGATGCTGACCGAGCAGCGCGTCGACGCGGTCGTGGTGACGTCGATGGACCGGACCCACGACGACTACATCGTCGCGGCGCTCGAGGCCGGCCTGGACGTGATCACCGAGAAGCCGATGACGATGGATCCGGACCGGTGCAAGCGGATCCTCGCGGCGGCGGACAAGTCGACCGGATCGGTGCGGGTGGCGTTCAACTACCGCTACAACCCGGTGCACGAGAAAGTCCGCGAGGTGCTCGCAGCTGGCGCGATCGGCGAGATCGGGTCGGTGCACTTCGAGTGGTTGCTCGACGTGCGGCACGGCGCGGACTATTTCCGCCGCTGGCATCGCGACAAGGCCAACGGCGGTGGGCTGATGGTGCACAAGGCGACGCATCACTTCGACCTGGTCAATTGGTGGATCGATGCGGAACCGGTGACGGTGTTCGCCGACGGGAAGCTGTTCTTCTACGGCGACGTGAACGGCAAGAAGCGTGGACTCGCGCGCGACTATGACCGCGCTGACGGTTCGCCGGCGGCAGCGGACGATCCCTTTGCGATCAAGCTCGCAGCGGCACCGCAATTGCGCGAGCTGTATCTGGAGGCCGAGCACGAAGACGGCTATCACCGCGATCAGAACGTTTTCGCACCGGGGATCACGATCGAGGACGACATGGCGGTCCTGGTCAGGTATTCGACCGGTGCGTCGTTGAGCTATCACCTGACCGCGTATTCACCGTGGGAGGGCTACCGGATCGGCTTCAACGGCAGCGCCGGGCGGCTGGAACTCCTCGTCCGGGAGAACACTTTCGCGACTCCGCCGGCCGACCAGCAGCATGCGACCGCAGTACAGCATGGTGATGCGAAACCGGGCGAGACCGAAGCTCTGCTGACTTTGCATCCGTTGTGGGAGCCGCCGCAGACACTGCTCCACGGCGAACTCGGCCAAGGCCACGGCGGCGGCGACGCGCGCCTTCTCGAGTCACTCTTCGGCGACCCGGCCGACGACCCGCTCCGCCGCAGCGCGGACCACCACGACGGCGCCCGCTCACTCCTGATCGGTCTGGCCGCCAATCAGTCGTTCGAAACCGGCCAGGTCGTCCAGGTTGCGTCCCTCCTCAGCTGAGGGCACCTGGCACTAACCACCGGAAGCCGAGGGAGGCGGACCGCCAGCACTACCGAACCCCACCCAGCAACCGCTTCCCTCGGCGTGTCGCGGCCCCAGAGCCGACTTTGGTAGTGGCGGCGGTCCGCACCTCCCGCTGAGGCCGATGTGCGGGTCAGTCCTGCGGCGTGGCGCACGAGGTCGCCGGCCCTGATCTTCATCTGTCTGCGATTCCGCGCCAACCCCGGTGATCATTGGCCCCTTTCACCCGCGCTCCGAGCCACGGTGAATCGGATCAACTGCCTGGGAGGTAAGGGCTCCTTATACCCGTCGGTGGTGGTGGCGCGGCTGGAGTTGGGGAGGATTCTCGCTGGACCCGGGGCGGATCTTGCCCCGGTCCGGGGACATTTACCTCCCCGCCCGCGACAGATGCCCGACCTTTGCGGCACGGGCCGGGCGTCTTTCGGTGGAACGGGCGCCTGGCCGGTGCCCAAGGTGGCTCGGTGCTCAAAAGACCCCGACGCCCGGACCAGGTCACAAGAACCATCAAAAGGGGGCGAATGATCGGGTGCTGTTGACCTGGAGGGGATCGGGATGGAAGGTACGAAACCTCGTACGCCACTTTGCTGGACGCCGCCCGAGACATGTGAGTTGCTTGGGGCGAGCGAGCGCGGGCCGCTACAGGCCCGGGCGGACGCAAGCCGCCGTAGACCGGAGGGCACAGGCTGAGGTGGGCAAGCGCCTGAGGCCGCGCCGAGTGGGAGCGAGCGGATTGCCTGGGCGCAGGCAGGCCCGGCGGGGAGCGAGCGGATCGGCCGGGCGCGGGCGGCCGGCTGTCGCGAGGCAGCTAACGCGCCCACGGTGGAGATCCGGCCACGCTCGCCCAGCATGATGCGTTCCCGGCCCCGGGGCCCGTCGCCTGCTGGCCGGTAGGGCTGTGTCCGCTCGCTGGCCGGTAGGGCGGTGTCCGCTCGCTGGCCGGTAGGGCGGTGTCCGTCTGCTGGCAGGTAGAGCGGGTGTCCGTCTGCTGACGGGTAGGCGGATTACTGCTTGTTGTGAGAGTGCGGGGAGGTCAGCGGACGGGGATCTGGAGGGTCTGGCCGGGGATCACGTCAGCGGGAGTACGGAGGTTGTTGAGGTCGGCGATCTTCTCGACGACCAGAGCCGGATCTTCGGTCGGGTTGATCTCTTGGGCGATGGACCACAGGGTCTGGCCGGCGCCGACCTCCACCTGAATGGTGTGGTCGTAGCGGGGCTGGCCGTCGAGGACGCCGGCGACACGGAGGCCGAGGACGGCGATGGCGGCGCCGAAGACCAGGATCGAGACGGTGGTCAGCAGAAGCTTGCCGCGGCGGGTCAGCTGGAGGGCCGACGGCTCGATCTCGGCGGACCAGGCGCGTGATCGGCGGGTCTGCACCGCGACCCGGGGCTGGGGGCCGAGGTCGGCGCCGGAGCAGGCGCGGACCGGGAGTGGCTCGGTGCTGGTGCCGGCGATCCGCCGCCGCCGGCGGGTCTCGCCGGGTGGCTGCGTCACCTCGGTCGCGGGCGTCGTCACGCCTGATGTCAGGGCTCCTGACGCCAGTGCCGCTGTGCTCATCGGATCCTCCAGACCTCGTTCTACGCTGTCGATCCCTGTCTACCGGCCGCCGCCGACAGTTTTCGGTGGACCACCCGGGGCGACCGGCCCGAACACCTGTTCGATCGAACGCCTGTACGAATGATTAACCGACAGCCGCCCAGGATGCAACCATTTCCAACCAGGACACGCCGTGGAAATTCCCGGCCGGCCAGGCCCTATAACCCGACACGCGAACAAACGTGCGAACCGACACGCCTTCGAACAGATGTTTGAAGAATCTCAGGATTCGGTCTACGGTCTTCTCAGATCGACAAAGCCTGGCCGGTGCCCGACCGCCGGCCCGACCCGAGGAGTTGCCACCGATGGCCAAGCCGCCGAGCGGTTCCAGCAAGGACGATCGCAGTACCGCGAGGCCCACTGACAAGGCCGTCGCCAAGACCGTGTCCGAGCTGCCCGACGGCCCCGCCGACGCCACCGGACTGACTCCGCGTCAGCGCCGGGTCCTCGACGTGATCCGCGACTCCGTCGACAGCCGCGGCTACCCGCCCTCGATGCGCGAGATCGGCGAGAAGGTCGGCCTGACCAGTTCCTCGTCGGTGTCCCACCAGCTGAAGGTGCTCGAGCAGAAGGGCCTGCTGCGCCGCGACCCGAACCGGCCGCGCGCGATCGAGGTTCGCTATCCGGCCGAGGTCGCCGACGCGGCCCGCCGGGGTTCGCTCGGCTCGGTGCGGCAGACGTCGTACGACGAGACCGGTGCCGGCGACGCCCACCCGGCCGCGGTCTACGTGCCGGTGGTCGGCCAGATCGCCGCCGGTAATCCGATCCTGGCCGAGCAGGACATCGAGGACGTCTTCCCGTTGCCCAAGGCAATGGTTGGCGAAGGCACCTTGTTCATGCTGAAGGTCAAGGGTGAGTCGATGATCGAGGCGGCCATCTGCGATGGCGACTGGGTGGTCGTGCGGCAGGAGCAGACCGCGGAGAACGGTGACATCGTCGCTGCCATGATCGACGGCGAGGCGACCGTGAAGACGTTCAAGAAGACCGCGACCGAGATCCTGTTGCTGCCGCACAACCCGGCCTTCGAGCCGATCGACGGCAAGGATGCGGTCATTCTCGGAAAGGTCGTAACAGTTCTGCGGCGTGTCTGACATCTCAGACGGCGCGCGGACTCGCGCGCGACATGTCAGGATTGAGTTATGACGACTGTCTATGACTTCAGCGCCACCCGGATCGAAGGCAGTGAACAGTCTCTTTCCGACTTCCGCGACCAGGTGCTCCTGGTGGTGAACACGGCATCGCAGTGCAGCCAGACGCCGCAGTACACCGGACTCCAGAAGCTCTACAAGACCTACCGTAAACAAGGCTTTACGGTGCTCGGTTTTCCCTGCGACCAGTTCGGACACCAGGAGCCTGGCGACGAGAACGAGATCGCGAACTTCTGTTCGACGATCTACCACGTCACGTTCCCGATGTTCGCCAAGATCGACGTGAACGGTTCCAAGACGCTGCCGCTGTTCAACTGGCTGAAGCGTGAGCAGGGCGGCCTGCTCGGGGGCCGGATCAAGTGGAACTTCACCAAGTTCCTGATCGGCCGGGACGGGAGTGTGATCGCGCGCTACGCGCCGACAAACACCCCGGAGAAACTGGCGGACAGGATCGAGGCAGCACTGGCGGTGCCGGCACCGAGCCGGCGGGATGCGGGCGACTGACCAACCGGCGGTAGCTGGCATCGATTCCGGGTCACCGGTGGAATCGATGCCGTTCTTTTGTCTGCGACAGTGAGTCATCCCCCGTCGCACTGCAAACCAACTCTGCGCGTATTTCCTGATCGAACGGTCTTACGGCCACGCCCGAAATCAGGCGGCTGACGCCTGGCGTTACGGCCATGACCGTTATACGGTCTGGGAAACCGTCGCAGGGAGATCCGCCATGATTCCGCGCCGTAGCCGACTTCAGCGTGCCTTTGATTCCGCTTCCCACCCCTCGCCGCCTCATCCCGCCCGCCGTCGACGACCCTTCCGACACGGCGCACTGGTGCTGCTCGCGGCGCTGGCCATGCTCGGGACGAGCGTCGTACCGGTCGCCGCGCAGGCGGCCGCGCCTCCCGATGTCATCACCAATCTCGGTGCGCCTCTCACCTCGTTGACGGTGATGGAAGGCGCCTTCGGCCGCGAGCCGGACGGGCGCGATGTCGTCTACGCCGTGCCCGCCGGTGAGAACGCCCAGCTCAACGTCGTCGACGTGCACAGTCGACAACGGCTGCGGGCCATCCCACTCCCCGGCGCGGCAGGCGCCTGGGCGATCACCGTCGCAAGCGACGGCAGCGTGTACGTCGGCAGCTACGCCAACGCACACCTGTATCGCTACCGCCCCGAGACCGGCACCGTCACCGACCTCGGTCAGCCGATCCCCGGCGAGTCGTCGATGTACGGCCTCACCCCCGGTCGCGACGGCTCCGTGTATGCCGGGACGTATCCGAACGCGCACGCGTTCAAGTACGACCCGACGACCAACCAGGTCACCGACTACGGCTCGCTGGATCCGGTCCAGCAGTACGTCCGGGCCGCCGTGTACGACCCCGACCGTAACGCGCTGTTCGCCGGCCTGGCGACTCCGGTCGCGAAGCTGATTCGCATCGATCTGGACACCGGCACCAAGGAGGACATCACTCCCCCAGGGCTGACGGCCAAGGACTTCCAGGACCTCGACTATGCGAACGGCCGGGTCTTCGGCAACGCCAGCGGCCGTCTCGTGGTGTTCGACGCAGCCACGGGGAAACAGGTCATCTACACCGACACCACTACTGGCAGTCCGGTCACCGAGTACCCGATCGGAGCCCGTGGCGTCTCGGCCGCCGGCCCCGGTGGCGTGTACTTCACCAACAGCCTGGCTCTCACCCGCTACGACCCGGCGACCGACACGGTCGGCCCGGTCGCGTCAGGCGTCCGCATCACCCGAGGCGCCGCGATCGGCTACGGCTGGATCACCGACAACGGCCAGCCGATGCTGTACGGCCTGGGCGGCAACTACTCCGGTGGAACGTGGCGCTACAACCCGGCGACCGGCGTACTGGAGCAGTGGAGTTCGCCGTTCCAATACGTGCCTACGCCTTTGATGCACACGATCGCGGATCCGGTCACGGGCAAGATCCTGATCAACGCCTTCCTCAACGGATCCACCGCCAGCTACGACCCGGTCACCGCGCGGACGACGCTGACCGCCCGGCAAGGCCAGGTCGAGGGCTGGTCCTGGGATTCCACCAACAAGCTGTACGTCGGTATCTATCCGTACGGCCAGTTGTCGGCCTGGGATCCGAACCAGCCCGCAAGCCCAACAAATCCACGGGTTCTCTTCAGTCTGGTCGACAGCCACCTGCAGAACCGGCCGGTCTCGGTCATTCCAGCGGGAGATCGCGTCTACCTGGGCACGACGCCCGCGTACGGCGAGTACGGCGGCGCGCTGACCGTCTACACCATCTCGACCGGAAACCTGGCCGTCCATCGCAACATCGTCGTCGACCAGACCATTGCGTCGATCCAGCCGGTCGGATCGGCCGTCTGGGCAGGCTCCAGCATCGAGAGCGGGCAGGGCACGGAGCCGCGAGCGACCGAGGCGCATCTGGTCAAGGTCGACCCGACGACGGGCACGGTGACGACGGACGTCGTACCGGTACCGGGTGCGGCCAGCATCACCGAGCTGAACCTCGGTCCCGATGGCAATCTGTGGGGCCTGGCCGATGGGACGGTCTTCGTCGCAAACGCGTCGACGGGTGAGGTCCTCCGCCGGATTCCCGTCTTCACCGCGGGGACCGGAGCCGCCGACGGAGCCATGTCGTGGCGCGATGGATACCTGTACGCCGTCGCGGGTGGCCGGTTGTTCATGGTGGACAGCCTTACCGGCACGAAGACGGTCCTGCGCGACCACGGCCTCTACCGGCTCACGCAAGCACCGACCGGCATCTACTACATGCTGCTCCGGCCGGACGGCTACACGAACCAGACCAACCTGGCTTCCTACACTCCGCCGGTCGACCCCTGTCCGAAGTCCGATCTGCGGGCGACTGTCTGGACCGGCAACATCGATAGCAAGGTGGCGAACCGCCATCTGCGTTACGGCTGCACGCTCATCGATGACCTGCCGGACGCCAAGGCCGAATGGCCGAACCATAGGGCCTATGTCACCGCCGTCGGCGCCAAGGTCACTCAACTGGTGCAGGCCGGCTTGATCACCTATTCGGAGGGCTTCGCAATCCTGCACGCCGCGAACCGCTCGGATGTGGGCCGTTAGCAACAACCGGCGTTAGCGAACAACCGAAGCCGGGTCGATGTCCAGACGGAGGCCCCGCCACACCGGGTGGCGGAGCCGCCCGTCGCCGGCCCAGCCGGAATAGGTGACCTCGGCAACCAACAGCGGGTCGAGCCAGTGCGCGGCCCGGCGGTCGGCATTCGGGATGGTGGAGGTGTCGAACGGCGGGGTGTCGATCTCGAGAGCGGCGAGCTCGGCACTCAGCACCTCCAGCATGGCGAAGTCGAGGCCGGAGCCGACCTTGCCGACCAGCACAAGTTCCCCGCCGGGCGAGTCGTAGGCACCGCAGTACAGGGAGCCGATTCGGCCTTCGCGGTTGCCTTCGCCAGGATGCCAGCCGCAGAGGATGACGTCGCGGGTGAGCACGGGCTTGACCTTGATCCAGTCCGAGCTGCGTTTGCCCGGCAGGTACCGCGACTTGCGCCGTTTGGCGACGACGCCTTCCAGCCCGGTCGAAGCCGACAACTCCAGTGCCTCGTCGGCATCGGAGTACGCCGGTGGCACCTCCCAGAACGGGTCGCCGATGTCGAGCGAGTCGAGTAGCGCCCGGCGATCGTCGTACGTTGCCTCTAGCAACGAGCGGCCGGCGAACCGGAGTACGTCGAAGACCCGGACGGAGACCGGGACCTGCTTGATCAGGTGGGTCAGCTGGCGCCGGTCGCGGACGTGCATCCGCCGTTGCAGCAGGCCGAACGACGGCGCTCCGGACTCGTCGAGGGTGACGATCTCGCCATCCAGCACCGCGGGCAGCTCCAGCCCTGGCGCCTGCGCGAGCCCGACCAGCTCCGGATATCCGCCGGAGACGTCGCGGCTGTTGCGCGACCACAACCGGCAGCCCGTCTCGTCGACCTCGGCGATCACCCGGATGCCGTCCCACTTCATCTCGTACGACCAGCCCGGTCCGGACGGCATCTTCCCGAGCGCAGCCATCATCGGCAGCACCGGCGGCGCGGTCCCGGACATGGCGGATCAACGCCCCGGGTCAGCAGCGCGGGGCATCTTCAGTCCTGGAGTCTCTTCAAGGCGCCGAGCACCTTCTCACGATCGGCTGTCGGCCACATCGGAGGCAAGGAGGCGCGCAGGTAACCGCCGTACCGGGCGGTGACGATGCGGGGGTCGAGGATCGCGACCACCCCGCGATCGCTGGTCCGGCGGATCAGCCGGCCGGTGCCCTGGGCAAGCAGCAAGGCGGCATGCGTCGCGGCGACCGCCATGAAGCCGTTGCCGCCCGCTTCGTCGACGGCTCGCTGCCGGGCAGCCATCAGGGGCTCGTCGGGCCGCGGGAACGGCACCCGGTCGATGATCACCAGGTTGCAGGTCGACCCCGGTACGTCGATGCCCTGCCACAGCGACAGCGTGCCGAAGAGCGAGGTTTCCGGATCGTCCACGAACTCCCGCGACAACTCCCCCAGCTGCGCGTCGCCCTGGCAAAGCACCTTCAGGTCGGTGGCCTCGCGGACAGCGGCCGTCGCCGCCTCGGCCGCGCGCCGGGACGAGAACAACCCGAGCGTCCGCCCGCCGGCGGCGGTGATCAGGTCGATGATCTCGTCGAACTGCTTCTTGCCCAGCCCGTCGCGATGCGGCGGCGGCAGGTGCTTGGCGACGTACAGAATGCCCTGCTTCTCGTACTCGAACGGGGAGCCGACGTCGAGTCCGCGCCACGGCAGCGGGCCGGTCTCCGAGTCGGTGTCCACCGAGGGCATCTCGTCGGAGGCGTCCAGCTTGTCGGCCGGCCGCAGCCCGACCTGCCGGGCGATCGCGTCGAAGTCGCCGCCGAGAGTGAGCGTCGCCGAAGTCAGTACGACGGTGCGGTCCTTCAGCACCAACTCGCGCAGCAGCCCGGCGACGGTGAGCGGCGCGATCCGCAGCTCTCGGCCGAACCTGTCCCGGTCGACCAGCCAGACGACATCCAGGTCGCTCAGCGCGGCGACCCGCTCGGCGACGTCGAAGATCTCCTTCACCGCGCCCTTGGACTGCCGCTTGGCGCCGTCGGGGTCGTCGTCCTTGTCGTCGGACTTCTTGTTCAGGTCCGAGTACACGCCGCGGGCCGCGTCGCGAACCAGAGCGGCCGCCTCCAGGGCGGCGCCGTTGGCCGCCTCGATCCGGCCTTCGCGGGTTTCGTCGAGCGCCGCCCGGAGCGCGTCCGACGCATCGATCAGGTCGTCGGCCTTGTCGTCATCGATGAACCGGCGAGCCCGCTTGGCGGCCCGCTCGACCATCTGCGGCGACAACTCGTCCCCGGCCGCGCCGGTGACCCGGGCCGGCAGCTCATGCGCCTCGTCCACGATCACCACGTCGTGCTCAGGCAGGACGGTGCGGTTCTCGAACGCGTCGATCGAGAGCAACGCGTGGTTGGTGATGACGATGTCGGCCTTGCGCGCCTGCTCCTTGGCCTTCTCGGCGAAGCACTCGTCGCCGTACGGGCACTTCTGGGCGCCGAGGCACTCGCGGGCGGTGATCGCGACCTGCTGCCAGGCCTGGTACTGATGCGAGGGCGCGTGATCCCGGTCGCCGGCCTCGCCGTCGCGCAGCTGCTGCTCGGCCCAGTCGCGCAGCTCGAGCACCTGCTGGCCGGTCGCTCCCGCCGGCGGTACGTCGATCAGCATGCCGTCGTCGTCGGGCGCTCCTTCGCGGATGCGATGCAGGCAGGCGTAGTTGTTGCGGCCCTTCTGGATCGCGTACGACGGGCGGCGCGGCAGCAGCTTCTCGGTGGCGTCGAGCAGAGCCGGTACGTCGCGGTCGACCAGCTGCGACTGGAGGGTGAGGGTCGCCGTGGAGACCACGACGCGGCGGCCTTCCACGGCGTGTATCAGGGCCGGGACCAGATAGCCGAGGGACTTTCCGGTGCCGGTGCCGGCTTGGATTAAGAGGTGGGATCCGTCGTGCATGGATCCGTCCACCGCTTCGACCATCTCGACCTGGCCGGGACGCGTCTGACCACCGATCCCGGAGACCGCGGCCTCCAGCAGTTCCCGCACTTCAACACCCACCGCATCACCCTAGCTGGATCCGCGGACAGTTTCCGCCGAAGGGCTGAGGGTGTGGATAAGTAGCCGAGTGGTACAGCGGGCGTCGTACTAGCGGAGTCCGGTCCACCAGCCAGCTCCTGCATCAGGCAACTCCTCATGGCAGGGCGGTGACAGGTTGCCGACAGAAGCCCTGCCTATGGTCCATTCACTTGCGGGCATGAGGGCATCGCAGGCTCGCGACTGCTCGACCACTTTGCGCTGTGGCGCCCGAGGTGCCTTCACAGAGAGGATCGCCATGCTGGATCATCTTGCCGACATTGCCGTCACAGTGCCCCGGGCGATTCCAGCTCTGGCTATCCAGCTCCGGCCAGGAATCTGCCCATGAGGTACCTGGAGCTCGGCAGCAGGCTCGCGCTATTCCTGATCTTCGCGACATCGGCCCTCAGCAAGGTGCGACCTGCTGACTTCACTGACTTCCGGAGCTCCGTCAAGGCGATGCGGGTCGCTCCGCAAGGCTGGGCAGGACAGATGGCGGGCGGCGTGGTGGTCGCGGAAGTCTGCGCAGCCGCCCTGCTCGCCCTTGGATGGTCAATCACGGCATCCTTCGCGTACAGCCTCTGTCTCCTGATGGTTTTCACCGTCAGTCAACTGGTGGTGATCCGTCGTGGCAGCCGGGTCGCCTGTCGTTGTTTCGGCCCATCGACAGCTCCCATGGGCTGGCCGCAGGTGGCTCGAAACATCGTCCTGATAGTGATCTGCACCCTGGGCATCACAGCATCCGGATCTACCCCGCCGCCGGAACCGGGAGGCGTGATCATCACAACGGTCGCTGCCGCGATGGTCGCTCTCCTTCTGGTCCGAATCGATGATCTTGTCGCCCTCTGGTTGCCCCATCGAGTGGCCACGGCGAACGCCACTCCTCGATCGGAAAGATGAGGTTGTTCCATGCCTTATGTCGTTGCTGGGCTGATCCTAGTCGGCGTGATGTGCCTGTTGGACTTGCTGTTGACCTTTGGCGTGGTGCGCAGGCTGCGCGAACACACCGAACGGCTCGACGGCCTACCGACCTTCGCCTCGGCGGACAGCGCCTCGCAGTCAGGCCTCAAGGACAGCCCGCTGCCCGAGTTCTCTGCTACCGCGCGAGATGGCGCAACTGTCACGACCGAGATGTTGCGCGGGCGCCCACACCTGATCGGCTTCTTCAGCGCAGGTTGCAGCGCGTGCCATGATCGCCTACCGGAGTTCGTCGCCCTCGCTAACCAGGCCGAGAGCCACGCGGCACTTGCCGTTGTTTCGGGGACCGGGACGGATGCGACCCGGCTGATCGAGAACCTGGGGAACAGACCGATCATCGTGGCCGGGCCGGATGCGGCAGCAGTCGTCGACAAGCTCGGCATCAACCTGTTCCCCACCTTCCTCGCAGTGAGTCCAGAGGGCACAGTTCTGGAAGCAGGGCCATCAACCTCCACGCAGAGCTTCCTGGATGCCACCCTCGCGGCCGGATCCAGGTGAGATGGGACTAGCAGCGCCGTCAACCCCTCGGCGGATTGCGGCCGGGCTCAGGGGCGCCGCGTCGCTGATCGCGCTCTCCTGGCGAATTGGACCCCTGCTGTCACTTGGCCTGGTTGTCACCGCCATCGTCAGCGGCCTACTTCCGGCCAGCGTCGCCTGGTTGACCAAAATCGTGCTCGATGTCGTCGCGGATCAGCAGGAAGCCACTTCGCTGGCGTGGCTGGCTGCAGGTCTGGCCGCGGCCGGCCTCGCTCTCGCGGTCATGCCTCACATCTCCGCGTACTGGCAAGCAGAGCTGACCAGGCGGACGGATCGTCATCTTCAAGAGCGGCTCTACAAGGCCGTGACCTCCTTCTCAGGACTGTCTCGTTTCGAGAGCCCTGAGTTCCTGGACCGGTTGAGAGTGGCGACGACCGCGACCGGCGGCGCACTCTCGCCGGTTACCACCGGTACCTTCGACATGGCCCGAAGCCTGATCACAGTGGCTAGCTTGTTGACCGCTCTCTCGCTGATCAGCCCAGTCATGGCAATCATCTTGGTAGGGGCTGCCCTTCCGGCCCTAGCAGCCCAGATCTCCCTGTCGAGGCGTCATCTAGGAGTGATGTTCGAACTGTCCCCCGAGAACAGGCGGCATATTTTCTACACCTCCCTGATCACGGACGCCCGCGCAGCGAAGGAAGTTCGACTCCTTGACCTCGGCGGTTTCCTAGGCGGCCGGCTCCTCGACGCCCTCCGGCGGATCCAAGTCGGTGAGCGACTGATGGACCGACGAGTCATGCTGGTGCAGGCAGCGCTGGCGCTCCTCGGCGCTCTCCTGTCCGGAGCTGGGTTGATCTGGGTGGTGCGCTCGGCCGCCTCGGGTCAGATGAGCGTCGGAGACATCTCTGCCTTCATCGTCGCGGTGTCTGGAACACAGGCCGCCCTAGCCGCCCTGGTCGGGGGCATCGCCGCAGCGAACCAAGCTCTCCTGACGTTCGATCAGCACACTGCGATCACAACCCTTCCCGACGACCTCCCCTCAGCGACCCTCGAGGCACGACTCCCACCGCTGCACCATCAGATCGAACTACGCGGTGTGTGGTTCCGATACGACGACGCCCAGTCCTGGATTCTCCGGGGAGTGAGCCTGACGATCCCGGCCGGTCGGTCGGTAGCACTCGTGGGCCTCAACGGCGCGGGAAAGAGCACACTGATCAAACTGCTGTGCCGCTTCTACGACCCGACACGCGGGGCGATTCTCTGGGATGGGATCGACATCCGCGACGTCCCGGTCGCCGACCTCAGGCGCAGAATGGGCGTGCTGTTCCAGGACTACATGAACTATGACCTGACAGCCGCTGAGAACATCGGCGTTGGGGATCTGCCGGCGTTGCTGGACAGGTCCCGAATAGAAGTTGCGGCCCGCACGGCGGAAATCCACGAGCAGCTGCAGGCGATGCGCCGCGGCTACGACACTCTGCTCAGCCGCCTGTTCGCGACGGAAAGTGACGAAGGGACCTCGGAGGTGGGCGCAGCCTTGTCCGGTGGCCAATGGCAACGGCTGGCCTTCGCTCGGACGCTCATGCGGAGCGACCGCGACCTTCTCATCCTGGACGAGCCGACAGCTGGGTTGGACGCCGAAAGCGAGTACCGCCTCCACCGCCGGCTGAACGAATACCGTGCCGGCCGTACTTCGGTGCTCGTGTCCCATCGGCTCGGCGCCGTCCGGCAGGCGGATGCGATCGTCGTCCTCACCGACGGGAGGGTTGCCGAACTGGGGACCCACCTCGAGCTTCTCCGCGCGGGAGGTCTCTATGCCCGGTTGTTCACCCTGCAGGCACAAGGTTACGAAGGCCCCGGCGTGGGCGACCTCCCCGAGCAGGTCCAAGAGCTGTCGCTGACACAGCCACTGGCCACCGTCGACAAGACGCTGGCAACAGGCGGTTCCGGCTTTCCACGGGACCCGCACAGCGACCTTGAAGGTCGGTCCGCAGTTCCGGGAATCAGTTTCACGAAAGGAAGAGCATGATCAAGTATCTTGAACAGGCAGCAGATCGGGCGCTAGCCCTGCTGGTGCCGACCGTCGAGGCGTCAGCCATCCAAACCTGCCAGATCAACCAGTGTCCTGGATTCGGCGGGTGCAGCGATTGGGCCTGCTGCGGAAACGGACAATCCCTCCGGTGGTTCAGGACTTGCCGGGGCGCGTACGGCTGCTATGCCGAGACGTCAGGTAGCTGCCGGTAGCGTTCTTGGCTTCCACCACCATTGACCCACCAAGCTGAGGAAGAGAGGAAGTAGTAGTTCAGAAGTCATCGCGGACCGACCGTCCATCACCGCACGACCACGGTTCTGCCTTCCGTTTCCGAGGGCTGTCCGAGACGGAAGGCAGAACCAACGACGATGAGAACTCCCATCTCGATAGCACTGCTTCTTGGTGCGGGCGCCGTCTTCGCTCGTGCCTTCTTCATCATGGTGACCATCCGCGGGGACAGCATGGCTCCGACTCTCGGACCGGGAGACCGGGTGCTGGCTGTTCGAGCCTGGCGCCGGCCGCGAAGGGATGCCATCGTGCTTGCGAAGCTGCCGGAGGTTCTCCGCTCCCGGCAGGGGAACAGCTCCACGACCGGCTCGCCTGCGGAACCACCCGACCCGGGGCGCACCCGGCAGTCGTTGATGGTGAAGCGACTGGTCGCGCTCGCCGGCGAGCAAGGCCCAGACGGGAAAGTCGTCCCGGCGGGGCATATCTATTTGGTCGGCGACGGCATCGGCAGTTTCGATTCGCGCCAATTCGGTCCCGTCCCGGAACACCTGGTCATCGGTGTCGTCGTCAAGCGGTTGGGCACGGCAGGCCCCTGACGCACCGAGCCCGCCGCGGAAGCGCGGCGGCTGGGTGACGGTGCCGCACTCGACGGCTGGCGTCGGGCGTCAGACGACGGCTCCGCGGTCCGGTTCGGCGTCGCGGTCGCGTTGCTTGATCTTCGGGCGCGGGGGCGGAGCCGGGAAGCGGCGCTCCAGCTCGACCAGGAGCGGCGCCGCCGTCAGGTTGGACGAGTAGGTGCCGACCAGGATGCCGAGCAGCAACGCGAGGGCGAAGTCGGCGAGCGAGTCACCGCCCAGGAAGAGCAGCGCGGTGAGGATGAACAGCGTGCTGATACCGGTGTTGATGGTCCGTGGCAGCACGTTGATGATCGCGGTGTCGACCACCGGGCCGAGGTTCTCGGTCGAGCGCGCGTTGCGGGTCTCCCGGATCCGGTCGAAGACGACGACGGAGTCGTTGACCGTGTAACCGATGATGGTCAGCATCGCGGCCAGGAAGATCCCGTCGACCGGCTTGCCCGTCCAGGCGAAGATGCCGATGACCACCGCAACGTTCTGCAGCAGCGCCAGGACGGCACCCGCGCCGTAGGTCCAGCGGAACCGGATGGCCAGATAGGCCAGCTGGGCCAGCAGCGCGATACCTAGCGCGATCAACGCCTTGTTCCGCAGCTCGCTCCCCAGCGACGGGCCGATGCTCTCGTTGCGGATCAACTCGGTACCGCCACCGATCCGGGAGATCGCCTCACGGATCTTCTCGGTCTCGTCGTCGCTGATCGTGCCGGTCCGGACCGTGATGTCATCGGCACCGGAGGACTGGACCACCGCGTTCGGGTAGCCCGCCTCGGCCACCGCGGCGCGAGCCTGGTCAGGGGTGATCTGCTGGGCCGTACTCACCTCGAGCAACCGGCCACCGGTGAACTCGATCCCGAGGTTCAACCCGTTGACGACGACGCCGGACAGGCTGACGACGATCGCCGCGGCGGTGATGAGCAGCCAGCGACGGCTGTGCTTCATCAGCGGCGGCTTCTTCGCCTCCAGCCAGGTCCGCACCCGGCCGTGCCCGGCGATACCGCTCATCCCCGGACGGTTGAGGACGAACTTGCGCGAGACGAAGAACTCGGCCAGCACCCGGGTGATGACGAGTGCGGACAGCAGTGAGGCGATCACACCGATGCTCAGTGTCACACCGAAACCGCGGACCGGCCCGGCAGCCAGGAAGAAGAGCAGCCCGGCGGCGAGCAGAGTGGTGATGTTGGAGTCGGAGATCGCGGACAGCGCGTTCTGGAAGCCGCTGCGCAGTGAGCGGCGCAGGCCGTCCGTCCGGCCGCCGATATAGTCCTCGCGCGCTCGCTCGAAGACCAGCACGTTCGCATCGACGGCCATACCGATCGCCAGTACGAAACCGGCCAGGCCGGGCAAGGTCAGGGTCGCGCCCAGCAGCGTCAGGGCGGCGTACGACATGCCGGCGTACCCGATCAGGCCGATGACAGCCATCAGGCCGACCAGCCGGTACACGATGGTGATGAACAGGGCGGTCAGGGCGACGCCGATTAGGGCGGCCATCGCACTCGCGTTGATCGCGTCCTTGCCGAGCGACGGACCGACGACGCGCTGGTCGATCACCTTGACCGGGACCGGCAATGCGCCGCCCTCGATCAGCGCGGCCAGGTCCTTGGCACCGTCCTCGGTGAAGTTACCGGTGATCGTGCTCTGGCCACCGACGATGCCGATGTTGCAGAGCTGGGCGCCGCCGTTCGGGTCGACCTGCGGAGCGCTGATCACCTCGCCGTCGAGCACGATCGCGACCTGGCGCTGCGGGGTATTGACCGGCTGGCAGGCCGCCTTGCCGGTGATGTTCGCCCAGATCTTGCCGCCGTCGCCCTTGAAGTCCATCTGGACGAACCAGCCCTGCGCCGCCTGCGCCGGGTCGATCAGTCCGTCAGCACCGCTGACCAACTCTCCGGTCATCGCGGCCTTCGCCAGCCGCAGGAAGCCGGGTCCGTTGTCGTTAGGCAGGTACTGCTCCCCGGCCGCCGGCTTGGCGGGCTTCGCCTCCACCAGGTCGAGCACCGGGTGGAAGGTCAGCTGGGCGGTCTTGCCGATCACCTTCGCCGCCTCGCGCGGGTCCTGGACCCCGGGCAGCTCGACGATGATCCGCTTCTCACCCTGCCGGGTCACGCTCGGCTCGCTGACCCCGAGCGCGTCGATCCGGCGGCGCAGGACCTCCAGCGACTTGTCGGTGGTCTCCCTGTTCGCCTTTACCGTCGGCGAGTCGCTCGCCTCCAGCACGATCTGGGTGCCACCCCGGAGATCCAGCCCCAGTTCGGGCTTGGCCGTCAGGACGACGTACGTAGACGCCGCGAGGACGAGGAACGCGAACAAAGCGCGGACCAGGGACGACCGGTTCACTTCAAGCCTCCGGGGAGTGGGCACCCGCAGTTGGGGGTGTCGTGACACAGAGCATTCCACTGGGCGTGGAACGCACAGTCTACGAACGTGCGCAACCCGTCAATCGTCCCCCCGGGTAGGGGGAAAGTGTCAACACAGTGCCATGGCATCAGCGGGCTACTGAATTGATTGACGCGTCAGGTGAGCAGGCCCTAACTTCTCACCCACTCACTCCGTAGTCGCTCACGGACCGAGTGTGATCACCCCTCCGCCCCGGTGGGTGATGAGTTCCTTGAGGAGGAACCGTGCGTCGTAGCATCCGCCTGACCCTGGCCGCCGCCATCGTGCCAGCGATCGCCTTGAC
Source organism: Kribbella catacumbae DSM 19601 (assembly GCF_000372465.1). Lineage (GTDB taxonomy): Bacteria > Actinomycetota > Actinomycetes > Propionibacteriales > Kribbellaceae > Kribbella > Kribbella catacumbae. Next base: position 30,986 of record NZ_AQUZ01000043.1, read on the forward strand.
TACCGCCCTGAGTACCGCCAGCGCAGCCCCGTCCCCGGAGCCCGGTGACCGGATCATCCTGATCCAGCGGGCGCCCGCCGAGCCCGGCGTGACCGCGGTCAAGGACACCTACATCGTCGAGCTGAAGAAGGGCACCAAGCTCAAGAGCTCGCTCGGCGTCAGCCCGCAGCGCCAGTTCACCACCGCGGTGAACGGCTTCAGCGCCAAGCTCAACGCGGCTCAACTCGCCGCGCTGCAGAAGAACCCCGACGTCGTCGCGATCTCGCAAGATGCGCTCTACCAGGCGATCGACGCGACCCAGACGAACCCGCCGTCGTGGGGTATCGACCGGATCGACCAGCGCAACCTGCCGCTGTCGAACTCCTTCACCTACACCCGCACCGGTAGCGGCGTACACGCCTACATCATCGATTCGGGCGTCGACCCGAGCCACCCGAACTTCGGCGGCCGGGCGAGCTTCGACTTCAACGGGATCGACAGCAACAACACCGACTGCAACGGGCACGGCACGCACGTCGCCGGCACGATCGGCTCGACCTCGTACGGTGTCGCCAAGTCCGTCCGGCTGCACGGCGTGAAGTGGCTGAACTGCTCCGGTGGTGGCACCGCGTCGGCTGCGATCGCCGCTGTCGACTGGGTGACCCGAAACGCCATCAAGCCCGCCGTCGCCAACACCTCGTGGAACTACCCGGCGAACTCGACGCTGGAGACGTCGCTTCGCAACATGATCAGCTCCGGCGTCTTCCTTGCCACCTCGGCAGGTAACACTGGCGCTAACTCGTGCCACCTGCTGCCACGCAAGATCGAGACCGCGCTGGTGACCGCGGCCTCCACTAGGACCGACGCGCGGGCGTCGTACTCCAGCACTGGCTCCTGCGTGGACGTCTACGCTCCCGGCTCCGCCATCGTCTCCACGCTGCCCGGTAACACCACCGGCTCCTACAACGGCACCTCGATGGCCACGCCGCATGTCGCCGGCGTCGCCGCGCTCTACCTGCAGACAAGCCCGTCGGCCTCACCTGCCACGGTCAAGTCCTACATCGAGACCAACGCGACCCCGAACAAGGTCAGCGGAGGCACCACCGGCGGCACGGTGAACCGCCTGCTCTTCTCCAACGGTCTGTAACCCGCCCCAAGTACGCCGTGCCGGCTCCGCCCCAGCCGGTACGGCGTATGCGTGGCTACTGCTCGCTTTGGTCTATGCCGTGCTCTATGGCGTAGCGGACCAGCTCTGCGCGGTTGTGGAGCTGCAGCTTGCGCAAGGTGTTCTGTACGTGGTTCTCGACGGTCCGGTGCGACAGCACCAGCCTTGTGGCGATCTGCCGGGCGGTCAGCCCGCGCGCCACCAAGCGCAGTACCTCTGTCTCTCGCTCTGTCAGCTGCGGCACCTCTGGCCCGGCTCCGAGGCGCCGGTACTCCCCCAGCAGCAAGCCGGCCAGCCCAGCGGTGAAGACCGCGTCGCCTTCGGCAGTACGCCGTACTGCGTCGTCGAACTCGTCCAGCGACGCCGACTTGACCAAGTACCCCGAGGCGCCGTTCTTCACGGCAGCCAGTACGTCGGCCTGCTCGGCGCTGGCCGACAGCACCAGTACCCGGGTGTCCGGGAGAGCAGCGGTGATCTCCCGGGTGGCGTCCACGCCGGAGCCGTCGCCGAGCTGCAGGTCCATCACCACCACATCCGGCCGGGTCGCCTTGGCGATCCGGATCCCGCCGGCCACGTCCGAGGCAGTCGCGCAGACGTCGTACCCGCGGCTGCCGAGATCCCGCGCGACGCCTTCGCGCCACATCGGATGGTCGTCGACGATCATCACCCGCGTCATGCCGTGCTCACCTTCATCTCCCACTCGGTGCCTTCGCCCGGGGCGGTCCGGACCGTGACGGTGCCGCCCAGATCGGTGATCCGGCCGCGGATCGACTGGCTGACGCCGAGGTGCCCGTCGGACCGGTCCGCCTCGAGCCGGTCCGCAGTCGTCCCGACTCCATCGTCGCGGATCGACAACAGCACGTCGGCACCGAGGTCCTCGACCACTACCCAGGCCTGCGCCTGGGGCCCGGCGTGTTTCTGCACGTTGCTCAGCGCCTCCTTGACCACGGCCACCAGCTCAGTCGCCTTCGCGGTCGGCAACAACACCTGACCTGCCGGTACGACGACATCGACCCGAGGCGTTGCTAAGGGCAACAACAGCATGCACAGATCGATCCGGCCGCGATAGCCGGTGGCGGGCCGCGTCGCCATCAAGGTGCGCAAGGCAACCTCTTGCTCGGCCGCGAGCGCCGCCAGCTCGACAGCCTCGCCACCGATCGCAGTACCGCGCCGTTGCACCTGGGCGAGCACTTGGAGCACACCATCGTGGATGGACCGGCTGAGCCGGAGTCGCTCGGCGGTCGCGCTCTCCGCGGCGATGGCCTCGCGGAGTCTGGTGGTTGCCTTGCGCATCGTGCTGGCGGCGTACCCGGTGACCAGGCCGGCGACGAGCAGGAGCTGGACGTTGCTGAGGATCTTGGGGGCATTGTCCACACCGCGCAGCGAGAGCAGGGCCAGGCTGATCGTCGCGGCGCCGAGCAGACCGCCGTCGCGACCGCGCGAGATCGCCAGCGCGAGCACCGGACCGGCGGCCCAGACAGACGTGAGGACTGAGGCGCCGGCCCGGATGTCTAGCAGCGGCTGGGCCAGCAGAGTGAGGTACATGCAACCGACAGTGACGATCAGGTCGGCGAACGCGAGCCGGGTGTTGCGGCGGCCCCAGTGCCGGCTGTAGCCGATCGAGGCAATGACGGTCCAAAGACCCATCACCGCCAGCTGGATCACCGCGCCGGACGGCCGGTAGATGCCGTCCCAGCGGCTCCAGACGCCGAAGCAGGCGAATCCCCAGGTGATCACCCGGAAGACCACCAGCGCGCGCCACAGCGGCAGCATCAGGTCGACCATGTCGCCACGTGACCGGCCGGCATCAGGGCGCAGGGGTTCCATAGCCGACAGTCTGCCAATCCGGCAGGCCTGACGCTGCGTTGTTGTACTCCAGTGATCTAGGTGGTCTTACTCATTGCGTGCGTGAATGATTCCCCGCTGTTGCGTGGAAATTTCTGGAGAACTACTTCAGCAACGATCGATTTCCCCGTACTGTCGCGCAGAAGTACCACGCTCGGGGGAGCCATGACCACGTTGCGTCACCAAGCGCGGCGTGTTTTTCAGCACCATGGGAGGGAATCGTGCGCAAAGTATCTGCCGGGCTGTTCAGCCTGGCTCTAGCGGCAACGGTCGGTTGGAGCATCAGCTCCGGCGCGGCCGGCAACGCCGCTTCGCTCCAGGGCGCCGGCACGGCGCCAGCGGCGAGTGAGGCCGCACCGGGAGCGGATGAGCTGCCCAGTCCGATGGAGGACAAGCGCCGGGAACTGCGTCAGGAAGGCCTGACGAAGGTCCTGAACGGAACCGCGAAGGCGGAGAAGCGCGGCGCCAGCACGGTCGTGAAGCTCGGCACCAAGAACGCCGCCTTCAAGGGCCAGAAGGCCGCCAAGGGCAAGGTCGACCAGTACGTCGAGCTGAGCCGCGAGAAGACCGACCGGATCTTCGTCGTCCTCGCCGAGTTCGGCAACGAGCGGCACCCGAACTACCCCGACCAGGACACCGCACCCGCGATCCCCGGTCCGGCGACGTTCGAGGGACCGCTGCACAACGCGATCCCGCAGCCGAACCGCGCGGTGGACAACTCCACCGTCTGGCAGGCCGACTACAACCACCAGCACTTCAAGGACATGTACTTCGGCAGCGGCAACTCCGTGAAGAAGTACTACGAGAAGCAGTCCTCCGGCCGCTACAGCGTCGACGGCACCGTCACCGACTGGGTCAAGGTCAAGTACAACGAGGCGCGCTACGGCCGGTCGAACAACCCGACGGGCTGCACCGGCAACGTCTGCAACAACACCTGGGCGCTGGTCCAGGACTCGGTGAACCAGTGGGTCACCGACCAGAAGGCGGGCGGCCGGACGACGGCGCAGATCACCGCTGAGCTGAAGACGTTCGACCAGTGGGACCGTTACGACTTCAACGGCAACGGCAACTTCAACGAGCCCGACGGCTTCATCGACCACTTCCAGATCGTCCACTCCGGTGGCGACCAGGCCGATGGTGACCCGCACCAGGGTGAGGACGCGATCTGGTCGCACCGCTGGTACGCCGGCTTCCCCGGCGGCCCGGCCAACAACCCGATCGGTGGCGCCCAGATCGGCGACACCGGCCTGTGGGTCGGCGACTACACGATCCAGCCGGAGAACGGCGGGATCAGCGTCTTCGCGCACGAGTTCGGCCACGACCTCGGTCTGCCGGACCACTACGACACGTCGGGTCCCGCGATCGAGAACGGCGTCAACTGGTGGTCGATCATGGCGCAGAGCCGGGTCGGCAAGCCCACTGACGGCGGTATCGGCGAGCAGGCGGCCGACCTCGGTGCCTGGGAGAAGCTGCAGCTCGGCTGGCTCGACTACGAGATCGTCGCGGCCGGTCAGAACCGGACCCTCGAGCTCGGGCCGCACGAGTACAACTCGAAGAAGGCCCAGGGCCTCGTCGTCACCCTGCCGAAGAAGCTGGTGACCTCCCCGCTGCAGGCACCGTTCGCCGGTACCAAGTCGTGGTGGAGTGGCGACGGCGACAACTTCACCCGCACGATGAACCGTCAGGTCGCACTGCCGGCCGGTACCTCGACCCTCACGCTCCAGGCCAACTGGGACATCGAGGACTGCGGCACCACCGCTTGTGACTACGCCTACGTCGAGGTGAACGACGGCACCGGCTACAAGCCGATCGCCGGCTCGATCACCAACCCGGCCGAGGGCAACGGCATCGACGGCGCCAGCGGCGGCTGGAAGCTCGGCACCTTCGACCTGTCCGCCTACGCGGGCAAGACGATCGGTCTGCAGCTGCGCTACACCACCGACGCGAACACCGGCGGCTTCGGCTTCCACGCGGACGCGATCAAGGTGACCAACGGCTCGACCACCCTGGTCGACTCGGGCGCGGAGGCGACGCCGGAGGGCTGGACGCTGAACGGCTTCTCGTCGGTCGGCTCCACGCTCACCACGCCGTACGACAACTACTACCTCGCCTCGCACATCAACTACACCGGGTACGACGCCCACCTGAAGACCGGCCCGTACAACTTCGGCTGGGCGAGCACGCTGGGCGACAAGGTGGAGCACTTCCCGTACCAGGACGGTCTGCTGCTCTGGTACTGGGACACCTCGCAGCGCAACAACAACACCAACCAGCACCCCGGCGAGGGCCTGGTCCTGCCGATCGACTCGCACCCGACCCCGATCAACCGTCTCGACGGTGGCATCTGGCGTCCGCGCGTCGGCGGCTACGACGCAACGTTCGGGCTCGAGAAGGCCGACTCCTTCTCGCTCCACCTGAACGGCAACGCGAGTTACATCCGCGGCCAGAACGGCGTCTCGACGTTCAACGACAGCAAGCAGTACTGGTTCCCCGAGCAGCCGCAAGCGGGTGTGAAGGTGCCGAACAACGGCGTCAACATCAAGGTCCTGGAGCGCTCAGGCACCACGATGAAGGTCAAGGTCTCCAGCCGCAGCTGACGACCTGAGCTAGACAGCTAGAAACCAGCGGCCCCGGGATCGATTCCCGGGGCCGCTGGTCTGCTCGCGGCCGGCGTGGGCTCGCGACGCTCGCTCCGCTGCGCTACGCCAACTGCATCGCCGACCATGGCGCCAACGCGCGTGACCCCGCGGCGGCGATGTGGTGCGCGGGTGCGGGCGAGCTCGCGACGCCTGCTCCGCTACGCTACGCCGGCTGCATCGCTGGTGAAGGTGGCGCTTCCACGCGACGTCCGCGGCCGGGCGAATGCGGTCGGGCCGGAACGCTAGCTGCGCTACGCCAGCTGCATCGCCGATCGTGGCGCCAACGCGATGGGCGGGCTTTCGGGTTAGGGGCTGGCTGCGGGTGGTGTTCGCCGGTGGTCGGGCAACGCGCTGAGGTCAGGTCGGGATCAGTCAGGGGGCTGGCTGCGGATGGCATCGACAACGCGCTGAAGCCAGCTCCCGCTTGCCCGAGCGCCGCCAACAGTGTGCTCAACCCCGCTTCACGGGGTTCGCCCCCTGCTAGACCAGGGGGCGAACCCTCCCTCGAAGGGCTATCCCCTCCCAGCCCGACGGAAGAGCGGAGCAACGGAGTGGAGGCACCCCAGGTCGCTGTGGGCCGACGTGGCCGCCCGCGTGACCCCGCGGTGGCGAGGTGGGTGAACGGGTGCAGGCGGCTGCTCGCGACGCCTGCTCCGCTGCGCTACGCCAGCTGCTTCGCGCTGGGGGTGGCGCCGGTGACGCTTGCCCTGCGCACCCTTCCGGCGGCGGCCCCGCGGCTGGTTGCGCTTCCGCGCGATGTCGGCGGCCGGGCGAAATACGGTCGGGCCAGGGATGATTGCTGCGCTATACCGCCTGGACCGCAGGTCGAACAGCAGGAGTAGAGCGCCCCTGGCCTGTCCGGTACGCCGTGCCGACTCGACCGCGCCGACTCGACCGCGCCGGTACGCCAGCCCGGTGCGGCGGTACGCCGGTGCTGCGGTGCGAGCCCACAAGTTGCGGGTCCGGACACGAAGGAACTATGGCGCTCGGGTCTGTTCGATAGCGCCTTAGCTGACCAATAGCCCCCTACGACCGGCCATCGGTCACACAACCGGCTATCGCACTCCGCAGTCGGCGCACCCGGATCGACCTTGGGCACGGGCCGGGCGTCGTTCGGCGGAATGGGTGCTCGGCCGGTGCCCAAGGTGGCCGGAGTCGGCGAGGAGCCGCGAGGGGCGGGCGTAGTACAAGCACAACAGCCCGGGGACGTGGGTTCCCGGGCTGTTGTGGTGGGTGTTGTCAGGCGGTTACGGCGTACTGCGTGAGGTCGCCGGCCAGGTCGGCGTGGACTCGGGCGGTTAGCCTCGTCCCGTCGGCGGTGTGCTCGAGTTGGTCTACCGAGCCTTCGGAGTGGATGCGGGAGACCAGGTCGCCGCGGTCGTAGGGCAGTAGTAGCTCGACTGCGACGTTCGGGATCGGTAGGGACGCCTCGACCAAGGTGCGGAGTTTGTCGATGCCTTCGCCGGTGTGGGCGGAGACGACGATCGCGCCGGTTTCGCGGTGCAGGATCGGGGCGAGTGCCATCGGGTCGGCCAGGTCGGCCTTGTTGATCACGATGATCTCCGGGACGTCGGAGGCGCCGATCTCGGTGAGCACCTCGCGGACCGCGTTGATCTGCGCCAGCGGGTCCGGGTGTGAGCCGTCCACCACGTGCAGCAGCAGGTCCGCGTCCGCGACCTCCTCCAGCGTCGAGCGGAACGCCTCGACGATGTCGTGCGGCAGGTGCCGGACGAACCCGACGGTGTCGGTGAACGTGTAGACCCGGCCGTCAGACGTCGTCGTACGCCGTGTCGTCGGGTCCAGCGTCGCGAACAGTGCGTTCTCGACCAGTACCCCGGCGTTCGTCATGCTGTTCAGCAGCGAGGACTTGCCCGCGTTCGTGTAGCCCGCGATCGCGACCGACGGGATCGAGTGCCGGCGACGCTCCTGGCGCATCGTCGCGCGGGTGCCCTTCAGGTCCTTCAGCTCACGGCGCAGCTTGGCGATCTTGGTGTTGATCCGGCGCCGGTCGGTCTCGATCTTGGTTTCACCAGGGCCACGACCACCGATACCGCCACCGGCCGCGCCGACGCGACCACCGGCCTGGCGGGACAGGTTTCCACCCCAGCCACGCAGCCGCTGCTTCATGTACTGCAGCTGGGCCAGCTCGACCTGTGCCTTGCCTTCCTTGCTCTTCGCGTGCTGGGCGAAGATGTCGAGGATCAGCGCGGTCCGGTCGACCACCTTGACCTTCAGCTTGTCTTCCAGGTTGCGCAGCTGGGCGGGCGCGAGCTCGCCGTCGGCGATCACCGTGTCGGCGCCCAGCGCGGCGACCAGGTTGCGCAGGTCGGCCACCTTGCCGCTACCGATGTAGGTCGCCGCGTCCGGCTTCTTGCGCCGCTGGATGACGCCGTCGAGCACCTCCGACCCGGCGGTCTCGGCGAGCAGTTTCAGCTCGGCGAGCGAGTTCTCGGCGTCCTCGGCGCTGCCATCGGTCCACACGCCGACCAGCAGCACGCGCTCCAGCAGCAGCTTGCGGTACTCGACCTCGCTGATGTCCGTCAGCTCGGTCGACATCCCCACCACGCGCCGCAGCGCCTGGCGTTCCTCGAGCTCGAGGCCCTCGGTGTTCAGTTCGCGGTCATAACCCGACGAAGGCTCCTCGTCGTCGAGCACGTCGTCCTGGATCAGGTCGAGGTCGCCGTCGGTCACTTCGTCTGCGTTCGATTGGGTCGTCATATACCTTCCATCGTGGCACGGCGCACCCAGTCAGGCGAGCCGATTACTGGTTCAACGACCCCGCACCTCGGCGAATTCCCCTTCAGGCGGGCAACCAGGCCCGATCGAAGTCCCCGCGAGCGTGTACTACGGCCGGCCCGGTCAGCTCCAGATGGTTGTCCTCACGCCAAGTGACCGTGACAACACCCCCCGGTACGTCGACCCGGTACGTGACCGGCACGCTCTGGCGAGCCGCCCGGGCGGAGGCCACCGCCACGGCACAGGTACCCGTCCCGCAGGACCGGGTCTCCCCCGCGCCGCGCTCGTGCACGCGCATCGCCACCTCGTTCGGCCCGAGCCGCACCACGAACTCGACGTTCACGCCTTCCGGGAACGCCTCGACCGGGGACCAACCGGGCTGCTCGACCAGCCAGCCGGGCTCGTCGAGGCTGTCCACGAAAGCGACGGCATGCGGGTTGCCCATGTCGACGGCCAGGGCGGGCCACTGATGACCGTTCGCCTCGACCACGACGCCTGCCGGCCCGGGGAACCTCGGCTCACCCATGTCGGCGGTGATCGTGCCGTCGTCGTTGAGCACGACCTCCTTCACCCCGGCGCGCGTACCGACCCGAACCGGCTTGTCACCGGTGAGCCCCGCCTCTTCGAGGTACCGGACGAAGACGCGGATTCCGTTGCCACACATCTCCGCGATCGAACCGTCCGCGTTGCGGTAGTCCATGAACCAGTCGCCGCCGTCCTCGACGTACGACTGCTTGGATCCCTCGATCACCCGCAGGACGCCGTCGGCGCCGATTCCGGCGTACCGGTCGCAGAGGAATCGCACGACCGCCGCATCCAGCTCCCCGTGGACGGACCCGTCGGGATCGGGCAACAGCACGAAGTCGTTCTCCGTGCCGTGCCCCTTCAACCAGGGAAAGGTGCTCATAGGAAGATCGTACGGGCGCTACTTCGGATAGCCGCAGGAGCCCGTGAACCTGAGCAGGGTCGGCAGGTCCCAGCCGAGACCAGCCGCATCGACGACCTGGATCAGCTTGGTCTTGCTCATCCGCATGTGGACGTCGCGCATGCCTTTGGCCGCGCCGGCCACGATCGCCTGCCGGGATCCCGCTTGCACATGTGGCAGTTCGTCCCAGGTCTTGTCGTACTTCTCGACCAGCATCCGGCCGGTGCCGTCGGGATAGATCCCGGCATGCCGGACCTTCAGACTGATGCTGCCGGGAGCGTACTTGGCCGGGTCCAGGGCAGGATCAGTGAAGTACAGCTCTGAGCCCATCCCGTTGTTGAGCTTCATGACAACCGGCTTCCAGCCTTCGGGTTTCAGCCCACAGACCAGATCGACGCCGGGCCGAACGATGCCATCGGCAACCAGTCGGACGGGCTGGGCCGGCACCGGCGGCCGCTGGGTCGGCAGCACCGGAAGGCCCTCTCGCCCCGGCAGGGTGCGCCCGGCCTGCGGCGTCGCCGTGGTCGTGCTGGCCGGAGGTGGCGTCGCGGAGGCCGCTGGGACGTCGAGTCCGCTGGTCCCCGTCCCTGGCAGGACGGCCCAGGCACCCGCCACGACTACGGCGATCGCCGTGGCTCCCCCGGCCACTCCGGCGAAGCGCCGGCGGCGTACCGACCTCTTTCCCCGCCTGAGATCAGCGGCCAGGTCGGCATCGGTCAGCGCTGGGTCGGTTCCCGCAGCTTGTTCCAGTAGGTCCTTCAGATCCGTCATCGCACACGCTCCAAGATCTCCAGAGGTTCGTCGATGAGATCGCGCAACTTCTCCAGGCCGCGGGCGGTCTGACTCTTCACCGTGCCCTGGCTGCAGCCCATCAACTCCGCCACGGCGGCGGTGTCGAGGTCGCGGAAGTACCGCAGGACGACGGCGGCCCGTTGCCGTTTCGGCAGCTGGGCGAGCGCGTCCAGAACGGTCAGCCGGTCGGCCTGGTCCGGGCCCGGGGCCGGTTCGGCGTCGAGCATCTCCGCCGTGGCCGTCTCGCGGCTGCGCCACAACCGCCGCCGCTCATCGATGAAGGCGTTCACCAGGATCCGGTCGGCGTACGACGCGGCGCCCTCGGTCTGCCGGATCTTGCCCCAGTGCACGTAGAGCTTGGTCAGCGCGACCTGGACCAGGTCCTCGGCCCAGTACGCGTCACCCGATGTGAGCAGCCGGGCCGTCCTTAGCATTCGTCCGCGATGCGCGGCGACGTACTCGAGATACTCCCGGTCCTGCGCCTCAGCCATCCAGCCCCTCCTCGATGCGATCTCCACCCTGAACTACAGGTCGGGTCGTCGATCGGTTGCACGGGTTCGTCGTACCGTTTCCGGCATGGGCGAACAGCTGGTGGCGTACTTCTGGGAACAGGAGGACGCGGAAGAGGTCGCGGCGCGGCTGGGCGCAGTCGTGCGCCGGGGGCGGTTCCAGGGTGAGGACGACGACGAGGACCACCCGTGGATGGTCCTCGTCCCGGCTGACGCCGATACCGCGGTACTGGAGCCGCTCGTCGCGGAGTACGACGGATGGCTCGACGCCGGCAGTGCCGAGACACCGCCGGTCGAGCCTCCGCCCCTACCTACTGCACCGAAACGGTTGAAACGCGGTTAGGGCGTGTCTCCTTGTCTCGTGCAGTCGCGAGCAGGTGCTCGGTGCGGTAGCTCGGCGTGCTGGAGTGAAGGCCTCGATGTTTTTCCATCGTGGCCTTTGCTCCAGTGCGGCGAGGTGCCGCACCGAGTGCCGCGCAGCACGCACGAGACAAGGAGACACGCCCTAATTGGGCCAGAGTTGGTGAACCGTGCCGGCTGCGCCGCCGCCGCGACGCTTGGGTTCGGCTGCGGCGAGGTAGCCGCCGCCAGGCAGGACCTCCAGCGCTGCCACGGCACCGATCTCCGCGGCTGAGGTGAGGGCGTCACCCGCCGGGACCAACGTGTGTCCGTACGGCTTGAGATCGGTGCCATAGGCATCGATGAATGGCGGCTCGGCGGTCACGTTGGCCGTGTTCCGTTGCGACGCGCGCGGTGCGGCGACGGCCTCGGGCAGTGTCATCCCCCGGTCGAGCCGGTTCGTGAGGGTCTGCAGCACGGTCGTGATGATCGTCGAACCACCCGGCGAGCCGAGCGCGAGGAACGGCTTGCCGTGCTTGAGCACGATCGTCGGCGACATCGACGACCGCGGCCGCTTGCCGGGCTGGATCCGGTTCGGGTCGGTCTCGACGTACACGGTCGAGAAATCGGTCAGCTCGTTGTTCAGCAGGAAGCCACGACCCGGCACGGTGATGCCGCTGCCGCCGGTCTGCTCGATCGTCAGCGTGTATGAGACGACGTTGCCCCACTTGTCCCCGGCAACGAGGTGTGTGGTCGACAAGCCTTCTGTGTCAGGCCTTTCGTCGGTCGCGACGCCGGGCGCGCAAGCGGAGTACGAACCATCTGGCGAGCCCGCCGGCACCGGCTTGACCGCCGCCTTCGCGGGGTCGATCAGGCAGGACCGCTCGGCGCCGAAGCCCTCCGACAGCAGCTCCTTGGTCGGCACGTTCACGAACGCCGGGTCACCGACGTACGCGCCACGATCGGCGAACGACAGTGCCGACGCCTCCAGGTAGGTGTGCAATGCCTGCGGGGTCGACTGCTTCGACAACTGCTGCGGCGTAAGGATGTTGAGCGCCTCGCCGACCGTCGTACCGCCCGAGGAGGACGGCGCCATCCCGTAGACATCGAGGCCGTCGTACCGGACCTTCGTCGGGTCCTGCCGGAGCACCTTGTACTTCGCCAGGTCGGCCGTCGTCAGGTGGCCGGGCATCACCGGCAACGTCGTTCCAGGAGTCTTCGGCGGCGCCTTCACCACCGACTCCATCTCCTTGGCCAGCGGGCCGGTGTAGAACGCCGACGGTCCCTGCTTGCCGATCAGCTCGTAGGTCTTGGCGAGCTCCTTGTTCTTGAACACCGTCCCGACGACGGGCGCGTCACCGTTCGGCAGGAACAGCTTCGCCGTCGGTACGACCGCCGAGAAGCGCGCCTTGTTGTCGAGCGTCTGGTTCCGGAAGGTCTGGTCGATGATGAAGCCGCGATCGGCCAGCTCCCCGGCCGGTTTCAGCGCCTTGCCCAGCGACAGCGTGCCCCACGAGCGCAACGCCGAGTCCCAGGTCGCCAAGGTGCCGGGCGTACCGACCGAGACGCCGGACGTGACCAGGTCGGGGGTGAACGTGTACGGCTTGCCTGTCGCCGGGTTGATGAAGGCGTCGGACGGCATCGTCGCGGGCGCGGTCTCGCGGCCGTCGATCGTGTACACCTTGCGGTTCTTCGCGCTGTAGTACACGAAGTAGCCGCCACCGCCGATCCCAGCGGAGTACGGCTCGGTCACCCCGAGCGCGGCGGCGGTCGCCACTGCCGCGTCGACGGCGTTGCCGCCACGGCGCAGTACGGACAGGCCGATGTTGGTCGCGTCGGCGTCGACAGACGCGACGGCGCCACCAAAGCCGATCGCGGTGGAGTGCTTGGCGGGTGACTGCGGGGCGCGGTCGGCAGTACTCGCACTCTGGGTGGCAGCGGCCGTACTGGCGCTTTGGGTGGCGGCCGCGGTACTCGCGGTCAGGCCGGCCAGGACGAGCGCACCCGCTGTCAGGGCAGCGGCCAGGCGTTTCGGTGTCACGGGTCCTCCGCAGAGTTGGGGCTTACAGGGACAGGCCCTGCCTACCTTCTCAGCGGCGTGAGCGCTAGTTCTGGCGCGTCAGTTGACGCTGCAGGATGCCATGAACTGGCGGAGTAGGTCGTCGTTCCAGGCTGCGTTGCCGGCTGGTAGCTGGACTACTAGCCAACGCTGGCCGAGCAGCACCTGGCCGGTCTCGCGGCCGTCAGTCGTGCCGAGGTGGAAGACCTTGCCGCCTGCCTCGGTCACCCGAGTGGCCTGCAGGCTCGTCGCCTCCGGAGCCGTCCTCAGGTCCAGCCCGCCTTTCGGGCCAAGGTCCGAGGTCCGCAGGTTCGGCGGCGTCAGGAGAACGTGATCGGCCTTGAGCGGCCGTTGCGGCGTCCAGCCCTGCGGTGCGAGCGTGCAGCTGATGTTGTTCCACGGTTCCTGGTTGGCGCCGAGCGAGACGACCGTGGCGGTGGAGTACATCGAGATCGTGTCGTCGGACTTCGTCGGCGCCGGGCTCGCCGAGCGCATCGTGGTCGCGCCGGCCTCCCCCGCCCCAGCCACCGAGGCGGCCTCCCCGGGGCCGCCGGCCACCGCCGCCTGGCCGTCACCCCACCACTTGATCTGGTTTCCGACGGCGAGTACGGCGGTCGACACCGCGGCGATGCACAGGACGCCGGTGACCCGGCGGCGCGCCCTGATCCGGCGCAGCGCGCGGCGGCCACGCGCCACGTCCGCATCCACATCCGCGGGCGGGATGCCGTCGACCGCACGGTCGGCGAACTCCGCCAGCAGCTTCTTCACGTCGTCCACTTCTCAGCTACTCCCGGTCGCTGGATCCGTGGCCGGGTCCTCGGCCATCAGGTCCTTCAGTCGTTTCAGCGCTTTCGCGGTCTGGCTCTTCACGGTGCCCTCGGTGCACTCCAGGATCCGGGCGCAACTGGCCACGTCGAGATCCTCGAAGTACCTCAGCACCAGGACGGCCCGCTGCCGTGGCGCGAGCTCCAGCAGCGCCTTGCGGACGGCCAGTGTGTCCACCGGATCCGTCTGCTCGGACAGCCTCGGCTCGAACGTCTCGGCGGTCACCACCTCGGGGTGGCGGCCGGCCCGGCGGCGCTCGTCCAGGAAGGCGTTGACCAGGATGCGATGGGCATACGGTCCGGCGCCCTCGTGCCGGATCCGGTGCCAGTGCACATACACGCGCGTGCAGGCGGTCTGGACCAGATCCTCGGCGGTGTAGACGTCGCCCGCGGTGAGCAACATCGCCGTTCTCAACAGTCTGCTGCGGTCCGCGATGACGTACTCACGGAACTCGGCCTCACGGTCACCCCCTCGCATCGACAGCCCCTACGGCATGTCTGATCGCTACGTGCAGTCGCGAGCAGTTGCCCGGTGCGGTAGCTCGCCGTGCTGGAGTGAAGGCCTCGATGTTTTTCCATCGTGGCCTTTGCTCCAGTGCGGCGAGGTGCCGTGCCGGGTGACGCGCAGCACGCACGTAGTGATCAGACATGCCGTGCGCCCTCTTCCACTCCGACTACGCCGGCGGCGCCCGGTTGGTTGCCTCGTACTACTTCGAGGGCTCGGTCGACAAGGTCGGGAGCATCCCAAGGGAGCCAGGTGATCCGGGGGTCCTTGCGGAACCAGGAGTCCTGCCGCCGGGCGAACCTGCGAGTCGCCTGCGCTGTCCGCTCGCGAGCCTCGGTTTCGGACAGCTCGCCCCGCAGCAACGCGATCACCTGGGAGTAGCCGAGCGCGCGGTTCGCAGTACGGCCGTCCAGCAAGCCCTTACCCAGCAGGTCCTTCACCTCGTCGACGAAGCCCTGCTCGAACATCCGGTCGACCCGGCGGTCGATCCGCTCGTCGAGAATCGGCCGCGGTACGTCGAGTCCGAGCTGGACGGCGCCGGGGTAGACATAGGTGTGCTCGGGCAGCGTTGCGACGTACGGGCCGCCGGTGATCTCGATGACCTCGAGCGCGCGCACGATCCGGCGACCATTGCTCGGCAGGATCTGCTCGGCGGCGGCGGGGTCGACCTCGGCCAGCCGGCGATGCAGTACGCCGGAGCCTTGCTCCTCCAGCTCGGCTTCCAGGCGCTCCCGTACGGCGGGGTCGGTGCCGGGGAAAGCGAAGTCGTCGAGGATCGCGCGGACATAGAGCGCCGACCCTCCGGCCAGGACCGGAACCACCTGCCGCCCCAGACAGTCGTCGATCGCCGCCCGGGCGAGCTGCTGGAACTCGGCCACCGTCGCGGTCTGCGTGACATCCAGGATGTCGAGCAGGTGATGCTGTACTCCGGCCCGCTCGGCCGGCGTGATCTTCGCCGTACCGACGTCCATCCCGCGGTAGACCTGCATCGCGTCGGCGTTCACCACCTCGCCCGGAAGTTCCTTGCACAGGGCAACCGACAGGTCCGATTTTCCGGCCGCCGTGGGGCCGACGACGGCGACGACGAGTGACCTGGCCATCTCTGTAGTGTGACAGTGCCCCTGACCGGGCGGACGGACGGCGTGAACTCTGGGACAAAGTCGGCCCAGCGGGGTTGTGGTCACCGCCGGAGTTCGGTAGGAACAGGGGCAAGGAAATTACGGTCCGGACCGCATTAGCGATTCGGGGGGCCGACAACACATCGCAGCACCGACTCGGGAGGAAGATTCAGTGACGAATCCGTTCGAAGAAGAGGCCGACGCGGCCAAGGAAGCCCTGGGCAAGGACACCACCGCGGAGGACCTCAAGCGCAGCGGCGGGGATGTCGAACTGACCCGCAGCGGCGGCGACGTCGAGTCCCCCGGCGACGGCGGCACCGACTCCGGCGGCGACGTCGAGTCCGGTGGCGACGTCGAGAGCGGTGGCGACGTGGAGACCGGCCCCACTGGCGACGGAAGCTGATCACCTCCCACACCTGGGGCCCTGATGGTGGGAAGATCACCGCTAGCTGTCTGTAAGTAGTTCACTACGCTAGGAATGGGAGCCCCCGAGATGGGCATCTTCGACAAGTTCAAGGGCAAGGCCGAGGACCTCAAGGACAAGGCCGGGGACCTGGTCGACGACCACGGTGACAAGGTCGGCGGCGGACTCGACAAGGCCGGCGACTTCGTTGACGACAAGACCGGTGGCAAGTACGGCGACAAGATCGACCAGGGCGTCGACGTCGCCAAGGACCGTCTCGACGGCCTGGACGGGCAGGACGACGACATCGACAACGGTCCGAACAAGCCCGCCTGATTCAGCACCCTCCGAGGGCCGCAAGGGGAACACCCCCTTGCGGCCCTCGGCCTTTCCCCCACTTTGAGCACCCACCAGTCGGCGGATCCAGGATCGCGTGGCCGGCCGGTGCCCAAAGTCCCGCCCCGCCACCACGGCGCCCCCACTTTGAGCACCCGCCACCTTGGGCACCCACTAGGCGCCCGATCCGCGATCGCGTGGCTAGCGGGTGCCCAAAGTCCCGCCTCACCACCCATGCCGCGGCCACCTTGGGCACCGGCCAGGCGGCCTATCCGCGATGGGGTGGCTGGCGGGTGCTCAGAGTGGGGGTGGGGGTCTTTAGGGTGGGCGGCATGGATCGGTTTCGAGTGGTTCCGGCTGCTTATGTGGCACTGCGGCGTGGCGATGAGGTGTTGCTGTTGCTCAGGGCCAACACCGGCTACATGGACGGGTACTGGGCCGTGCCGGCCGGCCATATCGAGCAGGGTGAGTCCGTGCTGGCGGCGGCGATCCGCGAGGTTCGCGAGGAGGTCGGCGTGGAGATCGACCCGGCCGACCTGGTCCCGGTCACCGCGATGCATCGGACCGGCGGTAACGGGCTGCCGATCGACGAGCGGGTCGACTTCTTCTTCACCACCACCCGCTGGACCGGCGAGCCCCAGCTGATGGAGCCCGGCAAGGCGGCCGGGCTTGACTGGTTCTCGCTCGACAAGCTGCCGGATCCCGTCGTGCCGCACGAGGCCCGGGTCCTGGCCGGCCTGCGCGATGGCTCGATCCCTGCGGTGATCGCCCAGGGTTTCGAGTAGTTCTCTTGTCGTTCACCGTCGGGGGGTCGGCTCGGCTCTAGAGTGCGGTCGATGCGCCGGGGCGTGAGGCACCCGGCGGTTCGAGGCCGGAGGCACCGATGGGCACGCAGTACGACGGAACGAGCAGGCGGCGGGTTCTTCAGGCGGGGGTCCTGGGTGCGGGTGTTGCCGTCGGGAGTGGAATCGCTGGGGTGCAGAGTGCTTCGGCCGCCTCGTCCTCTTCCTCACCTGATCCGGAGAACCCGCGGTTCACGCTGGCCGTCGTACCGGATACGCAGTACCTGTTCGATCTGGATCGGGGGGACTCCGCGCCGCTGACCGCGACCTTCGAGTACCTGATCGAGCAGCGCGGCGTGGACAACATCGTCTTCACCGCGCAGCTGGGCGACGTGGTCGAGAACGCGCAGGCCAGTGAGTTCGCGCAGGCCGACCAGGTTTTCGCGATCATGGACCGGGCACGGATGCCGTACAGCGTGCTCGCGGGCAACCACGACATCGACTCCAGCAAGGACGACCAGCGCGGCGATTCGCCGTACCTGAAGGTCTTCGGACCGCAGCGGTTCCGGCGGATGAGCACGTACGGCGGGTCGACGCCGGACGGGTACAACTCGTACCACGTGTTCCGTGCGGGCGGGCGGCAGTGGTTGCTGCTGGCAATGGATTGGCGGCCGTCGGACGCGAGCTTCGCGTGGGCGCGCAAGGTGATCGCGGAGCACCCGCGGCTGCCGGTGATCCTGACCATCCACGAGCTCGTGTGCGCCGACGACGGGCAAGGCGTCGCGGAGTTCTCCGACCATGGCAAGCGGGTCTGGGAACAGCTTGTCGACGGCAACGATCAGATCTTCCTGACGCTCAACGGCCACTTCTGGCCATCCGGCCGGACGATCCGGAAGAACGCCGCCGGGCATGACGTCCACCTGCACATCACCAACTACCAGGACCGGTACTACGGCGGCGGCGCGATGATCCGCCTGTACCACTTCGACCTGGCCCGCAACGCGATCGACGTCGAGACGATCAACCCGTGGATTCTGGCGCAGAAGCCTTCACGGCGTTCGCTGTTGGCTGAGGGTGAGGTCGAACTCACGGACGAGGTCAACCGCTTCAGCGTGCCGCTTGACTTCACCGAACGCTTTGCCGGCTTCGCGCCGGAGCCGGTGCGGCCTGCCCGCCCGGCTCATGAGTTGGTGATCCCAGGGACGGTCGCGTACTGGCGTCTGGATGGCCCGGTGGGTTCCCGCGTGGTGGATCACTCGGGTCGGGGTAACGACCTGACGCCGGTATTGCTGCCGGGGTCGCCGGCCGACAGCCTTCGGGTGTCGGGCGAGTATCACGCGGATCAGCCGGGGCATGGGAGCTGGGTGTTTGCCGGCGGCAAGAATCCGGCTCGCGGTGGGTATTTGCGGACGGCTGACAATGCGCCGTTGAATCGGATGACCTTTCGCGGTGGGTACACCATCGAGGCCTTCGTGAAGCTTGCTGATGACGGGCGGGATCACTCGTGGGAGGGCCTGCTCAGCCGGATGGGCACTGGCGCTGATGCTGGGAAGACGGGGAGCGATCCGTCTGAGCCGGTGGTCAACCTCGGCTTCTCCGGCGGCCGCCAGGTCCAGTGGGCCGTCTACCCCCTCGACAAGAACGAAACCTTCACCAACTGGGGTCACGAGGAGGTGGCTGGGCGCTGGTTCCACCTTGCGGTGGTCAACGACGGGCGTCGGACCACTTTGTATGTCGACTCTTCAGAGCTGCTGCGGAATCCGTCGACTCGCTCCAACGGGCTCGCCACCACCGGGGCGGCTTGGCTGCTTGGTGCAAACCACTACGCCAGCAAGATCGAGCAGTCCTTCGCGGGCAACATCGGGGAGATGCGGATCGTCGACCGGGCGCTGACGTTGAAGGAGTTCCTCAGTTTCGTCCCGACCGACAGGACGTAGTCGTCTACGTATATCCCTCCGCCCGCCTGAGCTACCCGCCAAACCCCACGATTCGGCGACTATGTCCTGTCGGTCGGGACAACAAGCGACCGGATCAGTGCGGCTTGGGCTGGGAGGAGGGCTAGCTCTGCTGGGGTGAGGGTTGGGTTGCGGGCGCGGGTGGCCACGGCAGAGTCCAGGCCTGGGGTGGGGTCTATGGAGTTGGCGAGGTAGGTGGAGAGGGCTTCGCGGAGTAGGGGCGACAAGGTGGCGAAGGCTGGGTCGAGGGCTACCTGGGCGAAGATGATCGCCGTCATCGCGATGTCGAACTCCGCCGGGCCTTCCTCCGCGTTGCGCCAGTCGATGACGACTGGGCCGCCGGGGCTCAGGATGACGTTTTCGGGGTGGAGGTCGCCGTGCATGACGACCTGGCCGGGGGTGCCGCTGGGGGCGGGGATCGCGTGCAGGCGACGATGGAGGTCAGCGTGCATGAGGCCGAGCCCGGCGGGTGACAGGTCACCGGCGATCGCGGCGTCGGCGACGGTCGGGCCGGTGAGGCGCTCGATCACCATGTCGGGGCCGTCGATCTGACGGACCGCGGGCACCGGGTAGTCGTACTTCGCCACCCAGCGCATGTACTCCGCTTCGTCGCGCACCGGATGACCGTTGCGGTAGCGGCGGAGTACCTAGTCGTCGTCGATCGAGTAGACGTCCGCATCCCGCCCGGAAGCGAACGGCTCAGCGCCCTCCGGTATCAAGTCAGCCGACCTGGCAGCCGCCGGTTGCGGGTTCTAGGGGGGTCGGTTTGCCGATGACCGGCATGCCGAGCATCACGCCAGGTGCTCCAACTGCGACAGGCGCATCCTGGGCTCGTTCCCAGGCGTCGCCGGCGCGCGTACGGCGTACTGAGCCGAACTCGTCGGCGACCAAGTGGTGCGGCGCAGCGTAGGTGACCTCGACCGTTGCCATGTCGCCCGGCCGCGGACGCTCGACGCCCTCGGGCAGGGCGAAGTGGACCAGACGGTTGTCGCGGGCGCGACCCGAGAGGCGGTGGGTGGCGGCGTCCTTGCGGCCCTCGCCCTCGGCGACCAGTACCTCGACGGAGCGGCCGACGACCGCCTTGTTCTCGGCCCAGGCCATCTCGTCCTGCAACTCGACGAGTCGCTCGTAGCGCTCCTGGACGACGGAACGCGGCACCTGGTCTTCCATCGACTCGGCCGGCGTGCCGGGCCGCTTCGAGTACTGGAAGGTGAAGGCGCCGGCGAAGCGTGCCTCGCGGACGACGTCGAGGGTGCCCTGGAAGTCTTCCTCGGTCTCGCCGGGAAAGCCGACGATGATGTCGGTCGTGATCGCGGCGTCCGGCATCGCGGCGCGGACGTCGGAGATGATGCGAAGGTAGCGGTCGCGGCGGTACGAGCGGCGCATCGTCTTGAGGATCTGGTCCGAGCCCGACTGCAACGGCATGTGCAGCGACGGCATCACGTTCGGCGTCTCGGCCATCGCCTCGATCACGTCCGCGGTGAAGTCGCGCGGGTGCGGCGAGGTGAACCGGACCCGCTCCAGGCCCTCGATCGCGCCGCACGCGCGGAGCAGCTTGGAGAACGCGTACCGGTCGCCGAACTCCACGCCGTACGAGTTCACGTTCTGGCCGAGCAGCGTCACCTCGAGCACGCCCTCGGCGACGAGCGCCTCGACCTCGGCGAGTACGTCGCCCGGGCGGCGGTCCTTCTCGCGACCGCGCAGCGCCGGGACGATGCAGAACGTGCAGGTGTTGTTGCAGCCGACGCTGACCGACACCCAGGCGGAGTACGGCGACTCGCGGCGGGTCGGCAGCGTGGACGGGAAGACGTCGAGCGACTCGAGGATCTCGACCTGCGACTCCTCGGCGATCCGGGCCCGCTCCAGCAGCACCGGCAGCGCGCCGATGTTGTGGGTGCCGAAGACGACGTCCACCCAGGGCGCCTTCTTGGTGATGGTGGCCTTGTCCTTCTGCGCCAGGCAGCCGCCGACGGCGATCTGCATCCCCGGGTTCTTGGCCTTCACCGGCGCCAGGTGGCCGAGGTTGCCGTAGAGCTTGTTGTCGGCGTTCTCGCGCACCGCGCAGGTGTTGAAGACGACCACATCGGCCTGGTCGCCCTCGGGCGCACGGACATAACCCGCGTCCTCCAGCAGCCCGCGCAGGCGCTCGGAGTCGTGGACGTTCATCTGGCACCCGTGGGTGCGGACCTCGTATGTACGCATAACAGCCACTAAGAGTACGTCGCTTGGTAGACATATCCCTACCTGGGACAGGGCGGCTGCAACCCCTGACCGCGGGCCCGGCGCAGACAATGGTAGGACCCATGAACAGTTCCCGTCGTCAGTTCCTCGCCCGTACCGCCGCCGGCGCCGCTGTGGTTGCCGGCGGCACCATCGCCGCCTCACCCGCCTCCGCCCTGGTCCGGCCGCCCGCCGCCGGCACCACCGGGTTCACCGCGCTCACCGACGTCACGGTCATCGACGTCGCGACCAGCCGGCGCGATCGACACCAGACCGTACTGATCAGCCGCGACCGGATCATCGGAGTCGGCCGCCACCTGCCGATCCCCCGCGGTGCCATCGTGCTCAATCTGCCCGGCAAGTTCGTCATCCCCGGCCTGGCCGACATGCATCTGCACACAATCGGCGACGAGCACGTGACGCCGCCGCTCTGCCTGGCCAACGGGCTGACCACAGTTCGCGAAATGGCCGCGGCCGACCCGGTGGTCTACGACTGGCGCGACCGGATCGACGCCGGCACGCTGCTCGGCCCGCGGATGATCGTCGGCAGCCAGATCATCGACGGTGACCCGACCCTGTGGGATCCGAACCTCCTCCAGGTGCTGGTCGTCAACGACGAGGCCAGCGCGCGGGCCGCAGTACGGCAGGTGAAGAAGGAGGGTGCCGATTTCGTCAAGGTGTACTCGCGGCTGAGCCCCACGGCGTACCGGGCGATCCTGGACGAGGCGCGGCGGCAAGGGCTGACCGTGCACGGCCATGGGCCGGACCAGGTATCGGTCAAGCAGGTCAGCAACGCCGGGCAGCGCAGTATCGAGCACATCCACGCGCTGGCGCTGGCGGTATCGAGCCGCGAGAGCGAAGTACGCCGGATGCTGCAGGCCATCTCGGTCCGGACTGGTGACTACAACGGGTGGTTCCGGCAGCTGCACCCGATCGAGTGGATCGCGGCGAACAGCTTCAGCCGGTCTCGCGCGGCCGCCGTCTTCGGCACGCTGCGGCGCAACCGGACCCGCGTGACCCCGACGCTGACCATGCACAACGTGCTCGACATGCCCGACTACACAGCGCCGGACCCGGCGACGCAGAAGTATCTCAGCGCCGACACGATCGGCGGCTACGAGTACGGGATCGAGAACCTCTACAAGGCCAACCGGAACGCCGAGGAAATCTCCCGCCAGCGGCAGATGTGGGAGTACCGGCAGCGCTTCGTCCGCGAACTCTTCGCCCACGGCGTCCCCGTCCTCGCCGGAACCGACACCGGTACGCCGTACATGGTCCCCGGATTCGCCCTGCACGACGAGCTCGAACTACTCGTCAAGGCCGGCGCCACCACCCAGCAGGCCCTGTACTCCGCCACGGTCGAGCCGGCCCGGTTCCTCGGGATGAGCGCCGACCTCGGCTCGGTGGAGTCGCGCAAGATCGCCGACTTCGTAGTACTGGACGGCGACCCGCTGCAGGACATCCGGAACACCCGGCGAATCCACACCGTAGTCACCCGCGGACGGATCATCTCCCCCGCCGCGAGGGCCCGCATGCTCGCCGACGTGGAGGCAGCCGTCAAGGCTCCCCCGGCGGCGGCCGCTCTGGCTGCAGGTGGTTGTTGCGGAACAGGCCGTTCCGGACACTAACGTCCAGCTTCGAGCAGGCTGTGACCGCACGGTCACGGCCTGCGCCGCGAGATAGCAGATCGTTACCACCGTGGAACCGGGGATCCGTGCAGTCACCCCCAGCCTCCGCTAGGTTCTCGCCATGAGCGATTCCTCCGCCGTCGATACCGTGACGACCACAGGTCTTGTCGCCCTGACAGGTGTGAACAAGCATTTCGGTGACCTGCATGTCCTGAAGGACATCAACCTGTCCATCAACCGCGGCGAGGTCGTGGTGGTGATCGGTCCGTCCGGTGGCGGCAAGTCCACGCTGTGCCGCGCGATCAACCGGCTGGAGCCGATCGACTCCGGCACCATCACGCTGGACGGTCAGCCGCTGCCGAACGAGGGCAAGGCGCTGGCCCACCTGCGCGCCGACGTCGGCATGGTGTTCCAGTCGTTCAACCTGTTCGCGCACAAGACGATCCTGCAGAACGTCACCCTCGGCCCGCTGAAGGTCCGCAAGACCGACGCCAAGACGGCCGAGAAGCGCGCGATGGAACTGCTCGAGCGGGTCGGCGTCGCCAACCAGGCGTCGAAGTACCCCGCCCAGTTGTCCGGCGGCCAGCAGCAGCGGGTCGCGATCGCGCGGGCGCTGGCGATGGATCCCAAGGTCCTCCTGTTCGACGAGCCGACCTCGGCGCTCGACCCGGAGATGATCCAGGAGGTCCTCGAGGTGATGATCGACCTGGCCAGGCAGAACATGACGATGGTCGTGGTCACGCACGAGATGGGCTTCGCCCGCAGTGCCGCCAACCGGGTCGTGTTCATGGCCGACGGCGAGATCGTCGAAGAGGCGACCCCCGAAACCTTCTTCACCAACCCGACCTCACGCCGTGCGCAGGACTTCCTCGGGAAGATCCTCAAGCACTGAGAGACGCCCGGCGGGCCCCTGGGCCTGCCGCAACAGCAGTAAAAACACACGAAGGGGATCCCCAATGAGAATGCGCAACCTCGTCGCCACTGTCGGCGTCGCGGCGCTGGCGCTGACCGTCGGTGCCTGTGGCAAGGAAGACACGCCGACCGGCAGCGGCAGCCCGGGCAGCACGACCGGTGGCTGTGGTGAGCTGCACAAGTTCACCCCCGCCGCAGCCGGTGACGTAGCCGGCAGCGCGACCTTCACCAAGATCAAGGCCCGCGGTAACGCGGTCGTCGGGGTCAAGGCGGACCAGCCGAACCTGGGCTACAAGGACGCCAACGGCAAGCGCTGCGGCTTCGACATCGAGATCGCCCGGATGGTNTCGGCCCAGCTCGGCCTGGACCCGGAGAAGATCGAGTACAAGGAGATCCCGTCCGCGAACCGCGAGACAGCGATCGCCGGTGGTGAGATCGACTACTACGTCGGCACCTACTCGATCACCGACAAGCGCAAGAAGCTCGTCGGCTTCGCCGGCCCGTACTTCGTCGCCGGCCAGGACCTGCTGGTCCGCAAGGCCGACACCTCGATGGACGGCGGCAAGACCGCGCTGAAGGGCAAGAAGGTCTGCTCCGCGACCGGCTCGACCCCGATCCAGCGGGTCAAGGACGAGAACCTGACCGAGGCGAGCAACATCTCGGAGTTCAAGACCTACTCCGAGTGCGTCTCCCAGCTGCTCGACAACAAGACCGACGCCGTCACCACCGACGACGCNATCCTCAAGGGCTACGCCGCCAACGCACCCGAGGACCTGCGGGTCGTCGGCAAGCCGTTCAGCACCGAGAAGTACGGCATCGGCCTCCCGCTGGCCGACAAGCCCCTGCGTGACAAGGTGAACGCCGGCCTGGAGACCTCCTTCACCGACGGCACCTGGAAGACCCTGTACGACGGAACCCTGGGCAAGTCCGGCTCGCCCGGCACTCCGCCCACGCTCGAGAAGTACTGATCCACTCCGGCTGCGGCGACCCGGGTTCGCCCGGGTCGCCGTAGCCGCATTTTCTGGAAGGTCACGATGCTCTCGGTCCTCACCGACAACTGGGAACTGTTCCGGGAAGGGTTCTGGACGACTCTCAGGTTGTTCCTCGTCTCCGGAGTGCTGAGCCTGGTTCTCGGCACCGTCCTGGCCGCGTTCCGCGTCTCGCCGGTGACCGCGCTGCGCGGGATCGGCACCGGCTATGTGAACATCGTGCGGAACACTCCGCTGACGCTGGTGTTCTCGTTCCTGTTCTTCGGTGCCGCCAAGATGCAGCTCAGCCTGCCGACCTTCTTCTGGGCCGCGGTGGCGTCACTGACGCTCTACACCTCCGCGTTCGTCTGCGAGGTGGTCCGGTCCGGCATCAACACGATCTCGCCAGGCCAGGCCGAGGCTGCCCGCTCGGTCGGTATGACGTTCGTCCAGGTGCTGACCATCGTCGTGCTGCCGCAGGCGTACCGGGCGATCGTGCCGCCGATGACGAGCATCCTGATCGCGTTGCTGAAGAACACCACCATCGCGGCCGGCTTCTCCGTCCTCGAGGCGGGCGCCATCCCGGCGGCGATGGCCGAGCGCGGCCAGAACCAGATGCTCACGCTGGTCTGGATCACCATCGGCTTCCTGATCCTGATCATCCCCCTGGTCTTCCTGCAGCGGTGGGCCGAGCGACGGACGGCGGTGGCCTGATGAGTGCGGTCCTGTACGACGTACCCGGCCCGCGGGCGAAGGCCCGCAACCGGATCCTGAACGTCATCGTGCTGCTCGCAGTGGCGGGTGTGATCACCTGGGTGGTTCTGCGGCTCAACGACAACGGACAGTTCCAGGGCCGGCGCTGGGCGCAGTTCCAGTACGCCGCGATCCAGCGTGAACTGCTCACCGGTCTGGTGAACACGCTGCGGGCAGCGGGCCTCGCCACCGTGCTGGCGATGCTCTTCGGTGCGGTCTTCGCGGCCGGGCGGATCAGCGACCACAAATGGGTCCGGATGCCGGCGACGCTCGTGGTCGAGCTGTTCCGGGCGATCCCGCTGCTGATCCTGATGTTCTTCTTCTACTACGGCAGCCTGGAGTTCCAGCTCGGCCTGACCCCGTTCCACGCGGTGGTCTTCGGTCTGACCCTCTACAACGGCTCCGTCCTCGCCGAGATCTTCCGGGCCGGCATCACCGCCGTCCCCAAGGGCCAGCGCGAGGCGGCGTACGCGACCGGGCTGCGGAAGAACCAGGTCGTCCGGCTGGTCCTGCTCCCGCAGGCGATCCGCTCGATGCTGCCGGCCATCGTCAGCCAGTTGGTGGTGTTGCTGAAGGACACCGCGCTCGGCTTCATCATCACCTACAACGAGCTGCTCTACGTGGCCAAGCAGATGGGCGGCCGGCTCGAGTTCGGCTTCCCCTACATCCCGACGTACTTCGTGGTCGCGGTCATCTACATCGGCCTGTGCTCTCTGTTGTCGATGCTGGCCAAGTACCTCGAAGGCCGCTCCCGCCGGTCCCGCAAGACCACGGCGCCTCCCGTCCAGATAGAGGAGAGCACCGCCGCCTGACCGATCACCAGAAAGGCCTGTACTGCGAACTCGCAGTACAGGCCTTTCTGCTTGTCCTTCCGCGCGCTCTGAGCGGGCCCGTCCGGAAAATGGGTTGCGAGGGTGGTGAGCCGGGTCGGAGACTTCCGGGATGGTTTCCGATGGGCGTGCTGGGATTGATGCGGGGCTGGTGCAGCGGCTGGTGAAGGCGCAGTTTCCGCAGTGGAGTGAGCTTTCGGTCTCGCCGGTCAAGGTGGATGGGTGGGACAACCGGACCTATCGGCTGGGTGAGTCGATGACGGTGCGGTTGCCTACGGCTCCGGCGTACGCGCCTGCCGTGGACAAGGAGAACGAGTGGCTGCCGCGACTCGCGCCGCACCTGCCGGTCGCAGTACCGGAGGTGCTGGGCAAGGGTGCTCCTGGGGAGGGGTACGCCTTCAACTGGTCGGTACGGCGTTGGCTGGATGGCGCGACAGCTCAGGTCGACCGCCTTGACGACCTGCCGGGGTTCGCGACCTCCGTGGCCGAGTTCATCCGAGCATTGCAGCGTTGCGACGCGACGGGCGGGCCCATGGCCGCCGCGCACAGCTTCTATCGGGGTGCGCCGCCTGCGCACTACGACGAGGAGACCCGCCGTGCGCTGGTTGCGCTGGAGGGCCGAGTCGACACTGCCGGCGCTACCGCTGTCTGGGACGCTGCTCTGGCGTCCTCCTGGGACGGGCCTCCGACCTGGTTCCACGGAGACATCGCTCATGGCAACCTATTAGTTGCTGATGGCAAGCTTTCGGCAGTGATCGACTTCGGTACTTCGGGTGTCGGCGACCCGGCCTGCGATCTGGTGATCGCGTGGACGATGTTCGCCGGTGACAGCCGCGAGGTGTTTCGCCGTACGGTCGAGCAGGACGCGGGGACCTGGGCGAGGGCTCGCGGCTGGGCGCTGTGGAAAGCACTGATCGTGCTGGCCGACGTCATCGACTCCGACGCCTCCAACGCGGCCACCAACCAGCACGTGATCGAGCAAGTCCTCGCCGACCACGCTCAGGCCCAGTAATCGTTCATCGGTTCGCCTTCAGCAGGTCGGCGCGGGAGGTGGCGTGGAGTTTGCGAAGGACTTTGGCGACATGTTGCTCGACCGTGCGCGGCGAAAGGAAGAGCACATCGGCGATTTCCCGGTTGGTGTGGCCGCGGCCGAGCAGTCGCGCGACTTCCTGTTCCCTGGGAGACAGCTCGGCGCCGTAGCCGCGGCGGCCCCTGCGTGATGGCGCAGCGACTCCGTGGCTGCGCAACTCGTGGCGGCAGCGGGCCGCGTCTCTGGAGGCGCCGAGAAGGTCAAAAGTCTCCGCCAGCGCGGCGAACGCTTCTGCAGCATCGGGTTCCCGGAGTGCAAGCCTGCAGTGCACAGCGCGCTCGGCCACCAGCGCAGCGAAGTACGGCGCAGGGAGGGCCTCGTACTGAAGCTCTACCTCCCTATAGAGCTCCGCAGCCAGCCGGTGGTCACCGTCGCTCTCGGCCAGCTGCGCCCGGCCGCACTGCAGCGCAACCCGTGCCAGCGGCGCCCCCAGCCCAGCAGTGCAGTCGTCCAGCTCCCCCAGCAACTTCCGTACTTCGTCGTCGCGTCCATCCGCAAGCAGTACGGCGACGGCAGCCGGAGTCAGCTCGCCTGCCCAGGACCACACCTGCTTGCGCCGCAGCAAGTCCAGACCGCGATTCACCGACGTGACCGCCGCGCTGAGCTCACCGCGGGCCAACTGCATCCAGCCGAGCAGTCCGAAGCCGCCCAGGGCTATCTGGGCTATCGCCTCCGTAGGCTCCTGGATCCCGGTCGCGGCCAGGTAGGCGCCCGCCTCGGTCCACTCCCCGCGAGCGACCGCCAGGGAGGCCAGCACCAACGACAGCTCGCTGGTGAGCGGGAACAGGTCACGGTACTCGTCCAGGAGCTGGCCGGCCCGCTCGTCCAGCCCTGCCCACTCGCCGGTGAACCAATCCACTCTCACCCCGGTCGCGCGCGCAGTACTGACGACGAAGGGTGCGCCGCAATCGGTCGCGAGCTGCAGTCCGCTCCGCAGGAACTCCGCCGCCTTGCCGTAGTGGCCGATGGACATGCAGGCGTCGGCGAGGTTGCAGTGAACTCGGGCGAGCTGCCGTTGCTCCGCTCCGGATGCACCGGTCGGTAGGAGCTTTGCGATCTCCGGCAGGACAGCGGGGTCGCCCGCATGCAGTCGGGTCGCCAGCAGGTTGGCCTGCAAGGAAGCGATCTCCACTGGATCGGTCGCGCTGCGGAGGAATTGCTCCGCACGCTCAGCCCAACGGCTGTTCTCGTCGAGCGAAGCCGCCCCTAGCCAGCACTGAGCCAGCACGGACACCGCTTTGGCCTCCAGGTCCGGCCGGCCGCGAAGATCAGGAATAGCTCTCTCGATCTCACTACGGCCCGCGTCGATGCCCTTGGCGGCCCGCACCATCATCAAACCGGCGTAGAGCCGCACCTCGCCCCGGATCGCTGGCGACAACCGCTGGTCCCGCAATAGGCGTTGCAACGTGTCCATCGGGTCCTGCTGATCCAGGCCGGTGTAAGCCACTGTGCCGAGCTTCGAGGCGAGCCTGTCGACAGCTTCCGCGCCCTGATCCGGTTCTGCCAGCAAACGCTGCAGTAGTCGAGTCGCCGTCGAGGCATCGCCTAGCTCAGTCGCCCGGTCAGCTGCTGCTTCTCCATAGCGCTGCCAGTCCTGCGTACGGCCGGCCAGCCGACTGTGCTCAGCCAACTGCAGTAGCGGCTGCGGTGTGCTCTCAGCGAGAGTGTCGGCGATCCGTCTGTGCAGTGCCTGTCGGTGCGGCCCGGGCAAGCTGTCGTAGACCGCCTGCCGTCCCAGTGCGTGGCGGAAGTCGTAGCGGCCGTCACCCGAGTCCCGCAGTACTCCGGCCGCCAGCGCGGACGTCAGTGCTGAGCCGACGGCCTCCTCTGGCAGGTCAGTCACCCGGGCGAGCAGCTCGCTCGCTGCCGGGATCCCGAGAGCCGCCGTGGCGTAGCTGACCTCCCGAGCCTCATCTTGCAGGCTAGAGAGTCGCTCGGTCATCGCATCCCGCAGCAGAGCCGGTACTTCGGCGTGCTCAAGCGCCCGCCGCGCTGTGCTCCCGTCTACCGGATGCGGCAGAGTCCGGACTGCCTCCTCGATCACTGCGGGGATGCCGGCCGTCCGCTCGTACAGCAGCGCCGCCAGGTCAGCCCCGATCGCATCCACACCCAGGATCCCCGCCGACAGGGACCGGACGCCGGCCAGATCCAGCGGCTGCAGGCTGATCACGGCACTCGGCAACCCCACTGGCGGCCGGTACGCCGCTCCGAGTGGCGGCCCCGAGGTCAGATCCTCACGCCGGTAGGTGACCAGGATCGACAGGTTGTCCGGCGGGTCCGTCATCAGGAATCGCAGCAACTGACGAGAACCGTCATCCGCCCAGTGGAGGTCCTCCACCACCAGGAACGCAGGCCCCGCGGCCGCCAGGAACTCACGGATGGCACGGAACACCTGGTGCCGTTCCGTTGCGGGGTCGGCAGCAGGCCAGTGGGCGTCGGGGAACCTGTCCGCGAGCTCCGGGAGGAGGGGGCGCAGTACCGAGGTGAGCGGGCCGAGCGGAGTACCGGGGTGGCGTGGGTAGCTTCGGAGCGCTTCGACGACCGCGCCGTACGGGAACGGCTCCCGCAAGGGCTGGCAGTAGCCGACCATGACGTGCTTGTCGCTCACTCCTGGCTCGCGTAGTAGTTCGCTGACCAGGCGGCTCTTGCCGATCCCCGCCTCGCCCTCGACCAAGGCGACGCCCTGCCCACCGGCCATAGCGGCCAGCAGGCGCAGCTCATCGGCGCGGCCGACCAGTACTGGCGAACTGGTCCGGGCGAGCCGATCGATCGGTTCTGCAGCCATCTGCGCTCCCGTGGATGTGGGGGCGAGCCTACGTCGGCGGCAGCGGTTGGGAAACCCGTTTCCGTGTGTCCGCGCACGAATAGTCACGTACCCCTACCTAGCCATGCCCGGATTGTTCCGGTCACGTCCCGCCACGACAGTGATCGGACCTGCCACCCGCCCCCTTTCCCGCCCTGGGTGGTTGCGGATCGAACGGAGATCTGATGAAACTCCTACGGATACCGGCCCTCGGCGCCGTTGCGTGCCTCGGGCTCGCATTACTGGGCCCACCTGCCGAGGCCCTCTCCCCACCGGCGCCGAAGCCGACGATCCGGAGCGCCGGTGCCCCAGGCACCATTCCGGGCAGCTACATCGTCGTGCTGAAGGAGGGCGCCAGGTCCACCGCCTCCAACCTGGCCACGAGGTACGGCGGCAAGGTCAAGCTCACCTATACCACCGCACTGCGCGGCTTTTCCGCCTCCCTGACTGAGGCCGAAGCACTGAGGCTGGCAGCAGACCCAGAGGTCAGCTACGTCGAGCAGGACGGCATCGCCCGGGCCAGCGACCGGCAGGCCAACCCGACCTGGGGACTCGACCGGATCGACCAGGCGAAGCTGCCACTCGACCAGGGCTACACCTACGCGACCAAGGCAGCCGGCGTCACGGCGTACATCGTCGACACCGGTATCTACAAGACGCACTCCGACTTCGGCGGCCGGGCGACCGACGGCTACGACTTCATCGACAACGACGCGGTGGCCAACGACTGCAACGGACACGGCACCCATGTGGCCGGCACCGTGGGCAGTACGACGTACGGCGTCGCCAAGGGCGTCGCGCTGGTCGGCGTACGGGTCCTGGACTGCCAGGGCAACGGTGAGTGGTCCCAGGTCATCGGCGGCATCGACTGGGTCGCCAAGAACGCCAAGAAGCCGGCGGTCGCCAACATGAGCCTCGGTGGCGAGGCGAACACTTCCGTGGACGACGCAGTCAAGCGCGCCATCGCGACGGGCGTCACCTTCTCGCTTGCCGCGGGCAACAACAACGGTGCGAACGCCTGCAACACGACCCCGGCGCGGACGCCGGAGGCGATCACCGTCGGGTCCACCGACAACCAGGACAACCGGTCGAGCTTCTCCAACATCGGCTCGTGCCTGGACCTGTTCGCACCCGGCTCCGGCGTCACTTCGACCTGGAACAACGGCGGTACCAACAGCCTCAACGGTACGTCGATGGCGACTCCCCATGTCTCGGGAGCCGTCGCGCTCTACCTGGCGGGCAACCCGACCGCCACTCCGGCCGCCGTAGCCTCGGCACTGACCGGCAACGCCAGCGCAGGCGTGGTGAAGAACGCGGGCACCGGATCACCGAACAAGCTGCTCTACACCGGCTTCATCGGCGACCCAGTGCCACCAACCTGTGCCGGCGGCGCGAGCACCGAGGACGCGGCGATCCCGGATGCGGGCGCGGCGGTCTCCACCTCGACCACCATCACCGGCTGCGACGGCAACGGTACGTCGACCACGACTGTGAGGGTCGACATCAACCACAGCTACACCGGTGACCTCCAGGTCGACCTGGTCGGTCCGTCCGGTGCGGTAATCAACCTCCGCCGCCCTGGTGGCGTCGGCTCACCAGACGGCCTGCACCAGACCTTCACTGCCAACACCTCCGGTGAGACGCGCAACGGCACCTGGAAGCTGCAGGTCAAGGATGTCTACCGCTTCGACACCGGCACTCTCGACGGCTGGTCACTGAACTTCGCACCGACGGCCGCCAACTACGAGGCCGACACGGTGCCGGTGCAGTCCGGTACGCCGGGTGCAAGCTTCTACGGCGGTCAGGACGCGACCGTCAGCGAGTTCCCCGCCATCATCGCCGGACTGCGTGCCGGCGGCTCCCGGCCGCAGGGCCAGTCCTGCACCGGTACTGCGATCGCGCCGCGCAAGATCCTGATCGCCGCCCACTGCGCCGACGCGGCGGGCGAGAAGAGCTTCCTCTACGGCCTGGACGACCTCAACGCCAGCGGCGGCACCCGGCTCGCCGTGACCGACTACAAGAAACACCCGAAGTACGTGAACTTCGACCAGGGGTACGACGTCGCGGTGGTCACCACTGCCACGGACATCCCGGTCCCCGGCGGCAAGTACCCCGCTGTTGCCACCTCCGCCGACGCCGGTCTCGAACGGCCAGGCGGTACAGGGCTCGGGTTTGGCTACGGCAAGAAGGACTTCAACGACACCGCCCGCGACGTGACGCTCGACAAGGCGTCGCTGCCGATCGTTGACGGCTCGCAGGTCTGTACGGGTGTCGGTGCCGGCTTCAAGGCCGCGACGATGGTCTGCGCCGGGTACTCCGACGGGCGGATCACCATCCTGCCCGGTGACAGCGGCGGCCCGCTGATCGTCCAGGGCAAGGTGATCGGCGTCGCCTCCTGGAGCCGCTCGGACTTCAAGTGGTACAGCGTCTACGGCCGGCTCACCAACGACATGGGCGACTGGGTCAAGCAGCAGATCGGCGACCAGCCCCCGACCGGTGACTTCGGCGTCGCGGTCTCCCCGTCCTCGGTGAAGGTTGCCCCTGGCAAGTACATCTCGACGACGGTGACCAGCACCGCGGGCTCGGGCGGCGCCGAGAACCTGACGTTGTCCGCCTCCGGACTGCCCACCGGCGCCAAGGCCACCTTCCAGCCGGAGTCGGTCAGCTCCGGGTCGACCGCCAAGCTGACGTTTGAGGCCGGCACCGGTACTCCGGCCGGCAACCACACCGTCACGGTCACGGCGACGAACGCGGCCGGCAAGACCGCCACCGCCAACGTCACCCTGACCGTCGAAGGCGACCAGCCGCCGACTGGCGACGTACAGGTCACCGCAACGCCGTCCAGTGGGACTGTTGCTCAAGGTCAGCTCGCTCAGACGACGGTGAAGGCCTCCGGTGGTACAGGCAACCTGACCCTGACCGCCTCCGGTGTTCCTGCCGGCACCCAGGTCTTCTTCAACCCGCAATCCATCGCCCAGAACGGCAGCAGCAACGTCTGGTTCTTCACCAACTTCCAGACCCCACGCGGCACGCAC
This sequence comes from Kribbella catacumbae DSM 19601, assembly GCF_000372465.1. Classification (GTDB taxonomy): domain Bacteria; phylum Actinomycetota; class Actinomycetes; order Propionibacteriales; family Kribbellaceae; genus Kribbella; species Kribbella catacumbae. Next base: position 64,136 of record NZ_AQUZ01000043.1, read on the forward strand.
GTCATCACAGTCACCGCGCGCTCCGCCGACGGCAAGACCGGCACCACGAAGTACAGCCTCACCGTTCGCTAGCCACCGCTGCGGGCCCCCGCCGGCGTCCGGCAGGGGCCCGCAGTGCTCGGCGTCAGCGCAAGGTGTTGAAGGAGTCGCGGATGATCTCGAGGGCTTCGGTGGTTTCCTCTTCGGTCAGGGTCATCGGTGGGGCCATCCGCAGGACATTGCCGTAGAGGCCGCCCTTGCCGATCAGCAGGCCGCGGTCCTTGGTCTCCTGCTGGAGTTTGACCGTGGTCGCGGCGTCCGGCTTGCCGTCATCGGGGTTGATCAGCTCGGCGGCGAGCATCAGGCCCTTGCCGCGGACGTCGCCGAGCTCGGGGAACTCCTCCGAGATCCCGCGCAGGCCGTCCAGCAGCTGGGCGCCCCGCTTGGCCGCGTTGGCCTGCAGGTCGTGGTCGACCAGGTAGTCGATGGTCGCCTTCGCCGCGCTGGTCGAGATCGGGTTGCCGCCGAAGGTGGACAGCGAGTTCGCGCTCAGGCTGTCCATCAGCTCGGGCCTGGCGACCACGCCGCCGATCGCGAACCCGTTGCCGAGCCCCTTGGCGAACGTCATCGCGTCCGGTACGACGTCGTGCGCCTGGATGCCCCAGAAGTGGTCGCCGGTGCGCCCCCACCCGGTCTGGACCTCATCGGAGATGAAGAGGATCCCGTACTCGTCGAGCACCTCCTTGAATGCGGCGTACAGGCCGTCGGGGGGTGACGAGAAGCCGCCGACGCCCTGGATCGGCTCGACGATCATGCAGGCGACGTCGCCCGCAGTACCGGTGTCGATGACGTTGCGGAGGTCTTCGACGCAGACCTTGATGTACTCCGCGTCCGGGAGGTCCTTGAACGGGCTGCGGTAGCGGTAGGCACCTTGCACGTACTGCACGTTCACCGGCGACAGGCTGCTGGCCGACCAGCCGCGGTTGCCGGTGATGGCGACCGTGCCGAAGCCGCGACCGTGGTACGAGTTGCGCATCGCGAGCACCTGGTTGGAGCGGCGCTTCTGGGTGGCGAACAGCATCGCCGCCTCGTTCGCCTCCGTGCCGGAGTTGGTGAAGAAGACCTTCGCGTCGGGGATCCCGGACAGCTCGGCGATCTTCTCGGCCAGCTCGATCTGCCGGCGGATCAGGTAGACCGTCGAGGTGTGCGCGATACCGGTGGCCAGCTGCTCGCGGACCGCGTCGGAGATCTCCGCGATGTCATAGCCGATCGCGTTGGTCAGGATGCCGGCGAAGAAGTCCAGGTACTCCTTGCCCTCGCCGTCGGTCACCCGGCGGCCGGTGCCCTTGACGATCTCGATCGGCTGCTCGTAGTACAACGCGAGCCAGTCCGGCATGACGGCCTTGTGACGCTCCCACAGCTCCGCATGTGTCATGTCTTAGCAATACCTCATGACGGTCCTTTCCTGATAGTTCTTCTCTCTTGCGGACCGGTGGTGACTTAGGGTGGCTCCTCGTGACGACCCCGAGCATCCCGCACCTGGACATCGAATCTCTGCGGCATTTCGACCAGGTGATCGCTGCCGGAGCCTCGTCGATGCGCGGCTGGCGGGTGCAGTCGGTGGACCTCACCGGGCGGACCTCGGTGCTGCTTAGGCTGATGCCGGCGGGCTCGCTGTTCCTCGGTTGCGTGCTGGAGGAAACCGCGGCGACCTGGATCCGCGACGGCGGCGGGCTGCTCTTCCCCACCATCCCGGCGCTGCCCTTCGACCCGTACCGCGGTGGCCTGTACGCCGCCGACGAGCTCTACTCGGGGTTGTCGGCGGGCTACGAGGCGACTCCGGATGCGCAGATCTACGCCTGGTCGCGGCAGCACGACGAGAAAGGCGACACGAGTCGCACGCTGGCGGCCGCGCTGCACGACCACTCGATCGCCGATGCGCTCCACGAGCTGCCGGAGGACAGGCCGTGGATCGGGGTGATGGGCGGCCATGGGATCGAGCGCACCGCACCGGCGTACCGGTCTGCTGTCCTGCTCGGCCGCAGTCTGGCCCGGGCCGGGCTGACCGTCGCCACCGGCGGTGGACCGGGTGCGATGGAGGCTGCGAACCTCGGCGCCAGCCTGGCGTCGTACGACGACGCAGCGGTCGGAGCAGCTCTTTCAGCCCTCGCGGCCGCACCGACCTTCCGCCCGTCGATCGCCGACTGGGCCGCCACGGGCCTGGCAGTACGCCGTGACTTCCCCGGCCATGGTGGCGTCTCCATCCCGACCTGGTTCTACGGCCACGAGCCGCCTAACGTTTTCGCGACCTCGATCGCGAAGTACTTCTCCAACGCCCTGCGCGAGGACGTCCTGCTCAGCCGGGCCCGGGGCGGCATCATCTACCTCCCCGGCGCGGCCGGCACGGTCCAGGAGATCTTCCAGGCCGTCACCCCGAACTACTACGGCGACGCGGCCACCCAGATCCCGATGATCCTGGTGGGCGTCGACTACTGGTCTCAGGAGGTGCCCGTCTGGCCCCTGCTCGAGAGCCTCTCCGCGGCCCGTCCGATGGCCTCGTCGATCCGCCTGGTCGACACCGTCGAAGAGGCCGCCGGACTGGTGAGCTAGTCAGGCGACGCGGGACGGCGTGAACTGCATCCGCGGGTGGGCGTACGCGTCCTGTGACTCGACGAGCTGCAGCTCGCGCTCTCCCGACTCGTGCGTGCGCGAGAGCAGGTCGAAGACGCTCGAGGTCGTCCGGGCGAGAGCCTCCGCGAGATCACCCGTGCGGCGGTAGTGCGCCGTGAAGAGCGCGGCCGTCACGTCGCCCGAGCCGTTCGCCTTCATCGGGATGTATGGCGTCTGCACGAGCCACGCGCCGCTGTCGTCGACGGCCAGCATCTCGATCGTGCCGTCCTCGCGGTCGGGGCGCTCGACGCTGGTGACGAGCACCGTCCGCGGTCCGGTCGCGCGCACGAGCTCCACCGAGGCCAGCGTGGACTCGAGGGTGTCAGGCTCGGTACCGGTCAGGAAGCCCAGCTCGAACTGGTTGGGCGTGATGATGTCGGCGTCCGGAACCACCCGATCGCGCAGCAGCACCGGGATGGCCGGAGCGACGAAGCACCCGGACTTCGCGTTCCCCATCACCGGGTCGCAGGAGTACACCGCCGCGGGATTCGCCGCCTTCACCCGCTTCACCGTCTCGAGGATGACGTCGGCGATCCCCTCACCGCCCTGATAGCCCGAGAGGACCACGTCGATCTGCGGAAGGACTCCACGCTCCTCGATGCCCAGGAGGACCTCTCGCACGTCGTCCGGGCTGATCAACGGCCCGCGCCACGCGCCGTACCCGGTGTGGTTCGAGAAGTTCACCGTGTACACCGGCAGCACCTCCACACCGATGCGCTGGAGCGGAAAGACGGCTGCCGAATTGCCCACGTGGCCGTAGGCGACAGCGGACTGGATCGAGAGGATCTTCACCGCTCGATCATGCCATCTGCGCGCGGGCGAGCAGTCCGGACCCTGCTAGCCGCCGAAGCCGTTGAGCCAGCCTTCGGCCTCTTCGAGGAAGAGGTCGACCTCCATGACGTCATAGCCCTCGCGGATGCGCACCGACGAAAACTGGATCGTGCGGACCTCGCTGGAGGTGACGGGGCGATCGACGGGCAGCCCGTTCACCGTCGCCATCACCCGGTCGACGAAGTCGTCCACCTCGGCCATGTCGTAGCCCTCGCGGAGCTTCACGGGGCTGAAGCGCGGCGCGTCCCGCTGACGGCGAGACGCTGCCGGGCGGTCGGCGCTGGTTCGGTCGACCGGGCGGTCGGCGGGCGAGGCGCTGGTTCGGTCGCCCGGACGGTCCGCGGCCGGCCCGCCCAGCATGCTTTGCAGGGCCTGATCGAGGAAGGCGTCGACCTCTCCGACGGCGTACCCCTCGCGGAGGCGGACCGGGGTGAAGATCACGTTGCGGATGTCATCCGCGGTCACCGGGTGTTCGACGTACCGGCCTTCGACGGTTGCCATCAGGCGCTCGATGAAGGCGTCGACGTCGCTCACGTCGTAGCCCTCGCGCCAGCGGACGCGAGTGAACAGCGGCTCCATCAGTCTTTGTTCGCAGCGGCGAGCTGGCCGCAGGCGCCGTCGATCTCCTGGCCGCGGGTGTCGCGAACCGTCGTTGGGATGCCACCGGCCTGCAGGCGACGGACGAACTCACGCTCGTCGGCCGGGTCGGAGGCGGTCCACTTGGAGCCCGGCGTCGGGTTCAGCGGGATCAGGTTGACGTGCACCCAGCCCCAGTCGCCGCGGGCGGCGAGCTTCTCCGCGAGCAGCGAAGCGCGCCAGGCGTGGTCGTTGATGTCGCGGATCATCGCGTACTCGATCGAGACGCGGCGCTTGGTCTTCTCGGCGTACCCCCAGGCGGCGTCGAGGACCTCGTCGACCTTCCACCGGTTGTTGATCGGGACGAGCTCGTCGCGCAGCTCGTCGTCCGGGGCGTGCAGCGAGAGCGCCAGCGTGACGGGGATGCCCTCGGTCGAGAGCTGGTTGATCCGCGGTACCAGGCCGACGGTCGACACGGTCACGCCGCGGGCCGAGATACCCAGCCCGTCCGGTGCCGGCTCGGTGAACCGGCGGACCGCGCCGATCACGGCCTTGTAGTTGGCCATCGGCTCGCCCATGCCCATGAAGACGATGTTGTTGACCCGGCCGGGGCCGCCGGCGATCTCGCCGCGAGCCAGCGCGCGGGCGCCGTCGACGACCTGCTCGACGATCTCCGCGGTGCTCATGTTCCGGGTCAGGCCGGCCTGGCCGGTCGCACAGAACGGGCAGGCCATCCCGCAACCGGCCTGCGACGACACGCACATCGTGGTGCGGTCCTTGTAGCGCATCAGCACCGACTCGACCAGCGAGCCGTCCAGCAGCTTCCACAGCGACTTGCGCGTAGTGCCGTTGTCGCACTCCATGTCGCGAACCTTGGTCAGCAACGGCGGCATCAGCTCAGCGACCAGCTTGTCCCGGGTCGCGGCCGGCAGATCGGTCATGTCCGCTGGGTCGTCGGTCAGCCGGGCGAAGTAGTGATTCGACAACTGCTTGGCCCGAAACGCGGGCTCACCGAGCGCCGCGACCGCAGTACGACGCTCCTCCCCACTGAGGTCAGCAAGATGCCGCGGCGGCTTCTTGGCACGGCGCGGCTCATCAAAAACAAGCGGAAGGGAGGTAGTCATCGCCTTCCATTGTCGCCCGCCCCGCCCCGCATTCACAAATTCACATCAGTGACCCCGGACACCACTCGCGCCCGGCGGACCGGGCGCGAGTGGCGGGGCGGTCAGGCGGAGTAGCCCTTCGGGGGGATCAGGGTGGCGAGCTGGTTGAAGGTCAGCCAGTACGTCGCCGGGCCGAAGCCGGCCGGGTCCGCGATCAGGACGGTCATGTCGTTGGAGTTGTAGCCGATCACGGTGAAGTAGTGCCAGATCGTGTAGTTCGGGTAGCCCGGCGGGTGGTTGTTGGCGGGGGCAACGATGTTGGCGACGATCGGGTAGTTGCGGTCGATGTCGTAGACGATGTCCCACCAGAGCCGGTCGCGCTGCGCCTGGCTCGGCGGGTCGTTGGGCATCTCCTTGGTCTCGTAGAAGCCGCCGCCGATGTGCGCGTTCAGCTCCCGGGTGACCTGGCCGATCCAGTCGGTACCGTTGGTCGTCGTCCCGAGATCCGCGGCCAGGTGCGCCTGGCTGGGTGCCGCGATCCTCGCCGACAAAGCGATCCGGGTCGCCGCCGGACCACACCAGTACCCCGTCTCCTGGTACTGGAAGTCGATCGCCAGAGTCACCTGCCCATCGAGCTTGGTCGCACCGGCCGGCGCCGTCTTGGCCGCGGCCGCCGCATTGGCAGCCTTCGCCGCCGGTACTCCGCTGCCGAGCGCACCCGGTGCTCCGAACGCGCCGGCCGGAGCCGCTGTCGCCACGGCTGAAGAGGTCAATGCCATCGGCATCGAAACTCCGGCGACCAGGGCCAGACCGCAGACCGCGGCCTTCAACTTCGTCGTACGCCTCCCGAGCCTCACGGGCGGCTGGAACAGATCACTGTTCATGTGAGCTCCTCAGCCCTCGACGCGGCGACCTCCGTGGTCGTCGCACTGTCAGTGGAGTCCACCCAGCCGACCTTGTATACCCACGCTCCGGGCATGATCAGACACGGTCAGCGACTGACATCGCGGTATTTCCGCAGGTCAGAGCACTGTCACTGGCTTTCCGGCATCACAATTCGCCGGTGAAAATTTCACCGAGCATTTCGACCTCGATCGAATCCTGGCCGGCCTTCGCTGGGAATGAGGCATCGAACGGCGCCGTTGGACCAGCTATGGACTCCCTCCCCCGTACGGCGCTCGCTGGGGTGCCGTTGTCGGTTCTTGACCGGTCGCGGACCCGTGCCGGCGAGACCGAGGCGCAGACGCTTCGCAGTACGGTCCAGCTGGCCCAACAGGTCGAGGAACTCGGGTACCACCGCTTCTGGGTCTCTGAGCACCACAGCGTGCCCGGTGTGGTCGGGTCGGCGCCCACTGTGCTGGCTGCAGCCGTCGCGGCGTCCACGGCTCGGATCCGGGTCGGCACTGGTGGGGTCATGCTCCCCAACCATCAGCCGCTCGTCGTGGCCGAGCAGTTCGGCGTACTGGAGTCGCTGTTCCCCGGGCGGGTCGACATGGGGCTGGGTCGCTCAGTCGGCTTCACCAACGGCATCCGGCGGGCGCTTGGCGTCGAGAAGGACGTAGCGGAGGACTTCAGCGCTCAGGTGCGTGAGTTGCTCGGTTACTTCACCGGCACCCAGCAGAACCACCCGCAGGTCCATGCGCGCCCTGGTGAAGGCCTGACCGTGCCGCCCTTCATCCTCGCTATCGGAGAGGGCGCCCTCCTTGCAGCGTCACTCGGACTCCCCCTGGTGATTGCCGGCGTCAAAGGCGAGCAGGAGCTCCTGGGCCTCCTAGACCGCTACCGGACCGACTTCCAGCCTTCCCCATGGGCCAGCAGCCCGTACGTCGTGTTGGCGGCCACTGTCGCCGTCGCAGCCACCACGGAAGCGGCTAGGCGCCTACTGCTGCCTGAGGCGTGGTCCAGCGCCTTCTCCCGCACCCGTGGAGTCTTCCCGCCGCTACAGTCGGTCGAGGACGTGCTGCGGCTCGACATGACCGAGAAGGAACGTGGCTTCTTCGAGCAGTCGTTGAGCGGGCAGATCTACGGGACGCCGGCAGAGGTCGACGCCGCATTGGGCGGGCTGGTGCAACGAACCGGCGCGGACGAAGTACTGGTGACCACCAATACCTACGACCGCGCTGACCTGCTCGAGTCCTATCGACTGCTGGCCGAGCTCGCGTTGCTCAGGACCGCTGTCAGTCGCTGATTCGCGCCTGGAGTCCCGTGCGGACGTCCGGCCACTCGTCGGCCAGGATCGAGAAGACCACCGTGTCCCGAAACGAACCGTCGGCCAGCTTCTTGTGCCGCCTGAGCACACCCTCACGGGTGGCACCCAGCTTGGCGATCGCCGCCTGCGACCGGGTGTTGGTCAAACCGGTCTGGATCTTGACCCGGCCGAAGCCACACTCCTCGAAGGCGTGCTGGAGCAGCAGAAACTTCGCCGCTGGATTGACCTTCGTGCCCCAGACAGCGGGCGCATAACCGGTCCAGCCGATGTGGGCGGCCTCGTTGTGCAGGTCGACGTCGCCGAGGCTCGTCGTACCGACGACGGTGCCTTCGGCGCCCAGTTCGCTGTCGGCGGCCAGCCGGACGATGTACGCGAACCGCTGGGCCGCTGCGGGCACCCACGTCTCGCGCATGTGCTCGACGTTGGCCGGAAGTGCGGCAGGACCGCCACCGAAGCCACCGGCGTACACCGTCTCGGTGCCGATCGCGGCGTACAGGGAATCGATGTCGGAGGCAACAAGCCGGTCCAGGCGGACGACGTCGCCGACCAGGGAACGGCCGTCGGGTGCGATGGTCATACGGCCAGCAAACCCGGCGGCCCCGCGTACGTCAAACGAACGGTGTCACACGAGGAGGTGCAACAACAACCAGACCGCAGGAGCTGTTGCCAGCAAGGAATCCAGCCGGTCCATCACGCCACCGTGACCCGGCAGCAGGTTCGACATGTCCTTGATCCCGAGGTCGCGCTTGATCATCGACTCGGCCAGATCCCCCACCGTCGCGGTCAGCACGGCGACCGCGCCGACGATGGCACCGACCCACCAGTGACCGTCGAGCAGCCAGACCACGGAGCCGATGCCGGCACCGATACAGGCCAGGGTGGAGCCGGCGAAACCTTCCCAGGACTTCTTCGGGCTGATCGTCGGCGCCATCGGATGCTTGCCGAACAGCACGCCGACCACATAGCCGCCGACATCGCTGGCCACCACGACGAGGAAGAACACCCCCACCCGACCGGGGCCGTCGTCCTCCGGCTGCACCAGCAGGATCGCGAACGCGGCCAGCATCGGCACGTAGCCGAGCAGGAACACGCTCGTCGTGACGTCACGGACGAATCCGTGCGCACCACTGGGCATCCGCCAGAAGATCGCCGCCAGCACTGTGAGGGCCAGCGCGACCAGCAGGGCCAGCGGTCCGCCGAAGTACGCAGCGACCACCATGGCCGTCGTACCGGCGAACAGCGGGACCCGGAACAGCTTCGCTCCGCCGGCGTGGAAAACACGGATCAGCTCGTCGACGGCCACCAGGACGGCGGCCAGCACGACGAAGATGAACAGAACCTTCTGCCACAAGAGCGACCCGGCGATCACCGCACCGAGTCCGAGGCCGACCGCGATGGAAGCGGGCAGGTTGCGCCCGGCGCGGCTGGGCGCGGGCGTACTCTCGACGCCCATCACACCTCGAGCAGTTCGGCTTCCTTGTGCTTGAGCAGCTGGTCGATCGAGTCGACGTACTTCTTCGTCATCCCGTCGAGCCGCTTCTCAGCACTCTTGCCCTCGTCCTCGCCTGCTTCGCCGTCCTTGACCGACTTGTCGATCGAGTCCTTGGCGTGCCGGCGGATGCTTCGCACCGAGATCTTGGCGTCCTCGCCCTTGGTCTTGGCGACCTTGATGTACTCCTTGCGGCGCTCCTCGGTGAGCTGCGGCATCGTCACCCGGATCACCGAGCCGTCGTTGCCCGGGTTCACGCCGAGGTCGGAGTCGCGGATCGCCTTCTCGATCGCCACCATCGCGCCCTTGTCGTACGGCGAGATGAGCACGGTACGGGGGTCCGGCACCTGGAAACCGGCCAGCTGCTGCAGCGGCGTCGGCGAGCCGTAGTAGTCCGCCACGATGTTCGAGAACATCGACGGGTGCGCCCGGCCGGTGCGGATCGCGGCGAAGTCGTCCTTGGCGACCTCCACGGCCTTCGCCATCTTCTGCTCGGCTTCGCGGAGTGCTTGGTCGATCACGACATTCCTCGCTTCCTCGGGGCCGCGTCGGTGCGGCCTGATCCAACCCTACGAACGCTGGTCTACCAGATAACGGACGTCAGCCCGTGTGTTGGCCGATCTTAGTGCGTTGGACTGGGAGACGCTCTAGTGACCTGGTGAGACGACCGTGCCGATCTTCTCACCCCGGACGACGCGGGCGATGTTGCCCTCCTCGAGTCCGAAGATCACGATCGGCAGCGCGTTGTCCCGGGCCAGGCTGATCGCCGTCGCGTCGGCGACCCGGAGGCCGCGAGCCAGGAAGTCGTCGTACGACAGCTGGTCGAACTTGACCGCGTCGGGATTCTTCTTGGGGTCGGAGTCGTAGACCCCGTCGACACCCTGCTTACCCATCAGCAGCGTCTCGGCGCCGATCTCCAGCGCACGCTGGGCGGCGACGGTGTCGGTGGAGAAGTACGGCATACCGGACCCGGCGCCGAAGATCACCACGCGGCCCTTGGACAGGTGCCGGTCGGCCTTGCGCGGGATGTACGGCTCGGCGACCTGACCCATCGTGATGGCGGTCTGGACCCGGGTCTCGACGCCCAGCTTCTCCAGGAAGTCCTGCAGCGCCAGGCAGTTCATCACCGTGCCGAGCATGCCCATGTAGTCGGCGCGGTTGCGCTCCATCCCCCGCTGCTGCAGCTCAGCACCGCGGAAGAAGTTGCCGCCGCCGACCACCACGGCGACCTGTACGCCGGACCGCACCACTTCGGCGATCTGCTTGGCGATCGAGTTCACCACGTCGGGGTCGACGCCGAGCTTGCCGCCGCCGAACACCTCACCCGACAACTTCAGCAGCACCCGGCGATAGGCCGGATCGAACGGCGAAGAGGCCGGATTCGTCTCGGTACCCAGGGTTTCCGTCACGATTCCGGCCTCCTCGTCGGCTACTGCTTTGTCTAGCGGTGGTCGCTGAGCCGTCAGGCTCCGACCTCGAAGCGAGCGAACCGCTTGACGGTCACGCCGGCCTCGTCGAGGACCGCCTTGACGGTCTTCTTGCTCTCCTGCACCGAGGACTGCTCGAGCAGCACGACCTCCTTGAAGAAGCCGTTCACCCGGCCTTCGACGATCTTCGGCAGCGCCTGCTCGGGCTTGCCCTCCTCGCGCGCGGTCGCCTCGGCGATCCGCTTCTCGCTCTCGACCGTCTCGGCCGGGACCTCTTCGCGGGTGGTGTACAGCGGGCGCATCGCGGCGGCCTGCATGGCCGCACCGCGGGCCGCGTCGATGTTGTCGCCCTCGAATTCGACCAGCACGCCCACCTGGGCCGGCAGGTCGGCGGCACGCTTGTGCATGTACGCCGCGACCTTGCCGTCGAACACGGCGACCTTGCCCAGCTCGAGCTTCTCGCCGATCACCGCGGCGAGCGCCTCGATGTTCTCCGCGACGCTCTTGCCGTCGGCAAGCTTCTCGCCGAGCAGACCCTCGACGTCGCCGACCTTGCTGGCCGACGCATGCGCGACGATGTCGGCCGCGAGCTGCTGGAACTGCTCGTTCTTGGCGACGAAGTCGGTCTCGCAGTTGAGCTGGATCAGCGCGGTCTCCGCAGCGGCCACCAGGCCGTTGGTGGCGGAACGCTCGGCGCCACGCTTGGCGGCCTTGGCCGCGCCGTGGATGCGCAGCTCCTCGATCGCCTTGTCGAAGTCGCCGTCGGTGGTCTCGAGCGCCTTCTTCGCGTCCATCATGCCCGCGCCGGTGGCGTCGCGGAGCCTCTTCACGTCAGCGGCGGTGTAGTTCGCCATTCCTCGATCTCTCGTCTTGTTTGGTGCGTCAGCTGGTGGGATTCACCGGCCGGGGCCGGTGGTTGGTCATCGCCGGGCGCCGGGCCTGGCCACCGCAGTACGGCGGCAGGCTCCCGCGCCCGGCGATGACAGACCGATCAGGCCTCGGTCTTCGGAGCCTCGTCGGCAGCCGGAGCCTCGGTCGCCTCAGCGGCCGGAGCCTCAGCAGCGGCCTCGGCGGCAGGCGCCTCGACAGCGGCCTCAGGGGCAGGGGTCTCGACAGCGGCCTCAGCAGCAGGGGTCTCGACAGCCGGGGCCTCAGCCGCAGCGGCCGGGGCCTCGTCGGTCTTGGCCTCGGTGGTGGCGCCGTTCTGGCTCTCCAGCAGCTCGCGCTCCCAGGCAGCCAGCGGCTCCTCGGCGCCCAGCTCTTCGCCGGCCGCGGCAGCACCCTGGCCACCGCGCGACATCAGACCGTCGGCGACGGCGTCGGCGACCACGCGGGTCAGCAGGCCGACCGAACGGATCGCGTCGTCGTTGCCCGGGATCGGGAAGTCGACCTCGTCCGGGTCGCAGTTGGTGTCCAGGATGCCGATGATCGGCAGCTTCAGCTTGCGCGCCTCGTCGACGGCGAGGTGCTCCTTCTTGGTGTCGACGATCCAGACGGCGGCCGGAACGCGGGCCATGTCACGGATACCGCCGAGGGTCTTGAGCAGCTTGTCGTGCTCGCGACGCTTCTGCAGCAGTTCCTTCTTCGTCACACCGGAGGCGGCGACGTCGTCGAAGTCCAACAGCTCGAGCTCCTTGAGCCGCTGGAGCCGCTTGTTGACAGTCTGGAAGTTGGTGAGCATGCCGCCCAGCCAGCGCTGGTTCACGTAGGGCATGCCGACCCGGGTCGCCTGCTCGGCGATCGCTTCCTGGGCCTGCTTCTTGGTGCCGACGAACAGGATCGCGCCGCCGGAGGCAACGGTGCTCCGGACGAACTCGTAGGCGCGGTCGATGTACGACAGCGACTGCTGCAGGTCGATGATGTAGATGCCGTTGCGCTCGGTGAAGATGAATCGCTTCATCTTCGGGTTCCAGCGACGGGTCTGGTGCCCGAAGTGGACGCCGCTCTCGAGCAGCTGCTTCATGGTCACGACGGCCATGAGGTGTTCCTCCTGTCGCGCTCCGGCTCGGCCGGAGACGCCTGTCTCGGTTGTCTCGCCACGGACCAGGTGGTCCGCGGCGCCTGACGCCAGCGCGCACCAATCCCGGACGAACCGGGACCGAGTGGTGCGCCCACCAGCCGCCACCAGAGATCTGGAGTCAGCCTTAGGCATGCGGGCGTGCGAAGTCGTCCCGCTCATGCGGGACGCCACCAAAAGTCTACGGGAGACCCCCCACCCACACCTAACCGGCCCCACTTGTCCACAACCCCCAAGATTCCCGCCGCCACCCACCCCGCCCAACGGCACATTCCCTGTATGACGCCCCTCCTCCTCACCCCCCTCGCCCTAGCCGCCTTCCTGACCCCAACCCAGCCCACCCACCCCACTCCACCCGAGCCCCATCCCGCCC
>NZ_AQUZ01000044.1 GCF_000372465.1 Kribbella catacumbae DSM 19601
TCGATCAGGTCACGGCCGGCCATGGGCCCGGCTCCAAAAGTGTCGTCACGGCGCTGGCGAACTCGCGCCAGTTGGCTCGGTCACCGGCAAGCTTCTCCTGGCCATCGGCGGTGAGTTGGTAGCTGCGCCGGCGACGCCCGTCGACGACCGACCAGGACCCGCTGATCAGTCCAGCGCGCTCGAGCCGGTGCAGCGCCGGATAGACCGTGCCGGTCGGCAGGTCGAAGCGGCCGCCGCTGCCGTCACGCAAGGCCTCCTTGATCGCATAGCCGTGCCGCGGCCCGTCGGTCAGCGTGGCCAGCAACAGAACGTCGAGGTGACCTTTCAAGGCTTGCGCATCCGCCCTCATAAGTAGTTATCCTACAACAAGCGAATAGGTAGTAATCCTAGCTATAGGCGGTGTCGTGATGAGCGAACCTGCGATCGTGGCCACCGGACTCGCGAAGCGGTTCGGATCGATCGAGGCTCTGCGCGGCGTCGACCTGGTGGTGCGGGCCGGGACAGTACTGGGATTGCTCGGGCCGAACGGGGCAGGCAAGACGACCGTGGTCCGGATTCTCACGACACTGTTGCGACCGGATGCGGGCACTGCCCGGGTGGTGGGCCTGGACGTCGTCAGGCAAGCCGCAGCAGTGCGGCGGCAGGTCGGTCTGTCGGGCCAGTACGCGGCGGTCGATCCGTACCTCACAGGCAGAGAGAACCTGCAGCTCATCGGGCGCTTGTCCGGCCTGAGCCGCACCCTTGCCCGCCGGCGTGGCGACCAACTGCTGGATTCGTTCGACCTGGCCGTGGCAGCGGATCGGGTTCTTCGAGGCTATTCCGGAGGTATGCGGCGGCGCCTGGACGTCGCAGCCAGCCTCGTCGCCCAGCCGTCGGTGCTGTTCCTGGACGAACCGACTACCGGGCTGGATCCCCGAGGGCGGATCGGGTTGTGGCGCGCGATCGAGGCGCTGGCGGCCCAAGGCACGACGGTCCTGCTCACCACGCAGTACCTGGAGGAGGCTGATCAACTTGCCGACACCATCGTGGTCCTCGATGCCGGCCGGGTGATCGCGGCCGGAACGTCCGACCAGCTCAAGGCGCAGGTCGGTGGCGATCGGCTCGAGTTGCGCGCGGAGCCGGGCGTCGATCCGGCCGCAGTGGCTGCGGCCGTCGCGCACCTCGGCTCCGGACCACCAGTCGTCAACACCGATGACGGCCGGGTGATGCTGCCTGTGGTCAACGGGCCCAAGGTGCTCGGCGACGCGGTGGTCCGGTTGGCGGCCGACGGTGTGCGAGTTACCGAACTGGCGTTGCGGAGGCCGTCGCTGGACGATGTGTTCCTGGCTCTCACCGGTCAGGCGGCATCCGCCGGTACTGCGTCGGATCCAGCCGAAACGCGGAGCTCGTGATGGCCGCCGGGCCGGGAACCTCGCGTGGGTTGCGGTGGCTCCTGAGCGATGTCTGGGTGATGACGGGGCGGAATCTGCGGCGGCTGGTGCGGGTGCCGACGTTGATCGCGTTCGCGACGGTGCAGCCGGTGTTGTTCGTGTTGCTGTTCACCTCTGTGTTCGGCGGGGCGATCAGCCCGCCAGGGGTGGAGCGGTACGTCGACTTTCTGCTGCCCGGGATCTTCGTCCTGGCGATCGCGTTCGGCGCCTCTCAGACCGGCGTGGCCGTCGCCGACGATCTGACCACGGGAATGATCGACCGTTTCCGTGCGTTGCCGATGACCCGGTCCGCGGTGCTGGCCGGGCGGACACTGGCCGATGCCGTGCGCAACTTGTTCGTCTTGGTGTTGATGACGGGTGTGGGGCATCTGATCGGGTTCCGCTTCCACGCCGGTGGCGCGGCGGCTGGTGGCGCGATCGGGCTGGCGTTGCTGGTCGGTGTCGCGTTCTCCTGGATCAATGCGTTGGTGGGTCTGCTGGTGCACGACGCCGAGACTGCCGGGCTGGTCGGGCTGATGCCGGTGATTGTCTTGGTGTTCACCAGCTCGACCTTTGTCCCGATCGCCACCATGCCGGGCTGGCTGCAGGCCTTCGCGAAGGTCAACCCGGTCACCGTCACGGTCGATGCGTTGCGCGCGCTGGTGCTCGGCGGCCCAACAGCGGAGCACGTCTGGCAGGCCATCGCCTGGATCGTCGGGCTGCTCGTGGTCACCGTCCCGATTGCCGTACTCCGCTACCGCCACATCACCACCGACTGACAGGGCATGCTCAGAGCCACAGCGGCGCGAGCCAGCCGAGCACGACGGCCCCGAGGTACAGGGATCCGACGACCAACGCGACCACGCGTCGGCGGGCGATGAGCAGCATGCCGCTGATCGCACCGACGCTGGTACCGGCGCCGGTCACCAGGAAGGCGAGCGCCGGACCCGTACCCATGCCTCCGTCCATCAAGGTCGCGACCAGCGGCAGCGATCCGTCGGTGTTGAGGTAGACCGGGATGCCGAGCAGCGCGGCCAGCGGTACCGCGAGGAACGAGTCGCCGCCGAGGTAGTCGGTGAGCCACCGCGTGGGTACAGCCTCGATGAGCAGATAGCCCAGGGTGGCGAAACCGAAGAAGAACAAGGCCAGACGCCGACCGGTGGTGAGGATTTCACGCGCCAGCTCGCGGAACTTGAGCCGGGCGACCAGCCCGGCACGCGATCCGACCGGCGCAAGAACCGTGACGGGTCCTTGCGAGGTTCCAGTGCCGGAGTCGCAGTACGCCGTCGTGGCGTCAGCTTGTCCGGACGGCGCTGGAGTGCAGGACGTGGCGGCTCCGGCTGGAGTGGTCATGCGGGCCTGACCTTCGAGCCAGCCGGTGCGTTCGATCGCGAACGTGGCGAGACCGGCAACCAGGCCGAGCACAATCGCGGCGATGAAGAAGGTCAGCGCGAACGGTGCGCCGAACAGGCCGGTGGACAGTACGAGTTCCTCCGGGCTGGTCAACGGCGAGGAGACCATAAACGCCACCACTGGCGCCCACGGCACATGCGAGGCCAACGCCCCCAACACGACAGCGGTGGTGCCGCAGGAACAAAACGGCGTCGCCGCACCCAGGGCGACCGCGCCGACGACAGCAATCGGTGTGCTCTTGCGTAGCCAGACCGCCAACCGGTCAGTGCCGATATAGACGACCAACGCAGAGGCGATGACGATACTCGCGACCAGGAACGGCCATACATGGGTGAAGGTGGACCATACGTCGCCGAGGACACGGCCCAGCAGATCCAGCACAGAACCGACCACGATCACTTGCTCCCTCAGTCAGCGGAGTGGATGAGCAGCCGGCCAAGACCGTTCAAGGCCGCGAAGTCGGCGCGATAGTTGATTCGATTTCCCGCCCGGTCGGTGCGGACCAAGCCGCTGCGACGCAGAACCTTCAGGTGGTGACTGATGGTCGGGCCGGTAACGGTGAACCCGCTCGAGAGGTCGCAAACACACCCGCCCTGATCTCCACAGCAAGCGATCACCGACAGCAGACGAAGTCGAACCGGGTCGGCCAGCGCCTTGAAACCATCCGCAGCCAGGGCTGCCGCGGCTGTATCGATCGGCGCGACGCCGATCGGGTCGGCCGGTATCAACAGCATGAGTCGAGCGAAGGCCGGATGGGTATCTCGATCGGCCGACCCTCATCGACCCAGTCCTGCTTCCCACCGACATAGCGGTGCACGTCGCGGTAACCGAGGTCGACCAATCGCTGGGCGACCCGCAGAGAGCTGTCACATTCCGCACTGCCGCAGTACACGACGATGCGCTCATCCAGGTTCGGCAGCAACGTCTTGGCCAGCTCGACCACGCGTCGGGGCCGGATGTTCACCGCGCCCGGCAGATGCCCTTCCGCATAAACCTCTTCGGGTAGTGCTTCGACCAGGACGGCCTCGCCCCTGGCGATCAGATCAGCCACTTCGGCATGCTGGATCTCGGAAATGGGCATGACGGAACTCCTCAGGTGTCGCTGGTGTGGTGAAACGGTGAGTCGGTCAGGCCTGGCTCAGGTGGATTCGGACAGGCACCAGGCGAGGTCGAGCAGACCTACGACGCAGCGGTCCTCGATGCGGTAGAAGACCCGGTTACCGTCGCGGCGGGTCGCCAAGATGCCCTTGTCGACCAGCCGCTGAAGCTGGTTCGACACGGCCTGCGGCCGCAGATCGGCGGCCTCGGCCAACTGACTGACCGACAGTTCCTCGTCCCGCACCAACGCGTGCAGCAACCGCAACCTGGTGTCGTTCGCCAGAACCTTGAACACACCCTCCAGCTCAGCCGCATCCGCCGCCCCGATCAAAGGCCGCGCCGCCAACGCCGGCCGCCGGGACCCCACCGCCTGCTCACTCATAACCCCACTATTACACAAGACCGTGTAATAGTGAACAGCCCCCGGGGAGTGATGATTGGCGTATGACCGTTGCGGAGGAAACGTTCCAACCGTCGGCGCCGGTGTGTTGGTGCTGCGGTGGCGAGTTCGAGGACCGTGATCTGGTGCGGCTGGGGGCTCATCCGGAGGTCGGGGTCTGTATCGGGTGCGCGAAGTACCTGCAGCGCCGCGCGTCCCAGCGCGAGGACAAGCTGCGACCGTCATGGGCCGCGCGGGTCCGGGACGCCGTCCGACGTGTGCGTGAGTGGGTGGTCGGTCGAGGCTGGCACGAACTGCCGGTCGTTGGCCGGCTGCTGCGGCGGATCGATCGGCACCTGCCTTGACCCGACCGGCCGTCAGGTCGCGAGGAGTGGCTGGAACAGGCGGGTGGCGAGTTGCTCGGCTTCGGGCTGGTTGAGGATCTGTCCGGGGATGCCGGGGTGGGCGCTGGTCCAGGCCTCCACTGCGGCGTGGTCTGCGAAGAAGTTGAGGTAGTCGCAGCAGCAGTCGGCTGACGGGCCGCCGCCGGCGTCAGCGCCGATGAACACGACCGCCGTCGCGGGCTGCCAGGTGGTGCGCCCACCGATGGTGGTGACGGTGATCGGCTGGCCGGTCGTGACGTCGACGGACTCGATCCGGGTGTCTCGTCCGAGCATGGGCGCAATGCCGAGGGAATCGATCGCGCACATCGCGTAGACGTCGTTCTTCGACTTCCTCGACACCGAACAGCTTTCGCTGATCTAGTCACGCCCACGGCCCCGTGATTCGGCTGCCCGGAAAGCACCGCCTGACCCCTACCCCCGATCCTGCAGTACCTCTGGTACTGGGCAGTGAACCTCTTCGGCTTAACTGAGGCTCGGCCACCTGGCTGCATGCTGGAAACCGATGGAGCCGGTAAACCGTATGCGAGTGACCTCAGATCAGCCCAGTGAGGACCAGTAACGCGATTCCCAGACCGTAGGCTAGACCGTAGCCGACCTGATCCAGAGCGAATGACGAAGGCCCTCTGACCAGGGTTTCCCCTGGTCAGAGGGCCTTTCAAGTAGCGGGGGCAGGATTTGAACCTGCGACCTCTGGGTTATGAGCCCAGCGAGCTACCGAGCTGCTCCACCCCGCGTCGTTGTGTCTTTAGTTTAGGGGATGTGGGGCTGTAGTCCAAATCGAGGGGGGCGAGGGGGAAAAGGTGTGTCGTGGGTGGGGTGGGCGGCGTAGCGTCCGGGTATGGGTGGTTTGGAGATTCGGCCGTTTGGGACGGCTGATGTGGTGGCGGCGGGGCGGTTGCTGGCTGAGCGGCAGGTGCGGCATCGGGTGCGGCATCCGATGTTGCCGGCGGAGTATGAGGATCCGCAGCTCGCACAGGTGGAGGTGACTGCTGCCTGGGAGACCGAGGGCGCGTCGGGTGCGGTGCTGGTGGAGGGTGGTGAGGTCACCGGGTACTTGCTTGGGGCCCCTAAGCCGGCGCCGGTGTGGGGGGACAACGTCTGGGTCGAGCGGGCTGGGCAGGCTGTTCGCCAGGCCGAGCGCATCCGGGATCTCTACGGGGTGGCAGCAACCAAGTGGGTGGCGGACGGGAAGACAGCGCAGTACGTGCTGGTGCCCGATGATGCAGAGTTGCTCGATGCCTGGTTCCGGTTGGGATTCGGGTCGCAGCATGCGCATGCGGTGCGCCCGGTGCCGACCGAGGTCCTGCCTGTACGGTCCGGTCTGACAGTGCGGGCCGCGAACCGTGGCGATATCCAGGTGCTGGCCGAGCTGGATCTGGTGTTGCCGCAGCATCAAGGGCTGTCGCCGGTGTTCAGCTCCGGGGAGGTCGCCACTCTCGAGGAGGCGCTGGCCGACTGGGAGGAGTCGATCGACGATCGGGACTACGTCACGTTCGTTGCCGAGCGCAACGGAAAGGTGATCGGGTCCTCGGTCGGTTGTTCGATCGAGAAGTCCAGTGCACACAGCGGGCTGGCGCGGCCGGACAACGCGGGCTTCCTCGGGTATGCGGCAGTGTTCCCCGAGGCGCGTGGTCTTGGCGCCGGGCGCGCCTTGGGTGAGGCGGTGCTGAACTGGGCGGCCGGGGTCGGATACACCTCCGTGGTGACGGATTGGCGGGTGACGAATCTGCAGTCCTCCAGGGCGTGGCCACGGCTGGGATTCGTGCAGACATTCCATCGTTTGCATCGGATGATCGGGCACTGATCAATCAAACGCTCTGTATACAACGCATCACTGTGAGCTATTGCCATCGCTGAGTGCGCATGTTTGCATCTCCCCAGTAATCGTTTCTCAAGGGGGGATTCCGATGCCACGACTGTCTTTGCCTGCCCGCCTCGCAGCCTGCCTGTTGATGCTGGCGACGTTCCTCACCATCGTCCGGCCCGCGGACGCCGCCGTACCCGACCGCAAGGGCTGGGTGCTGTGGAACCAAACCTCGGGCGCCACCATCGGTACCGGCACCTGGCCGGCCAACACCACCGTGGTGGTGCTGGGGCCAGGTCGGTACCGGGTGACGTTCCCGGGACAGGGCGCGCCTAACGGGGTCGTGCACGTCACGGCCATCAACAGCGCACCGCACTGGTGCCAGGCGGAAAGCTGGTTCCAGTCCGGCGCCAACGAGATCGTCAACATCCGCTGCTATCGCGTCGGCGGCGTTCTCGACCCGACCAGCTTCAGCGCTTTCTTCGTTCGTGCCTCTGGTGGTCCCGCGCCAGGTCTGTACGGGTATGTCGATTCCGCCGCGTCCGGCGCACTCGTCAGCCAGTACAACTCAGCCGGCGCCGCCAACACTTCGACGCCGACCGGTGTCGGTCAGTGGCACGTCAGGTTCCCCGGTCTGGTGGCTGGTGGAAGTCTCGACGGCAACCTGCAAGCCACGGCCGTGAACGCGGCAACAGGTGCTCGCTGCAAAGTCTCGGGCTGGTCTTCCAGTGGCGCCGGTCAGGACGTGAAGGTGCTCTGCTTCAACTCGGCCGGCGCCTTGCTGAACACCCGCTTCACCCTCACCTACCAGTACAAGGTCTCCCTGTACGGCGCCGCGATCCCGCCGAAGTACTACGGCTACTTCCTCAACCAGCCGCCGGCCGGACCGCCCACCACCAATCTCAACTCGGCGCTCGGGCTCGGCGCGAACACGATCATGCCGGCCGGCCCCGGGTTGTCGCTGGTCACATTCCCGCGGATCGCCTTCACCCAGAACACGGTGCAGGTGACCGCCTACGGGCCGAACTCGAACTTCTGCGGGCTCAACACGTTCTGGACCAACAGCAGCTCGGGTCCGGATCTGTTCGTGCGTGACGTCAACTGCTTCACCAACGCCGGAGCACCCGTCAACACCGGCTTCACGGTCAGCGCCAACTCGATCCTCTGAGCAGGCCAACCCGGAGGGGCCCACACCACAACGCGCGGTGTGGGCCCTAGTGCGCCGTGTCGGGAGTTGCGTTAGCGATAGCGGTGTCCAGGTGCGTGCCTCGCGGTGGCGGAGGAGCGGCCTCGATGCTTTTCCATCGTGGCCGTTTCTCCGCTGCCGCGAGGTGCGTGCCTGGGCGCCGGTAGCGCAACGCAACTCCCGACACGGCGCACTAGCCAGGTCAGGCGGAGTTCTCCGGATGGAAGCCGGCGGCCGTCGCCAGCAGGTCTTCCTCGCTGAATCGGGTGCGATCGATCGACACCTCGGCGGCGACGCCGGGTGAGACGAAGAAGAACACCTGGTCCTCGGCGCGATAGCCGCCGTAGCCGCCCACGTCGACGGCCGTCAGCTCCCAGCTCTCCGGATCCTTCTCGTGGTACTCCGTGAGGAAGGTGCGCAGCGTCTCGAGGTCGATCACCTTCTCGCCCCGGATCGTCTTGACGGTCAGGTCGACCTTCGTCGCCCCCTCCGGGTCGGGCCCGGTCTCCCAGACCCGGCTGTGGAAGACGACGTCCTCCCACTCGTACTCGAAGTCGCTCGGCGAGCCGATGCCGCCAGGCAGGTGGTCGATGGCGAATCCGTCCAAGGTGCACGCCCTCTGCTGGGTCGATTGGGACGTCCGGTGCGAACCGGACGCTGACGATGGAACGGGGCCTGCCGCCGCGGCGGTCGCGGTCAGGACACCCAGTGCGGCCGGTGCCGCAAGTACGGCGATCGCGCCGCCGATCACGATACGGCGGGTGGCGGGCCGGACCAGGGACCAGGACGAAGAACACGACATAGCTGCCTCCTCAGGCGAAACACCCGGCATGAGCGCGAGCTGCGCTGTCGGCCTCGATGGCCGCGGGTGATGGGGTTCTCACCAGGGAAGATGCACCGGAACTTCCCGATCCCGGCGACGAGTTTCTGTCCTGTGGAAAAGGATCGGGCGGCGACACCCAAGGGTGTCGCCGCCCGGATCAGAAGAGCAGCCGAGGTCAGCCGGTTGGTGAACTCGGCGGAGTCGCCGGTGGCGTCGGAGTCGGGTTCGGGGTCGGCGTCGGTGTCGTCGCCCCGGCCGTGGCAGCCCGGTCGATCGCCGCCTTCATCTTGTTGACCTGCACCTGGTACTCGGCCAGGTTGCCGGCTCTCAGCGCCGCCGTCGCCGCCGTGTACGCCGCCTGTGCCTCAGCGAGCGCCTGCTTGATCGTCTGGTTCGACGGTGTCGGCGTCGGCTTGCCAGGCTCCTCCTCGGTTTCCACGCTCGTGTTGAACACCTTCCCCAAGGCGTCCTGCAACGTGGTGCCGTAGGCGACCCGGTCTCCAAATCCGACCAGCACGTACCGCAGTACCGGATAGCTACCTGGCCCGCTGGTGCGGACCGAGTAGACCGGCTGCACGTAGATCAGGCCACCGCCGAGCGGCAGCGTCAGCAGGTTGCCGAACTGGGCTCTGGCGCCGCTGCTGGGCTGGTTGATCGGCAGCAGCGCCTGTCTGATGCCCTCGTCGGTCTGGAACTTGTTCGCCACCTGGCCAGGACCTGGGATCTGCACGTTACCCGGCAATCGAAGGATCCTGAACTGGCCGTAGTCCGGCGACGAAGCCTCGGCATCGACAGCCAGGAAGCCGGTCAGGTTCTCCCGCTGGGCGTTCGGCACGTAGACCGAGGTCAGCGAGAACTTCGACTCGGTCTGGCCCGGCATCCGCAGCGACAGGTAGAACGGCGGCTGGTCCAGCGTCTGCGCGTCAGAACCACCACTGTTCGGCCCGACGGTCGGGTCGGCCGGCACGCGCCACAGGTCGCTGTTCTGGTACCAGGTGGTCGAGTCCTCCACGTGGTACTTCGCCAGCAGGTCGCGCTGCACCTTGAACATGTCCTCGGGGTAGCGCAGGTGCGACATCAGATCGGGCGAGATCTCCGAGCGCGGCTTGACCGTGTCCGGGAAGGCCTTCATCCAGGTCTTCAGCAGCGGGTCGCTCTCGTCCCACGCGTACAGGTCGACCGCCCCGCTGTAGGCGTTCACCACGGCCTTGACCGAGTTGCGGATGTAGTTGATCTTCTCGCTCGGCTGCTGCGCGACCGTGCCGCGGCCGGTGGTGGTGTCCCGGGTGCTGTCGTCGAGCGCGACCTTCTGCGAGTACGGGTAGTTCGCCGTCGTGGTGTAGCCGTCGACGATCCAGACGACCTGGCCGTCGACGACGGCCGGGTACGGGTCGCCGTCCGGGGTCAGCCACGGCGCGGCCTTCTCGACCCGCTCGCGCGGGCTGCGGTCGTAGAGGATCTTGGAGTCGGTGTTCACCCGGCTGGACAGCAGCAGGTTCGCGTCCCGGAACTTGGTGGCGTAGAGCAACCTGTTCCCGAACGAGCCGATCGGTACGCCGCCCTTGCCCTGGTAGGTGTTCAGCGTCGGGTCGCCGCCGTTCTTGCCCTCCGGTGTGTCCAGCTCGACCGCCGGGCTGCCCTTGGGACCGCCGACGATCGAGTAGTCCGGGGACTGCTCGCCGAAGTAGATCCGCGGCTCGTAGTCGCCCAGGTCACCGGTCGGCGGCAGGTCCTTGGAGGACCACACCGGCGTACCGTCCGAGGCGCGCTGGTTGCCGTTGGCGGCGACCACACCGTAACCGTGGGTGTAGACGGTGTGGTCGTTGTTCCAGTTGCGCTGGCCGGCCGGCAGCCGGTCGACCTGGACTTCGCGGACCGCGATCACCGTGTCGCGAACCTGGTTGCCGATCTTGTACCGGTCGACGTCCAGATCGGTCGGGAACGAGTAGAAGCCACGGACCTGCTGCAGTTGCTCGAAGGTCGGGCCGACCACACTCGGGTCGATCAGCCGGATGCCCGGCAGCAGCTCGGCATCCTTGGCCAGCTCGGCCGGCTTCGCCGTCGTCTCGGCCTCGTAGTTGATGACCTTCGTCGTCTCCAGACCGTAGGCCATCCGAGTCGCCTGGATGTTCTTGGTGATGTACGACGCTTCCTTCACCGGCTCGCTCGGGCGAACCCGCAGCTGCTGAAGGGCAGCCGGCCACAGCGCACCGAGCAGGATGGCCGACAGAACCAGTACTACGGTGCCGACGCCCGGCAGCAGCCAGGTCTTGCGGACCACGTTCGCGAAGAAGAGCACGGCACAGAGCACGGCTATGACAGCCAGGATCTCCTTGCTGGGCAAGATCGCGTTGTCTCCCGTGTAGGAGATACCGGTGAAGAGTTTGGCGTCAGAGGTGGCCAGCCCGTAGCGGTCGAGCCAGTAGCTGAAGGCCTTCAGCAGGACCAGCAGGCCGAGCAGCACCGAGAACTGCACCTGCGCGGCGCCGGAGGCCTTCTGCCCCTTCGCCGACGGACGGAAGCCGCCGTACAGGTAGTGGGTGACGATCGCGGCGACCAGGGACAGCAGGACGATCGAGTAGCCGAAGCCGAGCAGTACGCGCAGCCAGGGGTACTCGAAAACGAAGAACGAGATGTCCATGTTGAAGTGCTTGTCCGTGACGCCGAACGAAGTACGGTTCCGCCAGGCCAGGAAGACCTTCCACTCCCCCGACGCGGCCGAGCCGCCGAAGACCAGCATCAGGCCCGCCAGCACTCCGATGGCGATCTTGCCGCGCTGCTGGAGCAGGTCGCCGTACCGCTCGAAGCCGGGGCTCGGCGACGGGGCGAGGGGGACCCGCGGTCGGGTCCGGTAGGCGACGATCACGTTCGCCACGACGGCGCCGGCCATCAGCAGACCGACCACCACGAACAACAGCACGCGGGTACCGAGCACGGTGCTGAACACCGAGCCGAGATCGACCGACCGGTACCAGAGCCGCTGGGTCCAGACGTCGGTGAAGACGCTGAACAAGATGAGTAGCACGATCAGGGTGGCGATCGTGGGTAGTAGAGCCCGCGGGCGCTGGCCGGGCGTTCGCCTGGATCGCCTCGGCTCCTCCGGCATGTCGTAGACGCCGTCACTCATGGCAGCTTCTCCTCGTTGTCACTCGTACCGCCCTGCACAGAGCCAGGACCACCCGCGGTCGAAGGCTCGAATGTCAATGACAGTACTTGGCAGAGCGTAGGGACCAAGTCGACGCCGGTGAGTACCGCGCTGTCCTCGTCGTGGGTGCGTAGCCGGACGGCACCGAACCGGTCCCCGTCACGCAGGACCGCGGCCACCATCCGTACTTCGTGCCGGCGCGGGTCACTGCCCGCCAGCCGGGCCAGTTCGGCATCGGAATCGGCACCGGACTCGGCCGTGGCCGGCAGCACGATCCGCTCGACCGCGACGGCACAGCCGCTCACTCCGTCCGGCCATTCGATCCGGGCCAGCGCGTCAGCGAGGTGCTCGTCGTCCATGCCGCCGGGCAGCTCGCCCTGGGCGACCGGGGTGAGCGGCTGGGATGCGTCGTCGGCACCCAGCTCGGCGGCCAGTCGCGGCTCGGCGGCGAGCAGTTCGTCGGTCGGAACCAGCGCGAACAGTTGCGCGGGCTGGTCCCAGCCCGCGCTGCTGACGTGCCGCTCGATCTCGATCACCGCCTGGCCGAGCGCGTTGGCGGATGCTGTGTTGTCAGGACCTACTTCGTGCATGCCGGGACGTCTCCAGTTCCACTGGCCAGTGCTTTGAGTGCGCCGATCGCCTCGTGCAGCGTGGTGATCTTCACCAGGCGGATGCCGTCCACGCCGGCGTGCAGGGCAGCGTCGCAGTTCGCCGCCGGTACCAGGAAGACCGTCGCGCCGTCTTCCTTGGCGCCGGCGATCTTCTGCTGGATGCCGCCGATCGCGCCGACCTGGCCGAGTGCGTCGATGGTGCCGGTACCGGCTACGTGCTTGCCGGCGAGCAGCGCTCCATCGGTCAGCTTGTCGTAGATGGCCAGCGCGAATGCGGTCCCGGCGCTCGGGCCGCCGATGTCCTGGCCGAGGTTCACGGTCACCTTGACCTGCGAGTCGACGCCGATCGTGATGCCGACCATCGGCCGGTCCGTGTCGCCGGGGGTGGCGGCGGTCTTCACCACGACGGTCTGCCGCGTCCCGCCGCGGCTGACCAGGAAGCTGACGTCCTCGCCGACCTTGTGCTTGCGGACCAGCTCGCCGACCTGCGGGACCTGGCTGGGGGTGGTGCCGTCGACCTCCAGCACGATGTCGCCGGGCTTGAGCTTGCCGTCGGCCGGGCTGCCCTTGGACACCGTCGAGACCTTCGGCTTGAACGGCACCTTCGCCTCTTGCAGCGCGGCCGCCACGGCGCTGTCCTGCGAACCGGTCATCTCGGCGGTGTTCTGCTGCTCCACCTCGTCGGCGCTCTGCTCCGGCGGGTAGATGATGTCGCGCGGGAACAGGTCGTGGTGCGGGTCGAGCCAGTTGCGCATCGCCTGCGGCAGGGTCAGCTCACGGTCCGGCGAGGTGACCGACACGGTGGTCAGGTCGAGCTCGCCCGTGGTCGGGAAGGTCGGGTGACCGGCGATCTCGATGACCGGCTTGCCCTTCGACTCGCCCAGGGTGTTCTTCACCGGGCCCGGGCTGAAGGAGACGAACGGCACCGGGAAGACGGTGACCAGTCCGAGCGTGAGGATCAGCACGACGATCGAGGTGACCAGCGTGGCGGTACGACGTGTCACGAACCCTGCCCTGCGATCTTGAGTTTCCGGAAGAGACCGCGCAGCCCGCGGCGCGGCTCAGGGGTGGCGCTGGGACCGGGTGCGGCCATCGCCTCGTTGAAGCGGCGGAAGTCCTCCACCGACGCGAAGGCGCCACCGGACCGGCGGGGACCGCGACTCCGCCCACGCCAAGCCGCCCAGCACATCGCCAGGGCGGTGGCGACCAGCGGGAACGCCAGCCACGCCAAGACCTTCATCCGGCCACCTTCATGCGCCCAGCGTACGGGTCAACAAGCGCCTACCCACTCGCTCGCACCGTCGGTGAAGTGCTGGTGTTTCCAAATCGGAACCTCCGCCTTGAGGTCGTCGATCAGCTGACGGCAGGCGGCGAAGGCGACATCGCGGTGCGCGGCGGCCACCGCGACGATCACGGCGGCGTCGCCGATGGCCAGTACGCCGGTGCGATGCACCGCCGCCAGAGCGGTCACGGCGGGGTTCTCGCAGACCCGCTCGGCGACCGCGCGGAGGTGTTTCAGCGCTTCCGGGTGCGCCTCGTAGCGCAGTTCGTCGACCGGGCGCTCGTGATCGTGGTTACGGACGGTGCCGATGAACAGCGCCGTACCGCCCGCGCTCGGATCGGCGATCGCGGCCAGCACCTCGTCGCTGGACAGCGCGGAGTCGCGAATGTCCAGCAGCCTGATCGCCTCAGTCATGATCGGTCCCTTACTCTCTGCGCGCACCATACTGTCTACATGGTTGCGCCAAGGGCGCGAAGCCCGCAGTACTACCGTAATGCGTTCGCCTGTGGAGGAACGGAGCCGGGCAGCCAGTACGTTGGAGTAGTACGCCCCACTGCACAGGAAGGCCCACTCCGATGAGCGACGAACCGGACAACCCGTTCAAGGGAACTCCGTTCGAGGCCATGTTCCAGCAGTTCTCCGGTGCGGCCGGCCCTGGTGGCGTAGACCTGAACGCGATCTTCGCGCAGGTCCAGCAGCTGCTCAGCGGTTCGGGCGACGGCAAGCCAGTGAACTGGGAACTCGCCAAGGACATCGCACGCAAGACCGTCTCCGCTGCCGGGGACCGCTCGGTCACGCCGACCGACAACGAGCGTGTCGCCGACGCGGTGCGGCTGGCCGAGCACTGGCTCGACCTCGCGACCACACTGCCTGAGGCCTCAGCCACGTCCGCGGCCTGGAGCCGGGCCGAGTGGGTGGAGAACACCCTGCCGGTCTGGCAGACAGTCGTCGACCCCGTCGCCGAGCACGTCGCAGGCGCGATGGGCGGCGCGCTGCCGGCCGAGGCGCAGCAGTTGGCCGGCCCGATGGCAGGCATGCTCCGCCAGCTCGGCGGCTCGATCTTCGGCGCCCAGGTCGGTCAGGCGCTGGGTGAGCTCGCCGGCGAGGTGGTGAGCGCCTCCGACATCGGTCTGCCGCTCGGCCCGGCCGGCCAGGCGGTACTGGTACCGGACAACGTGGCGAAGTTCGCCGAGGGTCTGGGCCTCACCGACGAGGACGTCCGGCTGTACCTCGCGCTGCGCGAGTGCGCGCACCAGCGGCTGTTCGCCGGGGTGCCGTGGCTGCGGCAGCACCTGTTCGCCGCCGTCGCCGACTACGCCTCGGGGATCGAGGTCGACAGCGGCAAGATCGAGCGCGCGATGGCCGACATCGACATGCAGAACCCGGAGGCGATGCAGGAAGCCCTGGCGGGTGGCCTGTTCGAGCCGGAGGACTCTGAGGCGCAGAAGGCAGCACTGGTCCGGCTGGAGACAGCGCTCGCGCTGGTCGAGGGCTGGGTCGACGACGTCGTCCGCGAGGCGACCAAGGACCGGATGCCGGCCGCAGTACAGCTCGCCGAGACCGTACGGCGTCGCCGCGCGGCCGGGGGTCCGGCGGAGCAGACCTTCGCCACTCTGGTCGGGCTGCAGCTCCGCCCCCGGCGACTGCGGGACGCGGCGAACCTGTGGGCCGCAGTACGGGATGCCCGTGGGGTCGATGGGCGCGACGAGTTGTGGTCGCACCCGGATCTGCTGCCGAGCGCTGCTGATCTCGACGACCCGATCGGCTTCGCGCAGCACGCTGGTGAGCTGGCTGACATCGACATCACCGACTTCCTGACTGATGAGGGTGACGGGGACAAGGGCACCGGCGACGGCTCAGCCGACAAGTGACGCTGCACGCTGACGCCACCGCCGTACTCACCAGCTGGGAACCGCCGGACGCCGAGCAGGCCGAGCTGCGTGAGTACTACCTGAAGTACCTCGCCGGGCACGAGGACGGGATGTGGCGGAGCAGCCGGCCGGAGCATCTGACGGCGAGTGCCCTGGTCGTGGATCCTGCCGCGCCCAGGGTGCTGCTGACGCTGCATGCCGTTGTGAATCGGTGGCTACAGGTTGGCGGGCACTGTGAGATGGGCGACACGACGTTGGCTGGGGCGGCGCTGCGTGAGGCGACCGAGGAGTCTGGTCTGGCGGGTCTTGAGATCGATCTGGAACCGCTGCAGCTGTCGCGGCATGAGCTCACCGCCGGTGGGTGCAAAGGTGCTTTTCACCTAGATGTTCAGTTCCGGGTGACGGCTGCGGCGGGGACTGAACATGTGGTTAGTGAGGAGTCGCACGATCTGGCCTGGTTCGGGGTCGAAGCGCTTCCGGACGGGGTCGATCACAGTGTCGAGGAGCTGGTGAGGCGGGCATTCCGACCGGCCACTTGATCGTGGCTTGGGTCGGTGGGCCGTCGTCGCTCCCCCCTTCACCGGGCTGTCGGTAGCACCGCCCCTGAACGGCACCGGCAGATCGGTTGCGACGACGGCCACTGAGGTCCCCGTGACTAAATTCCCCCATGTCCCCGCTGCCTGGTGAAACGAGCCAGCGCGCAGAAGGTGACGGCTCAGGCACCCCGAAGTAGTGATCGGGTGGCGTCCCAGCCTTCAAGGCCTGGGTCCAGGCGGGCCAGGTCGGCGGCGGAGCGGAGGCGGTGCCAGCCGGGGCCGGTGGCGATTGCGTGGCGGCGGGGTTTGAGCTGCTCTAGGTCTGCCAGCGGGGTGTCGAAGGTTGGTGCGGCGTTGGTGATCCAGGTGGCGAGGGGCAGGCTTACGCCGATGGCGGCTAGTGAGCCGTCCTCTGCTGGAGTCACTGCCAGGTCGGCTGAGCCGAGGGCGCGGAACAGCTTGCCGATCAGGAGGCCGGGGAGGTCTGGTACGTCGTAGCTGACAGCTACTACGGCGGCAGCGGGGCCGGCCTGCTCTATTGCGTCGAGCACGGGGCGCGGCGAGTCGACGGAGTACACGGGAGTCTCGGGCCAGGTTAGGGCGGCTATTTGGGATAGGGCTGCCTTGTCTCCGCCGGTGACGGCTACTGCTACTTCTACTCGGTCTAGGGAGGCCAGTACTTCGTATGTGTCCTCGGCTAGTGCCAGACGCCAGGCGTCGGGGGTGCGGCCGGGTGGGGCCCAGGTGCCGGCGGCCGGGACGACCAGTACTACGACGCGACGGTCGTTCACTGACAGGGCTCTCCCAAAACTCGGTAGCAGTTCCTTGGAGAGACTAGCTCTCCGAGGGCTAGGACGACTCGAGTAGGCCGAGCTTGAGCGCCGTCATGATCGCCTGGGCGCGGTTCGAGGCGCCGAGCTTCTCGTAGAGGCGTGCCACGTAGGTCTTTGCTGTGGAGAGGCTGACGCACAAGGCGGTGGAGATCGCGCGTACTGAGAGCCCCTGGCCCAGTAGCGAGAGCACCTCGGCCTCCCGTGGACTCAACAGCGGCTGGGCAGGTGGCTGATCACGTCTGGCCATCGCAGGAGCCAGGCCGGTTGCAGTGAAGCTAGTGGCCGCTACTGCCGCATGCCGGATCGCCGCGAGCACCTCTTCGGTCGGCGCTGTGTTGGTGACAAAGGCAGAGACGCCTGAATCGAGCGCTTGGAAGAGGATGTCATCCTGACCATCCGACGCCAGCAGGACGATCCCGAGCTCGGCGTACCGGTCGCGGAGCCCGCGGGCGACCTGTAGACCGTCTAGGTCGGGCAGGGCGACGTCCAAGACCAGTACGTCGGGTTGAGTGGTCGCCACCATCCCCACTGCCTCACCGCCGAATGCTGTCTCGCCGACGATCTCCAGGTCCGGTTCCTGTCCGACCAGTCCGGTCAGGCCGAACCGCACCAGCGTATGGCCGTCCACGACGACAACCTTGATCTGCTCACTCATCACTGTCCCCCACCCGAAGTGCACCACGACCGCGCTCGAACCCCCATCAGCCAGGACGCCACCAACCCAGCACGGTGACTTTTCGCCGACCCGGATCAGGCGAGGACGGGTCGGCGTCGACGAGGCCGATCTTGGCCTGCAGTGCCGGGCGGCCACTGGGCAGGCAGACGAGCGCGCCCGGACACAGGTAGACGGACAAGTGCAGTCCGAAGGTGAATCCCGGTGAAACGTCCGGCAGGTCGATCGCCACACCAGAGAGACTGCCCGTTATCGAAACTCGCAAAGCACGAATCACCACACCGGCTTTCACGAGCGGGCGGCTGCCGCCCGCGATGCTGAGATCCAACGCGGCTTCAGGGGCGGAAACGGTGCCGTCGACATGCACGTTGCCCGAGATCAGGGCACAACCGCTGGTTGGATAGGGGCCTTCGACGACGCAACCACTGCCGGCGCGGAAGGCTGGTTCGCGATACCTGAGTTCCAGCCGAATGGCATCGATGTCTTCGGTGTCGCCCGTGGCAGTGAGACCGGCGGTGAGCGAGATCGTCGCGCCGGTGAACGCACCGCCGTACAGGGCTCTGGCCAGCGAGCCAGTCCGGGAGGCGTCCAGTGGAATCGTTGTCACCCCGTACTCCGATCCGCCTGGCCTCCCGGTAGCCGTGACGGCAAGGGGCGCCCCCGGGCCGACGTCCAGCGAGAGGTCGAGCTTGTCGGTGGTGAGCGGGTCGCTATGGCGGTGGGTGATCTGCAACTCGGCCGATTCGAGCACGGAGCCGACAGGGATCGTGCCTGCTTGGTTGTAGCCGTTCAGGGTCAGGCCGGCGGTGTCGTTAGCCGTGGTGCTCTTCCAGGTCGCAGCAACGCCATCCACTGTGCTGAGGCGACTAGGTGTTGCCGACAGACCGAACTTGCTGAGCAGTGAGACCGCCGTCGGCCGCAGCACCTCACCAGTAGAGGTCTCCGACCCAATGGTGAGCCCGTGGACGGCTACAGGCGGCTTGCTGGCCGAGTAGGTGCCGCAGATCTCCGCCTGTCCACCTTCAACCGCTAGACGGCTGGAGCCGCCGAAGATGAACTGCACGCCAGGCGCGGTGCCGGCCATCGGGCTGACGCAAGAGCCACCCGCTGGAGTCCCTGCGACCAGGGTGCCGCTGTTGACGGTCCAGGTGTTGTCGCCGGACAACAGCGGGTTCGACGTGTTGTGGAAGTCGAAGTAGTACACCCCCGGCTTGAACCACCAAGTGCTGTGGCGGCAAGGGCTGGTGCCGCTCATCATCGTGGACAAGCCCTCGGCGTCGTCGTAGTAGCCGGGGATGAAGCTGACGACCGAGTTGGGCGTAGTACAGGCCGGTAGGGAGCGGTGGGCCGGGACGGTACCTACCGCCGGCTGATAGGCAGGAGCGGACTGAGGCGCGACCGCCAGGCCGCAGAGAGGAGCCAGAACGCCGACTGAGCAGATGCCGCGGGCGGAGAGGCTCTCGCTGGCCGAGAGACTGCCTGCGGTGAGGTCGATGCTGGAGTTGGAGAAGACCTTGCCGTGCACGCGGAAGGTCGCATCGGCCGGCTGCGACACAGAGATGCCCGCCTCGCCCGGGATCGTGCTGAGCGCGAGGATGGCGTTCTCCGGACGGTTGCAGTCAGTGTCACCCGAGCACTGGACCACGACCTGCTTAGGGTCCGGCTGGCACTTCACCGCGACCGGGCTCAGCCCGTCGAAGGCGAGCAGGGACAGCGTGTCCGACAGGCCGAAGCAGCGTTGCCCCGGTTCGCCGTTGTAGCTGCTGTTGCGCAGGTTGTTGATCGCCGCCTGCATCGCCCCATCAGCCGTGGACGCCGCGGCTGCCTCCTGCCGCAGTGAGGCAGTCACCTTCTGCGCCGCATCCGACCTCGTCAGCAACGCGGACAGCGCCAACGCCACGACAGTGATCACCACCAGCACCATCAGCAGAGACGATCCGCGCTCGTCGCGCCTCCTCATGACTGCCTCCGCAGGCCGGTCAGCACGACCTCATGGTCACCGCTGGACGGCTTGGTCGCCATGTACCGCAGCGTCACCGACAGCGGCGCGACGACCGCAGTACACGGTGTCGAGCAGCTCACGGACACGCTCCCGGGTTTGACGTTCTCGGACAGCCGGACATCCGACGACGGAGTACTCGAGCCGACACACCTCGCTCGGTGCAGCTCGAACACCCTGTCGACGGGCTTGAGGTAGTACGCGACGACGGCGGTACGGCGTGCTGGCGGAGCGGCGGTGAGATCCCAGTCGTCCGAGAGCAGGCGCAGGACAGAATCGGGAAGCGGGCCGCAGGTCGTGCCGCCAGAGTCATCGGCCGCGCCCAGCTGGATCGACGGCTTGAACGGCAGGGATCCCCCGCCGATCGCCGCACCGTAGTCCCGCAATCCGACGGCCGCAACGTCCCGGGCGAAATAGACCGCGCCGAGTTGCTCGTCCTGGGACAGATCGAGCCGGTCCGACGTCGCACTCATCTGTTTGAGTGCGGTGATGACAAGGCCGGACAGCGCGAGCGACACCACCCCCATCAAGGTCATCGTGATCAGCACCTCGATCAGGGTGAAGCCTCGCTCCGAGCGCTTCAGGTGCACGGCGGGTCCTCCACGCCACAAGGCTTCCGGAGTACGACGTCCAGGTACTCCGAAGCCCGGCCGTCCGCGCTCTCCACCGATATCCGCAGCTTCTGCAGGCCACGATCCGGCAGGCACAGCGGCAACCACAACACCCCGGTCCAGTACCGCACGGATCCGGAGACGATCCGCGCAGTGAACCCCGCGGGCGGCGCGAACCCCGGTACGACGTACGAGCCGGCATTCGCGCAGGCGACATAGTGGCCGCTAGCAACAAATTGCTGAAGCGCCGACGCGTAGTTGCGCACCACCGTGCCGGCCGTCGCCTGCTTGCGCTGGACGTCGGACAGCAGCACGGTCGTGGTCAGCCCGGACATCACCGCCACGATCGCCACCCCCATCAGGGCGATGGCGACAACCAACTCCAGCAGACTCTCCCCGCGATCCCCGTGCCCGCGCATCAGCCCTGCACCTGCCGGAACACCCCGTACATCGCCGACACCAAAGCGATCGCGACAAACCCGACCACAGCACCCATCACGATGATCACCGCCGGCTCGAACAACCCGATCAGCTTCTTCAGCTTGTAGTCGAGTTCGCCTTCGTAGTACTGCGCCGTCACCTCGAGCTGCCGATCCAGCGTCCCGGTCTCCTCCCCAACCCGCAGCATCTGCGCGGCTGTGCCGGGGAATAGCCCAGTCGCAGCAAGCGGCCTTGCGAGCCCTTCTCCCGCGAGCATCGACGCCATCACACCGCCGAGCGCGCGCCGGAAGACGCGATTGGGCAGTGACCCGGTGGCAATCCGCAATGCCTGCGGCAGTTGGACGCCCGCGGCAACCATCGAGGAGAGGATGCGGCAGAAGCGTTCCACCAAGGCGAAGCGAACCGTCCCGCCGATCACAGGCAGCGCCAGGAACAACCGATCGCGCAGATAGCGGCCCGGCGTCGTACTGAGCAGATAGACCAGCACCAGGATCACCAGCCCGGCAGCGATCATCAGCGCCCACCACCACTGCGTGAGGAAATCCGTGATCCCCAGCAGAATCCGGGTCGGCAGCGGCAACTCAGCGCCCAGGCTGTCGAAGAACTCCTTGAACCGCGGCAGCACGAACCCGGCCAGCACGACCATCGTCACCAGCGACATCCCCGCGACGACAGCCGGGTAGATGAGGGCCTGCTTGATCCGGCGCCGGGCCTCCAGATCGCGTTCGAGGTACCGGGCGAGCTGCGCCAGCACGGTGTCGAGGCGACCGCTCAGCTCGGCCGACCGCAGGATGCCGCGGTAGAACTCCGGGAAGATCCGCGGATGCCGGTCGAAGCAGTCAGAAAGCTTCTCGCCGTCCCGCAGGCCGTCCTCGACCTCGTACATCATCCGGCGCACGGTCATGTTCTCCGACTCCCGGCCGAGAGTGTGGACGGATTCGGTCAGCGGCATGCCGGCCTGGACAAAGGCGCCCAGCTGCCTGGTCAGGTGCATCACCTCTTCCCGCTTCACCCTTCGAGCGGTGATTTCCAGTTTCAGCAGGCCCGGCTTCTCGGTCAGCCGGATGTTGCGCAGCTCGCGTTCGGCCAGTGCCAGCTCGGCGTCCTCACGCGTGTCGGCGCGAGTCGTCCCGCGCTTGGTCTTGCCGCCGGGCTCCACCGCGACATAGGCGTACCGGGTCATTGCATCCCCACCGTATAGATCGAGCGGACGACTTCGGCGACCGTCGTGACGCCGGCCTGGACCAGTCGCGCGCCTTCCTCCTGCAGGGTCCGCATCCCTTCGTAGCAAGCGGTCTTGCGGATCTCGGCGAGCGGCGCGCGGTCCACCACCAGTTCACGGATCGTGTCACTGACCGGCATCAGCTCGTACACGCCGGTCCGCTCGAGGTACCCGGTCTGCGCGCACTGGTCGCAGCCGGCGCCGCGGATGAGTCCGCCCAACGGCACCGCTGCCCCGGTACTGCGGAGAAACGCGACCTCGGGCGCGGGCGGTTCGTAGTACTCGCGGCAGTTGAGGCAGATCCGGCGGATCAGCCGTTGCGAGATCACCGCGCTCACCGAGGAGGCGACCAGGAAGGTCTCGATCCCCATGTCCAGCAGGCGATGCAGCGCGGTCGCGGTGTCGGTGGCGTGCACCGACGACAGCACGAAGTGCCCGGTCAGCGCGGACTGGACCGCGATCCGGGCCGTCTCGGCGTCCCGCATCTCGCCGACCAGGATCACGTCGGGGTCCTGGCGCAGGATCGACTTCAGCCCGGTGGCGAAGGTGATCCCGGCGGCCTCGTTGATCTGGATCTGGTTGATCGAGGCATACGAGTACTCGACCGGATCCTCGATCGTCATGATGTTGCGCTCCGGACTGTCGATCTCGCTCAGCGACCCGTACAGCGTCGTTGTCTTGCCACTCCCCGTCGGCCCCGCGCAGATGACCATCCCGTACGGCGTACGCAGCAGCGCGGCGTACCGCTCGGCCAGCTCCGGGGCCATCCCCAGCTGCTCCAGCCGGAACAGCGGGCGGCTCTTGTCGAGCAGCCGCAGGACGACCTTCTCACCGCCGACCACCGCCACCGTGGAGACGCGGATGTCGACCTCGCGGCCTTCGATCCGCATCCGGATCTGGCCGTCCTGGGAGCGGCGGCGCTCGATGATGT
Source organism: Kribbella catacumbae DSM 19601 (assembly GCF_000372465.1). GTDB lineage: Bacteria > Actinomycetota > Actinomycetes > Propionibacteriales > Kribbellaceae > Kribbella > Kribbella catacumbae. The sequence continues at coordinate 22,672 of NZ_AQUZ01000044.1, forward strand.
TCAGGTCGGCGAGCACCTTGATCCGGCTGACCACGGCCGGCCCGATCGCGCCCGGCAACTCGATCTGCTCGCGCAGCGCGCCGTCGACGCGGTACCGGACCCGCACCACCTTGCCGTGCGGTTCGAGGTGGATGTCCGAGGCGCGGTCGCGCAGGCCCTGGGTGATGATCAGCTGGACGACCTGGACGACCGGCGCGTCCTCGTTCTCGACGGCGACGTCGTCCGGCGTCAGATGCCTTGCCTGGAACGCCTTCACGCGCTCAGCGACACCGGCCAGCGCATTGTGTTCCAGTGGGTCGGATGCGGCCTGCTGCGCCTGGGGCGCGGTCCCCCGTCCGCGATGTTTCATCGGATTGGTCGCGGGGATTCCCCGTCCTTCAGGGCGGAGAGTAACCGCGACCCCCTCCCTTCGGAGATCGGGGACTGTCGGTCCCGGCTGATTGGATCAATGGCATGTCCCGGTTCCGGATGTACCCGACTCAAACGCAGCAAGCCGCGCTGCTGGGGCACTGCGGGCATGCCCGGTATGTGTGGAACCTTGCTCTTGAGCAGTGGTCGATGTGGACCCGCGACAACGGCGCGTCGCCTGGCTACGTCAAGCAGGCGAAGCAGCTGACCGAGGCGCGGGCCGTGTTTGGCTGGCTGCGGGCCGGGTCGCAGACCGTGCAACAGCAGGCGCTGCGAGACTTCGACCAGGCCGTCAGGAACTTCTACGCAGGGACTCACCGGCGGCCGAGGTGGCGCAAAGCCGGGCTGCATGAGGGGTTCCGCATCGTCGGTAGTCAGGCGTCCCGGGTGCTGAAGCTGAATCGGAAGTGGGCCGCGGTGAACGTGCCGAAGGTCGGCTGGGTGCGGTTGCGGCTGTCGCGTGCCGTTCCGGTAGCGAAGTCGTACCGGGTCACCCGTGACCGGGTGGGTCGCTGGCATCTCGCGTTCGCCGTCGTCCCGGAGCCGATCCCCGCGCCGGGTACGGGTGAGGTGGTCGGTGTGGACCGGGGCGTGACGGTGTCGGCGGCCCTGTCCACCGGTGAACTCCTGACCTGTCCGGGTCTGTCGGACCGCGAGCAGGAACGGCTGAAGCACCTGCAACGTCGCCTGGCCCGCTGCCGCCGCGGCTCCAACCGCCGCCGGCGGGTGAAGGCTGCGATCGCGAAGCTGTATGCCCGCTCCGGTGACCGCCGCAAGGACTGGGTGGAGAAGACCAGCACCGACCTTGCACGGCGGTTCGACGTCATCCGGGTGGAAGACCTGCGCATTGCCCAGATGACCAGGCGGCCCAAACCCAAACCCGATCCCGAACAACCAGGCAGGTACTTGCCGAACCGTCGCCGCGCCAAAGCCGGACTCAACCGCGGCATCCTGGCCAACGCCTGGGGCGACCTGGTGACCCGGCTGGAGCACAAGGCGGCTGGGCGGGTCGAGAAGGTGAAGGCCGCGTACACGTCGCAGACCTGTAGCGTCTGCGGGCATTGCACACCGGACAACCGCGAGAACCAAGCGGTGTTCCGGTGCGTAGCCTGCGGGCATCGGGCTAACGCGGATGTGAACGCGGCAGTGAACATCGCGGCCGGACGGGCCGTCAGCGCACGCCGAGAGACGCCGGTACGGGTCTCGCTGAAGCGTGAACCTCAACTCGCTACCTCCACGTAGTAGTTGGAATCCCCGCCCTTCAGGACGGGGAGGACGTCAAGGTCTGCTACCCGCTCCTGTCCTCGGTCTGACTTCGAGTTCCTTCGGATGGGAGCAGCGCGAGACGGCATCGGCGTACGAGATCTCGCCGGCCTGGAGCAGCGACGACAGCGACTGCTCGAGCGTGATCATGCCTTCGCGGCGCCCGGTCACCAGCGCGTTGCGCAGTTGGTGCGTCTTGCCTTCCTTGATCAGGTTGCGGATGCCGGCGTTGGCGACCATCACCTCGAAGGCGGCGACCATGCCACCGCCGGTCCGCGGTACGAGTCGCTGGTAGACGACACCGCTGAGCGCCGCGCTGAGCTGGACCCGGACCTGGGCCTGTTGCTCGGCTGGGAAGACGTCGATGATCCGGGCCAGCGACTGTGCGGTGTCGTTGGTGTGCAGGGTGGCGAAAACGAGGTGGCCGGTCTCGGCGATCGTCAGCGCGAACCGGATCGACTCCAGGTCGCGCATTTCGCCGACCAGCAAGACATCCGGGTCCTCCCGCAACGCCGCCCGGAGCGCGTCTGGGAACGATGCCGTGTCACTCCCCACTTCGCGCTGATTGACCGCCGAGCGGCGATGCTCGTGCACGTACTCGATCGGGTCCTCGATGGTGATGATGTGACAGGCCCGGTCGGTGTTGATCTGGTGGATCACCGAGGCGAGCGTGGTCGACTTGCCCGAACCGGTCGGGCCGGTGACCAGGACGAGGCCCTGGTGCAGCTGCGCGAACTTGGTGATCACCTCGGGCAGGCCGAGCTCCGACATGGCCGGGATGCTGCGCGGGATGATCCGCAGCGCGAGGGCGGTGTCGCCGCGCTGGGTGAAGGCGTTCGCGCGGATCCGGGCGTTCTGCCGCCACGAGAACGAGAAGTCGTGCTCGTAGGTGGTCTGCCAGACGTTCGACCGGTGCGGGTTGAGCATCTCGGCGAGCAGGTTGTCGGTGTCGATCCTGGTCAGCGGCGTACGGTCGGCGACGGGCCGCAGTACGCCGTGAACGCGCAACTGCGGCGCCATCCCCACTGTCAGGAGCAGGTCGGTGCCGCCGGCGTTCCAGAGTTCTTCGAGCAACAGGTCCACCCTGCCGCCAGGCACGGGAACTTTCATCGAAACCCTTCCACCCGTTGAGCCCCGCTCAACGGGTGGACCGGCACTCCTCCGAGCCGGTCCACCCGCTGCCGCGCCGTGAGGGGCGCGGGGAGGGGCGGGAATCGATCAGGTACAGGCGCCGGTCGCGGTGACCAGGCCGTTGACGCCGAGGGTGATCGTGTAGCCGGTACCGACGGGGCGGTCGCGGAGGAGCTGGTCGATGCCGACGGTGAGGGCGAGCCAGCCTGCGTCTCCGGCCGGCGGGTAGGTGCCGTTCTTGGCGTAGAACGCCTCGACGGCGACCTGCACGGTCTTCTTGTCGGTCTTACATGCGGCAACGTTGCCACGATCCTGAATACCGCTGACGGCGAACACGACGATGCCGGACAGCACGCCGAGGATCACGATCACGATCAGCAGTTCGATCAGGGTGAAGCCGGACTCGCTCTTGTGCGCGTGGACTCGGCGGGCTGGTTGCTGGTTCGAGGCGCGGTGGACGGTTCGGGCGGCCAGGACGGTGGCCCGAAGGCGGTGTTCCATGGTGCTTCCTTTGCAGATGCTCCGGCAGGCGACGGAGACAGGGTCTTCCAGGCGCGGCCGCACGCGGCGGATCGACCGGAGCACTGCAGATCCGACCCCTGGATCCAGTGCACGAAGCCGACGCTGATCCCCCAGATGCCGGTTGCTGCCGCGACAAACACTCGTCTCTGCAAGGCCCGCGTCACAGCGGGCGAACGCCCGACGTTCTTGACCACTCAGCTGACACCTGTCAGCCGATCGGCCGACAGGTGTCAGGGTGCGACGGCTAGGCAGGCACCGAGAGGCTCTGCTCGATCAGGCCGAGGCGTAGGGCGCCCATGATGGCTTGGGCGCGGTTGCAGGCGCCGAGCTTCTCGTAGAGCCGCGCAACGTAGGTCTTGGCTGTCGAGTGACTGACGTACATCGACTTGGCGATGGTCGGCACCGACAATCCGTCCACCAACAGCGACAGCACCTCTCGCTCGCGCGGGCTGAGCACGAGCCCGGTCGCCACTGTTGCCCGCCGGCCCAGGGCCAGCGCAAGGCCTGTGGCCGTGAAGGACGCGGCCGCTACCGCGGCGTGCCGGATCGCGGCGAGTACTTCCGCGTTGGGCGCCGTCTTGCAGACGAACGCGGACACGCCTGTCTCCAGGGCGCGGAAGAGGACATCGTCTTCGGTGGCGGACGTGAGCAGGACGATGCCGAGGTCCGGATAGCGGTCCCGGAACTCGCGGGCGACCCGCAGCCCGTCGCCGTCCGGGAGCGCGACGTCGAGCACGACCACGTCGGGTGCGGCTGCCGCCACGACGGCGGCGGCCTCCGCGGCGCAACCGCACTCCCCCACGATCCGGATGTCAGCGGCCGAGCTCACCAGGCTCACCAGGCCGTACCTCGTTAGCGTGTGTCCGTCGATGACGGCCACACCAATCGAATCTGTCATGCGGTCCCCCCGCTGATATTACGTTCCGTGACAAATGACGATGAAAACTACCTTCTGTAACCTTGATCGTTGAACGTACAGCACTTGTTACGGTGTTGGCGGGGGTGCTTTCAACCGTTTGTCTTGCCGATCGTGTGACCCGGTGCCCAAGGGGTGGCCAGACCTAGCCCGGGCGGGACCAGCTCAGGATTGTTACTTGGCGGGCTCCTGCTTGCGGGGTGGTGGGGTCGCTGTCGACCAGTGCCACCTTGGCCCGCAGTACGGGCGAGCCGGCCGGGGCACAGGTCGCTGCCTTGGGGCAGATATAGACGGACAGGTACATGCTGAAGACGAATCCCGGCGAGTCGTCCGGGACCTCGATCACCACACCTGTGTACGCGAAGCTGCCCGTCTCCTTGACCCACAGGGAGCGGGCGATGACGCCGAACCGGAAGACCTGCTCGGCCGCGTTGTTGAGCGTGATGTCGAGCGCGGCCTTCGGCGCGTACGTCGTGCCCTGGACGTAGAACTGGTTGCCGGAGTTGTTGACCGCCGTGACCAGGGAGCAGTTGGCGCCGTCCTCGCCGCCGCCGGTGTAGGGGCCGCTGGTGACACAGCCGCTGCCTGCACGGAACGCCGGCGGGACGAAGGTGAGGTCGAGCTGGATCGAGTCGATGTATTCAGTGTCAGCCTTGGGACTGTTGACGAGATTTGTCTTGAGCTCGATGGTCGAGCCGCTGTAGGTCCCGGCGTTCACAGCCTTGGCGAGCGCTCCGGTCCGCGCTGTGTCGAGCGGGATCGTGTCGACCTTCAGGATCGTGCTGCCGAGCTGGCCTGAAGTCGACCCGGTCAGGGCCGGGCCGCCTCCGGTGGTCAAGGAGACGTCGAAGGAGTCGGCCGCCGTGATGTCGGTATGCCGGTGCAGGATCTTGACCTCGGCGGACGTCAGCACCGACCCCACAGGAATCGCCTCGGTCGGCGCGAAGCCCTGCACTCTGAGGACGGTCGAGTCGTTCTTCTTCGTGCTGTTCCAGGACGCGATCGGGGTGCCGCCGGCCGTTGCGAGGCTTGCGGTCGTCGCATTGGTGAACTCACCCGCAGCCGTCACGCCGGTGAGTTTCAAGGAGTTGCCATCACCGGTCCAGGCCGTCGTCGTATCGGTTCCGGACTTGAGGCCGTAGATCGCGACCGGGGACCTGTCCACCCGGTAGGTTCCGCAGATCTCGGCCTGACCGGCCTTGATCGCGAAGCGGCTGTCCCCACCGAAGATGAACTGCACGCCGACCGCGCTCGCGTTCTTGATCGGGTTGTCGCAGGACCCCGGGATCAACGCCGGTACCGGCGGGCTGGCGATGATCGCGCCCGCCGCGTTGACCGGCGTACCGGCGACCAGGTAGCCGTCGTTGACCGACCAGGTGTTGCCGTCAGGTCCAGCCGTCAGCAGCGGGTTGGCGTTTACCCCGTTGTTGCGGAAGTCGAAGTAGTACACCCCCGGCTTGAACCACCAGGTGCTGTTCTTGCAGGCGCTGTTGCCCTTCATCATGTCGTTCAGCCCGTACACGTCGTCGTAGGTACCGGGGAGGAAGGTCACCACCGAGTTGGGCGTCGTACAGGCCGGCAGGTTGCGGTGCACCGGCGGTTCCGTTGCCGAGGGCGGGTAGTTGGGGTCGTCGCCGAGGACGTTCGGCGTACTGCCGTAGTTGCAGGACGGCGCCGGAGTGCTCTGGATCGTTCCTGTGCAAGTCGTCCGGGCCCAGGTCGAGGCGTTGGTGTTCAGCGCGCCATTGACGACGTTGATGTTCGAGTTGGAGAACACGTTGCCCCGGACCCGGAAGGTCGATCCGGTGTTCTGGCGGATGTTGAGACCGTCCTCACCGCTGACCTCACCGAGGGTCAGGATGGCGTTGCCAGGCCGGTTGCACTGTGACAGCGACGGGCACTGGATCAGCACCTTCTTCGGGTCGGCCTCGCAGGTGACCGCCGCCGAGTCGGCACCGTAGAAACCGTTCAGCTGCAGGGTGTTGGAGCCGCCGAAGCACTTCTGGCCGGCGGCATCGTTGAAGGTGCTGTTGCGGAGGTTGTTGATCGAGGCCTGCAGGGCACCGTCCGCGTTGTACGTCGCAGCCGCCTGGTCGCGGAGTCCTACCGTCGCCCGGATGCCGGTGTCCGATCTGGTCAGCAGGGCCGCCAGGCCGAGCGCGATCACGGTGACCAGGATCATGACCAGGACCAGCGCGGCACCCTGCTCGGAGTGGGCGCGCGACTTCATGACTGCCTCCGCTGACCGTTGAGTGTGATCGGGTATTCGCCGGCCAGCGGCTTCGTCGCCACCAGGCGAAGGGTGATCTCGTTCGGTACCGCCGCCACCTCGCAAGCCGACGAGCAGCCCACGGTGACGCTGCCAGGCTTCACGTTGTGGGCGACCAGTACGTCGACCGGCGTATCGCTGCCCGAACACTTCAGCCGATGCAACTCGGTGCTGCCGGCAACCGTTTTCAGGTAGTAGGCGACGACAACCTTCTTCGGAGTCGTCATCGAGTCCGTCGGATCCCAAGCATCGGACAGGAGCCGCAGCACAGCGACCGGAGTACCGGCTCCTCCACACGTGTAGCCGTCTTGGTTGTAGGCGGCATCCAGTTGGACCGATGGCTTGAAGGGCAACGAGTTGCCGCTCACGTTGTCGTAGTCGCGGATACCGACGCCGGCCACGTCACGGGCGAAGTACGACGAACTGAGCTGCGCGTCGTGCGACAAGTCCATCCGCTCCTGGGTGCTGCCGGTGTTCCTCAGGGCACTCATCACGGTGCCGGACAGCGGGACCGTGATGATGCCGAGGATGACGATCGCCACCAGCAGCTCCACCAGCGTGAAGCCGCCATCGTTTCTCATCCGCATAGGTCCTCACCCAGTCCACAAGGCTTCCGCAGTACTACGACCAGCTGCTCGCTGGCCCGCCCGTCAGCGCTGGCGACCTTGACGGTCAGCTTCTGCAAGCCCTTGTCCGGACCGCAGGCCGGCTGCCACGCCGTACCGTCCCAGTACCGGATCGACCCTGGGACGACTGAGTGCTGGAAGCCCGCCGGCACTGTGAAGGAGCCAAGTGCGTAGGGCGACGGCGAGGCGCAGCCGTCGACATAGTGGCCGTCGGCAACGTAGTTCTGGAGCGCCTCGGCGTAGTCGCGGACCGTGGTACCGGCGGTGGCCTGCTTGCGGTGAATGTCGGACATCAGCACGCTCGTGGTCAAACCGGCCATCAGTGCCACCGCGACGATGCCCATGACCGCGACGGCCAGCAGCATCTCGACCAGGGTCTCCCCTTGTTCGCCGGCGACCTGACGGCGGCGAGACATCAGCCCTGGACCTGACGGAAGATGCCGTACATCGCGGACACCAGCGCCACGGCGACGAAGCCGACGACAACCCCCATCGCGATGATGACGGCCGGCTCGAACAAGCCGATCAGCTTCTTCAGCTTGTACTCGAGCTCGCCCTCGTAGTACTCCGCGGTGACCTCGAGCTGGGTGTCGAGCGTTCCGGTGTCCTCGCCGACGCGCATCATCTGTGCGGCGGTCGACGGGAAGAGGCCGGTGGCGGCCAGCGGCCGGGCCAGTCCTTCGCCCTCGAGCAGCGCCTCACCCGCTCCGCCGAGCGCATGCCGGAAAACCAGGTTCGGCAAGGAGCCGGTCGCGACCCGAAGCGCCTCGGGAAGCTGGACACCGGCGCCGACCATCGACGAGAGGATCCGGCAGAACCGTTCCACCAAAGCGAACCGGATGGTGCCACCGATCACCGGGAGCGCCAGAAACAGCCGGTCCCGGGCGTAACGGCCGCCGTGGGTCCTGGTGATCGCGAACACGATCAGCGCCAGCGCCGCCGCGCCGATGCCGATGGCCCACCACCAAGCGGTGAGAAAGTCGGTGACGGCGAGCAGCATCCGCGTCGGCAGTGGCAGCTCGGCATGCAGACTCGCGAAGAACTCCTTGAACCGTGGCAACACGAACGCCGCCAGCACCACGACGGTGACCAGCGACATGAGCGCCACGATGGCCGGATAGATCATCGCCTGCTTGATCTTGCGCCGCGCTTCCAGATCACGCTCCAGGTACTTCGCCAGCTGGGACAGCACCGTGTCGAGCTGGCCGCTGAGTTCCGCCGAACGCAGGATGCCCCGATAGAACTCGGGGAAGATCTTGGGATGCCGGTCGAAACAGTCCGACAGCTTGTCCCCACCCCGGAGTCCCGCTTCGACCTCGGCCATCATCCGGCGTACGGAGGTGTTGTCGGCCTCCTGGCCCAGGCTGTGGACGGCGTCGATCAGGGGCAGACCAGCCTTGATGAACGCGCCGAGCTGGCGGGACAGGTGCATGACCTCCTCGCGCTTGACCCGCCGGGCGGTGATCTCCAGCTGGAGCAGACCCGGCTTCTCGGTCACCCGGATGTCGCGGAGCTCCCGCTCGTACAGGGCCAGCTCGGCTTCCTCGCGGGTGTCCGCCTTGGTGATCCCCTTGGCGCGCTGACCGTCGGGCGCGAGGGCGACGTACGCGTACCTGGTCATCTCAGCTCCCGACCACGTAGATGGAACGCACGACCTCGGCGACTGTCGTGACTCCCGCTCCGACCAGCCGGACCGCTTCCTCCTGCAGAGTGCGCATGCCCTCGTACCGCGCGACCTTGCGGATCTCGTCGTGGGACGCCCGGTCGACGATCAGCTCGCGGATGGCGTCGGTCACCGGCATCAGTTCGTAGACACCGGTCCGCTCCAGGAAGCCGGTGTGCGAGCAGAAGTTGCAGCCCACGCCCCGAACCAGCCCGCCGACCGGGACCTGGCCACCGAAGGTGTCCAGGAACGCCAGCTCCTCGGCCGGCGGCTGGTAGGTCTCCCGGCAGTTGTGGCAGATCCGGCGGACCAGCCGCTGGGAGACGACCGCGCTGATCGAGGAGGCGATCAGGAAGTTCTCGATTCCCATGTCCAGCAGGCGATGCAGCGCCGTCGCCGCGTCGGTCGCGTGCAGGGACGACAGCACGAAGTGACCGGTCAGCGCGGACTGGACCGCGATCCGCGCGGTCTCCACGTCGCGGACCTCGCCGACCAGGATCACGTCGGGGTCCTGCCGCAGGATCGAGCGAAGCCCACCGGCGAAGGTGATCCCGGCCGAGGAGTTGATCTGGATCTGGTTGATCGAGGAGAACGTGTACTCGACCGGGTCCTCGATCGTCATGATGTTGCGCTCGGGAGTGTTGATCTCGCCGAGCGAGCCGTAGAGCGTGGTGGTCTTGCCACTGCCGGTCGGCCCCGCGCAGATCACCATCCCGTATGGCGACCTGAGCAGGCTGGAGTAGCGCCTGGCCATCTCGGGCGGCATCCCTAGCTGCTCCAGCTTGAACAGCGGGCGGCTCTTGTCGAGGAGCCGCAGGACGACCTTCTCGCCACCGACCACTGCCGTCGTGGAGACCCGGATGTCGACCTCGCGGCCTTCGACGTCCATGCTGATCTGGCCGTCCTGGGGGCGGCGCCGCTCGACGATGTTGAGGTCGGCCATGATCTTGATCCGGCTGACCACCGCCGGGCCGATCGAGCCGGGCAGCTCCAGCTGGTCGTGCAGGGCGCCGTCGACGCGGAACCGGATTCGGACCCGGTCGTCGTGCGGTTCGATGTGTACGTCGGACGCACGATCCCGCAGGGCTTGCGTGATGATGAGTTGCACGACCTGGACGACCGGAGCCTCGTCGTTCGCGGCGGCCACCTCGACCCGGCTGGAGTCCTTGCGGATCACGTCGCGCGCCTCGAACATCTTCAGGCGGGTGTCGATCCCGGTCAGCGCCCGGAAGCTGTTGCCGATGGCGGTGAGGATGTCGGTCGGCGCCGCGATCCGCAGTACGACTCTGCGATCGAGTACGGCCCGCAGGTCGGCCTCGACCTCTGGATCGGCGACCGCGACGGTGATGCTGTCCGCGTCGATGGTCAGCGGGACCGCGGTGAGAGCGCGGGCGGTCTGTTCGTCGATCAGCGCCGCGGCGGCTGGATCCGGGCTGACCGTCCGGAGATCGACCTGGGCGAGCCCGTGCTGCTCGGCGATCTGCCGCGCCCGGTTGCGTTCGATCTGCAGGTCGTCCTGGGACGCGGCCGGCAGTACTTCGGGCCGCGCGGTGAGGGTGACAGTGTCCGCGGCCTGATCACGCTTGCGGTGCCTCATGCCGGCGCTCCTGCCCGCAGCCTCGGCCGCGTCTCGATTTCCTTGGGATAGAGGCTGCGCGCGGCCGCGTCGTCGTACGAGACGGTCCCGGCCTGGACGAGCTCGGACAGCGACTGTTCGAGGGTGAGCATGCCTTCGCGCTGACCGGTGACGAGTGAGTTGCGCAGCTGGTGGGTCTTGCCTTCCTTGATCAGGTTGCGGATCGCGGAGTTCGCGACCATCACCTCGTACGCCGCGATCAGGCCGCCCCCGACGCGCGGGATCAGGCGTTGGTAGACGACGCCACTCAGGGCGGCGGCCAGCTGGACGCGGACCTGCGACTGTTGCTCGGCCGGGAAGACGTCGATGATCCGGGCCAGCGACTGCGCGGTGTCGTTGGTGTGCAAGGTGGCGAAAACCAAGTGGCCGGTCTCGGCGATGGTGAGTGCGAACCGGATCGACTCCAGGTCACGCATCTCGCCAACCAGCAGGACATCGGGGTCCTCGCGCAAGGCCGCCCGGAGTGCGTCGGCGAAGGAGGCGGTGTCGCTGCCGACCTCGCGCTGGTTCACGGCAGAGCGTCGATGGTCGTGCACGTACTCGATCGGGTCCTCGATGGTGATGATGTGGCAGGCCCGGTCGGTGTTGATCTGGTTGATCACGGCCGCGAGCGTGGTCGACTTGCCGGAACCGGTCGGGCCGGTGACGAGGACCAGGCCCTGATGTTGCCGGGCGAACTGGCCGAGGATCGGCGGCAGGCCCAGCTCGGCCATGGTCGGGATGTTGCGGGGGATCATCCGGAGCGCGACGGTGCTGTCGCCGCGCTGGCTGAACGCGTTGCCGCGGATCCGGGCGGTGTCACGCCAGGAGAAGGAGAAGTCGAGTTCGAAGGTGTTGCACCAGGCTTCGGCCTGTACCGGTGTGAGGAGCTCGGTGAGTAGCTGGTCGGTGTCGTCGTGGGTCAGTGCCGTGGCGCCGTTGGCCGGGTGAAGGTCGCCGTGGACGCGGAGCTGCGGTGGCATGCCCACAGTCAGCAGCAGGTCGGTGCCGCCGGCCGTCCAAAGCTCCTCCAGCAGCACGTCGACGCGGCTACCGCGAGCAAGACCTTTCATGACGTTCCTCCGCTGGATGGTTTGGAACACTGCCGGGAAGAGCTCTTGGGGGACAGCCCTCCCCGGCAGTGCGCTCGGTGGGGTGCAGGCTTACGGGCAGGGGGCGTCGACAACGCCGTTGACGAGAACCCGGCCCGCGGAGTTGGTCTCGATCGTGTAGTGCGTTGAGGCCGGCACATCCCGGATCAGGCCGGCGGCCTTCAGCCCCGCGACATTTGCCGCGTACGCAGCGGGGTTGCTCTTGGCGTACATGGCTTCCTGGGCAGTTGCGATCGTGGCCACGTCGGACTTGCAGGCTGCCGAGACACCACGGTCGTTGATGCCCGAGACCGCGAAGACGACGATGCCGGACAAGATGCCCAGGATGACGATGACGATGAGCAGTTCGATCAGGGTGAAGCCGGACTCGTTACGGCGAGCCTGGCGAAGATTGTGAAGCATGATGGTTTCTCTTTCTCTGTCAAGGATTTGATGGCTGGTACTGCGAGACGCGCTAGCCGGCCGGCGGATCGCGGCTGCACCTCCCGTCGCTCAGGAAGGCCGCGGCCAGTTGCCGGATCGCCTGGCTGACCGCGTGGTCTGGTTGGGCCGCCGCGAGTGGTTCGCCGCGGTTGATCGAGGCGGGGACGTCGTCCCAAGCCGGCAGCCGGCCGGCGATCGGGCTCCTGATCAGCTCGTCCAGGAGTCCAGCAGGCAGATCCGACCCGGCATCGGAGCGGTTGACCACGATGGATCGCGCGGCCCGGTCGTACGGCAGCAGGTCGAGCATGTCGAGCGTCGCGCGGAGGTTCTTCAGCGCGGGCCGCTCCGGCGTCGTGACCAGGATCTGGTGGTCCGCGGCATCGAGGGCGGCGAGCACGTGCGGGGTGAAGTGGCTGGGGGTGTCGACCACCACGAAGTCGTAGCTGAGCGGCAGGACGGCCAGCAGCCGGCTGACGAGCGTGGCCGGGATCAGCCGGGCCTCCCCTGGCCGGGTCGGTGCCAGCAGGCAGTCGAAGCCGGGCAGGTAGTTCGTCATCAGCGTGGCGACCGTTTCCGGCGTCAGCTGATCGGCCACCGCGAGCGCGTCGACCATGCTGCGCTCGGGGCGGAGACCGAGCATGCTGGCGGCATCGCCGTACTCGAGATCGAGGTCGACCAGGCAGACGCGGTGCCCGCCACGGTCGTGCAGGACGGCAGCGAGATTCGTCGCCACGGTCGTCTTGCCACAGCCACCTTTGGCCGCGAAGACCGTGACGATCCGGCAGTCCGCCATCTCACACCCCCCGTCAGGACGAAGGGATCAGCACTCTGTGTCACCGTTTTCGGCGCCGATCCCGCCTACAGAGTGGGCGCGACGGCTTCGTCGTCACAGCGGGTGAACGGGCGACAGAGGGCCTACGACCGGGTGGGCTGATCAGCCCACGCTTGTCCTCCGAACGACCTACAGACAACCGCAGGGCGGGCTACTTGGAGTCGGGGAGCGTCGTCAGCAACTGGAGGGCCACCTGGACGTTCAGGGCGTGGTCGGGCTCCAGCCAGCCCTGCCCCAGCAGCACGGTGATCCGGTCCAGGCGTTGCTGGACCGTGTTGGGGTGGACGTGAAGAGCCTCCGCGGCGCGGGTCGGACTCTGGCCGGCCGCGAAGTACGCCCGGAGAGTGCCGATGAGGTCGGTACCGCGCTGTACGTCGTACTGGATGACGGCACCCAGTACGTGGGTTACATGGGCAGCGACGTCGACCTGTGCGGCGCCGACGAGGCCAGCGAGGCCTAGGTCGTCCCTGGTTGCCGACTGCCGGGTCCTGCCGAGGCGCAGCATCGTGGCGACGAGCCGGGTGGCGTCGCGGTGCATGGTGATGACTTCGCTTCCCCAAGCTGCAGGGCCGGCCACTGCGATGGTGACGCCGGTACGCCGGGCTACGTCGGTCAGCTCCCCCGCAACCCTCACAGGGTCGGAGTCGGCGATCAGCAGGACGAGGTCGCCGGCGTACGGGCCTACCAGGGCAAGCCTGTCTTCCAGTGGCGCCGCCAACCGCGCCAGTACTCCGGAGTGGTCGCCCCTGCAGACTGCGACGACTACCTGCTTGGGGAGCTCCATCTGCTTGCCCAGTAGGCGAAAGCGGTCGGCAAGTGCTCGCGGGTCAGTGGTGCCACTGAGAGCGTCGGCGAGGATGTCGGCCTGAGCGCGCTGGGACTGCTCGGCCGCCTGACGACGGAACAGCAGTACGAGTGCCGTGACCACTGCGGCACGCTCAACGATCCGCTGATCGGCGCCGGACAGTTCGCCGACGCCTCCGATCACCAGTGCTCCCAGCCGTTCCCCCTTGGCAGTCGCGGCGACTACCCAGCAGTCGCCGACTCGCCTCAGCCGTCCGGACTCCGGCGACGCGGCCCAAGGCACCAGACGACCCGACGACGGCGGACCACCAGGACCGGCCAGGGGATCGCGGTCCACCTCGCCGGCCCGGGCCAACTCGTTGCCGGTGGCATCGACCAGGATTACCCAGACGGCCAGCAGCTCGGCCAATGCGGCAGCGATTGCCTCGACGTCCCCGCCGGAGAGGACTATCTCGGCGAAGCGGTCGTGGGCTGCGGCGGCGTGTTCGGCGCCGGCGTGGGCTGCCGAGAGCTGTTCCAGCGCGGCTGCGGTTTCGGCGGCGGCTCGGACCTGGACGAGGGTGACGGCTGCCAGGGTCGCGAGTGAGCCGAGCAGCGAGACCTCGTCGCGGCTGAAGGGCCGGCGGGTGCGGTTGGAGGCGAACAGCACCCCGACGAAGGCGCCGTCCACGATCAGCGGCGTACCGCAGATCGCGACCAGGCCCTCCTCCCCGACCGCGTGATCGATCGACGAGATGTGCTTGAAGCGATGGTCGCCCGGGTAGTCCGCTGTCCAGTAAGGCTTGTACGTCTCGGCGACCAGCCCGCCGAGACCGCTGCCGAGCGGTAGCCGGAGTTGCTGGAAGGCGGCTGAGACCGAGCCGTCGGTGGCACGCATGAAGGTGTCGCCGCGCGCCGCGTCGTACAGGGTGAGGTAGGCGACGTCGGTACCGATCAGCGTGCGGGCGCGGTGGACGATGGTGTCGAGGACCCTGCCGGGGTCGCGCGCCGAGGCGAGTTCGCGCGCGACGTCGACCAGCGCGGACAGCTCGGCCTCCCGCTTCTTGCTCGCGTCGATCCCGGCGCGGATCCGGAGCGCGAGCTCGCGGGCGGCCTGGTTCGATCCGGCCGCCCGCGCCAACTCGCTGCCCGGCGCGTCCTCCGCCAGCAGTCGCAGCAACTCCTCCATCAACGGATCATGTCACCGCTGGCACGATCACAGCTCGGCCAGGTTGCGCTGGCGGGTCTCGCCGTAGCTGACCACCGCGATGATCGAGATCACCGAGCAGACCGCGACGTAGACCGAGATCGCGATCCCCGAGTCGTACGCCTTCAGCAGCGCGACCGCGATGAACGGCGCCAGGCCACCGGCGAAGATGGAGGCCAGCTGGTAGCCGACCGAGACCCCGGAGTACCGGACCCTGGTGCCGAACAGTTCGGTGAAGAAAGATGCCTGCGGCCCGTACATCGCGCCGTGCAGGATCAGACCCACGGTGACCGCCAGCAGGGCGAGGCCGAAGTTCTTCGTGTCCACCAAGATGATGAAGACGAACCCCCAGACGCCGACGCCGATCGCGCCGAACAGGTAGACCGGCTTCCGCCCGATCCGGTCCGACAACGCACCCCACAACGGGATCGCGCAGAAGTGCACCGCCGCCGCGATCAGCACCGCGTTCAGCGCGAACGACTTGTCCAGCTTGAGGTGTTCCTTGGCGTACGTCGCGATCACGATGGTGAAGATGTAGTAGCTGACGTTCTCCGCCATCCGCGCGCCCATCGCGGTCAGCACCTCCCGCGGGTACTTCGTGATCACCTCGACGAACGGCAGCTTGCCGGTCGGCTCCTGCTTGGCCCGCGCCTCCCGGAACAGCGGCGACTCCTCGATCCGCAACCGCACCCACAGCCCGACCAGCACCAGGACCGCGGACAGCAGGAACGGAATCCGCCAGCCCCACTTGTCGAACGCCGCATCGCTCTGGAACGCCGCAAGCCCAGCCAGTACGCCGTTCGCGATCAACTGCCCGGCCGGAGCACCCGCCTGCGGCCAGGACGACCAGAACCCACGCCGTGCAGGATCACCATGCTCCGACACGATCAGTACTGCGCCACCCCACTCGCCGCCGAGCGCGAAGCCCTGGATGAGTCGCAGCACGGTCAGCAGGATCGGCGCCAGCGCACCGACCTGCGCGTACGTCGGGAGCAGGCCGATCGCGAACGTCGCCACCCCCATCATCAGCAGCGACAGCACCAGCAGGTTCTTGCGGCCGAGCCGGTCGCCGAAGTGCCCGAACACGATGCCGCCGATCGGCCGGGCGAAGAACCCGACGGCGAAGGTGGCGAAGCTGAGCAGGGTGCCGGTGAGCTCCTCGCCCTTGGGGAAGAAGAGATCCCCGAAGACGACGGACGCGGCGACGCCGTACAGGAAGAAGTCGTACCACTCGACCGTGGTACCGACCAGACTCGCGCCGACGACCCTGCCGATCGGGGTCTTCGTCCTGCTGGGTTCAGTTGATGTTGCCATGGGCGGGCTCCTTGTTAGTGGGCGGTCCAGCCACCGTCGAGGACGAGTGAGCTCCCCGTGAGTGAGGCTGACGCCGGACCGCACAGCAGCGCAACCAGTTCGGCCACCTCGGCCGGCTCGATCAGCCGCTTCACCGCGAGCGGTTCGAGCAGGACCTTGTCCAGTACCTCGGCCTCGGTCAGTCCGTGGCTCAAGGCTTGGTCCGCGAGCTGGGCAGTGACCAGCGGAGTGCGGACGTATGCCGGGTTGACGCAGTTGCTCGTCACGCCGTGCGCGGCACCTTCGAGCGCCACCACTTTACTCAGGCCTTCGAGCCCGTGCTTGGCCGCGACGTACGCCGCCTTGAACGGGCTGGCGCGCAGGCCGTGCACGGACGAGATGTTCACGACCCGGCCCCAGCCGCGGCCGTACATATGCGGCAGGGTCTGCCGGATCAGCCGGAACGGCGACTCGAGCATGAGCCGCAGGATGTAACCGAACCGCTCGGGCGGGAACTGCTCGACCGGAGCGATATGCTGCACCCCGGCATTGTTCACCAGGATGTCGATGTCGGTCGGCAGCTCGGACAACGAGTCGAGATCGGCCAGGTCGGCGATCAGCGTCTCGATGCCCGGTCCGGCGAGCTCACGAAGCCCCTCGGCGTCATAGTCGACCGCGACAACCTGTACGCCGTCCGCGGCGAGGCGGTGCACACAGGCCGCGCCGATGCCGGAGGCAGCTCCGGTGACTAGTGCTCGGGTCATGCGGAGACCATAGAAATCTCAACAGGCACGAGCCATGGTCTGGCGGCACACACCTGCACCGCCGGCCATGTGGCCTCACCTCACCAGCGGAACCTTCGTCCAGTCGAGGTCCGAACCCAGGTAGAAGCTGGTGTACGACGGCTGGTTGTACGCCGTGTTCTGCCGCGCCACCTCTACGCGGTACTGCGGGTCGTGCATGAGCGTGTAGAGCTTGCGGTCGGTCACCTCGGTGCTCAGGTAGATGCGGATCGCGCTGCTGTCGGCAGTGCGGACCAGCAACTCCTCCCGCCAGTCACCGAGGATGTCGGCCACCAGCGACGGGTTGCCCTTGGTGTGGTTGTTGGTCAGTGTCCCAGTGGCCGTCAGCAGCGTGCCGCGGCGCCAGTCCTTGATGGTCGGGGTGACTGTCAGGGCGCCGTCGACGATCTGAGTAGTCATGTCCGCTGCCCAGCGGATGCTCATGTTGGTCCCCGGCTGCGCAGTGCCGAGCACGTCGCCGTCCGCGGCCCGCAACCCCATGGCCCAGGTCTCCAGGCCCGGCTCCTCCGGGAGGATGTCGCCGACCATGCCGCGACCGGTGTCGCGCCCGGAGTACTCGCCGTAGATGACCTGGCCTGTAGCAGCGTCTCTCAAGGCGTTGCCGTACGGCGCATAGGTCCCGCCCTCGTGCACAGTGAAGATCTCCTGGCCGGGCCGCTGCGGGTCGATGTCCGTCACGTGCATGGCGTCGCCGTGCCCAAGCCTTGCGGTCGCGCCCGGGTCCGCACTGCCCGGTGGGAGTACATCCTTCGAGCTGTAGAGCACGCTGCCGTCGTCATCGATCGTGGCGGAGCCGTAGACGACCTCCTGCTTCCCGTCGCCATCCACGTCGGCGGCACTCAGCGAGTGGAACCCCTGCGTCGTAATGGATCCGTACTGCGGGTCGGTGCCGTCCCGGCCGTGCGGGCCGTCGTTGAAGGGGTTCGTCATCGGGGTCCAGCCGCTGTCGATCGCCCAGCGCTTGGTGATCTTCCTGCCGTTCCAGCCGTACGTGGCAATCGTCGTACGGGTGTAGTAGCCGCGGGCGAAGACTGCGGACGGGCTAGACCCGTCCAGGTAGGCGACGCCGGCCAGGAAGCGGTCCATGCGGTTGCCGGGTTCGATCCGGGCCATTGCGTAGTCACCCCAGCGGAGGCCGTCGTCTGTTCTCCCCGGCTCGTAGTGGGTCGTCTCGAGTTCCTTGCCCGTCAGGCCGTCGAAGACAGTCAGGTACTCCGGGCCCTTGAGGATGAAGCCCTCAAAGGTGCGGAGCTGGTTGCGCGTGCTCCGACTGGGCGCGTACACGTCCATGAAGTAGTCCACGAGTGCGGCGGCGTCCGTGCGGTTGAGCGGATACTCGTAGCGCTTGGGGATACCGAAGGCTGCTTCGAGCGTTGCAGGCCACTGTCCGCTCTTCACCTCGGGCTGGTCGTGCCACTGCTCGAACATGGTGACCAGGTGGTTGTAGTAGCCGGTCTTGCTGACCAGATAGTCGTCCTGGTTGCTGTAGCCGGCCCGGCGATCCTCTGCCGGCATGGTGATGTAGCGCTCGGACCTCACCTGCCCTGACTTGGCGTACCGGGTCGTCTTGGTGCCGGGCGCGGTCTTCAGCATCAGCTCGGACCGGCCGTCGCCGTCGAAGTCGTAGACCAGGAACTGCGTGTAGTGCGCTCCGGCCCGGATGTTCACGCCTAGATCCAGCCTGTGCAGCAATCTGCCGTCGGCCTTGTAGGTGTCGATGTAGACGTTGCCGGTGTAGCCGATCTGGGAGACGTCCTTGCCGTTCGACGGATTCCAGAGCACGACGTACTCGTACTGACCATCGCCGTCCACATCGCCGACGCTCATGTCGTTGGCGGAGTAGGTGTACGCCTCCCCTGCCGGAGTGACGCCGTCGGCGGGCTTGCGGAGTGGGAGGTCGCGGTACCCGCCGGACCACGGGGTGGCGTAGTCGCTGCGGTCTTGCTCGCGGCCGTTGACGAGGGAGACGACGCGGTAGCGCGCGGTCGGCGTACCGGTCTTGTCGAGGTAGTTGGTGCTGTCGGTGACTGTGGCTAGGCGTTTGCCGTCGCGGTAGACAGCGAAGTCGGTTCCGGCCAGGCCGTGGTCTGTCCTGCTCGTCGCCTCCTTGCCGAGGAGCCGCCAGCTGAGGAAGACGCCCTCGCTGGTGGTGGTCGCGACCAGGCCGCGATCGAGCTTCTCGAGCTGGGGACCGGCTGGGTGCTGGTACGCAGTACCGGCTGGGGACGGGTACGCGTACGCAGTACCGGCGGTGGCTGAGGTCGCCAGCAGGGCTGCGAGGACGAGGGCTGCGGCTCGGCGGAAGGTCATGGCGGATCCTTCGGTGCGAGGATGGTGGCAAACGCTTTCCTCGCGAAGCTAGCGCGGCCAACGCACTGTGTCGACGGTTCTGTCCGTAACCGGTCGCGACGAATCGTGACATCGGCGACAGCTATCAACCCTGCCTGCGGTGATAGGCAGATTTACAGTTGAACCATGGTCGACATCGAACAGCCGAAGAAGAAGGCCGCCGGCGTGCCTGCCGTGCTCTCGTCGTTCAAGTTCGGTCTCCGCGAGATGGGACCGGTGCGGACCGGCAAGGTGTTCCTCAAGATGAACCAGGATCGCGGCTTCGACTGCCCGTCCTGCGCCTGGCCGGATCCCGACAGCAAGCGTAAACACTCCGCGGAGTTCTGCGAGAACGGGGCCAAGGCCGTCGCCTGGGAGGCGACCCGCAAGCGGGTACCGCGGGCCTTCTTCGCCGAGAACTCGATCGACGACCTGGCCAGGATCTCCGAGTTTGAGCTCGGCAAGCTCGGCCGGATCACCGAGCCGATGCTGCTCCGGGCCGGCGCCTCGCACTACGAGCCGGTCGGCTGGGACGAGGCGTTCCACGTGGTGGCCCGCCACCTGAAGGCCCTCGCCGATCCGAACGACGCCGTCTTCTACACCTCCGGCCGGACCAGCAACGAAGCTGCCTTCCTCTACCAGCTCTTCGTCCGCGCCTACGGCACGAACAACTTGCCCGACTGCTCCAACATGTGCCACGAGTCATCCGGTACTGCGCTGACGCGGGTGATCGGCAGCGGCAAGGGCGCGGTCACGCTGGAGATGCTCGAAGAGGCAGAGTTGATCGTCGTCGTCGGGCAGAATCCGGGAACCAACGCGCCGCGGATGCTCAGCCATCTGGAGATCGCCAAGAAGAACGGTGCCGACATCGTCTCGGTGAACCCGTTGCCCGAGCCCGGCATGATGAACTTCAAGAACCCGCAGCGCCCGTCCGGCTGGATCGGCAAGGGCACCGCGCTGGCCGACCAGCACCTGCAGATCCGGATCGGCGGCGACCAGGCGCTGTTCCTTGCCGTCGGCCACTTGTTGCTGGAGGCCGAGGCGGCTGCGCCCGGGACCGTGCTGGACAAGTCCTTCATCGAGCAGCACACCAGTGGGTACGGGCTCTATGCCAAGCACAACGCCGAGCTGGACTGGCCGGCGGTCGAGCTGGCGACCGGGCTGCCCCGGGCCGAGATCGAGGAGTTCACCCAGCGGTTCATCAAGTCCAAGGCGACAGTGATCTGCTGGGCGATGGGCCTCACCCAGCACCGCGAGGCGGTTGCCACCATCACCGAGATCGTGAACGTGCTGCTGCTGCAGGGCAACATCGGCAAGCCGGGCGCCGGCCCCTGCCCGGTCCGCGGTCACTCGAACGTGCAGGGCGATCGCAGCATGGGCATCTGGGAGAAGATGCCCGACCCGTTCCTGGACCGGCTGGATCGGGAGTTCTCGTTCGTGTCGCCGCGCGAGCACGGCATCGACGCGGCCGACACGGTGCACCGGTTGCGCGCGGGCGCAGTACGGGTGTTCATCGCGATGGGTGGGAACTTCGCGATGGCGACGCCGGACACGGACGTCGTCCATGAAGGGCTGCGGCGGTGCGACCTGACCGTGCATGTGTCGACCAAGCTGAACCGGTCGCACACCGTGGCCGGGCGGGAGGCGCTCATCCTGCCGACGCTCGGCCGGACCGATCATGACCACACGGCTGCCGGACCGCAGTCGGTCACCGTCGAGGACTCGCAGGGTGCGGTGCACCTGTCGACCGGGAACTTGTTGCCTCCGGCACCTGAATTGAAGTCGGAGGTCGGCATCGTCTGTGGGCTCGCGGCGCTGGTGGTGCCGGAGGTCGGGCAGATTCCCTGGGTCGACTTCGCCGACGACTACAGCTTGATCCGGCAGCGGATCGGGCGGGTGTGCGACGGGTATGAGGACTTCGAGCAGCGGCTGCAGGTGAAGGGCGGGTTCCTGCTCGCCCATGCGGCGCGGGACAAGCGCGAGTTCAAGACGTCGGACGCGCGGGCGCAGTTCAGCGCGAACGACCTGTCCTGGCTGCCGACCGAGCCCGGCCGGCTACTCCTGCAGACGATGCGCAGCCACGACCAGTTCAACACGACGATCTACGGGCTTGAAGATCGCTACCGCGGCGTGCACGGCACCCGCGAGGTCGTCTTCGTGAACCCGGAGGACCTTTCGGAGCTGGGCCTCGAAGACGGGCAACACGTCGACATCGTGAGCGAATTCGCCGGCGTCGAACGCCGGGCCGCCGGCTTCCGCCTGGTCTCCTACCCCACCGCCCGCGGCTGCGTCGCGGCGTACTACCCCGAAACCAACGTCCTGATGTCAGCCGACGACGTCGCCAAGGGCAGCAACACCCCAGTAGCCAAGGGATTGACAGTACGCCTGGAACCTACAACCTAGGCACTTCTACACGGCAGCGCTGTCCGTGACGCAGTCGCGCAGGAAGGACAGTTTCGAGTAGAACGTGCGGTCGAAGGTGATCTCCCGCCGCCGCAGGTAGGACTCCACCAGGGTCGCAAGACGCATCAGTTCAGGGATGATCAATGAGCTGTCGAGGCCGTCGTGGACGCGCGACCGGTGGTACTCGATCTCGAGCTGCCGCAGCTGGTGATCGCTGTCGACCAGATTCACCTCGTCGACCTCGATCCCGAAGAAGTGCCCGGTCGCCGACGACTCGACATTCACGTCGAACTTCGTCCGGGTGTAGCTAGGGAGTGCACGCACCTCGTACTCCGGGTGCCGCTGGGCAAGCAACTCGACCAGGACGTCGGTCGGGATCGTGTCCAGCCGGACCGAGGTCTCCTGTCGGCGCAGGGAGTCTTCGTCGAACACCTTGTACTTCAGATAATGGCCGGTGGGCTGCTCCTGGAGAGCCACGTACCCGACCTGGGACGCAGGTGCCAGTACTTCACACAGCTGCAGAGCTCCCTCCCAGCGCTGCAACTCGTTGCCGACGTCCGGGATGAACCCAGGCAGCTCGACACCTCCGACCTGGGTGGTCAGGTCCGAGGCCAGTCCCCAGATCGACACTGGGGAACGCAGGGTGAACTTCACCTCGATCTCGGTCTCCTCCTCGAACCGGGTGGAGTCCTGCCACTCCGTCGCCACCTGGCCGTGGAACTGGGGTGCCACCGAGAAGGCCGCTCGCACCAGCTCGCTCAAGCTCGCGCCGGCCGCGGGCAGGCGTCCGACGCGGGTGAAGGTGGTCCCGATCGCCCGGACGCGAGTGGACATCAGCACCTCGACCAGATCGTCGGCCGGGATCCGCACCACCATGATGGGCGCCAGGTCGGACGTCCAGCCGGCCGCGGTCCCGGACGGCAGTAGGCGGCAGAACTCGTCCGCCAGCATCACGCCGTCCCAGATCGGCACCGGCTGATCCGGCGTAGCGATGTCCTGCACCGTGAAATCGTCCGACAGCACCGCGATTCGGTCGGTGCGCGTCTCGCCCCGGGACAGATACTCGACGGCTGCGGGACCTTCCGCGCGGGTCATGAGTTCCGCCACGACCAGCGGCACTTCGGGCCGCGGGCGGAGCGCGTACTGCCGGCTTGCGTCGCCCAGCACGAGGTAGCAGGTGGTCTTGCTTGTATCGGCGTTCATGTGATTCCTCTCAGCTGTTGCTGATGGTGAGCCGCTGGCTCACCATCGACATGACATCCGCTGCTACCTCGTCAGCGATCTCATCGGGCGTTCGTTGTCCGGGGACGATGACCGTCCAGCCCAGGTGGTCGGCCATCCGCAGCAGATTCGAGCGGACCGCGCTCTGGAAACTCTCGAAGGTCCAGTCGCCGGGCTGCAGTCCGCCTCGCTCGGCCAGGGTGATCACGGGTTTACGCGCGGCGGCCACGGCCGGCGGTACATCTAGCAGGAAGACCCGATCCGGGCGGGGAAGCGCGTCGAGCACGGTCAGCGCGCGATCGAGCGGCAGATCGTCGCCAGTCGCGATGCGGGCGACGAACTTGTGGATCCAGTTGTCGTACACGGCGACGCCGGCCGATCCGAGCTCGGTGGTGAGCGCACGATGGAGGCCGGCGAAATAGGCCGCGTTCAGGTGCAGCCAGTAGTCCGGTCCGAGGTCGACGAGCGGTGCATTCTTCGGACGACCCCAGATCTGCCGGGCCAGGGCGGTCAACTGCACGCGCGCGAACTCGTCCTGCAGCAGGGGTGTCCGCTTGGCCATCAACCTGGTCGGCACCCCGGCGCTGGTCAGCCGCCCGGCGACCAGTGACGCGGTCGTCGTCTTGCCCGAGCCGTCGACGCCTTCAAAGGTGATCAGCACGGCCTGCCTCCCGGCTGCGGGGCGATCAGTCCGGTCCGATCCACTGGCGACTTGCCAATGCGCGGCGTTTGACAATCGCTTTCCTCAGTGAAATGCCAAATGCCGACCCGGTGACGTATAGGCGATGCCGCCTTCACTGCGTTCTCACGATTTCCTCCCCGGACCGAGCGCGTTGGTCGAGGACTGTAGCCGAGCCACCCGGAGGAGTCTACTGCAACAACCTGCAAGTGAATTGGTGTTGACGGGGTCGCAAACAGCTTCGTAAGCTCCGTCGCCGAACGAGAATTCGTTTGCACACGTTGGCCTAACGGACTCGCAGAGGCAGGGGTCGTGAGGCGTTGTCGGGGGCTCTGCGGTAGACCGGGGAAATCGGCCGGAATGCTCGTGCACCGATCATTTCGGCGCGCCGCCCAACTCACTGGATCGTTGTGAAACAAGTCCCCCTGCGCACCTGGCGATCGACGTGTGGGCGTTTTCAGGTTCGGCTCCGCCGAATACACCGCGGTGTCGTCGGCCAGGTCCGAAGCGGGTTGATGATCTGAGTTAGTGAGGCGATTCAAACAGTGATCAACAGCACACCATTGGCACGACCGGGTCCGCTTTGCTCGGTGGCAGAGATCGTCGACGATTCAGGCCACGCCGATCCGTTGCTGCGGTCCCTGGTGAACACCTTGGCGCAGACCGTGCGCGATCGCGGGTTCCCGTGCATCTTCGCCCGGCAGCCGCTGGACCGTGGCGAACTGCTGCTGGCGGTGGCCCGCGGGGACCGGGCCGAGTGCCTGGCCGGGGCCGGTGCCGCGTTGCTCGACCTGGCCGAACGGATCCAGGCCGACCCGGAGGCCATCGGCATCGTCTTCGTCGACTGTCCCGGCCTCGACGACCTCGACGCCGATCGGGGATTCGCCACGGATCTGCTCCTGCACCTACGCCAGATCGATCCGCAGCCCTGGCCGGCCGACGCACCGACCGACCCGGATCACCCGGACTGGAACTTCTGGTTCGCCGGCGTGGGCTTCTTCTTCAACTTCAGTTCCCCGCACCACGTCCGGCGCAACAGCCGCAACCTCGGTCCGGTCCTGACCGTCGTGGCCCAGGCGCGGGCCACCTTCGACGCTCCGGACCGCGGCGGCCTCAAGGCCAGGACCGCCATCCGGCGCCGGATCCAGGAGTTCGACGACGTGCGGGTGCACCAGGCGCTGGGCAGTTTCGGCAGCGCCGAGAACCGGGAGATCGACCAGTACTTCCTGGGTGACGACCAAGCGATCCACCGACTGCTGACCGCCGAGCAGATCCGCGGCAACCGACGCCCCGAAAAGGGCGAGTCAACGACCGACGACCACAACGCTAGGGAGCGGCAGACAGTGTTCCTCGACGGATCGACAGTGCGGACCTACATCGACCAGGGTCGCTTGGGGTGGGCCGGAGAGCTTCGGCGCGACTCGTTGCTGCTGCGGCTGGGCGACCGGGTACAGCCGATGGCACCGACCGCGCCCGCGGTCGTCGATCTGACCGACCAGGCACAGATCGACGCGATGTACGGCGAGACCCAGGTGGGCTGGGAATCCTTCACGCTGCGGCGCGGCGAGCTCGCCTTGTTCCATGCCAGCCAGCCGATGGCACTGCCCGAGGGAGTCGGTGGCTTCATCGGCGGTCTGAGCCACATGGCACGGCTGGGCCTCACCGTCCATCTGGACACCCCGATCGTCGACTCCGGCTTCAACGGCGTACTGACCGTCGAGATGTTCAACGCCGGCCCCAGCGACGTTGTACTCCGGCCGGGCATGCCGGTCGCGAAAGTGATCCTGTACCAGGTGGGCGACGGGTCCATCGGTGAGCGGTACAACCATCGTTTCTATGGCGCCGAGGAGCACATCGGCAGCCAGTACGCAGCCGAGTTCTTCGGCCGGGCCGTGGTGGGGAGTGCCAAGTGATCGACTGCGCGTTCTGTGACGAGTTCGCCGAGCCGACGGCCAAGACCTGGATCGTCGGCCGCACGGCAGACCGGGTGGTACTGCCGACGATCGGCTGCCTGACCGAGGGCTACCTGCTCTACATGCCGCAAGAGCACACACTGGCTTTCGCCGATCTCGAGGCGAAGGCGCTGGATTCCTGCTCGGCGGACATCGACGAGCTGCGGAGGTCGCTGAACGACCGCTACGGCCCGATGATCGTGGCCGAGCACGGACCGCGGGAATGCGACCTCGGGGCCGGCTGCTGCGACCACGCCCACCTTCACCTGATCCCGGTGCCTGATCCCGATCTGGTGGTGAAGCAGTATGTCGAGGTGGGCGGGCCGCGGCTGGCCTTCGACAACCTCGCCGACTGTCTGGCCTCCGTCGAGGAGGCGTACGTCTACGTCTCCCCGGCACCCGACGTTCACTACGCCTGGCCGGCCGTGGGCTTCCCGAGGCAGTGGGTCCGTCGGGTCTGCGCCGACATCCACGGCCGCCCCGAGGAGTGGGACTGGCGGGATCACCCCTTCGAAGCCGAGCGCAAGCAGACCTATGACGCCCTGGTCGGTCAGGTGACCTTGGCCTCGGCCGACAGCAGTGATGGCGACCGCTGAGGTTCTGGCCGCTCCGGTGCTGTCCGAGCTCAGCCTGGCCAAGTGCCGGCGGCTGGGGCAGGACCGGCGCTGGCCGAAGTGGTCGACCCAGTGCTTCATGCGGTCCTTGGGTCTCCCGGTGCTGAACGCCTGCCTGATCGCTCCGGCCGACCGAGACCAGCTTGCCTCCGTCGTCAACAGCTTCGCGCGGCGGCTCGGTACCGAGTCAGTGATGGTCCGGTCGGACGGTGGGGTCGAAGCGGTGTCCTACCGCCGGGGCGGCCTCACCCTGCCGGTTCCCGAGGCGATCGCCTGGGCGGAGCCGGCCCTGGCCGACGGCCGGGCCGTGCTGCTGCTCGAACCGACCAACCGCTTCACCAACGCGTCGACGGCGATGATCAGGATCGACCGGTCGATCGGTAAGGGCCCGGACGGCGGTCAGCTGACTGTCGAACTGCTGGGTGCGGGATTCGACCTGGCCGACCTGGCCCGCACCGGGCTGCAGCCGCACGCGCGGGTCGAAGTGCGCAACATCGACTGGGACCGGCCCGAACCACTCTGGCCGCACGACGTCACGGTCACCGTGGTCACGCTGTCCGACGACGACCGCATCGAGCGGCGGCTGGACTTCGTCGGGCGTCACTGCCTGCCGGCCGACGCGCGGTCAGGCACCGGCACGGCAGCAGAACGGGCGAGGGCCTGGCTCTGGGACCAGGGCTATCGCGATCTCTTCGAGCCGTTCGATCTCGCCTCGGCGCTGCGGTGCCTGCCCGACTGGCACCGGGACGCGTTCTCGATCGTGGCTGCCCTGCCACAAGAGGACTGGAACTGCGTGGCCACCGGCTGGTCCGACCTGGGCACCGGTCGGCAGATCTATTGGGACATCGTCGACGGGAGTCACAAATATGGCCGTGGTTGATCTGGAACAGCAGAGTGCACTGTACTTCGACTACCAGGCAACGACTCCGGTCGACGCCGGGGTCCTCAACGCGATGCTGCCCTACTTCTCCGATCACTTCGGCAACGCGGGCTCCCGCCATGTCCACGGCCGGACGGCGGCGGCTGCGGTCGAGACCGCCCGGCACCAAGTCGGCGCTCTCATCGGGGCGGCCTTGCCAGGGGAGATCGCGTTCACCTCGGGGGCAACCGAGAGCAACGCTCTCGTCCTGCGAACCCTGTTCAGCGGTCCGATGCCGGCTCATCTGATCATCTCGGCCATCGAACACCCGTCGATCCTGAACCTGGCCGCGGAGCTCGAACGCTCAGGCCATGACGTCACCCGGCTTCCGGTCGACTCGACCGGCCTGGTCGATCCGTCGGCGGTGGCAGCAGCCATCACCACGCGGACCCGGCTGGTCTCCGTGATGCACGCCAACAACGAGATCGGCACTGTCCAGCCGATCGGCGAGATCGGCCGGATCTGCCGGGTCCGGGGCGTGCTGCTGCACTCGGACATGACTCAGTCGGCCGGCAGCCTGCCGGTGGACGTCGAGGCGCTGTGCGTCGACCTGGCCTCCCTGTCGGCGCACAAGTTCTACGGTCCCAAGGGAGTCGGCGCGCTCTACGTGCGGCAGTCCAGCAGCCTCCGCAACGGGCCGGGATCGGGTGAGTCGGGCCTACGTCCGGGAACGGTGAACGTTCCGGGGATCGTCGGTCTGGGCACCGCCGCCGAACTGGCCCGGGCCCGTCGCAGTACGGATGCGGTCCAGGTAGCCGCACTGCGGGACCGGTTCGTCAGCGAGGTCCGGACCGCCCTCCCGGATAGCATCGTCAACGGGCATCCGAGCCTGCGGTTGCCAGGCAACCTGAGCATCACTTTTCCGGGGGTGGAGGTCGACGAGATCCTGCGAGCCGATCCCGAGCTCGGGCTGGCGATGGGCTCGGCCTGCACGAGTGGACGCTCCGAACCTTCGCACGTCCTGATCGCCATCGGTCTCTCGCGCACCCAGAGCCGGTCGACGATGCGCATCGGATTCGGCCGGGAGACCAGCTGGGATGATTGCCGGCGCTGCCTCGATCGCCTGATACCGCTGGTCGAGCGGGGCCAGAGAAAGGCCGTGGGGCAGCACCGCTTCGGGCCGCTGAGAGGAACGGAATAACGTGTTCGTGTCATTCGAGGGTATCGACGGCTCCGGCAAGACCACGCTGTCCGGGGCGGTCGCGCAGGAACTGCGGAACCGCGGAGCAGACGTGGTGCTGTTCCAGAAGAAGACCGTTCCGGTGGATGCCGATCCCTACGTCCAGCATCATCTGGCGGCATTGGGGCGGCTCATCTGGGACGACGCCGATCAGCAGCCCATCCACCTGCTCGGCGACGAGCACTGGGTCCGCCTGATGGCCGCCTACTTCGCCGCCGTGCACGAGGCGGTCATCCAGCCCGCGGTCCAGTCGGGTCGCACCGTCGTCACCGACAACTGGTACTTCAAGTTCTTCGCCCGGATGACGATCAACACCGGCTACCGGCTGGAGGACTTCGAGAAGGTGTTCGGCGGCGTCGGCCAGCCGACCGAGGTCGTCTATCTCGACGTCGATCCCGCCGTCGCCTCGGCTCGCAAGGGCACTTTCACTCGTGGCGAGCTCGGCGAACACCAGCGCGACGGCGCCAATGATGGCTTCGTCGGGTACCAGTCGAAGGTCGCTGCCTTCTACCGTGAACTGGCGGCCGACGGGCAATGGCGCTGCATCCAGCCCGGTGCCCTCACTCCGGCCGAACTGGCGGCGAAGGTTGTCGACCAGTTGGCTTGGCGGTGACCTCGCGCCTTCTGGTCGCCAGCCTCAACCTGAACCGGGGACTGGCGGTCCCAGCCCGGCGAGCGGCCTTCCACACCTGGCTGGCCGCGTTGAGCCCGGACGTCCTGCTGCTGCAGGAGACAGTGGCACCACAGCGACGTGAGCCCGCCGCTGTGTCGGGCTATCACCAGGTGACGGGCGAGCGATCCCTCACTGTGTGGACCCGGGACCGGAGCGGGGTGGCCGTCACCGATCTGGACACCTGGCAGCAGACGGTCGACGTACGCGGAACCAGGCTGCGCAACGTCCACCTCGCCCCGTCGTCCGGTCAGGAGCGGGCCCGGCAACTGGCGGCGATGACGGCGGCACCGGGAGCCGATGTGGTGATGGGCGATTTCAATCTGGCTCCTCGACCGGCTGACGGCCGCTATGGCGACCAACCGAGCAAGTTCACCAGCGCTGCTGAGCGAGCCGCGCTGGCCGGACTCCTGGGCAAGGCCGATCTGGTCGACCTGCTGGCGACGGATCCGCCGGAGTTCACCTTCGAGCGGCAACTGCCGGCCGGTCGGTCTGCCTTCCGCTGCGACCTCGCGCTGGTCGAGCGGAAGCGAGCCGGCTGGACCTTCGCGACCTACGACCACCGGCCGCGGGCAGCCTTCACCGATCATTCTGCTGTCGTCGTCAGCGTGCCGTTGACCGGGCCGGCCGGAGGTGTCGCGTCGGACGTCGCGCCGACGGCAATACCTGCCCGCACAGCAATCCGGCGCCGCACCGCTTCCCCGTGGGCCCGGTGGGTACGAAACGACCTGATCGGCCCGGACCGGCCGGGGCCGATCCTCGACTTCGGCTGTGGACACGGCGAGGACGTCCGGTACTACGCTGCCGGCAACGTTCCCGCCGTCGGTTACGACCCGGCACCCGAGTTCGGCGCGGCCACGGCTCCGGCCGGAGAGTTCGCTATCGTCACGATGGTCTTCGTCCTCAACACGATCACCGGTGCGGCTCAACGCCTCGAAGCAGTCCGGCGGGCGGCCGAGCGGCTCGCCGGCGACGGACTGCTGCTGCTCGTCACCAGATCGGTGGCTGAGATCGAGGCCAAAGCCAAGGCGAAGAGTTGGGCCCCGGTCGGTGATGGCTACTGGTCCCATCCGGGCCGCCGCACCTTCCAGCGCGGCATCGACAGCGAGGAACTTCGGCACCTAGCGGCCTGCGCCGGCCTGGTCCCGGTGACGGACGGGCCCACACCGCCGCGTACTGCGGGCGCCTCGGCCTTGTTGGTGAGCCGGCAGAGTGCGTTCCGTGGCTGAGACATTCCCACCCACACCAGAGGAGAAGTCGTCGGATGAAGGCTTTGTCATGATCAGCGGTTGGTGTGCCAGTCACGACGTCGAAACCGGGGCGGCCGGGCTCACCGGGCGCTGGTTGGCTGCTCCGTTCAGCGAGGACGTCGCCGGCTGGCACGAGGCAGCACCTCTGCACGGGCTGTCTACCCGGGCCCCCGGCCTGTGGCAGGGGCTGGTCGACGCCGCTGTCGAGCTGCAGACCGAACACAGCGCTCCAGTTGAATTTCTGTTCGAGGCGACCGACGGGAAGGTACGGGTGGTTCGCGCCCGACCGGCCCGGCTTCAGCCGCGGGCACATCTGGTCGCTGTTCAGTCCCTCGCCGGGCAGGGGGTCATCACCACGGTCGAGGCGATGCGGGCCGTCCATCCGGCAGAGGTGGAAGCCTGCCTGGTGCCGACTCTGGACCCCACCGCACACACCGTGCTCGGTACCGGCCTGGGCGTCTCGGCAGGAATCGGTCGGGGAAAGGTGGTGTTCCACGCCGAGGAGGCGGCCCGGGTCAGCGCTGAAGGCGAGCTGTGCATCCTGGTCGTCGACGATCTCCGGCCGGAGGACATCGCGGTGAGTCTGCAGCTCACCGGTCTGATCTCCCTGCGAGGCGGGGCGACATCGCACGCCGCGGTGGTGGCCAAGGGACTGGGCATCCCCATGATCGCCGGGTTGCGTGATGCCCGATTGGATCCGGCCGCCGGAGTGCTGTGGATCAACGACACGGCGGTGGCCCGACATGACCGGATCACCATGGACGGCCGCGGCGGCCTCTTGCTAGCGGGTGAGGTCGCCGTCACGACCCAGGAGCTGCCAGTTCTCGACGATCTACTGGAATGGGCGGACGCAGCCGCGGACGTGGCCGTGCTGGCCAACGCCGACAGCGGCGATCAGGTGGCCACGGCGATGCGGGCGGGTGCCGCCGGCGTCGGGCTTTGCCGGATCGAGCATGTGCTGACCACGGGTGGCCATCTCCCGTTGCTGCGCCGGGTCTCCGCGGCGACCGACCCGTCGGAGCGCACAGCGCTGATCGGCGAGCTGACCGATGTACTCACGGACCGACTGCGCGAGGTTGTCGCCGCCGCGGGCGGCAAGCCCGTGACGATCCGGCTCCTCGACATCGCTCAGCACGAACTGCTGGATCCCAAGGACGACCGCGCCGGCCGGCCGGGCGACGGCCCGGAGGTGAACCCGGTGATGGGTGCCCGGGGGGTGCGTGACCTGCTGGTGGACCGCGACCTGGGCAGCGCTCAGGTACGGGCCATCATCAGGGCGGGATCACCGACGAACCCGCCCAACATTCTGGTACCGATGATCTCGTTCCCGGAAGAGTTCCGGCGGGCGCGGAAACTGATCGAGAACGCCTGGTCCGACGAGACCGGTGGCCACGGCACGCGTCCGGCCATCGGCGCGATGATCGAGATCCCTCGCGCCGCCCTTGGCGCGGCCGAACTGGCCACCGACGCCGACTTCCTCTGCATCGGCAGCAACGATCTCACCCAGTTCACCCTTGCCCTGTCCCGCGACGACGGCCACGCCGGCTTCCTCGAGCACTACCGCCAGGAGGGCATCCTCGGCACCGACCCCTTCGTCGACTTCGACGACGCCGGAGTCGGCCGCCTGATCCGGCTCTGCGTCGAGCTGGCCCGGACGGCTCGTCCAGACATTCCTATCGCGGTCTGCGGTGAGCACACGGGTGATCCCGGATCCCTGGCGGCGTTGCTCGAGCTCGGCCTGACCTATGTGTCCTGCTCGCCGCACGCAGTGGCGGTGGCGCGGTTCGTCGCCGGACGGCAGGCGATCCTTGCTACCACGCCTGTAGCTGCGCCACCCACCACCGGCAAGCTGGTCCGCGACCACATTCCGGCCATCATCCGGAAGGCCGGTTTGGAGCCGTTGACCGAGAAGGTGGCTGGAGATCGCTACCGCGGCTATCTCGAGGCGAAACTCTCCGAAGAACTCGGTGAGTTCCTCGAGTCCGGCAAGGTCGAGGAACTGGCAGATCTCGTCGAGGTCTGTTTCGCCGCGGCAGACCAGCAAGGCGTCGACCGGGACGCGCTGCTGGCCATCGCGGCCGACAAGCGCAGCCGGCGTGGAGGGTTCACGGAGCAGGTGATCTGGTACGGCAACCAGTCCGCCGCGGATCGCAGCTGATCGGTCAGTGACCGGCCGGGTGCGCGGTCACTGACTCGGCTGCGATACGTCCTCGTGCTCGTTCCGGTTCATCATCGTGTAGGCGGCCCAGATCAGCAGGCTGGCGATCTCCAGCACCAGGGCGGGCAGCCAGATCCAGAGCTGATTCTTCACGGCGAACGCGTAGATGAGGCCGGACAGGGGGTTCGCACCCGCGATGAACATCCGGATCACGCTGTTGACGCGACCGGCCAGCGGCAAGGGGATGACGTCCTGCCGGAACGAGATCGACACCACGTTGCTGAGGCCCAGCGCATAGGACATCACGGCGTAGGCGGCGATCAGCACCCAGTGCCCCAGCTCCAGTGTGATGACGGCGAAACCGATGCCGGCCGCCACCTGGAAGACCAGGATCCGCTGCCGCAGGCTCCAACCGGCCAGCGTGCGCGGGGCCAACTTGGCACCGAAGGCACCCAGCAGCAAGCCGAGCGTCAGCGTCACTGAGATGGTCAGCGGCTCTGCGCCGTCATCGCCCATCGTCGTCACCAGGACCGAACCGAGCCCGCCCAGAGCGAGGTTGGACACGGCCATGGTGGTGACCAGCCAGGCGATATCGGGCTTGGCCAGCCAGGCGAAGCCGATCTTCAGGTCTGCCCAGACCCCACTACGATCCCGCTGCAGCCGCACGGTCGGCAGCAGGAGGCTGATGAGCCCGGCGGCGAAGTAGGTCGCGGCGACCAGTCCGGCCGAGATCCCCGGCCGTACGGCGGTCAGTGCCGCGCCCGCCCCGAGAAAACCGGCCACCTTGGCGAACTCGATCGCCGAGGCGACGCTGGCCACAGCCTCGGTCCGTCGCTCGCTGCTGACCAACTGCGGGATCAGTACGAACTGTCCGGTGATCGTGCTGGCGACACCACCGAACCCGGACAGCAGCAGCATCAGCGCCACGACAAGTTGCTGATCGAGAAACACCGCCGCGACGGCGATACACGTGCCCTGCTGCACCTGGGAGGCGAAGTACACCGTCCGCCGGTCGAAGCGGTCGATCATTGAGCCGATCAAGGGTGACCCGGCGTAGGCCACGCCGCGCAAAGCCACCGTGAAGATGGAACTTGCGACAGAGCCGGTCGCGGCCAGCACCGCCAGCGGAGCAATCAGCAGCAGTCCGTAGTCGGCGACCTTCGACATGATCGACGACATCACCAGAACGCGAACGACTCCTTGGTCCGAATGCCCTCTGCGACTACTGATCACTTACGCCCCTCGCTTGGTTCAGCACAGCCAGCGCTGTCTTGAGTTGACTGTCGAAGTCGGCCCGGTTCTCGCCCCGGAGCAGGATCGTGTGTCCGTAGTCAGTGGCGTGCCGTGCCGCGCCTGCCAGCTCGTACCGCCGGTAGGCCACCAGGCCAGGGAGAACCGCCTCCAGAGCCGGCTGCAGGTCCCGGTCGGTGACGTTCTGGAAGACGCCGATGATGCCGTGGACGCCTGGGTCGGGTGTGATCGGATCCGGCAACGTGACCGGATGGCCCATCTGCAACTGGACAGCGGTCTCGATCAGGTTGATCCCGTACTGCCGGCGGACCAGTTCGTCGATGCCACCGCCGCCCGGCCGGATGGCCGCCTCGCAGAAGGTCGGTGTGCCGTCATCGGCCACGAAAAATTCGACGTGGCTCACTCCGTCCCGGGCGCCGAGCGCGCTCAGAACAGTCTCGTTGTGGGTCTGGACGATCGCTGCCAGCGGGCCCTCGGTCACCAGAACGCTGCCTTGGTGGCTCTCGTCGCGGAACCGGCCGGGTGCCTGCAGATACTCGCCGACCGAGGAGAAAGTGACCTGGCCGTTCTGGATGATGGAGTCGCAGTGCACCATTCGGCCTGGCACGAACTCCTCGACCTCCAGGTCGCCCAGGTCGAGGCGGAGATCGGTGACGGCACTCCACAGTTCCGCGTCGTCGTGGACGATCCGCACGTCCGAGGCGCCCAGGCCCCATCGGCTCTTGACCACTGTCGGTCCGGCCCAGGGCAGCTCGGCCACCCGCGTCGCCGAGGTCAGCGACCGGAACCCGGGGACAGACTCGTAGCCGGCGGCAACCAGCAGCTGCTTCATCAGCAGCTTGTCGCGGAAAGGCATCGTCTCGTCCACCGTGAGACCGGGCAGGCGGAACCGCTCGCGGAGGGCCGCCGCCAGCAGCATGTCCTTCTCGTGAATGGCCACCAGCCGCCCGGCGCCCCGGCTGGAGATCAGCCAGTCGGCCGCAGCCTCGACCCGGGATGAGCTCCTCATATCGCACACGGTCACGTCCGGGAACGCTTCAGCCGTCCAGCCGTCGAGCCCGCCGGCGAAGGTACGAGTGAGCAGCACCCGGTCGGAGGCTGCGACGGGCAGGTAGCTGCCTTGCGCACCGGCCGTCCAGCCGAGCCGGTGCCGGTTGATCAGCACGGTCTTCACGGGCTCTCCGTTGTGATCGCCGGGGCTGCCAGCACCTGCTCGAAGGTCATCGTCACGGCCTGCCGCGAGCCGATCATCCGCCCGGACCCAAGTCGGTGCGCCGAACTCAGCAGCGGCCCGACCACGTCACCGATCTGCGGTGTCACGGTCCAGTAGTCCCAGGCGACCTCCGGCATCGACGGCGGCGCCGTTTCCAGAGAGGTCACCACACCTGGACTTGCGGTGAAGAAGACGATCGCGGCCGCTTCTGAGCGGACTTCGTCCGGCTGCGGTTGCCGTCCCAACGGCCAGCCCAGGCAGGCCAACCGCCAGTCAAGACCGGTCGTCGCCGAGACCAGATCCGCGATGCCATCGCCGCCCGGCCGGTTGTGAGTCTCGACCACTACGATCTCTTCGCCTTGGACGATCAGCTCGCTGTGCGCTGGGCCGTCTCGGTAGTCCAGGGCGTCCAGCAGGTCCGTGACCGCCTGCCGGACCCGATCGCACTGCTGCTCGGACAGCGACGGCGACGGCGTGACATGGCCGATCTCGACGAAGTTCTCGCCCAGCCGCTTCTCGACGATGAGAACGACGGCGTGCTTCCCTTCCTCGCTGAGGCTTTCGACACTCACCTCGACGCCTTCGGCGTAAGCCTCGACCAGGGCACCGCGGCGCAGGCCGGGGTCGAGCCGGTCGAACTCATCCAGCGAACGCACCCGCCGGACCCCGTCGCTGGCCGTGCCCAGGGGCGGCTTGACGATGACCGATCCGTGAGCGCCCAGCAGCCGGCCGACGGCCGCGCGATCGTCCCCCGACGCGGTAGCCACGGTCAGCCGCGGTGCCGACTGCGCCAGCACAGCTCGCATCGCGGCCTTGTCCCGCATCGCGTTGACGACGGTCGGCGGCGTGCCCGGCGTACCGAGCAGCTCGGAAAGCTCTGCGGCGCAGACGAGTCCCTGCTCTGTCATGGACACCACGGCAGACGGATGCACGGTCGCTTGCAGCAGCTGACCGAAACGGGCGAGCTCGGGCGGCAAGTACTGCCGATAGTCGAAGAGGAAGAACTGGTCGCGGAGCGGACGAAGCAAAGAAGTCAGATCCCGGGCGGTGTGGTCGACGATGATCAGATCGACGTCGAGCTTCCGCGCTACCCGGACAATGTTCGCCGACGGTCCGATCAGGACCAGCGATGCGCGGTCTGCCAAGATCCCCTCCCCCAGAATTCGCGGCCGCTCCGATCATCGATGACCAGAGCGAAATGCACTGTCGCGCGTTGTATCCGCGTAGACATTGCAGCAGATGCACTGACGTGTCAAGGCATGCAGACACCGTCCGATGCAGGTCGATGTCTCGCGGGGGATGAGCGGATTCGTCAACCCCTGAAGGAGATTCGGCGCCAAGGCCGCCCGGCTCTTTGAAGTCCAGCGCCCCACCGCCGGGCAAGGTGACGGGCATCACCATTCAAAGAGGAACAGCGGTTCAATAAGTTGCAGCTTTTCCCCCCAGCCCGCATCTTGCACATTTCAACAGCTCCAGGTATCGAAGCCCATCAAGTGGCACGGACGAGGAAAGAGGCTCGCGGCAGCGTGTCCGTACCCACGACCTTGGCGCCTGTTGCTTCCGGCTTTTGCTTCTGGCGAGCGAGCAAGGTCCCCGCCCCGGGAGGTCCCGGGGCGGGGCGCTTGGGTGGTGCTGGGGTTAGCCGACGGGGGTGAGTTCTCGGTCTTCCTCGGGGGCTGGGGTGGTGGTGACTGCGTGCTTGGGCTGCTTGCCGCGGAGCCATTTGGGGGCCCACCAGTTGGCGTCGCCCAGGAGCGTCATCACACTGGGCAGGACGACGGCGCGGATGATGGTCGCGTCGATCAGGATCGCCACCGCCAGGCCGACGCCGAGTTGCTTCATGTCCAGCGTGCTCAGGGTGGCGAAGACCGCGAAGACGCCGATCATGACGGCTGCCGCGCTGGTCACCACACCCGCCGAACCGGTGATGCCCTCGGCGACGGCCTGCTTGGTCGGGACGCCGCGCAGTACGGCCTCGCGGATCCGGCTGACCACGAACACGTGGTAGTCCATCGACAGCCCGAACAGGACCACGAAGAGGAACAGCGGCAGCCACGACACGACTGCTCCGTTGGACCGGAAGTCGAGGATGCCCTCGGCCCAGGTGTTCTGGAAGACCGCCGTCACCACTCCGTACGCCGCGCCGGCGCTGAGCAGGTTGAGCCCGATCGCGGTGACCGCGACCACCACGGACCGGAACGTCACCATCATCACGATCATCGTCAGCAGCAGCACGAACCCGATCACCAGCGGCAGCTTCTCCCTGGTGTGCGCGGCGTAGTCGACATCACCCGCCACGATCCCACCGACCGCGTACTCGACACCCGGCACCTTGCCGAAGGTCTGCGGCATCAACTCCGTGCGCAGCTTGGTCAACGACTCGCGCGCTTCGTCACTGCCACTTGCGTACGGCGTTGCAACCTCGAACACCGACACGGTGCCATCCGCCGACACCTGCGGCTCCTCAAGCCCGTCCTGCGCGAACAGCTTGTCCGACTGGGTCCGCTCGGTCAGCTCGGCGAGCGCGGCCTTCACAGCCGGCTGCTGGTCGGCCGGAGCCCGTACTGCGACCTCGTGGCTGGTGCCGGTGCTCGGGAAAGCCGCGGTCAGCCGGTCGTAGGCCTTCATCACCGCGGTGTCACGCGGCAGGTCCTCGGTCCCCGGGAACTTCAGGTTCATCCCCAGAGCAGGTGACGCCACGGCGAGCAGAGCGATGACCGAGACGAGCAGCGTTGCGACCGGGTACTTCAGGGCCGGCTTCAGCAGGGTCGGCCAGAAGCGCGGGTTCGACTTGTTGGCGGTGAGGCGCCACACCAGCGGGACGCGCGGGCGGTCCACCCAGCGGCCCAGCTTGGCGAGCAGCGCCGGCAGTACGGTCAGCGAGCCGACCACCGCAACGGCGACGACCATGATCGATCCGACGGCGAAGGAAGAGAACACCGCATCCTGGGCCAGGAACAGCCCGCCCATCGAGATGATCACCGCGATTCCGGAGACGACTACCGCGTGGCCGGAGGTCGCCGCCGCGATCTCGACCGCGTCCACGTGACCGCGGCCCTTGGCGCGTTCCTCACGCTCCCGGCGGAGGTAGAAGAGTGAGTAGTCGACGCCGACGGCCATACCGATCAGCAGGATGACGCTGTTGACCGCGTCGACCGCAGGTATCAGCTGGGAGACCGCCGCGGCCAGGCCGATCGCGGCAACGACGGCCGACAGGGCGAGCAGCAACGGCACGGTGGCCGCGATCAGGGCGCCGAACGCGATCAAGAGGATCGCAAGCGTCACCGGCAGGCTGAACATCTCGGCGCGCTTGAAGTCCTCACCGAGCGTCTCGTCCAGGGCCTTGCCGATCGACTCGCCGCCGACCTGTTCGACCCTGATCCCCGGATTCTCCTGCTGCACCTTCGCGGTGGCGTCGAGCAGCGGCTGGACCCGGTTGTCGTCCTTACCGTCCTTCAGTGTGACGCGGACGATCAGCGCGTCCTTCTTCGGCGACAGGATGGGCTTGGCGACCTCCGCGACCCCACCGAGGGCGCGCATCCGCTCAGTCACCACGCCGGCCACCTTGGTGGCCTCGGTCTGGTCGAGAGCTCCGGAGTGCGGCGTGATCAGCACGCTCTCCACGTCGTGGTCGGGGAAGTTGCCGGAGTCGACGATGGCGTCGGCGCGGGTCACCTCGCCGATGTCACCCTCGTTGCTCGCCTCCTTGGTCCCGGTGACCGAGCCGAGTGCGAAACACGCCACGACGACGGCCACCCACATGGCGATCGCCCGCCACGGATGGGTGGCACTCCATCGAGCGATCCGGACCGTGAGTTGTCCCCTGGATGTGGACCTGGACATGGTGGTTCCTACCCCTCTGCGCCCGCCTCTGGACGCACCCTCCCAGCCCGGCCCGACGCCGATTGCTGGCTACGGGTCTCAGCTTTCGTTAAGGAAGGCACCCGCCACCATGCAGGAAGCCACCGAGTTCACCCTGGTGCCAGCCCCACCCCACCCTGGGGAAAACCACAGGGTCACCGAGCTGTGCGCCGGCCGCGGCGACGTACCACCTGACGGAACGTGGCGGTATCAAGCACCGAGAGTGCGAGGTGGCGCTCCAGCCACCGGAACACGCCGGGACACGCCGGGACGACGGGTGAGTTCACCCCGGTCCAGCGGTCGGGGTGATCCCCGAGTCGGCCCGCCGCAGCGGGACCGCGTACGGCGTACGGGGTGGTGGTCAGAAGTCTTCGAGGTTGAGGGTGGAGGCGGCGGAGATGCCTTCCAGGTAGCCCTCGGCGCGCTCGGCTTTGGGGTAGCGGTGGACGAGTTCCCAGAACGCGGCGTTGTGGGACGGTTCCACCAGGTGGACGAGCTCGTGGACCAGGACGTAGTCCACGACCCAGGCTGGCATCGACTGCAACCGGGTCGACAGCCGGATCGAGCGGTCGGCCGGAGTACAGGAGCCCCAGCGTCTGTTTTGGTTCGAAACCCACCTCACCGACGCAGGTTCGGGCACTTCAGGCAGGTGGCGACACGCGAGATCGTGTGCTCTGGCCAACAATTTTTCGTCCGACACGCGGGACCGGCTGCGCTGCTTCTCGAGACGCTGGAGCATGGTTTCGACCCAGCGCGCCTCCTCGGCGGCGGACAACCGGTCGGGCATCAGCACGATCACCCGCTCGCCGTCCCGGTAGGCGCTGACGGTCCGCTTGCGCCGCTTGCTACGACGGATGTCCACATACGGCGGGATCGGGCGCGGTGGAGAGTCGGCCATGCCTCAGACCGTACCGTGCGAATCCCCCAACTTTCTTCTGTCCACATCCTGTGAATAGACGTTTCCGCAGGTCAGACGCCTATTGGTGAATCGGTGGACGCTGGTTGTTCACACCTTGTTCCCCCGCTCGTCCACAGTGTCGCCCGGCGCGCCCCACAGCTTGCCCACAGGTTTATCCACAGGGGTGGACAACCTGGACTTGTCAGCGCGCCCGGCACCTCCTAGCGTCAGGTCCAGCAGGCTCCCGGACCGCCTCCGGGGCCACTCGGAGGGGAAGCCGAGTGGTTCCGAAGGCGGACCCCTGGGAGCCTGTTCCGCGTCTCGCCCCGACCACGGAAAGCGATTTCCAGGCGGCACGCGGAGCGGGAGATGGGCTTGAGCCACTCCCAGCCTGCCGTAGGGTGAATCCCGATTGGGCCGAACGGCCTACGGCAGGACGGTCTGCCGAAAGCATCCACGACGGCCGGGCATATGCCCCGGCTGGTATTCAAGCAAGGAGAGGGCCCTCATGGCAGAGACCTGGAGCGGCGAGTTCTACTGCGTCAAGTGCAAGGCCAAGCGCACCGCCGACGGCGAGGTCAAGGTCAACGACAAGGGCACGCGCATGGCCAAGGCCAAGTGCCCCGAGTGCGGTACGAACCTGAACCGGATCCTCGGCAAGGCCTGACGCACCAAGTCGTGGGGGCGGTGGTGTGACCTTCGGGTCCACCACCGCCCCTCCGTCGTTTCTGCAACCGTGGCAAGCCCACATCTGGTGGGCTCGGACACCGAACGGCGACCTTGAACAAGGTGTGCCCTGTTCAAGCCCACCAGTTGATGTTCAAGCCCACCAGATGTGGGCTTGTGACAGTCCGGTGCATTTGTGACGAGGCTCGCGGTGCCCCGGCGGGGCCACGGCTTGGGTGACCCGACAGAATGGGGAGCGTGTCCGACCTCCCCCGCAAGGCGCTCAGCCGTACCGCGAAACTGGCCAGTCTGCCGCTCGGCGCCGCGGGGCGCGCGACCGTAGGATTGGGTCGGCGGATCGGCGGTGCTCCGGCCGAGACGGTGATGGCCGAGTTCCAGCGCCGGACCGCGGACCAGCTGTTCTCCGTCCTGGGTGAGCTCAAGGGCGGCGCGATGAAGTTCGGGCAGATGCTGAGCCTGATGGAATCGGCGATGCCCGAGGAACTGGCGGCGCCGTACCGGGCGACGCTGACCAAGCTGCAGGACTCCGCACCCCCGATGCCGGCCTCGACCGTGCAAACGATCCTGTCCCGCGAGCTGGGCAAACGCTGGCGCGACCGGTTCGAGGAGTTCGACGACCTGCCCGCCGCGGCCGCGTCGATCGGCCAGGTGCATCGCGGCGTTCTCAAGGACGGTCGCGAAGTCGCGGTGAAGCTCCAGTACCCGGGCGCCGCCGAGGCGTTGCGGGCGGACCTCAAGCAACTCGGGCGCTTCGCGCGGACCTTCGGGGCGCTGGTGCCCGGGGTGGACATGAAGCCGCTGGTCGCGGAGTTGCAGGAGCGCATCGGCGAGGAGCTCGACTACGACCGCGAGGCGCAGGCGCAGCAGCAGTACGCCGATGCCTTCAAGGGGCACACCGAGTTCGTGGTGCCGCGCGTCATCAAGCACTCCCCCACGGTCATCGTGTCCGAGTGGATCGAGGGCACGCCGCTGTCGAAGGTGATCACCGAAGGCAGTCAGCAGGAGCGGGACGAGATCGGGCTGAAGTACGTCCGGTTCATGTTCAGCGGGCCGCGACTGGCCGGGTTGCTGCACTCCGATCCGCATCCCGGCAACTTCCGGGTGATGGCGGACGGCCGGCTCGGCGTGGTCGACTTCGGGCTCTGTGCTCGGCTGCCGGACGGCCTGCCTCCGGCGATCGGGCGGCTGCTGCGGATCTCGCTGGACGGCGATGGCGACGCAGTACTGGCGGGGTTGCGGGCCGAGGGCTTCATCAAGCCGCGGATGGAGATCGACCCGAATCAGCTGATGGACTACCTGGCGCCGTTCGCGGAGCCCGCCCAGGCGGAGTCGTTTCAGTTCAGCCGGGCCTGGATGCGGGCCCAGGCCAACCGGACCGGCGACTTCCGCTCGCCGAACGCGTCGATGGCGCTCAAGATCAACCTGCCGCCGTCGTACCTGCTGATCCACCGGGTCTGGATCGGCGGCATCGCGGTGCTGTCACAGCTCGAGGCACAGGCGCCGTTCCGGTCGGTGCTCGAGGAGTTCCTGCCGGGCTTCAGCGACTGACCTGGTCAGGCTCACCACCAGGCGCTGTCGAGTTTCCCCTCGATACCGCGGACGTTCTCGCGCGCGCAGCGATCGCAGTACACGAGCTTGCGCCCGTTCTCGAGCGAGGTGACCCAGGTCAGCGGCAGGTCCTCGGTCGGTGCTTGCGTGCCGCACAACGCGCAGCTCGGGTTGGTCATAGAACAATTCTGCACCTCTAGGCTCTGGGCATGCGTTGGCATATACATCAGGAGACCGAGGCCTGGGGCAACTCTTGGCTGAGTGTTCGCAGGCTCGATGTCGAGCAGCCTGACGGGGAGCGGATCGACTACCACGCGGTGCGGTTGAAGCACGTCGCGGCGGCGGTCGTCACCGATGGAGACGGCCGGATGCTGCTGATGTGGCGGCACCGGTTCCTGACCGACCGGTGGGCGTGGGAGCTGCCGATGGGCCTGATCGAGCCGGGCGAATCACCCGCTGAGGCCGCCGCCCGTGAGGTCGAGGAGGAGACCGGATGGCGCCCGAGCGGGCTCAGCGAGCTCGTGTACTCCGAACCTGCCGCCGGCATCATCGACTCCGCGCATCACGTCTTCCTTGCCACCTCGGCGGTCCGGATCGGTGAGCCGACCGAGCGGAACGAGTCCGACCGGATCGAGTGGATCCCGCTGGCCGACGTACCGGCGATGATCCGGCGCCGCGAGATCGTCAGCGGGATCACCCTCGTCGGCCTCCAGCAGGCCCTACTGGAGGCGCTCCGGACGTGACGAGAGGCGGCATCCGCTAGATGCCGCCTCTCGTCACGTGGTCAGCTTCGGCCGGCAGCGGCGGCCCCCTGGTCCGTGCT
Organism: Kribbella catacumbae DSM 19601; assembly: GCF_000372465.1. Classification (GTDB taxonomy): domain Bacteria; phylum Actinomycetota; class Actinomycetes; order Propionibacteriales; family Kribbellaceae; genus Kribbella; species Kribbella catacumbae. The sequence goes on from NZ_AQUZ01000044.1 coordinate 65,193, forward strand.
GCCGGTCGGGCTGGTACCTCGGGCCACGCGACCGGAGTCCGTGGCAGCCGACCCGGTTCCCCGCGGAACCAGGTGGCGCCTACCAGTACTCCGGGCCTGCGCTGCCCGGGGGTCTTGCGGCTTCAGCGGTCTTGGTGGAGATCGGCTCCGACCGCGTCAGCCTGGATTTCGGCTCAAGCCGGCCGAACCCTCTCGCGAGGGCCGGCCGGTGGCTGAGAGCCGGGGTGGATCAGACCAGCCGGGCGAAGGAGAGGCGTGCCTTTGCACTGGCCCTCTCCGCGCGACGGGTGGCCCGCTCGGCCTGCTTCTGGGCCTTGGCGAACTGAGTCGCCAGGTGGAAGCGCCGGTTCTGCTCTGCGTCCTGCAACCGAGCCCGACAATGAGCACGGGCGAGATCTTCTTGAAGTAAATGCATTTCAACTCTCCTGGGTGAAGTTTGTGTAGTCATGGTTCTGGAGTCTCGATTCGGGATTGGTCGTCAGGCTGCGGTTACGGTGTCGCACTTGCGTGGACGCCCACGGGGCCGCTTGCGCGGAACCACAACACCCTGGACGAACAGTTGGCCTCCCCACACTCCCCACGGCTCGGAACGCTCTAGCGCTCCGGCCAGGCACTCGGCCTGGAGCGGGCAGGTGCTGCAAAGAGACTTTGCGTACTCGACGTCCGCCGGTGATTCGGCGAAGAAGAGTTCAGGTGCGTAGGACCGACAGGGCAGGTCCTGCGACGCTGCGACCTCGGTGAAGGCATCGAGGAAGCTAACGCTCATTCCGGTCACCTCCTAGTGACTTTGGTGCTGTTCTCTTGCTGTCTTCGACGGCCCACCGGGTGGTGGCCGCCAAACTCTGTTGGACAAACAAAAGGGCCGCGGGACCCTGGTTAGGGTTCCGCGGCCTTGGAGGTGCCGGCTGACTTTGATGTCAGACCGGTGGACTCCATGCTCGAGAACCCTGACCGCCGTACTTCGCATCGCCCACAGCTGCGCCCCGGAACTGGCTGGAACGCTTGGCGAGCTGCACAACGGTCGCGACGTGCAGACGCGACAGGGGGGCACCCTGGATCGGGGCGCACGGCTGCGCAACGTTGACGCCGTTCGGCTTCATCGTGATGTTGACCATTTCCAAGGCACCTCCTCTCGTTGTGGCGAAGTGAGCGGCAAGCTCATCGCTATGGTTTGAAGTTTTCGGCCAGCCCTCGACCGCAGAAAGAACAGTACGCTGACCCCGGCGGGGGCCGCAAACTATTTATCGCAGGTTTGCGAAGTTGGCCGGAAGTTGCCGCCGCGGAGGCGGAAACTTGCTGCCGATCCACCGGGCCAGCACGCTCCGGCGCGCCGCTGGCACCCTCCGGAATCGTTGCCGCTGGCATCTAGATGCCAGCGAGCCACCCGGTGTCTGCCAGCAGCAGAAAACCTGTCCACCGAGTGTCGCCCGCACTCCCCCAACCCCGCAACGCTTTTTCCGCCCAACAGCCTGCCAGCCGATCCGAGTTGGCGCGGCGGCCTCGACTCGGATGGCGCGGCGTGGGGTAGCGGGCGGAGGGTGAGTCAGCGGGCACCCGGGTGGGCGGCGAACGCCGGCGGACGGGGGTGCTGGGTGGGCGCGCAGGTTGCCGAGGCGGCGGGTGCGGGTGGGCCGGCGGGGGGCGGGTGGGTTGATGATGGGTCAGCGGGTGCAGATGTTGAGGATGGATTCGCCGTACTTCGTCAGCTTGGTGCGGCCGATGCCGGCTATCCGGAGGAGCTCGCGTTCGTCGGTTGGGCGGGCTTCGGCGATGGCGGTGAGCGTGGCGTCGGTGAAGATGACGAAGGCGGGCATCGACTCCTCGGCGGCTTTGTCGGCGCGCCAGTCGAGCAGGGCGTCGTACAGGGCCTGGTCCATGGTCGACGGGCAGTCCTCGCAGCGGCCGAGTTTGCGGGCGGCTGGTTCGGTCAGGCCGCGGCCGCAGACGCGGCACTTCGGGATCGGCTGGTTCGAGCGCTCGGCGCGCGGTTCGCGAGCGCGCGCCGCTGGCTCCCGCTCGGCGTTCCGGGAGGTGTGGACGCCGATGGGGTCGAGGAAGCGGGTCGGACCACGAGTACCCCGGCCGCCGGGTGAGCGGGAGGTCGACCAGCTGATCGACAGCTGGTCCTTGGCCCGCGTCACGCCGACATAGAACAGCCGCCGCTCCTCCTCCACCTGCGCCGGCGTCTGGGCGTAGCTGATCGGCAGCGTCCCCTCATGGGCCCCGACGATGAACACACAGCCCCATTCGAGGCCCTTCGCCGCGTGCAAGGTCGCCAGTGTGACTCCCTCGGCCAGCGGCGCGTGCTGGATCGAGGCGCGCCGGTCGAGCTCGGCGACCAACTCCACGATCCCGGCCTCCGGGTTGGCGGCGGAGAAGTCGGACGCCATCGTGACCAGCGCGCTCAGCGACTCCCAGCGGTCCCGGACGGCTCCGGTCCCAGCCGGCGGCTCCTCGGTCCAGCCCGCGCCGCCGAGGATGGCCCGGACGGTGTCGAGCAGGCTCCCGCCGGTGTCGCCGGCCTTGGCCTGACCACGCAGCAGTACTGCGGCCCGCCGGATCTCGGCGCGCTCGAAGAACCGCTCGGCGCCCTTGAGCATCGCCGGGATCTTCCGCTCGGCCAGAGCCTGCTCGAAGTTCTCCGACTGCGCGTTGGTGCGGAACAGGATCGCGATGTTGCGCAACGCAGTACCGGAGTCGCGGAGGCGGGTGACGGCTCGGGCGACCGCGTCGGCCTCGGCGACCTCGTCGGAGTATTCGCGATAGGTCGGTACGGGGCCGGGGTCGCGCTGGGAGCGGAGGGTGACTCGCCCGGGCAGTCCGGACGGGCCGGTCGCGTCGAGCACCTTGTTGGCGACGTCGACGATCTGCGGGGTCGACCGGTAGTCGCGGACGAGCTTGATCACCTGGGCCTTGGGATGGCGCTGGGCGAAGCGGACCAGATTCTCCGGGTCGGCGCCGGCCCACGAGTAGATGGTCTGAGCCGGGTCGCCGACTACACAGACGTCCTCGCGGCCGCCCAGCCACAGGTCGAGCAGGCTCTGCTGCAGGGGGCTGACGTCCTGGTACTCGTCCACCACGAACGTCCGGTACTGCCGGCGGATCTCGGCCGCCACCCGCTCGTCCTCGGCGAGCAACGCGACGGCACAGAGCAGCACATCCTCCAGGTCGATCCGGCCGCGCTCGAGCTTCACGTCCTCGTACGCCGCGAAGACGCGCGCGATCGTCGCCGGGTCGAAGGCGGCGAGCGCCCGTGCGGACTGCGGCGCGATCCGGGCGTAGTCGTCGGGCCGGACGTTGCTCACCTTCGCCCACTCGACCTCGCCGGCTAGGTCGCGCAAGGCGGGAGTGTCGACGCGGACCCGGCAGCGCGACGCCGCCTCGGTCAGAAAGGGGAACTTGCGGTCGATGATCGGCGGCAGCTCACCGCCGTACACCTTCGGCCAGAACCACTTCGCCTGGCGCAGCGCGGCCGAGTGGAACGTCCTGGCCTGTACGCCGTTGGCGCCGAGCTGGGCGAGCCGGCCGCGCATCTCGCCGGCGGCTCGCTGGGTGAAGGTGACGGCGAGCACGCGGACCGGGTCGTAGGTGCCGGTGCGCACGCCGTACGCGATCCGGTGGGTGATCGCGCGGGTCTTGCCGGTGCCCGCTCCGGCCATCACGACGACGGGTCCGTGCAGGGCGGTCGCGACGGCTCGCTGCTCGGGGTCGAGAGCCTCGAGCAGGGCGTCGGCGGACCGGCCGGAAGCGGCCTGTGTGATGTCACTCACGGACTGGGACATGCGGGAACAGCACTCCGACCGACGAGGTTCAGTATCAAGGTAGAGCCACCCTAGACGGGCGCCCGGACAGTTTCCGAGTGCCCGTCCCCCACGCAGAGACGGAGCAAGCCACGATGGCGGCGTTCACGATGTACTCGACTCCTTGGTGCGGTTACTGCCACCGCCTGAAGGGCCAGCTGAAGCGGGCCGGGATCGAGTTCGCCGAGGTCGACATCGAGCAGGTGCCGGACGCCGCGAAGATCGTCGAGAAGGTCAACAACGGCAACCAGACGGTTCCCACCGTGGTCTTCCCCGACGGCAGCGCGATGACGAACCCGTCGATCGCCCAGATCGCGGAGAAGCTCGCAGCCTGACTCCCCGTACTCCGTACGCGGCGCCGCGCCCCTCAGGGACGGCGCCGCGGCGCTTGTCCTACCAGCTGCCGGTCAGTTCTTTGCCGTACCAGCCTTCGATGAGTCGCCGGGAGATGGAGATGTTGCCCGGGAGGGCCATCGTGCCGGCTTCCACCAGGGCGGTCAGGTCTTCGCGGCTGAACCACTTGGCCTCGGCGATCTCGTCCTGGTCGACGTTGATGGTGTAGCCGGTCGCCTTGGCGTAGAAGCCGAGCATGAGACTCGACGGCAGCGGCCAGGGCTGGCTGCCGGCGTACTGGATGTCCTCGCCGATCACGACACCCGTCTCCTCGAGCACCTCCCGGCGTACTGCGGCCTCCAGCGACTCGCCCGGCTCCACGAAGCCGGCAAGGGTCGAGTAGCGCCCCTCGGGCCAGGCCTCGTTGCGGCCGAGCAGGGCGCGGTCCTGGTCATCCGTGACGAGCACGATGATCGCCGGGTCGCTGCGCGGGAAGTGGCTGAGCCCGCACGCCGGGCAGCGCCGTACGTGTCCGGCGTCGACTACCTCGGTGTGGGCGCCACAGTTGGCGCAGTGCGTGTGTACTACGTGCCAGTTGCACAGCCCGACCACGTTGACCGCGATCCCGGCCTCCCGGTCGTCCAGTACTCCACCGATCTCCCGCAGCCCGGCGTACGACTCATCCGGCTCGGCATCGACCAGTACTGCGAACACTGCGCGCCCCTCGGCGGTCTGCCCGGCTCCGGCGACCCGGTCGATGCCCAGGAAGATCCGGATCCCGTCCGGGGCGGCAGTAGGCGGTACTAGCCGCAGGGAGGTCCGCTCGGACTCCACTGCCAGCTTGTCGCCGGCCACGAGCGCCACCTGGGTGTCGTCAGCGGCCCAGGCCTTCTCCAGCCACTCCACGTCCCGCCGCCGGTCAGCGGCTCGGTCTAGGACGGAACGGGACAGCGACAGGGAACCAGGAACGATCGAATAGGCCACGGCTTCAAAGTATCTCCCACGGCCACCATGAGAGCATCCCGGCATGAGTATTCACATCGCCGCCGAGAAGGGGCAGATCGCGCCGCGCGTGCTGTTCCCCGGGGATCCACTGAGGGCCAAGTGGATCGCCGAGACCTACCTGTCCGACGTCACCTGCTACACCGAGATCCGCAACATGTTCGGCTTCACCGGCACCTACAAGGGTGAGCGGATCTCCGTGCAGGGCTCCGGCATGGGGCAGGCGTCGGCTTCGATCTACGCGAACGAGCTGTTCGCCGAGTACGACGTACAGACCCTGATCCGGGTCGGCACCTGTGGCGCGCTCACCGAGGCCGTGCGGGTCCGCGACGTGATCGTGGCGATGTCGGCGAGCACTGACTCACAGATGAACCGGCTGCGCTTCCACGGCATCGACTACGCGCCGACCGCGGACTACCAGCTGCTCCGCGCCGCAGTGGACGCCGCCGAGGCCGCCGGGCTGAACGTGCACGTCGGCCAGGTGTTCTCGGGCGACCTGTTCTACAACGACCGCCCCGATCTGGTGTCGCGGACAGCGGAGTACGGCGTACTGGGGATCGAGATGGAGGCTGCGGCGCTCTACACGCTGGCCGCCAAGTTCGGTCGCCGGGCGCTCGGCATCATGACCGTGTCGGACCACCTGATCACCAAGGAGGAGACGAGCGCCGAGGAGCGCCAGACGACCTTCTCCGAGATGATCACGATCGCCCTCGACGCGGCGATCGAGGTACCGGTCTGAAGCGGATCGCCGTCGCACTGGTGAGCACTGCCCTGCTCGTCGGTAGTACGGCCTGCTCTGGTTCCGACAAGAAGGCCGACGCTTCCGAGACGCCCGCTGGCCAGTCCAGCGACAAGCCCTCCGACCCGCCGCTGGCCGACCTCACTGCGACTCAGGTGGTCGCAGGGCTGTCGGGTGCCGGCTACAAGTGCAGTACAGACGGCACGTACGCGATCTGTACTACGGGCACGGCGTCGGTCTGGGTGCTCACTGGAGCACACAAGCGGCCGCCGGTCGTGTCGCTGCATGCGAGTGGCCCGGTTGCCGCTGCTACAGCTGAGATCGCGACAAAGCTGCCGCAGGTACTGGAGGTCGCGCACGTCAACCCGCGGACGGAGATCACCGAGTGGTTCGGTCAGCTCGGCGACAAGCCCACGGGGCAGCTGACCGCCGGCGACTGGCAGGTCGACTGGTCGACCGAGGTGGTGGACACCGACGAGCCCGGCGCCCACCTGACCCTGGTGGACAAGCTCTGCACGGTGAACTGTCAGGCGGAGTGAGTGAGCCGCACTAGCAACTGGTGAAAGGGCTCGACCAGCCCGGCGCGCTTGCGCAGATAACGACGAGTGGAACCGTCGTCGAGCCTCAACTCGACGGCGGTTCCTCTTACGTCCGGTACTAGGCGCGCGGCGAGCACCCGGTCGGCCGGGACTAACTCGGGACCCTTGGTGATCTCCATCAAGTCGTCCGCGATCCCTTTGGCCTCGCGGCGCAGCTGGCGACGGCCGCCGCGGGTCAGGGCGGAACCAGCCATCCAAGCGACGCCGAACAGCGTGCCGAGGAAGTCGATGCCGACCAGGATCGCGGCAGCGGCGAGCAGGACGCCGGCCACGATCAGGAACATGGTGATTAGCGAGTCCAGGTGAGCCAGGCTGGCCAACAGGGCTAGCACTAGGGCGCCGGCCATCCCAATCGCGCACCACTGCGCTGGATCCGGCCGAGATCCTTGGATCTGCCGGGCCGTCCAGCCCTCGTCGGTGAAGCTCAAATCCACCAGCCCGCCTGGCTCGGCGCGAACCCGTTTCACTGTCGTCACAACCGCCGACCCTATGGGCCGTGGCGGTCAAACTGCCGAATCAGGATGGCTATCGGTTTGGGGAGGATTTTCGCTGGACCCGCGGAGGATCTTGGCTCGATCTGGGCATATTTCCCTCCCCAAGCTGGGTGTGGGGGTCGCCGGCGTGGCGGTGTGCGGGGTTTGGGGCTGGCGGGGCGCCGGCACGGCGTTAGCCGCGCAGCCGGCGCAGCCGCGTATCGGCGTACGGGTTAGGAGCTGGAGGCGCCGGCTGTGGTGGAGGCGACTATGGCGGCGGTTACTGCTGCCTGCATTTCCTGGACGGCCTTGCGGACCGCTTGGGCTGCCCACTCGGACTCGGAGATCTCCTTGGCGCGGCGCTTCAGGGCCTTCTTGTCCACTGCATCGGTGATGACCTTCGGGACCGCGTTCAGCGCGCTCAGCAGAGCGATCAATGCGGCTGTGCGCTCATCCGGCTGGGTGCCGAGCTTCAGGACGTTCTCCAAGCCGCTGCGGATCTCAGCCTCGTTCCGCGCGTCCTTGGCCGGCCAGCGGGTGACGGGGAACAGCCCGAGGACCTTGCCCTTGTCGGCCTCTAGTACGCCACGCTCGGCTAGCCTGGCGAGTACCTCGTCGCGCAGCTTCTTCGACAGCTTGCCCAGCTGGTCCTTCGGCCTCGCACCCGGCTTGCCCGCCAGGATGGCGAGCCGCTGATCCAGTACTGCGTCCCCGGTCGGCGTCGTGTCCAGAATCTTCAACCGACCGGCCTTGACTTGCTCACCGGCCTCGGCGATGTCCACCTTGCCCAGCAGCGTCAGCTCGATCAGCACGGCTCCAGCGAGCGCGTAGTCCAGCCCGGGCGACCCAACGATGGGCTTCCCGCTCTCGTCGTCGTACATGAGCAACAAGAGGTCTTCAGCGATCAACATGCTGCTAACGCTAGGCCGCCCTCCCGTACCAAGACATCCGCCGCGCGGCCTACCCGTCGCCTCCGCCGTCAGCCTTAGACACTGACAAACACCGCCAGCCGCGGCTCCGCAACCTGCGGCACACGATCCCGGCGAAACGGCGCCACCGTCATCCAGCCAGCGCCGAACCCGCGCACCTCGCCGCCGACAACAGCGGTGACAAGCCGGAACCCGCCCCGCGAGACGCTCTCCTCCAACCGCGGCCGGAATCCAGCCAGCTCAGCCGGTTCCTCATTCCACGGTGGCGCGCTGAATACTTCGCGATACAGCCCCTCAACCTCAGCAGCAACCTGCAGTGCCTCAACGCCGACGAATGTGGTCAGCTCCATCCCAACTCCTCCAATAGATCCCAACGGAATGCTAACTGCGACCTAGTCGCAGGAGCTCCGGTACGCCGTACGCGGTGCGGAGCCGGGGCCGGGGGGCGAGGGCCCGGATAGTCGAGGCTGGCGGGGGGCTGTGGATAACTTTCGGGGCGGGCGGGGCGATTCCGCGATGCTGGTTGGGTGATTGAACGACTGGGGAATCCTGAGGTTGCTTCGGCTGCTGCGGCAGGTGGGGTGCGGGCGCCGGATGGGCGGCGTTATGAGGTGATCGATGGGCGGCTGGTGGTGACGGGTGTGCAGCCGCCTGCGCATCAGGCGGCCGTGGTCGCGTTGATGGTGCTGCTGAAACAGGCGTGTCCGGCCGACATGTTGGTCTCCGTCGGATCACTCGACTTCCGGCCGTCGCGGCGACTGTCGCTGCGGCCCGACGTCCTCGTTGGGTCGCGCGCCGACGCGGGTCCGCAGTACGTCCAGAAGGCCTTGCTGGCGGTCGAGGTGATGTCACCGGCCACACGCGTTACCGATGTGGTGGTCAAGCGCGAGCTCTACGCGCAGCACGGCGTACCGGCGTACTGGCTTCTCGATCCGGACCGCCAGGAACTGACCATCCTCCAGCTCACCGGCACCGACTACAGCTGCCAAGCCGTCCTCCAGGGCGAAGAGACCTTCGACGTCACCACTCCCTTCCCACTCACCCTTTCCCCCGCCGCCCTCACGGGATGAACCGGGGCAGATGGCGGGCAGCTTCGGGCAGATCACCCAAAGCGGTCATCCGCACGCTCAGCAACCACCATGCTGGTCAGGTGACACCGAAGGAGGCACCATGGAACTCATGCAGCACATCGAGCACGGTAACTTCACGTTGGCGGATCTCGACGCGCTTCCAGACGACGGCCGCCAATACGAACTGGTTGACGGGATCTATCTGGTGACCCCGTCACCCACCGTGCTGCACCAGATGGCGGCTATGGAAATCGTCTACCGACTCCGTCACAAGTGCCCGCCGGAGTACCAGGTCTATTTCGCTCCGATGGACTACCGCCCGACCTCAGGTCGATCGCTGCAGCCTGACGTGATCGTGGCTAGCTGTCACGACCGTGGGCCGGACGCGCTCCGCCTCCCGCTCCTGCTGGCCGTTGAGGTGCTCTCTCCGGCGACCCGCTCCAAGGATCTGATCCTTAAGCGGAATCTCTACGAGGAGGCCGGCGTCAGGTCGTACTGGATCTTCGACCCGGAGGCGGAGGCTCTCACCGTGCTGGAGTTGGAGGGCGGTCGGTACGTCGAGCGGGCTGTGGTCAAGGGGGACGATGCGTTCGACGCCGAGCTGCCGTTTCAGGTGCGGATCGTTCCGTCCGAACTGGTACGCCGCCGGTGAGTGCTGGAGGACGCATCCGCCTCCTTGAGCCCGGGGGTTCACCCTGGCCGATCTCAACGCGCTTCCGGACGATGGCATGCGGTACGAGCTTGTGGACGGCATGCTGATGGTGACTCCCATCCCGCTGCCGATTCATCAAACCGCCGTCGTTCAGCTCAGTGTTCGACTGGACGGAGCTTGTCCCGAGGACTCGGAGGTATTCCCAGGGCCGCTCGACTTCCGGCCGACCGCGCGGCGGTCGTTGCAGCCGGATGTCCTTGTCTGCCGGGTGAAAGACATCGGTCCCACGGCGATCGAGAGGCCGTTGCTGCTGGCTGTCGAGGTGCTCTCTCCGGCGACCCGATCCAAGGATCTGGTGCTCAAGCGCGGGCTGTACGAGGAGGCCGGTGTCACGTCCTACTGGATGTTCGACCCGGACGCCGAGGTTCTCACCGTGCTGGAGTTGGAGGGCGGCCGGTACGTCGAACGGGCCGTGGTCAAAGGGGACGATGCGTTCGACGCTGAGCTGCCGTTTCGGGTTCGGATCGTCCCAGGTGAGCTTGTGCGTCGCCGTCACTGAACTCGCCGTACCTGAAGGGTAGCGCCCTCACGGGATGAGTCAGGGCAGATGGCGGGCAGCTTCGGGCAGATCACCCCAAACGGTCATTCGCATGCCCAGCAACCACCATGCTGGTCAGGTGACAACGAAGGAGGCAGCATGGGACTCGTGCAGACATTTGAGCCCGGCGACTTCACGCTGGCCGATCTCGACGCGCTTCCGGACGATGGCACGCGGTACGAGATTGTGGACGGCATGCTGCTGGTGACGGCCATCCCGCTGCCGATTCATCAGACGAGGTTGTCCCGGTCTTCGTGGAACTTGAGGTGGCGGTCCCCCACCTGAGGCCTGCCTGGTGGTAGGTCTCGGGTGAACGACCAAGAACACCCGAAGGAAGGGGACCGCCATGAAGACCGTACCTACTCTGCACGCGGCCGCGCAGGCCGACACC
>NZ_AQUZ01000045.1 GCF_000372465.1 Kribbella catacumbae DSM 19601
TTCCGCGGCGGCGAACTCGGCGACGGCGGGGCAGCCGGGGCCGCCGTAGACGTGGGCGCGTTCGCCGCCGGGCAGGGAGATGTGGCCGGGGAGGGTGGCGGGGTCGGGGAACAGGTCGGCGAAGTGCTGGCCGAGGCGGAGGATTTCGAGGTCGGCACGGGTGTGCAGGTCGTGCATGGATGCGACCGAGGTGAGTGTCTCGGTCGCGTCCATGTCAGCGATCTCCTTGTCGAACATGTGTTCGATACTACGCTGAGTAGGCGGAAGTCGCAAATCGCGCAGGGCACTCAATGGCCTTGCTGGCAAGGCGATTCAGGAAATTAAGCCAAGAAGAGGTGAGCGCTAACTCCCAGCGGTTCACGCTCCGCGAGCAATGCCTAGGCTGCCGACACCGATGAGCGGCGGCGGATGTACAGATGAGGCGAGCCACTCCGACGTAGCTGTGAAGGTGCCCAGCGGAGGTGCCCTGAGCAGGAGCGTGGATCGATGGAAGCGTTGAGTGCGATCGTGAACAGCAAGCTCGTTGCCGATGAGGTGCGGCACTCCGTCGGCGGGTACGACGAAGTACGGCGTATTGCGGCCGAGGCGCAGCGAGTTCAGCGGCGCAAGCCAAGGGCCAAGCGTCTGTGGAGCGCTCTCCGGCAGAGCGTGACGGTACTGCGCGAGCGGCGATCGTCCACTGGTAAAGAGGTCGTGGAATGCCCCGCCCCGTGACACAGTCCTCCGGTGACTGAAGCAACCAATACTGACCGGGCCGCGATGCTACTGACGGCGTACGACGAGCAGCTGCGCGGCGGCGCCGAGTCGGCCGACGTACCGACCAGCACCGACGGACCGGTGATCCGAGTCGAGTATCCGAACCGCGGATTCGTCAGCTACCGCTCTCTCGAAGGTCTCGACGGCGCTGAGCTCGACGCGTTGATCGCTCGCCAGCGCGACTACTTCGCCGCCAAGGGCGATCCGGTCGAGTGGAAGACCCGTGGACACGACCTGCCGGCCGATCTGCTCGAGCGGCTGACCGCGGCCGGGTTCGTGCCCGAGGAGCGGGAGACCGTGGTGATCGGCGAGAGCGCCGACATCGTGGAGCGGCTGGCCGGTCGCGATTCGGTCGACGGCGTGACGATTCGCCGTACCGGGGACAAGGCCGACTTCGAGCGGATCGCCGCGATGGAGTCGACGGTCTGGAACCAGGACTGGTCCTGGCTGACCGATGACCTGATGAGCCGGCACGCGACCGGCCTGACCGACATCTTCGTCGCGGAGGCGGACGGTGAAGTCGTCTCGGCCGCGTGGGCGGTCTACAAGAAGGACACCGACTTCACTGGCCTGTGGGGTGGCTCGACGCTGGTTGAGTGGCGGGGCAAGGGCATCTACAAGGCACTGGTCGCGGTCCGCGCTGCCCGGGCGCTCGAGCTCGGCTATCGCTACCTCCAGGTAGACGCGAGTGACGACAGCTCGCCGATCCTTCAGCGACTCGGATTCCTGGCCGTCACCACGACTACGCCGTACGTCTACACGCCCGCCAACTGATACACAGGTGGAGTGCACCAACTCCGCGCGCTGGGCATCTCCGCTGAGGCCGAGGCGATCTACCTCGATCTGATGACCCGTGGTGCGCTGGGTGTCGAAGAACTCACTGCGAGTGGTGACATCGCTGCTCTGGAAGGGCCGCTGAGCGAACTGGCCGCGATCGGCCTGGTGGAGCGTGCCGATGGCAAGGTACTGCCGCAGCCGCCGCACCTGGCCATGGAGGCGCTCGCCCAGCGGCATACCAGAGAAGCCGATCTCGCACGAGAGAGCGCTGCCTTGCTCTCCGAGCTGTGGACTGCCGGCATCGGTCAGCAGACGTACGTCGAGTTGCTGCCGTCCGCCGAGGCGGCGCGGGCGGTCCTCAATCACGTGCAGGTCGATGCGCAGCAGCAGGTCCGGGCGATGACGGTGGGCAATCTGGCCTCTCCGGATCATCAGATCGTCGAGGGGTTGTTCGAGGCGCTCGCCCGCGGCGTAACGTACGAGGTGATCTACGGGACGCGTGTGCTGCAGGATCCGGCCGCGCTCCGGATGGTTCAGCTGTGCGTCGACGGCGGTGAGCAGGCCCGGGTCTTCCCGCAGGTGCCGCTCAACCTGACCATCGTCGACGACCGCTGGGCACTGCTCTCGGCGCGAACGACCGTCGGCGAAGTCACCAGTACTGCGGCCATGGTGGTGCACCACTCGCCGTTCCTGACCGGCCTGGTCGGGGTCTTCGACGCGTTCTGGCGGATGGCCGTACCGATCACCAGCGGGACCGACACGAGCGACGCGGTCGGAGCTCCGTCGCTGGAGACGAAACGGTTGCTGACCTATCTGAGCGCCGGGTTGACGGATGAGTCGATCGCCCGCGAGTTCGGGGTCAGCGAGCGGACGATCGCGCGCCGGATCAGCCGGTTGCAGGAGACGCTGGGTGCCCAGACACGGTTCCAGCTCGGAGTACAGGCGTCTCGACAGAAGCTGCTCTAGACCGGAACCTGTCGAGAATGGGAAATCGGCTCCGACGTTGCTGCTGAGCGACCCCGGTAGGGGGACGAACGAGAAGGAGTGGGATCGATGAAGTACATGCTGCTGATGCACTCGAACAAGCAGGGCTGGGACGACATGCCGAACGTGTGGTCGCAGGAGGACCTCGAGGTGATGGTCAAGTGCATGCATGAGCTCAACCAGGAACTGAAGGAGTCCGGTGAACTCGTCGAGGCCCGCGGTCTGACGGGTCCGGACCACATGAAGACGGTGCAGGCGAATGAGGACGGGGAGCCGATCATCACCGACGGCCCGTTCACCGAGACCAAGGAGGTACTGGCCGGCTACTGGGTCGTCGACGTCGCCTCCGAGGAGCGCGTGCTGGAACTCGCTCTCCGCATCTCCCGTACGCCGGGCCCTGGCGGCCGCCCGCTCAACCAGGCGGTCGAGGTCCACCCCGAAGGCGTCGCCCCGGTGTAGTCGCTCACCCAGCGAGGGGCACTTGGAGGTCAGCGCAGCTTTGCGACGACGAGGTCGGCGACAGCGGCCATACCCGCCTCGGTCGGGTGGTAGGGAACACCCCGGCCGAGGCGGAAGCCTGTGGTCCAAGGAGTCGCTGAGCCGACCGCGTGGTCCAGACTGGCCGCCGAGGCGGTGATCAGGTCGGCGCCGGTCTTCTCGGCGGCGGTCGCGAAAGCCTTGGCGAGTCCGTCCGCCATCATCACCACGCTCGGCAGTTGTTCCTCGTTCAGCGGTACGTCGAGACGCGGGCGGGTGGCCGGGCCTGCCACGGTCAGGTAGTCGACGAGCAGGATCCGGCTGCGGGGAGCGCGATCCCGGACCTCGGTGACGATTTCGGCGAGGGAAGCGGCCACCGCGTCGTACTCGGTCTGGTCCTTGAGATAGCTGACCCGGGCCCGGATCCGGTTGGCGACGCGTTTGCCGAGCAGGGTGGCCGGTTTGGCCAGGGTGTTCATCATGCTGCCCCGGATGAAGGTGCCGATGTAGTCGAGATCGTTGCCTCCGGCAGTGATCGTGACGAGTGCCGTATCGGGGCCGACGGCATCGATCTGCGGGGGAGCGCTCTCCTGGTGGTCGCGCAGGATGTTCGCTGTCGTGGCGCCGGAGGACGTCACGTCGGTCAGTTCCAGCCCGAGGGCATCGGCGACCAGGTGGGGATAGTTGCGGCCGGCCTTGAGGCCGGGACCGGCGGCAAAGGAGCTGCCCAAAGAGACATAACGACTGCCAGGGGTGATCACGCACCGGACGATACCTGGCACGATGTTTTGTCACAGCCCACGTGGCTGTCCTGTCTCGGCTCTTGTTTGCACAACCCCTTGCACAGAAAGGAAACCACTATGCGGGAAGCCATTCGGGGAATCCGCCGGGCCGCGCTGGCCGGCGTCGCCGCGGCCGGTCTGGGCCTGGTGCCCGCGGTCGCGGACGCCACCCCCGGTGCCGGCGTCACCGCCAGGATCCTGGCCCAGACGACGGTCGGCGGGAAGGACTATGTGCTGCGCGAGATCACCATCGCTCCAGGCGGTAAGACCGGCTGGCACTACCACGACGGCACGCTCTACGCCTTCGTGAAGCAAGGCACCCTGACCCACTCGGACGCCACCTGTGAGCTCGACGGCCTCTACAAGACCGGTGCAACCTTCACCGAGCCCAGTAACCAGGTCCACATCGGCCGCAACCTCGGCAAGAAGCAGCTGGTGCTTGAGGTCCTCTACGTGAACCCGGCCGGGGCCCCGCTGTCCCAAGACGCGCCCAACCCAGGCTGCGACTTCGAGTGACTTTCTGACCCGAGAGGGCAGGCAATCCCTGCCCTTTCGGGACTCACGACCGGCTACTCGGGCTGAGCAGTCCCGCCCCTCCGGCCGCGGCGACGGGATTGACCGGCATACTCGCGGGGTGAGCGACGTGTTTGGGGTTGGCGGGATTCGGGAGCGGGTGGTGGCTGCTTGGGCGGCCGGGCCGGTTCGGTTCAGGGAGGATGCCAACGCCGAGGAGGATCTGGCGCTTGGTGGCTACCTGGATCGGGTGGTGGTCGAGCTCGCCCAGAACGCGGCGGATGCGGCGGCACGGGCGGGCGTGCCGGGGCGCGTGCAGTTCTCGCTGCGAAGCGGGACGCTGGTCGTCTCCAACACCGGTGCGCCGCTGACTGCCGAGGGGGTCGAGTCGCTCGCAACTCTGCGCGCGTCGGCCAAGCGGGACGACTCGGAGAGCGCTGTCGGACGTTTCGGCGTCGGCTTCTCGGCCGTCCTGGCGGTGACTGACGAGCCGGTGATCCTGTCACGTACCGGTGGCGTCCGGTTCTCCCGCGCTGACACCGCAGCAGTTGTCGCGGAGGCCGGGCAGCAGTCGCCGGGCCTGGAGACCGAGGTACGTCGCCGCGATGGCCAGGTGCCCGTACTACGTCTGCCGTTCGAGGCCGAGGGTGAGCCGCCGGAGGGCTACGACACCGCGGTCATCCTCCCGCTTCGCGATGAGGCAGCGGCCGAGCTGGTACGCCGATTGCTCGACGAGGCCGGCGATGGGTTGCTGCTCGCGTTGCCTGGTCTGGAGCGGATCGAGATCGACGTCGACGGATCGGTGCGCGTGCTCGCCGATGCCGAAGCGCGCTGGTTCGTGCAGCGTGCGGCCGGCGTACTCGAGGAAGACGACAGAGAGCGGTTGCTCGCGGATCGGCCCACCGAGGAACGGTCGCGGCCTTACTGGTCGATCCTGTGGGCTCTGCCCCGCGACGCCGGCACCGAGCCGCCGCGGACGGTGCACGCGCCGACGCCGACGGATGAACCGCTCTCGCTCCCAGCGTTGCTGTTGGCAACTTTCCCGCTCGACCCGTCGAGGCGGCACGTTGCCAACGGCCCCTTGACGGACCGGCTCGTCCAGGAAGCGGCGACGGCCTACGCGGAGCTGCTTCGCAATCGCGCCGAGGACGGTGCGAACGTCCTGCCGCTGGTGCCGACCGGCCTCGCCGCAGGAGCACTAGATCGCGCTCTCCGGGACGCGATCCTCGCCGCGCTGCCCGGTACGCCGATCGTTCGCTCGGTCGAAGACAGCACCTTGCTTCGACCACGTGACGCCGTGGTCGTCGAAGGTTCGGACGATGCGTTCAACACCGTGCTCGCGCCGATCGTGCGCGGGCTGATCGGATCGCCTCGCCAGGACCGGACCGCACTCGATGCCCTGGGCATCCGTCGTCTGGAGCTCGCGGACCTGATCGACCAGCTCGGAGCCGCTGCCGAAGCGGAACCGCCGAGCTGGTGGCGCGACGTCTATGGAGCGCTCTCCGCGATGGTCACCGAACCGCTGCTCCGCGAATCCCTCGGCACCCTTCCTGTCCCGCTGGCCGACGGCAGGCTGGTTCGTGGCGTGCGCGGCCTGCTCCTGCCGGGAGATGAGTTGCCGGCCGGCGTACTGGCGATCTTCGGCGAGTACGGCGTACGGGTGGTGCATCCGGAGGCCGTGCATCCTTCGCTAGAACGCCTGGGAGCGCTACCCATGTCCCCGCGCGCGTTGCTGGAGGACAGCGCCGTGCGTTCGGCGGTGGAGCACTCCGCCGAAGCCGATGACCCCGACGTCATCGCCGATGCCGTGCTGACCGTGGTCGCCGCGGATGTCTCGCAGGCGGAAGGTCTGTGGTGGCTGTCCGACCTCGTACTGCGAGACGCCGACGGCGAACTCGTCCCGGCGAACGCGCTCGTGGTCGCCGGCTCGGACGCGGCCGCCGTGCTCGACGAGGAAGAGGTCGCGACGATCGACCACGCGATCGTCGAGCGCCACGGACTCCCCGCCGTCGAAGCGATCGGCGTACTCAGCTCGCTCGGCACAGTCTCCGCCTCAGACGTGGCACTCGACGAGTTGCCCGAGGCGTTGGCGGATATCGACGGGATCGAGGATTGGGCGTACGACGTGGCGCCGGACGGCTCGCGCTTCGGGGCGACGGTCGGCGAGCTGATCGCGGTCCGGGATCTCGACTGGATCGTGGACGACGCCTGGCCGCGGGTGCTCGAGCTCTTCGGAGCGTCACCCGAGCTGCGTCGCGCGCTGGTCGAACCGGTGCGCGTGGTCGGGCCGGATGATCGCCCGCACGGCGCGGCGTCGTACACGGCGTGGTGGATCAGAGAGCGCGTTCTCCTCGAAGACGGCGAGCCGCTGGCCGGACGGGCCGATCCGGCCGCGGATCCGATCCTGGCCAGCTTCCTCGACAGTGCACCGGCATGGACCGCTCAGCTGGACCCCGAGGTGCGGACCGCGGTCGGTCTCGTGCGAGTGGTCAGCGATCTGGACGCTGCCGGCGTGGAGTTGTTGCTGGACCGGCTCGCGGACCCGGACCGGGAGGTCGAAGAGAGCGCGCTCTTGCGACTCTGGAGTCAGCTGGGGACGCACTCGGCCTATCCGGGCCAGACCCCGGACGACGTTCGGGTGCTGGACGGCAGCGGTCTGACCAAGGTGACGAGTGCAGGCGACGCGGTGGTCGCCGATGCGCCGATGTGGTTGCAGCGTGGCGATCTCGGCGGCTTCGTGGTCGCATCAGGTGCTGCCGCCGATGGCTTGAGCGATCTGCTCGACGTGCCGATGGCGGAAGAAGTTGCCGGGGGCAAGATTGACGGCGACGGGACCGCGGCCGACGTACCGGAGCTGGTGCGTGAGCTGGTGCCGGAGGCGCCGGACACGTGGTGGGAACACGAGGAGCTGATAGTCGACGGCGTCGAGGTCTCCTGGTGGGTGGACGAGGACCGCCGACCACACGCGGCCACCTTCGACGGCCTCGCGAAGGCACTCGCCTGGTCCGCTGGCCGCTGGGATCAACGCCACGTCATCCGCGCCGTCCTCAGCGAACCCGACCGAGCCACCGAACTCCGCATCGACGCCACCTTCGACCAGCCCTAAAGCAGCAGGTCGGTCAACGCCGGATTGTCGATCTCGGCACCGAGGAGCCGGGCTGATGCCGCGGCTGACGAGTCGCCGAGCCGGGCTTGGTGCAGCTTGGCGCGGACCATCAGTTCTCGCATGTCGCAGCGTGCGGCGAGGGCGGCCAGTTGGGTCACGAGTGGTCGCGCGCGTTCCTCGTCGTCGCGGGCCAGCGCCGCAGTACTGGCTGCGTCGAGGACGTGGGCGTGCACCCATTGGTAGCGGTCTGGTTCGCGACTCGAGCGGCTCGCTGCCTGGGCGAGCCACTCCGCGGCGCCAGCGTGGTCACCGCGACCCGCGCTGAGCAGCCCGAGCCCGCGGCCCGCCATCCCTTCCCAGCAAGGGTCATTGAGCTGGCAACCGAGCACCCACGCCTGCTCGAAGCCATCGCTTGCCGCTTCGAGATCGCCGGCGAACAGGTCGAGCTCAGCCATCAACGCCTGCGGCCAGGGCAGAAACGCGATCCACCGCTCACGCCGTACCAGGTCGAGCGTCTCGCGAACGATCGCCGTCGCCTGACTGTGCTCGGCCCGAAGCAAGTGCGCGCGTCCCACGAGCGACAGCGACCACGCTTGCTGCCGGTGATCTCCACACCGCGCGGCCAACTCGACCGACTCGCCGAGTTGCTCGAACGCCGCCGGATAGTCGGCCTGATCCGATGAGTTCATTCCCCGTACTCCGAGAATCGCCGCGTGCTCGTCGTCGGTCTCGGCCAACGCAGCGGCCTTCGCCAGCCAGCTCGCCGCAGTACGGCGACGTCCGGCCTGGACCTCCACGAAGCCGAGCTGACGATGAGCGAGCACCGACGTCGCCCGGTCGCTCGCCTGCTCTGCCACCAGGATTGCTTCGTGCAGGACGATCGCGCCCTCCTCGTCATGCCCGCGCACGGCATGGACGAGTGCACCGCCGAGAGCGGCGAGCGCGCGACCACGCAGTACAGGGTCGTGGCAGTGGTCGGCCTCAGAGACCGCTCTCCGGAGACACTGGATACCCGCATCGACAGCACCTGCGGCGATCGCGGCCCGGCCGGCTTCCAGTTGGCTCGCGGCCGCGGCTCGACCGCCCAGAGGCGGGCCAGCTGTCGAGCCCGGCCCGACCTTCGACGCTTCCCGCAAGGCAGCAGACGCCTCAAGACCCAGCTCACGACGCAACAGGTCTTCACAGACGGCGATCTGGCGGAGCGCGGCCGAGCGATTCCCAGAGATCGCGAGGCTGCGGACCAGTAGTTCGTGGTTGCCTTGTTCGAGTGGGTTCAGCGAGACAGCCTTCGACGCAAAGGGCACGGCGTCGTTCGCTCGTCCTCCGGCGATCAGCGCAACGGCTGTCTGCCGCAAACGCCCTTCGATGGCGGCGGAGAGCCGATGCCGTTCCACCAGCAACCAGGACTCGAACTCAGGGCACGACGCGAGCTCGACGCCTTCGAGCAACTCGCCGTTGAAACCCAGCAGTGGTTGAGGATCAGCGGAGTCCTCCGTGACCACGAGGACGTCCACCGACGTATCCCGGCCGAGCGTGATGACCAGGGGATCGCCGGTGATGACCTCCCCGCCGCCCAGTGCTCGCCGTAGCTCGGCCAGCGACCAGCGCAAGGCCCCGAGCGGGTCGTCGGCGTCGGCGAACAGCAGCTCCGCCAGCCGTCTACGGGTCGGAGGACGTTCTGCCAGGAGGAGGTAGGCGAGCAAAGCCCAGGCCTTGCGCCCGCGCGGCGGTCGCGCCCCAGCGTGTTCGATCGACGGCGGTCCCAGCAGCCGGATCTTCCCCATGTCAGCCCCCTCCCCGAACCTCAGTGTGGCGCACTCGCCTCCCCCCGGCGAGTGCGCCACACTGCGTCAGCGCCTGACGCCGACTGCTTCCAGGTACTCCGCACGCGCCGCGACCGTGCCGTCGTCAGCCCGGTTGTAGCCGCGCGGTACTTCGGCGAGATCGGCCGCGAAGGCGACGAGGTCCTGATCGGACAGCGTCCCGGCGAGGCGCGTGATCGGACCGTAGTACTGGCGGAACCACTCGGAGAAGTGCTCTGCGGAGTGGTACCGGAACACGTACTCGCGCTTGGTCAGGCCGATCCACTCGACCCGGTCGCCGAACAGGCTGGTCAGGTGTTCCTCGGTGCCCCAAAGCGTCGCCGGCTGCACACCGGCCGGCGGTGGCGCCCACTTGCCGACCGTCCGGAACAGGTCGCCGATCATGCCCGTCGGTGTCCAGCTGGCCAGCGCGATCTTGCCGCCGGGCTTCGTAGCACGGACAAGCTCATCCGCGGCCCGCTGGTGATTCGGCGCGAACATCACGCCGACGGTGCTGGCCACCAGGTCGAACGCCGCGTCCGGTACCGGCAGTTGCTCTGCATCGCCTTCCAGGAAGGTCACCGGCAGGTGTTCGGCCGCTGCCCGCTCCCGGCCCTGCGCCAGCAGGTTGACCGCGTAGTCGACCCCGGTCGCGTCGGCGAAGCGTCGTGCAGCCGCCATCGCGACGTTGCCCTGCCCACAGGCGACGTCCAGAACCGCCTGGCCGGCCCGGACATCGGCCGCCTCGACGAGAAGCTCGGCGATGATCTGCAGCGTGTTGCCGACCCGCGGATAGTCCCCGGTCTCCCAGCCGGCCCGCTGCTTGGCCTTGATCGCCTCGAAGTCGATCGCCGTGCCCGTCACATCCGTACTCATGCATCCCCCTTGAAGCCGAATGCGCCCCCCAGCCACGCCATCGCGCCCTCCGCGATGTTCTCCCGATCAGAGCGGATCACCGTGTGACAGACCGTGTGACACGGACCAGACAAGGCGGTCCATCGGCCAAGCGCCATCGTTGTCAGAGGTTGGTATATCGACCGAGCTGCGGTTTAAGCGTCGTCAGTGCAACGTTGGAGCCACACTCTTGCCAACGTTGTCATAGCTACTTATAGTCCGAGAAACGTTTCAGACGGTGACCACCGAAGGGAATCATCGTGAACGACGCGCCGCGCCCGCAGTTCGAGAACGTCTCCGACATCGTCCGTCACCAGTTGAGCCGCCGAAGTGTGGTCGGGGGAGGCGCGGCCGCGCTGGCCGGCTTCCTGGCCGCCTGCTCCGGCAACGGCGGGTCGTACTCCGACAAGCCCGCCGACAACAAGCCCGCCGCCACCAAGACGATCCAGATCGGCAAGGCGAACATCCCGACGCCCCGCGACCAGACGGTGACCGTCGGCCAGGTCGAGTACACGGTGTTCGACAGCTTTAACGGGATGATCCCGAACGGCTCGCCCGGCGGTGCCGGGGTGGAGCTGGCCACCGAGCCGTTGTTCTTCCTGAGCTTCGCCACCGGCAAGCTCACGCCGTGGCTGGCGACGGAGTACAGCTACAACAGCGACCACACCGAGCTGACGCTGAAGTTCGATCCGAAGGCTCACTGGAACGACGGCAAGCCGCTGGGTGCCAAGGACTTCAGGTTCACCGTCATGATGCTGAAGGACCGCCCCGACCTGTTCGGCGGTGGTGGCGAGCTGAAGGACTTCGTGAAGAGCGTCGAGGTCCCCGACGAGCACACCGCAGTGGTCAAGCTGCTCAAGCCGACGCCGCGGCTGCACTACAACTTCATCGCGGCGGTCTCCGGCGCATCGGTCAACCTGATGCCCGAGCACATCTGGAAGTCGCAGGATCCGACGAAGTACAAGGACAACCCGCCGGTCCGGTCGGGCCCGTACAAGCTGAAGCAGGCGATCCGGAACCAGAAGATGTTCGTCTGGGAGAAGGACCCGAACTACTGGAATAAGGACAAGCTCGACGTCAAGGCGCAGTACGTGATCTTCCAGAGCATGTCGAAGCAGGGCGACCAGGCGTCGCTGGCGTTCGAGCGAGCCGAGTTCGACGTCGGCTCGATCGATGCGCAGCACGCCAAGCAGCTGAGTAACGCCGGCTACCCGAACCTGCAGACGACGCAGTTCCACGACCCGAACCCGCGCGTTCTGTGGCTGAACTGCGACCCGGCCCGGGGCGTGGCGGCGGAGCCGAAGATGCGCTGGGCGATCAACTACTGCCTGGATCGGGAGAAGATCGGCAAGTCGGTGTGGCAGGTCGAGGTACCGCCCGCGATCTATCCGTGGGCCGACTACCCGACCAATGACAAGTGGAAGAACGAAGACCTCGCGAACAAGTACAAGTTCGAGTACAGCCTGGAGAAGGCGACCGCGCTGCTGGACGAGATCTGCCCGAAGAACCCGGCCGGCAAGCGGATGTACAAGGGCAAGGAGGTCAATCTCGAGATCATCACTCCGGCGCAGAAGGACAAGGACGAGTACGCCATCGCCGACGTGCTGAAGACCGACCTGGCCAAGGTCGGCGTACCGGCCACCTTGCGGAGTCTGTCCGGCAGCGTGCACGACGAGAAGTTTCAGCGCGGTGAGTACGACATCGACTCCAGCTGGGCCGGGTTCGCGATCGACCCGCAGCAGCTGTACACCGACTGGGAGAGCAGCAAGGCGCAACCGATCGGCAAGAACGCCGCCCGCAAGAACAAGATGCGCTTCCGGGACCCGAAGTTCGACGAGATCTCCCAGCAGCTGGCCGGGATGGACCCGAACAGCGAGGAGGCCAAGCCGCTGCTCGACCAGTCGCTGGAGATCTACTTCCAGAAGCTTCCGCTGCTCCCGGTGATCCAGACCGGGTACCCGCAGTTCTTCAACACCGCGTTCTGGACCGGCTGGCCGACCGATGACGACCTCTACGAGGTGCCGCTGAACTGGTGGCCGCACTTCATCTTCGTGCTCGCCAAGCTCAAGGCCACCGGGCAGAAAGGGCCGGCGTGACCGCTGAAGCGCCGCCGGTGGTTGCCGTGGACAAGGAGGAGCAGGTCTCCGCACCCCGGCCCAGGGTACGGGCCTGGCTGTCCCGACATCCGCTCGCGGCGTACGCGATCCGCCGGCTCGGGCTGTACGTGGTGGAGCTGTGGGGAGCCCTCACCATCGCGTTCTTCTTCTTCCGGCTGATGCCCGGCGACCCGATCAACACGCTGATCCAGAGTCTGCAGCAGAACTACATCTACAACCAGCAGGCCAGCGCCGAGATCATCGCCCGGTACCAGCACGAGTTCGGGCTCGAGGGCAACCTACTCTCGCAGTACCTGAGGTACATGGACAGACTCGTTCTGCACGGCGATCTCGGGCCGTCGCTGATCAACTACCCGACGCCGGCGCAGGACGTGATCCTGCGGGCGTTGCCGTGGACGATCGGGCTGCTCGGCATCTCGGCGGTGCTGTCCTGGGTGATCGGTATCGTCGTCGGTGCGATCGCCGGCTGGCGGCGCGGCAAGGCCGGCTCGGCGATCATCACCAACCTGTCGATCGCGCTGGCCCACGTGCCCTTCTTCTTCGTCGCGCTGATCCTGGTCTACGTCTTCGCCTACACCCTCGGGTGGTTGCCGGCCCGATCGGCCTACGACTCCAGCATCAGTCCGGGACTGTCGGCCGACTTCATCGGCAGTGTGCTGAAGTACGGTCTGTTGCCCGGGTTGTCGATCGTCGGGATCGGTGCGATGGGCTGGATCCTGTCGACGCGGATGCTGATGGTCCCGGTCCTCGGCGAGGACTACCTGGTGTACGCCGAGGCGAAGGGCCTCAAGCCGTGGCGGATCCTGACCCGCTACGCGTTGCGCAACTGCTACCTGCCCCAGGTGACCGCGTTCGGTATCTCGCTCGGCTTCATCTTCAACGGCAACGTGCTGGTGGAGCAGCTGTTCAACTATCCCGGTCTCGGCACGACCCTGGTGACCGCGATCCAGCAGCTCGACTTCAACACCATCCTCGGCGTCACGAACGTGGCGATCTTCTCCGTACTGACCGCGGTCCTTCTGCTGGACCTCCTTCTCCCGTTGCTTGACCCTCGGGTCAAGTACTGGAAGTAGTGGCGATGAGAATCCTCAATGCGGTACTTCGCACCGTCCGGAACAGTGGTCGTCTCGCAACCGGTCTGGTGATCCTCGCCGTCATGGTGTTGCTGGCGTTGCTGAGTCCGTTGATCGTTCAGTGGATCGGCGGTGGAACGGACCCGATCGAGGTGGCGGCGTACGAGAAGTGGCTGGTGCCGTCTGGGGATCATGTGCTGGGCACCGATCAGTTCGGCCGGGATGTGCTGGCGATGGTGCTGAGTGCGCTCTCGGTGTCGCTGCAGATCGGTGCGATCGCCGGTGTGATCTCGACCGTCGTCGGTGTGGTCGTCGCGTTCGTGGCCGGCTACAAGGGCGGCTGGATCGACAACGTGCTCTCGACGTTCACCGGGATCCTGCTGGTGATCCCGACGTTCCCGTTGCTGATCGCGCTCTCGGCGTACGCCAAGAACGTGAGTCTCTTCCAGGTCGGCGTGATGATCTCGATCTTCTCCTGGCCGTTCGCGGCCAAGACGATCCGTTCCCAGGTGCTCAGCCTGCGTTCCCGCCCGTACGTCGATCTGGCCCGGGTCAGCAAGGCCCGGGACCTGGAGATCATCACGACCGAGCTGCTGCCGAACCTGCTGCCGTTCATCGGCGTCGGATTCGCCTCGTCGGCACTCGGCGCGATCTTCGGGCTGGTCGGCCTGGAGGTGATCGGTCTCGGTCCTGGTGGCGTGATCGACCTCGGGCAGATCATCTTCAACGCGATCAACACCGGCGCGCTGACGCTCGGCGCCTGGCCGATGTTCGTCGTACCGATCGTGTTGCTGACGCTGCTGTTCGCGGCGCTGAACATGATCAACATCGGCCTCGAAGAGGTCTACAACCCGCGGCTGAGAGGAGTGGCCGGTGAGTGAGGAGACCGTGCTGGAGGTGTCCGGCCTGGAGGTCGTGTACTCGACCAGCAAGGGCGACGTGAAGGCCGTGGAGGAGCTGGACCTGTCCGTCCGCCGCGGCGAGATCCTCGGCATCGCGGGGGAGTCGGGCAGCGGCAAGTCCACCCTCGCGGTGGCGCTGCTGCGGCTGCTCAAGCCGCCGGGCAAGGTGACGGCCGGGTCGGCGATCTTCCATCGCAAGGGCGGATCGCCGGTCGACTTGCTCAAGGTGCGCGGCGAGGAACTCCGGGTACTGCGCTGGAGCGCGCTCTCCTATCTCCCGCAGGGCTCGATGAACTCGCTCAACCCGGTGATGCGCGTCGAGGACCAGTTCAAGGACGTCATCCTGGAGCACGCCCCGGAACGCAAGGAAACGCTCGCTGACCTGATCGCGCGGTTGCTCGACCAGGTCGGCCTGGAGCCGCGGGTGGCCCGGATGTACCCGCACGAGCTGTCCGGCGGGATGAAGCAGCGGGTGCTGATGGCGATCTGTGTCGCCCTCGAACCCGACCTGGTGATCGCCGACGAACCGACCACCGCGCTCGACGTGACGATCCAGCGCGTCATCCTGCAGAGCCTCGCCGACCTCCGCCACGACTTCGGCGTCACGCTGATGGTGATCTCGCACGACATGGGAGTGCACGCCCAGCTCGCCGACCGGGTCGCGGTGATGTACGAGGGCCGGCTGGTGGAGGTCGGGGACGTCCACCAGATCTTCAAGGATCCGCAGCACGACTACACCCGGCAGCTGATCGATTCGATCCCGCGACTCGGAAGGAGAGCATCATGAGCACCGAGAAGGTGATCGAGTTGCGCGAGGTGCAGCAACGCTTCCACGCTCGCGGTACTCCGGACGGCTACCTGACCGCAGTCGCGGACGCCAGCTTCCGGCTCGACGCGGAGCCGCCGCAGGTGGTCAGCCTGGTCGGCCAGAGCGGCAGCGGCAAGAGCACGATCGCGCGCAACGTCCTCGGGTTGCAGAAGCCGACGGCCGGCACGATCACCTACGGCGGCAAGGACATCTTCAAGCTCAACCGCACCGAGTACGACGAGTACCGCCGCAACGTGCAGCCCGTCTTCCAGGACCCGTACTCGATCTTCAACCCGTTCTACCGGGTCGACCGGGTGCTCTGGAAAGCGGTGAAGAAGTTCTCGCTGGCCTCGACCCGTGAGGCCGGCGAGGCCCTGATCGAGGAGTCGCTCCAGGCAGTGAGCCTCGATCCCGGCCGGGTCCTGGGCAGGTACCCGCACCAGCTCTCCGGTGGCCAGCGGCAACGGATCATGCTGGCCCGGATCCACATGCTCCGGCCGGCCTTCGTGATCGCGGACGAGCCGGTCTCCATGCTCGACGCCCAGATCCGCAAGCTGTTCCTCGACATCCTGCTGGACTTCCAGCGCGAGCACGGCATGACGACGCTCTTCATCACCCACGACCTGTCCACGGTCTACTACCTCGGCGGCCAGGTCATGGTGATCACCAAGGGCGAGATCGTCGAACGCGGCCCCGTCGCCGAGGTGATGCACACCCCGAGCCACCCCTACACCCGCCTGCTGCTCGACTCCATCCCGCAACCCGACCCCGATGCCCGCTGGACCACCCGCATCACCGTCAACGAATCCGCCGCCACCCCACCCACCGACACCGCCACCGAAGCCACCCCGATCATCTAGCTGCTTACCCCCCGAGACGCCGACTCGCCCCACCAACATCCGCTGCGGCAACCCACCGATCCGCGAGCGCCTTCCGTGGACCCGCATCTTCGGCGCCTAGCCTGAGTGGACTCACCCGCACTCCGGAGAGATCCGCGTGGGGTCAGCCCATCGCCCTACCAGTGGGCTCACCGGTACTCCGGAGGGTTCGCCCCTCGCCGCGGGGTTCGCCCATTGGTGTACCAGTGGGTGATGCCCGCGGGGCGGAGCGGAGCACACCGATTGCCCGCTGGAGCCCGCCCGGCCGGACCAGCAGCGGTCGCGGTCTGCTCGATGGAGCGTTATCCGACCACTGGCCTGGTAGAGAGCCTCTTGCGAATTGGCTCGGCAGCGGCCGATTGTGTACCGACCGACAGGAAGTAGTCGACCGTTCGGCCGCGCGCCACGCTCACGCAGGCGGCGGCCGGCCGCAGAACCGGCACTACTTCCTGTCGGTCGGGACACAACGCGAACCCCAGACCCATATCCCAACAGGCTCTACAAGGCGCCATCGGCAACAAACCCCGCGATCGGCACCCACAACCCGGCGTACCAGGCATGGATGGGTGGTGTCCTGGCAGGCAGGACGGCATAGGCGGTGCGGATGGATCGGGAGGGTCCGGACGCCCGTGCATACCCATCTCCGGCCAGCAAACGCTTCCCACGGTGTGTCGGGGCATCGGCACGAGGTCGTGCGTGCGCAGCCGTCCGCGGCAAGGCCGCGGCGGCTGCATGGTCGAGCGCCCGACCAGGTGATTCCGTGCCACTGCCTGCGGGTGACTCCTCGACCTACCGCGGGGCCGCACCAGGCTTCGTCGCCTTGGGCGGAGTACCCCGAACCGCTTGACCAACTGGCTTTGGGGTTGACGCCTGAGAAGGCTCGCGGGGAGCGAGAGATTCTGTGAAGCGATTGTTTTAGATGTGGTATCGATCCCATAACCGTTCGGGAACAGAGGTTGCCGAGGGCATCGGGAGATGTTGCCGGGAGCAAATCTGCGGGGCGACGTGCTGATTTCTCGGGGTGGTCCACGGATTGTTTCGGGGGTTTGAAAGGTTTGGAAAAACTTGCAGGTGTGCTCATCTTGACGCATGGGGTGAGGGCTCGGTTACGGTTTGTGAAGTAGCGGTCGAGACGGTGGGACACAGGGGCGAACTGGGCGCCGGCAGTCTGTGGTCCGACCCGAGCCCTGGGGGGCTGTCGGCCGATCGATCCAGCTGAGCTGGTCGAACAATCCATCGAACGGGTGCCGCGTGCACCTGTGCCCGAACCCGCGCCGGCCCACCCGCCGGCCGGACTCGCCTGCCCGAAATGGGTTGGCGCGACACAGTGAACCGCGAACGAATGGTGGTGGGTAGTGTGACTTTGACCGAGCCGGCCTCGTCGAATGTCGACGCCAATGGGCAGCGTCCGCAGCTGAGCCTGGGCACCGCGGCAGCGCGCAATCTGGCGACGACGACCAAGTCCGAGCCGCAGATGCAGGGCATCACTTCACGCTGGTTGCTGAAGCTGCTGCCGTGGGTGGAAGCCAAGGGTGGGGCCTACCGGGTGAACCGCCGGCTCAGTTACGCCGTCGGTGACGGGCGGGTCACCTTCACCACCACGGGATCCGAAGTACGGGTGATTCCACAGGAGCTTTGCGAGCTCGCGCTCCTGCGCAGCTATGACGACGTCGAGGTGCTGTCCGCGCTCGCGGATCGCTTTGTGCAGCAGGAGTTCCAGCCCGGCGACGTGATCGTGGAGCGCGGCCGGCCGGCGGACCAGATCTGCCTGATCGCCCACGGCAAGGTGAACAAGATCGGCGCCGGCAAGTACGGCGACGAGGCGGTGCTGGAAACCCTCGCGGACGGCGATCACTTCACCTACCGGGCGATCCTGGAGTCCGACGACTTCTGGGAGTACACCGTCAAGGCGATCACGCCGTGCACGTTGCTCAGCCTTTCGCAGGAGTCCTTCGAGGAACTCGTCGGTCAGGCCGACAGCCTGCGCCAGCACATCGAGCACTTCCGCAACAGCCCTGAGCGCTCCGAGAACGAGTTCGGTGAGGCGGCCATCGAGATGGCGGCCGGCCACGCGGGGGAGTCCGACCTGCCCGGAACGTACGTCGACTACGAGACGACGCCGCGCGAGTACGAGCTGAGCGTCGCCCAGACCGTACTGCGGGTGCACAGCCGCGTCGCGGATCTCTACAACCACCCGATGGACCAGACCGAGCAGCAGCTCCGGCTGACCATCGAGGCGCTGCGCGAGCGGCAAGAGCACGAGATGGTCAACAACCGCGACTTCGGCCTGCTGCACAACGCGGATCTGAGCATGCGGATCCCGACCCGCAGCGGCCCGCCGACCCCCGGCGACCTGGACGAGCTGCTCAGCCTGGTGTGGAAGGAGCCCGCGTTCTTCCTGGCCCACCCGCGCTCGATCGCGGCGTTCGGGCGGGAGTGCACGAAGGCCGGCATCTACCCCGACAGCATCGATGTCGGCGGTCACCGGCTGCCGGCCTGGCGTGGCGTACCGATCTTCCCGTGCAACAAGCTCGGGATCAGCGAAACCCGGACCAGCTCGATCATGTTGATGCGGACCGGTGAGGACAGCCAGGGCGTGATCGGCCTGCACCAGACCGGCCTGCCGGACGAATACGAGCCGGGGCTGTCGGTGCGGTTCATGAACATCAGCGAGAAGGCGATCATCAACTACCTGGTCAGCGCCTACTACTCGACCGCCGTCCTGGTCCC
Source organism: Kribbella catacumbae DSM 19601 (assembly GCF_000372465.1). Lineage (GTDB taxonomy): Bacteria > Actinomycetota > Actinomycetes > Propionibacteriales > Kribbellaceae > Kribbella > Kribbella catacumbae. The sequence goes on from NZ_AQUZ01000045.1 coordinate 18,600, forward strand.
CGACGCACTCGGCATCCTCGAAGGCGTCGAAATCGGGCGAGAAGGCTAGCCCCGTGGCGCAGCAGCCCTACCAGCTGCCCGACTTCTATGTGCCCTACCCGGCCAGGATCAACCCGAACCTGGAGGGAGCCCGGGCGCACAGCAAGGCCTGGGCCTATGAGTTCGACATGATCGGCGTTCCCCAGCAGGGCAAGGAGATCTGGGACGAGCACGACTTCGACTCCCACGACTACGCGCTGCTGTGCTCCTACACGCATCCTGACGCCACCGGTCCGGCGCTTGATCTGGTGACGGACTGGTATGTCTGGGTCTTCTACTTCGACGATCACTTCCTCGAGCTGTTCAAGAAGACGCAGGACATGGCCGGCGCGAAGGCGTACCTGGATCGGCTGCCCCTGTTCATGCCGGTCGAAGGCCCGATCACGGAAATCCCGCAGAACCCGGTGGAACGCGGTCTCGTGGATCTGTGGAACCGCACCGTGCCGTCGATGTCACCTGGCTGGCGGCGGCGGTTCATCGGTACCACCGAGGCGCTGCTCGCCGAGTCGTTGTGGGAGCTGACCAACATCAGCGCCGGCCGCATCGCCAATCCGATCGAGTACGTCGAGATGCGTCGCAAGGTCGGCGGTGCGCCGTGGTCGGCGAACCTGGTCGAGTACGCCGTCAACGCGGAGGTGCCGACCGCGATCGCCGGGACGCGCCCGATGCAGGTGCTCAGCGACACGTTCTCCGACAGTGTCCATCTGCGCAACGACCTGTTCTCCTACCAGCGCGAGGTGGAGACCGAGGGCGAGGTCAACAACGGCGTACTCGTCGTAGAGCGCTTTCTCGGGTGCAGCCCGCAGGAGGCCGCTGAGCGGGTCAACGACATCCTCACCTCGCGTCTGCACCAGTTCGAGAACACCGCGGTCACCGAGATCCCGCCGTTGCTGGCGGAACACCAGGTCGACCCGCAAGGCCAACTCGACGTACTGAACTACGTGAAAGGCCTGCAGGACTGGCAATCCGGCGGTCATGAGTGGCACCTGCGGTCCAGCCGCTACATGAACAACGGTGGCAAAGCAGCACTCGGAGGACCAACCGGCCTCGGTACATCTGCCGCGCGCATCCTCTCGTCCTTGGTGGCAACGGCGCCACTGCGGATCAGGAGCCACAGCTTCGTGCCACACCAGCCAGTGGGGGAGACCCCGCTGCCGGACATCTACATGCCGTACTCCGCCAAGAGCAGCCCGCATCTCGACGACTCGCGGGCTCACGTGCGGGAGTGGTGCGCGCAGATGGGCATGCTCGACGGCACTGTCTGGGATGCCCGCGCGCTGGAAGCAAACGATCTCCCCTTGTGTGCGTCGGGACTCCATCCCGACGCAACTCTTGAAGCGCTGAACCTGTCTTCGGACTGGCTGGCCTGGGGGACGTACGCCGACGACTACTACCCGGTCGTCTTCGGCCGGACCCGGGACATGGCCGGGGCGAAGGCGACCACCAAGAGGTTGTCCGAGCTCATGCCCGTCGACGGGCCGGCGACGCTGGTTCCGGTCACGGCGCTGGAGCGGAGTCTGGCCGATCTGTGGATCAGGACGGCCGGCCCGATGTCCCTAGATCATCGCCGGGACTTCAAGGCGGCCGTCGACACGATGACGCAGAGCTGGCTGTGGGAGCTGGCCAACCAGTTCCAGAACCGGATCCCCGATCCGGTCGACTACATCGAGATGCGCCGGCGGACCTTCGGGTCGGACCTCACGATGAGCCTGTGCCGGATCGGGCACGGTCGCACGGTGCCGCCGGAGATCTACCGGTCCCGGCCGATCCGGGCGATGGAGAATGCCGCCGCCGACTATGCCGCCCTGCTGAACGACGTCTTCTCGTACCAGAAGGAGATCCAGTTCGAGGGCGAGTTCCACAACGCGGTGATGGTCGTGCAGAACTTCCTCGGCTGCGACCGGGACCAGGCGCTCGGGCTGGTGAACGACCTGATGACGGCGCGGATGGAGCAGTTCGAGCAGTTGGTGGCGGTCGACCTGCCGACGCTGTTCACCGACTTCGGTCTCGACGACGACGTCCGGCGCACGCTCACCGGCTACGCCGAGGAGCTGCAGAACTGGATGTCCGGCATCCTCGCCTGGCATGCCGGCTGCCATCGCTACCGGGAAGCGGATCTGCTGGAACGGGCTGCTCAGCCCGTCACCCGGCCGGTGGCCGTCTTGGGTGGTCCTTCCGGATTGGGTACCTCGGCCGCGCGTCTCCCTAGACCCAGGCAACTCGTTGGTGCGCAGAGATTGGACGGTGCATTGTGACGGCGATCGATCAGGACAAGCCTCAGCTGAGTCTTGGAACCGAGGCCGCCAGGCAGCTGGCGAGCACCACCAAGTCCGTACCGCAGATGCAGGGCATCTCGCCACGGTGGTTGCTCAAAATGCTGCCCTGGGTGGAGACCCAGGGCGGTGTCTACCGGGTCAACCGCCGGACCAGCTTCGCGGTCGGTGACGGCCGGCTGAGCTTCTCGGCCACGGGTGCGGAGGTCCGGGTGATCCCGGCCGAGCTGACCGAGCTGCCGCCGCTGCGCGACTTCGCCGACGACGAGGTGCTGACCGCGTTGGCGGACCGGTTCTACCAGCAGGAGTACCAGCCGGGCGAGGTCGTCGCGGAGTTCGGCAGCCGGGTCGACGACGTAGTACTGGTTGCCCACGGCAAGATCAGCAAGATCGGCATCGGCCAGTACGGCGACGGCACCGATCTCGGGACCGTTGCCGATGGCGACTATCTCGGCGAAGGCCTGCTGACCGAGCCGCCGGAGAACCTGTGGGAGTTCACCGCCAAGGCGCTGACCCGGTGCACGGTGCTGAAGCTTCACCGCAACGACTTCAACAATCTGCTGGAGCAGTCCGAGACGTTGCGGCAGCAGCTGGACGACTTCCGGCAGCGTCCACAGCGGGCGCAGAACAAGAACGGCGAGGCGGCGATCGAGGTCGCGTCCGGGCATGCCGGCGAGGACGAGCTGCCCGGCACCTTCGTGGACTACGACCCGGCGCCCCGCGAGTACGAGTTGAGCGTGGCGCAGACGATCCTGCGGGTTCAGACCAGGGTCGCGGATCTCTACAACCAGCCGATGAATCAGACCGAGCAGCAGCTCCGGCTGACCATCGAGGCGCTGCGGGAGCGGCAGGAGTCCGAGCTGATCAACAACCGGGACTTCGGCCTGCTGCACAACGCGGACTTCCAGCAGTGCATCTACACCCGGACCGGCCCGCCGACCCCGGACGACTTCGACGAGTTGCTGACCCGGCGCCGCAAGCCGCGGTTGCTGCTCGCCCATCCGCGCGCCATCGCGGCCTTCGGCCGGGAGTGCACGCGCCGGCACATCCTTCCCGAGACGGTCGAGGTCGAGGGCAAGCGCGTGCAGGCGTGGCGCGGAGTACCGCTGCTGCCCTGCAACAAGATTCCGATCTCGAACACCAACACCACCTCGGTGCTGGTCCTGCGAACGGGGCTCGAGGACGAAGGTGTCGTCGGGCTGCGGCAGACCGGCCTGCCGGACGAGGTCGAGCCCGGCCTGAACGCCCGTTTCATGGGGATCAGCGACAAGGCCGTCACCTCGTACCTGGTCAGCACCTATCACTCGGTGGCCGTGCTCGTCCCGGACGCGCTCGGCGTTCTGGAAAACGTCGAACTCGGTGGATGAGGAGCAATGTCATGTCCACTCTCCAAGAGGCGAGTCAAGCAGCGGGTGCCGGTCGTTCCGCCCAGGAACTCCTGGCCTGGAGCCGCGACCAGGTCGAACCGGCTCTGCGGGCGGCCGTCGGAAGCATGCCGTTGGCAACCCAACGGATCACCAACTACCACTTCGGTTGGGAGGACGAGGAGGGAGTTCCAGTCCACGCGGATGGCGGCAAGGCACTCCGCCCGGCACTGGTTCTGCTAGCTGCTCAAGCCACCGGCGGTACTGCGGAAGCCGGGGTACCCGCAGCGGTAGCGGTGGAGCTGGTGCACAACTTCTCGCTCCTGCACGACGATGTGATGGACTGCGACCTGACCCGGCGGCACCGTGCCACGGCCTGGTCCGTCTTCGGTCTGGGCCCGGCGATCCTGGCCGGTGACGCGCTGCTCAGCCTGGCGTTCGAAGTACTGGTTGACAGCGGCAACCATCGGGCGGACCAAGCGTCCAGGATGCTCGGCGCCGCCGTGCAGGAGCTGGTCGACGGGCAACTGGCCGACTCGCATTTCGAGACTCGCAACGATGTCGTGTTGTCCGAGTGCGTCCGGATGGCTCAGCTCAAGACGGGCGCGTTGCTGGGGTGCTCGACGGCACTCGGTGCACTCTTCGGCGGCGGCACGTCCGAGCAGGTCGACCACCTGCGGCTGTACGGCGAGGATCTAGGGCTCGCCTACCAGTACGTCGACGATCTGCTGGGGATCTGGGGAGACCCCAAGGTCACCGGGAAGCCGGTCCACTCGGACCTGCGCCGGCGGAAGAAGTCGCTGCCCGCGGTGTCGGCACTTACATCGGGCACTGATGCCGGTCGCGAGCTGGCGACGCTGTATCAGCGCAAGGAGGATCTGTCCGACGACGAACTGGCGTACGCGGCGGACCTGATCGAGACGACCGGAGCGCGCGAGCAGAGCCAGTTGCAGGCCGACGCGTTGCTGACTTCCGCACTGGGAGAACTGGCGTCAGCCCGTGCGCTCGAACCGGCCGCGGCCGAATTGGAGCAATTGGCCCGGCTGGCCACTCGCCGTGATCGCTGAAGGGGGGAACGATGACGACACGCACCATCCTGCTGGCTTCGCCACGCTCGTTCTGCGCGGGTGTGGAGCGGGCCATCGAAGTGGTCGAGCAGTTGCTCGCCCAGCGCAGCCATCCGATCTATGTGCGCAAGCAGATCGTGCACAACACCCATGTGGTCGCCGATCTGGAGAACCGCGGCGCCGTCTTCGTCGACGAGCTGGACGCCGTACCGGACGGGGCCACCGTCGTCTTCTCGGCGCACGGAGTATCCCCGGCGGTCCGTGATGAGGCGGATCGCCGGGGTCTGGACGTGATCGACGCGACCTGCCCACTCGTCACCAAGGTGCACGCCGAGGCACGCCGGTACGCCGCTCGCGGGGACACCGTGATCCTGATCGGGCACGCGGGACATGAAGAGGTCGAGGGGACGATGGGGGAGGCCCTGGAGCAGACCCTGCTGGTGGAGACCGTCGAGGACGTCGCGCGGCTGGAGGTCGAGGATCCGACCCGCGTCTCGTACCTGACCCAGACCACGCTGGCGGTGGACGAGACGACGGCCATCTTGGATGCCTTGCGCAACAAGTTCCGTGGGCTCAGAGGGCCTTCCGAAGCCGACATCTGTTACGCCACGACCAATCGGCAGGAAGCGCTCGCGGCAATCGCGGCGGAGTCCGACCTGGTCCTGGTGGTCGGCTCGACCAACTCGTCCAACTCGCGCCGGCTGGTAGAACTCGCCCACAAGCACGGCACCCCGGCGTACCTGATCGATGACGCGTCGGGAGTCGAAGTCGACTGGCTTGCCGGGGTGCGCGTCATCGGGCTGACGGCCGGCGCGTCGGCGCCACCGCGTTTGGTGGACGGAGTGATCGACTGGCTGCGGGAGTTCGGTCCGGTCGACGTGGTCGAACGAGAGATCACCCGGGAGACGATCCACTTCACCCTGCCGTCGGCGGTGAGGCGAGCATGACGGCCATCCAGCTGGGCCTTCCCGAAGTACCGGTACCGCGGCGCAGGTCCCGGGCCATGATGGTCGGGAGCGTGCCGGTCGGTGGTGGGGCGCCGGTGTCCGTGCAGTCGATGACGACGACTCCGACCTCAGACGTCGAAGCCACCTTGCGGCAGATCGCCGAGCTGACTGCGGCCGGGTGCCAGATCGTGCGGGTGGCGGTGCCGTCGCAGGACGATGCCGACGCGTTGCCGGCGATCGCCTCGAAGTCGAGTATCCCGGTGATTGCCGACATCCATTTCCAGCCGCGCTATGTGTTCGCCGCGATCGATGCGGGGTGTGCGGCGGTCCGGGTGAACCCGGGCAACATCAAGAAGTTCGACGACAAGATCGCGGAGATCGCGCGGGCGGCATCGGCTGCGGGGGTACCGATTCGGATCGGCGTGAATGCGGGATCGCTGGACCAGCGGCAGCTGGCGAAGTACGGGAAAGCCACTCCGGCGGCGCTGGTGGAGTCGGCGCTGTGGGAGTGCTCGCTGTTCGAGGAGCACGGGTTCACCGATCTGAAGTTGTCGGTGAAACACCATGACCCGTTGGTGATGATGGCCGCCTATCGCGAACTGGCGAGGCGGTGTGACTATCCGTTGCACCTCGGCGTGACCGAAGCCGGGCCGCTGTTCCAGGGGACGATCAAGTCGGCCGTCGCGTTCGGCGTCCTGCTGGCGGAGGGGATCGGGGACACGATCCGGGTGTCGCTGTCGGCGCCTCCGGTCGAGGAGGTCAAGGTCGGGATCGGGATCCTCGAGTCGCTCGGGTTGCGGCCGCGCCGGCTGGAGATCGTCTCCTGTCCGTCCTGCGGCCGCGCGCAGGTGGATGTCTACAAGCTCGCCGAGCAGGTGACGGCCGCGTTCGAAGGGTTTCCGGTGCCGTTGCGGGTGGCGGTGATGGGGTGTGTGGTCAACGGTCCGGGGGAGGCCCGGGAGGCCGACCTCGGCGTCTCTTCGGGGAACGGCAAGGGGCAGATCTTCGTCAAGGGCGAGATCGTCCGGACCGTACCGGAGAGCCAGATCGTCGAGGCGCTGCTCGAAGAGGCGATGAGTCACGAGTGGCCGGCGGACAAGCAGGGGGACGGATGAATCTTTTTCTGACCGGGCTGTTCTGGATCGTCGGGGTGATGGTGTTGACCGCGGTGCTGGCCGTAGTCCTGCGCCGGGCCCGGCAGCGCGAGGGCCGGGAGGCGAACAACGAGGTCGCCGGGCAGGTCTTCACCGTTGTCGGCGGCGTGAACGTGGTGATCGCGGCCTTCGTGCTGATCTCCTTGTTCGACGCGATGGACAAGGCGCAGGACACGACGTACGAGGAAGCGAACGCGCTCGTCGCGGTGCAGTGGGCCAGCGAGTCGCTGGCCGAGCCGGCCCGGTCGAAGGTGCAGAAGCTGACCACTGAGTACGCGACGGTGGTGTCCGAACAGGAGTGGCCGGACATGCAGGCGGGCCGGACGGTCGGGGCCGAGGGCTGGACGCTGCTGTCCACCTTGCAGGACACGGTCGAGCGGGCGAAGACGACCACCGAGCGGCAGGAGAACAGCCGGGTCGCCGCGACCGGCCAGATCTGGACCGTCTACGAGGCAAGGCAGGTACGGCTGAACTCGAGCGGTAGCGGGGTGAGCGGGGTCGTCTGGTTCGCGATCCTGGTCGGCAGCCTGATGTCGGTGGCGCTGATGTTCATGTTCGGCGGACCGGGGCTCTACTCGTACGCGATCATCGTGTCGATGCTGTCGGGGGCGATCGGGCTGCTGATGTTCGCGATCTACCAGTTGCAGAACCCGTTCAGCGGTGGCGCGAGTGTCGGCCCGGACGCGTTCGTGTCCGCACTGGCCAGGCTGAGTCACGGCGGTTGACGGTGATTCTGCGTGCGTCGGCCGCCTTCGGCCTCGCTTGTCTCACGACAGTGGTCGGGGCGGGCTCGGCGGAGGCCGCCGCGGGGTGCTCGATCCTGCAGTTCCGGTCGCCGGGGTTCCACTCGCTGTCGCGCCTGGCGCGGATCGAGTTGCCGTCGGGGAAGAGCACCGAGCTCGGGCGGCTCGACTACCAGATCAACGCCGCCGGGTACTCGAAGGAGCAGGACAAGGTCTACGGGATCGCCGCTCGTGACAAGCACGGCTCGTACCATCGCCGCCCACACCTGGTGGCTGTCGATCGCCGCGGCGCCGTCACCGATCTGGGTCCGGTACGGGTCGGTGTCGGTGGGGTCGCCGACCCGACGGCCGGGGCGGTGGCGGGGTCGCGGTTGTACCTGCGCGACGGGCATCGGCTGTACACGATGAACATCGACCCGCGCAGTACGGCGTACAGGACCGTGGTGAAGGTGGTGCACCTGTCGCCGCTGCTGCCCGCGTTGTCGGTGGACGACTTCGCGATGGATCCCGGCAGCGGGTTGCTCTACGGGATCTCCACGACCGGTCTCTCGGCGAAGGTGGTCAGCCTCGATCCGTTGCGGGGCAAGGTGAAAGTCGTCGCAACGGTGCGTGGGGTGTCCGGGCATGACTCGTTCAGCTCGGTGGTGATGTCGGGCCGCACCCTGTACGCCGTACGCACGGGTCACGGGTCTCGCAGCCGGCTCTACCGAATCGCCCTGGACGGCTCGTCGACCGAGCTCGCCTCCTTGCCCGGCGCCATCTCCTCGGACGCCGCCGGCTGTCTCCACCAAGCACCACCACCACCACCACCACCGCCACCGCCTCCGCCACCGCCTCCGCCACCACCTCCGCCACCACCCCCACCTTCGCCGACGCCGACGCCAACTCCGACTCCGACTCCGACTCCGACGCCGCCACCTCCTTCATCCACCCCCACTCCCAAACCTCCGAAGCCGACGCCGACCATCACTCCCAGGCCCACGCCGACTCCCCGTCCATCGGCGCGCCCGACTCCAACGCCGACGCCCACCCCTACGCCAACTCCCACCCGCACGCCCACCAGCGTTGCCGAGGTCCCACTGCCTCCACCACCGACTACCTCGCCAACACCCACGCCAACCCCACCGCCCCGATCGATCCCACCCTCTCCGGACGTCATTACCATCGCTCCGCAAACAGCAGACACCCCTGAACCCATGGACAACACAGTCCGCGCCCTCCGTCGCTGGTCTCTGGCGACTCTCCTGGTAGTCCTAGCCGGAGGCGCAGCCATGTCCGCCCAACGCCGGATGCGCCGATGACCCGGTCGCGGGTGAAGTTGGTCGGGATGGACCAGGAGCTGCGCGTACTGCGAACAGCGGTGCGAACGGCTCCAGGGCTGGTGCTGGTAGTCGGGGAAGCAGGCGTCGGGAAGAGCCGCCTGCTGGACGAGGTTCGGTCGTCGCACTCAGCGCGATGGCTGGTTGGCCGGTGTCACCCAATAGAGGATCAAGTCCCGCTGGCGCCCGTGATCGAGGCACTAGGCAAGCCCGTACTGCGTTCTGGTACGCGCCACGCGGTCTTCACCTCCGTTCTGGACCAGCTGTCAAGCACCGGTCCAACCGTCCTGGTCGTCGAGGATCTCCACTGGGCTGACTCCGGAACCCTTCAGCTCTTGCGATTCGTGGCCAGCCGGCTGCCGCGCGAGCTGGTGCTGATCGGCACCTACCGGCAAGAAGGCACGCAGAACGCCGGCGAGATCACCGCTCTCGCCGGTTGCGTGCCATCCGGTGTGCGAGCCACCGAAGTACGGCTTCAGCCGCTCAACCGGGACGGGGTCCACGATCTTGCCGCTGAGCTGCTCGGAGTGAAATCGTTGCCACCGGCCCTGATCGACGAACTGGTCGAGCGGACGGGCGGCCTCCCGTTCGTGGTCGAGGAACTTCTCCGTGACGAATCGATCGGCAGGGGAGCGATCGACACGACCACGATCATTCGCGCGCTGGCCGGCAAGCCAGCTCCGGTGGCGCTGCGGGCCTCGCTCACCATCCGCTTGCAGCAGGTCCCCGACTTCTGCCGCGAGGTGATCCGCGCGGCCGCAGTACTGGACAGCCCTGCTCGGGAAATCTTGCTCGGCGCCGTCGCCGACGTCACCGGGTGCGAGTTGACCACCGCGATGGATGCCGGCTTGGCCCGCGGCCTCCTCGGCGAACCGCGGCCTGGTATCTACGACCTTCGCCATACCCTGGCCCGTCGCGCGATCTACGAGACGATCCCGCCCGACGAAGTACGGCGGTTGCATCGCCGGGCGGCGACTGCGCTGGCGGCGGTCGAGCCTCCGGACCATGCTCAGATCGCGGTGCACTCGCGGCTCGGCGGATCGCTCGGCGACTGGATGATCCATGCGGAGCTGGCCGCGGACCATGCACAGTCCCGCGGTGATGACGCCGTCGCGGCTCGGCAGTTGACCGAGATGTTGCAGGTCGAGGCGTTGACCTGGGGTGATCGCGCGCGGCTGGCCGTCAAGCTCGCCAAGGTGGCGGCACCGGGAGGGCAGTGGGAAGACGCGATCGCGGCTGTGAAGACCGCGCTGGCCGAGTCCGCTGTCGTCAGCCCGGTTCGCGGCCGGCTGCGGTTGGCGCTCGGCCTGCTGCAGGAGCAAGCGGGCCAGCTCCGCGCCGCCCGTCACGAGTTGACCGCAGCGATCAGCGAACTGGGCGAGGATCAGGAGTCGGTGGCCTGGGCGCTTTCCGCACTGGCCGTGCCGACCGCGGGGGCTGAGCCGATCGCCGAGCAACGAGCTTGGCTGGAACGCGCGTTGCTCTTGATCAGCGACGATCCGGAGGCCGACGGGCAACTCGCCGTACGGCGTAATCAGGCGCGGACCCGGTTGGCACTCGGTGAGGTGGACGAGGCTGACGGCGTCGAGATCGCGAGCGGGCTGGCGTGGTTGGGGCACGATCGACGCAGTACGGCGTTGCTGGATCGCGCGGCGGAGACCGAGAACCCTTTTACCAGAATGGAAATCGCGGCCACGAGGGCACGACTGGACTTTGCCGCCGGCAACTGGTCGGGACTGGCCGACCGGTTGGCACTGGCACGCGACGAAGCATCCGGTCTGCAGTTGCTGCGCGCGGAGCTCGATCTGGTCGACGGACGACTACGGTTGGCGCAAGGTGATGTTGCTGGTGGCAAACAGTTGCTCGAATCGGTGCTTCAGGCAACCGTCGACGGGCCATGGCCGGTACGAGTCGCCGCGGCCGCCGCGCTGGACCGGTACGCCGATGCGCCACTGGGGGAGTGCGTTGCCCTGGTGATCCGCAAGGATGGTTGGGCGTGGGCCGGTGACTTGATCGCCCGTGCGGTCGAGCGGGGCGAGGACTCCCATCGCCTGGCGGCTGACTTCGCCGCCGCGGTGGCTGAGCGAGAGGCACCCGCTGCTGCGGCTGCGGTCTCACTTGTTCGTGCTGTGGTCGAGGATTCGGTGGAGCTGTTCGGCGTTGCCGCTGAGCAGTATCGAGCCCTGGGCAGGCCCTACGACGAATGCATCGCATCGGAAGGGCGCGGGTTGCGGCTACTCGCGGAAGGACAGCCTTCTGAGCTTGTCGCCACGGCTTTGGCCTACGAGGCGATGGGCGCGCGCGGCGACGCACGGCGCTGCCGCGACGTACTGCGGGAAGCCGGGATCGCCATCAGGCCCAAACGCGGCCGGCGCGGCTACGGGAACGCGCTCTCTCCCCGCGAGCTCGAGGTGGCCCGCCTGGCGGCCGATGGCCTGAGCAACAGCCGGATCGCCGCGAAGCTGACCTTGTCGGTCAGCACCGTCGAAGACCACTTGTCGCACGCGATGCGGAAGCTCGAGGTGCGTTCCCGGCGCGACCTCGCACCCCTGCTCACGCCCTGACCCAGCCGACGACGGCCAGGCCAGGGCGTGGCGAGTCAGGCGGTGATGATGGCGGGGTCGCTGACGCCCGCCTCACCCGTTTCGACGTGCCCGGCGAAGCGCCGGAGGAACACGGTGTCGGTGTCGGCGAGCACCGCCACGTCGTACCACTGCTTGCTGTGATGCACGCTCAGCCGGTACTGCGCGTTCTTGCCCTTGAGCACCTTGAGTCGCTTGGGGCGCCCGTCGTACGAGTTCGTCAGGGTGAAGATGACGTCCTTCGCGCTGCCGTTCGTCAACGTGAAGTCGAGGTCGCCGGTGCTGCCGTTGTGCCGGGCGGTCACCTCCAGGCCGGTGTCGGGCTTGCCCTTGAAGGTGCGCAGGAAACCGTTCGGGCCGTGCACGGTCAGGTCGGTCACGCCGCCTGAGTACACGGTGTTCCAGGTGTCGGCGATCGACTTGCCGGCCTCGGTCGTGTAGGTCCACGGACCGTCGGTGCGGATCGGCGAGGTGATCCAGAACTGCCCGCCGGCGTCGTTGCCAGAGGCAAACGTAAGCTGGTACTTGCCGGCCTGCGTGGCGCCGTCGACGTACGGTGCGTAGGGCAACGGCCTGGTCCGCCGGGAACCGCTCTCTTGAACTGGCATGGCGCCGACCGCGGGCGGAGTCGGCCGGTAGTCCGGGTGCCGGTCGTTGTCCGGCGGCTCGTACGCCGACGTGTCGGGCAGCTGGCCGGGTTGCCTCGCGTCGGAGCTGAAATCGAACGCCGAGGTCAGGTCGCCGCAGATGGCGCGGCGCCAGGGCGAGATGTTGGGCTCGTGGACGCCGAACCTGCGCTCCATGAACTGGATGATCGAGGTGTGGTCGAGCACCTCCGAGCAGTTGTAGCCGCCGGTGCTCCAGGGAGAGACGACGATCATCGGCACGCGCGGGCCGAGACCGTACGGACCGGCCGTGTACCGCGAGCTGCCGGCGTACAGGTCGGGGCCGACCTCCACGGTGGACAGGCCTTGGGCCGCCGACTTCGGCGGGAGTGGCGGGACGATGTGGTCGAAGAAGCCGTCGTTCTCGTCGTAGGTGATGAAGAACGCCGTCTTGCTCCACACCTCCGGGTCCGAGGTCAGTGCGTCGAGGACCTGCGAGATGTACCAGGCGCCGTAGTTGGACGGGAAGTTCGAGTGCTCGGTGAATGCCTCGGGTGCCGCGATCCAGGAGACCTGCGGGAGGTTGCCGTTCTTGACGTCCGCGCGGAGGTGGTCGAACAGGCCGTCGCCGGCCTTCGCGTTCGTGCCGGTGCGGGCCTTGTCGTAGAGCGGGTTGCCGGGGGAGGCGTTGCGGTACTGGTTGAAGTACAACAGCGAGTTGTCGCCGTAGTTGCCGCGGTACGCGTCCTCGATCCAGCCCCAGTGGCCCGGGCCGTCGAGGCCGTCGCCGATGTCCTGGTAGATCTTCCAGGAGACACCGGCCTGCTCCAGCCGTTCGGGGTACGTCGTCCAGCCGTAGCCGAGCTCGTCGTTGCCGAGCACCGGGCCACCGCCGGTACCGTCGTTGCCGGTGTAACCCGTCCACATGTAGTAGCGATTCGGGTCGGTCGCGCCGATGAAGGAGCAGTGGTAGGCGTCGCAGACGGTGAACTTGTCGGCGAGGGCGTAGTGGAACGGGATGTCCTCGCGGGTCAGGTACGCCATCGTGGGCGCGGACTTGGCCGGCACCCAGCGGTCGTACTTGCCGTTGTTGTAGGCCGCGTGGCCGTCCGGCCAGCTGTGGGGCAGCCCTTGGAGGAACTGCATGCCGAGGTCGTCGGCCTCCGGGTGGAACGGCAGGATGTCCTTTGTGCCGTTCGACTGATGGAAGACGGACTTGCCGCTCGGCAACGTGACGGGCCGGGGATCACCGAAGCCCCGGACGCCCTTCAGCGACCCGAAGTAGTGATCGAAGGAACGGTTCTCCTGCATCAGCACGACGATGTGCTCGACATCCTCGATGCTGCCGAGCCGCCGGTTCGCCGGGATCGCGGCGGCCTGCTCGATACTGCTCGACATCGCTGCGAAGGCGGCGGTACCTCCGGCTAGCTGCAGAAACCTGCGACGGTTGAGTTCTGGCATGGGCGGATTCTCCTCGTCGGGCGGAACGGGAAAGAGAACAACAGATGGCAGCATCGTGACAAAAGCTGCGCGTAACTGTCGGTTTCAAACCGTAACGGACGGAGTTAACGTTTGAACAGCGTTTGGTACGTCGCCTATGGATCCAATCTCGCGATCGACCGCTTCCGCTGCTACGTGGCCGGCGGCCGCCCTGCCGGCGGGATGCGCGAGTACGCCGGCTGCCGCGATCCGAGCGACCCGGAGAGCGTTCTCAGCCTCGAGATCCCCGGCGGGGACTTCGCGCGAGCTGTCAGCGCGGTCGTCGACACCGTCGAGACAGCCCACGTCCTGGGCCCCGGCCGCTACGAGACGATCACCCGCGTGGCGGTGCGCGACGGCGTACCGATGCTGACCATGACGAACGGCGAAGCAGCCACCCTCAAGCCGTCAGCACCGAGCGCGGCGTACCTGCGCTGGATCGCCGCGGGTCTTCGCGAAGCGCATGGGTGGGACGGCGAACAGATCGCCGACTATCTGAGCGCCATGCCCGGCGCGAGCGGCACCCTGGAGCCGCGACGAGCTGGTCGTTCTAAGTCGTATGGAATTCATATGATACGGTTCAGATATCAAGTCGGAGGTACTCAGGAAAGGTGAGGGACGATGCGGATCACGGTGTTCGGAGCGACCGGGCGGATCGGGGCGGCGGCGGTTGAGCAGGCGCTCGAGGCGGGGCACAAGGTGGTCGCGGTGGTGCGCGCCACTGCGCAGTACGAGGTGACGCATCCGGCGCTCGAGGTGGTGAAGGTGTCTGGGCTGACGGCCGCGGCAGAGTTGCTTGGGGCAGTTGATGGAGCAGAGGCCGTGCTGTCGGGCGTCGGCCCGCGAGGGCGCAAGGACGGACCGGTCACGTCGACCGCGACCCGGGCGATCACGCAGGCGATGTGGGAGACCGGAGTACGCCGATACGTCGGTGTCAGCGCCGCACCGGTCGGCCCGGTGCCACCCGATGACAGCCTGGTCAACCGCAGGCTCATCCACCCGTTCTTCAGCTGGTTCCTGAAGGAGACCTACGCCGATCTCGCTTTGATGGAACGAGAACTGGCAAACACCGGCATCGAGTGGACCGTCGTCCGCCCACCCAAACTGGTCAGCAAGCCGGTCACCGGCACCTACCGAACCGCCCTCGACGCCAACCTCCCACGCGGCCTGTCGATCTCCCGCGAAGACACCGCCCACCTCATGCTCTCCACCCTCACTGACCCGTCGACGATCGGCCATCCGGTTGGGATCGCTTACTGATGAGGCTCGTCCGCTTCGCCAACGTCTGGTTCGCCGGGCTGTTCGCCGGGTTCCTGCTGACGGTGCTGGTCTTCGAGCAGTCCTTGCGGCGCTTCGATGCGCAGATCTACACCCAGGTGCGCCAGGTGGAACTGGTCCGGCTGGACGGCCTCGCGAGTGTGACGTTGCTTCCGGCAATCATCACGACAGCAGTGCTGGTACTCCGGGCCAGGCGCGGGCCGGCGATGGTGGCGCTGGTGCTCCTGGCCGGGGTGTTCGTGCTGACGCTCGTCGTCAACCTCCCGATCAACTCCGACCAGGCCGACTGGGTGGTGGCGAATCCGCCGGCCGACTGGGCCGACGTTCGGGATCGGTGGCAGCTCGCGCATCTCGGCAGGACAGTTGCGGCGATGGTTGCGTTCGGCTTGCTTGTCGGCGTACGGGGCCGGTCTGCTGAGTAGGGTGTTGTTCGGAGGTCGTACAACACGAGGAGCGCATTTTATGAGTCCGGTAGCTTCTGATGATGCTCGGTGCCGGCGGCGGCTGGCGAACGAGATCAAGGACTCGTTGCGGGAGCTGAGCAATCAGTTGTCGTTGCTCAATCACCAGGTCGGCGCGCGTCTCGAGCTCAAGGACGCCGATCTGGACTGCCTGGATCTGATCAGCAGGCACGGGCCGATGAGCCCGAGTGCGGTGGCTCGACGGGCCGGGTTGCACCCGGCGACGATGACAGGCATCCTCGACCGTCTCCAGCGCGGCGGCTGGATCACCCGCGAACGCGATCCCGACGCCACCGATCGCCGCGCGGTCACGGTTCGCGCGCTCCGTGACCGCAGTGCCGAGGTCTTCCAGCTCTACGGTGGCATGAACACCAAGATGGACGAGCTCCTGGCCGGCTACACCGGGGCCGACCTGGAACTCCTGGTCGACTTTCTCCAACGCACGACGGCCGCCGGTCAGACCGCGACGAGCACTCTCGCCGAGGCCTGACCGACGGCACTTAGCTACCTCGCGATAGCCACGCAGGTGGTGGTGGCCTTCTTGGTGGGGTCGCTCTCGGAGGTTGCGGTGAGGGTGACCTTGGCGACCGGGGCGGCCTTGGTGGCGGCCTTGGCCTGGACAGGGATCTTGATCGTCGAGCCGGCCTTGGCGGTGGCCAGGGCGTTGGGGAGGCTGACTGTCCAGCCCGTGCCGACGATCTTGGTGGACAGGCGGTAGACGTCGTTGTCCAGGTACTTCGCGACATCCTCCGGGTGGGTGCCTTGCGGCGGAGCGGTCTTGCCGGTGTTGGTCAGCGGGAAGTCGCAGGTGCTGACGCCGTCACGACCCGCGAGGCCGACGGTCGGCAGCACCCGTACGCCGCGCTTCTGCGGCCCGGCGCCGTCGAGCGAGCGGATCGCCACCGTGTAGGAGAGTTCGCCCTCGCTGTTGCGGCGCATGTTGGTGACGTAGAAGTGCAACCGGTTCGCCTGGTCGACATACTCGTACTCGCTGCCCGAGTTGGTGCCCGCATGGAAGAGCGCGTCGGAGAGCTGGCGGTAGTCGCCGATCGTGATCGGGACCTTCGTACCGTCGGGGAGAACGTAGTCGGTCATCCCGATGTCCTGCGGGTTCGCGTCGATGACCCACTCGAACGGCGCCGCGTCCTGGTTCTTGGTCTTCGCCAGCAGTACGCCGGCGTCGGGGGTGAACGAGTCGGTGCCGACCCGGTCGACGACCTCGACCGTGTAGTTGTTGTACCCACCGCCATCGCACATCGGGTTCGTCGTGACGTTGCAGGTGGGGGAGAGGTCCCCGGTGCCGAGCTGGATGTTGACGCCCGACAACCCGGTGGCGCCCGGCTGGATCGCCCGGGCGGTGACGTCGGCGACGACCAGACCCGACTGGGCGAGCGCCTCACGCGACAGGCGCAGTACGTTCTGCTCGTCGACCATCTGCAGCTTGATCTTGTTGCGCAGCATGTGTTGCGCACCCATCGACGCGCCACCGGTCGCCGGGATCATCCACCTGCTGTGTGGACCGCCGGGGCCGTTGAAGGTGCCGCGGCTGAGCATTTCCCAGATGCCGCTGTACGCGCGCCGCGGCGGTACGCCGAACGGGTTGTTGTAGTTGTCGCCGATGCCGAGCACGTGGCTCAGTTCGTGCGCGAAGACCGACATGCCGGAGCTCTCGGCCTGGGTGGTCGAGCCGCCGCCCGCGTTGGGCCACAGCGTCGAGCCGGAGGCCCAGGAGGTCCAAGGGACGTAGCGGGTGAGCGACCAGTTCGGCAGCGCCGGGTCGGGCGGGCCGAAGGCGTCGGTGACGTCCTCCTTGGTCGGGAACTTCATCGGCCCGAACTCCTGCCAGGTGGACGACTCGTCCTGGCCGGCGCTCATGTAGAAGATGAAGTCGAACCCTGCCGGTACTTCGGCGCCGACGTCGGCGACCCAGGCGGCGCGGGCGTCGGTCCGCAGGTTCTTGTTGCAGGCGTCGCCCGCAGGGCAGGCGGTGCCGCCCTGGAACTCCATCGCATACTCATGCGACTTGCCCGGCATCTGATAGGCGCCGAAGGAGGTCAGCTCCACGCCGTACCGGCCGCCAGAGTCCTCCATCCAGTACTCGTGGATGGTGTGCCCGCGATTCAGCGCGTTGGGCGTGTTCAGGAAGTCGCGGTAGAAGTCGGCGACCTGCGCACGCGGTACGCCGCTCGCCTCGGCACTCGGGTTGCCGAACACCGTGGAGCCCTTCGGCTGGGTGACGACGAACGGCTGGTTCGGGTAGTCGACGAGCACGAGCGCGCCCTTGAACGTCCGGACCGAACCCTTCTTGCTCGGGTCGGCCCAGTCGGTACCGGGCGGCTTCTTGTAATCGGCCCACGTCATGTGGTCCGGATTGACCCAGTTCTGAGGGTCGACGGGCGTGCCGAAGCCAGGCTGCGCGACTCGCTTTCCGGCGAACCCCTGCTCCTGCCACGGCTGCTGCTGCGGCCAGTGGTCGAACTGCCAGGGGTGGACGGGATCGGCCTGCGCGGCCGCCGGTACTGCGGCCGCGGCGGGGCGGGTCTCGTTGCCGGGTGCGGCGAAGGCGAGGCTTGGAATCGAGACGGCGGCCAGCAGTGCGGTCGCACGCAGGGCAAGACGGAACTTTCGTTGCTCAGACACAGGCGGGGTCCGATTCGACGAAGGAAACCTACGGGTGCTTCAGCATGCCTCATCCGGTGCCCGTGCGCCCAGCCGGATTTCCCTTGATTTCGCCGAAAAGACGGCACGGGGCGGCGGAAGTGGCCTCCGCAGAGTGGTTGCCGAGGGCAACGGACCGCTGTGCATACCTCGCTCACCGCGGCAAGCGCTTACCCCGGCGTGTCGGGGTGGTGGTGCGAGGCCGTGTATGCGTGGCGGTTCGGCAGGCCGGACCCCGTCGCGGCGCAACAGGCGCGTTGGCCGAGACGGTGCTGTTCCGCTGACCCAGTACCCCGGCCTCGATCACCATGAGATGAGTGTATACAGTATGTGGTCGAGCGGATAGCCTGGCGGAGACGCAGTGCCAAGAGGACGGAGGGCTCGTTCCCCATGTACGCAGTCACGAACCCGGCGACGGGCGAACTGATCGAAGAAGTCCCGAACGCGACGGCCGAGGAGGTGCAGGCGGCGATCGAGCGGGTGCACGGTGGGTACCGGGCCTGGCGGCGCCGGAGCGTCGCCGAGCGGGCCGCGATCGTCAAGCGGGCGGCGGTCCTGTTCGCCGAGCGTGCCGACGAGCTCGCCGCGATCATGACCCTGGAGATGGGCAAGCGGATCAACGAGGGCCGCGGCGAGGTCGGCATCGTGGTCGACATCTTCAACTACTACGCCGACAACGGCCCGGCGCTGCTGGCCGACGAGCCGGTCGCGATCAAGGGCGGCCAGGCGGTCATCACCAAGGGGCCGATCGGCCCGCTGCTCGGCATCATGCCGTGGAACTTTCCCTGCTACCAGGTCGCCCGCTTCGTCGCGCCGAACCTGGTCCTGGGCAACACGATCCTGCTCAAGCACGCCTCGATCTGCCCGCGCTCGGCCGCGGCGATCGAGTCCGTACTGCGCGACGCCGGCGTACCGGACGACGTCTATGTCAACACCTTCGCGTCGTCGCGGCAGATCCCGGCGATCCTGGCCGACCCCCGGATCCAGGGCGTCTCGCTGACCGGCAGCGAGCAGGCCGGCATCTCGGTCGCCGCCGAGGCGGGCAAGAACCTGAAGAAGACGGTGCTGGAGCTCGGCGGGTCCGACCCGCTGATCGTGCTCGACACCGACGACATGGATGAGACGGTCAAGGCCACCGCGACCGCCCGGATGCGGAACTGCGGCCAGTCCTGCAACGCGCCGAAGCGGATGATCGTGCTCGCCGACCTGTACGACGAGTTCGTCGACAAGCTCACCAAGCGCGTCGCCGACTTCTACCTCCCCGGCGACCCGGCCGACCCGGCGACCAAGCTGCCCCCGCTGGCGTCGATCGCCGCCGCTGACGAGGTAGCCGAGCAGGTCGAACGCGCAGTACGGCAGGGTGCGACGCTGCGCACCGGGGGTCAGCGGATCGAGCCCGGCGCGTACCTCGAAGCGACCGTGCTGACCGACGTCACGCCGGAGATGGATGCGTACTACGAGGAGATCTTCGGGCCGGTCGTCATCGTCTTCAAGGCCGAGACCGACGAGGAGGCGATCGCGATCGCGAACGACTCGCCGTTCGGCCTCGGCGCGAGCGTCTTCGGTACCGACCCGATCCGCAATCGCCAGGTCGCGGACCAGATCGAGTCGGGGATGGTCTACATGAACAGCGCCGGCGGGTCTCAGGCCGACCTGCCGTTCGGTGGCATCAAGCGCTCCGGCATGGGGCGCGAACTCGGCCCGGCCGGCATCGAGGAGTTCATGAACAAGAAGTCGATCCGGCTCTGAGGGTCGCGCCTGGTTAGGGTTGCCGGCGTGAACACAGTGAGGGCTTCCCATATCGTCTGGGACTGGAACGGCACGCTGCTGCACGACAACTCGGTCGTGCTCGCAGCGGTCAACGAGGTCTGCGCAGCCTTCGGGCGGGCGCCGTTGCGGTGGGAGGAATGGCAGGAGTTCTACTCGCGACCGGTGCGCGCCTGTTACGAGCGGATGCTGGACCAGCCGCTGAATGACGAGGACTGGGCTCGGGTCGATCGGCTGTACCACGACCGGTACGACCTGCTGCTGCACACGAGCGGCCTGGCGCCCGGCGTACCGGATGAGCTGGTGGCGTGGCGCGACGGCGGCCGGACCCAGTCCCTGCTGTCGATGTGGTTCCACTCCCGCCTAGTCCCGACCGTGGCCGGCCACGACCTCACCGACCTCTTCCAGCGCATCGACGGCCTCCCCGGCGACCTGGGCGGCGACTCCAAAACCGACCACCTCATCCGCCACCTAGAGGCCCAACACCTCAACCCGTCCGACGTCGTCATCATCGGAGACGTAGTAGACGACGCTCTCGCCGCCACCGCCATCGGCGCCCCCTGCATCCTCGTAGCGACCGGCGCCATGACCCGCCATTCCCTCGAAGCCACCGGCACCCCAGTAGCAGCCACAATCACCGAGGCCATGCAGTACGTCGTACCAGCCTGACTGGAACGACGAACGGGCCGCGAGCGGAGTGCTCGCGGCCCGTTCCAGCAGGAATTCAGCTGTTGATGTCGTCGTCCTGGCCGTCTAGGGAGTCGAGGCGGTCTTTTGCCTGGTCCATGCCCTGGTCGATCTTCTCGGAGTGCTCGCCGCCGGTCTTCTCGTCGATCATGCCGCCGGCCTTGTCGAGGCCCTCGCTGACCTTGTCGCCGTGGTCGTCGACCGCGTCGGTCGCCTTGTCCTTGAAACTGTCGAAGACACCCATGTCGCCGTCGTCCTTTCATCGGAGTCGAGCGTCTCGCGGCCAGCGCCCCCTCCGCAGGGCGGCGGCGTTCCGCTGACGCTCCGTACCCGGGCCATGTGCCCCTCCCGGAGGTTGCCAAACGCAACGGCTACCTCCGGGAGGTTCGAGCGACCCGTCAGCCGTTCGCCCAGAGGCGGTCGACGCGGCTGGATTCGGTGGAGTTCGGGTACGGGTTGGTGCAGGACGGGCCGGGGCCGCCGCCCGACATCAGTTCGCTGCACGGACCGGAGTAGTGGTCGGGGAGTCCGAGCACGTGGCCGGTTTCGTGGGCGGTGATCCGGGTGGAGTCGTACACCTGGGCCTGGCGGTAGTCGATGAAGATGTAGCCGCGCCCGTGGCCGTCCGTGGAGGCGTACGACCCGCGCGAGCTGTTGCCTTCGCGGTAGTAGAAGTCGTAGTTGCTGCCCTGGACCAGCGTCACGTTGTTGGTCGCGTTGTTCCAGATCTGCGTACTGCGGGAGATCTGGGTCGCGAAACTCGGCGCCCGGCTGGCGCTGTAGACGACCGTGACGGCGGCCAACGGGTTGCCGGCCTTGGCCCGCTTGGCCTCGGCGGACTTCATCACGGCTTGGTAGAAGGCCTTGGTCGCGGCCTCGTCTTGCGGCGAGCCGGTGTAGGTGGAGACGAACGAAGTACCGGACTCGGTGGCGGGAGCCGGTACTGCGGCCGCCGTGCCGGCGGATGCTGCGGGGACGGCCAGTGCAACTGCTGCGGCGATTCCTGCGAGGGCAGGCAGAACTCGGGACATGCGGAGCCTCACTCCCTGGGCGGTGGCGGAAAGCGATCAGTGCCTCACTGTTCGCAACTGAAAAGGATGCTGGCACCGGCCTGGGTTTTCCGCACCAGGACAGCAAATACACAGGGGTTAACCTTCGCTCCCTGGCTCCTTACTCTCGGTGAAAAGTTACCAACTATCACCGTGAGTTGTATATATCCCACTCTCTGCGAGGTATAAGGGTGACGAATGGGTCGAACCGCCCCTTGACCTAGGAGGAGTTATGGCTGGACTGCGTGGAGAAGTCTCATGGTTCTGTTGCGGCAACGCATGGGGACCCTGTGGAACCGCCGGGCACGGCGCCTGCGGTACCTGCAACTCGGGGAGTTGGCAGCACGCTTGGACCAACACGTCCGACGCCTGCTACGCGATCACCCGTCCGGACCGGTGTGGGATCACCGGCGTCTCCCGGCGTACCTGCGGCTTCAGGCACGCCACCACCAACCTGTGCAACGGCGCACGAGTGGTCACCACGATCGCGGACTGCGGACCGCAGACCGATCTGTTCTGCGGCGAGCGAGCCTGCTGCGGCGGCACTTGCGCCTCCAACCGGGTGATCGATCTGACCCCGGCGGCGTTCAGTGCGATCGGGAGTCTGAACGCCGGACTCATCCCGTGCAACGTAGAAGCCGGCTGAGGGGGACTGACTGATGACGAACACACTCGACCGCCGCACCCTGCTCACCAGCGCCGTCCTCGGCACCACCGCGACCCTCGTGGGCGCGACCGCGATGGGTTCATTGGCTCCCGAAACGGCTTTCGCCGCCCGCTCGCAGAGCCCCGAGCCCGGCGCGCCCGACCCGAACTTCGCCGAGGGCCGGGTAACCGCCCGGGACGGCAGCATGATTCTGGTCTCCGGCTCGGACGGCCGGTTCCACCGGATCCGGCTGACCGGCGGTACCAGCGTCTGGAAGCTCCGGCCGACCACACTCGACCAGGTCAAGGTCGGCGACGGCCTGTACGCGCGCGGCGTGCTGATGCCCGACGGCACGCTCGCCGCCGAGTCGATCTGGGTGAACATCGTGAACCTGAAGGTGCACGTCACCGCGATCGGGAAGAACGTCCTGTACCTCGACCACAGCGGTTCGAGGATCGTCGGCCATGTCGTTCCCGGCACCAGCGCGGCGGTCTACAACGGGAAGCCGGCCGTGTCCGACCTGTCGATGGTCAAGGTCGGCAAGCATGCGCAGGTGATCGGCGCCTGGCGGCCGGACACCAACGAGATCGACGTCGCCACCATCTACGCGGCGGCCTAGGAGGTCCGCCGATGATGGGACAAGTAGCGGCCCTGCAGGCGCTGGTGATCGGCGCGCTGCTGGTCTGGTCCTCGTACGGCAAGCTCGTGGGGCCTCTGGTTGGTGCCAGGGCCCGGCGGACTGCCCTCAAGAAGTTCGTCGGCGAAAAGCGGGCCGAGCCGGCGTTCCGTGCGGTGGGTGGTGTCGAGCTGCTGATCGGCGCCGCGCTCCTGCTGCCTCCACTCTGGATGATGGAGAGTTTGGCCGCAATCGCTTTGTCAGTAGGCTTTCTCGGCTACCTGACCTATTCGCGAGTCGCGTCGCCGGACTCGTCCTGCGGTTGTGCAGGTTCGGCGACTGCGCCAGTGACGTGGCGGACGTTCGGTCGGGCCGGGCTGTTGCTGGCTGCCGCAGTACTGGCGTCGACGGCTGACGTCGGGTGGTGGTCGGCGCCGGGTGGGGCCGCCATTGCGGTGGTGCTGGTGGAGGTGATGCTGTTCGTTGCCTTGTCGTCCGAACTCGACAGACACTGGCTACTGCCCTTGCGACGGCTCAAGGTCAGGCTCACGCACCCATTGGCAGCCACTGCCGCGTACGACGTACCGCTGGCCACGACGCAACACCAGTTGTTGCGTAGTGGTGCCTATCGGGCGGTGAACAGCCTGCTGCGATCCGACATCCGCGACCACTGGGATGAAGGGGAGTGGCGGTTCGTCAGCTACACGGCCACGTACGACGACCGCCCGGCGACGGCCGTCTTCGCAGTACCGCGACTGCGCTATGAGCCGGATGAGATCCGGGTAGCGATCGTGGACGACGAGAACGGCGAAACGGTCTACCGGCCTTCACTGCTGCCAGTGCTGGCCTGACCGCACGGGTGGGCAGCGCATCGCGCGATCGCCCCGAGCTGCGACCTTGAGCACGGGCCAGTCAGCCCAAGCCCGGATATCCGCCTACCCGGTGCCCACGGTCGTACGCTCATCGACCCAAGCCACCACCTTGAGCACCGGGTAGTCGCCCCGTCGGTACGCAGCGTGGGGTTAACTCCGCTTCGCGGGGTTCGCCCCTTGGTAGGCCAATGGGCGAACCGTCCTTGAGGGGGTTAACCCCAACGCCAGGTGGTTAAGCGGTTCGGGGAGGGTGGTTTGCCCAGGGGGCCTTGACGAAGTGATGCTCCACCTAGCCAACCGGCTTTTGGGATTACCTGTCTCGGTTGAGGTGCCGAGCGGCGCCGAAGGGGTGGGAGGTTGTTTGTCAGACGCTGCGCAGGACCGAGACGACGATGCCGAGGATGACCGCGTTGTCGCCGTCGATGACCTCGTACGCCTCGTTGCGCGGCTCGAGGTACACGTGGCCGTTGCGGCGGCGGTAGACCTTGACGGTCGCTTCCTCGTCGATCATCGCGGCGACGATCTGGCCGGAGTGCGCCTCGGTCTGCTGCCGGATCACGACCATGTCGCCGTCGCAGATCGCGGCGTCGATCATCGAGTCACCGCGCACCCGCAGGGCGAAGATGGTGCCTCGGCCGGTCAGTTCGCGGGGCAGCTTGAGGGTGTCGTCGAGGTGCTCGATCGCCGAGATCGGCGTACCGGCCGCGATGTCGCCGACCACCGGGACGGAGACCGAGTCGTCGGCGGGCGCCTGCGGCCGGCCGTCCTGCAGGAACATCCGGACGTCGATCGGCCGCGACATCGACTGACTCCTGCTGAGGAAGCCCTTCTCCTCGAGCGCGGCCAGGTGCTTCGACACCGTCGAAGACGACCGCAGCCCCACCGCGTCCCCGAGTTGCCGTGTACTCGGCGAGTACCCGTGCCGGCCCACCCATTCCCGGATCGCCACCAGAATCTTCTGCTGCCGCACCGGAAGACTCGAAGCGTTCAACTGCTCGAAGGGGTCAAGGTCGTCGTAGGTCACCGACCGGATTCTGTCACAGCCCGGCCGGCTGTTCTGTCATCTCTGGAGGGCTGGCGTCGCAGGTCACAGAGCCGAAGTGATCTCGATGACGGACAACCAAGGCCGGCCGCGACCATGATGACAAGGAACACCTGACACCCAACCGGTCAAAGGAGATCTGGATGGCTATCGGCAGTGGTCCCGCTGAGCATCAGCTTGCTACCTCGGTTCTGGTGATAGGTACCGGGGGAGCGGGGTTGCGTGCCTCGATCGAGCTGGCCGAGCAAGGGGTGGAAGTGCTTGCCGTGGGCAAGCGTCCGCGGGCCGACGCGCACACCTCGCTGGCGGCCGGTGGGATCAACGCCGCGCTGGCCACGATGGATCCGGAGGACAGTTGGCAGCAGCATGCGGCCGACACCCTGAAGGAGAGCTACCTGCTGGCGAACCCGGTCACGGTGCAGATCGTGGCCGAGGGCGCCAGGCGTGGCATCGACGACCTGGAGCGGTACGGGATGCCGTTCGCGCGGGAAACCGACGGGCGCATCTCGCAGCGGTTCTTCGGCGCGCACACCTACCGGCGGACGGCCTTCGCCGGTGACTACACCGGGCTGGAGATCCAGCGCACGCTGATCAACCGGGCGCTGCAGCTGAAGGTGCCGGTCCTCGACACGGTGTACATCAGCCACATCCTGGTCCAGGACAACACCGTGTTCGGTGCCTACGGCTTCGACCTGAACGACGGCACGCGGTACGTGATCCACGCGGACGCCGTCGTTCTGGCGGCCGGCGGCCACACCCGGATCTGGCGCCGTACGTCGTCGCGGCGGGACGAGAACACCGGCGACTCCTTCCGGCTCGCGGTCGAGGCCGGCGGGCGGATCCGCGATCCCGAACTCGTCCAGTTCCACCCGTCCGGGCTGATCGAGCCGGAGAATGCGGCCGGCACGCTGGTGTCGGAGGCGGCGCGTGGCGAGGGCGGACAGCTGCGCAACAACCTGGGTGAGCGGTTCATGGCCCGCTACGACCCGGAGCGGATGGAGTTGTCGACGCGGGACCGGGTCGCGCTGGCGGCGTACACGGAGATCAAGGAAGGCCGCGGTACGCCGAAAGGCGGCGTCTGGCTCGACGTCTCGCACCTGCCGCGCGAGACGATCATGCGCCGGCTCCCGCGCGTCTACCAGACGCTGCTCGAACTCCAAATGCTCGACATCACCCAGCAGCCGATCGAGATCGCACCGACCGCGCACTACTCGATGGGCGGCGTGTGGGTGCGGCCTGACGATCACGGGACCGGTGTCGACGGGCTGTACGCGATCGGCGAAGCGGCCAGTGGTCTGCACGGCGCTAACCGGCTCGGCGGGAACTCGCTGATCGAGTTGCTGGTGTTCGGGCGGATCGTGGGGGAGGAGGCCGCGAAGTACTCGAAGGAACGGCAGTCGCAGGTGCGCTCGGCCGACGTACTGGGTGAGGCGCGGGCCGAGGTCGACGGGTTGCTCGCCAGCGACGGGCCGGAGAATGTGCGTGCCCTGCAACGGGTTCTGCGCGACACGATGACGACGCACGCCGGTGTCGTCCGCGACGAGGAAGGCCTACTCAAAGGGTTGTCGGAGCTGGCCGAACTCGAAGAGCGGATGGGGCGCGTCGGCGTTCATCCGGATATCGCGGGGTTCCAGGATCTGGCCCACGCGTTCGACCTGAAGTCTTCGGCGCTGGCCGCCCGCGCGACGCTCGACGCGGCCCTGGTACGCCGGGAGACGCGCGGCTGCCACAACCGGTCCGACTATCCCGAGCTGGACGAATCGCTGCGGGTGAACCTGGTCTGGTCCGGGCCGGGGCAGGTCGAGCAGGAGGAGATCCCAGCGATTCCCGCCGAGCTCGCCAGCCTGATGAGAGAAGTCTCCAGCACCGGCAAACTGGTCGAGTAGGAGACTTCAGTCGTTGGGGCGGGAGATCCCTAGGCCACTGCGAGCGTCCCGGCCGTACTTCGCGAGCTCGGCGGCGAGGTCCAGGCGGCCGGACTTCGCGCGGTCCTCGTCGGTGAGTAGGGCGGCCGGGATGATCCAGACGATCTCGAACTCCAGGCCGTCGGGGTCCTGGCCGTAAAGGGACTTGGTGGTGCCGTGATCGGAGGCGCCGATGAGGGCGCCGGCGTCGGTGAGCGCCTTCGCCAGGTCCTCGAGGTCGCCGAGGGAGTCGACCTCCCAGGCCAGGTGGTAGAGGCCGACCGTGGTCTTGCCCGCACCGGACGGCCTGGCCGCGTCACCGAGCTGGAACAGGCCGAGGTCGTGGTCGTTGGTCGACCCGGGCGCGCGCAGGAACGCGGCGCCCTGGTAGGCATCCCCGCCCTCGGTGTAGCCGAACCCGAGAACGTCGCGGTAGAAGGCGACGCTCGCGGTCACGTCGCGCACGTACAGAACCGCATGGTTCAGCCGGAAGATCGCCATGACCCGATAGTAGTTGAGGACTCAACTGGCGGATAGGTGCCGGCCGGCGGAGCTCAGTCGCGTTGCTTGGACTTCGCGGCCTTCACGCGCTCGGCCTCGGCCTGGACCTCGGCCTGGGTGGCGCGCTCGCGCTGCAGCCACTCCGGGTTCTCCTCGCGCAGTTCTTCGATCTGCTCGGTGGTCAGCGGCTCGGTGATGCCGCCCCGGGCGAGACCGGAGATGGAGATGGCCAGCCGGGCCGCGACGACCGGGCGCGGGTGCGGGCCGGTACGCCGAAGCTCACGCAGCCACTCGGGCGGGTCGCTCTGCAGCGAGTTGAGCTCGTCGCGGGAAACGACACCCTCCTGGAACTCCGCGGGGGTGGCTTCCAGGTACACGCCCAGCTTCTTGGCCGCCGTCGCGGGCTTCATCGTCTGGGTGGTTTTCTGCGAACTCATACCGCCTAGGGTATCGAGGATGCGGCCGCTCCCCGACCACGCCGGATAGCCTGGGCCGGTGACTGCACCCTCGTTCCGGCTCGCGTACGTCCCCGGCGTCACACCGACCAAGTGGGTGCGGATCTGGAACGAGCGGCTGCCGAGGGTCGCGCTCGAGCTGATCCCAGTGGCCGCGGCGGAGGCGGCGGATGTCGTACGGGCCGGTGGTGCCGATGCCGCGCTGCTGCGCCTGCCGATCGACCGGACGGGGCTGAACGCGATCCCGCTTTATACCGAGACGACGGTGGTCGTAGTACCGAAGGACCATCTCGTGACGGCGGCCGAGGAGGTGACCGCGGCCGATCTCGCCGACGATGTCGTACTGCGTCCGCTGGACGACACGCTCGAGTGGGAACAGTTGCCGGGTCACCCTTTCGCCGAGCGGCCGGCGACCACGGCGCTGGCGATCGAGCTGGTCGCGGCGGGGGTCGGGCTGCTCGTCGTACCGCAGTCGCTCGCGCGGCTGCATCACCGCAAGGACCTCACCTACCGGCCGATCACGGACGCCCCCGAGTCGCGGGTCGTGCTGAGCTGGCCGGAGGGCGACCCTACGGACCTGATGGAACAGTTCATCGGCATCGTTCGGGGCAGGACAGTGAACAGCTCGCGCCAGCCGGCCGCCGCGCCCAAGGCCGCGCCCAAGGCCAAGGCCAAACCACCGAAGAAGTCCGCCCCGAAGACCCCGAACCGCCCCCAACGAGGGAATCGCCGCCGCTAATCTTGACTCATTCCAGAAAAGGCGGCAGACTCCGAGACGTGGAGACGGATTTCGAGCGCAGGTTGCGCGGGGCGGCACTGCGTGTGACGCGGCCCCGGGTGGCGGTGCTCGCCGCGGTGCACGAGCAGCCGCACGCCGACACGGACTCGATCATCCAGTCCGTGCGGGCGGATCTCGACGTCTCCCACCAGGCCGTGTACGACGTACTGCGCGCGCTGACCACCGCCGGTCTGCTCCGGCGGATCCAGCCGTCCGGGTCGGTCGCCCGCTACGAGTCGCGGGTCGGTGACAACCACCACCACGTCGTCTGCCGGTCCTGCGGAGCCATCGCCGACGTCGACTGCGCGCACGGCTCCGCCCCATGTCTGACGGCTTCGGACGATCACGGTTATGTGATCGACGAGGCCGAGGTCGTCTATTGGGGCCTTTGCCCCGACTGTTCCATCACGTCCAGAACTCCTTGACCCCGGAAGGTTTGCCGTGTCTGAAGGTCCGAACGCCGAAGTCGGCGAGATGAATGAACCGAGCGAAGCGAAGTGCCCGGTCGCGCACGGCCAGCTCAAGCACCCGACCGAGGGTGGCACCAACCGTGAGTGGTGGCCGAACCAGCTCAACCTGAAGATCCTCCGCAAGCACCCCGCGGTCGCCAATCCGATGGGCGAGGAGTTCGACTACGCCGCGGCCTTCGCGGGAGTGGACCTCGACGAGCTGGCCCGCGACGTCGACGAAGTACTGACGACCTCGCAGGACTGGTGGCCGGCCGACTTCGGTCACTACGGCGGTTTCATGATCCGGATGGCCTGGCACAGCGCCGGCACCTACCGGATCCAGGACGGCCGCGGTGGCGCGGGCGCCGGCATGCAGCGGTTCGCGCCGCTGAACAGCTGGCCCGACAACGGCAACCTGGACAAGGCCCGCCGGCTGCTCTGGCCGGTGAAGAAGAAGTGGGGCGCCAAGGTCTCCTGGGCCGACCTGATGATCTTCACGGGCAACCGCGCCCTGGAGACGATGGGGTTCAAGACCTTCGGCTTCGCCGGTGGCCGCGCGGACGTGTGGGAGCCGGACGAGGACGTCTACTGGGGTCCGGAGGCCACCTGGCTCGGCGACGAGCGCTACACCGGCGACCGGGAGCTCGAGAGGCCGCTGGCCGCGGTACAGATGGGCCTGATCTACGTCAACCCGGAAGGCCCGAACGGCAACCCGGACCCGCTCGCCTCGGCGCGCGACATCCGCGAGACGTTCGGCCGGATGGCGATGAACGACGAGGAGACCGTCGCGCTGATCGCCGGTGGTCACACCTTCGGCAAGACCCACGGCGCGGCCGACCCGGAGAAGTACGTCGGAGCGGAGCCCGAGGGTGCGCCGCTGGAGGAGCAGGGCCTGGGCTGGAAGAACAGCTTCGGTACCGGCAAGGGCCGGGACGCGATCACCAGCGGCCTCGAGGTCACCTGGACCGCGACCCCGACCCGCTGGGGCAACGGCTTCTTCGACAACCTCTTCGGGTACGAGTGGGAGCTGACCAAGAGCCCGGCCGGCGCCAACCAGTGGAAGCCGAAGGACGGCGCCGGGGCGAACACCATCCCGGACCCCGAGGACGGCACGCTGAACCGCACGCCGACCATGCTGACGACCGACCTGGCGCTGCGCTTCGACCCGATCTACGAGCCGATCTCGCGCCGCTTCCACGAGAACCCGGACCAGTTCGCGGATGCCTTCGCGCGGGCCTGGTTCAAGCTGACGCACCGCGACATGGGCCCGATCCAGCGCTACCTCGGACCGCTGGTGCCGCAGGAAGAGCTGATCTGGCAGGACCGCGTCCCGGCTGTCGACCACGAGCTGGTCGGCGACGAGGACATCGCCGCGCTCAAGGCGCAGATCCTCGCGTCGGGGCCCTCGGTCTCGCAGCTCGTCTCCACCGCCTGGGCGTCGGCTTCGTCGTACCGGGGTAGCGACAAGCGTGGCGGCGCGAACGGTGCCCGCATCCGGCTGGAGCCGCAGCGTGGCTGGGAGGTCAACGAGCCCGACGCGCTCGCGCAGGTACTGCGCACGCTGGAAGGCATCCAGCAGTCCTTCAACGCGGGCGGCAAGAAGGTCTCGCTGGCCGACCTGATCGTGCTCGGTGGTGTCGCCGCGGTCGAGCAGGCCGCCAAGACCGCCGGGTACGACGTCCAGGTGCCCTTCACGCCGGGCCGCACCGACGCGTCGCAGGAGCAGACGGACGCTGACTCCTTCGCCGCGATGGAGCCGACCGCGGACGGTTTCCGCAACTACCTGGGCAAGGGCAACCGCCTGCCGGCGGAGTACCTGCTCATCGACCGGGCCAACCTGCTGACCCTGAGCGCGCCGGAGCTGACCGTCCTGGTCGGTGGCCTGCGGGTCCTGGGGGCGAACTTCCAGCAGTCCTCGCTCGGTGTGTTCACGGAGCGGCCGGAGATGCTGACCAACGACTTCTTCGCGAACCTGCTCGACCTGAGCACGACGTGGAAGCCGGCGTCGGCGGACGACGGGACCTACGAGGGTCGCGGCGCCGACGGCGAGGTCAAGTGGACCGGTAGCCGGGTCGACCTGCTGTTCGGCTCGAATTCCGAGCTGCGGGCGCTCGCGGAGGTCTACGCCAGCGACGACGCTCAGGAGAAGTTCGTCCGTGACTTCGTCGCCGCCTTCGACAAGGTGATGAACCTGGACCGCTTCGACATCAGCTGATTCAGTGTCACAGGACAGCCCGGGCCCACGTGGTCCGGGCTGTTCGTCTGAGTTGGCACCCCGACTCGACGGTAGGGGTTTCCGCCTGGGAATGTGTGCGTGACAGGTTTTCCGACGACAGGAGTACGCCCCGGTGTTCAGCCGTATCGCCATCGTCAACCGGGGAGAAGCCGCCATGCGGCTGATCAACGCGGTCCGCGAGCTCAACGCCGAGACCGGAAGCCGGATCGAGACAGTGGCGTTGTTCACCGACGCCGAGCGGACGGCGACGTTCGTCCGCGAGGCCGATCTGACCTATCCGCTCGGCCCGGCCGCCGACCGGCCGTACCTGGACCACGCCAAGCTCGAGCGGGCGCTGACCGAGACCGGGGCGGATGCCGCCTGGGTCGGCTGGGGCTTCGTCGCCGAGGACCCGGCGTTCGCCGAACTCTGCGACCGGATCGGCGTCACCTTCATCGGCCCGAGCGCGGAGGCGATGCGCAAGCTCGGTGACAAGATCGGCTCGAAGCTGATCGCCGAGGAGGTCGGCGTCCCGGTCGCGCCGTGGAGCCGGGGTGCGGTCGAGTCGCTCGACGCGGCGATCGCGTCAGCGGCCGAGGTCGGCTACCCGTTGATGCTGAAGGCAACGGCCGGTGGCGGTGGCCGCGGCATCCGGGTGATCCGCGACGAGAACGAGCTGCGCGAGGCCTACCAGCGAACCAGCGACGAGGCTGCTCGTGCGTTCGGTAGCGGTGTGGTGTTCCTGGAGCGTCTGGTCACCGGCGCGCGGCACGTCGAAGTACAGGTCATCGCGGATGGTCAGGGTACGGCGTGGGCGCTGGGTGTGCGGGACTGCTCGGTGCAGCGGCGCAACCAGAAGGTGATCGAGGAGTCGGCATCGCCGGTGCTATCGCCGGATCAGAATGCTGAGCTGAAGGAATCCGCTGAGCGGCTGGCGCTGGCTGTCGGCTACCGCGGGGCCGGCACGGTCGAGTTCCTGTATCACCCAGGGGACAAGCTGTTCGCCTTCCTCGAGGTGAACACCCGCCTGCAGGTCGAGCACCCGATCACGGAGCTGACCACCGAGGTCGACTTGGTCAAGGCGCAGTTGCACGTCGCGGCAGGCGGCCGGCTGGAGGGACCGCAACCCGTCGAGCACGGCCACGCCGTCGAGGCGCGGTTGAACGCTGAGGATCCGGATCGCGACTTCGCACCGTCGCCCGGCCGGATCGCCCGGCTGCGGCTTCCGTCCGGCCCCGGCATCCGCGTCGACACCGGCGTGAGTGAGGGCGACGCGATCCCGGCCGACTTCGACTCGATGATCGCCAAGATCATCGCTTTCGGCCGGACCCGCGACGAGGCGCTCGGTCGCCTGCGCCGTGCGGTCGCCGACACCACCGTGGTGCTGGAAGGCGGCGCGACCAACAAGAGCTTCGTTCTCGAGCTGCTCGACCAGCCCGAGGTGATCGACGGCAGTGCCGACACCGGCTGGATCGACCGGGTCCGCGGTGAAGGCCGCCTGATTTCGAGCCGGCACTCCGGCGTAGCCCTGATCGTCGCCGCGATCGAGGCGTACGAGGAGGCCGAGCGGGTTGAGCGGCAGCGGCTGCTCGAAACCGCTCGGGGCGGCCGGCCACAGGTCCAGCACGAGGTGGGCCGGGCCATCGCGTTGAAGCTGCGCGGAGCGGCGTACAAGGTTTCGGTCGCGCGGATCGGTCCGCACCGGTACCGCGTGGGCGTTGGGGCCGGCGACGAGCTGCAGTACCTCGATGTCGAGCTAGAGCGGCTGGACGCGTACGACGCTCGCATCGTGGTCGCGGGCCGGCGGTTCCGGCTGATCACCGCGACCCACGGTCCCGTGCATCTCGTCGAGGTCGACGGGGTGACGCACCGGGTCAGCCGCGACGAGGGTGGCGTCATGCGCGCACCCGCTCCGGCGCTCGTGGTCGCGACTCCGGTCGCGGTCGGCGCCGAGGTCGAGGCGGGCGCACCGGTGCTGGTGCTGGAGAGCATGAAGATGGAGACGGTGCTCTACGCGCCGTTCAAGGCGATCGTGCGCGAACTGCCGGTGTCGACCGGCAGCCAGGTCGAGACTGGTGCGCCACTGGTCCGGCTGGAGTTGGTCGGCGGCGCCGAAGCCAAGGTGGAAGTTGCCGAGGGCGCCGATCTGGAGCTGCCCGAGCCGCAGACCCAGCCGACCGCGGCCGTGCGCACTGCCCGCGGCCTCGACGACCTGCGCAGCATGCTGCTCGGGTTCGACATCGATCCACGCGACGAGGGCCGGACTCTGTCCGGCTATCTGGAGGCCCGCGCGGAGCTCGCCGAGCCGCCGGTCGCCGAGGAGATCGAGGTACTGCGGCTGTTCGCCGACTTCGCCGAGCTGAGCCGCAACCGGCCCGTGGGCGAGGACCTGAACACCGAGCTCCGGGTGCACAGCCCGAAGGAGCACTTCCACACGTATCTGCAGACGCTCGACACCGAGCGGGCTGGGCTGTCGGCCGAGTTCTGCGAGCGGCTGGCGCGAGTGCTCGGCCACTACGGCGTCACCGATCTGGACCGCAGCGACGAATTGGCCGACGCGGTCTTCCGGATCTTCCTGGCTCAGCAGCGCACGTCTCCCGACGTACTGCTGGTGACGGCTCTGCTGCAGCAGTGGCTGGCCGAGCCACTGCCCGAGTCGCCGCTGGACGCCGAGGCGAACGCGATGCTCGACCACTTGGTGCTCGCAACCCAGCTGCGTTTCCCGGTGATCGGCGACCTGGCTCGCAGCGTGCGGTTCCGCTGGTTCGACCAGCCGCTGGTCGACCAGGCTCGCGCTGAGGTGCTGTCGGTCGTCGGCGACGAGCTGGAGGCACTCGCGCTGGACCCGGATGCGCCCGGGCACGCCGAGCGCGTGGAGGCGCTGGCGACGATCCCCGAGCAGATCGTCCGGTTCCTCGCCGAGCGGCTCGAGCGCGGGGTCAACGGCAACGAGCCGATGCTGGAGGTGCTGGTACGCCGGCACTACCTCGAGTACGAGCTGCACGACCTGCGCAACGCCAGCGTCAACGATCGCGCCATGACCACAGCCGACTACACGCTGGACGAGCGACCCACGCACCTGGTCAGCACGATCGGCACCGTCGACGAGCTGGCCGATCCCGGCAGCGCGCTGGTCCGCGACCTGACGGCCGAGATCGAGGCGCGCCCGGCCGGGCACGAAGCGGTCACCGACCTTTACCTGTCCTGGCCCGATACGCCGGAAACCCAGCAGGAAGCCTCCGACCGGCTGTGCGAGATCGTCGCCGCGCTGCCGTTCACCGACCAGGTACGCCGAGTCGCGGTCGCGGTGGTTCCCGGGGGTGGCCGCGAGGTCTGGTACTTCACCTACCGCCCGTCCTCCGGGGGCATCGTCGAGGACGACAACGTCCGCGGCGTGCACCCGATGGTCGGCCGGCGGCTCAACCTCTGGCGACTCCGCGACTTCCGGATCACCCGGCTCGATGCGCCTGAAGACGTGCTGCTCTACCACTGCGTCGCGCGCGACAACGAGGCCGACGAGCGTCTGGTGGCGCTGGCCCAGGTTCGCCAGTTCGCCGTAGTACGGGACGAGGCCGGCAAGGTCACGTCGCTGCCGCACGTCGAGCGGGCGATCGCGAACTGTCTCGAAGGCATCCGCCGAGCCCGTACTGCGCGCGGCGCGGCCGGGGCGCGGCTGGAGATGAACCACGTCTGGGTGACGGTCTGGCCGGTCATCGACGGCCAGGTCCCTGAGCTCACGGCGCTGCAGCGCAACATCGCGCCGCTGACGGCCGGTGCGGGCATCGAGGAGGTCGTCGTCACCGGCCGCGTGATCGGCTCCGGGAACGGTCTGCCCTTCCCGGTGGTCGGCCGGTTCTACTACCAGCCCGGCGCCGGTGTCGTGGTGGCGGTCGAGAGGCCTGCGACCGAGCCGCTCAAGCCGCTCGACGACTACGCCCAGAAGGTACTGCGGGCCCGTCGCCGCAACACCGTCTATCCGTATGAAGTCGCGGGCATGGTCGTTGGCGCGGGCGGCAGCTTCGTCGAGCACGACCTGAACGATGCCGGCGACCTGGTCCCGGTCCAGCGACCCCGCGGGCTGAACAAGGCCGGCCTGATCGCCGGCGTGATCAGTACGCCGACCCGCCGGCACCCCGAAGGCGTCACCCGGGTCGTGCTGAGCGGCGACCCGACGAAGGCGCTCGGTGCGGTCGCCGAGGCGGAGTGCGCACGGATCATCGGGGCCCTCGACCTGGCCGAGAAGCTGGGTGCACCGGTCGAGTGGTTCGCGGTGTCGGCCGGGGCCCGGATCTCGATGGACTCCGGGACCGAGAACATGGACTGGGTCGCGAAGGCGCTGAAGCGGATCGTCGAGTTCACCCAGTCCGGCGGCGAGATCAACGTCGTGGTCGCGGGCATCAACGTCGGCGCCCAGCCGTACTGGAACGCCGAGGCGACGATGCTGATGCACACCAAGGGCATCCTGGTGATGACGCCGGACTCCGCGATGGTGCTGACCGGCAAGCAGTCGCTGGACTTCTCCGGTGGTGTCTCGGCCGAGGACAACTACGGCATCGGCGGCTACGACCGGGTGATGGGTCCGAACGGGCAGGCGCAGTACTGGGCGCCCGATCTGGCCGGCGCGCGGGACATCCTGATGGCGCATTACGACCACACGTACGTCGTACCGGGGGAGAGCGGGCCGCGGCGTGCACCGAGCGCCGACCCGCATGACCGCGATGTCACGACTTACCCGCACGACCCGGTCGACGGCGGGTTCACCACGGTCGGCGAGATCTTCGCGGCCGCGACGAACCCGGATCGCAAGAAGGCGTTCGACATCCGCACGCTGATGCGCGCGGTCGCCGACCAGGACCACCCGATGCTGGAGCGCTGGGCCGGGATGGCCGACGCGGAGACCGCGGTCGTCGCGGACACCCGGCTCGGCGGCTTGTCGGTCTGCCTGCTCGGGATCGAGTCCAAGCCGGTACCGCGGCGCGGCTTCCCGCCCACCGACGGACCGGACACCTACACCGCCGGGACGCTGTTCCCGCGGTCGTCGAAGAAGGCGGCCCGCGCAATCAACGTTGCCAGCGGCAACCGTCCGCTCGTGGTGCTGGCGAACCTGTCCGGCTTCGACGGCTCACCGGACTCGATGCGCAACCTGCAACTCGAGTACGGCGCCGAGATCGGCCGGGCGATCGTGAACTTCGTCGGCCCGATCGTGTTCTGCGTCGTCTCGCGGTACCACGGTGGTGCGTTCGTGGTGTTCTCCAAGGCGCTGAACCCGGGCATGACGGTGCTCGCGGTGGAGGGCTCGTTCGCCTCGGTGATCGGTGGCGCTCCGGCGGCCGCGGTGGTGTTCTCGGGCGAGGTGAACAACCGCACGTCGGCCGATCCGCGGGTGACCGAGATGTCGGCCCGGCTGGCCGAGGCCGAGGGCGCCGAGCGCGCCGCACTGACCAACGAACTGGCCGAGGTCCGGTCGGCGGTCCGCGCGGAGAAGCTCGGCGAGGTCGCGGCCGAATTCGACCGGGTCCACAGCATCCACCGAGCCGTCGCCGTCGGCTCAGTAGACGCCGTCATCCGCCCCGAAGAACTCCGCCCCCAACTAATCGCCGCCCTGGAATCCGGCCTCTCCCGCGGACGGCTTGACGGCTAGGGCGATGGTGAGGTCCAGGACTGTCTGGGGATCATCCAGGCGCTGGCCGAAAAGCTCGCGGATCTGACCCATCCGGTAGCGCACCGTTTGGGGATGGACGTGCAGGGCCGCGGCGACCTCGTCGCGGCGGCCCAGGTGGAGCAGCCATTCGCGCAGGGTTTCGGTCAGCCGCTCGGCCGTGCCTGGGCGGAGTGTGTCGAAGGGTGCGAGGACCTGCCGGCGCAGATCGTCGAGCGCGGCAGCGTCGGAGGTCACCACGAAGGTGGTCAGATGGCGCTCGGTGTCGACCGGTGCGTCCGGCTCCGCGGTCAGCTTCAGTTGCCGCGCCCGCAACGCGCGCAGGTACGACGTACGCACGGTCGTCCAAGGTTGGGTCGGGCCGACCCACCCTTGATAGCTGCGAAGGTTTCGCAGCAGAGCCATGCGCGCCGAGCCGTCGGCATCGGGAACCAGCAACACGGCGACCTCCGGCGCATCGGCATCGTCATCACCGAGATCGCCGAGGTCGGCTTCGGGCCGGATGGTCCGCGGGTCGAGAGCGCCGAGGATTCCGCGGACGTGGGCGCTCGGCAGGATCACCGCCGTCAGGGTGCGCGGTGGCTCCCAGTCGGCGAGTTCGGCCCGGCCGGTCAGCTGCTCCGCGGACTCACCCTGCAAGAGGCCTCGGCCCAGATCCCGCAGATAGCGCTCTCTCACCCGGCCGGTGGTCGCCAGTTCGTCGGTGTGACCGGAGACGCTGGCCGCAGACAGTTCGTCGATGTAGGCGAAGACCAGTTCGGCGAACTTGGCCAGCGTGTCGGCCGGGAGACCAGCCTCGACAGCCGTGCGGGACAGTTCGCGCCACGACACCCGGGCGCCGACCCGGTAGGCGGCGAGCAGCGCGTCCATGGTCCGGCCGCTGCGCGCCTCGCCGCGGCCCAGGACATAGGCGCCTTCGAGAGCGGGAGCGAGCGGCGTACCGGGGTCGCCGCTGCTGGCCAGGCTGAGGAATCCGCCGAGGGCGAGCCGCACGGCGCCTTCGATCTTGGCGCCCATCGGTCCCGCCAGCGCATTGGTGTAGGCGGGCACCTCGACGATGATCGCCGTCACGGTCAGCGCGGCGATGTCCGGCAGCCGGGAGCGGAGGAGATCGATTGCCGGGTCACCCAGCTTGAGCTCGGCAGCGCCGCGGGCGGTCCTGCTGGCGTGCCGGGCGGGATCGGCGTCAACCACCTCTTGTTCCCTCCGAACAAATTCTCTGGACAGATTCACCGCTGGTGGTCATGAAACTACACCTCGGGTGAAGGATGCTGAAGACATGACCACGTTTGCGTCCGATGCCGAAGCTCCGGCGAGCCTGCGCGGACGGTTGCGTGACCGGCTCTGGCGAGTCGCCGCCGCCGCGACGCATCCGCTCGACCCGGCCGACTACCTCGACATGTTCCGGCCGCTGCGGCCTGGCGCCGACCTGCGGGCCCGCGTCGTCGAGGTCCGTCCCGAGACCGCTGACGCAGTGACCGTCGTACTGCGCCCCGGCGCGGCCTGGCGCGGGCACCAGCCGGGCCAGTACGTCCGCATCGGCCTCGAGGTCGACGGCGTTCGGTTGTGGCGTTCCTACTCGTTGACCTCTGCTCCCGGGAGCGAACTCCTCACCATCACGGCGAAGGCAGTTCCCGACGGCGTGGTCAGCGCCCACCTCGCGCAGGAGCTGCGACCGGGCCAGTTGGCGCACCTCGACCAGGCGGTCGGGGACTTCGTGCTCCCGGCCTCGGCACCCAGGAAGGTCCTCTTCATCACCGGCGGCAGCGGCATCACCCCGGTGATGGGCATGCTGCGGTCCGGTCTCGACCGGCTCGGCGACGTGGTTCTCGTGCACTCCGAGGCCTCGGCCGATGACGTGATCTTCGGTGCCGAGCTGCGTGAGTTCGCTCGTGACGGCCGGCTCCGGCTGGTCGAGCAGCACACCGACACCCAGGGCCGGCTCGACGTCGCGGCGCTGGCGGACGTCGTACCGGATCTGGCCGAGCGGGAGACCTGGGCCTGTGGGCCGGCTGGTCTGCTTGACGCGCTTGAAGAGCAGTGGGCCGCGCTGGAGCTGGTCGGCGAGCTGCATACCGAGCGGTTCCGGACCGCTCTCGCCGAGCCTGGCGATGGCGGGACCGTCCGCTTCACCGGGACGGGAACCGTGCTCGAGCTTGACGGCAAGACCCCGATTCTCGACGCGGGCGAGCAGAACGGGGTGCTGATGCCCTCCGGTTGCCGGATGGGGATCTGCTTCTCGTGCGTGCTGCCCCTGCGCTCCGGGTCGGTGCGCGACCTGCGCTCCGGCGACGTCACCACCGCCGCGCCTGGCGACGGCGTACTCATCCAGACCTGCATCTCGGCCGCGGCCGGTGCCTGCGACATCGACTGTTGAGGAAGAGAATATGACTGTTCTGCAGAAGAAGGCCGACAACCCGATCGGTCACCTCACCGCCGGTGACATCGAGGAGATCGGCCGGCGCCTCGACGCGATCCGGGCCGACGTGGTCGCCTCCCGCGGCGCCTCGGACGCGGCGTACATCCGCAAGGTGATCAACGTGCAGCGCAAGCTGGAGCTGAGCAGCCGGGCAGTGCTGTTGCTGTCGCTGTTCCCGCCGGCCTGGCTGATCGGTACCGCGGGGCTGTCGGTGGCCAAGATCCTGGAGAACATGGAGATCGGCCACAACGTCATGCACGGCCAGTGGGACTGGATGCGTGACCCCAAGATCCACTCGACCAAGTGGGAGTGGGACCACGCCTCGCCGTCGGAGCAGTGGAAGCACTCGCACAACGAGTTGCACCACACCTACACGAACGTGATCGGCAAGGACAACGACCTCGGCTACGGCATCATGCGCGTCGACGAGGACCAGCGCTGGTACCCGCTCTACCTGGCCCAGCCACTGTGGAACTTCGTCAACGCCTGCTTCTTCGAGTACGGCATCGCGGCGTACGACCTGGAACTCGGCAAGAACCTGGCGACCAAGAAGCGGCGCAAGGACCCGGAGTTCAAGGCCCGCGCCAAGCAAGTGCTGAAGAAGATCCGCGGCCAGATGACCAAGGACTACGTCGTGCACCCGCTGCTGTCCGGCCCGTCGTTCCTGCACACGGTCGCCGCCAACGCGACGGCCAACGTGATCCGCAACATCTGGGCGCACTCCGTCATCATGTGCGGTCACTTCCCCGAAGGTGTGCAGACCTTCGAGCGGCGCTCGATCGAGGGCGAGACGCGCGGCGAGTGGTACCTGCGCCAGATGCTCGGCTCGGCCAACATCAGCGGTGGGCGCGCGATGCACATCATGACCGGGAACCTCTCGTACCAGATCGAGCACCACCTGTTCCCCGACCTGCCGAGCAACCGGTACCAGGAGATCGCCCCGAAGGTCCAGGACCTCTTCGAGGAGTTCGGCCTCACCTACACCACCGGGCCGCTGCCGAAACAGGTCGCCTCCGCATGGGCCAAGGTCTTCCGGCTGTCCCTCCCGAACGACTTCGCCGACAAACTCCGCGGCACCCTGGCCGGTGGACGGCGGCCGGCTCTCGGCTGAGCCGTTCGTGTGAAGGATTGTTGTCACAGAGCGGCTGGAACCCTTCACCCACTGCGGATTTGGTTGCCTAGGTCCCGTATCCGCCGAGTTGTAACACTTCTCGGCGTGAACGTGCCGCGCGTTTGGCATAGCCTGGTTGCATGCGTTCAGCCAAGGTGGGCGTACGCAACAGGGTTCGCGCGTTGATCATGTTCATCGGCGTGAGCGTGCTGGCCGGTGCGCTCGCGGCCGGGCTGGCGATTCCGTTCGCGGGGTTCGCCGGCAGTGGTTCCGAAAGCCTGGCCAGCTCGGTGCAGAACCTGCCGAAGGAGCTGGAGACCCTGCCGCTGCCGATCCGGAGCCGCGTCCTCGCGGCGGACGGCAGCCTGATCACCACCCTGTACGAACAGAACCGCATCCCGGTCAAGCTGGAGCAGGTCAGCCCGATCATGCGCAAGGCGATCATCGCCATCGAGGACTCGCGGTTCTACCAGCACGGCGCCCTGGACGCCAAGGGCACCCTGCGCGCGCTGCTCCGCAACCAGAGTGAGGGCGAGGTCCAGCAGGGCGGGTCGAGCATCACCCAGCAGTACGTGAAGCTGAGTCTGGTCGCGAAAGCCAGGACCGCCAGGGAGAGACAACGGGCGACAGCGGTCACCTATCAACGCAAGCTGAGCGAGCTGCGCTACGCGATCGCGATCGAGGACCAGTACTCCAAGGACGAGATCCTGGAGAGGTACCTGAACCTGGTCAACTTCGGCGACGGCGCGTACGGCGTACAGACTGCTGCTCAGCACTATTTCCGGATCCCGGCCAAGGACCTGAACCTGCCGCAGGCCGCGCTGCTGGCCGGCCTGGTGAAGAACCCGACGGGCTACGACCCGACCAACAACCTGCAGCGCGCCAAGGAGCGACGCGACGTCGTACTGCGGCGCATGCTCGAACTGAAGGTGATCTCCGCCGCCCAGGCCGCCGCCGCGATCAAGTCCCCGATCGACCTCACCAAGGTGCGCAAGGTACCGAACGGCTGCGCGAGCTCTCGCTACCCCTTCTACTGCGAGTACGTCGTCTCGAAGCTGCTGGACAACCCGGCTCTGGGCGGGACCGTCAAGGAGCGGGACCACTACCTGAAGACGGGCGGGCTGACGATCAGGACCACCCTGGACCCGAGGATCCAGGCCGCCGCGCAGGCGTCGATCAAGGCGCACACCCAGCGGACCGACACCGCCATCGCGGCCATCACGGTCGTCGAGCCCGGCACCGGTCTGGTGAAGGCGATGGTGCAGAGCCGGCCGTACGGGAACGGCCGCTACCAGACGGCCTACAACTACAACGTGGAGAAGTCCTACGCCGGTGGGTACGGCGGCTTCCAGAACGGCTCCACGATGAAGGCGTTCGTGCTCGCGGCAGCGCTCCAGCGGGGTCTGCCGATGAGCACGCGGATCAACTCACCCGAGCAGATCAACCTCAGCGGGAAGAAGTTCCGGACCTGCAAAGGCTGGACCCGCGATCCGAACTACACACCGGGGAACTCCACCAGGGGCGGCAACCTGACCATGGTCGAGGCGGCGCGCTACTCGACCAACACCTACTTCCTGCAACTGTCCCAGCGAACCGGCCTCTGCACACCGGCCACCATCGCTGCCGACCTGGGCATGTACAACGCGCAGAATCTGGGTCCGCTCGATCAGGTGGTGTCGTTCACCCTGGGCGTCGGCTACGTCACGCCGCTGATGCTCTCGAACGCCTATGCGACCTTCGCGGCCCGCGGCAAGTACTGCCGGCCGCACCTCATAGTCTCCATGAGCGACCTGTCCCGCCGGTCGATCGAAACCCCGGGCATCGACTGCAAGCAGGCCATCCCGAAGGGCGTGGCCGACGGGGTCAACCGGGTGCTCAGCGCAGTGATGGAGCCGGGTGGCACTGGGGGAAGGCTGAACTTCGGCCGCTGGGATCTGGCCGGTAAGACAGGAACCATTCAGGACAACCTGGCCGTCTGGTACGCCGGGTACGCGCCCAACCTTGCTGCGGCCGCGGTGGTGGCCGACGCGTCGCTGCCGTACACGAATCTGATGCACCGCCACACCCTCGACGGGAAGGACATCTCGGATCCGACTGGTTCCGGTACCGCGGGTCCGCTGTGGCAGACGGCGATGATGGGTGCCCTGGAGGGCATGCCACTGCGCCGGTTCGTCGCCCCGAGCGCGCGGATGATCAACGGCAACCAGCCGGGCCGTCCGCCAGCCGAACCCGCGCGGCGGTAGTGCAACATTCCGCGCCGCGGCGGCGTCCTAGGCGTGAGGTGATGTTCATGCGAGGCGTAACCGCGCTGACTGCCGTGGCCGTGCTGTTGTTGTCCGGAGCCTGCGGCAATTCGCCCGCGCCGACGAGTCAGGAGCCCACGGTGACACCAGGGACCTCAGACACACCGCGACCCACTGGCAAACCAGCAACGCCCCCTACGCCGAGTTCCGATCCTGTCGAGCAGGCGAAGGCAGACCTGGCCAACCGCCTCGGGGTCGACCCGGCACAGGTGACACTGGTCAGCTCCACCGAGGTCACCTGGCCCGACGGAAGCCTCGGCTGCCCCAAACCCGGCATGCACTACACCCAGGCCCTCGTCCCTGGCGGCCGCATCGTCCTCGAGGCGAACGGCACCCGCTACAACTATCACTACGGCGACCGCCAAGCGCCGTTCCTCTGCACGTCCTGATCAGACCTTGCCGGGCACCGGCTACGGTGACTGTGGGTAGAAGTTGAGCCACGTCACCAACGGAGGGTGATCGATGCTGGGGTTGCCGGTGCCGATACGGGCCTGTCTGTTCGATCTCGACGGTGTGCTGACCGACACCGCCGCGGTCCATGCGGCAGCGTGGAAAGAGATGTTCGACGACTTCCTGCGCACCAGCACGGGCGCCGCCTTCGTCCCGTTCGACGCCCACGACGAGTACGAGGCCTTCGTCGACGGGAAGCCCCGGGCCGACGGAGTTCGCGACTTCCTCACCTCGCGAGGCATCACGCTGCCCGAGGGCCGGCCGGACGACGCGCCAGGCACCCAGACGATCAACGGGCTCGGCAACCAGAAGAACCTCGCCGTACTGCGCCGCATCCACGACGACGGCGTCAAGGTCTTCGAAGGTTCGCGGCGCTACCTCGAAGCAGCAGAGAAGGCGGGACTCCGGCGCGTCGTGGTGTCGTCGAGCGCCAACACGCGTGAG
The DNA here is from genome assembly GCF_000372465.1 of Kribbella catacumbae DSM 19601. GTDB lineage: Bacteria > Actinomycetota > Actinomycetes > Propionibacteriales > Kribbellaceae > Kribbella > Kribbella catacumbae. Next base: position 61,936 of record NZ_AQUZ01000045.1, read on the forward strand.
GTGCTCGAGGTGACCGGCCTGGCGCCGCTGGTCGAGCACCGCGTTGACGGAGTGACCATCCACGAGCAGGGCCTGCGCGGCAAGCCGGCGCCCGACACCTTCCTGGCCGCCGCGAAGTGGTGCGGCGTCGATCCTGCGGAGGCGGCCGTCTTCGAAGACGCCCTGGCCGGGGTGGAAGCCGGCAGGGCAGGCGTCTTCGGATTCGTCGTCGGCGTCGACCGGGTCGGCGAGGCCGCAGCGCTGAGCGCGCACGGCGCCGACACCGTGGTGACCGATCTGGCCGAACTACTCGATCGTCCCGACCCGGAGGCAGTTCGGTGATTGACCGCGGACCGCACCCGATCGAGCCCTGGCAGCTGCGGGAGACAGAGCTGCCGTTCGACAAGCTGGCGCAGGCGGAGTCACTGTTCGCGCTCTCCAACGGACACATCGGCCTGCGCGGCAACCTCGACGAGGGCGAGCCCTACGCGATGCCGGGCACCTATCTGAACTCCTTCTACGAGCAGCGCCCGCTCCCGTACGCCGAAGCCGGCTACGGCTATCCGGAGTCGGGCCAGACACTGGTCGACGTCACCAACGGCAAGCTGATCCGCCTTCTCGTGGACGACTCGCCCTTCGACCTCCGGTACGGCGAACTGCACTCGCACGAGCGCTGTCTGGACTTCCGCACCGGGATCCTGCGCCGCGAGGTCGACTGGACCTCCCCGGCCGGCAAACGGGTCAAGGTGCGCTCCCGCCGGCTGGTCTCGCTGACGCAGCGCGCGGTGGCGGCGATCGAGTACGTCGTGGAGGTGGTCGACCAACCGGTCCGGCTCGTTGTCCAGTCGGAGCTTGTCGCGAACGAGACGCAGCCCAGGTTGTCCGCTGATCCGCGGGTGTCCGCAGTACTGGAGAACCCGCTGGAAGCGGTGTCGCAGGACTTCGACAACGAAGAAGTGATCCTGGTTCATCGCACTCGCGCCAGCGGGCTGCTGATGGCCGCCGGGATGGCTCACGCGATCGAGTCACCGGCCCGGACCGAGGTAGACGTCGACGTACGGGAGGACTGGGGCCGGACCACGGTCATCTGTGTGCTGCAGCCGGGACAGACCCTGCGACTGGTGAAACTGCTCGCCTACGGCTGGTCGAGTCTGCGGTCGGAGACGGCGATCACCGACCAGGTGTCGGCGGCCCTGGCGGCTGCGCGGTTCAGCGGCTGGGATGGTCTGGTCGAGCAGCAACGCGAGTTCCTGGACGATTTCTGGGACGCGGCGGATGTCGAGGTCGAAGGCAATGCGGAGCTGCAGCAGGCGGTTCGCTTCGCCTTGTTCCACGTCCTGCAGTCCGGAGCCCGGGCCGAGCGGCGAGCCATTCCCTCCAAGGGGTTGACCGGGGCGGGGTACGACGGGCACACCTTCTGGGACACCGAAGGTTTCGTGCTGCCGACGTTGACCTTCACGATGCCCAACGCGGCGGCGGACGCACTGCGATGGCGGCACTCCACTCTCGAGCTGGCCAAGGAACGCGCGCAGGTGCTCGGACTGCGCGGCGCGGCCTTCCCCTGGCGCACGATCCGGGGGCAGGAGTGTTCGGGGTACTGGCCGGCCGGTACCGCCGCCTTCCACCTCAACGCCGACATCGCCGCGGCAGTCAGGCGCTACCACCGCGCCACCGGCGACGACGCCTTCATCCGGGAGTGCGGCCTGGAGCTGCTGGTCGAGACCGCCCGGTTGTGGATCTCGCTCGGGCATCACGACCGGAACGGGAAGTGGCACCTGCCCGGGATGACCGGACCCGACGAGTACAGCGCCGTTGCCGACGACAACGTCTTCACCAACTTGATGGCCGCGAGCAACCTGCGGACCGCGGCCGACCTAGCCGCCCGTTTTCCTGACGATGCCCGCCGATTGGGCGTCGATCTGGAGGAAGAGGCTGCCTGGCGCGATGCCGCTACCGACGTGTACATCCCGTATGACGAGGAGCTCGGCGTGCACCCGCAGTCGGAGGGCTTCACCGGCTACGCGGTGTGGGACTTCGAGGCTTCCCGCGACAAGTACCCGTTGCTGCTGCACGCGCCGTACTTCGAGCTGTACCGCAAGCAGGTCGTCAAGCAGGCGGACCTGACGCTGGCGATGTACTGGTGCAGTGACGAGTTCACGGCGGAGCAGAAGGCCCGCAACGTCGACTACTACGAGCGGATCACGGTCCGCGACTCGTCCTTGTCAGCGTGCGTGCAAGCCGTGACCGCTGCTGAAGTCGGCCATCTCGATCTCGCCTATGACTACGCGTACGAGGCTGCTCTGATCGACCTCCTCGATCTGCACCACAACACGGGTGACGGGCTGCACATGGCCTCGTTGGCCGGTGCGTGGACCGCGCTCGTGGCCGGCTTCGGCGGTCTCCGGGAGCGCGAGACCGGACTCTGCTTCGACCCTGCCCTCCCGAACGGCTTGAGTAAGTTGGCGTTCACTGTCCGCTGGCATGGCGTCCGGCTGCGCGTGGAGATCCGCAGGGACGAGGTCACGTACACCGTCCATGACGGCCCGGATGCCGCCCTCACCGTCTTCCACGCGGGGGAGCCGATCGAGGTGGTGACCGGCAAGCCAGTGACCTGCCCGCTGCGTGTACGCCGGCCATTGCTGCCGCGCCCCACTCAACCACCCGGCCGCGAACCCATGTCGGCTCTCGGCAAGACCACGACCACTCGCAAGCGGCACAAGTAGAACTGGCAGCGGCCCTCTCGCCGGGCGGGGCGAGAGGGCCGCTGCGATCAGGGCGGTTACGCAGTACAGGTGGGCTCACCGGGCTGGGTGCCGAGGCTGACGGCGGTCCAGGCGGCCTTCACCTTGTTGTACTTGGCGCAGGTGGCGTCGAGGTTCTTGGCGGCGTTCAGGGTCGCGATGCGCCACTTGGGGTAGCTCATCCCCGACGTCTTGAGCAGCATCGCGTTGTAGAAGATCCGGCCGGCTTCCTTGATACCGATGCCGGTCAGGGTGCTGTTGTTGCAGGTCGGGCTGACCGGCTGGCCGTTGGTCGGGTTGGTGCCCTCGGCCAGCAGGTAGAACCAGTGGTTCATCGGGCCGGCCGCGGCGTGCACTGAACCCGGCAGGCTGGTCGAGTAGCAGTTCGGGTGACCCGAGACCTTCGACGGGTTGTACATGTAGCGGATCGGGCCGTTGCCCACGAGGTTGATCATCTCGCCGACCTCGTAGTCCGGCTTGTCGTTCGGGTTGTTCAGGTAGTTCTCGGTCAGCGCGCCCCAGATGTCGGCGACGGACTCCTGGCCGGGGTGGCCGGAGATGCCGCTCGGGGTCTTGGCGTCGAGGCCGTGACCGTACTCGTGGGCCACCACGTCAGTACCGGTGATCCAGTAGTTGAGGTTGTTGCGGCCGAAGACGACGCCGCCGGGGTTGCTGGAGTGGTTCCAGTAGGCGTTGACGTCCGGCAGTCCGACCTCGGCGTCGGCCCAGCTGCCGCTGCCGTTCAGGCCGTTGCGGCCGTACCAGTTCTTGAGCAGATCCCATTCGCCGGCGGCGATGTACATGACGTCAACGCAGCCCGAGACCTTGTCGGTCTTGCTGGCGCTGCCCCAGACGTTGTCGGCGTCGGTCATCACGGCGTTGGTGCTGTAGTCGATGCAGGACAGGCTCGGGCGTGCCGGGTCCGTCATCCGGTACGTGCCGCCAGACGACGTAGTACCGAAGTTCAGGCCGGTGCCGTTCCAGATGCCGCGGCCGGAACCAGAGGCGGTCTGCTCGGCAGTGTGCGCGACCTTGGCGGTGGTCGCGTCTACGTACACAAGCTCCTGGGTCGCATTGTTGCCATGGTCGTGCGTGGCGTGCTTGGCCTTGCCTGCGACCGGGACTTCCCACGCGAGGACGGGCTTGGGCTGACCGACGACCAGTACTACGAGCTTGGGCGTGCCCGAGCCGGTGGCGGTGGTGAACGCCTTGCGGGCCGAGGCGGTCGCCTGCCCGGGAGTGAGTTTCGGCGTCGTACCGACGGAGATGGTGGCCTGGGAGGCGGCGAGCGTGGTGAGAACGTTGCCTGCGGCATCGGTTGAGACGACGGCGTCGCCACCGACCACATGCAGGCCCTGGTAGGTCTTGTTGTACGAGACGTAGAACAAGTCCTGCGTATCCGCGTCACCGCCCTCGTAGACACCGAGGCGGGAGTACTTCTCCTGTGCGCCCTTTCGTAGCGTGCCGAGGCCCGCGTTGACGGCGTGATCGGCAGCCGCGACGGCTACGGCGGTGGCGTCGGGCGGTGTGGCCGGATCAGCTGGCTCGGATGCTGCGGCGGCGAAGCTGCTGCTCGCCAGAGTTCCGGCGATCAGGGCAGCGGCCAGTCCGGTGACTGCTGACAGCTGGACTGCTCGACGGCGGCGATGGGCGTTGCGGCGGATCAGAGTTCTCACAGTTCGTGCTCCTCACGGGGGCGGGCGGGAGAGGGCGGTGAGACGAACGGTGGCGAATAAGCCGGAATGACGGCAAGCGATTGTCACCCTCGGTTGGCTCCGCTGACCGAGAGCAAGGGGAAGCCTTCGGATGAACGGCTCCGCACCCGCAACCACCCGGTCGTGAACAGAGGGTGATCAGTCGTTGACAATCCGCACTGGGCTGTGATCGAGATTTTCGACGCCGTACTGCGGATGGCCGGTCAGCCAGCGGCTGTAGCGCGGGCTGCGGGCGATCGAGTCGAGGTATGCCAGGCCCGCGAGCCTGATCACCTGGTTCGCGAGGCCGGCGGCCGGGCCGTCGGGATGCCAGCCGATCAGATGCCGCCACTTGAGCGGCTCGCCTTGGATCGGAACGGCGACCACGCCGGGCATTTCCCGGAACATCGGCTGGCAGAGCACCACGGCGTCACCGGACTCGACCAGGTCGATACAGCTGACCACATCGGTCTCGTACAGGGTGCTCGGCGTGAAGCCTGCCCTGCCACAGGCGGCGGCGAAGCATTCCGCGAAGCAGCCGTCGCCGGGGGTCGCTCCCCACTGCGCGGTGGCGAGATCGGCGAGGTCGACCGCCGGTCTTTCGGCCAGCGGATGGTCCGCTGCGAGCAGCACGAACACCGGATCGGTGCCCAGGACCCGCCAGGCCAGTCCCGGCTGGACCGGCGGTGGTGCGTCGCCGCAGACACCCACGATCGTGTAGTCGATCCGGCCGTCGGCGACCATCGCTGCGAGTTCGTCCGCGGACCATGAGACCTGCGTGGTCACGCGCATGCCGGGGTAGGCCGACGTGAGGTGGTGGAGAAGGCGGCCCAGCACGTGACCGGTCGCGGAGCCGACAGTCAGGCTTGCCGGAGTCTCGCCGATGCGGCCTCCGCTGTTGCTGAATCGGGCCGCTTCCTCCTGGAGCCCGGACACCGCGGGCAACAGCAGCCGGGCGCGGGCCAGGACGAGTTCGCCGAGTGGTGTCGGCCGGATCCCGGTTCGGTCCCGCTCGAAGATCACGCCACCCAGTACGCGTTCGATGCGCTGGAGCTGAGCGGTGAGGGCCGGTTGCGCCAGACCCAGCTGGCCGGCGGCTTTGGTGATGGAGCCGGCGTCGGCCACGGCGCAGACGATCCGCAGATGTCTTAGCTCCAGCTCCATGCAAGCAAGGTAGGCAACCGGAGGCCGATCAGGAAGAGTCTGACCGGCCCCCGGCGATCATGGGTAGATCACTGGGCTAGCCAGAGGGCGGGAACATTCGGTGGTTCCCAGCCGGTCTGGGCTGTGTGGCCCTGCCGGCATTGGTACCGCTGCCCGCTGTAGGTGACGACAGCGCCGGTCGCGTACGTCGTACCGGCTTGCCAGGTGGTTCCGCCGGGCGGCGTAGTCGGGGGAGTGGTCGGGGGAGTGGTGGGCGGGGTGCCTCCGCTGACTGTCAGGGTCAGGCTGTAGACACCGAGGATCTCGTTGACGGGCTGGAAGTAGATGACGCCGCCGGACGTGCAGTTGCCTGAGCCGCCGGATGTGACGCCTTGCGCCTGGTCGCCGGTGAGCCAGGAACCACCGGAGTCGCCCGGCTCTGCGCAGGCATTCGTCCGGGTGAGACCGGTGATGGTGCCTTCGGGATAGGTCACGGACGCGTTCTTCTGCAGGATGGTGCCGCAGCGCCAGCCTGTCGTCGAGCCCGATCGGCAGACCGACGAACCGACGGCTGCCTCCGTCGAGCCCGCGACCGGCACCGTGCCGGGGTACCGGTTGACGAGAGCGCGGGGAGTGTTGCCTGCGGCAACTCTGACCCAGGCATAGTCGTTCCCGGGGAAGCTGGATCCCGCGAACGTGCCGCTTGGTTGGGTGGTGGTCGCGCCGAGCCGTCCGCAGTGTCCGGCCGTCACGAAGCCACCGGTGACCGCGAACCCGATCGAGCAGCGCGTCCCGCTGCCGATGTAGTAGGCGTTACCGCCGATGACATCGATCAACGGACGAGGGCTCTCGGTCGAGGTGACGAAGCGCGCCGTCGTACCGTCGACTCCGCCGGCCTTGGCAAACGCCTTTGCCTGTTGGGTTTTGCCGGCCTTGGTCAGGATCACCAGCTGGTTCGTGGTGACGTCGATGTACCAGCCGGGCACCGTCTTGGGAGCGCGAGTCGCGGTGGCGTCCAGCTTGTCCTTCAGTGCTTCGAGTTGCGCCAGGCTCCGGGGAACGAGCTTGGGAACGGCGCCGGCCGCTCGGACCAGCCCGGCTCGGGCCGGGTCGGTGATGCCGATCGTGAGGGTGCTCGCGGTGCGGTCGAGCCAGCCGCCGCCGAACGCAGTACCGAGGCTGGTCCGCAGGAAGCCTTCCACGTCCGCCGCTTTGCCCTCCCTGGCCAGCCGGGCCCGGGCCTCGTCGGGCGTGATCCGGAGGTCTCGCGCGAGTGCGGTCAGCATCGCGTCCTGGGCGGTGGCCGACGCGTCCTGCGCCGCATTGCTCGGGTTGATCGGGGTCAGTGTGACTGCGGCGACCAGGCCTGCTGCTGATACTGCGGCCGCTAGGGCGGCGATCTTTCGGGACATCTGCAACTCCTGCCAGGGGGCGGTCCAGCTACGGGTAGTTGATCGGACCGTAGCGACGAACCACGCCTGCGGGGACATCCCAGTTGGGTCATACCGCCTCACCCATGCAGGCCGCAGGGGCGTTTCGATGGCTGACCTGCACAAAACCTTCACGAGTCGTCCGCGACTCCTGACCAGGTCCGCTCTTACGCTCGCACCATGCCAGTCACAGGGCCAGTCAATGCAGCGAGCGCCAGGATCCTCGTGGTCGAGGACGAGCCGGTGATCAATCAGGCGGTGACCGACCGGCTGCGCGGTTCGGGGTACGAGGTGGTCCAGGCGTGGGACGGGCCGGGGGCGGTCGCGCAGTTCGTGGAGACAGCGCCGGACCTGGTCCTGTTGGACGTGATGCTGCCCGGGTTCGACGGCCACGAGGTGTGCCGGCGGATCCAGGCCGCTCGGCCTGTCCCGGTGCTGATGCTGACCGCTCGCGACGACGAGGCGGACATCCTGGTGGGCCTCGGGGTGGGGGCCGACGACTACCTGACCAAGCCGTTTCGGATGCGGGAGTTGGTGGCCCGCGTCGGCGCACTGCTGCGCCGGGTCGATCGGGCAGCGGAACTTGCGGCCAGGTCGACGACCGACCTGGGCGACCTGCGCATCGACTCGGCCTCCCGCCGGGTCTGGGTCGCGGACACCGAGGTGCACCTGACGCCGACCGAGTTCGACCTGCTGGTCTGCCTGGCCTCGAGCCCCGGCGTCGTCTTGACCAGGGTGAACCTGTACGCCGAGGTCTGGGGCTGGCCCGGTGCCTCCGGGACCCGGACGGTCGACAGCCACGTGAAGGCTTTGCGAGCCAAGATCGGTGCGGACCGGGTGCGCACTGTGCACGGCGTTGGCTATGCACTAGAGCCCGGCGGTGTCGCATGAGCAGCCCGATCCTGAACCAGGTCACGTCGGTCAAGGTCAAGCTCGGACTGCTCGTCGCGGTCAGTGTCACGGTGGCTTCGCTGGTCGCGGCGACGGGCGCCATCGGCGGCGTGCCCTTCTGGCTCACCGTTCCGGTCACGGTCGCCCTGGCCCTCGGCGTCACGCAGTTGCTGGCCGTCGGGATGACCTCACCTCTACGCGAGATGACTGCTGCCGCTCGCGGTATGGCCCGCGGCGACTACTCCGTGCGGGTCACCGCGACCTCGAGCGACGAAGTCGGCGAACTCGCCCGAGCCTTCAACCGGATGGCCGAAGATCTCGCCGCCGTGGACCGCCAGCGTCGCGAGCTGGTGGCCAACGTGAGTCACGAGCTCCGTACTCCGCTCGCCGCGCTGTGCGCAGTACTCGAGAACCTCGTCGACGGCGTTGCAGAGCCCGATCCCGTTGCCCTGCGTACTGCGCTCGACCAGGCGGAGCGGCTCGCCGCCCTCGCCTCCGACCTGCTCGACCTCGCCCGGGTGGACGCCGGCGAGGCCAAGCTCTCCACCACGCAGGTGCCGGTCAAGGAGTTGCTGGAACGCGCTGTGGCCGAGGCGGAGGTTGGTGGCCGCGAGGTGCGGTACGACGTCAGCGTCACGCCGCCAACGCTGACCGTCCCGGCGGATCGCTCGCGACTGCACCAACTGGTCGCCAACCTGCTCGACAACGCATCCCGGCACAGTCCGGCCGGTGGGGTCGTCCGGATCACCGCCGCGCAGCTGCCCAGCGGCTGGCGGCTGGAGGTCACCGATGAGGGGCCGGGGATCCCGGCGGCCGACCGGGATCGCGTCTTCGAGCGGTTCGGCACGTTGGCCGAGACCGATGGCGGTGGTGGTACCGGGCTCGGGCTGGCCATCGCGCGGTGGGTGACCGACCTCCACGGCGGCACCATCCACTTCGTCGAGCCCGAGCCACGCAGTACCGGCGCACGTGTGCGCGTCGACCTGCCGCGCGAGCCGCGGCAGCAACGAACTCCCGTTACCAATAAGGCCAAGGAGTCTGTCATGACGAATCCAGTCAATAGTCCCGCGATGCCTCCGGCGGCCAGACCGCCCGAGTCTGGGATGGACATGCTGTTCGGCAAGTTCTGGCCCGATGCGCGCATCCCCGGCAACGTCCGCGCGGTTCTCTACAGCATCGGGGTCGGCCTGCTGGCCGGCATCATCCTGCCGTTCCGCGACCTCGGCATCGGCACCTTCGTCGTACTGCTGGCCGCTGGTGCAGTGATTCTCGGCTTCAGTGCCAATCGTCGTTCCCGCTTCACCTTGGCTTGTGCCGCGCTCTGTGGGCTGCTCGCCATGACGACGGTCGTCCGGGACGCGGAGTGGATCGTGGTCCTGTGCTTGCTGGCCGGCGGCCTGGTTTGCGTTGCTGGGCTGGTGAATGGCCGGACCATGCCGGCCTTCATCCTGGCCACCATCGCCCTGCCGCTCGCCGGCTTGCGGGGGTTGCCGTGGCTGGGGCGTTCTCTCCAAGCTGTCACCGGTGTGAGGAAGAGTGCGGCGGCGCTGCGCACGGTCGTGTGGTCGCTGCTCGGGGTGCTCGTCTTCGGGCTGTTGTTCGCTTCGGCGGACGCGCTCTTCGCGAAGTGGGCGGGCGCGGTCATCCCGGATTTGGAGTTCGATTCCTTTGTACTGAGGGCGTTCCTGACCGTTGCTGTCGGGGGAGTGGTGCTCGCGGCGGCGTACCTCGCGCTGAACCCGCCTAGTGTCGAGGCCCATTCCGAGTCCGTACGCCCGGTCGCGCGGCGCTATGAGTGGCTCGCACCGGTACTGATCGTGGACGCTGTCTTCCTGGTTTTCCTTGCTGCACAGGCGACTGCCAGCTTCGGCGGGCACGACTACCTCGAGCGGGTCACTGGGCTCACCTACGCGGAGTACGTGCACCAAGGCTTTGGCCAGCTCACAGTGGCCACCGCACTCACGCTGCTGGTGGTGTGGGCAGCCGCACGCAAGGCACCCCGTACTACGACCGCCGACTTGGCCTGGCTGCGCGGCTCACTCGGTCTGCTCTGCGTGCTGACGTTAGTAGTCGTTGCCTCAGCCCTCTACCGGATGCACGTCTACCAGGAGGCCTACGGCTTCACCCAGCTCCGACTGCTGGTCGATGTCTTCGAGGGCTGGTTGGGACTGCTGGTAGTCGGTGTGTTGGTGGCAGGCGTGACGCTGAAGGCCAGCTGGCTTCCTCGGGCGGCACTGCTCAGTGGCGCCAGCCTCCTGTTCCTGCTGGCGGCGATCAACCCCGATGCCTGGATCGCTCAGCACAACGTGGATCGCTACACCGCAACCGGCAAGGTCGACTGGCAGTTCCTCCAGGCGCTCTCGGACGACGCCGTACCGGTGCTGGCCAAGCTGCCGGCCGAGGCTGCCAACTGCGCACTGAAGGGATATGACGTCAAGGACGACGACTGGCTGGAATTCAACCTCGGCCGTCACCGCGCCGAGCCCATCCTGACCTCTCACACCAACCGCGCCACGGCAGTCTGCCCCGCCAACAACCCCAGCTGACCACGTCGCCCCGACAACGTGCAAAACCTCCGCCCGAGCCCTACGTTGCCAGACCCCACTCCTCTGATCATTCGCCCCCTTTTGACCACCCCACAGCCACCTGTGTACCGGCCAGGCACCCAACCCACAGAACAACGCCCAGCTCATGCCCAAAGTCGATCACCCCTCGTCGGGCGAGGAGAGGAACAGCTGGTGAGGATGGGCCCTGACCCTGGTTCTTGGACACGCTGAATCCAGCCATGTGCTGGGGAAGCGAGATGATCAGGACCATGGCCCGCAAGAACTACTCCGAGGAGTTCCGTCGGCAGGCCGTCGACTTGTACGAGTCCACTCCGGGAGCGACGCTGCGTGGGATCGCAGCCGATCTCGGGATCGAGCGGGCGACCCTGGCACGCTGGGTCGACCTGTATGGGACGGGCAAGAAGACGACCGCCGACGGCAGCACCATCAGCAGCCCGTCCAGGCCCCGCCGGCGTGAGACGCCAAC
>NZ_AQUZ01000046.1 GCF_000372465.1 Kribbella catacumbae DSM 19601
GCCACGCTCACGCAGGCCGCGGCCGGCCGCAGAACCGGCACTACTTCCTGTCGGTCGGGACACAACGCGAACCCCAGACCCATTTCCCAACAGGCTCTGTAACCGGCTAGTGGTCGGATCAGGCGCTATCGGGCGGACCCACTGCCGGTCCGGGCCGGCTGGCGCGCCGATCCGGCCAACGCTGCACCTGGTCGGACGTGGATGCCGCCCGCAGGTCCTTGACGAACTGGCGCTCCGTCCACCTGGCTTTGCGTCTAGCGCTGGAGGTGGCGGAGGGCTGCTGTGGTGGGGATGCGGGTGAGTGGGCCGAGCAGGGAGGCGTCGCGGAGGGCTGCGCGGGCGGCGAGGTAGCCGCAGGCTCCGTGGACGCCGGGGCCGGGGTGGATCGCGGAGCTGCCCAGGTACAGGCCAGAGACGACTGTGCGCGGGCTGCCTAGGCCGATCGTTGGGCGGAAGATCAGCTGCTGGTGGAGCTGAGCGGTGCCGCCGCCGAGGGCACCCAGGCCGAGCGAGGCGTTCGCGTGGACGAAGTCGCTCGGCCGCTGCAGGTCCCGGGCGATCACCAGGTCGAGGAAGCCGGGTGCGTGGCGTTCGATGGCGCGGTCCATCCGGCCGGCCAGCTTCTCGGCCGACGCGTCATCGGCCACTCCGCGCGGTAGATGCGAGTAGGCCCAGACGGCCTCGGTACCGGCCGGCGAGCGGGACGCGTCGGCCTTGGTGGTCTGGCCGATCAGCAGGAAAGGTGTCGTGGGCAACCGTCCGGTGTCGAGGTCGGCGCCGACGTGGACCAGCTCGTCCGCAGTACCGCCGAGGTGGACGACTCCGGCTTCGCGGGCCTCGGCGGCGCGCCACGGGATCGGGCCGCTCAGCCGGTAGTTGAGTTTGACCGTCGGGTAGTCCCATTCGAAGTTCTCGAGGTCGCGACGGAGGCCGGCCGGAATGCTTGCTGGCGGCAACAGTTCGCCGTACAGGGCCTGGGCGGAGACGTCCGCGATCACCGCGCGGCGTACGGCGATCGTCTCGCCACCTGCCGTCCGTACTGCGGTGACCTTGCCGGCCGAGACGTCGATGGCGGTGATCGGCGTACTGGGGATCAAGTCGGCGCCGGCGTGCTCGGCCCGGCGTACCAGGGCTGACGAGAGGGAGCCCGAACCGCCTTCTGCGACAGGGAAGCCGACGTCCTGGGCGAGCATCGCCAGGAGCCAGCCCATGGTCCCGCTGACACTGCCGCTCAGCGGGGCATCGGCGTGGAACGCGTTGCCTGCGAGGAGGGCGCGGCCGCGCGGTCCTTCGAAGAGCTCCTGGCCCATCCGGTGCACCGGCATCGCCATGAAGCGCGCGAATCTGGCCAACTCCCCCGCCGACCCGAGCTTGCGCGCGAGCCGGAGACCGGGAGCCACCGGCGGCCAGGAGGTCAGCAACGACTGCAGGAAGGGCGCTCGGATCTTGACGTAGTCCTGGTAGAGCCGCAGCCAGGCGTCGCCGTCCTTCGGGTGATCGCGCCCGACCGACGCGGCGGTGTCGGCAGGATCCGGGTGGATCGCGGCCGCGTCCTGGTCGTCGGGATCGAGCAGGTGCGCCAGCGCGAGCGGCGCGTGTGCCCAGCGCAGGCCGAACCTCTCCAGCTCCAGAGCACGCAGTACCGGTGACGCGACGCCGAGTGGATAACTGGAGCTGAACCGATCACTGACCCAGCCGTCGACGGTCGTAGAGCGCACCGCACCGCCGAACTCGTCAGCAGCTTCGAGCACCAGCACGTCCCAGCCCGCGTCAGCCAGGGCGATCGCACTCACCAGCCCGTTCGGCCCGGATCCGATCACCACAGCATCAACCACCCGCATGCGACCGACCTTAGCCGCTCTGCTCCTGTCAGAGGTCGATCTTGCTCATCAGGTCGATGATTTCGCGGGCGCGGCCGAGCATGGCGGGGTCGACCATCCGGCCGTCGGGGAGCACGATAACGCCGCCCTCGGCGACGCCCGCCTTCTCTACCGCCGCGATTAGGGCGGCAGCGTCTGCTACCTGGGTCGCGGACGGCGTGAAGCTCTCGACGATCGCCGGCAGTTGGCGGGGATGGATCGCGCTCCGGCCGACGAAGCCCAGTGCGCGGCCTTCAAGGCAGGTTCGCCGTAGCCCTTCCTCGTCGTTCACGAACGGATAGACCGACAGCATCGGCGCTCCGAGCCCGGCCGCCCGCGAGGCCGACACCAACCGGCCGCGAGCCCAGGCCAGCCCTTCCGGTCCGTCCACGCCCAACGAGCTCGACAGATCGGCCTCACCCAGCGCGACCGCGACCACTCGCGGATCAGCGGTTGCGATCTCGAACGCCCGCTCCAATCCCAGCGGAGATTCGATCAGCGCGGTGATCTTTGCCGAGGGCACCTGGTCGAGTACCCGCCGGACATCATCGGCGCTCTCCACCTTCGGCAACCGCACCCGCGCATCCGGTACTGCGGCCAGCGCCGCAAGGTCGTCCTCGATCCACGGCGTCCCCGGCGCGTTCACCCGGACCTCGACCGACGTCCTCCCGGTGAACGCCGCTATCCAGGCGATCGCCCAACCACGCGCGTCCGCCTTGTCGTCGACCGGTACTGCGTCCTCCAGGTCGAACACCACCAGATCGGGGCCAGAGGCAACAGCCTTCGCGAACCGATCCGGCCGGTTGGCCGGTACATAAAGAGCGGTGAGCACCTAGACAACTCCAGCTTCACGCAATGCGGCAAGTTGCTCGGGTGAAACGCCGATCTCGGCCAGCACCGCATCGGTGTCCGCACCGTGCGGGCGGCCCGGCCAGCGGATCGAGCCGGGCGACTCGGACAACCGGAACAGGACGTTCTGCATCTGCACCGGGCCACCGAGTTCCTCGTCGTCCACCTCGACGATCGTGTTCAGCGCGGCGTACTGCGGATCGGTGACGATGCCGCGGATGTCATGGACCGGCCCGACCGCGGCTTCGGCCTTCTCGAAGGCGATCATCACCTCGTCCAGGGAGCGCTCTCCGATCCAGCCACCCACGGCATCGTCCAACTCGTCCGCATGCTCGGCGCGCTCCCGGCCGGTCCCGAACCACGGCTGCGCAACGAGATCGGGCCGGCCGACCAGCGTGACGACCCGCTCCGCGATGCTCTGCGAGCTAGTGGAGACGGCCACCCAGCGACCATCGGCGGTCCGGTAGACGTTGCGCGGAGCATTGTTCGACGAGCGGTTGCCGAGTCGCGGCTGCACGTACCCGGTCTGCTGGTACGCCGTGATCTGACCACCGAGCATCATCAGAATCGGTTCGATGATCGCCATGTCGATCACCTGGCCGGCGCCTGACTGATCGCGCTCTCGCAGGGCCACCAGTACGGCGTACGCGGTCGCCAGCGCCGTGATGCCATCGGCGAGACCGAAGGGCGGCAGCGTCGGCGGTCCGTCGGGCTCCCCCGTGACCGCGGCGAAGCCACTCATTGCCTCGGCCAACGACCCGAAGCCGGGCCGGCTCGACCACGGTCCGACCTGACCGAAGGCGGTCACCCGCGCGATCACCAGGCGCGGGTTGGCCTCGAGCAGCACGTCCGGACCGAGTCCCCAACGCTCCAGGGTGCCCGGGCGGAAGTTCTCCACCAGGACGTCGTTCGCACGGACCAGGTCGAGGAACACGTCACGACCCTGGGACAGGTCGAGCGTCGCGAGCCGCTTGTTCCGGCCGAGCGTCTTGAACCAGAGCCCGACACCGTTCTTGCTCGTTCCATGTGTCCGAGCCGCGTCCGGGCGCGAGGGGTGCTCGATCTTCGTCACGTCCGCGCCGAAGTCGCCGAGGAACGTCGCCGCCAGCGGCCCCGCGAACAGCGTCGCCGCCTCCAGCACCTTCACACCTTCGAGTGGCGCCGGCCTCATCCCGTCCTGCCTCTCAGAAGTCCAGGTCTCATCCCGCGCACCGGAAGCCGATGGTCTCCGAGCGATCCAGCCCGCCACCGGTGAGCACCAGCTTGAAGCTGACCTCCGGCTCCTGCGGGCCACCGTCGGCGTACCAGTCGGAGCCCTCGGCAACGAAGTACGAGCCGCCCTTGAGGATGCAGAACCGGCTGCGGCCGTCGCGGTGCTCGCTCTCGGTCAGGTTCCAGACCAAGGGTTCCAAGCGGCTGAAGCCATCCAGACCAGCGGCTACCTGCCACTCGTCCTCGGTCGGCAGCCGGCCACCGCGCCAGGCCGCGTAGGCCCGGGCGTCCGGCAGGTCGACATAGGTCACCGGCTGGTCCTCGGTGCCGGCCACGGGAGCGCCGTCGACCCAGTGCGCGAGGAACCTGTTCGCCACCTTCGGCCGGTACTTCGTCGCCTTCAGGAACTCCGCGTACTCCGCGTTGGTGACCTCGCGGACCGCGACAGAGATCCCAGAGAGCGCGATCTCGCGCTGCACCGTCTGGAGGTCGTGCAGCCGAGGAGGCAACGGCTTCCACTCCTCCACGTACGGCGCCTGGTCGTACAACCCGGTCTCGCGCCGCCGGTGCCGAACCGTCAGAGAGCGCTCCCCGGCCGGTACTTCGACCGTCCCGCCGATCGTCGCCGCACCAGAGACCTCCGGCACGGCAACTCGGACAGCGGGTGACATTGGGAACGCCGAGTCCTTCACGTGCGGGCGCGACATCGAGCCCAGTCGGCGCGCGGTCGCCCGGCAGGTCGGTCCGGCCGTGGCACCGACGCGGACCACGCCGGCCACCCCACGCCCGGGCACGACCAGGTGGACGCCGTCGTCGTCGGAGGTGATCGGCACGCCCGACGTCACGTCGTACCAGTCGCCGACCTGGTCCTCGGAGCGCAGTACGACGCCCTCGAAGTCCTCCTCGTCGCGGTTGATCAGGGTCCAGAAGGTGACGTCGGCCAGTTCGAACCGCGAGCCGAAGACACCATGCTCGCGAGCCTTGTCCGGGATCTCCGGTGTCAGCGGGATCCAGTCGCCGCCGATCAGGATCGGCGAGAACGCTCTCTGCGCCGCGACCATCCGGCGCAGCGTCGCGCGATCCCGGGCGTTCCAGCCGACCCAGGCCGAGAACACCGACTCCCAGACCAGGATGCCGACGCCGTTCACCCAGGCCGACTGCAGTTCGTCGCTGTGATCGCGATTCCAGCGGCGGGTGTGATGCATCATGTGCCGGCGCTCGAACAGGTGCGCCCGCAGTACGCCGGGCGCCCGGGTGTCGGCGAACCACTGAGCCCAGGACAGCGCATGGTCGCCGATCCTTGCCAGCGGCAACCGTGATTCGCCTTCCAGCGCGATCGCCGGGTTGGCCCGGCGCAGCGGCCGGGTGAAGCCCGGGTCGGCCTCCTTCAGAGTGTCGAGAAAGGCGCCATCGGCCCCGAAATCGGCAACCAGGGCAGCGAATTCGTCACCGTCGGGACGGACAGCGCGACGGGTGCCGACGTCCCACGGGTTGTAGTCGAAGAAGACCTTGAGCCCGAGCCGGTGCAGATCGTCGACCAGTTGCCGAAGGCCCGGAACGTCGCGGTAGAAGTCGAACTGGTTGCGCGAGTCGATCCCGATCACCGGGTAGGCGTGCCACAGCACCACCGCGTCGTACCCGCCGAAGTCGTCGATCCCGTGCTGGACGAACTTCTCCGGGGTGAAGACGCCGGCGTCGACGTCGTACAGCTGGTCGTCCCAGAGCCAGACGAGCGCCACCGAGTACGCCGTCTGGGTCCACTCGCGCCCGGGCTCCTCGTAGTGCGAGCCACCGTCGTACGCCGTCCGGTCGTAGGCACCCATCAGCCACTCGGCCAGCTTGCCGCGCCAGCGGGGCAGGTCGGTCGGGTCCTCCGGGGCACCGAGGATCTTGGCATCGTCGAGGAAGGCCAGCTCGGCCCGCAGGCCGAGATCGACCTTCGCGGGCTGATCGATCGGCCTGGGCTCGAGGGGGTTCACAGGTATACCTCCGCACAACGCGCGTCGATGACTTCCCCGTGAGGCACCGAGGGGATCGCCCCTGCGGTTTGAACGCTCAATGAAGCAGCAACGTTAGCGCGTCGGACCGCATTCGTCAGGTCGCGGGCTGTAGTTGACTGGGCAGCCAAGGTCGCGGCGAGGACTCCGCAGAAGGTGTCCCCCGCGGCCGTCGTGTCCACGACCTCGACCGACACGCCCGGGACACGGATCTCCGCGGCATCCCGGGACAGGATCACCGCGCCCTCGGCCCCGAGCGTCACCACCGCGGCCGGCACCCGGTCGAGCAACGCCGAGTACTTCGGACCCGCCACCGCCTCGGCCTCCGTCTCGTTCACGACCAGCAGGTCGACCTGCGCGAGCAGTTCGTCGGGCAGTTCGGCAGCCGGTGCCGCGTTGAGGATGAAGTACACACTCGCCTCGGCCGCCGCCTGAACCGTGGCGAACGGGATCTCCAATTGGGAAAGGACGATTTTCGCCTTGCCCACGGCATCCAGCGCCTCCGCTGACAGCTTCAGCTCGGCGTTGGCCGACGGCGCGACGACGATCGCGTTCTCCCCGTCGGCGGCGACGGTGATGATCGCAGTACCGGTCGGGCTGTCGGAGGTCGAGACCAGCGAGAGGTCTACTCCGGAGTCGCCGAGGGCCGCGCGCAACAGGGCACCGCCGTCGTCCGCGCCGAGCGAGGCGACGAACGCCGTCGAGGCGCCGGCCCGTGCCGACGCGACCGCCTGATTGGCCCCCTTGCCGCCGGGGCCGCGGGTCAGGCCGCTCGCCAGCAGCGTCTCGCCGGGTCGTGGGATCCGCGGGACCGGTAGTACCAGATCCACGTTCGCGCTGCCCACGACTACGACCTCAGCCACGCCGAGCCCCTTCCGCCTTCTGTGCTGCCACCGTCCGTGCCGCCAACTCGTCGATCGCCACCTGGTCCATCCCGGGCAGGCTGGTCGCCAGCCGGTTGTCCAGCGGTCCGGCCCACTCTGCCGGAACGCCGAGCACCGCGCCAAGCACGGCACCGACCGTGGCGCCGGCCGAGTCGGTGTCCCAGCCGCCCATCAC
This sequence comes from Kribbella catacumbae DSM 19601, assembly GCF_000372465.1. GTDB lineage: Bacteria > Actinomycetota > Actinomycetes > Propionibacteriales > Kribbellaceae > Kribbella > Kribbella catacumbae. The sequence continues at coordinate 6,977 of NZ_AQUZ01000046.1, forward strand.
CGCACGGCCGATCCCGGTCGCGAAGTCCGGCGCCGTCAGTGCGTACGCGGTGAGCGCGCTGTTGTTCACCGAGTGCACCCAATGCAGCTGCCCGTACTGCGCGTGCAACGCGTCGAGAGCCTCGTCCAAACCGGTTCCCGCCAGAGCCAAACCGAACCGCACCGCCCTCGCCAGTTCACCGTCGGGGTTGATCGCCTGCAGCCCGGATTCTGCTACGCCGACGGGGTCGTCGAGCACCATCGCGGCGGCCGACATCGCGGCTACCCAGATCGCGCCGTCGACGCCCGCACCCGTGTGGCTGAGCCTGGCATCTGCCAATGCAAGCCGTGCGGCCGCGCTCCGATCTCCCGGATTCACCCAGCCGTACACGTCGGTCCGGATCTGTGCCCCGATCCACTCCCGGAACGGATTCCGCACCAGCGCCGCCCGCAACGGATCCACGCCGTCGAGCAGGTTCCGGTAGGCCACCCGCTCGGCCGTGAACACCCGTCCCGCCGGCAGATCGTTCAGCCAAGCCAACGCCACGTCCTCGGTGGTCAGCCCGTCCCCATGCTGCTCCACCAGTTGCAACGCCAGAATCGCAAAGTTCAGATCATCGTCCTCAGGCATCCCGTCGATGACTTCCCTGAGGCTGGTGGGCTTGGACCGCCTGTTCCACGGCCACCGCCCCAGCACCTCCTCCGGCACCCCCACCGCCGTCACGTACTGCCTCAGCGGCCACTGCCCAGAGCTCTGAAGAATCTCCCGAATCCCCTCCCGCGGAATCTTCTCCACCGGCTTCCCGAGCAGGTTTCCCGCGGCCCGCCCCAGCCAGGCATTCAACACCCGCCGCTCCGGCGCATTGCCCAGCAGCGGGAGTTCCGGGATCACCGGTGCGACCCACTCCACAGCCCGTCGGTCAAGCTCGTCCAGCAACTCCCGGGCCAGCGCACGCAGCTCGGCGCCGGCCGGTTTGTCCGAGGCGCCTGACGCCGGAGCGGTCGTCGTACCGCCTGCGGATTGCCAGCGGTCGGCGACGTCCGTGACATCGACGCCCTCGGCGGTGGATTGGACCAATTGGTGCGGGAGCAGGTCCTCCGGTTGCACCCAGGTCATTCTCATCGAGTCAGTCTCTCCAACGTTTCACTCCGGCGCTCGAGACGACGCGCGTCGGCTTCGTGCAACTCCACCGCGACCGACGCCATCACCCGCCCCGGTTCCTCCAGATCCGTCTTGCTCGCCTCCGCGATCACGGAGGCCCATTCCTCCGGTACGCCGCCCAGCCCGCTCAGCGCACCCGTGATCGCCCCCGCCATCGACGCGATCGAGTCCGCATCACGCCCATAGTTGGTGCCACCCAGCACGGCTTCCCGAACATCCCCACCGGACACCAGGACGAAACCCAGCGCGACCGGCAATTCCTCGATCGCCTTCGTCCGGCTCGGCCGGCGCGCGTCCAGCGACTGATTCCGGTACTCCGGTCCGACCGTGTCGAACGGCTCGACCGCCTTCCGCAGTACCGGGATCGCCGACTCCCAATCGCTCAACCCGTCGGCCGCCGACGCCACCGCCTCGACCGCGGTGCGAGTACCGTCCTTCGCCAGCTCCAGCGCCGCCGCGACCGCCGACGAAGCCGTTGCCTCAGGCATCATCGCGGCCGCGACCGCCGCGGCGAACACCCCGGCGGCCTCCCGCCCGTAGCTCGACTGATGCGCGCCGGCCAGGTCGATCGCCTCGGCGTAGGCCCCGGCGGGATCACCGGCATTGGCGATCCCGACCGGCGCCACGTACATCGCCGCACCACAGTTCACGATGTTGCCGACACCCGCCTCACGCGGGTCGACATGCCCGTAGTGCAACCGGGCGACCAGCCACTTCTCGGCCAGGAACACGCGCTGCAGCAGCAACGCCTCGGTCTCCAGCTCCGGGATCCAGCGCTTCTCGGTCAGCAGCTTGGGCACCAGCGACTCCGCGATCGCGTACGCGTCCAGGTGCTCGCGGCGTTCGTCGTACACCTCGACCAGCGCATGCGTCATCAATGTGTCGTCGGTGATGTGCCCGTCGCCCTTGTGGTACGGCGCGATCGGGCGCGCGTTGCGCCAGTCGTCGTACCACGGGCCGACGATGCCGGTCACCCAGCCGCCATGCCGTTCCCGGATCGCCTCCGGGGTCCAGCCCTCGACGGCACCGCCGATCGCGTCACCGACCGCGGAGCCGACGAGCGCCCCTACCGACCTCTGCTCCAGTGCCGACATCAGGAGTTGACCTGCCCCCAACCATCGTTCAGCTTCTTGCCCAGCGCGGCCAGGTCGATCTTGTTCGCCAGGAACTCCTGCAGCGCCGGGGTGGCGATCTGGTCCTTCCACTTCGGGTAGTTCTCCACGCTCTGGAACGGCGCCTTGGTCAGCTCTTCGCCGCTGGCCAGCGTCTGGGTCCAGCCGTTCTTGCCGCCGGTCTCCTTCGCGATCACGTCCCGGGCCGCCTTCGTGGTCGGGATCAGCCAGTCACCCTGACCGACCGCGGCCAGGTTGTCGGCCTTCATGAAGTAGTCGATGAACTGCGCGGCCTGCTTGATGTGCTTGCCCTCGGCCGGTACCGACAGCGTCTGCGGGTTCGCGGCCTGCTTCTCCGAGGTACCCTTCAGCGGCGGCAGCACCTCCCACTGGAAGCCCTTCGGCGCCTGCTCGACGATCTGCTGCGCGGCATAGTTGCCGCCGACAATCATCGCGTACTTGCCGCCGAAGAAGCCCGGCAGGACGTCGGAACCGCTCTGGGTCAGCGACGTCGGGTCGATCGACTTGTCGGTGTAGGCCATCGAGTGGATCCGCTTCGGCACCTCGAGCTCGGCATCGCCGATCTTCGCCTTGGCGTCCCGGCCGGTGCCCTCGAAGAAGGCGCCGTCGAAGTTCATCCCGAGGTTCAGCACGGTCGCGGTCGGGCTCTTCAGTCCCCAGCCGAGCCCGTACTTGCCACCGGCGGTGAGCTTCTTCGCGTTCGCCTGCAGGTCGTCCCAGCTGAGAGAGTCGCCCGTGGTCGCGACGCCGGCCTGCTTGAGCAGAGCGGTGTTGCCGAACACGACGTACGACTGGAGCAGGGTCGGCGCGGCGAACACCTTGCCGTCCTTGGAGACCGTCTCCCAGACGCCCGGCGAGACGGCGTCCTTCGTCTCCTGACTCAGGTACTGCGACAGGTCGGCGAGGTACCCCTGGTTCGCGAAGCCGGTGATGTCGGCGGACTCGTCCTGGATCACGTCCGGCGCCGTACCACCCTGGAACTGGGTGACGAGCTGGTCGTGCACGGAGTCCCAGCTGCCCTGCACGTACTCGACCTGGATGTTCGGATTGGCCGCGTTCCAGTCCGCGACGATCTTCTTGGTCGCGGCGACGGTCGTCTTCTGGAAGGCGAGACTCTGGAACTTCAGCGTCACCTTCTCGGTCGACCCCGAATCACCGGAGCCGGACTTGTCGTCGCCGCTGCCACAGGCCGCAAGTGTCACCAAGGCGCTTGCCGCCAGCAACGCAATGATCGGTTTCCTCAACATCTTCTCTCCTCAGGGGGATTTCTAACCTTTGACTGCGCCGGACAGCAGGCCGGAAGTCAGCCGGCGTTGCAGGAAGGCGAAGAACACCAGGCTTGGCACGGTGGCCAGGACGGACGCGGCCGCGAGTGGCCCGAACTGGACCTGACCCTCGGCACCGACGAAGCGGGCCAGGACCAGCGGCAGCGTCTTCAGTTCCGGGTCCTGCAACAGGACCAGGGCGAAGAAGAACTCGTTCCACGCCGAGATGAAGGTGAACATCGCGGTCGCGATCAGCCCCGGCCGCAGCAACGGCATCACGATCGACACGATGGTACGGAGCCGGCTCGCGCCGTCCACCGACGCGGCCTCCTCCAGCTCGCGCGGCACGGCGGCGACGTACCCCTGCAGCATCCACAGGGCGAACGGCATCGACCAGACCATGTAGACGATCACCACGCCCGGGATCGTGTTGGTCAGATGCAGAGGCCGCAGGATCATGAACAGCGGGATCACGATCAGGATCACCGGGAACACCTGGCTGACCAGGATCCAGCCGTTCGTGAGCGGCCGGAGCCGGCTCCGGAAACGCGCCAGCGCGTAGGCCACCGGCAGCGAGACGACCAGCACCAGCACCGTCGACGCCACGGAGATCTGCAGGCTGTTCCACATCGAGCGGACCAGGCCCTGCTCCTCCAGCGCATCGGTGAAGTTCGACAGGTTCGGGTGCTTGGGCAGGATCGACGGCGTGATGCTGGCGAACTCCTGCGGCGACTTCAGCGAGCTGGAGATCAGCCAGAGCAACGGGAAACCGAGGAAGATCAGATAGCAGATCACGGCCACGTACTGCGCTGCGCGGGCTGCGGGACGCGTTCTCATGCTTCGCTCCTCAGCCGGTTCCTGAGATAGAACCCGAGGAACACGATGATGATCACGACCATCACGTCACCCATCGCGGCCGCCATCCCGAAGTTCCCGTACCGGAACGCCTCGTTGTAGGCGAACAGCATCGGCAACATCGTCTTGCCGCCCGGGCCGCCCGCGGTGAGCACGTAGACCAGGCCGAACGAGTTGAAGTTCCAGATCATGTCCAGGCTGGTGATCGCGACGATCACCGTCTTGAGCTGCGGCAGGGTGATGTTCCAGAACTGCGACCAGGCGCTCGCTCCGTCGACCGCGGCAGCCTCGTACAGGGATCGGTCGATGCTCTGCAGACCGGCCAGCAAGGTGACGGTCGTCATCGGCATGCCGACCCAGATCCCGACCACGATCACCGCCGGCAGCGCAGTACTGAAGTCGCCGAGGAAGTTGATCGGGTGGTCGGTCAGGTGCAGGTTCTGCAGGATCTCGTTGACCGGGCCGTTGGTCGGGTGCAGCAGCAGCCGCCACATGATCGCGACGACGACCGGCGGCATCGCCCAAGGGATCAGCGCCAGCGTGCGCGCGACGCCGCGGAACCGGAGGTTGGTGTTCAGCAGCAGTGCGAGTCCGAGCGCTGCGACGAACTGCAGGATCGTCACCGCCAGCGTCCAGATCAGGCCGATCTTGAACGAGCTCCAGAACAGGTCGTTGTGCAGCAGCTTGCCGAAGTTGCCGAAGCCGATGAAGTTCGTGTCGACGTTGAGGCCCGCGCGAGCGTCGGTGAATCCGAGCGCGATCCCGCGAATGAGCGGGTAGACGCTCAGCAGGAGAACGGGCAGCAACGCGGGCAGGAACAGAAAGATCGCCTCTCTGTTCTGCTTCGGCCGGCCTCTCTTGGGCGCCTGCTTCGGAGCCACGGTCCTGGTCGCGGCGCTCATGGCGTGGACTTCCGCACACTCAGCGTCGGCTGGACGACGATCCGCCGGGGCGTCCGGGTGTCGTCCTCGATCCTTGCCAGCAGCAACTCAGCTGCCCGGCGACCACGCTCGGCCGACCCGAGGTTGACACTTGTCAACGGCGGGAACGACTGCTCGGCCAGCTCACTGTCGTCCATCCCGATCACCGCGACATCTCCCGGTACTGCGAGGTCGCGCGCGGCCAGCTCATGCATGATGCCCACGGCAAGCAAATCGTTGGCCGCGATCACCGCATCGAGCTGCTCAGCGACGCCAGCCCGCCCGCTCGCCTCCCGGGCGACTCCCGTCGTCCCACTCGCCTCGCCGGTGACGCCCGTCTTCCCGCTCGGCTCGCCGGCGCTGTCGAGCCCCGCGAACAGTTCGACCCCCGCCTCGCGACCCGCCGCGAAGGTGAAGTCGACCGCCTCGACCTCGGCGACCGGGCTCAGGCCGTTCGCCTTCATCGCATCGGCGAATCCCTTCGCCCGCGCCGTACCGGGAACAGTGTCGACCGGGCCGTTCACAAAGGCGATCCGCCGACGGCCCTTGGCCAGCAGGTGTTCGACCGCGAGCAGCATGCCCTTCGGCGAGTTGGCACGGATCGTGTCCACACCCGCACTGGCCGGCACGTTACCGGCGACAACCACCGGTACGTCGCACTCGCGAATCGACTTGATCAGGTCGTCATCGACGCGCAGCGGGCTGATCACCAGCCCGTCGGCGTACCCGCGAGCCATCCCCCGCACCAACGCGACCTCGTCGACGACATCGGGCCCGGTGGTGGTGACCACCAGCCGGTACCCCGCGGCGGAGACCACTTCCTCGACCGCGCGCATCATCGTCACGTAGACCGGGTTACCGACGTCGGCCACGGCCAGGGTCAGCTGGTAGGTCCGCCCGACCTTGAGCGACCGGGCCCGGGAATCGGGCACATACCCGAGCTCCTGGACGGCGCGCTGCACCCGCTCGACCATCTCCTCGGTCGCGGCCAGCCCGTTCAGCACCCGCGACACCGAAGCCACCGAAACTCCGGCGGCCCGCGCCACTCCCGCGATCGTCGGCCGGCTCACGCAGCCTCCTGTAATCGTTCTTGTAATCGTTTACAGCCCAGACTGTAAGACCCCTCACCAGCCCCCGTCAATACCGGACCACCCCGTCACATGGTCTGTACACCGAGCAACAACTCAGCCAGCGGACAGGCCCGGAATCGAGGCGATCGCCCTACCCCTCGCACCGCGTGAAGAATTGTTGCCACAGAGCGACCAAAACCCTTCACCCTCCGACCCCAGACCTGGCCCGGACCTGGCGAGCCCACCACTGGTGGGCTCGGACAGCAAGCGGCGACCTTGAACAGGAAATACCTTGTTCAAGGTCGCCTCTAGGGGTTCACGCCCACCAGTGGTGGGCTCGCACTCGGCCGGCGAGGGGCGGTGGGCCGGGGGTTACTCGTCCTGGTCGTCGGCGCCTGGGCGTTCGGCCCAGGGGGTTTCCTTGGCCGGGCGGACGACGATGAGTTTGTCGCCGGCCGCAAGCACCGAGACCGACGAGTCGTAGTACCGGTGGACCTTGCCGTCGCGGACGACGGAGACCACCCGGTCGGGCACTGAGGACGGGGCCTTGCCGACCTCGCGGCCGAGTACGGGGCGCTCAGCAACCTCGAGGCCTTCGCCGTAGGTCAGCAGGTCTTCCATCACCTCGCCCAGGTTCGGGCTGACGGCGGACAGGCCTAGCAGCCGGCCTACCGCTTCGGATGAGGTGACCACCGCGTCCGCGCCGCTCTGCCGCAGCAGCGGGACGTTGTCCTCCTCGCGGACCGCGACGACGATGTGGGCGTTCGGGTTGAGCTGGCGGACCGCGAGCGTGACGAGTACCGCCGAGTCGTCGCGGTCGGTGGTGACGATCACCTCGCGGGCGGTCATCACCTCCGCGCGGCGCAGTACGGTCCGGTTCGTCGCGTCGCCGTGGAAGGCGGCCATCTGATCGTTGCCCGCGTCACCGATCGCCTGCGCGCGCGGGTCGATCACGACGATGTCCTCGCGCTTGACCCCGTTGCTCAGCAGGGTTTGTACCGCCGCGCGGCCCTTGGTTCCGTAGCCGACGACAACCACATGGTCCTTCATGCGCTTCCTCCATCGCGTGTCGCGCATGACGCGGCGACCTTCGTTCGCCAGGACTTCCAGAGTCGTACCGACCAGCACCACCAGGAAGGAGATCCGCAGCGGCGTGACGACGAAGGCGTTCACCAGCCGGGCCGTCGGCGTCACCGGAGTGATGTCGCCGTACCCGGTCGTGGTGAGCGTGACGGTCGCGTAATAGATGCTGTCGATCAATCCGACGTGACCGTCATAGGTGTCCTTGTAGCCGTCGCGATCGACGACCACGATCATCACCATCAACGTCAGCAGGCCCAGCGCGATCAGTAGCCGCCGGGACAACTCCACCACCGGCGAGCGAGTGCTCGCGGGCAGGTTGACGAGAAGGCCGTGCGGGTTACGACCGGGCAGGGATGGCACGCGTCTGACGATAGGGCACCGACGGCCGATCCACCGCATGCGACAGGCTCTGGTCGGACAGTGCGACCGTCACCATCAGGTGCCCGCTGTCCTGCACGACCCTGGTCCGCATCCGCAGGCCCTCGACGGTCCGCAGCATCGCGACGTTCTCCGGCTGCACCATGCAGACCACACGATCGGCACCGAGCTCCCGAGCTTCCTGGATCACCCGACGCAGCAACTGCGTGCCCAGACCGTGCCGCTGCCAGCCGTCCTCGACCAGTACTGCGATCTCCATCGCAGAGCCACTCAACTCGTCCCAGGGAGCCGCAGTAGCCATCCCGACAACGGCCCCATCGGCTGCGGCGACGATGGAGACACCACCGGCAGGTGCGGACAGGTGACGCGCAGTACGAGCGGTGAGCTTCGGCATGGGGACGTGGTAGCGCCTCGTGCGGCTCTCATACGAGCACCGGTCATGCATGGCGACTACTGCGTCCGCATCCTCGACAGAGGCCTTGCGCAACTCCGGTACTGCGCTGCCAGGCCGAGGCGGCTCCTGGACCGGGCCGGCCTCCCGCTCGGCCAGCCGGCCGGCGATCTCGACCAGTACGTCGGCACGCGCCCACTCGGCCGGCGTGTACTCGTCGAATCCCTGCAGACTCTCCAGCTCCTCGTCCACCGACAGCGGGTCGTCGATGAGCCGCAGTACCGCGCGCAGGTAGCGGGTCGGGGCGTCGTGGAGGACGTCGGCCTGACACGGGCGGACCGTAGTACGGGTGCAGCCGGCTTCGGCGACCAGGGCGGTGAGGCCCTCGGCGGTCCAGCCGATGCCGGTGGAGACCACGAGTTCGTCGACCGCTCCGGACTCGGCGGTGAAGACCTCCAGGCTCAGAATGTTGATCTCGTCCGCACCACAGCGTGCAGCGAGCTCGGCCAGCGCACCTGGCCGGTCGGCGAGTTCAGTCCTGATCTTCCAGAGCATGGTGACGCCCTCCCCTCGTGGAAACGTCCTTCCACTGTGCGTGGGAGGTGTTGCCGGTCGGGGTCCTCCGTGTTACACGGACGTCAAGCCTTGCGGCGCCGCCTCACGTTGGGGAGACGGTCGGTCAGCCTCGGCTTGCTCGCCGCGAGCGCGAGCGCGTTCTCCCGGCGATCCAGGTCGGCGTGCCGGAGCAGCTCGGGATAGGTCGCCTGCGGCACCGGCGGATAGGTCGTGACGATCGCGTCGCCGCTGAAGACGAAGAACACGGCCTGCCCGTCCTTGATCACCTTGAGCAGTGACCCATCTCGCACGGTCAGCGCGTGCTCGATCGCCTTCTTCCGGGCATTCCGCTTCGCCAGCGCCGCCTGCAGGGCCTGCTGCGCCGGTTCCCGCCCATGCTTGACCGCCTCGAACGCCATCGGCCCGTACCGCACGCCGTACTTGACCACGTTCTTGGCCAACCGCCCTCTTCCACCCGCCATACTTCGACTGTACTGACTCCGCCGGGTCGAAATGCGGAGTTGGGGCCGGTCAGGCACGATGGGCGGGTGACCGTTCCTACGCCGCGCCGGCCGATTCTGCCGGGTGCCAAGTTGTTCGAGTCGCTGCCTGGCGCGCACGACCCGGCCGCGGTGGCTGAGGTCGCGCACCGGACCGCGGAGCTGCTGGTCCGCGGCGCGCGCTCGACCGAGGACGCGGACGTGATCGCCCGGGTGGTGAAACTCGCCGACGACTACGGTCTCGACGAGCTCGCCGACCTGTGGTCCGACGCGCCCGCGGACTCGCTGCCCGGCACGCTGTGGCGGCTCTATCTGCTGCGCTCGTGGGTGCACAGCAACTCCGAAGAGGTCTCCCGCGAGTACTCGAGCGGCCGCAAGTACGCCGAGGTGCACGCGGTGGTGGCCGGCGTCGCCGATCCGCCCGGCCCGACCGAGGTGCGGGACATGGTCGACGCCGTACTGCGTGGCGTCGCGACCGGTGATTTCGCGACCACCCTGGACCGCGCGGCGGCCTTTGCGCGGATCGTCGCGACCGGCCGGGCGCACCTGGCCGAGGACACCCACGACCAGGTCCGGTCGGCGTCCCGACTGGTCGAGATGGCCGACCAGTTACAGACCGCGGCGCGGACCGAACGCGCCGGTCAACTCTGGTAGTTGGCTGTCAGTTCTGCTGCGGTCCTTGCGTCCTTGCAGACTTGGTGGTAACGGCAACCGAAGCGTGAGAAGTCAACAGGACAAGGGGTTTGGTCACCCGTTACACTGTCAGAGGTGTCGGGCCGCGGTAGCCCCGGGTCCCAAATATAGCCGCTTCGAGCGGCCACGCGCCGTGAGGCGCTTCCCGGTCCGGCACCAACAATCCTCTTTTGCTCCTAGCGAGGGCTGACCCCGGCGGCCGCGGACCGCCACCACTACTGAACCCGACACCGATGCCTCGACACGCCGAGGGAAGCGGTTGCTGGCGAGGTTTAGTAGTGGTGGCCGTCCGCCCGCTTCCTAGCGGATTCCGTAGAAACGCCGCAGCGTCTGCGTCACGGACTTCCCGTTGGCGTCGGTCAGCTCGAGCTTCAGGCTCACGAAGTCACCGGCCGCCGTGTTGTCCACCGCCGCGACGACCTTCCGGCCATCGTTCTTCACCGGTACGTCGACCCACGTCGCGCCATCGTCGTACGACGCCTGCACCCGGGCCGAGGTGAGCTTGCCGGGCCGGTACCACTCCCCCGCCGCGACCGTCACCGTGATCGGATAGTTCGCGACCCTGGGCGCGCGATCATTCGCGTCGACGGACAGGTCGTAGTCCGGGAAGAGCAGCGGCAGCGGCTTGCCCGCATCGGCCGACGAGCTCTGCCAGCGCCAGCGAGTCTCGGCATCGGTCGGCGATTCCCAGACATACCCGTTCCGCTGCCAGTGGTGCAGCTTGTAGACGAGCTCGAGCTCACTCGCCTCCGCCGGCACGTCCCAAAACCCTTGACCGAACCAGCCGTACTCGCCCAGCGAAACTCCGTCCGCGAGCAACTCGGTCGAACCCAGATCCAGGAACCCCTGCATCGAGAAGTGCCCGGCCTGCGTATCGGTCCAGCCCGGAAAGTTGCTCCACACGGTATTGCCCACCCTGCCCGCAGGGACCCTGGTCAGCCCGGTCGTCTGATCGCGCAGCATGCCCGGCCGCACCCCCGCCTTTCACCACGTCTCCGTGTGCCGGCTTCCCGGCCGGTACGCCGTCGCGGTCGACGTCATCAAGGTCGCGAACGGCCACGACATGGAGTCGCTGTGTCCGACCATCTGGCTGACCTTCGTGCTCCTCTCCGCCGTGACGAGGTGCTCGACCCGGCCAGGCGCTGCGACCTGTCCGCGACTGCCTGTCGGGATCAGATTGAGGCTCCACGGCCGCCACACATCGACGTACTCCGAGTAGGTCGCGTTCTTTCCCGGCGTGTAGTAGGTGGCGTCGATCGAGGCGAGCTGACGGTCGCGCACCCGGTGAACAGTGCCACCCTTGACCTGCTTCGAGTGCGTGAACGCCAGGCTGTAGAGGTACGGCGAGGGCGCTCCCTCGGGTGAGCCGAGTTGCCAGCCCTCGACCACCTCGTAGGTGCCGCGCTTGGCCTTCGATTTCGAGCCACCGAGGTAGACCGCCTTGACCGAGTTGCCGAAGGTTCGCGTGCTGGCCAGCACCCAGTCGTCGATCACCCGGCCGAAGGTGAGGCTGCCGCCACGGCGTACGGACGGGCGTTGGGTGGTCACCTTCGCCTCGGTTGCGCGGCGGGCGTCGTACGTGATGGTGGTGTTCTTGGTCAGCGTGATCTCGGGGTCGCCAAGGTAGGTATAGGACTCGACTAGGCCGTCGGCGCTGGGTGTGGCGACGAGTGCCGACAGCGAGTAGGTGCCGGCCCGCAGGTGCAGAGTCGGGCTGATGCCGTCGAGGCCGGTGCCGTGGTTCGCGATGCTGTCCAGGTCGAAGACGTCCAGCGTGCTGATCGATGACGCTGGCTTGCCGTTGCGGTCGAGCACCTTGAAGGTGACGTCGACGTGCTGCGGTTCGAGGTAGAACCCAACAGGGGTGACGACCGTGCGGCCGTCGTTGCTGGTGGCAACCACTCGCGCGCTGACCGCGCCGTACAGGCCGTAGTCGAGCTTGGCGGCGGGATCGACGATCAGCGGAAGGTTCGCGGACTTGCCGGCCGGGATCGTCAGTGAGCTGGCGCCGAGTCTGGCCGCTGCCTTGGGCAACGGTTTGCCGTTGTTGCCGCGAACGTCGGCGGTGAATCGCAACGTCACCGGAGTCTTGCCGGAGTTCGTGTAGGTGAGTTGTTTGGTGGTCTGCTGCGATGGCTTGTGCGGCCAGGTGAAGGTGCCGAGGTCGACAGTGCCGGGACCGCTGACCTGCTGGCGGATCGCGTTGGCGATGTCGAGCTCGCCGGCGCCCTGGTCGTAGATGCCGACCGTCGAGGCCGACCGCACCGTGCTCTGCAGCGCCGACTTCAACTGCTGACCGGTCCACGACGGATGCTGCTGCTTGAGAATCGCTGCCGCACCGGCGACGTGCGGCGTCGCCATCGACGTACCGCTCATGTCCGTGTACGCCGCATCGCCGCGCCCACCGGCCCTTGCCGCGGTGATGTCCACCCCCGGCGCAGCGATGTCCGGCTTGACGGTATGACTGCCCATCACTGGTCCGCGGCTGGAGAAGTCGGCAGTCGCCGAGGTCAGATCCGTCGCCGCCACCGTGAGTGCGGATGCAGCGCAACCGGGGCTGGTAATCGTCTCGGCCGGTCCGTAAAGGTTGCCCGCAGCAACCACGATCAGTACGCCGGAACTCGCGCTGATCCGGTCGACGGCCGCTGCCATCGGGTCGGTGCAGTCGGCCGGCTCCGACGTACCGATACTCATGCTGATCACATCGGCGCCTTCAGCAACGGCCCATTCCATCCCGGCGATGATCCACGACAGTTCGCCGCTCCCCGAGTCGTTCAGGACCTTGCCCGAGAGCAGTTGAGCGCCCGGCGCGACCCCCTTGTTCCGGCCGTCCGAGGCGACGCCGCGACCCGCGACCGTCGACGACGTGTGCGTGCCGTGACCGTCGTGGTCCGCGGCATCGGGACTGTCGGTGAAGTTCTGTTGGGCCTTGACGGCACCGGCGAGGTCGGGATGCTCAGCGTCAACGCCGGTATCCAGTACTGCGACCGTGGCGCCCGAACCGTCGTACCCGGCCTGCCATGCCTGGGGCGCTCCGACGTACGGGACGCTTTGGTCGAGGGTCTTGGTCACCTTCGCGTCCAGCCAGATCTTGTCGACCTCGGACTGCGCAGTGAGCGCTCTCCAGGTTTCCCGGGCGCGCTCCTTGCCGGTTCGCAACGCAGCGGCGCCGACGGAGGGGAGCGCTCTCGTCCTGGTCGAGCCGGCCGGGATCGCTTGCTGGGCCAGCGAACGGGTCGAGCGGTAGGTCGCGATGATCGGGATGCTCCGGGTGGACGCGTCGTCGTACCGCTGCCGGACCAGGGCGCTCACGTTGAACAGCGCCTTGTCGACCTTGCCGCGCTGGACGAGTTTCGCCGCGCTGTCCGGTACGACGTACAGGTCCTTGCCGACCGTGCGTGTTTCGTAGCCGGACTGGACCGGATCGATCGGGAGGAAGCGGACACTGCTCCGGCCCTGCCCGGCCGGAGTGAGCTGGACCTTGTCGCCGGTCAGCAACGTGATCGTCCTGGCGGCGTCGGCATCGGCTTGGACCGGCAGAGCCGGTGGGCCGGACTGGGCTTCGGGTTGTGGGATCGGCGCGGCCGTCGCCGGCACAAGGACTGCGGTCAGCAGCGCGGTCGCCGCCGCACCGACCAGGAATCGGTGAACCATCGGACCACCTTCGAAGAGTTAGGACGGACTGCGCCGTAGTTCATCGCAAATCCGCCAGCCAAAGGGCCTGCGGTGCTGGCAAGATTGCGACAATTCCGGAATCTGCCAGGTGCAGACCGCCCGCGACCGTCGTCAAGGAGGCATCGTGCTCGACGTGCTCGGACTGGACGACGCCGAAGAACTGGCCTACCGCGCCCTCGTCGAGGTGCCGTCGTACGACGCCGGCAGCCTCGCCGAGCGCCTCGGCTGCCACCCCATCGAGGCAGCCCGCTCGCTGGCCGCGCTGGAGACGCTGGGCCTGGCTGCCCGCTCCAGCGGCGGCACCGACCGGTACGTCGCGTCGCCGCCCTCGGTGGCCCTTGCTGCATTGGCAGTGCAGCGCGAGGAGGAGCTCCGGCGTGCCCAGCGGGAGATCGAGTCGCTGACCGAGGTCTACCGGGGCACTGACACCGACAGGTCCGTGAGCGACGTGGTGGACGTGGTCCGCGGCGCCAAGGCGGTTGGTCAGCGCTTCGCCCAGCTGCAGATGGCTGCACGCGAAGAAGTGCTCGGCTTCGTCAAGGCGGAGATCGCGGTCGTCCCGCCCGAGGAGAACACCGAGGAAGACGCTGCAGTCACCCGCGGCGTCCGGTACCGGGTAGTGATCGAGCGCAGCTCGTTCGAACGGCCGGGCTTCTTCGCTGCAGCTTCTGACTCCCTGCAAGCTGGCGAAGAGGTCCGGGTCGTCCAGGAGCTGCCGATCCGTCTACTGATCGTGGATCGCCGCATAGCGCTGGTCCCGCTGCTGTCGGGGTCGGATCGCAGTATCGGCGCCCTGATAGTCCACCGCAGCGGCATGCTGGACGCACTGATCGCACTGTTCGACAGGGTGTGGCGTGACGGCCTACCGCTGGTCCTTGGAACCGACGGCGTCGTCGAAGGTCGCACCGGCGACAGCTTGCCGGAGCTGGACGCCCGCATCCTCGGCCTACTGCTGGCAGGGCTCACGGACCAGGCAGTAGCGAACCAGCTCGGCTTGTCGATGCGCACGGTCCAACGCCGCGTCCGTGCCCTGATGGACCTCGTCTCAGCCGACACCCGCCTGCAGCTGGGCTTCCACGCGGCTAGGCGCGGCTGGATCTAGTGCCGGATCTCGGGGTCCGGTCGGGGGCATCCCCCTGTCGCTGCCGGCTGTCCTAGGAGCAGACTCGGAGCACTATCGACGGCTTCTGGGGGAGGAGGCCGCTGATCAGCCAGGGAGGGCGATCGGCACATGGATGGACAGACGACTGTCGTACGGGCGGACGAGTTGCACCGCACGTACGGCGAGGGGGATACCGCGGTCAACGCGTTGCGTGGCGTCGGGGTGGACATCACGGCCGGGCAGCTGACCGCGGTGATGGGGCCGTCCGGTTCGGGCAAGTCGACCTTGATGCACATCCTGGCCGGGTTGGACAAGCCGACCACGGGAACGGTCCAGGTCGGCGGCACCGAGATCACCACCCTCGGCGACGACGACCTGACCAAGCTGCGCCGCAAGCACATCGGGTTCATCTTCCAGTTCTTCAACCTGCTGCCGATGCTGACCGCTCGCGACAACATCGTGCTGCCGTTGACGATCGCCGGCCAGAAACCAGATCCGGCGTACTTCGACGAGCTGGTCGCGCGGGTCGGACTGACCGACCGGCTCACCCATCGCCCGGCCGAGCTGTCCGGTGGCCAGCAGCAGCGGGTCGCGATCGCTCGCGCGCTGGTGTCCCGGCCGACGGTGATCTTCGCCGACGAGCCGACCGGCAACCTCGACTCCCGGACCAGCAACGAGATCCTGCAGCTGATGCGCGGTTCGGTCGACGAGTACGGCCAGACGACGGTGATGGTGACCCACGACGCCAAGGCGGCCGCGATGGCCGACCGGGTGCTCTACCTGGCCGACGGCGTGATCGTGAAGGAGACCGGGCGGACCGACCAGCACGAGATCCTGCAGATCATCGACTCGCTGGACCTGCAGTGAGCAGCAACGCAGTACGGGTGCTGTCGATCGGCGACGCAGTACGGGGGTTGTCGTGATCGGCTTCGCGTTGCGCGGCCTGCTGGCCCGGAAGCTGCGCACCGCGCTGACCGCGATCGGCGTCGTCCTCGGGGTGGCGCTGGTGTCGGGAACGTATGTGCTGACCGACTCGATCTCGACCGCGTTCGACTCGATCTTCTCCGAGAACTACAAGAACACCGACGCGGCGATCACCGGCAAGACCGCTTTCGACGTACCGGCTGACGGGACTGTCCCGGCGCCGTCGTTCGACGAGTCGCTGCTGGCCACGGTCGCCAAGCTGCCCGAAGTCGGCGTGGCCGGCGGTGCGGTCGCGGGCGAGGCGCAACTGATCGGCAAGGACGGCAAGGCGATCGTCTTCGGCGGTGCGCCGAACCTTGGCTTCAGCATCGATCGGGACCGGCCGGAGTTCAACTCGCTCGCGCTGGTGAAGGGCGACTGGCCGGGACCCGACCAGGTCGTGATCGACACCCAGACCGCCTCGAAGAAGGGGTTCTCGACCGGCGACACGATCGGCGTCCAGGCCCGCGGCCAGGTCCAGCCGATGCGGATCTCCGGGCTGGTCGAGTTCGGTGCGGTCTCCTCGATCGGCGGCGCGACGCTGGCCGGCTTCCAGTTGCCGACCGCGCAGCGGCTGTTCGACAAGCCGGGCAAGCTCGACCAGATCCTGCTGAAGGCCAAGAGCGGTACTTCTCCGCAGCAGCTCATCGACGCCGTCCAGAAGACTCTGCCCGAAGGCACACAGGTCCGGTCCGCCGACGACCAGGCGGCCGAGGACGCGGCTGGGACGAGCGACTTCCTGACCTTCTTCCGGACCTTCCTGCTGGTGTTCGGCGGGATCGCGCTGTTCGTCGGATCGTTCGTGATCGCGAACTCCCTGTCGATCACGATCGCGCAGCGGACCCGCGAGTTCGCCACCCTGCGCACACTCGGCGCTTCGCGGCGCCAAGTCATGAACTCGGTGGTGCTCGAAGCACTCGCGACGGGGGTGGTGGCAGCGGTCGCCGGGCTGTTCCTTGGTCTGGGGATCGCGACCGGGTTGTTCAAGATCTTCGACGCGGCTGGGCTGACGCTGCCCAACAACGGACTGGTGTTCCGCCCTCGGACCGTCGTCGTCGCGCTGACTGTCGGCATCCTGGTGACGTTGCTGGCCAGCCTGCGCCCGGCTTGGCGAGCCACTCGCGTACCGCCGATCGCTGCCGTCCGCGAAGGGGCGAAGCTGCCGCCTGGACGCTTCCAGCGCTATCGCGCGCTCGGTGCCGCGCTGCTCACCCTTGCAGGGATCGCGCTTGTAGTCGTCGGGTTGTTCGTCGATGGGTTGAGCACTGGCAGCTTGCTGGCGGCGTTGGCGATCGGCGTACTGCTGATCTTCGTCGGGATCGCGCTGTTCGCGGCACGGTTGGTCCGTCCGCTCGCGGCTGCGTCCGATCCGGTCGCGCGTGGGTCTGTGCTGGTCCTGAGCATCTTGGCCTGGCCGCTGTTCTCGTTGCCGTACTGGCTGCTGCGCCGCGGCTTCTGGGGACCGGGGGCCACCGGCAAACGGATCGGCGGGTTCGTGCTTGGCGCAGTACTGAATCCGGTGCTGCTCGTGGTCGTCACAGCCATGGCCGTACGCCGAAAGGCGAGTTCGTGGCAGCCCGAATGGCCTGCGGAGCTCCCCGGCGTACTGACTGATCGGCCCGCGGCTGGAATCGGTGGGCAGAACAGCAAGCGCGATCCGCACCGGACAGCATCGACCGCTGCCGCGCTGATGATCGGTTTGGCCCTCGTCACGCTGGTGGCGACGCTCGGCGCGGGCATCATCAAGCCGTTCGAGGATGCCGTCGACCGGATCTTCAGCGGCGACTACGCGGTCGCGGCCCAGAACAACTTCAGCCCGCTCCCGCCGACGGTCGCCGCCGCGGTCGCGACCGTGCCCGGGGTCCAGGCGGTGTCCAGTGTGCGTACCGGGCAAGGCCAGGCGTTCGACGAGTCGATCCCGATCACCGCGATCGACAGCCAGGCACCGACCGTGCTCAGCTTCGACTGGAAGAGCGGATCCCAGGCGACCCTCGGCGAGCTGGGCGCGAACGGGGCGATCCTCGACGAGGAGTACGCCGAGAAGCACAACCTGCAGCTCGGCTCGCAGTTCGCGATGACAACGGTCGCGGGCCGTACGCTCCAGCTGACCGTGCGCGGCATCTTCACACCGCCGGCGGGTGGTTCTCCGTTCGGCAACGTGACGATCTCGACCGCGACCTTCGACGCGAGCAGCCCGCAGCCACTGAACCTCATGACCTTCCTGACAATGGACGGTGGCGTGACAGCCGCGAACACCGCGGCTCTCGAGTCGGCGCTGTCCGCCTTCCCGAACGCCAAGGCGCAGACGCGCGAGCAGTTCAAGACCGCGCAGTCGGACGGCATCAAGAGTCTGCTGAACGTGCTCTACGTGCTGCTCGCGCTGTCGGTGCTGGTCAGCCTGTTCGGCATCGTCAACACGCTCGTACTGACCGTCTTCGAGCGAACCCGCGAGCTCGGCATGCTGCGCGCGATCGGGCTGACCCGGCGGCAGGTGAAACGGATGATCCGGCACGAGAGCGTGATCACCGCGCTGATCGGGGCGGTGATCGGGATCCTGCTCGGCCTCGGCCTGGCGTCACTGCTCGCGGCCCGCCTGGACGAGGTCAGCTTCGCCGTACCGACCGGGCAGCTGGTCATCTTCGCCATCGTCTCGGTCGTCGTCGGCATCTTCGCCGCCATCTGGCCGGCCCGCCGCGCCGCCCGGCTGAACCCCTTGGAGGCGCTGCAATACGAGTAGCGCTGAGTAGTTTTCGCCACCGTAGGTAAGGACATGACGGCGAGGGGTCACCATTCGGCCTCTTATCGGCTACCTTCACGAGGGCCGGGGTATCCCTGAGCGGGACATCATCGGCACCGCCCTTGGCCCCTACGTGTTAGGAACCCCTCATGCGCCGCCTCCCCCGCGCGCTGCTTCCGCTTGCCCTCGCTGCCGGTCTGCTCGGCCAGACGCTCGTCGCCATCCCCGCCGGTGCCGGGCGGGGCCGCGAGTTCGACGTCCAGGCCCACCGTGGCGGTCTCGGGCTGACCGTGGAGAGCACGATCGCCTCCTTCTCGCACGGCCTCGAGATCGGCGTCAGCACGCTCGAGCTCGACGTCCAGATCACCGAGGACGGCTACGCGGTCGTCACCCACGATCGCAAGGTGTCCGGCAGCAAATGCAAGGACACCGCGCCCTACACGCCCGGCGACCCGGAGTACCCGTACGTCGGGAAGTTCATCAAGACGCTGAGCCTGAAGCAGGTCAAGCAACTCGACTGTGGCTCGCTGACCCAGCCCGCGCATCCCGGCCAGACGCCCGATCCGGGCGCCCGGATGCCCGAGCTGCGGGACGTCTTCGACCTGGTCCACCGGTTCAAGGCGAACAAGGTCAAGCTGAACATCGAGACCAAGGTCGAGGCGGGCGCGCCGAGCGAGACCGCGCCGCGCGAGCAGTTCGTCCAGGTGGTCGCCGAGGAGATCCGCAAGGCCCGGATCAGCCGTCAGGTGACGATCCAGAGCTTCGACTGGGGCGCACTGATGCGGATGCGCGAGGTGGCTCCCGAGCTGCCGATCGTCGCGCTGACGAACCACGACTTCCTGCAGACCGGCCAGCCCGGCAAGTCGCCGTGGCTGGGTGGGATCGACATCGACGACTTCGGCGGCGATCTGGTGAAGGCGGTCAAGTCCTTCAACGCCAACGCCGTCTCGCCGGTGCACGGGTTCCCGCAGGACGGAAAGGTGAGC
Organism: Kribbella catacumbae DSM 19601; assembly: GCF_000372465.1. GTDB lineage: Bacteria > Actinomycetota > Actinomycetes > Propionibacteriales > Kribbellaceae > Kribbella > Kribbella catacumbae. The sequence continues at coordinate 26,423 of NZ_AQUZ01000046.1, forward strand.
GATCCGGCGTACAGGCCCTATGTCACCGCCGATATGGTCCGCTCGGCTCATCGGGTCGGGATCAAGGTCGTGCCGTGGACGGTCAACGACCAGGCCACCATGCAGTCGCTGGTCGACAAGGGCGTCGACGGCATCATCTCGGACTACCCGGATCGGGTGCGGACGGTCGCCCGCGAGAACGGGTTCCGGCTGCCGATCGCGTACGACGCACCGGCGATACGCGCGCTTCCGGCAGCGCACGCTCACAACGACTACGAGCACCGGCGGCCGCTGCAGGACGCGCTCGACCGTGGCTTCAACAGTGTCGAGGCGGACGTCTGGCTGGTCGACGGTGAGCTACGCGTCGCGCACGACCTGAAGGACGCAGTACCGGGTCGCAACCTCGAGAGCCTCTACCTGAAGCCGCTTGAGCAACAGGTCCGGGAGAATCACGGCCAGGTCTATCGGCGTGGCCGCGACTTCCAGTTGCTGATCGACATCAAGAGCGATGGGCCGACCACCTACGCGGCGATCGACAAGGCGCTGCGGAAGTACCGCGGCATCAGCACGATCTTCGCCGACGGACGCGCCTACCGCGGAGCAGTCACCTCGGTGATCAGCGGCAACCGTCCACTCGACGTACTGAAGGCACAGAAGGTCCGGTACGCCGGGTACGACGGCCGGCTCACCGACCTGACCTCCAAGATGCCGGCCTCGCTGATGCCGCTGGTGAGCGACAACTGGACGAAGAACTTCACCTGGACCGGCGTCGGCCCGTTCCCGGCGAACGAGCGAGCCAAGCTGCACGAGATCGTCACCACCGCCCACCACGCCGGCTACCGCGTCCGCTTCTGGGCAACCCCGGACACCCCGGGCGCCGCCCGAGAGGCCGTCTGGTCCGAACTCACCGCAGCCGGCGTCGACCACCTCAACACCGACGACCTCCACGGCCTGGAGGACTTCCTGCGCTAGCCGCAACCACCTGATCATTCGCCCCCTTTTGCCCCTCCAGCAGACCCTTCGGCGCTCTGCTCAGGTGACGAGGGTCAAAAGGGGGCGAATGATCAACTAGTAGCGTGTCGCGTCAAAAGCTTGGGTGATTGCGGCGTCCAGGTGCGTGCATCGCGGTGGCGGAGGAGCGGCATCGATGCTTTCCATCGTTGCCGTTTCTCCGCTGCCGCGAGGTGCGTGCCTGGGCGCCGCAAGCGCCAAGATTTTGGCGCGACACGCTACTAGTTGGGTGGCCGTCAGTCGGCGACGGCGGTCAGGGCGACGATGTCTTGGCCGGCTGCGAAGGCCTTGCGTTGCTTGACGGCTCCGTTGCCATCCCGGAGTACTCGCTGGATGGTTTCGGCGACCATGTCCGCTTCTTCCAGCTGTTCGAGTGCCTGGAAGACGTGCCTTTGCAGCAAGCCGAGGAGCTCGGCCATTGGTAGTGGCCGGGCTCTCAGGACATCCAGGCCATTACCGGTGATGCCATCACGGGCCGCCAGCCAGTACGCCGCTCGTAGTACGGCCGGCTCGAGCTTCGGGCCGAGGCCGCCGTCGGCCAAACCCGTCATCACCAGCGCGCGGATGAGGGTCGCCAGCAGCACTGTCTCGTCGACGGTCAGCGGAATGTCGCTGACCCGTACCTCAACCGTCGGCAGGTGGCTGGACGGCCGGACATCCCAATAGACCATCCGCTCGTCCATGATGGCGCCGGTCGCGATGTGCATGGCGACCAGGGCGTCATAGTGCTCAGCGGACTCGAAGTACGGGGGTGGGCCCGAGCACGGCCACCGCGACCACATGATCGATCGCCAACTGGAGAAGCCGGTGTCCGAGCCAAGGTAGATGGGACTGTTGGCCGTCAGCGCCAGCAAGACCGGCAGCCACGGCCGCACGTGGTTACTGACCCGAACAGCGGCTTCCTTGTTCGGTACGCCGATGTGCACGTGGCAACCGCAAACGGCCTGCTCGCGCGCCAGCAAGCCGTAGCGGGTCGCTATCTCCTCGTACCGCGGCTTGTGGGTCACCAACTGAGCCGCCACCCCACCGGGAGGCGCCGCGATCGCCAGCAACCGCGCACCCTCCTCCGCTGCTGCTTCTGCGAGCTTTGACCGCGCCCAGCACAGCTGGATCCGCAGCTCCTCAGCCGTCTGGCAGACAGGCGTGTTGATCTCCACCTGGGCCCGGGTCAGTTCCAGCTCGACGTCTATACCGTGCGTCCCTGCGGCGACGGCCTTGCTGCGTGGCAAAGGGTTGCCGCCGGCCGAGACCAGTAGCAACTCCTCCTCGACGCCCATGGACGGGTGGCTCAAGGGTTTCTCCTCCTTCTCGCTGCCATCGAGGTACCCGGCGCCATCGGGGTGGAAACCGTGGCACTAGGCTTCGGAGCGTGAGTCTGCCGATCGTCACAGCAACCAGGTATGTGCTGCCATTGCGTGAAGGTGGTTCGCTGCCCGGTGTTGTCGAAGGCAACGATCTTGGCACCTACGTGCTCAAGTTCCATGGCGCCGGGCAGGGTCCGAAGGCGCTGGTCGCCGAGGTCATCGTCGGCGAGCTCTTCCGCCGGCTGGGCCTGCGGGTGCCGGAGCTGAAGCTCATGGAGCTCGATCCGATGATCGGCAAGTCCGAGCCCGACGAGGAGATCCAGGACCTGCTCCTGCGCAGCGCCGGCCTCAATCTCGCGGTCGACTTCCTGCCCGGCTCCTTCGGGTACGACGGCTCCAGCGGCAAACCCGACGACGCCACCCTGGCCAAGATCCTCTGGCTCGACGCGTACGTCGCCAACGTGGACCGCTCCTGGCGCAACACCAACCTGCTCGTCTGGCACAAGCAACTCTGGCTGATCGACCATGGAGCAGCGTTGTACTTCCACCACTCCTGGATGGCGGCCGAGAAGTTCACCGGCCTGGCCTACGACGCGCAGGATCACGTGTTCCGGGACGCTGCGCCCGCAGTACCGGCTGCTGATGCCGAGTTGGCGGCAGCGATCACGCCGGACCTGCTGACCGAAGTGATCGCGTTGGTGCCGGACGAGTGGATCACCGAGGGAGACCGCGAGCGGTACCTCGGCCATCTGACGGCCAGACTCGCCGACCGGTCCGCGTGGCTGCCGGGTGGTGCGCGGTGAATCTGGTGCCCTTCGACTACGTCATCCTGCGCGCGGCACCACGCATCCACCGCGGCGAGTTCGTCAACGTCGGCGCGGTGCTCTACTGCCGTTCGCTTGACTTCCTCGGCGCCTCCTGGGACGTCGACCCGCTCCGGCTGCGAGCACTCGACCCAGCGGTCGACGTGGACGTCGTGTGCGCGTCCCTGGAGCACCTCCGCGCGATCTGCGCGGGCGACCCGGAGGGTGGCCCGGCAGCCGCCACCCGGATCGGCGAACGCTTCCGCTGGCTCGCGGCACCACGCAGTACGGTCGTCCACCCGGGCCCGATCCACAGTGGGCTCACCAACGACCCCGCCGCGGACCTGGACCGGTTGGTCGACGCCTTCGTGCGTTAGGCCAGCGCCGCCGACACCACGTCGCGGGCCTCGGCGAAGACATCGGCGAGGTGGTCCTCACCCTTGAACGACTCGCCGTAGATCTTGTACAGGTCCTCGGTCCCGGACGGCCGCGCGGCAAACCAGGCCGACTCCGTGGTGACCTTGAGCCCACCGATCGCCGCGCCGTTGCCGGGCGCGCTCGTCAGCCGGTCGAGGATCGGCTCGCCGGCCAACTCGGTCGCGGTCACGGCGTCGGCCGACAGCGCGGCCAGCTTGGCCTTCTCCTCGCGACTGGCCGGCGCGTCCACCCGGCTGTACGCCGATGCGCCGAACTTCGCCACCAACTTGGCGTGCGCCTGCGACGGCGTCTCGCCGGTCACCGCCGTGATCTCGCTGGCCAGCAGCGCGAGCAGGATGCCGTCCTTGTCCGTCGTCCAGACCGTGCCGTCGAAGCGCAGGAAGCTCGCGCCCGCGGACTCCTCGCCGCCGAAGCCGACCGACCCGTCGATCAGGCCGGGCACGAACCACTTGAACCCGACCGGTACCTCCCAGAGCCGGCGGCCGAGGTCGCCGACCACGCGGTCGATCAGCGACGACGACACCAGCGTCTTGCCGACTGCGACCTCAGGACCCCATTGCCGGTTCGCGAACAGGTAGGAGATCGCCGCGGCCAGGTAGTGGTTCGGGTTCATCAGGCCCGCGTCGGGCGTGACGATGCCGTGCCGGTCGGAGTCCGCGTCGTTGCCCGTCGCGACGTCGTAGCGGTCCTTCTGGGCGACCAGCGAGGCCATCGCGTACGGCGACGAGCAGTCCATCCGGATCTTGCCGTCGTGGTCGAGCGTCATGAACGACCAGGCCGGGTCGACCCGCGGGTTCACCACGGTCAGGTCGAGGCGGTGCCGCTCGGCGATCGCGGCCCAGTAGTCCACGCTCGCGCCGCCCAGAGGGTCGGCGCCGATCCGGACTCCGGCGGTCCGGATCGCGTCGAGGTTGAGCACGGAGGGCAGATCGTCGACATAGTGCCCGAGGAAGTCGTACTCCCCCACTTGGGCCCGCGCCGCCTCGAACGGCGTACGGCGGACTTCGCGGTTGCCACCGGCGATCAGCTCGTTCGCGCGGGCGGCGATCCAGCCGGTCGCGTCGGAGTCCGCCGGACCACCGTGTGGCGGGTTGTACTTGATGCCGCCGTCACGCGGCGGGTTGTGGCTCGGCGTGATGACGATGCCGTCGGCACCCGCACCCGCCCCGCGGTTGAGCCGCAGGATCGCATGCGACACGGCAGGGGTCGGCGTCAGCCGGTCCGCGCTGTCCACCAGGGTCTGCACGTTGTTGCCGGCCAGTACTTCGAGCACAGTCCGCCAGGCGGGCTCCGAGAGGCCGTGGCTGTCGCGCCCGACCAGGAGCGGCCCGGTCGTCCCCTCCCCCGCGCGGTACTCGCAGACCGCCTGCGTGATGGCCAGGATGTGCGCCTCGTTGAAGGCACCGTCGAGGGACGAACCGCGATGGCCCGACGTACCGAAGACGACCTTCTGGGCGGGGTTCTCGACGTCCGGCGTGATCCCCTCGTACGCCGCGAGCAGCGCGTCGACGTCGACGAGATCCTCGGGCTGAGCGGGCTGACCTGCGCGTGGGTGCATGTGCACATGCAACAAGCCTTCGGCGCCGATCACAACTCCACCCGTGGCGCGTCTCGCCCGCCGTTAGCTCGCGTAGGGGGTGAGGAGTTGATCTACTGGCGCGTAGTCATCGGTGAGCAAGGGGGCATCGCCGATGAACTTCCGGATGGCCGCCGGGTCGTCGAGATAGCCGTCGTCGTCGCCGTACCGCTTGCGGATCGCCGTACCGGGCAGTGGCTGGTCGGCCGCCACCAGGATGAAGTTGCCGCCGGTCCGTCCGGCCAGCTCGGACGGCTCCGCGATCACGCCGACGTACGGGAATTCCGCCGCGACCGTGCGGATTTCGGCCTTGAGGAACGACTGCGGGCCGAAGTCGATGATGTTCGCGATGTAGAGCCCGTTCGGCTTGAGTACTCGCCGGATGTCCGCGACGATCTCGCGGGTGGTCAGATGCCACGGGACCGCGACGCCGCCGAACGCATCCATCACGATCAGGTCCCGGCTGTCCGCCTGCTCGGACCGGATGCCGAGCCGCCCGTCGCGGATCTGCAGATCGAGGTCCGGACCTGGCCTGGCACCGAGCTCGGCTTTGTCGAGCTCGATCACGCCGGAGTCGATCTCGTAGACCTTGTTCTCGGTCCCCGGCCTGGTCGCCGTCAGGTAGTGCGGCATCGTGAGGCCGCCACCGCCGATGTGCAGCACCTCCAGAGGGGACTTGTCCGGCCATCTGGTCTCGATCGCGGTCGCGAAGTTCTTCGCGTAGTCGTATTCGAGGTAGGTCGGGTCGTCGAGGTCGACGTAGGAGTGGCGGAGCTGGTCGAGGTAGAGCACGCGACCGCTCGCCCGCTCTGGGTCTCTCTCGATCCGCGCGCAGTGGTACGCCGTCTCGACCTCACAGGGCCGCGGCGCGACCACGGTGAGGCCGGTGCCGATCAGCGCCAGGGCCAAGGGCCGGGCCGCTGCCTTCAGGCCGCGGAAGAAAATCGTCAGGACGGCCCCCGCGGCGACCAGCAGGCCGCCGAGGCACAAGACGATCGTGCTGGTCGGGATCTTGGCCACGAACACGAAGCCGGTCAGGACCGTACCCGCGATCGCGCCGACCGTCGCGAAGGCGGACAACCGGCCGACCACCGTCCCGGTCTTGGCCAGCGTCGACAACCTGAGCTTGGTCACCATCGGCGTCACCGCGGCCAGCAGCGAAGCAGGCAGGAACAGAGCCACGGCGAGCGCCAGGAAGACCGCATCGGCGCCGCCCCCGCGAACTGCCTCGCCCGTCCACCGCACCACCGGCAGAATCAGCAACACCAACGCACCGGCCAGCACAACCATCGGCCCGAGCGTCCGCGTAGGCGGCATCGCGTCAGCAAGCCGCCCACCCATCGCGGCCCCCGTGGCAATCGCCGCCAAGGCCACACCGATCACCGCGGTGTTGGTCTCCAACGTCAGCCCCAGATATGGCGCGACCAGTCGCAACGCGACCAGCTCCAGCACCATCACAGCCGCGGAACTCCCGAACGCCAGGGCGATCGCGACCTTGTCGTTAACCACTCTGCCTGGCGCTTCCCGGGCAACGTCCTCCACAGCATTCACCGCGCCACCTTACCGATGGCCACTCAGGGCGCTGCCGCCGCGTAGACGAGGTCGCCGGTACGGGAGAAGTCGACGCGTACGCCGTTGAGCAGCACCTCGGTCGCGTTCGGAGCGGCGATGCCGATCGCCTTCGCCGGATCGGTCGAGGCAGTCAGCGCCCGGCCGTCGATGCGCACGGTGGAACCGGCATACGTGACCGCGACATCGTTGACCGCGACCGGCGAGCTGAGCACAACCTTTCCGGCTCGCTTGACCGACGAACCGTCGTACATGACGAAGGACTGGACGGCTCCGCTCGGGTCGCCCTGGACGTAGAGCATCTTCCCGTTGAAGTTGTACGACCCGAACGCGCGCGCGGCCTTCGAAGCCCATGACTTGTAGTAGGTGCCACGGCCGCCATCGCCGTACCGGATGTCGAGTGCCGTCGCCAGATCCGGCGTCAGTGTGCCGACCGCCAGGCGGTTGATCCGTACTGCGCCATCGGCCGCCGCCGGCGCCGGCAACAGCAACGTGTCGAATGTGGTCTTTCCCTTGCCCTGCTTGACGTACGAGGCGTATTTCGCGTCACTCACGTGATAGAACGCCGGCGAGTAGTACCCCTTGCGGACCGAGGGGGTGAGTTTCTCGGGATCCGCCGGGACCACGGTCAGGTTCGCGCCGGAGGCGAACTTGGTGACCGTCGCCTTGGACGTGGCGGTCTGTACGGGATTCGCGTCCGGCAGGAAATGCCAGTTCTGCTCGTAGCGGTGCGAAGCGGTGTCGCGCGGCTTGAGCTGATCGGACACCAGCGACACACCCGAGCGCAGCGTCAGCACGGACCTCGCGTGCCAGGCGTTGGCCGACGCGTCGGTGTTCCCGCTGATCAGGTCGAACGCCGGGTTGCTGACGAAATGGGTGATCTCCCCGGCGGCCTTGGAATTCTGCGCCAGGTTGTCGACCTCGACGGTGTTGTGGGCCTCGGTGGTCTTCCGCAACCAGTCCGATCGTGGATCGGAACTGTAGGAGTACGCGCCCGGGTCGACCAGCAACTCGCGGCCGTGTTTGTAGGTGACAAGTGACAACTCGTCAGGATGACTGTGGGGACCGCGATCGATGTTGTACCGCAGGTAGGAGTCGGCCGCCGACCAGCCGGAGCGGGAGACCGCCACCCGGGTGTCCGGATACCGCGCCGCGACGTGGGCCGGCTTCGTTCCGGCCTTCCCCGACGTGCCGACGTAGATCAGCTCCTGGTCGCCGAGCAACTCGCCGAGGCGGCGCAGGACCGAGCGCTGGTCATCGCTGCCACTGTCGCCGTAGTTCGCGGTGTAGCCGTTCGGGAGCGTCTGGTCCATCAGGAAATGGCCGAGCTTACGAAGCTTCTCGGTGGCGGTGAAGGCGATCCCGTGCTTCTTCATGAACTCCACGAGATCGACGTACTGCGAGACGTACCCGCGCGCGTAGCCGCTGGTCGCCTCGCGGTACCCGCCGTCGGCGTAGGTCGAGTCGTTCAGCTGATCCGCGAGGAAGGCGACCGAATTACCCCGCCAGCCTGCAGCCGCTGTGAACTCCGGCAGGTAGACCGCGGCGTGCAGCAGCGAGATCTTCTGGGTCTGCATCCAGTTCGGGCTGTCGTGAACGTTGCCCTGCAGGTGGACGCCCGATCGATACATCGTCTTCAGGATCTGGACGTTCTCCTCCGCGTTCAGCGAGGGGCTCGTGCGCAGGATCTCGTACGCCGCCGTCCAGTTGTCCAGCCGCCGCGCGGTGTCCAGGCTGCGCGGGTACGACCCCGCGCCGTACTCGGTGCCGTAACCGTCGGCGTCGGCGATGAAGTCGGTCATCGTGCCGATCAAGGCGTCGGCGTACTTCTCGTCGGCGGTCTTCTGGTACGCCCTGGCCAGCGGACCGGCGAAGAAGAAGCGCGCCTGCTGGTACCAGTACTCCTTGTCGGCGCCGGCCGGCAGCAGCCAGTCGAAGCCGCCGGGGTCGCCCTGCCAGGAGTACGTGTTCTGCACGGTGTTGTTCCAGGTGCGGGTGCTCTCCACGAACGCCTCGGAGTTGCTGAACACCATGACGTCCTTGGCAGCGTCCGCACGCCCGGTCAGCGTCAGTGTCGCGCTGCGCACACCGGAGACGCCGGTCAGGTCGAACTGCAGGTAGGCCTTCCGGGTCTCGGCCGTGAACGGACCGCTGCCTTGGTCACGGACCTGGACAGTGTCCTTCGCGCCGTACGCCGTACCGGCGTCCGTGCCGGCCTTGATGTAGGTGTCGGCCGTGGGATTGAGCGTCCGCACCGATCCGTCATTGAGCGTCAGTCGCAACGCCGGCTTGCCCGAAGCCTTCTCGCGGCTGTTGATGGCGACAGTGACCGGATTCTTGATCCGGGCCATCAGCAGGAAGCCGGCAGTTCGGCCCGCAGCGGCGGTCGCGGCGGCGGTGACATCGGCGCTGACCGCCGCCTCCTGGGTTCCGAATCGCACCGTGGTCCGGTAGGCCTCGCCGGAGCCCAGCGTCCAGATGTGGTCGGGCGTCAACTCGAGAACGCCGGGCCAGTCGGTGTTCGAGAACTTGCCGGCATCGTTGGCCGGACGGGCGCGGTAGTAGGCGAGGAGCTCACGCTTGGCCGCGGCGTAGTCACCTTTCTGTACGGCGGCCTGGACCCCGCTCAAACCGGCGACGCCGTAGTCGAGGAGCCGGAAGAACTCCGCGTCGGACAGATTCTCGGCGGTTGAGGCGTCCCGGGCACCCAGTGTCCCGCCGAGCACCAACAACGCGGTGGCGGCAGCGACAACAGTCGCCCGCAAACTGGTACGCATACGCCGATCTCCCCAAGCCGTCTCCATGAACGACCCCGAGCGTAGGTGTCCGCCTGGTCCGGCCGCGCGGACCGGAAAGCCTCCAGAAAGCCAACAGAAAGCAGCGCCCTCCTGGTGGCGCCTGTCGATCCTGGGGCTGGTCGTTCGTCATCCCCGAAAGACCGTTCTCAGGAGGAAAGAGCGATGAACGCGACCAGAAGCGCCGACCTGTACGCCGGGACGCGGGTGCGGCTGACTGATGCGGCAATGGGGTTCAGTCCCGAGACCTTGGCTGGCCGGGTGCCGGCCTGCCCGGAGTGGACCGTGCACAACCTCATCTGCCACCTGGCCGGAGTCGCCACCGACTTCGTCGCAGGCAATCTCGCCGAGGCGCCGAGCCCGCCCTGGACCGCAGTACAGGTGGATGCTCGCCGGTCAGTGCCGATCGATGCGGTGCTGGACGAGTGGGCGACGACCGGGCCGGCCCTGGAGAAGCTGATCCTGAGCGGAGGCGCTGCGCATCCGCTGGTCGGCAACCCGTACGTCGACTCCGGCACGCACGAGGCCGATCTGCATGGTGCGATCGGGATCGAGCGGCCACCTGAGGAGCTCTGGCTGGCGACGCTGGAGTGGGTCTTCCTCGATCCGGGTCCTACGGACGGGGCGCCCGGCACGCTCTCGATCGTGACGCCGGACGAGACCTATCAGCTGGGCACTGGGGAGCCTGTGGCCGAGGTTCACACCGACACGTATGAGTTGTTCCGGGCAACCTTCGGACGTCGTTCGGCAGGCCAGATCCAGTCGTGGCAGTGGACCACGCCTGGAGCCGAGGCATGGTCGGCTGAGCTGCCCCGCCTGCCGCAGACCGAAGTCGACCTGATCGACTGAATTGCCTTGTGGATAAAGGCTGATCGGGGGTCCGGGGCTCGTACTTTCTAGGCATGAGCAAACGAATCGTCACCTTCTGCGCTGACCAGATCAACTCCTCCGGGCCACTGACCCCCGACGACCTCGCGCCACGCGTGCTGGCCGCCGGCCTGACCAGATCCACCAACCCAGCGGCCGCCGTCCGTACTGCGCTGCGCCAGTCACCGGTGATGGTGCAACTGCCGGACGGGCGGTTCGACAGCGCCCGACGGATGCTGGACGGCGCTGCCCTCACCCATCGGGTCCGCTATCCCACCAAGAGCCGGCAGGTTCTCTACGCCGGGCCGGAGTTGGCAATGCTCGATCAGCTACTCCTGCACGAAGGTTCCTTGGCACTGTCGGCAGGTGGCGCGGTCACGTCGTCGTTCGGCGAGTTCGGCGGCTGGTGTGGTCCACCCGACTGGCTTCCCGACGTCCGCGCCGACACCCTGCTCGCGTTCCGCCTCCGGAACGGGCGCGTCGCGGTCGAGCCGGTGCTCGACGAACCGTCGCCCGCAAGTCCCGCCACCGAGCGGCTCCGGGTGGTGCTGCGACGCTATCTGAGGTCCGAGGACGGGCTGAGTCAGTGGCAGAGTCACCACACCTTGGGCGCGGTCATGCTCCGTGCGCTGGCCGAGATCCCAGATCTCCTGATCGATCCGCTGCCACCGCTCGACGAGGTCCTCCAACTGGGCAATGACCGCTGGGGGCGCGAGCTCTCCATCGAGTCGGTCGACGGTCCCCGCGGCGGGCAACAGGTGGTGCTCGACAACCTGCCTGAGGCCTTGGTGTCCGCGCTGCGCCGCGACGCGCGCAACCTCGGCGTCAGTCTCGGCGAACTGACCATCCTGCTGCTGTCCGCGGCGACCTACCGAACCGCGATGCCGTGCCGCCACGACACGGAATCGGCCTGGCTGTCAGCTCCCGGCGCTGCCGGATTCTTCGAGCCGAGCTACCAATGACTTGGGAGCGATCTGGCGATAAGCGTCCTCGACGAGCTCGGCGATCTGCGGCCAGTCGACAGCGGGAACGTCCAGGTAGACACCGAGCCAGCCGCGGTGCCCGACGTACGGCGGGCGGAAGAAGTGCTCCGGGTCGCTGGCGATCAGTGATTCTTGGCTGCCTTCGGGCGCTGCGCACCAGAAGCCTGTCCGGTCGTCATGGTGCTGATCGGCGTACATCACGAACGTCTTCTTGTCCCGCACGAACCAGGTCGGCTCACCGTGACTCAACCGTTCGGTGGTCTCCGGCATGGCCAGACACAGGCTTCTCAAGCGTTCCAATGCATCCATCCCTGACTCCTGTTCTCCATTCACCGGCGTGGGCCGGGGGCGACCACGCCGGCTTCATAGGCGTAGACGACGGCCTGCGCCCGATCCCGCAGGTTCAGCTTGGTGAGGATCCGGCTGACGTGAGTCTTCACGGTCTGCTCGGCCAGCACCAGGCTTGCCGCGATCTCCCGATTGGACTGTCCGCGGGCCACCAGCCGGAGTACGTCGGTCTCGCGCGGGGTGAGCTCGGCGGCAGTGGCCGGCAGGACTGGTCGCACCCGAGCGAAATCCTCGACCAGCCGCCGAGTGATCGATGGGGCCAGGAGCGCGTCCCCGGCCGCAACCACCCGTACTGCGGCAGCGAGCTCATCCGGGGAGGAGTGCTTGAGCAAGAACCCGCTGGCCCCGGCTCGCAACGCGTCGTAGACGTACTCGTCGAGATCGAAGGTGGTGAGCATGATGACGCGCGGCGGCTCCCCCGGAGCGGCGCCGGCGAGAATCCGCCGCGTGGCTTCGAGCCCGTCCATCACCGGCATCCGCACATCCATCAGGATCACCTCAGGCCGAAGCTGCTCGGCCAGCTCGACGGCCTCCGCTCCATCGGCCGCCTCGCCAACCACCGTCAGATCCGGCTGGGCGCCGAGCAAGGCGGCGAAGCCGGCGCGGACGACGGCCTGATCATCCACGACCAGCACGGAACCGTCATGCCATCCCCTCACCTTCCAGCGGTAGTGCGGCCTCCACGACATACCCGCCGTCTGCGGTGGGCCCAGCGTCGAATCGACCGTCCAGCAAGCCGACCCGCTCACGCATGCCGACCAGCCCATGCCCACTTCCCGGCGCTGTCGCTGCCTGCTCCCCCGCAGACCCGTTCACGACCCTAACCATCAACTCGCCACCGACCCGTCGAACCTGTACGTCCACAACCGTTCCTCGCGCATGCCGCACCGCGTTGCTGACCGCCTCTTGCACCACCCGGTACGCCGTCAGCTCGACGGCAGGATCCAGTCCGGTGAGAGGCTCGACGTCCAGCCGCACGTCGGCACCGGCCCGCCGAGTTCCCGCCACTAGCTCCGCCAGATCTCCGAGCGCCGGCTGCGGTCCGAGTTGGGCGCTCGGCCCGTCGCCCGGATCCTCCCGAAGCAACCGCAGTACCCGCCTCATCTCCGTCAGCGAAGACCGAGCATCCTCAGCGATTCCGGCGAACTCCTCACGAGCATCATCTGGCAGCCCGGTCAACCGATGCGGCGCGCTGTCCGCTCGCACCACGACCACCGACAAGTGGTGCGCAACGACATCGTGCAGCTCCCGTGCAATCCGTGCCCGCTCCTGCAACCGAGCGCGCTGTGTCCGCTCGGCAGCGCTGATGCCCTCCTGCTCGACAAGTTGCTGCCGAGCCTCGGTCCGCGACCTCAGCAGGTCGGCCACAACCACGGCCACTGCGGAGAACACCGCCATGGTCAACAGACCCGGCCACGACCCGCGCTCCGGCGCCACGGTCATGCCGGCCACGCCAACCAGTTGGGTGGCCAGCCACCACCCGGCCAACTCTCGACGGGAGGCGCCCCGAGCGCCGACGATCGCCAGGACCACCGAATGCCCGAAGACTCCAGTCACTGGCCACGGCCACGGCTCACCGGGTGAGACCGGCACACAAACCGCCGCAGTCACAGCCGAGGTGGCCAACGAAACCGGCAAGGCCCCGGCTGGCCTCAACCAGACCAGCGCCAGGCCCAGAGCACGTGCCGCGCCCAACGCAAGCGCAGCGCCGAGCGGCAACCGATAGTGCTGCCCGAGATCGGCCGTGGTCAGCACGAGCAGCGCGACGACCCCGGCAGTCGCGCCGGCTCCAGCCCGTCCAGCCGGCCACTTCGAGCTCACTTCATCGACCTTAGTGATAGACCGGCTCAGATCTGCTGAGCCCACGAGGAGAAGAGGAGGGCACCACCGACCGCGAGCAGGATGGTTGCCGGGAGCACCAATCGCGACGTCGCGGAACCGTACAGACGACGGATCACGGCGGCTTGCAGGAATCCGACTCCACGCACGGCGAACGGCAGCCCCACGATGATCGGCACCGCGATCGCCGCGTGGACCGCCCAGGCGCCGGCCTTGGTCGGACCGCCCCAGGTCCCCGGTCCGAATGGCCCGTCCTCGACGAACCCGTAGAACGGCCCCCGCACGATCGCGATCACCAGCAACATCACCAGGAACAAGCTCAGCAGTCCCAACGCCAGACTCAGCAATCCCGTCAGCGTCCCGGCAACCACCCCAGGCCGGCGCAACCTGATCGGATCCGCCGACCCCTGAAACCGCGCAAGCCGCCGCCACACCCGATGAACGGCATCCCCCTGGCCAACCAGGGACCTCACCATCACCCACAAACCCACAGGCGCCAGCGCAACGCCGTACCCGATCGACCGAACCAACCGAGCCGCAAACGGTCGGCGGAGTTGCATGGGGTGGTGGGTTGTCAAGGGGTGGTGACCGGATAGCGGTCCGTCTGTGGTTGATGGGTGGGGTCGAGCGGTGTCCGTCATGGTTGACTCCTCAGTCTCATTACCTGAGATCGAGCCTAGAAATCAGCGCGCCCGGAGACATCCCGCCAGGGAGCCAAACCGCACCCCCTACCCCCGTACGGGTCACCTGTGACCCAGGTCACAGTGACCACGATCCGTATCTCAGCGTTACACGGTCAGTGCCGGTGGGTGCGAGCGGCAGTGCCGCGCCCGACAGGAGGTTCGGACAAAATGCGCATTCAGAACCTGGCGGTGACCGCCACGCTGATCCCGGTCCTGATGCTCGCGGGCTGCGGTGACGACAAGTCCGCTGACGTGGCCGCGTCCTCGCCTGGCGCTCACAAGGCAGCCAAGCCCGGCCTGACCGACGCGATCGCCAACGGCTCCGAACCAGGGGCCGACGTCCCGGTATCGGACGACCCGGTGATCAACGCGTACTACAACTACCGCATCGCCTTCGATGTGATGATGCGCAGCGGCGGCCGCTCGACAGAGCAACTCGCCCCGGTGATGACACCGGCCATGTTCACGGCGATCAGCCAGCAAGCGAAGTACTACCGCGCCAAGCGCCTGCACAACACCGGCGCCACCAAGGTGATCTGGGCCAAACGCGTCCTGCTCTCGAAGGGCGTGATCGTCCGCGCCTGCTACGACACCACTCAGGCCCTCACGGTCGACAGCTCAGGCAGGAGCGTCCTCCCCGCCCGTACTCCGACCCGCTGGCTGGACCAGATGCGCGTCGAACTGGTCCAAGGCCGCTGGGTCGTCGACGGCGGCAGCACCACCCCCCAATCCTGCTGACCGAACCACCACCCCGCAGTACCCCACAGACGACTCCGTCCCGCTGCCCGTCCCAGGGCACACCTCGCGGTCCGGAGCCAACTCACAGCGCGGAGAGCAGCCACCCTGCCCTCCGCGCTGTCTGTTCCACCTACCAGAACCCCGCACCAATGCTGCCGGGGCTATGGGTTAGGCGTGGCGGGTTGATTGTTTTAGGAGGGATTCGACGGCTTCGTAGAGGGCGGCGTCGTCTGCCGGGCCTGACCAGACGATGACTCGTGCCTTGTCGCCGAGTTTGGTGGCGACTAATTCCTGGGCGGGAGTCGGGTCTCCTTGGTTCAGCAGTACCACGAGCCGGCGGCCGTCGCGTTGCAGGCGGTCGAGTAGTGGGGGCAAGGTCGAGCCACGGAACAAGCCCGGGTCGCTCTTCACCTTCGTTTCCACCATCACGCCGCGGCCGCGGACGACCAGCAGGAAGTCGGCGCGATCACGAGTGAACTCCCGATCGTGATAGATCCGCGCCTTCGGCCAGAGTCGCTCGAGTGCGGCATCCACCTCGGCGTCGTACCGGGCGGCCAGCCGGCTGACCTTGGAACTGGTCACGCGTGGCCGGAACTCCGCCGGCGCGCGCAGACCTCGACGCCGGCGCCCTAGCAGGGGCCGGAGCCATCGATACAACCTCGTGTCGATCATCGGCGGACCCCCTGGACCTGGCCAACACTGGAAAGAAGTCTCTCAGTGCGGAATAGCACGAACCAGATCCGGATGGAGTCCGCCGACGATTGTGACACCATTGCGACGAACCGGCCTCTGACTGCAACACCGGCACCACGCCGCCGTGCACAGGAACGAGCCGAGTGGCCGCCGCGCACCGCGATACGCGGAACGACTGAGCGGCGCCGCGCACTGCAGTACGGGAACGACTGAGCGCCCGCCGTGCAGTACGGGAACGACTGAGCGCCCGCCATGCCACCGCAGGACGGGGAGGGATCAGGGGTTCTTGATTGCGGAGACCTCGATCTCCAGGGTGACCTTTTCGCTGACCAGGACGCCGCCGCCCTCGATGGCCGCGTTCCAGCTGACGCCGAAGTCCTTGCGGTTCAAGACCACCGCGCCCTCGAAGCCCAGCCGCTCGTTGCCGAACGGGTCGACCGCGCGGCCGGTGTACTCGAAGTCGACGTCCACCGACTTCGTCACGCCGCGGATCGTCAGGTCACCCGTCACCGTGAAGTGGTCGTCGCCGGCCGGTGCGACCGAGGTGGAGACGAAGGTGATCTCCGGGTGGTTGTCCATGTCGAGGAAGTCGTTGCTGCGCAGGTGGTCGTCGCGCTGCTTGTTGCGGGAGTCGATGCTCTTGGCCTGGATGGTCACCTGAGCCGTCGAGTTCTCCGGCTTCGCGCCGTCGACGTGGACCGAGCCCGCGAACTCGTCGAACCCGCCGCGCACCTTCGCGACCATCGCGTGCCGGGCGACGAACCCCATCCGGCTGTGCGAGGCGTCGATCGTGTAGTCACCGGTGAGTTCGGAGTAGTCAGTGGACATACAGCCTGCCTCCAGAGGAATAGTTTAAGTTTGCATCGTCAACCCTGGCAGGCTCAGGTTGATTCGTCCACCCCCAGCGACCGGTCTATACCGGATAATCAGGGGTGCGGCCGCAGACCCAGCGGCTGACGAGGAGGTCCCGTGAGTTCGTCCCGGTGGAAAGTCCACTTCCGTTCGGCACCCAGCGAGGTCTACCGAGCCATCAGTACCCCGCTGGGCCGGTCCCGCCTCTGGGCCGAATCGGCCAAAGAGACCAACGGGGTGATCCATTTCGTCCTGCCCGACGGCAAGACCGACGACGCCCCGATCGAGCAAGCCGTCCAGGACCAGCTGTACGCCGTCCGCCTGCTCGGCCATCGCGTCGCCTTCACTCTGACGCCCGACGAGAAGAACGGTACCGACCTCACCCTCACCCTCGAAGGCGGTAGCAGCGCCGCTTGGGTCTCGCTCCTGCTCCGCCTCAAGGGCCCACGTCGACTTCGGCGCCGATCTTCGCAACCACGACCCGGACCGCACCGCTGGGTACGTCGACGGTTGCTAGAGGCAACTGGTTATTCGGGTTGCGGGCGCCGGCCGGCCTGAGGTTGGCTGGACGGGACCACGAAAGTAGACCCGGAGGACCATCGTGCAACCGCTGACCGCGGACGAGATCAGACGCTCATTCGTGAACTCGTCCAAGAGTCTGGTGAAGGCGATGACGCTGCCGCGCGACTTCACCGAACTGCCGTGGGACAGCCTGGACTACCTCGGCTGGCGCGACCCGAAGGCACCGGCCCGCGGCTACCTCGTCGTACCGCGTGAGGTCGGCGTCACGGGGATCGCCGTCAACACGGCGGCAACGGGCAAACCGCGCCGGGGTACTGGGCTGTGCGACCTCTGCCATACGGCGCACCAGATCACCGAGGTCTCTCTGTTCGTCGCCCGCCGAGCGGGTTCAGCAGGCAAGGCGGGCAACACCGTGGGCACCTACATCTGCGCCGATCTCGCGTGCTCGCTGTACCTCCGCGGCCTCCGCGACCCCGAGGTGCCTCAAGGCGGAACCGTCGGCCCGGAGATCCGGACCGAACAGCTCGCCGAACGCCTGGACAGCTTCGTCACCCGCGTCCTGACCTGACGACGTCAGGCGTCAGGTCAGGCGTCCTTTGTGGCGTGCTGTAGCAGGCCGTCTCCGGCCCGTGACACCACCATCGAGCCGGCTCTTGTCAGCGGCCTGTCACGAGGGCTGCCCTGTCGCCGACCCAGAATCCGGACCGGCGCGCAGACTGCTGAAGGCGATTTCAGGGCACTAGGCTTAGTGGCAGCTGGTCAGGCAGGTCGTCACAGGGAGAGGGCGCGATGTCGGAGTTCAGAATCACCCATGAGATTCACGAGGTTCACCCGGACATCCGCGAGAAGCTCACCGCCACCACGATCGAGGCGATCAACGAGTCGAGCGCCCGGTCGGCCGAGGACGCGGCGCTCGTTCTGCGCCACAAGCTCGGCGAGATCGGCGTGAACATGAGCGAAGAAGCCTGCCTGTCCGCCATCGAACGCCTCCGCTCAGGCAAAACCCTCCGCTTCGAAATCGAACGCGAAGACGACGAGCCCACTGAGGCCTAGCCGCACAACCCACCGCGGGTCACCAGCAAGACTGGAGACGAAGCGCGAAGGTCACCACCGCGGCACGTCTGGGAGCTAGGCCCGGAGTTCGGCGGCGGTTAGCAGGGAGAGCAGCTGGAGGTTGTTGGCGGCTAGGGCTTCTGGGCCGCCTTGGTTGCGGTCGATGACGCAGAGGGCGTGCGAGATCTCCGCGCCGAGAGTACGCAACTCCTTCGTGGACAGGACGATCTGCCCGCCACTGGTGACGACGTCCTCGACGACCAGCACCCGGCGCCCGGCGACCTCGGCGCCCTCCGCCAGCCGGCAGGTCCCGTACGACTTGGCTTCCTTGCGGACAAAGGCGCACGGCAACCCCGTACGCCGGCCAAGCGCCGTCACCACCGGAATGCCGCCCATCTCCAGCCCAGCAAGCACCTCGGTCCCAGCAGGCACCAACGGAACCATCGCCTCGGCGATCGCGTCCAGCAGGACCGGATCAGCCTCGAACCGATATTTGTCAAAGTATTCCGTCGTCGTGATCCCCGACCGCAACCTGAACTCGCCGGTCAGATGCGACACCTGATGAATCCGCCGGCCCAGCTCCGCTTTGTCCACGCCCGCACCCTACCCAGCCAACTCACCCGGCCTTCCGCTGATCCGGCTGCACGAGCCGGACGAAGTCCTCCACAGCGATGATCGGTACGCCGAACTCCCGCGCCGCCCGCGCCTTCACCGAGAGGCTGTCCACATCGGCCGCGACCACGAACGTGGTGTCCGGCCGAACCGCCTCCTGCGGCACGAACCCTGCCGACACCGCGCGATCCCACCACACCTCCCGCGGCTCCACCATGTCCCCGGTGAACACCAAACTGCTCCCCACCGGAAACCCCTGCGCCCCAGGCCGAGCCGGTACGACATACCGCCCGCCGCTCGCTCGGAGCAAGGCATCGTCGACATCCGCGACCCGCTGCCCGAGCATCACCGCGACCCGATCGAGGTCGTCGCGTTCGTCCGGGCTGACCGGCCCCTCGCTCCACAACGCGTCGGCGAGATCGGTGACGTAAACCTGGTGCAACTCGTCCACCTGCGATCGAGTCAGGCCGAGATCCGTCGCCACGTGGACGAGCTGATCCGCCCCGGCCTGGTTGATCTCCCGATCGGCCAGGATCATGTCGAGGACGGCGAGATACGAGTCGGCCTGCGGCGGCTCCGGCACCCGCGGCAACTGGTCGACCAGCCGGCTCATCCAGCCATGCCGGCCGCCCGCATGCACGGGCCGCACAGTCGCCATGCCATCAGTACCTGGCAAGGCCGGCCACCGCAGGCGCCGTACCTCCTCATAAGCCCACTGCCACGGAGGAGGCGATGGAAAGGCCTGCCGATAGTGGCTGAAGAGCTGCGCCGTCGCTCGCGTATCGGCCAGCGCCGAATGCCAGCCCTCGAGCGAGATCCGGGCCGCCGAGCAACAAGCTCCCAGCGTCCGCTTGGCACCGGGATGGAGGTAGCCGGCCAGCGCCATCGTGCACATGGACCGCTCGGTGATCAACGGCACCGTGAATCCCAGCCGGGCGAACTCAGCCCGCAGGAACCCCAGGTCGAACTCGACGTTGTGCCCGACCACCATCCGCCCCGCCAGCAACTCCCCCAGCCGGCCCGCGACATCCGCGAACTCCGGCGCCGCCAGCACGTCGGCGGTCAGAATCCCGTGGATGTGTTGCGGCCCGAGATCGCGCTGCGGATTCAGCAGCGTGACCCACTCCTGCTCGAATCGCCCCTGAGCATCGAGCAGGACGACGGCGACCTCGATCACCCGATGGCGATGACCGGGCCACAGACCGGTGGTCTCGGTGTCGATGACGGCATACATCCCCGGGCGCCTCCTTCAGCTCGAATCCGGTTACTACAAGCCAATCACGTGCCACCGACAGTTTCAGGATCGGCCGAGATCAGATGTAACGAGCCACCTGATCTTGTCGATAGGCCGTATGGAAGCGCGGGGGGAAGCCGGAAGGCGCCGCGGCCAGGCAAACCGCGGGGGGACCATGCAGCTCAGTATCGACACCAGCCTGTCCACGAGGCTGTTGCGGATCGTCGCGGATCCGCAGGCCCTCGACGATCTGCGCACCTACTTCCAGGACGGTCCGCCGAACACGGGCTACGCCGGCCGCTGGTTCGAGCAGATCGGCTCGGCCGAAGACCAGGACCACAACCGCAACCGACTCACCGCGGACGACATCGTCGCGCTGTCCTCACTCAGCATCCGGCTGCCCATCACGGTCTCCGCGCGTCTGCTCGGCCCGGACGCCGACGAGATCAGCGGTCTGCTGACCGAGATCCCCGCCGATGCCGATCTGTGGACCGTGCCGAGATCCGAGCTGAGCCCGAAGTCGGCGGCGTACCGGCTGTTCACCAAGTTCCGGGCGATGGCCTGGAACGGCGGTGAGCACGGCACCGCGGGAGTCACCGCGAGCAAGTTGCTGGCGCGCAAACGGCCCCGGCTGATCCCGATCTACGACCAGCAGGTCAGCCAGCTGGTCGATCTGGGCAAGGGCGCAAGCTGGTGGATCTCGTTGCAGGAGGCACTGACCCTCGAGGTCCGCAGCCATCTCGATCGCGCCCACGAAGCCGCCGAGCTCGGCCCGATGATCACCCCACTGCGCACCCTCGACGTCATCCTCTGGATGCGCGCCCGCCACGCCGCCTAGCGCTCACCCGCGAAGCAGCCCGTACGACCGCAGCGTCGGCGCAGCCCGTACTACGCCGGCGGGATGTCCACTGCGATCTCCTCGCCCAGCGTCGCGCCGTCGATGAGGTCCAGGTCGTCACCACTCCAGAAGCGCCCCGGGTCGTACCAGTTCGGTCGCCGGCCAGCCGGGAGCAGCCCCATGTCCTCGTACGTCACGGCGACCACCTCCGCGCAGTACGCGCTCTCCAGCTTCAAGTCCCGTTCGCCCCGGCGGAACTGCGGGATCCGGCCGCGCAACCAGCGTGACGCCAGCCGCGCCGTCGACGGGAACGGCGTACCGTCCAGGCGCGCCACAGTACGCAGTACGGCGTCCTCTGTCTCCCGAGTCACCGGGTACTCGAGCTGCCGCAGCCACGCCCGCTGCCCGTACCGTCGCGACCAGGTGAGCACCGCATCGCGCAGATCATGCAGCTGTACTCCGCGCTGGTGGTTGCCGGTCCACACGTCAGGCAGAGAGCGGCCGAGTTCCGCGTGCCACATCAGCGGCGGCAGGTCCTCGAGCACGATCGCCATCCCGACGTGGTTGATCGGGCTGTTGGTGGTCAGCTGGATCGCGCGATCGGCGGCGCTCCCACCGCGAAACAGCCAAATGTCACCCGTTCGTGTCAGTTCCGTAGCGTCATCCAGTGAAATCCGTGTCTCCACGTCGCTAGATTAGTGACATGAAGGCATGGAAGGTCATAGGACTGGCTGGGATCGTCGGAGTCGCCGCCACGGGCGTCGTCATCGCACGGGGCGAGCGCAAGCGCCGTGCCTACACCCCGGAAGAGGTTCGCGACCGGATCAAGACCCGCGTCAAGGAAGCAGCCAACGCCTAAAGGTTGTGCAGGGCAACTTTTGTCAGGCGGCCTGACTCGATCACGGCCGTCTGGTAGGTGCAGTGCGGCTGACGTCGGCGATCGGTGGGTGATCCCGGGTTGAGTAGTCGCAACCCGCGCGGCGATGTGGTGTCCCAGGGAATATGGCTGTGCCCGAAGACGAGCAGGTCGACGTCCGGATAGGCGCGTTCACAGCGCTCCTCGCGGCCTTTCGCCGTACCAGTCTCGTGGACGACCGCGACGGACAAGCCATCCAGCGTGACCCGTGCGACTTCGGGCAACCTTGCCCTGAGCAACGGTCCGTCGTTGTTGCCCCAGCAGCCGATCAACCGGTTCGCGCGTTCGGTCAGCTCGTCGAGCAGCTCGACACTCACCCAGTCGCCGGCGTGGATCACCACATCTGCCTCGTCGACCGCCGCCCAGACAACAGCGGGCAACTTCTTCGCGCGGGCCGGCAGATGGGTGTCCGAGATCAGCAGCAACCGCATGCCCGTTACTCTCCCACGACCTGCCGATCAGGCGTAGAGAACGCGATCACGAAGATCGCCTCGTCGGCGCCGACATTGCGGGCGTTGTGTACCACGCCCGACGGGATGCTCACCGTGTCTCCGGGGCCCATCGCGAAGACCCGGTCGTCCAGCGAGTGCTCGATGCTGCCCTGCAGGACGTGCAGCACCTCGTCGCAGTTGGGGTGATGGTGGCGCGGATTCTGTTGCCCCGGGCGGATGTAGCAGCGCCCGATGGTCATCGTCGAGGAGTTGCCGAGCGCCCCGGACACCATCCACTCAAGCCGCCCCCACTCCTGCTCGTCGACGACCACCTCGTCGGCTTCGATCAGTTCAGGGTGCATCGACGACCACTCCACTCGGTGTCTTCCGGTACAGCTCGTACAACTCCACGATTCGCCGTACGTCGGCCAGCGTGCCCTTCGTCAGCGGCTCGTCCCGCAGCACGCTCTCGCAGAAGTGCAGCACCTCGGGCACGTAGCCGAGCAGGAACAGGTTCTTGTTCGAGAGCTGCCCGAGCGAGAACTCCGGCTCCCAATGCAACGGCGCCATTGCGTCGTCGACCACGAAGGAACCGGTGCGGCCGTACGGAATGGTTGCCCCAGCGCGGTAATAGGTCAGCCGGGTACCGTTGTCGACGACAACGTTCGCGTCCTCGCCGACCACCTCGACCCGTTCGAGCGGGCTCGTCGCGGCCGATCCCGCGGTGAGATGCAACGTGCCGATCGCGCCCGACTCGAAGCGCAGGCTCGACACGCTCGCGCCGGTCCGCGGCTCCCACTCGTAACTCAGTCGATCGACGCGCCCCATCAGGTGCCCGAGGATCGCGGCCGGGTGGAAGAGGTGATCGAGGAACCCGATCATCCGCCAGTCGTCGCCCCGCTCGTCCGGCGGCGGCATCGCCTGCGGGTACCGGACCGAGATCGAGCTCGCCCGGCCGAACTCCGGCGTCTCGATGATCGCCTTCACCTTCTCGATCGCCGGCGTGAAGATCTTCTTCAGCCCGGTCATCAGCTGCCGGCCGGTCCGCGCCGACACCTCGGCGAGCCGGTCGACCTGGGCGAGACTGGTCGCGGTCGGCTTCTCCATCCAGACATGCGCCCCGGCCCGCATGCACTCCTCGGCCAGTTGCGTCGCCTGGACCTGACCGTCCTCGGTGTACGAGGTCACGATGAAGACCGCGTCGGGCCGCTCCCGGGCCAGCATCTCGTGATGATCCCCGTACGCCGCCGCCGCCCCGAAGGTCCGCGCGTACTGCCGGGCGCGCTCGATCCGTACGTCGCAAACCGCCAGCAACTCGACCGGCGCGTACTGGAACGCCGGATACACGTTGCGGTAGGAATGCTCGCCCGCGCCGATGAACGCGCACCGCAACCGTTCGGAGTACTCGAACTGGTAACTGATCACCCGCGCTAGATTGGCCCGATCCAGCAGCGACGACAAGGGCCACCTCGGCCGAATTGGACTTGCTTTGACGTACTCCGCAGATTTGAAGTACTCCGCGGCTCAGATCGCCCGCATGCTCGTCGGCATTGGCTCCCGCTCCGGCCCGTTGTACCGGCGGCTCAGTCAGGGCCTGGCCGAGTTGATCGATCGCGGCGAGCTCCCGCCACTCGCGCAACTGCCACCCGAACGCGCTCTCGCCGAGGCGTTGACGCTCAGCCGCACGACCGTCGTAGCGGCGTACCGGGTGCTGGGCGACGACGGGCGGGTCGAGCGGCGTCGCGGCAGCGGTACGACGGTGAGCGCGACCCGGCGGCCGCTCGTGTCGAGTGGTGAGCTGGCGGGCGAGCAGGCGTCGGCTCAATTCCTCGACGGGCCGCTGGCCACCATCGACTTCGCCCATCCTCGATGGTGATCGCCGGGTGCGCCTGCCGCAGGGCAACGCGACCCACTTCAGCCAGGTCGCTCTCCGGTACGGCGTCGCGCTGCTGCCGGGGGCCGTCTTCGGCGGCAGCGACCAGTACACGCGCCTCCCTTACGCCGCGCCGACCGAGACGCTGACAGAAGGTGTCGAGCGGCTCGGCCGGGCATGGCAGGCATACGTCGAACGCGGCGTCAGCGATGCCGCCGTTACTTCGGCAGCGACTTGATCAGCTCCTGTTCGCGAGCGAGACTCAAGCCTGCTTTGCGATCACGGTCGAGGCCGAGCTCACGTTCCCAGGCCAAAGTGTCGACCATGAGCTCCTCACGATGCCGATGCTTCAGCCCCGCTTCGAACGCCGCGGCGCCGCTCCGCGAGGACCAGCCCTCGTAGCCGCGCTCAGTCATCCACATCGCGATCGACTCGGGCCCCATGTACTGCTCGACCTTCTGCTCCTCCAGCCATTCCTGCGGCGCGAGCACCACCGGCCCGGTGTGTCCGCCCACCCTGCGCGCCAGGTCGATCCACTCGCCGAACGGAATCACAGGCCCTACCGCGTCGAAGGTCCCGGTCGTGCCCTTCTCAGCACAGTCCAGCAACCAAGACGCGAGATCCCGTACGTCGACCACCGACGTCGCGAGATCGGGCGTGTCCGGCACCAGCAACGGCTCCTTGGGCGCTCGCGCCGCACGAGCCACCCAGGCGCCACCACGATCGCTCTTGTCCCCCGGCCCGCCGATCAGCCCGGCCCTCGCGATCACCAGCCGATCCCCGACCGCCGCCACCGACGCCAGCTCACAGGCGACCTTGGCCTCGCCGTACAGCTCCCGGTCCACGACCTCCTGGTCAGTTGCCTCTCGCAACTGCGCGGACTCGTCGGCACCCGGTACGTCGTACTTCTCGTACGCGTTGCCGGATGACACATAGGTCCAGTGTTTCGCCTTCGCACCAAAGGCCTCCAGCGCACCCCGGACGAAACCGGGTTGCCATGACACTTCGAAAACCGCGTCCCACTCCTGCGCCGGAACTGCGTCGTACGCGTCCGCCAGGCTCCGGTCGATGGCGAGAAGCCTGGCGCCTTCGGCAACGCCGCCGCTCTCACCGCGCGCTAGACAGGTCACCGCATGTCCACGGGCCAACGCGTGAGTTGCGAGCTCGCGCCCGACGAACGCCGTACCGCCAAGAATCAGAATGTCCACGGCGCCAGCCAATCAGGCCGCGTGGACAAAGCCCAGCCGCTCTGCCGAGGGCAGACAACCACGCTTCGTGGCCTGCCGTCCGCACCGCGTCACAGCTGTGTTTCACCTCTTGCGGCCTCCGGGTCGCCAAGCGCACTGTCAGGTTTAGGACGTTCAAGCAACCAAGGGGGAAGACATGGCTGGTTTCGTTCAGATCATCGAGTACCGGACGTCGAAGCCGGACGAAGTACGGGCGCTCACCGAGCAGTACAGCAAGGACCGCGAGGCCGACGAGGATCCCGGGCCGACCAGGGCGATGTCCTGCGCCGACCGGGACGAGCCGGGCCGCTACTTCACCATCGTCGAGTTCGGCTCCTACGAGGAAGCGAAGGCGAACTCCGACCGCGCGGACACCTCCGAGTTCGCCGCCAAGATGATGGAGCTGTGCGACGGTCCCACGAAGTTCTACAACCTGGACCTCGAGGAGACCATGGAGATGGGCTGAGGGGTATGAGCGGGCCGGCGCCGGAGGGAGTTCGGCGCCGGCCCGTTCCGGGTCAGACCGGGTCCGCGGCGCCGGATCCGGTCGTGGTCTGCCGGCCGGACGCGAACTCGTCCGGCGGGGGTTCGGGGGCCGAGTGCAGCTCCGGCCACGGCTGAGGTGGCAGATCGGCGCGGCGCGGCAACTCCGGGTCCGGGCCCGGATCGGGGTCGAGCCACTCGATCTCGGTGGCGCCCTGGTGACCGTGGATCGCGATCACCGACTCGATGCCGTCCCAGACCGTGGTGGTCGGATAGTCGCCGTACCAGCGGAGCGCGACGGCTTCGTCGGTGAACTGGACGCCTTCGGCGACGGGGCCGGTACCACTCACCCCGGAGACGTCTTGATGGCGAATCAGCCGGAAGCGACGGGCAGTCATTTCGGTGCTACCTCCCACAACCTCTCCCCCGGCAGCGACCGGCCGCCGGGGTCCAAAGCGGGGATCGGTTCACTCGTCACGCGCAAGCCGGCGAACCGGCGCGACATGGCGGCTGCATAGCGGTCGGCCACATCGGCCTCCGCCCGGTAGTCCGCGACGACGTGGTCCCCGAACCACACTCGTACGCGGCGACGTTGCGGTCCAGCGGGGTCATCGGACATCAGTGCACCCGCCGCCCGCTAGTGCCACTCGGTGTTCCCATCAGCGACTTCGAAACTCTGCGGTTCACGTCGATCACTTCCACTTCCCTGTGGGGATGGGTTCACTCGTAGCGACGTGCCCGTGACGGCTTCATGACGCGAATTCCGGAGAACTTTTTTCAGCTTTGCCCTCGGCCGGTGGCAGGCTCCGGGGAATGGGGCGGGAACCGGATCAGGCTGAGCGGGCAGAAGCAGGTATGCACCGACTCCGACTCGCCACCGCCGAGGCCTCCCCGATCGAGCCGTATGTCGCCGATGTTGTCCAGATCCAGCCGACCACCGACCCGATCCAGATCGGCGAGACGGCGGAGGATTTCGCCCGGCTGTTCGACCGGCACGCCGTCACCATCCACCGCTACGGCGCCCGTCGGCTCGGGCGTACCGAGGCCGACGATCTGCTCAGCCAGACCTTCCTGATCGCCTTCGAACGAAGACACCGCTACGTCGGTACGCCGGCCGGCGCGCTGCCCTGGCTCTACGGCATCGCCACCAACCTGATCCACCGCCGACGCCGCGACGAGGTCCGCCAGTACCGCGCGTACGCCCGCTCCGAACCGGCCGGCTTCGACCAGCTCAGCGACCCGCTCGCCACCGAGGTCGCGGCGCGAGTCGATGCCGCCTCGGTGTCACGGGTTCTGACCGGCGTACTGGCCGGCCTGCGCCAGGTGGAGCGCGACGTACTGCTCCTCTACGCGTGGGAGGACCTCAGCTACGCCGAGATCGCCGAAGCCCTGAACCTCCCCCTCGGGACCGTCCGATCCCGCCTCCACCGAGCCCGTCGAGCCCTCCGCTCGGCCCTCGGCCCCGAATTCGAGGAGAACCTGTCATGAACGAACTAGACCTGCTCAAGCAGGTACGCAACGACGTACCAGACCCTGATCCTGTCGTCCTGGCCCGAGCGCGCCAACGCCTGCTGTCCCCTCCCCCGGTACGCCGTACCACGCGACCGCGCGTACTCGTCGCCGCCGCCCTCACCCTGCCCCTGGCCGGCGGCTTCCTGGCCGTCGACGTGATCAGCCCCGACAAGAGCCCTCTGCCCGGCACGGTCGCCGACGCCAGCACCTTCCTCGCCGACGCCGCCGCGCAGGCCGCGGCCCATCCAGAGGCACCGATCCCGCCGGGACAGTACCGCCAGGTCACAACTCTGCAGACCTACATCTACGAGTTCGGCCCCGACCACAAGTTCAGGGCAACGACGCTAATGCAGGTCGACGAATGGCTCCCGGCCGACGCCACCCGCCAGCATCTGGAAAGGGTCCTGTCACCGGTCAGGGTGGACTTCGCGACTCCCGAGGCCAAGGCGGCCGCCCGCACGTTGGCGCCCCAGCTGTTCCAGCGCCCGAAGCCAAGCATCTACCGCGTCACCTGCAAGGGCGCCGTCATCGATCAGAGGACTCAACCGCAAGTTCTCAAGGCGCCGTGCACGCCCGATTGGCATCACCCGACAGCTGAGTTTCTCGCCAAGCAGCCACGGGATCCGGACGCCCTGCTCGCCAAGCTGCGCAATGAGCCCCTGGTCAAGGGTCCGATGACGCGTCTTCAGGACACCCGCGAGAAGAACACGCCTCCGGACCAGAAGGCTTTCAACCGCATCAGCGGTGCGCTGGCCTCGGGAATTCTGCCGGCCGACCTGCGAGCAGCCCTCTACCAAGCCGCCCGGAAAATCCCCGGAATCCAGCTTCTGGATGACGTAGTGACCCTGGACGGCAGGCACGGCCGCGCGATCGGCTTCGTCTACAACGGCTACCGCCAGGACATCATCATCTCCCCCTCGAACGGCCAGAGCCTCGGCTCACGCCTGGTCGTAGCCGACACCGCCCCACTCAACGGCGAATCAAACGTCTCCGGCCACCTACGCCCCGGCGACATCTACAACGCCACCTCCATCACCACCCAAATCACCGCCACCCACCCACCCACGAAGTAACCCGCCCCAGATTCGCTGTCCCGACCGACAGGACATAGTCGGCAATCCGGCCAGCCAGCACGCTCACAGACGCGCCGGCCGACCGCAGTACAGGCACTATGTCCTGTCGGTCGGGACGCTCCTCACCCACGAGCGCCACTTGTCCTGATCAGGTGCGTCAACGGTCGGTGGCTCTGGCCAGTACTGCGTACCGCCTCCGGGAAGGTGAGCGCCGACGAGTCGGTCCAAGTCATGCACCAGGAGCATTGGTACGTCCGGTCGTGCCTCGACCAGTTTCTCGAAGACGAGCCTCGCCTGCTGCTCCTGGACACCCTCGATCCGGGCGCCGTAGCGGACGGCAATCTCCAGTGGGTACGCATCAAAGGCCTGCACATCGTCAGGCTCCGGGGCGACCGCCGCATAGCCGTTGGGGCGAACCACGAACCCCAGCCATCCATCAGCATCAATGGCTCGGCCACGGACGTAGAACTCCTCGCCTTCCGGAGGTTCGTCAGGCACACTCTCGAGCCCGAACAAAGGCACCAGCCAATCGTCGAGCACCTGCTGAACCGGCAAGTCCGTACCGAGAAAGATGCTCTCGACAGTCGACATCAGTTCTCCTTCACGTAGGTGACCAACCGCCCGTCACCGAGGATGACGTGTACTACGTCCGCCA
Source organism: Kribbella catacumbae DSM 19601 (assembly GCF_000372465.1). Lineage (GTDB taxonomy): Bacteria > Actinomycetota > Actinomycetes > Propionibacteriales > Kribbellaceae > Kribbella > Kribbella catacumbae. The sequence goes on from NZ_AQUZ01000046.1 coordinate 55,329, forward strand.
CAGTCTTGCCGGGCTGACCGCATGCTCTGCGGAAGGCGCGCAGGGCGTCACCTTCGGTCAGTCCGACTTGCCGACCATCGATGACAACCTCACCCGCCGGCAACACCTGCTCGCTGGCGTCGTTGATGTTTCGCTTGATCGCATTGGCGGTCCCGCTCGTGGGGGTCTTGAACTCAACGATCTTGCCTCGATCGGCGCGATGCTTGCGCACCATCGAATCAGGGTTCTTCTTGTGCTGCACAGTGGGGTCTTCAAGACGACCAGCGACTCGCCAGCCCTCGGCTGCCAGTCGATTGGCCGTATCCCACTCAGTGGCCAGGAACTTGTTCCGAGGATCGTGGACGCCTGGAGCGAAGTCGTCGCCGAGTGCTCGGGGGTGGAAGGCGGGATCGAAGTCCGGGCCATCGTCGAGGGGGACGTCGATCTCCGGTGCTTCGACTTGGCCTGGGGACTGGTTGTCGCCATCCGAGGCCGAGAGCTCAGGCAGGTGTACGTCGATGATTGGTGGGGCCGGCTCCGGGGGTGGTTCGTCGGGGTAGGTGAAGGTGGCTGTTGCGTGGTCTGGGGTGACGGTGATGGTGGCGGCGGTCCAGGTTTGTTTGCCGTGTTCTTCCATTGATTTCAGGAGTTCGCGAGCCGCCGCGTCTAGTTCGACCTTGATTTCGTAGTCGCGTTCTTCCGGGGGTTCCTGGTCGGCTACCTCGACCTCGCCGGACTCCGCGACGAGGATCTCTACCTCGAGCTCCTCCGGTTGCTCGCGTTGCTCTTCGTCTTTCTCCTGCTTCTTGCGGAACTTCTCGAAGGCCTTGCGGGCGACCGTGATCAACGGCGGTTCTTTGCCCTCGGCATCTTCCAGAGGTTTGAAGGGCAACGAAGTACGGGTGACACGGCCGAGCAGATCCCGCTCGGCGACATCGCCTGCTCCCCCGGTCGATCGGTTGCGATCAGCTGACTGCGAGTCCGGCCGGTCACTCGAGCGCGATGCGCCCACCAAACGCTCCGCCCACGCCTTCGCCTTGGGCGGCGCCATCGACAGATAGTGCGCGGCCTCTTCGCAAGCGCGCGCCGCCGCGTCCAACTGCTGAGCCGCGACCGTCGCCCGGCCCTGCGACGCCACGATGGCCAGGGCCGCGTTCTCGCGACACCGCTCGGCCGTGCGTTGCAGGTGGGCGACGACCTGCGGTACTTCGTTCAGACACTCGACCAGGCCGCGCGCCACCCGCTGCAGGTCGGAGGGCATGAGGCTAGATCTGGTCGGCGTAGCTCTTGCAGCCGGCCGAGGCGATCTCCAGGGCCTCGGCTGCTTGTTCGACCGCCTTGCCCGCGGCATCGAGGATCTCGGAGATGTCGCGGTCCACTCCGGTCGCCGTACCGGCGATCAGACTCTCCACCTGGGCGCTGTGCTGGGTGAAGCGGAGCTTGAACCCGGCCAAGCCGCCAGCTGCCTGCTTGGCCTCGGCGGAGACCTGGTGCAGCTGTTCCTTGAGCCGCTGTACGTCGGACACTGACTGCCTCTTCTTCCTAGGGGTTGCGCTTCTTCGGCAGCACGATCGCCGTACCGGACACTGCTGCCGGTACGAGGATCGCCAGCCACCACGGCAGTCCTGCTGCCATCAGGACGACGACCAGGGCTGCCCCGCCCCAGCCCCACCATCGGGCGCCGGGCAGCCGCGGCAGACCCAGCACCCGCGACGCGGCCAGCAGGGTGACCGCCGCGATCGCGGCTGCCTCCAAGCCGGCCAGGAGGGATCCCCTCGCTGCCAGCACCAGGACGAAGCCGACCAGCACCTCGACGGCGCTGATCGTACGGCGCTTGCGGCGCTCCTGCTCCGCCCGGGCCGCCTTGCGTACGTCTTCCAGTTTGTCGACGGTCTCCGCGAGCTGTTTGGTGAGCTTCGCGGCGGCCGCTTCCATGTCAGTCATACCGCGCATCTCCGGCAACGGGATGGAGGCGCGCTTCCCGTCCGACGGCAGCCCTGCGCGTTGCAGACTCTCCGCAGCCTTCTCCGCAAGCGTGTTCAGCCGGATCTCCAGCTTGCGCCCGCGCTCGGCCATCGCGTCCGCCTCTGCCATCGCAGTGGCCTCCGCCTTCGACCTGTTGGCTGTCAGCCTGTCCTGCGTCTGCTGCGCGTCCGCCCGTGCCCCGGCGACCTGCCGGAGCGCCCGCGCGTACTCCGACCACTGCTGCTGCTCGGTCTTCATCGGCGTACCAGCTCCAGATAGCGGTCGACCTCGTCAGCGCGCAGCGGGGCAAACGGTACGACGACCTGCGCCTCCGGATGCAGCCCGTCCCACAGCAGCGCCCGATGCGGCTCCGAAGCCCACCGCACCAACGGCCCAGCCACAGCCCGTACGCCGTCCTGCGGGTGCCGTAGGAAGACGTGTGTCGCCACATTGGCTCGCCCATAGCCGAGCTGCTCCGTGCAGACGTGCAGCCGGTTCCACCAGCCAAAGGTGACCAGCCCCTGCGCCGGCCCGTCCCGCACGATGTCCTGCAGCGCATTGGCAGGGCTCTCGAAGAACCCCTCGGCATGCGTCTGCATCTTCGGTACGCCGTGAAACCCGAACCCCAGCAAGTACGTCGTACCGCCCACGTGCCCGTCACGCAGCACATCCCGCAGCGAGAACAGCCGCGGTACGACGTCGGCGTGTTTGTCCACCGTCTCGACCTCACAACCGAGCTGCCGCAAGGTCTGCACCAACGCATTCTTGCCCTCAGCAACAGCTGGTGCGGAGTCGGTGCCATCCAGGAAGATGAAGCGAGGCGGTACTACGGCTGCGGCAGCCGCCGACACCGCGAGCCCCGTCAACACCCCCAGTGCATCCGCCGGCCCGTCCCCCAGCACCAGTACTCCGGCGCCAGGCTCCGGCCGCACCTCCACCGACACCGGCTCCTCCGTCACCGCGATCGGCAACCCCGTCCACGGCCGTCCGAGCTCAGGCTGGACGGCGGCGGCGCTATCGGCCAGCCGCGCCGGCTCGGCTAGGTGGAAGACGCGTGGCGGGTGCGTAGTACCGGATCTCACCCACAGCTCACGACGCAGGTCGTCCAGCACCTTTTTGTCGGCGAAGCTGACCAACACGTGCTGGTTGTCGTCGGGCGATCCGAAGTTCGCGTTCAGCACCGCCTCGCCGCGGAACTGCAGCTCGGCCGCGGCCGTGTTGCCCGTCCGCAGGATCGCCTGCGCATCGGCCGGCGTCGTCTTCAGCGCGATGCGATAAGGCACCTGCCCGAAGATCGAGTCGCGCCGCGTCGACAACCGCTTCACGCCTTCGATCGTCTGCGTCGCGAGCACCACGTGCACGCCGTACGCCCGGCCCAGCCGCACCAGTCGCTCCAGCAACCGGGCCGCCTCGTCGGCAAGCTCGTCATCGTCCTCCAGCAACACCTGGAACTCGTCCAGTACCGCGAGGATGCGCGGCGGGCGATCAGGACCGGCCGGAAGCTCGGCGATGTCCGCGACATTCCCGTGCGACTTGAAGATCTCGCTCCGTCGCGCGAGCTCGTCGGACAGATGCCGCAGTACCGCGAGCCCGAACGCCCTGTCGCTGTGCACCCCGAGGACCCGCACATGCGGCAGCCAGTGCTCGCGCTCCGCGGCCGGCCCCAGGGCCGAGAACTCGACGCCATGCTTGAAGTCGAGCAGATACATCTCCAGATCCGCCGGGTCGTAGCGCGCGGCGAGACCGTGGATCAGCACGAGCAACAGGTTCGACTTGCCTTGGCCGACAGCGCCACCGACGAGCACGTGCGGAAGCGCCGGGTTGCCGCTGCGCAATCGGACCAGCGCGGGCGTGCGGTCGTCGTACCCGATGACGGTGCTGAGCTCGTCGCTGACCGGTTGCCACCAGGTCGATCGATCCGGCAGCGTCCGGTTGAACTCGATCGTCGGCAGTACTGCGATCTCCGCGAGCTCGGCGACCACATCACAGATGCCCGCGGCAACATTCGCGTCGAAGGCCGGATCCAGCTTGGCCGGCACGTTCGGCAGTTGCGCCAGCTCGACCTTTTCTCCTGCGATGGCAACGGGTGTGAGCAGATCGAGCAGTTGCCGGGCGTCGACCTCGTGCTCGGCGGTGCTGGTCGGGTCGTGGTGGACCAGGAAACAGATCCCGCGATCCGCGCCTGTCGCCGCCAGCCGGACCAGGTCGCGTTGGGCCAGCTGGTCGATGCCGGCGGGGTAGTCGAACAGCACGATCAGCCGGTACGGATCGGTGACCCGCCCGGTCTCGCGGACGAGGTCCTCGAAGTGCTTGTGCCCCAGCTGCGCTTGCCTGCTGGCACGCAACGAGGAGACGTCGACCAGCCCGGACAGCACCGTGTGCAACTGGTCCGCCGTGTGCGTTGCCCTCGGCACCAATTGCGGGTACTTCGTGGTCAGGTGGCCGAGCAGTCCCATCATCCCGGTCAGTCGCGGATCGAACGCGTCGATCCGCAACCGGAACGGCTCGGCCGCCGCGATCAGGCGCAGCGCAACGCTCTGCAGCAGCCGGCGGGCCGACTCGTTGCGATCGGCGGTCACCCGCCAGCCGCTTGTGCGCAATAGGGGCGCTACTACCGGAGTACCGGCATCTAGCTCGCCGACTCGGACGTACGACGGGGTGCCGGCGCCCACGAGTTGGCGCGAGCGCCAGCGGGCGTCGTTGGGGGGAATGGATGCCAGGCCAGGCGCCAACCGGTCGGCCAGCAGGCGCGCGGTGGGCTCCGCTGCGGACAGTGCCTCAGTGGTGGCTGCCTCGACCAGGCCTCGCGATTCCCGCCGGGCAGTGACCGTCTCGGCCTGTAGCTGACGATGCAACCGAACGGCGCGTTGATGCTCGCCGCGAGTGTGCTGGCGCGCATTCTCGAGCAACTGCCCGAGCGCGAACTGGAGGCCGCGGATCCGTGCTTCCAGGATCTCCGGAACCACTGCAATCTCTGGGGGCGGTGTGGGCGCTGTTTTCCCGTCAGGCTGCTCCGTCACGAGCACCGTCCTTCCACCTTTGCCCCGCGACCAACCAAATGCCTTTGCCAACCATGTCACACCAACAGTCCCGTGCGTCACTCCAGGCACCAGAAGTCTCACCAACCGATCGTGGTTATCCGGGGGCGACGATCTCGAGCTCGTAGCCGTCCTGGTTATGCAGGAAAGCGGCGTAATGCTCGGGGCCCCCGGCGTACGGGTGGCGGTCGGCGAACATCAGGGTCCAGCCGTGGGCGGCCGCGTCGGCGACGATCGCGTCGACCTCGGCCCGGCTGGCGGCGTTCAGGGCCAGATGGTTCATCCCGGGGCGGAGCCGGTCGTGGACGGTGCCGGACAGCGCGGGGCTCTGCTCGACGACGATATAGGTGCTGTCGACACCGGACTTCCAGCTGAAGCCGCCGGGCCAGCCGTCACCGTCCTTCCACCCCAGCCGGCGGAGTACCCAGCCCCAGTCGTTCAGCGCGCGGGAGAGCTCGGGAACCCAGATCTCGATGTGGTGCACAGCGGCGGCCATCGGAGCATTATCTTCGGTCTTCGAAACGACTCGACACCGCCACCGAGACCAGCCCGGACAGCACCAGCCAGACCAGCGCCGCGACCAGCCAAGGCCACCACTCCCGCCCGGAGGCGGCGTCGGCCACGGCTTTGCCGAACAGCCCGCCGGAGGGCGCGAAGACCAGTACCAGCAGTGCGCGGGCGACGCTGCTCTCCTTGATCATTCCTTCATTGTCCGAGCCGACCGCGCTCACCGCAGCGCTACGGCGTTTCTACGGACGCCTCCGGCCTCAACCACCGCTGCTTTTCCACAGCTTGGCTGGGGGTTCGCCTTTTTGTCGGCAGGGTGGTCTAGCGTCTGGGGAGACAGTCAGCCTGGCCCGGATTCAGGAGGGGAGCACGGTGAGCGCAACCCGGATCGAGACCACGGCGTACGGCGCGGCCGCGCTGGCCAAGCTCGGCGAGGTCGTCGCCTCGCTCAAGGGCAACGACCCGATGAAGCCAGTCACCCTGCTGCTCCCCAACAACCTGGCAGGCGTCACCGCACGCCGTTTTCTGGCCCGATCGACCATCGGCGCGCTCTACCTGGCGACGTTGCCACGTCTGGCCGAGCAGCTCGCCGCCGGCGCCCTCGCGCCCAGACGACCAGCCACCCGCCCGATCGTCGCAGCGACCTGGCGTACTGCGCTGTCAAAGGCACCCGGCGTCTTCGAAGCCGTCGCCGATCACCCGGCAACCATCCAAGCGCTTGCCGCGGCCCACCGTGAGCTGCGCGACCTGTCAGCAACCGCTCTCGACAAGGTGGCGACCGCCTCAACACTCGGCCCCGATCTTGTCCGCCTGCATCGGCACATCACCGACGAACTGCTGCCGGACTGGTACGACGAGACCGAGTTGCTGCATGCCGCGTCAACGCGCTGCGAGCCCGGCGTGGTGGCCGAGCTAGGCGCGCTAGTGCACTACCTCCCCCAGGAGCTGACCCAGGCCGAGGCAGGATTCGTCTCAGCGCTCGGCGATGCCGCCGCCGACCTGACAGTGATCGTCGGATTGACCGACGTACGCCGCGCCGATCGGGCCGTCCGGCGCTCGCTGGAACGAATCGGGATCGACCTGCCGACCTCGATCTCCAAGAACTACCCCGTCGCGACCGAGGTGCTCAACGCCTCCGATGCGGACGACGAGATTCGCTGCGTCGTCAGGGATGTAGTCGCGTCCTTGAACCAAACGCCCGCTCATCGCATCGCAGTCCTGTACTCCGCCGCGACGCCGTACGCACGCCTCCTGCACGAGCACCTGGCCGCCGCCAAGATCGAGGTCAACGGACCCGGCACGCGACCAGTCCACGAACGCGCGATCGCCCGCACACTGCTGGAAGTGCTCGCGCTCGTCGATCACGACCTACCGCGGGCCGACCTGTTCCGCGCACTGGCCAACGCGCCGACGCGTGACTTCGCCGGCGAGCGGATTCCCGTGCCGCAATGGGAGCGGCTGTCGCGGGTCGCCGGCGTGGTTCGCGGTGACGACTGGGATGAGCGGCTCAGGCGCTATGTGGAGTCAGAACGGCGTACGGCCGAGCAGGAGCAGGCCTCGGAGGACCCAATCGCCGGGGTGATCCGGCGAGCGCAGTACAACGCAGACAACGGGCAAAGGCTGCACGAGTTTGCGATCGAGCTCCGGCGGCGGCTCTTCGGCGCTGCTGAGCTGGGGACCTGGTCAGGGCTGGCCACGGCGGTGCTTGAGCTTTTCCAGGCGCTGCTCGGCGATCCGTCAAACCTGCCGGTCGAGGAGCAATACGCAGCCGTCGCGGTCGAGGGATCGTTGCGCGGCCTGTCCACGCTCGACGAGCTCGGGACCCCGGCCAGCTTGTCCGTACTGCGGGACGTGCTCGATCTGGAGTTGCAGCAGTCGCTGCCCCGCGTCGGGACGTTCGGCACCGGCGTACTGGTGGCGCCTTTGTCGGCGAGCGTCGGGCTGTCGGTGGATGTCGTGTTCGTGGTCGGGTTGTCGGAGGATCTGTATCCCGGCAGGGTGCATGAGGATGCGCTGCTCCCCCACCGAGTGCGTGAGGCGGCGGCGCCCGAGCTCGCGTCCTTCCGCGATCGGCTGGACGAAAAGCAACGGCATCTGCTGGTGGCCTTCTCATCTGGTTCGTCCCGTGTGGTGGCGTCGTTCCCTCGTGGCAACCTGCGCCGATCGAGCCGGCGTTTGCCGACCCGTTGGTTGCTCGGGACGTTGCGTTCGCTGACCGGCGACCACGCACTCGCCGCAACCGAATGGGACCAGGCCTCGTACGGCGACCTGCTGCTCACCTCGGCGTCGTACGCCGGATCGTTGACCACGACAACGTTGCCCGCGACCGAACAGGACTGGCGAGTGCGCGCGTTGACCGCCGGGCTGACGCTGGCCGATGACGTCGTCGACCGGGCTCGCCTGTTGCTGCGCTCGCGTGCCAGTGACGCCTTCACACGCTTCGACGGCAACCTGTCCGGCGTACCGGGGTTGCCGGACTACGCGCTGGAGGACCGGATCGCGTCGCCGACGTCGCTGGAGTCGTATGCGACCTGCCCTCATGCGTACTTCGTCGAGCGGCTGCTGCAGGTGGAGCCGTTAGAGGCGCCCGAGGATCTGCTGGTGATTTCGCCTTTGCAGGTGGGCAACCTGATCCACAACAGCTTGGACGCGTTCGTGAGCCGGTTGAGCGGCTCGCTGCCGGGGTTCGGCGAGCCTTGGACCGACGAGCAGCGGTCGCTGTTGCTGGCGATCGGCGCTGACTTGGCCGACCGGTTCGAGGCCGAAGGGCTGACTGGGCATCCGCGGTTGTGGCAGCGGGAGCGATTGCGGATCCTCGGCGATTTGCTGGTGCTGCTGGCCGATGATGAGCGATGGCGTGCCGCGCATGACGCGTCAGTGGTGGCGAGCGAGCTGCGGTTCGGGTTCGATGGTGAGCCGCCGGTGGAGATTCCGGTGCCGTCAGGTCGAGTGTTGCTGCGCGGCTCGGCCGACAAGGTTGACCTGGGCAAGGATGGGACGATCTACGTCACCGATGTGAAGACCGGCGGCTTCTCGCGGTACGAGGCGATCGAGTCCGACCCGGTGGCCGCGGGGACGAAGCTGCAACTCCCGGTTTACGCGTACGCCGCACGCGCCCGGCTGGGCGAGCCGTCAACGCCGGTCGAAGCGTCGTACTGGTTCGTCCGAAAGGGCGGCCGTCGCATCCCGGTCCCGCTGACAACCGAGGTCGCCGCCCGGTACGTCGACACCCTCGACGTGATCGTGTCGTCGATCGCGGCCGGCTGCTTTCCGGCCAAGGCCCCCGAGATCCCCGACTTCCTCTGGGTGCAATGTCCCTATTGCAACCCGGATGGCATCGGCCACAGCGAAGTACGGGCTCGGTGGGAACGCAAACGCCACGATCCGACGCTGGAGCGGTTGGTGCGCTTGATCGACCCGACCGCGTTGCCTGCGTTCGAGGAGGTGGCACTCGATGAATGAACTGCTGGACGCCGACGCCCGCGAGCGGATCAACTCGGACACCTCATCGACCCTCTTCGTCGAAGCCGGCGCGGGGTCGGGCAAGACGCACGCCCTGGTCGATCGCGTGATCACACTGGTACTGCGCGACGGCGTACCGCTGAGCACGATCGCGGCCGTGACGTTCACCGAGAAGGCCGGCGCGGAGTTGCGCGATCGGCTGCGGGTGGAATTCGAGAAAGCACGGAAAGGTCCGGCCAGGGCAGCGGCCGATGATGCCCTCGACGACCTCGACTCGGCGTCGATCGGGACGCTGCACTCGTTCGCGCAACAGATCCTGCTCGCGCACCCGATCGAGGCCGGGCTGCCGCCGCTGATCGACGTACTGGACGAGGTCGGCTCGTCCGTCGCCTTCGAGGAACGCTGGTCCGAGCTGCAGCAGCAGTTGCTGGACGACGACTCCATCGCCGAGCCACTGCTCCTCGCGATGGCCGTCGGCGTGGAGCTGAAACACCTGCGCTCGTTGGCCCGCCTGTTCGGCAACGACTGGGACTTGATCGGTGACCGGGTGTTGGTCGACCCGCCCGAACTGGTCGCCATGCCGGACCTGACCGGTTTGGTCGCCGCGGCGGCGCAGATCGGCTCGGCGGCCACGGAATGCCTCGATGCCGAGGACCGGATGCTGGGCAAGGTTCGCCAGATCCACAACCTCGGCGTGATGCTCGAAGCCGCGACGGACCAGGAGACCCAGCTCGCGTACTTGCAGAGCCTTCGCAACCTCAAGGTCGGCCGGATCGGCCGCAAGGAGAACTGGCCCGACATCGCCAAGCTGCGCGGCGACTGCGCCGAGGTCGTCGACGTGGCCGGCTCGCTGGTCGAGCTACTCCTGGATGCTTGCCTACGGCATCTTTCTCATTGGCTTGCCGTCCGGGTGCTGGAGTCCGCAGAACTCCGTCGAGCGGAAGGCCGGTTGGAGTTCCACGACCTCCTGGTCCTCGCCCGCGACCTGCTGCGCCGCGAGCCTTCTGTGCGCGCGGCACTCCAAGACCGCTACCAACGCTTGCTGCTGGACGAGTTCCAGGACACCGACCCGATCCAGATCGAACTGGCAGTCCGCATCGCCGGTGGCGCCGAAGCAGACGCCCTCGACTGGCGCGACATCGAAATCCCCGACGGCAGCCTCTTCGTCGTCGGCGACCCGAAACAGTCGATCTACCGCTTCCGCCGCGCCAACATCGCCACCTACCTAACCGCCCAAGACCTCCTGGGCGACACCGTCACCCTCACCACCAACTTCCGCACGGTCCCCCCAGTCCTCAACTGGATCAACACCGTCTTCACCACCCTCATCACCCCAGAACCCGCCGCCCAACCCACCTACCACCCCCTCTCCCCCCACCGCCCACCCGCAGACCCACCGCTTTCCCTCACCACACAGAACGCAGCCCCGTCCACCACCACGCCCTCCTTCACCACACAAGGCGCAGCCCCGTCCACCACCACGCCCTCCCTCACCACACCGCCTTCCCCCACCACGCCGAGCACAGCGCCATCCGACATCGGGCCGCGCACAACGCCCACCGCAGTCGCGCCCGGACCAGCGCCTTCCCTCAGCACTGAAGACGATTCGCCTTCGTCCACCACGCCTGACCACGCCACCTCACCGAACCTGGTTTCCGACCTCACCACCCCGCGGACCCCGGTCGCCGACCTCACCACCCCACCGGCCCCGCTCACCGACCACACCACGCCCGTGAGCGGCGACCAGCTTTCCTTTCTCGACTTCTCCGACGACGAACCCGACGCTGCCGACCACGCCGCCGCCGAGCCAACCGACGACGCCCTGCCCGAGGCATCAACCGAGGCGCCTGCCGAAGCCACCCAGCTTGCCAGCGTCATCCCCCTCCGCCGTCACCTCTCCTCGGTCCCCGACCCCACGGAGCAGCTCTCATCCACCGGGACCATCGACTACAGCAACCTCGACTCCCACGACGGCAGCCCCTCGAGCACGATCGACCCCGGCACGGGGTCCGACCCCCACCCCGGCGGCCCCGCCGTCACCATCCTCGGCGCCGAGCCCCACGACGACCTCCCCCGCGCGCAAGCCTCCGTCCTCCGCGAACGCGAAGCAGCAGACGTCGCCGCCGTCATCGACCAGGCCTTACGCACCAACTGGCAGGTCTACGACCAAAAGACCGAATCCTGGCGACCAGCCGGCGCAGGCGACATCGCAGTACTGGTCCCCGCCCGTACTTCGCTCCCGTTCCTCGAAGAAGCCCTAGACCGCGCCGACATCCCCTACCGCGCCGAGGCCAGCTCACTCGTCTACCAAACAGCCGAAGTCCGCGACCTCCTCGCCTGCGCCCGAGCCCTCGGCGACCCCAGCGACCAGCTCGCCCTGGTGACCGCCCTGCGCTCACCTCTCTTCGGCTGCGGCGACGACGATCTCTTCACCTGGAAGCGATCCGGCGGCACCTTCAACCTCACCGCACCAGTTCCCGACGCCCTTCTCACCCACCCGGTCGGCGAAGCCATGGAGTGGCTCCGCCGCACGTACTACGCCTGCCGGTGGCTGACACCCAGCGAAGTACTGGCCAAGATCGTCGCCGACCGCCGCATGCTCGAAGTCGCCGCAACGGGCCCCCGAGCCCGCGACGCCTGGCGCCGAGTCCGCTTCGTCGTCGACCAAGCCCGCGCCTGGTCAGAGGTCGAACACGGCGGCCTCCGCTCGTACCTCGCCTGGGCCGCCCACCAAGGCGAAGAGGCGTCACGGGTAGCCGAGGCCATCCTCCCCGAGACGGACGCGGACGCAGTACGGGTGATGACGATCCACGCGGCCAAGGGCCTGGAGTTCCCGATCGTCATCCTCTCCGGCATGACCGCCGCCCCGAACCGTCAACGTGGAGTACAGGTCCTCTGGCCGACCGACGGCGGCTATGCGGTGAAGCTCAAGTCGTCCGTCCAGACCGAGGACTTCGACCTCGTCCAACCGGTCGACGAGCAGATGGACGACTACGAACGCCGCCGCCTTCTGTACGTCGCCGCCACCCGCGCCCGCGACCACCTGGTCGTGTCCCTCCACCGCTCAGGCAACCGCCGCCACTCCAGCAACGCGGAGCTCTTCGCCTCCGCCGACGCTTCAACCGCGGCCAGCCCAACCCTCTTCACCGGCCCCGAGGTCACCGCGTCGTCCGAGACCGACACCTCGGCGCAACCGGTACGCCCGCCGGTCAACCGCGCCGAGTGGGAAGCGCGAATGACCGATGCCCGCCAGGCCAGCCGCAAACGCTCCGCCCAGAGCGCCTCCGGCCTCGAAGGCACCGGGCCCGACGTCGCTCTCCAAGGCGCAGACCCCGGCGCCGCCAAGGCCGCACGCGACGTCGAGCTCCCACCCTGGTCCAAGGGCCGCTACGGCACCGCGATCGGCCGCGCAGTCCACGGCGTACTCCAGGTAGTAGACCTGTCCACCGGCGCCGGTTTGGACGCAGCCGTTTCAGCACAGTGCATGGCCGAAGGCGTAGTCGAGTACGCCGAGGTGGTCACCGCCCTCGTCCGCTCAGCCCTGTCTTCAGAAGTCGTCCAACGAGCCGCCGCCCGCGAACACTGGCGCGAGTCCTACGTAGGCACACTCCAACCAGACGGCACCGTTCTGGAGGGTTTCGTAGACCTCATCTACCGCGAGGACGACGGCACCCTGATCATCGTCGACTACAAGACCGACGCGATCCCCGCCGAAGCCCTCGACGCCCGCATCTCCCACTACGCGCCCCAACTCCACACCTACACGGACCTACTCCCTAACACCGGCCGCCCGGTTCTCCTCTTCCTTGCGCCCACCAAGGCACACGCCCACCAGCTCTAAATCCAGTTGCCCACGGCACCCGCAGAACTGCACCATCGGGGTATGACCACGACGAAAGCCCTTCTGCTCTTGACCTCCACCGTTCGTTCGGTGCGGGTCCAGCAGCAGACCGGCCGAGTGCGGAGGCCTATCACCCCGCGGTCGTGACCGCCGCCCTGCTCGCAGGGCTCCTCGCCGGCTATGGCATCGCCATGCCCGTCGGAGCCATCGCGACCTACCTCGTAGCCCTCACCGCCCGCACCTCCCTGAAGCTCGGCGCCTCCGCCGCCCTAGGAGCCTGCTGAACAAGGGAGGTTTGGGGGCGGGAAGCGCGGGAGGGGCCTGTGTGTGCGGTGGTGGGTCGGTTCGCTGGGGTCGGTAGCGTGGTTGTTCTTCGCGCGGATGCGGTGATGGGGCGTGTGAGCGGCGCTTGGGGGCTGTGGACAGGTCCCGGGGGGTGCTGGTCAGGCTAGGTTCCAGCTTTCGCCGTGGCGGGTGAGGCCGAGGTTGAGCAGGCGGCGCAGGTTCAGCCCGGCCATCCGGGTGTGGAGCCACTGGTCGTTCTTGGTG